>UCEU01000081.1 GCA_900471485.1 Hyphomicrobiales bacterium
GGGTTGGGGAGGGGACTTTTGATTGCCCACCGCCTCCAGCAGCCATGCGATGGTGCGCTCCAGCGCCGGAGATTTCCGGTAGCGCGGCCAGACGAGGTAGAAGTCCTGGGGCGGGCGGAAGCTTTGGGGCAGCGCCTGGACCAACCTCATTTCGGCGAGATCGCGGGCGACGAACTGGCGGGTGGCCAGCACGATGCCCTGGCCGGCGATGGCAGCGTCGATGGCATGCGCCGTCGTGTTGAAGCTGATGCCGCGAAAGGAAGGCTTTTCGCGCGTCGGGCGGTCGCCGAAGTTGCGCTCAAGGAATTCGGGCCAGAAATTATGAGCGTCATGCAGCAGGGCGTGGCGCGCGAGGTCTTCCATCGACGCCAGCGGCTCGCCGGAAAGCAGCGGGCTGCAGACGGCGATGATCTCCTGCTCGAACAGCAGCTCCGCGGCAAGGCCCGGACCGAAGGGCGGGCTGCCGTAGCGCACGGCGAGATCGACGCCGTCGTTCTGGAAGTTCGAGAGCCGATCGGTCGCCAGGATATGGATGTCGAGATCCGGGTGGCGGGCGGTGAAATCGGAAAGCCTCGGGATCAGCCATTTCGAGGCGAAGGTTGGCGTCGTGCTGATCGTCAGGCGCACCGGCTGCGGCCTGAGATCGCCGGTGGCGCGGGCGATGAGCTCGAAGGCACGCCTGATGTCGGCGATGTAGAAGCGGCCTTCGCCGGTCAGCTCCAGCGTGCGCGGCAGCCGGTCGAACAGCCTGACGCCGAGCTCGGCTTCCAGCCCGCGCACATGCTGGGCCACCGCGCCTTGGGTGACACCGAGCTCCTCGGCCGCCAGCCGGAAGTTCAGATGGCGGGCGGCTGCCTCGAAGGCGCGCAGGCCGTTCAGCGACGGCAGTTTTCCGAGTTGACCGCTCATTCGATAGTTTTCCTACTGGCAGACGGCAGGAGAACTGTTTCGCCTTGCCGTGGCGGAGATGATAGTTTGCCGTTCCAAACCATCACTCAATAGCATCGGCCAGAGAGGATAAAGGCGTGTCAGTAGAAAAAGTGGCAATCATCACGGCGGGCGGCAGCGGTATGGGGGCCGCGGCGGCGCGGCGGCTTGCGGCCGATGGTTTCAAGGTGTCGATCCTCTCGTCCTCGGGCAAGGGCGAGGCGCTGGCCGCCGAGCTCGGCGGCATCGGCGTCACCGGCTCCAACCAATCGAACGACGACCTGAAGCGGCTGGTGGACGAGACCACCGACAGGTGGGGCCGGGTCGACGTACTGGTCAACAGCGCCGGCCACGGCCCGCGCGCCGGTATCACCGAGATCACCGACGAGCAGTGGCATACCGGCCTCGACGTCTACCTGATGAACGTGATCCGGGCGGTGAGACTGGTGACGCCGGTCATGCAGGCGCAGAAGTCCGGCTCGATCATCAACATCTCGACCGCCTGGGTGTTCGAGCCGTCGGCGATGTTCCCGACATCAGCCGTCTTCCGCGCCGGGCTGGCCGCCTATACCAAGCTCTACGCCGACACCTATGCCGTCGAGAATATCCGCATCAACAACGTGCTGCCCGGCTGGATCGACAGCCTGCCGGCCACCGAGGAACGCCGCAACAGCGTGCCGATGGGCCGCTACGGCACCAGCGCCGAAATCGCCGCCACCATCTCCTTCCTGGCATCCGAGGGCGCGGGGTATATCACCGGGCAGAGCCTGAAGGTGGATGGCGGGTTGATGCGGGCGGTTTAGGCAAAGGCCTCTCTTCAGTTCGTGAAAAAGTCCCCTCCCCAAACCTTGCCATGAAGTCCCCTCCCCAACCC
>UCEU01000080.1 GCA_900471485.1 Hyphomicrobiales bacterium
GACGGGCCCGAGCATGACGTCGAGAGGGTGCTTCACTCGGCGTTTCAATGGGTTACCACTGACGCTCAACTATCCCGCCGTCGCCGCAAGCCCTACTCGTCCAGCAGATCAGGCCGCCGCTCGCGCGTCAGCTTAACCGCCTGTTCGCGCCGCCATTTCTCGATCGCGCCGTGATTGCCCGATGTCAGCACCGCGGGAATCTCGCGTCCCTCCCATTCCTGCGGACGCGTATAGTGCGGATGCTCCAAGAGCCCGCCCTCGAAGCTTTCGTGCAGGCCGGAGAGGTCGTTGCCCATGACGCCGGGGAGGATGCGGACGATCGCGTCGAGCACGGTGAGTGCTGCCGGCTCGCCGCCTGACAGCACGTAGTCGCCGATCGACACTTCTTCCAGTTCGCGCGCGTCGATGACCCGCTGGTCGACACCCTCGAAGCGGCCGCAGACGATGATGACGCCTTCGCCCGCAGCCAGTTCGCGCACGCGCTTCTGCGTCAGCGGCTTGCCGCGCGGGCTCATCAGGAGCCGCGGGCGGGCGTCGTTTTCGGAGACGGTGTCGATGGCGCGGGCGAGCACGTCGGGCTTCAGCACCATGCCGGCGCCGCCGCCGGCCGGCGTGTCGTCGACGGTGCGGTGCTTGTCGGTGGCGAAGTCGCGGATCTGCACGGGCTCAAGCGCCCACTGGCCGCGTTCCATCGCCTTTCCGGCAAGGGAATAGCCGAGATGGCCCGGAAACATCTCCGGGTAAAGCGTCAGCACCGTTGCCCGGAATGCCATCGCGTCGCTCACTTCTTCTTTTTCGGCTTGTCGTTTTCAGGCTCGTCCGGCGTGAACTTCGGGCCATCGTCGTCGCTGTCGACGAGACCGGATGCCACCGGGTCGATCGTGATCCTGCCGCCTTCGAGGTCGATTTCCAGAACCGAGGCTTCCGAAAAGGGGATCAGCACCGGACGCTTGCCCGGACCCTTGATCTCCAGGAGGTCGCCGGCGCCGAAGTCGAACACGCCGGTGATCTTGCCGTAACTGACGCCTTGGTCGTCGAGTGCTTCGAGGCCCTCGAGATCGGCATAGAAGAACTCGTCGTCATCGAGCTCGTCGTCGGGCAGGTTGTCGCGCTCTATATAGAGTTCCAGGCCGTTCAGTGCCTCGGCGGCGTTGCGGTCGTTGATCCCGCGGAAACGCACGACGACGACATTCTTCATCTCGCGGATTTCAAGCACCTCGAAGGTGCGGCCATCCATGCTGTGCAGGTGGCCGTAATCGCCAAGCGCGGTCGGATCGGCCGTATAGGCCTTGGCGCGAACTTCGCCGCGCAGCCCCTGCGCACCGCCGATCGTTGCCATCAGCACCGGATTTTCTAGCTTTGTCATGGCGTCCCTAATGTCGAAGCCGAGGTTTGGTTCGTCATAACCGAAGTGAACGGGAATGGAAACGAAAACGGGCGGCATGTCGCCATGCCGCCCGTTTCATGAAGGGAAGATCCCGGATTATTCCGCGGAAGCAGCAGCTTCTGCAGCGTCGGCGATCTTCTGGGCCTTTTCAGCTGCACGCTCCTGAGCGCGCTTGCCGGGCTTTGCCTTTTCCGGGTTGTTCTTGGCTTCGCGCTTTGCAAGGCCGGCTTCGTTCAGGAAGCGCAGAACGCGGTCGGTCGGCTGTGCGCCCTGGTCGAGCCAATGCTTGATGCGGTCGGCGTCGAGCTTGACGCGGGCATCGTTGTCCTTGGCGAGCATCGGGTTCCAGGAACCGAGGTTCTCGAGGAAGCGGCCGTCGCGCGGCGAACGGGCGTCGGCGAGAACGATGTGGTAGTACGGGCGCTTCTTGGAACCACCGCGTGCGAGACGAATTTTCAGTGCCATTTCATTTACTCCTTGGATGTGTCCGGACCGCTTTTTGTTGAAGCGGCCTTGTTACTTTGCAGCAGCGCCCTGTTCGGCGTGATCCGCTGCGATCTGCTCATGATGCCGGATGACTTCCTTGATGACGAAGTTCAGGAACTTCTCGGCGAAATCCGGATCCAGATTGGCATCCTTGGCCAGGTGGCGAAGGCGTTCGATCTGGTATTCCTCGCGCGCCGGGTCTGCCGGCGGCAACTTGTACTTGGCCTTGAGAACGCCGACCTCTTTGGTGCAGCGGAAACGTTCGGCCAGGATATGCACCAGCGCCGCGTCGATATTGTCGATCGACTGACGGTAGCTGGAGAGCTGGGCTTTGATCTCATTCTCGGTCATGGTTCAAAGCGTCCCTTCACTTCTTCTTGGGCAGGCCGGGAAGGCCCGGGAAACCACCACCGAGGCCGGGCAGCTTGGCGCCGCCCAATCCCGGCAAACCACCGCCGCCGAGGCCCGGCATGCCGCCGCCCGGCTTGCCGAGGCCAGCGGCTTCCGCCTGCTTCTGCAACGCCTCGAGCTGCTTCGGATCGATGTTGGAGAGATCGGGCATGCCGCCCATGCCGCCGCCGAGCCCCATCTTGCCGGCAAGGCCGCCCATCATCTGCTTCATCATGCCGCCTTTGCCCTTGCCGCCCATCATCTTCATCATGTCCGCCATCTGGCGGTGCATTTTCAGAAGCTTGTTGATGTCGGAGGCATCGGTGCCGGAGCCGGCGGCGATGCGCTTCTTGCGCGAATGCTTGAGCATGTCGGGGTTGGCGCGCTCGGCCTTGGTCATCGAGCCGATGATCGCCAGCTGGCGGCCGAACAGGCTGTCGTTGAGGCCGGCCGAGGCCATCTTGTCCTTCATGCCCGCCATGCCGGGCATCATGCTCATGATGCCGCCCATGCCGCCCATCTTCTGCATCTGGCGCAGCTGGTCGGCGAGGTCGTTCAAATCGAATTTGCCCTTGGCCATCTTGGCGGCCATGGCGGCCGCCTTTTCGGCATCGATGTTTTCGGCGGCGCGCTCGACGAGCGAAACGATGTCGCCCATGCCGAGAATGCGGTCGGCGATACGGCGCGGGTGGAACTCCTCGAGTTCGCCCATGCGCTCGCCGACGCCGATGAGCTTGATCGGCTTGCCGGTCACCGCACGCATCGAGAGCGCCGCACCGCCACGGCCGTCGCCGTCCATGCGGGTCAGCACGAGGCCGGTGATGCCGACGCGTTCGTCGAAGTTGCGCGCCAGGTTGACGGCGTCCTGACCGGTCAAGCTGTCCGCGACCAGCAGGATTTCATGCGGGTTCGACTTCTTCTTGATGTCGGCCATTTCGACCATCAAGGGCTCGTCGATATGCGTACGGCCGGCGGTGTCGAGGATGACGACGTCATGGCCGCCGAGCCGGGCTGCCTGCACGGCGCGCGCGGCGATATCGGTCGGCGACTGACCGGCGATCACGGGCAGCGTGTCGACATTGGTCTGCACGCCGAGCTGGCGCAGCTGCTCCTGGGCGGCCGGGCGTCGCGTATCGAGCGACGCCATCAAAACCTTCTTCTTCTCGCGGTCGGTGAGCCGCTTGGCGATCTTCGCCGACGTCGTCGTTTTACCCGAGCCCTGCAGACCGACCATCATGATGACGACGGGGGCAGCAGCATGCAGGTCGACGCCCACGCCTTCGCCGCCGAGCATCTCGATCAGCTCGTCATGGACGATCTTGACGACCATCTGGCCGGGCTTGATCGACTTCAGGATCTCGGCGCCGACGGCCTTTTCACGGACGCGATCGGTAAAGGCACGCACGACGTCGAGCGCGACGTCGGCCTCCAGAAGCGCACGGCGAACCTCGCGCAGCGCTGCGGAAACATCGCTTTCCGAAAGCGCGCCACGGCCTGTCAGTCCATTCAGAATGGATCCAAGACGGTCCTGGAGGTTCTCAAACATCGGCTCTTCCTTGTGATTTCCGGATAGGGAAACCTTGTGCTTTTCCTTGACGAAAACAAGACGCATAGCCAAAAAGCACCCGAGGGCGCATCGCGCTGTCGGGTGTGGACCTCCGGGATCGATTTATACCTTTGCGGGTCCCGGTCGGTGGCTCGAGTCTTGAAGCTCGTCGCAGATTGAGCGGCGGTAAACAGGAAAACGGCCGGAGAGTCAAGGCAATCAGCAGAAATAAGCGGTTTTCGGCCTTCCAAAACCCGGCGCGGCAACCCAAATGCAGAAGCCCGAAAGCATATCACGGCGACAAGGCTCCCACCGCATGGCAAACGCCAAACCCAAAAATCCCTACTACCAAGGCCCGGTCACCGACCATTTCGACGGCACCCGTTTCTTCAATCCCGGCGGCATCGCCCCTCTAGGCTTCCGCGCCATGCTGCGCTGGCAGTTCAATGGCGAGCGGCAGAGCTGGCAAAAACAGGTGCCGAGCCCCTTCCCGCAGGCGAAACCCGAAGAGCGCATCGAAGGCGACGGCCTGAGGGTCACCATGGTCGGTCATGCCTCGATGCTGGTGCAGGTGGCGGGTCTCAATATCCTGACCGACCCGGTCTGGTCGGATCGCGTCAGCCCCTTCAGTTTCGCCGGCCCGAAGCGGGTGACGGCCCCCGGCATCCGCTTCGAGGATTTGCCGAAGATCGACCTCGTGCTCGTCTCGCACAATCACTACGACCATCTCGACGTCGCGACGTTGAAGCGGCTGCAGGCAGCCCACCGCCCGCACTTCGTCACCCCGCTCGGCAACGACACGATCATCCGCCGCGCCGTCCCCGATGCCAAAATCTCCGTCATGGATTGGGGCGATCGCATCGAGATATCAGACGGCATCGCCATCGACGCCGAACCGGCGCATCACTGGTCGGCGCGCGGCACTGGTGACCGCAGCATGGCGCTCTGGGCATCCTTCGTCATCTCGACGCCGTCAGGCAAGATCTACCACGTCGGCGACACCGGCTTCCACGACGGGATCAATTACCGCGCATCAGGAGAGAAACACGGCTCCTTCCGCCTCGCCATCCTGCCCTTCGGCGCCTACGAGCCGCGCTGGTTCATGAAGGGCCAGCACCAGAACCCCGACGAAGCCGTGCGCGGCATGCAACTCGCCAACGCCGCTTATGTAGCGGGGCATCACTTCGCGACTTTCCAGCTGACCGACGAGGCGATGGATGCGCCGGTGAGGGTATTGGAGGTCGCATTGCGGGAACATGGCGTGGCGCCGGAGCGATTCCGACCGCTGAGGGCGGGTGAGGTGTTCGACGTGCCCTTGGGGTGATGCCTTCCGGTTTTTTGCATCCACTACCGTTGCGCTCCGGGCGACGTGCTTAGATCCTCGGGACAAGTGTAAAGCCCGGAGACAT
>UCEU01000079.1 GCA_900471485.1 Hyphomicrobiales bacterium
AAGCCTACGCACATTTTACGATCCACCAAAGAGCGTATTGACTGGAGCGCCATGCACTGACCTCCTTGCGCGAGCAATACAACGATGCGCGCGCGAGGGACGAGATGGATCTGTCAACGAGACTTGGGATGACCCGAGACTATTCTCGATCGCCGGTCGAAGGCGGCTCAAATATTTCGGAAATCGCTTTCACCTATCCCGCCGGGATGCTCGACAGGCTTTCGGATGCCGGGCACGCGCAAAGGATCGTCGCATTCGCCTGCCTGGTGGTTTTCAGCCGGGTGACGCAGCAGCAGGGCCTCTCCGTCCAGGTCGTCCCGGATGGAGGCTGCGCGTCACTGCGGATCGAAGGCGATGCAACGCTTGCCGATTGCTTCACTGCGCTGTCGATCGGGCCGGCGCCGCAGGTCGATCACGAGGCGATCGATCTGCACATCGGCGCGAGATCAGCGCAAGCGCGGGCGGCGAGCCATGGCGGCCCCACACTGGTCTATGAACAAACCGATACGGGCCTGCGCCTCGTCCTGACCTATGTCGAGAGCCGGATGGACGCGGTGACCGCTCGGGATCTGCTGGAAAAGATCGTCCTGGTCATGACGGCTCTGGCATTGGAGCCGGCGCATCGGGTTCGTGACCTGTCGCTGATCACCGACGCCTGCACCGGCATCATCCCGGATCCCCGGGACGCAATCGAGCCGTCCGGCTTCGACTTCATCCATACGACGGTTCTGCGTCTCGCCGAGCGGATGGCCGATCAGCCGGCCATCTCCGACGGCATTCGCAGCTACAGCTACGGCGAGTTGCGCCGGGCGGTTCTCGATCTGTCGCACCGGCTTGTGGCGCGCGGCGTCAAACCCGGTGACGTCGTGGGTGTCGCAGGCGTCAGCAGCTTCGGCACCTTGGCCAGCATCATCGCCGTCATGGCGGCCGGCGGGGTCATGGTCACGCTCGACCAGACCCTTCCCGCCGAACGCCAGAAGCAGATCGCCACGATCAGCAAGGCGAAGTTCATCATCCGCGTCGCGCCAGCGCATGGCACAGCGCATGACACCGATCAGCAGGACGACCACGCGCTCGTCACGGCCGACTGGCCTGCCAATGCCGAACTGGCGGAGCTTGCCGATGGACCTCTTCCCGAGATCGAATTGCCGCAGAGCGCCGCGGCCTACCTGTTTTTCACATCAGGCAGCACCGGCGTGCCCAAGGGCGTTCTCGGGGCGCATTTGGGACTGGCGCATTTTCTTGACTGGCAGCGCACGCAGTTCCCGATCGGGCCCGGCGACCGCAGCGCTCAACTGACCGCCCTCTCCTTCGACGTGGTGCTGCGCGACATCCTCTATCCGCTGAGCAGCGGCGCCTGCGTGATGATACCGAACCGCGAGCTTATCTTCGATGCGCGCAGGCTGCTCGCCTGGATGCCGGCGAGCAGGATTACGGTGATGCACAGCGTGCCTTCCCTGATGAAGGCGTGGCTCCAGGCCGAAAGCGGCGAACGCCCCTTCCAGACCCTTCGCCATGTCTTCTTCGCCGGCGAACCTCTCAGCGACAGCCTGCTGACGCGCTTTCGCAAGGCGGCCGGACCGCAGACCAATATCACCAACCTCTATGGGCCGACGGAAACGACACTGGCAAAGCTCGCCAACCGGATCGAGACGATAGAGCCGGGCATCCAGCCGGTGGGCCATCCCCAGCCCGGGGTGGACGTCTACATCGTGCGCGATCGCAAGCTGTTCTGCGGGCTTGACGAGATCGGCGAGATCGCCATCCGCACGCCCTATCGCTCCAAGGGCTATTTCGAGAACGAGGAAGCGACGCGACAGGCCTTTGTGCAGAACCCGTTTCGCGATGATCCGCAAGACCTCATCTATTTCACAGGCGATCTCGGCCGCTACCGCGCGGACGGAAAGATCGAGATCTTCGGGCGCATCGACGCGCAGATCAAGATCCGCGGCGTCCGCATCGAACCGAATGAGATCGAGGCGCAACTGCTGCAATATCCCGGCATCAAGGACGCAGCCATCACCACCCGGCCCGGCGCCAACGACAACAAGGTGCTATACGCATTCGTGGTCACGGAGACGGCGGTGTCGCCGGCGCAAGCACAGGAACTCAATCGCAGCATCCGCGAATTCCTGAAAGCGCGGCTGCACGAAGCCATGGTGCCGACCCGCATCCTGCAACAGCACAAGCTGCCATATCTACCCAACGGAAAACTCGATCGCAAGACGCTCGGAACAATCGAGGT
>UCEU01000078.1 GCA_900471485.1 Hyphomicrobiales bacterium
CATCGGCATCCACACCGGCCTTGCCTGCGTCGGTAACATGGGCGCCGAGACCCGCTTCAACTATTCGGCGGTCGGCGATGCGGTCAACGTCGCCGCCCGCATCGAATCCGCCTGCAAGGAGGTCGGCTTCGACATTCTCGTCTCGGAGGCGACGGCGGCCGAACTGCCGCACGTCGCGCTGCTCGACGCCGGCTCGCTCGGCCTGAAAGGCAAGAGTTCGCGGGCGCGGCTCTACGCCGTCGTCGGCAACGAGGAAATCAGGCAATCGAGCGCCTTCGCCGAGATGCAGCACCTGCACGCCGACCTGACCGCCGCGCTGCGCAACCATGCCGAAGACGCCACCGATATCCTGACAGCCGCGAGATCCAGGGCCGCCTCGCTGACGCCGGGCCTGCCGCGCTTCTACAAGAAGATGCCGCGCCGGGCCGAACACTTCCGCGATCTGGCTCCGCAGACGACGGAAACGATCACCACGGACGGCGAGACGCCGTCACGATCCCCGGTATAGGGGCTGCTTTAGCGATTGTTACGCTGCCAGCCGCCGCGTGGCCCCTGCCAGCCCGGCGGGTTGCCGTTGCCGAAGCCGCCCGGATGCCAGCCGCCCGGGTGATGGTTCCACGGGTGACCCCAATGATGATGAGGATGATGGTGGTGATGCGGCTTCGGAGGCTTGGGTGGCTCCGGTGGCTGCTGCGGCGGAGGCGGTGGCGCGACCTCGGGGGCGCGCGGCGTGATCGGATCGCGGCGCTCGATCCGGGCTGCCTGCAGGCCGCAGGTGGTGCGGATATTGCCGAGCGCGCCGGAAAGCTGCTGGTTGCCCGAAAGGAACGGCAGGGCGCGGTTGTTGCCGAGCTCGCGCAGCGTGGCGCGGTCGACGGGCGCCACATCCGACACCCCCCGGCGCGGCGTGGCGATCACGCAATCGCATTGCTGGCGCAGCTGCCGGCAGCCGCCGGCGCCGCAGAACTGCGCGGAGCCGTTGAGCAGCACCATCGCCGTCACCCCGTTCGGCGCCACATAGAAGTCGAACGCCGTGCCGCGCACGCCGATCGTCCCGGCCGGCGTGACGATCTGGTAGGCGGAGGAAGCGGAATTGCCGCTGATCCACCGGAAGGTGCCCTTCGCCGCCTTGATCGAGAGACGCTTGACCGTGTCCTCGTCGTCATAGACGAACTTGTCGATGGTGACCGACGATCCCGCCCCGACAGCGAGCTTCGTTCCGTCGCGAAACAGGAACTGGCCAAGCCCGGATGGCGATGTGCGGATGCGCTCGTCGCGATGAACCGGCGCCTTGACGACCAGCGGGCCGTCTTCGCCCGTCACCTGCGTCTTGATCAGGGTCGCCTGACCCACGGGTTCGGCCGCGAAGACCTGTGTCCCGCCAAGGCATGCAACGATGGCACCAGCGGCTACAGCGCCGCGCACGCGAGACATCACGCCCTCTCCCTCATAGAGAATTAGCACATTATCATATTGCTATGCGTCACGTCTGCTTATCCTCTAGGCGTACAATCGAGGCGTTAGAGTAATCGCTTCGGATGAAATCAGAAATTGCTGCGTCATCAGGCGCTCTTGACTTCGGCCCCGCTTCGTCCGACTTCACTGCTGACGAAGCAAGGAGCCTGACCATGACCGAAGCGGCAAAGAGCACCATCGACCAGAGCGAAGTGGATCGCTTCTCGGCCATGGCCGCGGAATGGNNAAGGCCTGCGCGTCCTCGACATCGGCTGCGGCGGCGGGCTGCTGTCGGAGCCGATCGCCCGCATGGGCGCAACGGTTGTCGGCGCCGACCCCTCGGAGAAGAACATCGGCATCGCCTCCACCCACGCCAAGGCATCCGGCGTCCCCGTCGATTACCGCGCGGTGACCGCGGAACAGCTCGCCGAAGCGGGAGAGACCTTCGACATCGTGCTCAACATGGAAGTCGTAGAGCACGTGGCCGACGTCGAGTTCTTCATGTCCACCTGCGCGAAGATGGTGCGCCCCGGCGGCCTGATGTTCGTGGCGACGATCAACCGCACCGTGAAGGCGGCGGCACTCGCGATCTTCGCGGCGGAAAACATCCTGCGCTGGCTGCCGCGCGGCACGCATCAATACGAAAAGCTGGTCCGCCCGGAAGAAATCGAAAAGCCGGTCACCGAAAACGGCCTGACGATGATCGACCGCACCGGCGTCTTCTTCAACCCGCTGTCGAACCAGTGGAACCTGTCGAAGGACATGGACGTCAACTACATGCTGCTCGCCCGGCGCGAGGCATAAGCGACCGCACGAAGCCCCCCGCTAAACCTTCAACGTCAGCACATGATCGAGAAGATCGCGCTGCGTCTCGGCGTTTTCCGTCGCCAGCGCTTTCACGCGTTCCCGGTCGATCCCGATCTCGGCGCCAGCGGCATCGAAAGGCTGCTTGAAGGTGAAGGCGCGCGCCGAAGGCCCGTTATCCGCCAGATATTCGAGCCGCTCGACCGCCTCGCTCCAGTCGGGCCGGTGATGCGGACCAACCCACCAGAGCACCAGCGGCGGCCATGACGGCTTGACGTTCCAGTTGCGCGCATGTTTCAGCGCATCGGCATGCACGCCGTTATAGCTGAAGGCCATCAGGGATTCGATATCGGCCCAGATCGACAGCGACGATGGCGCGCTGTCGAAACCGCTGCCCTTTATGAAGCGTGGAAAGACCTGCGGCCCCCAGCTTCGCGCACCCGGCTCGCCGGCATAGCCGGACCGGCCGATGAAGCCGCTGGCGCGCGCGGCAGCCTGGAAATTGGCCGGCTCGCGCAGCCGAAAACCCTCGACCGCGTCGCTTTCGAAGGGCGCCACGTGCAAACCGAAGTTATACATCGCAAGGCGCGGCCTCGGTTCCATGTCAGTTCACGTTATCGGGAAGCACGGGCAGCGCGGCGATCTCGATGCCCTCGTCGATCAGCTCCTGCGCCTCGTCGATCGTCGCCTGTCCGATGATCCCGCGCGCATCGGCCTCGCCGTAGTGGATCTTGCGGGCCTCTTCCGGAAATTTCTCGCCGACATCCTCGGAGTTCGCCTTGATGTTGGCGACGGCTTCCTTGAGCTTTTCGAAGGCGTCGCGGCGAGCCGCATCCATCGCCACCGTCTTCATCTCGTCCTTCTTGCGGGCGGTCGAGACGGAAGGCGCCATCAGCGTCTTCGAGATCGAGGCGGAATGACAGACGGGACAGGTGAGAAAGCCGGACGCGACCTGGCGGTCGAAATCGGCGCTCTCGGAAAACCAGCCTTCGAATTCATGCGCATTGTCGCAGCTGAGGGAATAACGGATCAAGCGGCCACGCCTCCCGTTACCGCCCCCGGCACGGTCTCGATGGAGAATTCGCGGCCGTTCTTGAGGTTCGGGATCTTGTCGTGCGCCGCCTTCACGGCGGCGGGATCGATCTCGGCGACGACGATCGCCTNNCCTGCCGATGCCAGAACGCGCCCCCAGGGATCGATGATCATCGAATGACCGAAGGTCTCGCGGCCGTCCTCATGCACGCCCGCCTGCGCGGCGGCGATCACGAACATGCCGTTCTCGATGGCGCGGGCCCTGAGCAGGATCTCCCAATGCGCCTCGCCGGTCTGCCGGGTAAAGGCCGCCGGCACCGTCATCACTTCCGCGCCTGCAACAGCCTGGGCGCGGAACAGCGCCGGGAAGCGGACGTCGTAGCAGATCGCAAAGCCCATCCGCGCGAAGGGCAGCGACACCACCCGCGCCTCCGATCCCGGCCGATAGGCGGCGCTTTCGCGCCAGCTCTCGCCATTGTCGAGATCGACGTCGAACATGTGGATCTTGTCGTAGCGGTTGAGGATCTTGCCGTCGGGGCCGAAGAGGTAGCCGCGATTGGCCATCTTGCCGTCATCGAGCGCGATCGCCGTCGATCCGACATGCATGTGGATGCCGAGCTCGCGGGCGAGCTCCGAAGCGGTCCGCACGATGACATCGTTGCTCTCGTCGCGGAGCACGGCCTTGGCCGCCGCCCGGTCGCGCTGCAGCATCCCGGTCATCTCCGGCGTCTGCACATAGACAGCACCCTTGGCCGCCGCCTCGCGCACGAGGCGCGCCATGGCCTCGGCATTCCGCTGAGGATCGACACCCGAGCACATCTGGATAGCGGCAGCCTTGAACGTCATCGTCCTGTCCTATGCGGCAAGCAGCGGGTCGAGCTTGCCCGCGCGGTCGAGTGCAAAGAGATCGTCGCAGCCGCCGACGTGCTTCTCGCCGATGAAAATCTGCGGGAAGGTCGAACCACCGTTCGACTTGGCGATCATTTCCTGGCGAGCCTCGGGCTGGAAGGTGGCGTTGTGTTCGACGAAATCGACGCCCTTCTGGGAGAGAAGAGACTTGGCGCGGCTGCAATAACCGCAGCCTTCGCGGGTATAGATGGTGACGGGTACCATGGGGACTCCAGACTAAGCTTTCTTCTTCCTGTCATATAGTTTCGGCCAGGGCCATTGCAAAGGTCAAAACGGTGATGTCGGCGGCACCCGCCTTGCGCAGGGCCCGCGTCGCGGCCGCCACCGTCGCCCCCGTCGTATAGACGTCGTCGACCAGCACCACCCGTTTTCCCGCCACATCCGCCTCGCGGCCGGCGGCGACGGCAAAGGCGCCGCGCACATTGTCCTCGCGCGCCCGGGCGCCGAGCCCCACCTGCTGGCGGGTGCGCCGGATGCGCATGAGCGTCGCTGGAAGCAATGGCCGCCCGGAGAGCCCGGCCAGATGCCGCGCCAGCTCCGCCGACTGGTTGAACCCACGTGAAAATATCCGGCTGCGGTGCAGCGGCACCGGCAGGATGGCGTCGCAGCGCTCGACCGTCCCGTCGCCGGCCCTGAGCATCCAGCGCGCCATCATCGGCGCCAGATCCGTCCGGTCGCGGTATTTCAGCCCGTGCACCAGCATCCGCACCGCCTCGTCATGCAACGCGACCGCCCGCAGCCGGTCGAACGGCGGCGGATTGGCGATCGCCTCGGCCGACAGGATGCCGCTGCCGAGATCGTGCGAGAACGGCACGCCGAGCACCTCGCAATAGGGCCGCTCGATGATGCGGACACCCGACCAGCATTTCGGGCAAAGCCCCCGGTGCCCGCCGGTCGCGACCCCGCAGACGGCACAGGCCGGCGGAAAGACAAGATCAAGCGTGTAAGCTAGCGGCCGCCTCAGCAGCCTCTCCCGCACCGTCTCCAATCGCTCGCCCAGGCGCAACCCCATGGCGAGACGATAGCCGGTTTCGCGTCAAAGGAAAATCGCCTTGCCGGTGAGGCCATGCGGGACTATGGACATCGCCATGGACATCATCTTCGATACGGCCCGGATCGAGGCCAACCGGCATCGCGCGCTGCGCAACAACGATCCCAAGGCGGCCTTCCTGCTCGATATCGCGGCCGAGGAACTCGGCGAGCGCCTCGCCGTCGTCGAGCGCACCTTCGAGAGCACCGTCGAACTGCACGGCGCCACCGGCGCCGCCGCCCGCGCCGCGAAAGAGACCGGCAAGATCGGCAGCCTGACGCGCGTCGAGAGCGAGAGCGCCTTTGCCGAAGGTGACGATGCCTTCATCGAGGCGCCGCTCGAGGATGTTCCGCTGGAGCCGCAATCGGCCAATCTGGTGCTGGCGCCGCTCAGCCTGCATCTCACCAACGATACGCCCGGCGTCTTCATCCGCATCCGCCGCGCGCTGAAGCCAGACGGGCTGTTCCTCGCCGCCATTCCCAGCTCCGGCACCCTGCAGGAATTGCGCGAGGTGCTGCTTGCCACCGA
>UCEU01000076.1 GCA_900471485.1 Hyphomicrobiales bacterium
GAGGGGGGTATCACACGGCAGAACGTTCAATGGCACGCAGATGCGAGGAGAGCAGCCTCGTGGCAGAACGCCTAGCCAACCGAGCCCTCCAAAAAAATCACAACCCCGAAGCCGGCGTCCCCTGCAGCTTGCCGCGCGCCTTGATCACAGGGATCGCCTCGGAATAACTCACGCAAGCCACATCCTGCCGATGGCAGACATCGCTCACCAGCCGGTCGAGCGCCCGCCAGTAGGCGCCACCGTTCATCTCGACGAAGTGGAAGCCGAGCTGCAGTGGAATGCGGTCGCCGGCATATTGCTTGTCGAAGGCGCGGCTGAAGGCCGCGTAGGCGCGGTCTTCGAATTCCTTGCTGTCGGCCTTGTCTTCCTCGCCCTTGGAGTGGCGGACGAAGAGGTTGTAGTCCATGCCGACGATCGGGCGGTCGCGCGGGCCCTCGGGGATCAAGGGCAGGCCGAAGCGGATGATGCCGCCTTCCTCGACCGGCATGGCCGGACCNNCCGAGCCAGCGGTCGCCGACAGATAAGGGGCGCGAAAACCGTGGATTCCGTGGTCGACCAGATCCTGCCAGCCCTTCGGCTCTTCGAGGCCGACGCCCTTCCAGGCGTTCTTCAGCGTCCGGTGGAAGGTGGCGTATTCGTCCGACCAGTCGGCCTCGCTCCACTGGCGGCCGTCGAAATGGCCGCAGGCGTGGCTGGAGATGTCGTGGCCTTCGAGATGGGCGTGCCAGATGTTGCCGAGGCGCTCGCGGATCTCGTCGTCGCTCTGGGCAAAGCCGATATTGGAGCGGCCGGGCTTCTGGTGCGGCGCCTGATAGGCCTTCTTCGCTTCCTTGTTCATCAGGAAGGTGCAGGAGAGGAAATAGGTGAAATGCGCGCCGTTCCTGGCCGCCATCTCGCGGCTCTTCGCCCACAGCGCATTGTCGTGGGCGCCGTCGAAGGAGATCATGACGAGCTGCTTCGGCTTTGCCGCCGGGTTGGCGTTTGCGGCGCCGTCGGCGGTCTGGGCGAGCGCCGGGGCAATTGCCGGCGCAAGCAGCGAGAGGGCTAGCGAAAGGGAAAGACAGGAACGAGAGATTAAACGAGACATCAAAGTAGACATGGGCACCGCGACAATTTGTTTCGGGCTTTTCTGTTACAGAATTGAGGCGAAGCTGCGGTGCCGCTGGCATTTTCCCGCTCGCGACGATAAGCCTGTCTCATAGTCAAAACAGGAATTTAGCGATGCAGCTTCTCATCTTGAGCCTCATCCTCTTCATCGGCCTTCACCTGATCCGCGTCATCGTTCCGGATTTCCGCCGGTCGATGATCGACAAGCTCGGCAAGCCGGTCTGGGGCGCCGTCCACGGCATCCTCAGCATCGTGACGTTGCTGTTCCTCGCCTACGCCTTCGACCAGGCGCGCGGCATGTATGGCACGCTCTACAATCCGCCGATCTGGATGGCGCATATCACGCTGACCCTGATGCTGATCGCGATGATCTGTCTGGTGGCGGGCTTCCTGCCCGCCGGGCATATCCGCGCCAAGCTGAAGTTTCCGCTCCTGGTGGCGATCAAGATCTGGGCGCTGTCGCATCTTCTGGCCAATGGCGAGCCTGAGGCGATCGTGCTGTTCGTGGCGTTTCTCGCCTGGGCGGTGCTGGTCCGGATCTCGGTCAAGCAGCGGCTGCGCAAGGGCGAAATTCAGCTGCCGGTGTTCGTTTCGGCCAAGTATGACCTCTATGCCGTGGTTATCGGCGCGGTGCTATGGGCGGTCATCCTGTTCAAGCTGCACGAACTGGTGATCGGCGTTTCTCCGCTCGTGATGTGACTTTCCTTTCACATCCCCCTTACAAGCGCTGCAAAATGGGGTAGAAGGCCCGACAATGTGCGTGCAACCCGCATGATTTTGCATATCCGTGCCGGAGACGAGAATGGCATTCAACGACGATAGCTTCATTCGTGAAGTCAATGAGGAACTGCGTTCGGACCAGATGAAGGGCGCCTGGCAGCGGTTCGGCCGCTACCTGATCGTGCTCGCCGTTCTTATCGTTCTCGGCACGGTCGGCTACAAGGTGTTCGAATACTGGGACAACAACCAGTCGTCGGGAACCGGCGACCAGTTCATCGCCGCCATGAAGCTCGCCGACGAGAACAAGAGCGACGAGGCGCTGGCCGCGCTCGAGAAGCTCGAGAAGGAAGGCCACGGCGATTATCCGATCCTGGCCCGGCTGCGCGCCGCTTCGGTGCTCGCCCAGAAGGGCGACACGGCGGGCGCGG
>UCEU01000075.1 GCA_900471485.1 Hyphomicrobiales bacterium
AGGGGTTGGGGAGGGGACTTCACCCCGACCGCAACAGAAAAACGACCGCCCTTACGGAACGATCAGCGTTCCGGCGCCATGCTCGGTGAAGATCTCGAGCAGCACCGAATGGGCGGTCTTGCCGTTCAGGATGACGACGCCCTGGACGCCGGCCTTGATCGCGTCGATGCAGGTCTCGACCTTCGGGATCATGCCGCCGGAGATCGTGCCGTCGGCGATCAGCGCATGCGCCTGCGAGACCGAGAGTTCCTTGATCAGGTTGCCCTGCTTGTCGAGAACGCCGGGGACGTCGGTGAGGAACAAGAGGCGCGTCGCGTTGAGTGCGCCGGCAATCGCACCGGCGAATGTGTCGGCGTTGATGTTGTAGGTCGCGCCGTCGCGGCCCGGAGCAACCGGGGCGATGACGGGGATCATTTCCGAGCGGGCCAAGAGGTCGATCAGCGTGCGGTCGACTTCCACGACTTCGCCGACGAAGCCGAGGTCGAGAACGCGCTCGATGTTAGAATCCGGGTCCTTGATCTTCTTCTGCGCCTTTTCGGCGAAGACCATGTTGCCGTCCTTGCCGCAAAGGCCGATCGCCCATTCGCCCGTCTGGTTGATGAGCGCGACGATTTCCTTGTTGATCGAACCGGCGAGAACCATTTCGACGATCTCGACGGTCTTGGCGTCGGTGACGCGCAGGCCGCCTTCGAATTTCGATTCGATGCCCATCTTCGTCAGCATCGCGCCGATCTGCGGGCCGCCGCCGTGGACGACGATCGGATTGACGCCGGACTGCTTCAGAAGGGCGATATCGCTGGCGAAAGCCTTGCCGAGCTCGGGATTGCCCATCGCATGGCCGCCGTACTTCACGACGATAGTCTTGTTTTCGTAACGCTGCATGAAGGGCAGGGCCTGTGCCAGAAGCCGTGCCTGAGTTTCGCTTTCGGTCTCGATCATGGGATACCCCGCAGAATTGATGG
Source organism: Hyphomicrobiales bacterium (assembly GCA_900471485.1). Taxonomy (GTDB): domain Bacteria; phylum Pseudomonadota; class Alphaproteobacteria; order Rhizobiales; family Rhizobiaceae; genus Rhizobium. The sequence goes on from UCEU01000075.1 coordinate 963, forward strand.
CGGCCTTTTATCGCAAGTTTTTGACAGATGGAATAATCCGAAGCGCAATAGTTTGCCGTATGGAGGGTGTCTTGCAAATTAGGCGGCGGGTTCTCGTTTGTGACATCGGTTGATTTGGCATGAGGCTGGCATGACGAGTGAGGAAGTCGCACAGTTGATCGGCCGCGTTGCGATCGGTGATCGCAAGGCCTTTGCCGCGCTCTATCGGGAAACGAGCCCGAAACTTTTTGCCATATCCCTTCGTATTCTCAAGGACAGGACCGATGCCGAAGAGGCGTTGCAGGAAGCCTACATCAAGATCTGGCAGCGCTCCTCCGCCTTCGCGGTTGCGCGCGGCGCTCCGGCCCCCTGGCTGGCCGCCATCGCGCGCAACCAGGCGATCGATGCGATGCGCGCCCGCAAGCCCGTGGCGGACGAAATTGATAGTGCCTATGACCTCGCCGACGCTGAGCCCAGTCCCGAGACACAGACTGTGATAAAGGATGAAGGAAGGCGGATTGACACCTGCATGGAAGAGTTGGAAGCTGATCGCGCAGTGGCAGTGAGACAGGCTTATGTCGAAGGGCTGAGCTACCAGGAACTGGCCGATCAGTTTGGCATCCCCTTGAACACGATGCGCACCTGGCTGCGGCGCAGCCTCTTGAAGCTGAGAGAGTGCATGGAACGATGACGTCGTCGGATCAAAGCAAGGGAGGCCGCTCCCGTGATGAAGTGCTCGCCGGCGAGTATGTTCTTGGTGTTCTCTCCTTTCAGGATCGCCGCGTGGTGGAAGAGCGCATGCGCCGCGACCGGCAGTTCGCCGCGATCGTCAGCCGCTGGGAAACCAATCTTTCCGCCTTCAACGACGATTACGACGTCGCCAGCCCGGCGCAGGAAACCTTCAAGCAGATCGAAGCGCGGCTTTTCGGAGCCGCAACGCCCGCTGCCCAGCCACGCGGCTTGTGGCATTCGGTGGTCTTCTGGCGCTCCGTGGCCGCACTGTCTCTCGTCGTCACCGCCGCGTCGGTGATGCTTGCTCTCGTGTCCGTGATGCCGCCCAAGCTCGGCGCGCAGCGTGTGGCCGAACTGTCGGCGCCGGGCGGCCAGCTTGTCCTGGCGCTTTCCTATGATGCTGAGAGCGGCCGCGCGAGGATCAGCCCGGTTGCCTCTGGCAGACCCGAGGAAAAGTCGCTCGAACTCTGGATGGTGCCGAGCGAGGGGGCGCCGAAGTCTCTCGGCACGTTCGCCGCCGGGCAGGGCGTCGATAGCGAACTGGTCGTTCCGGCAGACCTGCGCGCCGCGATCGGAAACGGCACGACCTTGACGATCAGCCTCGAACCCTTCGGTGGCTCGCCAACAGGCGCGCCCACCGGTCCAGTCGTTGCCAGCGGCGCCGCGCGCCAGCCCTGATTTTCTTCTGAAACTATTTCCGTGATCCTCTCGTAGATCCTCCTGTCCGCACAGCATCAGGCATTCAGCCGATCCTGGTTAGCGGGCCGAGGAGGATAACAGTCATGATCAAGTCCGCATTGCGCACCGCGGCCATTGCCGCCGCCGTCTCCGCAATCGCCTTCGCGGCACAGGCCAAGAACTCGATGGTCGGTGGCGCTGCCATGTATCCCACCAAGAACATCGTCGAGAACGCCGCTCACTCGAAGGATCACACGACGCTTGTCGCCGCCGTCAAGGCAGCCGGCCTTGTCTCGACGCTAGAGGGCAAGGGACCCTTCACCGTCTTCGCGCCGACCAACGAGGCTTTCGCCGCATTGCCGGCCGGCACCGTCGACACGCTGCTGAAGCCGGAGAACAAGGCGAAACTGACGAAAATCCTGACCTGCCATGTCGTGGCCGCCGATGCGATGTCGAAGACCGTCGCCAAGATGATCAAGGATGATGGCGGCGAGCACGACATCAAGACGGTCGGCGGCTGCGTGCTGAAGGCCAAGGAAAGCATGGGCAAGATCACGCTCACCGACGAGAACGGTTCCGTGGCGCATGTGACCATTGCAGACGTCAAGCAATCGAATGGCGTGATCCACGTCATCGACAAGGTTCTGCTGCCGAAGATGTAACGGGTAACATCAGCAGAATTGGGGGCGCCCCTTGCCCGATCCCCGGGGGCGCCTCCTTTTCACTTCCAGTTGGCGACGCCGACCGTCTGCGCGATCGCTTCGCGCAGATCGTCGAGCCCATCGCTCTTTTCCGACGAGGTTGCGATGATCCCCGGGAAGGCCGCGGGGCGCTTCTTGATCTTCTCGGCGGTCTCGGCCAGCAGCTTCACCACCGCCGGTGGCTTGATCTTGTCGGTCTTCGTCAGCACGACCTGATAGGACACGGCGGCCTTGTCGAGCAGATCGAGCACCTCGTCGTCGTTCTTCTTGATGCCGTGGCGGCTGTCGATCAGAACGTAGACGCGCTTCAGCGTCGCGCGGCCGCGCAGATAGTCGAACACCAGCTTCGTCCAGGCATCGACGTGGTCCTTGGGCGCCTGCGCATAGCCGTAGCCCGGCATGTCCACCAGCGCCATCGGCGGCAGATCGCCGGCCTCACCGGAATAGCCCTCGGGCACGAAGTAGTTGAGTTCCTGCGTGCGGCCGGGCGTGTTCGAGGTGCGCGCCAGCCCCTTATGGCTCACCAGCGCGTTGATCAGCGACGACTTGCCGACATTCGAACGGCCGGCGAAGGCGACTTCCGCGGGCCCTTCCGGCGGAAGAAACTTCATGGACGGCACGCCGCGGATGAAGATCCACGGACGCCCGAAGAGCGGCTTGTCGTTGTTGTCGGTCATTCGGCCTTTTCCAGCGCGTCAAATTCTCAAGAGGGTATGGCATTCAGGTTTCGGGCGATTTTGTCAACCGGCGGCGCTGAAATCCGCCATCGCGAGCAAAGGGCCGAAAAAGAAAAAGCCCCGCCGAAGCGGGGCTTTTCGTCATTTGTCCGCTGGTGCCGGCTTTCGCTTGAACAGCGATTTCAGATTGCTGAACAGCTCCACCTTGACCCCGTGGCGGCGCATGATCACAGCCTGCTGAATGACCGAAAGCGTGTTGTTCCAGGCCCAGTAGATGACCAGACCGGCCGGGAAGCTTGCCAGCATGAAGGTGAAGACCAGCGGCATCCAGTTGAAGATCATCGCCTGCGTCGGATCGGGTGGGGTCGGGTTCATGCGCATCTGCAGGAACATCGTGACACCCATGATCAGCGGCCAGACGCCGAGATGCAGGAAGGTCGGAGCCGCAAACGGCAGCAGGCCGAACAGGTTGATGAACGAGGTCGGATCGGGCGCCGAAAGGTCCTGGATCCAGCCGAAGAACGGCGCGTGGCGCATCTCGATGGTGATGTAGATCACCTTGTAGAGCGAGAAGAAGATCGGGATCTGCAGCGCGATCGGCCAGCAACCTGCGATCGGGTTGATCTTTTCTTCCTTGTAGAGCGCCATGGTCGCCTGTTGCAGCGCCATGCGGTCGTCGCCGAACTTGGCCTTCAGCTCTTCCATCTTCGGCTGCACGCGCTTCATGTTCGCCATCGAAGCGTACTGCTTGCTGGCGAGCGGGAAGAACAGCGCCTTGACGACGATGGTGGTCAAAAGGATCGCCACGCCGAAGTTGCCGAAGTAACGGAAGAAGAAGTCCATCAGTTTGAACATCGGCTTCGTCAGGAAGTAGAACCAGCCCCAGTCGATCAGGCGATCGAAGCGCGGGATCTGGTAGCTATCCTTGTAGCCGTCGATGACGGGAACTTCCTTTGCGCCGGCGAACACGAGGTTCTTCAGCTCGAGCGACTGGCCAGGAGCAACCGTAACGGCGTTCTGCTTGTAGTCGGCCTGGAAGCGCGGCTGGCCGTCCGTGAAGTGCGTGAAGCGTGCATCATACGCGGTCTGCTGCGGCGGAACGATCGTTGCCGCCCAGTACTTGTCGGTGATCCCGAGCCAGCCACCGGTTGCCGTTGCCGGCGTCACGGCTTCCTTCTCGACAGCGGCGTACTTGCTCTCGAGCAGGCTGTCGCCGATCACGCCGATGAAGCCTTCGTGCAGCACGTATGTCGAGGCGACGGCAGGCTTGTTGTAGCGGGTGACGCGGCCATAGGAGGACAATGCCGCCGGAGCCTGGCCGGCATTGGTGACCTTGTCGGTGATCGTGAACATGTAGTGCTGATCGACCGAGATCGTGCGGGCGAAGGTGATGCCCTTGTCATTGGTATAGGTGAGCGTAACCGGCGTCGTTTCGGTCAGCTTGGCGCCATCAGGTGCGGTCCACACGGTCGAGGGACCCGGAACGTTACCGGTGGCGGCGTCGCCGATGTAGCCGAGTTCGGCGAAGTAGCCGTCCTTGGTTTCCGACGGGCTGAAGAGCGTGATGATCGGGCTCGAGTCATCCACGGTCTCGTGGTAGCCCTTGAGCTTCAGGTCGTCGAGGCGGGCGCCGACGAGGTTGATGGAGCCGGCAAGAGCGGCTGTATCGATCGTGACGCGCGGGTTCTTGGCAAGCGCATCCGCGAGCGATGTCGTCGCGGCGGCCTGGCCGGACGGAGCGGCGCCGTTCGTCTGGGCGGTGCCAGCGCCACCGGCTGCCGGCGCGTTATGCGTCTGCTCGGTCTGCTGCTGTGCCTTCTGCGCCTGCTCGGCCTTGCGCTGCGCTTCGATGCGCGGATTCATGTAAAGGAATTGCCACCCGAGAACGATCAGCACGGAGAGGGCGATCGCAATGAAGTAGTTGCGGTTGTTTTGCATCATACGTTCCTGGGGCGGCCGTCTCCGGACCGCTTGTGTTTCGGCTTCGTCTCGACGCGAGCCTTGAGCTCAGCGGTTAATTCTTTGAAGGATGCTTTGAGCACGTCCCTTCGCGCGACAACCACATAGTCGTGTCCGGGCTGCATTGCAAACCCTGCATGAAGTCGCACCGCCTCTTTGAGGCGCCGCCGCATGCGGTTTCTCTCGACCGAGTTGCCATGTTTCTTGGTGACGGTGAAGCCGACGCGGGCTTCGGTATCGGGTTCCTTCCTGTCGAGCACCTCGAGAAGGAAGAAGCCACCCCTGCGTTTTTCGCCATTGCGAACAGCAAGAAACTGCGGGCGGTTTTTCAACCGCCCGGCAGTCTTTTTCAATTCTTTGGTCGTCAGTTCGCCCGCCATCTGATCGGGCAATTCCGGCCTTAGGCCGAAAGACGCTTGCGGCCGCGGCCGCGGCGAGCAACGATGACCTTACGGCCGCCCTTGGTAGCCATACGTGCACGGAAACCGTGGCGACGCTTGCGAACAAGCTTAGATGGTTGGTAGGTACGCTTCATTTATTTTAATCACCGCGGAGTGCGGCCCTTCTTGAATTTGCATATTGCAAGGAGCGTTGTTTTTCGAACGGGCGAGGCTATGAAAAGCCTTATATGACCGGACGTGCGGCGGCTTATACGGATGAAGCCCGCCAAAGTCAATTATCCCCGCAAGCGGCAATCGCGGCAAACCGGGCCGGCGCCTGCGACCGCCATTAACGACTATGGCAGGGCGTTGAGAACGGTGCGGAGTATTAACATCCGTGAAATCAACCAAAGCGGGTGCATGCTTGCGATATGTCATTGAAATGCACGCGGGAATTTGCGTCGCGTGACTAAACGCGGGTGATTTCTTGTAGCCGTAGCGCCGATCATCCGAAATCCAACGTTAATTTATTTAGGTCAAATTTAGCCATTGGCCGAATACTTGTGTTCCTGGCCTCGATAGATCCGGGGAGGATATTTCATGAAGATCAAGGGTAAGATCAATTTGCTCGTTTCCGCCATGTGCGGCGTGGCATTGTTGATCGGCGCGACCGCATTGTGGGCGGTCAATCAGTATGATCGCAACCTGTCGGCCTATGAGGATGCGTCCGACCGCGCCTATGCGGGCGAGCAGCTGAACCGTTACGTGACGGCGACCGTCATGGAAGCGCGCGGTATATATAGCGCGCCCACGACCAAGGAAGCCGCGGCATTCGCCAAGGGTATTCTCTCCAATCTCGACAATATCGACCAAGTCATCGCCGGCTGGGCGCCGCTTGTTCCCGCAGCCCAGAAGGACGCCTTCGGCAAGCTCAGCGACCGCGCCAAGGAGTTCCGCACCTTCCGCGCCGAAACCGCGCGCCTCGGCACCGAGGTCAGCCCGCAGGCAGCCAACGAGCAGGGCAACAACGACGCCAACCGTGCCAACCGCAAGGCGTTCCAGGCCGAGATCGACGCCGTCGTCGCAACCGACAAGGCAACACTCACCGCCGTCGACCAGCAGGTTGATCGCTTCCGCACATCCGTTCTCTGGTTGGTCATGAGCATCACCGGCTTCGGCATCCTCGTCGGCGTCGCCATGGGTCTGTATATCGGCACCGCGCATCTCAGCCGCCCGATCAACCGCCTGACGCAGGCGATCAAGAACGTCGCCGATGGCAATTTCGACGCCGAGGTGCCGTTTGCCGGTCGCAAGGATGAAATCGGCGAGATGGCCGCGACCGTTGCCGTGTTCAAGGAAAACGGTCTCGCCGTCCGCCGGATGAATGCGCAGGAAGCCGCCATGCGCGCCAAGAGCGACGACCTGCAGTCGAGCATGTCCGTCGTCGTGGCCGCCGCCGCCGCCGGCGATTTCAGCCGCCGCATCGACAAGGACTATGGCGACGAGAGCCTCAACCAGTTCGCCAGCAACATCAACAACCTGCTGTCCGGCGTAGACAGCGGCGTCGGCGAGACCCGTCGTGTCATCGCCAAGCTCTCGGAAGGCGATCTGACGCAGACCATGCGCGGAAACTTCCAGGGCGCCTTCGCCGAGCTGCAGCAGAACGTCAACAACACCTTCGAAACGCTGCAGACGACGATGCGCGAAGTGCGCGAGACGGCGGAGACCTTCCACGGCAACACCAACGAGCTGCGTGCCTCGAGCGACGACCTGTCGAAGCGCACCGAGCAGCAGGCCGCCGCTCTCGAACAGACCTCGGCCGCCCTCGACCAGATCACCGCCGTCGTCAACAACTCTACCGAGCGCGCCCAGGAAGCCACCGTCATGGTGTCGGCCGCCAAGGAAGACGCCGGCAAGTCCGGCATCGTCGTCCGCAATGCGGTCGAGGCGATGGGCCGTATCGAGCAGGCATCGCTCGAGATCAGCCAGATCATCAACGTCATCGACGAGATCGCCTTCCAGACCAACCTGCTGGCGCTCAACGCCGGCGTCGAGGCAGCGCGTGCGGGCGAAGCCGGCAAGGGCTTTGCCGTGGTCGCCCAGGAAGTGCGCGAACTCGCCCAGCGTTCGGCAACGGCCGCCAAGGATATCAAGGGCCTGATCACCAAGTCGGGAGACGAGGTGCAGGTCGGCGTCAAGCTGGTGCAGGAAACCGGTGCTGCATTGTCGGCGATCGAAAAGCGCGTCAACGCGATCAACGATCACATCCATTCGATCGCGACCGCCGCCAAGGAACAGTCGACGGGCCTGAAGGAAGTCAATACCGCCGTCAACCAGATGGACCAGGTGACCCAGCAGAATGCCGCGATGGTCGAGGAGACTTCCGCCGCGACCCACAAGCTCTCGGCCGAAGCAGATAGCCTCGTCCGCCTCATCGCGCGCTTCAGGGTGTCGAATGCCGCAGTGGCGGCACCTGTCGCCGTTGTCAGCCGTGGCGATTATCGCCCGGTCGCCTCACCGGCCCGTCGCGCCATGGGCACCGTCGCCCGCGCCTTCAACGGCAATGCCGCGGTCGCGGACCAGAATTGGGAAGAATTCTGATCGTCCAGACGATCACCTAGCGAACGCCGCCTACGGGCGGCGTTCTTTTTTGTCGCATCGCGAAGATTTGAAAGCGCGCAAGGATAAGTCTAGGATAAAACACTCATATATGGCGCCCATCGCGCGAGCGGACAAAAGACGATGCCCGACCACAATCCCGGTGACGGTTTGACAGCAGACAAGGCGACGATGCCCGAACTCGGCCAGGACCTTGGCCAGAACGCCGTGCGCCCGTTCGGCCGCTTCGCCGGCCTGTCCGGCAAGCTGCTGTGGCTCACCGTCATCTGCATCATGCTGGCCGAAGTGCTGATCTTTTTCCCGTCGGTCGCTAACATGCGCCTGCGCTGGCTGGACGAGCGGCTGAACGCCGCCGCCGCCGCCGCCCTTGTCATCGATGGTCTGCAGCCGGTCGATCTGCCGCGCGCGCTGCAGAAAGAAACGCTGATGGCCACGCACACCAAGGCGATCGTGCTCAGGAAGGATGGCACCTCGCGGCTGCTGGCAACCGCGGACATGCCGAACTCCGTCGATGAGCAATATGATTTGACGGACGTGCCACCGATGACGGCGATCCGCGACGCGCTCGATACACTGATATTCGGTGGTGACAGGATGATCCGCGTGTACGGTCCGGTGCTCGACACCAATGCCGGCGTCGAAGTGCTGATGAAGGACAAGTATCTGCGCAACGCAATGCTGGTCTATTCCCGCAACGTCTTCCTCCTCTCCATCCTCATCGCGCTCTTCACCGCGACGCTCGTCTTCTTCGCGATCGACCGCATCCTGATTCGCCCGATCCGCAAGCTGACCGGCAGCATGCAGCAGTTTTCGAACGATCCGGAAAATCCGCAGCATATCTTCGTGGGCGATGGTGGCCGCGACGAGCTGGCGCTCGCCGGCCGGCATCTGACCTCCATGCAGCTGGAGTTGCAGAAGACCCTGAAGCAGCAGCGCAACCTCGCCGCACTCGGCCTTGCCGTCTCCAAGATCAACCATGACATGCGCAACATCCTCGCCTCCGCGCAGCTGATGTCCGACCGTCTCGTCGATGTCGACGATCCGATGGTCAAGGCCTTCGCGCCCAAGCTTTTGCGCACCATCGACCGCGCCGTCGGCTACACGACCGAGGTGCTGTCCTACGGCCAGGCAAGCGAATCGGCCCCGCGCCGGCGCCGCATCAGCCTCTACGAGCTGACCCAGGACGTGAAGGACATGCTGGCCATCGATGCCGAAAGCGGCGTCGAGTTCATCGAGCAGATGGCGCCCGACCTCGAGGTGGACGCCGACAGCGAACAGCTCTTCCGCGTCATCCACAATCTCTGCCGCAACGCCGTGCAGGCGCTGGCCATGCCGCGCTCGGGCGGGGCGGGGGCAAAGCAGATCACCGTTGCGGCCCAGCGCGTCGGCAGCGTCGTCAGCATCACCGTCGACGACACCGGACCCGGCATGCCCAGCAAGGCCCGCCAGAACCTCTTCGCCGCCTTCCGCGGCTCTGCCCGCTCCGGCGGCACCGGCCTTGGCCTGGCGATCGCCCGCGAGCTGGTGCTCGCCCACGGCGGCACGATCGCCCTTGTGGAAAAACCCTCCGTCGGCACGCAGTTCCGCATCGAGATCCCGGATCGCCCGGTTTCCCTGGAAGATTACCGCAGCCGCGCGCTTTCCTAAAAGTGACGCTGTTTCCGCATGCCGGTTCAAATGTGCGAAACGCGCGATTTTTTCAAAAAGCCTATTGCATTACCCGAAAGGACCCTCTAGAGAACCGCTCACGCCAGCGGGACACACCGCTGCAGACGCACCCGTAGCTCAGCTGGATAGAGCACCAGACTACGAATCTGGGGGTCAGGAGTTCGAATCTCTTCGGGTGCGCCACTCTCTCTTCAATCACATCAGATTAAAGAATTTGCGACAGCGAAGCCATGACGATCGCTAGCGCCCGCGCCGCATGGACGAGGCGGCAAGGCCTGCGGCGAAGGTGATGGCGGCGGCGGCGAGGCCGGCGCAGATCAGGCCGGCAGGCGTTATCCTGAAGCTTCCCTGTACGGTGACGTGCTCGCCGATGCGCATGTCGAAAACCGACTTGATCTCCTCGGGATGCGAGGGGACGCGCAGCGAATTCTCGTCTTCTTCCGCATGTGCCATGTCACGCTCCGATGTTCAGCGGCGGCGGACCATCCGCGCCCGTGGCAAGATAGCATGGCGCCCTGCAAAAGGCATCGCGTGTGGCTTTGCCCCTGCTTTTGCAATCCGCCGATAGCCTGACGCAATGTTGCGAGGCCATGGTCGCGTCGATGGCGCGCATTCCGCGCCGCTTTGTCGTGCAATCGCGGTCCTCGGGGCCGGAGGGAATATGCTGGGTAGTTTGGTTCGGGTGGTGGTCTTCTGCGGGTTCGCTGCGGTGCTTGCCGGTTGCGTGGATCATGCCAACGCGCCTGTCATCGTTCCGGTCGCGGCACAGACCGATCCGCCACTCAATTTCACCGGCGTCGCCCACACCATCTGCGTCGCCGACGGCAACTTCATGTACAACGAGGCGCGCCGCCAATACGAACTGCGCGCCGGCATGACCAACATGCCGATAGACGCCGCCAACGAGGAAGCGACGGCCCGCGCCGCCGCCCGCCGCCAGTACGTTGCCTGCCTTTCCAGCCAGGGATATCGCACGGTCTACGATCGCTAGAGCCGTCTCCTCATCACGCGCAATCGCCTGCGATCACGAGTGCCGGAGGTCGGCCTATGCCGGGGAACCCGGCCGGCCGGCACGCATTGTCTTCATGTAAATCCGAAAGGAGGGTTTATCATGAAGATGTCTCGTATTGCGTTCCCTGCCGTTTCGCTCGGTGCCTTTCTGGCGATTGCGACCTGCGGTCCGGCGATGGCACAGCAAATGCCGGTGCCGTCGGCCGCTCCCACTGCCGGGACCATGGAAATGGCGCAGAATACGCAGCGGCCGGGCTATTGGCACGGCTATCGCGGCTCCCGCACCGAGCGCGCCGGCACGCGCCTGCACGATGGCTACTGGTACCCGCTGGCAGCCTTCGGTGTCGAACCGAGCACGACGGGCTCGATCGGCAGCCCGATGGCAAGGCCGATGCAGCGCCAGACCTATTGCCAGAATACCTTCGGCGGCACCAATGGCGACGGCAGCATGCCGTGTGACAACGGCTACTGATTGTTGTCAATGAGTTCGACCGAGCCGGCCCTTCGGCTCGGTCTTTTGCTGCGCGCTATTTCGGTGCCATCTCGCGGGCAAGGCTGACGAAAGCCCGCAGTGCGGCGGACAAATGCCGGTGGCCTGAATAATAGAGGCAGATCCCGGGGAAGGGCGGCGTCCAGTCCTCGAGCACGCTCACAAGGCGCCCGTCTGCGAGCGCCGCGGCGACATTGCGCTCGGTCATGTAGGCAAGGCCCGCGCCGCCGATCACCGCCTCCAGCATCAGTTCCGTGCTCTGCAGCGTCATCGGCCCCTTCACGTCGAGCCTGATTTCCTCGCCATGCCGTTCGAACTCCCATCGGTAGATCGTCCCGCTCGGCAGCCGCAGTCGCAGGCAGGCGTGGTCGAGCAGGTCCGGCGGGGAAGACGGCCTGCCGTGGCTCGCCAAATAGCAGGGCGCGCCGACGACGAGAAAGCGTTCCTCTTTCTTCAGTGGGATGGCGATCATGTCCTGCGGCACGGTTTCGATCAGGCGAATGCCGAGATCAAAGCCTTCTCCGACGATATCCAGCATGCGCCCGTCGACCGCGATATCTATGTGAACGTCGGGGCAGCGGCGGCGGTACTCCAGGACAAGCGGCATCAGCAGGTCGCGCGCGGCACCCTCGGAGGTGTTGATCCTGAGCGTGCCTGAAGGCGTCGCCTGGAACTGGTTCGCCTCCTCGGTCGCCTCTCCGATTTCCCTGAGCGCCGGGCCGATTCTCGTGATGAACCGCTCGCCCGCTTCGGTCAGCGAGACGCTGCGGGTCGTCCGATTGAACAGCTTGACGCCCATTCGGGTTTCCAGCGCCGCCACGGCATGGCTGAGCGCGGACGCCGACATGCCGAGTTCGGCCGCCGCCGCGCGAAAATTGCGCGACGCCGCGACGGCGATCACAGCGTTCAACTCCACGAGGCCACTCTTCTGCATTGTGCGAAACCTTGCATCATCTCGTATCGGATTGTGCGGATTATAAGCATGGTTTCGATCCCTTATCTATTCCTCGCTTGTTCACGACATGAAGAGAGAAGGACCATGACCAGAACCATTCTGATTACTGGCGCATCATCGGGCATCGGTAAGGCCAGCGCCGAACTGTTTCACGCCAAGGGCTGGAACGTGGTCGCCACCATGCGCCATCCCGAAAACGAGACGGAACTGACGGCGCTGCCAAATGTGCTGGTCACGCGTCTCGACGTGCAGGATCAGGCGAGCATCGACGAGGCCGTCGGCGCCGGCATTGCCCGTTTCGGGCGGATCGACCTGCTGTTGAACAATGCCGGCTACGGCCAGAACGGCATCTTCGAAGCGACGTCGCGCGAAAAGATCAGGGAGCAGTTCGACGTCAACCTCTTCGGCGTCATGGATGTCACGCGTGCCGTGCTGCCGCATTTTCGCGAGCAGAAGGGCGGGGCGATCATCAATGTCAGCTCCGGCGCCGGCCTGTTCACGCTGCCGACGCTGTCGATCTACTGCGCCAGCAAGTTCGCGCTGGAGGGATTTACCGAGGCGCTGTCCTACGAGCTGGGCGCATTGGGCATCAGCGTCAAGTCGGTCATCCCGCACGGCGGCGTCAGCGCCACCAGCTTCCAGGCGCGCGCCGCCGAGAGCTTCGCCGCCGACCCGACGCTTGCCGACTACGACGCGTTTCTCGACCATGCGAAACGTGCCTTCGCCGATATGGTGGTGGCGCGGATGATGAGCGCGTCGGATGTCGCCGCCGTCATCTACGAAGCGGCCACCGATGGCAGCGACAGGCTGCGCTATCTCGTCGGCGACGATGCGCGCGGCTTCATCAAGGCGCGCACAGAGCTCGACGACCAGGCCTATGTTCGGTTCATGAGGAGCCATTTTGCTCAATAAACTGACCGGATGATCAAAAATGCTGCAAAAATAGGCTCTCACAGCAAATCTCTTTTGCGAGCATTGCGTCTGATGCATTGCTGCGTTGCGGGAATTCTGCTGTTCCTGAGTAAAAGGATGGGCTACTTATCTCTTCGAAGGCAGCGCACTCCTCCTCCCAGCGCTCCTTCATCGGACTGACAACACTCCTCCTCCCAGTTGTCAGTCAGGATCAAGAGCCCGGTGCACCTCCTCCCGCGCCGGGCTCTTTTCTATTTCGGCCCTTCGTTCGAAACCTGTTGCCGATTATCCCCACGCTTTCCTCCATTGCCCATATCGCCGTCGTCATTCCCGGCCACGGTTTGACTTGCTTTGTTCACACGGCCTATCTGAGGACGGCCGAACGGGTAGTGGACTGTGTTGGAGTAGGCATGACTGAGGAAACTCGTTCCGGACGACGCGCATTGGCTGGTGTTTTGCTTGCCGGGCTTGTTCTCACCGGTTGCGGCGGCCGCCTGATCGGCGTCATGCAGCCGGCTGGCACGGCAGCGTCCGGCAACTCCACCGGTACCTCGAAGGTCGATCTCCTCGTCGCCACGACGCGTGCGCCGGACAAGGACCCCGCCGTTCTCTTCTCAGGCGAGCGCGGAACCGGGCTTGCTGTGAATGCCGTTGAGGTGTCCATCCCGCCAGATGCCAATCGCAAGGTCGGGCAGGTGCAGTGGCCGAGCAAGCTGCCGGCCGATCCGCAGAAGAATTTCGTCACGGTCGCCGTCGATCCGCTCGAGGGCGAGCATGCCGGCGAGAAATGGCTGAAGACGCACATGCCGAAAAGCCGCCGCGTGCTGATCTTCGTGCACGGCTTCAACAATCTCTACGAGGACGCCGTCTATCGTTTCGCGCAGATCGTTCACGATTCGCACGCCGACGTGGCGCCCGCCGTCTTCACCTGGCCGTCGCGCGGCAGCATATTCGATTACAACTACGACAAGGAAAGCACCAATTATTCGCGCGATGCGCTGGAAGAGTTGTTGCGCAGCACCGCCGATAACCCCGCTGTCGACGACATCACCATCATGGCTCACTCCATGGGGACCTGGCTCACCGTCGAGGCGCTCAGGCAAATGGCGATCCGCGACGGCCGCGTGGCGCCGAAGATCAACAACGTCATCCTGGCATCCCCCGATCTCGACGTCGATGTTTTCGGCCGTCAGTTCACGAGCCTCGGCAAGGACAAGCCGCATTTCACCATCTTCGTCTCGCGCGATGATCGCGCCCTGGCGCTGTCCCGCCGCATCTCCGGCAATGTCGATCGCCTCGGCCAGATCGATCCGTCGGTGGAGCCTTACCGCAGCAAGCTCGAGACGGCCGGCATCACCGTTCTCGACCTCACCAAGCTCAAGGGCGGCGATCGCCTGAACCACGGCAAGTTCGCCGAAAGCCCGGAGGTGGTGAAGCTGATCGGCGACCGCCTGATCGCCGGGCAGACGATCACCGATTCGCAGGTCGGATTGGGCGAGGCGGTTGGCGCGGTGGCGATCGGCGCGGCGCAGACGGTCGGAAGTGCCGCAAGCGTCGCCGTCAGCACCCCCATCGCCATCTTCGACCCGCGTACGCGTCGAAACTACGATGCGCAGCTGAAGCGCCTCGGCCAGTCGGTGGAGAACACGGCCGGCTCGGTCGGCGACAGCGTCGGCGCCGGCATTCCCAGCCAGTAATATTTTCGTAGAAAACGCTGCGGTTCTGATATATCACATCTGGAGGCGGTTGCCGTTCTGGCCACCGTGCGATGGGCGATGGCATCATGGAAGAGACGAAGAAGACGGTTGCGGTTGTGGGTGCCGGCGTCATCGGCGCGGCGATTGCGTTTGAGCTGCAGCGCCGCGGCCTGCAGGTAACATTGATCGATAAGGGCGAGCCGGGCAGGGAGACCTCCTACGGCAACATGGCGAGTGTGGCGCTGGATTTCGCCGCCGGTTCAGGCCCGTCCACATGGCGCAAGATCCCCGGCTGGTTGCTCGATCCCGAAGGGCCGGTCTGGCTTCGTCCCTCCTATGCCTTGAAGATGCTTCCCTGGTTCCTGCGTTTCATCGCCGCCGGCCGGCCCTCGCGGCTGCGCGAGATCGAGGATGCCGGCATGAGCCTGTCTGCGCACGCGCTGTCTGATTTTCGCGCAATGCTGTCGGCGATCGACGCCCCCGGCCTGATGACCGACGAGGGCTGCCTGGCGATCTACGAGACCGAGGCGGAATTCGCCGGCGATCGCGGGCATGTCGAGATGATGCGCCGCTACGGCTTCAAGTTCGACGTGCTCGACGGCGGCGCCATTCGCGAGCTCGAGCCGACGCTGTCGCCTTCCATCCCCAAGGCGGTGCTGCTGCCCGACAACAAGTCGATCCGCAATCCCTACGAGCTCGTGGTGAAGCTCGCCGCTTCCGCCCGCGCGCTCGGCGCAAGCTTCGTTTCCGGCGTGGTGCGCAACATCCAGAAGAGCGGGGATGGCACCGCCGTCGTCCTGCTCGAGGACGGACAGAGGATCACGACCGACTTCGTCGTTCTCGCTGCCGGCGTCCACACCCGCACCCTGGCCGCAAAGCTCGGCGAGCCGATCCCGCTCGAGACCGAGCGCGGCTATCACACGCAGATCATGAAGCCCGGTATCGACATGCGCTATTCCGTGATCTGGCCGCATCGCGCCTTCATGATCACGCCGACGGCTGGCGGCATCCGCGTCGGCGGCAATGTCGAACTCGCCGGCCTCGACGCCGCCCCCGATTTCCGCCGCCCGCGCGTGCTCGTTCGCCACGCGCAGCGCGCCGTGCCGGGCCTCAAGGTCGAGGACACCACGGAATGGATGGGGCATCGGCCGTCGCTGCCGGATACGATCCCGATCATCTCGTCGTCGTCGAAGATGCCTGGCGTCTGGTACGCCACCGGCCACGGCCATCTCGGCCTCACCTATTCGGCCACGACAGCGCGGCTGATCGCCGATATGGTGACAGGCGCCAAGCTCGCGGTCGACGTCACGCCGTTCCGTATCAACCGGTTCTAGAGAATATACGCTTCGATGGCGGCATGGCCTGCCACGCTTGATTGGGAGTTGATTGATGAGATGGAAGCGCACGATCCAGCTGCTGGACGTTCACGCGGAAGGTGAGATCGGCAAGGTCGCGATCGGCGGCGTTCCGAAGATCCCGGGCGAAACGGTTGCCGCCCAGCTGCACTGGCTGAACACGGATCCGAAGGGCCAGGAGCTGCGCCGCTTTCTTTGCCTCGAGCCGCGTGGCTCCCCCATCGGCTCCGTCAATCTGCTGCTGCCGCCCAAGCACCCCGATGCCGACGCAGCCTTCATCATCCTGCAGCCCGACCAAGCGCACGCGAGCTCGGGCTCGAACTCGATCTGCGTCACCACGGCGCTGCTCGAATCCGGCATCGTCGAAATGCAAGAGCCGGAGACCGTGGTGACGCTGGAAACGGCGGCCGGCCTCGTCAAGGCCACCGCGACCTGCCGCGACGGCCGCTGCGAGAAGGTCAGGCTCACCATGGTGCCGTCCTTCGTGCATGAGCTCGACGTTGAACTGGACACGCCGCAATGGGGCCGGATCAAGCTCGATCTCTGCTATGGCGGTATCTTCTACGCGCTCGTTGATGTGGATCAGATCGGCTCGAAGATCGAGAAGGCGAATGCCGCGACGCTGGTGCAGGCCGGTATGGTCATCAAGGACCTCATCAACCGCAGCATCCCCGTCGTCCATCCGGAAATCCCTGCGATATCAGGCGTCGCCTATGTGATGTTCCGCGATCTCGAAGCCGATGGCACGGTGCGCACCTGCACGACCATGTGGCCTGGTCGCGCCGACCGTTCGCCCTGCGGCACCGGCAATTCCGCCAACCTTGCGACGCTGCATGCGCGCGGCAAGGCGAAGGTGGGCGACAGCTTCAAGTCGCGCTCGATCATCGATTCCGAATTCGAGGTCGGTCTTCTTGCCGAAACCGAGTTTGCCGGTCGCCCGGCGATCATCCCGACCATTACCGGCCGCGGTTTCACCTTCGGCCTGTCGCAGGTTGCACTCGATCCCTTCGATCCGCATCCGGGTGGCTTCGCGCTGACGGATGTCTGGGGCCCGCAGGCCGGCGATATCTGACGTTCAGTAGTCGAACGGGTCGGCTTCGCCTTTCGCGGAGGCGTGGTCGCCCGTCTTCTTCGGGTAGATCACGCCCTTGCGCAGGATGATGTTGCCGTAAAGCCTCGGCTCGCTCGTCTGGATGATGGCGTGGGCGGCGCGCACCCGGCCATAGAAATCAGGACCGAGCAACGGAATGACGTCCCGGTTCGGCTCGTGCCGGGCGCAGCAATCGACCATCTCCTCATGCACCGGATCGAGCTTGTCGCGATCGGCCTTCACCGTCGCGCGGAAGATCGCCTGCTCCACGAAGTCGTCGATCGGCAGCACGCTCAGGACCGCATCCAGAACGCGGATTACACCGTGGCC
This sequence comes from Hyphomicrobiales bacterium, assembly GCA_900471485.1. Taxonomy (GTDB): domain Bacteria; phylum Pseudomonadota; class Alphaproteobacteria; order Rhizobiales; family Rhizobiaceae; genus Rhizobium. The sequence goes on from UCEU01000075.1 coordinate 18,196, forward strand.
GTCGAGCCGGATCAGTCGCCGGGCATGTTCGAGGCCGGGATAATTGCCGTCGACGATGGCGATCTCGTCGCCGTGGCCCATGGCCCGCAGCGTCGAAAGCAGCTCAGGGCTCAGCAGCGGATCAAGTCCCTTCAGCATGTTCGACCTCCTTGAACAGCACATTCTGGTCGGTGAGATAGCGGGCGAAGATCGGCAGGCTGGCGCCGCCGATGGCCCGCGCATGGGCGCCGACCATCCCTTCTATGATGTCGGGCATGACGACGCCCTGCAGGTCGAGCCTGTCGGCCTCGTGGATCGTCGCCTGCACCAGCCGCTCGCGCACCCAGTCGGGAAAGCCGCCGTCGATCACGGCGGCGCTGAAGTCGATGATCGAGGCCGCAGCGACGATCCCCTGCGCCAGCGCCTTGGCGGCATCCTGGATCCACAGTTCCAGCGGTTCGCCGAAGTCGATCCAGTCGTCGGCCGAGTACCATAGAGGCTGTGGATCGATGTCGCGCTCGCGCAGCATGTTCTCGAGCACGAAGATCGATGCGACTTCCAGCAGCTGCAGCGTCTCGCCGTTCTTGCCGCGCACCGGCAGCGGGCCGATGGCGCCGGCGGTCCCCGTGCGGCCGGAAAAGATCGCTGAGTTCAAGACGATACCGCCGCCGATGAAGGAGCCGATGAAGAAATAGACGAAATCGGGATGCTGCGGACCGATGCCGAACACCAGCTCCGCCCCGCAGGCGCTGGTGGCGTCGTTCTGCAGGTAAACAGGGTAGGGCACGCGGGTGGCGATCTCTCCATGCAGGTCGAAATCCCGCCAAACATCCATCGCGCCCTTGGGCGAGCCTACTTCCTCTTCCCAGTTCCAGAGCTCGAAGGGTGCGGCGATGCCGACGCCGGCGATCCGCGCCCGCTGGCCCTCGTCGAGCCTGCTTTCCAGTTCGTTGATCCCGGAGGTGATGAAGTCGAGGAACACGTCGGGCAGGGGGTAGGCGTAGGTGAGGTGCAGCTGCATCCGGATCTTGCCGACGAAATCCATCAGCACCAGATCGGCGCTGCGCCGCCCCATCTTCACGCCGAAAGAGTACACCGCGTCGGGATTGAGGCGCATCGGGATCGACGGCTGCCCCACCCGTCCGCGGATCGGTTCGCCGCGCGACAGCAGCCCTTCCTTTTCCAGTGCACGCATGATCACCGAGACCGTCTGTGCCGAAAGCCCGGTGCGGCGCGCGACATCGGCCTTCGATTGCGAGCCGTGAAGACGCACCAGGGAGAGCACGAGCCGTTCGTTATAGGCGCGCACGCGGACCTGGTTCGCACCACCCGCTGGGCTGAGATTTGGCTGTTGGGCCGGCATGTGAGCCGGACCTCCCATGGACGACATCGGTGCTCCTCCCGTTTATCGACCTATGCGTTATTTCGCGTGAGCATGCCATAGCGGATAAATAATTCAATTGGATTTATTTATTGACAAGGCGATTTTTCTCGCCCTTAATTAGCATCGTAAACAGCACGGATCGGCTCGGAGGAGGCCATCGGCGATACTTGCAGGCGATGTTCGTGCTCGTCAATTCCGGTCAAGCCATGGGGCGCGCCGGCTACACTCTGGGAGGAGTAAATGAAGAAATCAGTGCTTTCCGCCGCGCTTGCCACGCTTGCGATCGGTGTCGCCTTCTCGGCGCCTGCAAAGGCCGCTGACGTATCCGCCTGCCTCATCACCAAGACCGACACCAACCCCTTCTTCGTCAAGATGAAGGAAGGCGCGACCGCCAAGGCCAAGGAACTCGGCGTCAACCTGAAGTCCTACGCCGGCAAGATCGATGGTGATAGCGAAAGCCAGGTGGCCGCGATCGAGACCTGCATCGCCGATGGCGCCAAAGGTATCCTGATTGCCGCTTCCGACACCAAGGGCATCGTGCCAAACGTCAAGAAGGCCCGCGACGCCGGCCTGCTCGTCATCGCGCTCGACACCCCGCTGGAGCCGATCGACAGCGCCGACATGACCTTTGCCACCGACAACCTGCTCGCCGGCAAGCTGATCGGCCAGTGGGCCAAGGAAACGCTGGGCGACAAGGCTGCCGACGCCAAGGTTGCCTTCCTCGACCTGACGCCGTCGCAGCCGTCGGTCGACGTGCTCCGCGACCAGGGCTTCATGATGGGCTTCGGCATCGACCCGAAGGACCCGAACAAGATCGGCGACGAGGATGACAAGCGCATCGTCGGCCACGACATCACCAACGGCAACGAAGAAGGCGGCCGTACCGCGATGGAAAACCTTCTCCAGAAGGATCCGACCATCAACGTCGTCCACACCATCAACGAACCGGCTGCCGCCGGCGCCTATGAAGCGCTGAAAGCTGTCGGCCGCGAGAAGGACGTGCTGATCGTCTCCGTCGACGGCGGTTGCCCGGGTGTCAAGAACGTTGCTGATGGCGTCATCGGCGCCACGTCGCAGCAGTACCCGCTGCAGATGGCAGCGCTTGGCATCGAGGCGATCAAGAAGTTCGCCGACAGCGGCGAAAAGCCGAAGCCGACCGAAGGCAAGAACTTCTTCGACACCGGCGTGACGCTCGTCACCGACAAGCCGGTCTCCGGCGTCAAGTCGATCGACACCAAGGAAGGCCTGGGCAAGTGCTGGGGCTAAGCGATCGGGCCTAAGACCCCTCCCAACCCTCC
>UCEU01000073.1 GCA_900471485.1 Hyphomicrobiales bacterium
CGACGCCCATGGACCCGGCCGGCTTCGTCCACGCCCCACGCCGAACGCAGCACAAAGCCGCTCACCCCGTCCACACACCACCCCAAATGCGCTATAACCCCTATGAATCGCAGCAAACCCGAGAGCCCCATGACCGAAAGACTAGAACGCCTCATCGACCAGGGAACCGGCCGCGAGCCGGCCGATATCGTGCTCAAGGGCGGGCGGTTCTTCGATCTGGTGACGGGCGAACTGGTGCAATCCGATATCGCCATCTCCGGCGACACCATCGTCGGCACCTGCGGCAGTTACAACGGCAAGACCGAGATCGACATATCCGGCCGCATCGTCGTCCCCGGCTTCATCGACACGCATCTCCACATCGAAAGCTCGCTCGTCACCCCCCACGAGTTCGACCGCTGCGTGCTCCCCTACGGCGTCACCACCGTGATCTGCGACCCGCACGAGATCGCCAACGTGCTCGGCACCGAAGGCATCCGCTACTTCCTGAAGTCGGCCGAACAGACCATCATGGACATCCGCGTCCAGCTCTCCTCCTGCGTCCCCGCCACGCATCTGGAAACATCAGGCGCCGACCTGCCGATCGAAAAGCTCCTGCCCTTCCGCGACCACGAGAAGGTCATCGGGCTTGCCGAGTTCATGAACTTCCCCGGCGTGATCCACAAGGATCCGGTCTGCATGGCCAAGCTCGCCGCATTCCAAGGCGACCACATCGACGGCCACGCCCCGCTTCTCTCCGGCAATGATCTCAACGGCTACCTCGCAGCCGGCATCCGCACCGAGCATGAATGCACCAGCGCCGAAGAGGCGCTGGAGAAGATCCGCAAGGGCATGCACATCCTCGTTCGCGAAGGCTCCGTCTCCAAGGATCTGCACGCGCTGATGTCGATCATAACCGAGCGCCTGTCGCCGCATCTGGCGCTCTGCACCGACGACCGCAACCCGCTCGATATCGCCGAGCAGGGCCATCTCGACTACATGATCCGCACCGCCATCAAAAACGGCGTCGAGCCGCTCGCCATCTACCGCGCCGCCTCGATCTCCGCCGCCCGCGCCTTCGGCCTTAGAGACCGCGGCCTCGTCGCCCCCGGCTGGCGCGCCGATCTCGCGATCCTCGACAGCCTGGAAAACTGCAAGGCCGAAATGGTCTTCTCGGCCGGCCGCAAGGTCACCTCTGAGCTCTTCGCGACCCGCAAGCCCATCGCCCCCGTCGGCCTCGACAGCGTCAAGGCGCGAACGGTCAACGCCGCGCATTTCGGCGTGCCGGTCGCCGATGGCGAAACACCCGTCATCGGCGTCATGCCGGGCAAGATCATCACCGAGCACCGCCGCTACCGCCTCCCGGTCAAGGGCAACCAGACGGCGGTCGATCTCGACAACGACATCATCAAGGTCGCCGTCATCGAGCGCCACGGCAAGAACGGCAACCACGCCAACGGCTTCGTCCAGGGCTTCGGCCTGAAGAAGGGCGCGATCGCCTCGACTGTCGGCCATGACAGCCACAACATCTGCGTCGTCGGCGTCTCGGAAGACGACATGGCGATGGCCGCCAACCGGCTCGGCGAAATCAAGGGCGGCTTCGTCGTCGTCGAGGACGGCAAGGTCACCGGCGAGATCCCCCTGCCGCTCGCCGGCCTGATGAGCCTCGAGCCCTACGAGACCGTCCGCGACACGCTGCACGACCTCAGAAAAGCCGCCTACGCCCTCGGCACGACCCTAGAAGAACCCTTCCTTCAGGTCGCCTTCCTGCCGCTGCCTGTTATCCCGCATCTGAAGATATCGGACAGGGGCATGGTGGATGTGGATCAGTTCAAGCTGATCGGGTGAGGTCGGCTTGGCAAACGGTGTCTGAACGCATAGCTTCGACACCGACAGGATCTCGCAATGACCAAGCTTGAACAGATCGAAAAAATCGTAAGCGAACTCGACCCGTGGGACTTCGAAGCGTTCTCGTCATGATTCGAGGCGTTTCAGGCCGAAAAGTGGGATCGCCGCATCGAAAACGACGTCGCCACCGGCAAGCTCGACGGCCTTGCTGACAAGGCGCTCAGTGATTTCCGCGCCGGCAAGACGCGCAGGCTTTGAACCACCACGCTACTCCCGAGGGAGTGACATCGTCTCAGCATCATTTGCCCGGCAATTCATCTCCGTCAACCGGAGAGACGTCACGCACCTTATCCAACATATCCGCGAGGCCATCCCCACTCGCGCCGCCCGCCCGGCGTTCAAGGAATGTATTCGCGGTTTCAACGGCGCCGACCTTTTGCGCGACAGCCGAAGCAATCCATTGGTTGAGAGACACGCCGTCAGCCTTCGCCAGCCGCGCGGCAGCCTCCTTGACCGATGCCGGCAGTTTGAGCGGATAGGTGTTCGTACTCATGATCCAATCTCCTGAAGCAATTGCGCCGGACGCAAGACGCGAAGCGCAAATCGATCTCTTAGAGCGTCAAAATCCTTGAGGTTATGCGTCACCAAGGCATCCGCGTTGGCGTTGACCGCAGCCTCTAAAACAAACTCGTCCTTCGGATCACTCAACTGAGGACGCCATCGAAAGTGAACCTCGACCCCTTCGGCAAGCGCCGCGAACTCGGCCAACACAGCGTCGATATCTCGCGTCGAAAACCCATGAGCGGCACGCTGTTCCGGACGCTTCAGAACAGATTCGTATTCCAGAAACAGGGCCGTAGTCACCAGAGGCACGAGGGTTCGACGAGCCACCATCTGCATAACGGCGAACGACGCTCCGTTTCGGCTCCGAAGCGCGGCGGTCAGTACATTCGTATCGAGCACCACACGCTTCATGAAGCAACTATAATACATCCCATGGGATGTTTCAAACGAACGATTCCTCAAGCCACCCGCGCGCAAAACCCTTCCAGCGCCCCGAGCACCACCTTGCCGCCGTCGACCGTTCCACCCGCCCCCGGCATCGCCAACGGCTCGCCAAGCACCATGCCAACAGGCAAGCCAAACGACGCCGGCTCCCGTGTCAGGTTGAACACAAACAGCAGCGTTTCGCTTTCCTTCTTTCGGGTGAACACCAGCAGATCCTGGTTGGTATCGAGGAAGGTCATCGTCCCGTCGATCAGCGCCGGATGCTGTTTGCGGAAGGCCAGCGTGTCGCGGTAGTGGATGAGCACCGAGTGGGCGTCGCCTTCCTGCACATCCACCGAAAGCGCCGCCTGCTCATAGGGCACCGGCAGCCAGGATTTTTCGGCCGTCGTGAAGCCGGCATGCGCTTTGGCTGCTTCCCAGGGCATCGGCGTGCGGCATCCGTCGCGGCCCTTGAAGGCCGGCCAGAAGCGGATGCCGTAGGGGTCGCGCAGATCCTCGAAGGCGAGATCGGCTTCCAGCA
>UCEU01000072.1 GCA_900471485.1 Hyphomicrobiales bacterium
ACGCCGCCGGCGGCGTGGAGAGTGCCGACGTGGGCACGGCGGTCGACAATCTGCAGAAGGCGCTGACGACGGGAGCGCCAAAGCTCGCGGCAGCCAAGAATTTCACGCCGGTAGCAACGGTTGTCAGCACCGTCGCGAAGCGGGCGATCACGCAGGTTGCGTGGCAGCGCATTCGCGGCCAGATGCAGCGCGCACATCCTTCGATCGTTCAGGGGCGCGATCTGCTTGCCTCCGATTTTGCCAAGATCGCGGAGCAGGCGAAGAGGCACTACGGAGACTGGCTCAGCCGGAAGAAAGCCGCGCTCGACGCTGTCGGGCGAAATGCGAGTGCAAGCGAGCGGTTCGCGACCTACCATGCCTATCTCGCCGACCAGGAGACCATGGCGGCGACGATCAAGCTGCTCGTCCCGGCCGGCGACGGCGCGCCGGGTTATGTCGGCGTGCTCAACGATATGGTGGCCGCGCACAAGCAACTGGCGGATGGCGCCACTGATCCCGCCACGCTTGCGGACTTCATCGCCGCAGCACAGCAATTGCAGGCATTTGCCGAACTTTTCACTTCAAACGGAGGATGACATGACGACCAACAGCGTTGCCTATGATCGCTTGCGCTCGGGTATCGCCGCCGCCAATCTCGGTTTCAGCGAGGCGTCGACGGCGTCCGATGCGAACCGGTTTCTCAAGCTCTACCATCTCTACGACGATGAACTCGACGCGATGGTGGCGCAGGATCTGACCAAGTCATCCGCTCAATACAAGGTGCTGACGCAGGGCCTGAAGAACGCCAAGGGCGAACTCGAGGATATCGTGGACGATATCAAGAAGCTCGTCGAAACCAGCGAGGCGGCGCTGAAGATCGCCACGATCTTCGCCAAGCTTCTCGCGATTATCTAACCCCTCAAATCCCCAGCTTGTCGTATGCCACCAGCGCCCCATGCTCGCTCACCACGCGGGCCGCGACCTTGGCGGCGAAGCGGGCGGCTTCGGGTGCGTTGCGGTCGGCGAGATAGCGGGCGAGGAAGGCGCCGTTGAAGCTGTCGCCGGCGCTGGTGGTGTCGACCACTTGCTCGACCCTCTCGGCCGGCACGAAGGTTTGCGTTCCGTCGAAATCCAGCGTGACGCCATCGGCGCCGTTCTTGACGACGATTTCAGGAACGCCGAGCGCCCTGTAGCGGCGGATCGTCGCCTCGATCGAATCGTCGCCGAAATGCGCGGCTTCGTCGTCGAAGCTCGGGAGCACCAGCGAGGAGGCGCGCGCACCTTCCGTAATCGTCGCGTGCATGACGTCGTAGCTCGACCAGAGGCGCGGGCGGATGTTGGGATCGAAGGCGACGAGCTTGCCAGATGCCTTGGCGCGGCGCACTTCGGCGAGCAGCGTATCGGCGTCGTCGCGCGACAGGATGGCCAGCGTGATTCCGGAAAAATAGACGACATCGGCGCTTTCGATCGCCGTGCGCAGTAGCTCCGGATCGGCGGCGAGCTGGCGGGCGGCGGAGTTTTCGCGCCAGTAGCTGAAGGACCGTTCGCCGTCCTTGAGGCTGATCATGTAGAGGCCCGGCGCCTTGGCCTTGATGCGGCGGATGAGATCGGTGCCGATGCCCGCCTCGCGGAAGAAGGCGACCATCTCGTCCGACATGGCGTCGTCGCCGAGCGCGGTGAAATAATCCACCGACCAATCCTTGGTGAGGCAGGCGCGGGCGTACCATGCGGTGTTCAGCGTGTCGCCGGCAAAGCCCTTGCGCAACAGACCGGCTCCGGCCTGCGACAGCTCCACCATGCATTCGCCCATCGATAGAAAACGCCCGCCCACTGACTACCTCCTGAAATTTATCCGTTCGCTGATACGCGCAGAGGGCGCTGGTGACAAGCGCAGAGCGATGGCAGATTGGCCGGCATTGCCGAAAACCGATGGTTTGCGGCATGGTCCGCCGGCTGTCCGGATGGGGGAGGGGCGCGAACAGCTTCGCCGCGCTTGTGCCGATCGCCCTCAATCGCGCTCTTGGGAGCTACCGCTGCTTCGTCCGCGGGGCCGGGCAAGGGTGGTGGAGATCGCTGTGCCGTGCTGGAGATCGAGGCGCGGGGCGCCAGCAGCGCCGAGCGCAAGAGCATGAACAAGCTGATGCGCAAGCGGGCCAGGATCGAGCGCACGATGAAAAAGGCCTGCTGTTCGATGCCGCCGCATTGCTGACGCAGGCGGTGGGTTACACGTTGCTGTGATCGGCAAAGATTTGCCCAGCCGGTTGTCTTTTGTGCGCCGGGCTTTACTCTGGCCACGGTTCGAACAAGGCAGGGAACGGCGGCACATGGCTTTGCAGACAGGCGGAAATCCCGATTGGTGGCGCGGCGCGGTGATNNTCCGCGCTCCTTCCAGGACACCAATGGCGACGGGCTCGGCGACCTCAAGGGGATCACAAGGCGCCTGCCCTATATCGCCAGCCTTGGCGTCGACGCGATCTGGCTCTCGCCCTTCTTCAAGTCGCCGATGGCCGACATGGGCTACGATGTCTCCGATTATTGCGACGTCGACCCGATCTTCGGCACGATCGCCGATTTCGACGAGATGATGGTGGCCGCGCATGCGCTGGGGCTGAAGGTGATCATCGACCAGGTGATCTCGCATACATCAGATGTCCACCCGTGGTTCGTCGAAAGCCGCTCCAGCCGCACCAACGACAAGGCGGACTGGTATGTCTGGGCCGATCCGAAGCCGGATGGGACGGCGCCGAACAACTGGCTGTCGATCTTCGGCGGGCCGGGCTGGGAATGGGACGGCGTGCGCCGGCAATATTACCAGCACAATTTTCTCACCTCGCAGCCGGATCTCAACTTCCACAACGCGGATGTTCAGGACGCGCTGCTGAAGACGGTGAAATTCTGGCTCGATCGCGGTGTCGACGGCTTCCGGCTGGATACCGTCAACTACTATTTCTGCGACAAGCTGCTGCGCGACAACCCTCCGCACGAGCCCGATACCAGCGATGGCGGGCTGGATGCGCCGGATACCAACCCCTACGGCATGCAGAACCACCTCTACGACAAGACGCAGCCCGAAAACATCGGCTTCCTGCAGCGTTTTCGCGCGTTGCTTGACCGTTACGAGGGGCGAACCACCGTGGGCGAGGTGGGCGACGGCGCGCGCTCGCTGAAGACGGTGGCGGCCTATACCACTGGTGGCGACAAGCTGCACATGTGCTACACCTTCGACCTGCTTGGTCCGGAATTCACCGCGGCCCATATCCGCAACTGCGTCGATGCCTTCCAGAAATCCGTGGCCGACGGATGGGTCTGCTGGGCCTTCTCCAACCACGACGTCAACCGCCATCTCAGCCGCTTCGCCAAGACGGTGGAGGAGCGGCCTGTCGTTGCTAAGCTGGCGATCTCGGTGCTGG
>UCEU01000071.1 GCA_900471485.1 Hyphomicrobiales bacterium
GAAGGCAATCGCCGCCGCGCCCATGTCGGAGAGGCGCTCGACCAGCAGCGCCAGCCGGTCGCGCGGCCAGGGCCACTGGCCGAATTCCTTCAGCGACGTCTCGTCGATGTCGATGATCCTGACGGGCGTCGCCTCGAATGGGCGGGGGGTGATGCGCTGGTATTCGTCGAAGGTGATGTCGCGCAGCTGCTGCATCAGCGGCGGATCGCTGGCGCGCAGGAGCGTCAACGCCGCGACGATGGCGAGGCCTATGATGACGCCGATTTTCTGCGCATTCGTCATGATGCGGTCGGTCCAGCGATTTGGATATGCCCGGCGCTGCCGTCATGGGCGTCTCCGGGCCGCATGAAATTGCCTCTTTCCGGGATGCGAGGCAACTGAGCCTTTTGGCCGGTTCGAAGCGGTGCGCGACCGCCGGGCCTGTCTGTCATATTTCAGCCGGCGCGCGCTCCCAATCTCTTTTCCGCACCTTGCCACCCCCCGACAAACTCGCTAAGAGACGCCGCAACTTGGGCCCTTGGGCGCAGGGCTTTAGAAGGGTTCCAGAAACTCCCAATTCCGGCTCTTCGGCCTGCGGCTTTCAGGGCTTCGTCGTGCCGGGTCTGGCGTTCGTCTCTCCCGGCGGTTTGCTGTGGTAGAGGCTTATGGCACGCATCGTAATGAAGTTCGGCGGAACATCCGTCGCTGATCTGGACCGCATCAAGAACGTTGCACGCCACGTCAAACGCGAGGTCGATGCCGGCCATGAAGTGGCCGTCGTCGTTTCCGCCATGTCGGGCAAGACGAACGAGCTGGTCGGCTGGGTGCAGAACACGCCGAAAGTCGTCGGCGCAAGCTCGCCTTTCTACGATGCCCGCGAATACGACGCCATCGTCGCCTCCGGCGAGCAGGTGACCTCAGGTCTTCTGGCCATCGCGCTGCAGGCCATGGACGTCAACGCCCGTTCCTGGCAGGGCTGGCAGATCCCGATCCGCACGGACAACGCGCATGGCGCCGCCCGTATCCTCGAGATCGACGGTTCGGAAATGATCAAGCGCATGGGCGAGGGCCAGGTGGCCGTCGTCGCCGGCTTCCAGGGTCTCGGCCCCGACAACCGCATCGCGACGCTCGGCCGTGGTGGTTCGGATACGTCTGCCGTGGCAATCGCAGCAGCCGTCAAGGCTGACCGTTGCGACATCTATACCGACGTCGACGGCGTCTACACGACCGATCCGCGCATCGTGCCGCAGGCGCGCCGCCTGAAGAAGATCGCCTTCGAGGAAATGCTCGAAATGGCATCGCTCGGCGCCAAGGTGCTGCAGGTTCGCTCGGTCGAGCTTGCGATGGTGCACAAGGTCCGCACCTTCGTGCGTTCGTCTTTTGAAGATCCCGATGCTCCGGGCATGGGTGATTTCTTGAACCCGCCCGGAACGCTGATTTGTGACGAGGAAGAAATCGTGGAACAGGAAGTAGTCACCGGCATCGCCTATGCCAAGGATGAAGCGCAGATCTCGCTTCGCCGTCTCGCCGACCGTCCGGGCGTCTCCGCCGCGATCTTCGGACCGCTGGCCGAGAACCACATCAACGTCGACATGATCGTCCAGAACATCTCGGAAGACGGCTCGAAGACGGACATGACCTTCACCGTGCCGTCGGGCGACGTGGACAAGGCCATCAAGGTGCTCGGCGAGCACAAGGACACGATCGGTTACGACGTCGTGCAGAACGAGGCGGGCCTGGTCAAGGTGTCGGTCATCGGCATCGGCATGCGCAGCCATGCGGGCGTTGCCGCCACCGCCTTCAAGGCGCTGGCTGACAAGGGGATCAACATCAAGGCGATCACCACCTCGGAAATCAAGATTTCCATCCTGATTGACGGTCCTTATGCGGAACTCGCTGTCAGGACTTTGCATTCCTGCTACGGTCTGGATAAGAATTGATTCCCAGCAGGCCCGCGCCGCGTACAAGTTGAGAGGTGGCGCGGCATCTGCCGGGCCACTTTGCTTTGTTTTTGGAGCTTGAGACGCAATGAGAGACCTTTCCGGCGGTCCGCGCGTGCTGCTCAAGCGGCTGCGCGAGTTGATGGCGGAGCCGCTGGAGCCACAGGAGCGTCTTGACCGGATCGTTCGCCAGATTGCCAGCAACATGGTGGCGGAGGTGTGCTCCGCCTACGTGCTGCGCTCCGACGGCGTGCTCGAGCTCTATGCGACCGAAGGTCTGAACCGCGAAGCTGTCCACCTGGCGCAGCTGAAAATGGGGCAGGGCCTCGTCGGTACCATCGCCGCCTCGGCGCAGCCGCTCAATCTCTCCGACGCGCAGTCGCACCCGGCCTTCCGCTACCTGCCGGAAACCGGCGAAGAAATCTATCATTCCTTCCTCGGCGTGCCGATCCTGCGCGCCGGCCGGTCGCTCGGCGTTCTCGTCGTGCAGAACAAGGCCAGCCGCAACTATCGCGACGAGGAGCTGGAAGCGCTCGAGACGACGGCCATGGTGCTGGCCGAGATGATCGCCACCGGCGAGCTGAAGAAGCTCACCAAGCCCGGCCTCGAACTCGACCTCACCCGTTCCGTCACCATCGATGGCGACACCTATAACGAAGGCATCGGCCTCGGCTATGTCGTGCTGCACGAGCCGCGCATCGTCGTCACCAATCTCTTGAACGAGGATTCCGACAAGGAAATCCGCCGGCTCGCAGAAGCGCTCGGTTCGCTGCGCATCTCGATCGACGACCTTCTCTCGCAGCGCGACATGTCGATGGAGGGCGAGCATCGCGAGGTGCTCGAGACCTACCGCATGTTCGCGCATGACCAGGGCTGGGTGCGCAAGCTCGAGGAGGCGATCCGCAACGGCCTGACGGCGGAAGCCGCGGTCGAGAAGGTACAGAGCGACACCAAGGCGCGGATGATGCGCCTGACCGATCCCTATCTCCGCGAGCGGATGCACGATTTCGAGGACCTGGCGAACCGTCTGCTGCGGCAGCTGACCGGCTATACCGGGCGGACCTCGGGCGACGGTTTCCCGACCGATGCGATCATTCTGGCGCGCGCCATGGGTGCGGCCGAACTTCTCGATTATCCGCGCGCCAATGTGCGCGGCCTGGTGCTCGAAGAGGGCGCCGTCACCAGCCATGTCGTGATCGTGGCACGCGCCATGGGCATTCCCGTCATCGGCCAGGCGGCCGGGATCGTGGCGCTTGCCGAAAACGGCGATGCCGTGATCATCGACAGCGACGGCGGCCACGTGCACCTGCGGCCGCTGCCGGAGCATCAGCGCTCCTACGAGGAAAAGGTGCGGTTCCGCGCCCGTCGGCAGGAGCAGTTCCGGGCGTTGCGCGCCGTCGAGCCGCTGACCAAGGACGGGCAGCGCGTGTCGCTGCAGATGAATGCCGGCCTGCTGGTCGATCTGCCGCAGCTGTCGGAATCGGGCGCCGAAGGCATCGGCCTGTTCCGCACCGAGCTGCAGTTCATGATCGCCTCGACGCTTCCGAAGGCCGACGAGCAGGAACAGTTTTACCGCAGCGTGCTGAAGCAGGCGGGCGGCCGCGTGGTGACCTTCCGGACGCTCGATATCGGCGGCGACAAGGTCGTCCCCTATTTCCGCGGCCACGAGGAGGAAAACCCGGCGCTTGGCTGGCGGGCGATCCGCCTGTCGCTGGACCGGCCGGGCCTGCTGCGCACGCAGCTGCGCGCCATGCTGAAGGCGGCCGCCGGCGGCGAACTGAAGATGATGGTGCCGATGGTGACCGAAGTCTCGGAAATCGCCGCGGTGCGCGACCTGCTTCAAAAGGAAGTGCAGCATCTCTCCCGCTTCGGCCACGGCCTGCCGCGTAAGCTGCAGTTCGGCGCCATGCTGGAAGTGCCGGCGCTGCTCTGGCAGCTCGACGAGTTGATGGCCGCCGTCGATTTCGTCTCGGTCGGTTCCAACGACCTGTTCCAGTTCTCGATGGCGGTCGATCGCGGCAATGCCCGCGTTTCCGACCGTTTCGATACGCTGGACAAGCCGTTCCTGCGCATCCTGCGCGACATCGTGCGCGCCGGTGAGCGCAACAAGACCCCGGTGACGCTGTGCGGCGAACTGGCCGGCAAGCCGATCTCGGCCATGGCGCTTCTCGGCATCGGCTTCCGCTCGGTCTCCATGTCGCCGGCGGCCATCGGTCCCGTGAAGGCGATGCTGCTAGGGCTGGATGTCGGGGCGCTGGCGAAGGTGATGAACGAGGCGCTCGACGACACCAAGACGGCGACCTCGATGCGCGAGCTGCTTGCCCATTTCGCCGAAACCCACAATATCCCTCTGTAGCCAGAGACAAACAGAATTGGAGTGAGGGTGGCGAAGCTTCCCGTTGAAAAGATGCGCGAGCTGGAACGCCGCTTCGGCGAGATCGAAGCGCGCATGTCGGCCGGTCCGGCGGCCGATGTTTACGTCAAGCTCGCCTCCGAATATTCCGAGCTGCAGCCGGTCGTGGGCAAGATCCGCGCCTACGAGAAGGCGCTGGCCGAGCTTTCGGACCTGGAATCGCTGCTTGACGACAAGTCGGTCGACCGCGAAATGCGCGATATGGCCGAGATGGAACTGCCCGAGGTCAAGGAGCGCATCGAGGCGCTGGAGCAGGAAATCCAGATCCTGCTGCTGCCCAAGGATGCGGCCGACGAAAAGAGCGCCATCCTCGAAATCCGCGCCGGCACCGGTGGTTCCGAGGCGGCACTCTTCGCCGGCGACCTGTTTCGCATGTACGAGCGCTATGCGGCGGCGCATAACTGGAAGGTCGAGGTTCTCTCCTCCAGCGAGGGCGAAGCCGGCGGCTTCAAGGAAATCATCGCGACGATCACCGGCAAGGGCGTGTTCGCCAAGCTGAAGTTCGAATCCGGCGTGCACCGCGTGCAGCGCGTGCCGGAGACGGAAGCGGGCGGGCGTATCCACACGTCGGCTGCGACCGTCGCCGTTCTTCCCGAGGCCGAGGAGATCGACATCGAGATCCGCGCCGAGGATATCCGCATCGACACGATGCGCTCGTCGGGCGCCGGCGGCCAGCACGTCAACACGACCGACTCGGCGGTGCGCATCACCCACTTGCCGACGGGCATCGTCGTCACCAGTTCGGAAAAATCGCAGCACCAGAACCGCGCCAAGGCGATGCAGGTCCTGCGTTCGCGTCTCTATGACGCCGAGCGCCAGCGGGCCGACAGCGAGCGCTCCGCCGACCGCAAGAGCCAGGTCGGCTCCGGCGACCGCTCCGAGCGCATCCGCACCTACAATTTCCCGCAGGGCCGCGTCACCGATCACCGCATCAATCTGACGCTCTACAAGCTGGACCGGATGATGGTCGGCGAAATCGACGAGATCGTCGATGCGCTGATGGCCGATTATCAGGCAAGCCAGCTGGCGCAGCTCGGCGAACAGCAGCCATGACCGAGAGCGGGAAACGGGCGGAGCCCACGGTTTCCCAGCTCGTGGCCGAGGCCCGGCGTCGGTTCGCCGCCGCCGGCATCGACGATCCCGCAGCCGATGCGCGCGTGCTGATCTCCGGCCTGCTTGGCCTCAGCAACACCGAGATGCTGACCCGTGGCGGCGAAGCCGTGACGCCCGGCAAGGCCGATGCCATCGAGGCGGCGATCCTGCGGCGCCTCGCGCACGAGCCTGTTCATCGCATCCTCGGCGAGCGCGAGTTCTACGGCCTGCCCCTGTCGCTCTCGTCAGAGACCTTGGAACCGCGGCCGGATACGGAAATCCTCGTCGACACCATGCTTCCTTATCTGCGCGATCTTGCAAATAAGAAGGGGCGTATCCACATCCTGGACATGGGAACCGGAACCGGGGCGATATGCCTGGCGCTCTTGAGCGAATGTCCGGAAGCGTCGGGTATCGGCAGCGACATATCGGCCGATGCATTGAAGACGGCACAATCAAACGCGGAAAGAAACGGATTGCGGGAACGGTTTGAGGCCGTGCAATCGAACTGGTTTGAAAATATCCATGGGGCGTTTGACGCGATCGTCTCAAATCCGCCCTATATCGCATCCAGTATCGTTCTCGGTCTCGCGCCCGAAGTAACGAAATTTGATCCGGCCGCCGCACTGGATGGCGGCATGGATGGGCTTGACGCTTACAAAGCCATCGCCAAGGATGCCGCAAGGTTCATGCAGCCCAACGGCATTATTGGACTTGAGATAGGCTACGATCAGCGGATCGCTGTGACAGGCGTCTTCGAGGCCGAAGGCTTCAAGTTCCTGGAATCCGTGAAGGATTACGGCCAGAATGACCGGGTGCTGATCTTCCGGCACCCGTAACAGGCGACAGTTTACCGAACGGGTTGGAACACAGGTGTCATTGCGAAGAAAAGGCTTGGTTTTCCACGGGAAGCAATATAGGTTGCCCCCACGCGTTGGAGAGATGGGACAGAACGACGATTCGTTCGATACTAGCTCGGCCTCGGGGGTCTGCTCTTTCAAACGAGAGTTTCAAAGGTTGAACACGACCCAATGCGTGAATCAGTCAAACTGACTTGATGACAAGCGGCAGGTCGGCGCAAAGGCGCATTATGCTTGCGGCACGATAGCCCTGAGCCGGTTGGACCGGCCACGGCGGTCGGTGCCATAACTCCACACAAACAGAGAATTCAGGTGAACGATCGATGAGGCCAGGACAGCAGAACAAGCGCGGTCGCGGGCGTGGCAACAACAATAACGGCGGCGGCGGCGGTGGAAATAACAATAACAACAATTTCAACCGCAAGGGTGGCAATCCGCTGACGCGGAGCTACGACAGCTCCGGCCCAGACGTAAAGATCCGTGGCACTGCCCAGCACATCGCCGAGAAATACGCGCAGCTCGCTCGTGACGCCCAGAGCTCCGGCGACCGCGTTATCGCCGAGAACTACCTGCAGCACGCCGAACACTACAACCGCATCATTGCCGCCGCACAGGCGCAGATGCAGGAACGCTTCCAGCGCGACGACCGCGGCGAGTTCGGCGAAGGTTCGGACCGCGACGGTGACGATATCGACGGCAACGAGAACGACGATGTCGTGGTCGTGCAGCCGCCGCGCCAGCAGGAGCATCAGCAGCGCCGTTCGAACGAACAGCCGCGCCGCAACAACGATGACCAGCCGCGTCGCAACGACGAGCAGCCGCGCAGCGAAGAGCAGCCGGCCCGCCAGCCGCGCAGCGAGGAGCAGCCGGTTCGCCAGCCGCGCCGCCAGCAGCAGGAGCAGCCTGCTCCGGTTGCCGCCGCGCCGCAGCCCGAAGTGATGGATGGAACCGGTCCGCAGCCGGAAATCGAAGGCATCCCGGCCGAGGTTTCCATGGATGAGGAAAGCGCCCAGCCGCGCGAGCGCCAGCCGCGCCGTCGCGCCACCACCGCCCGCCCGCGCCGTCCGCGCCGTGGCGAAGGTGAGGCAGCAGGCGAAGGCGAAGCCGCAAGCGAAGCTCCGGCTCTCGCGGACGCCGCTTCCGAATAAGGCTCCGGCGCTCAGCAGGACAGAGATCAGGGGTCGTTCCATCGGAGCGGCCCTTTTGCATTTCCGGGCCTGTTTTCGACGTTGGGGCAGCTCGTTCCTGTGCCTGCTTCGGCCCTCCGATTTTCGGCCCGCCGCCCCTTTAAACTGCGCAAATCCTCCACCATATCCAGCCCATGTTCCGGCGGTGCAAATCGTCAAGCCCGCCGGAAAAAGGGCTCGCCTCTTGAGGGAGCTCAATCTCAGTCATCGGCCTGTGCCTTATGAGGGCAGGGCGATTTAAGGAGGTCTATTTATGAATATTGAAAAATACTCCGAGCGGGTGCGCGGTTTCATCCAGTCGGCGCAGACCTATGCGCTGGCACAGGGTCATCAGCAGTTCTCGCCCGAGCATGTGCTGAAAGTGCTGCTCGACGACGACCAGGGCATGGCCGGGTCTCTCATCGAGCGCGCTGGCGGCGACGCCAAGGCTGCCCGCCTTGCAAACGATGCAGCCCTTGCCAAGCTGCCCAAGGTCTCCGGCGGCAACGGCCAGATCTATCTTGCCGCACCGCTCGCCAAGGTTCTCTCGACCGCCGAAGAGGCATCGAAGAAGGCCGGCGACAGCTTCGTCACGGTCGAGCGTCTGTTGCAGGCGCTGGCGATGGAATCGTCGACCGCGATCATGCTGAAGAATGCCGGCGTGACGGCGGTGACGCTCAACCAGGTCATCAACGAAATCCGCAAGGGCCGCACGGCCGACAGCGCCAATGCCGAACAGGGCTTCGACGCGCTGAAGAAATTCGCCCGCGATCTGACGGCGGAAGCCCGCGACGGCCGGCTCGATCCCGTGATCGGCCGCGACGACGAAATCCGCCGCACCATCCAGGTGCTCTCGCGCCGTACCAAGAACAACCCCGTGCTCATCGGTGAGCCCGGCGTCGGCAAGACGGCGATCGCCGAAGGTCTGGCGCTGCGCATCGTCAATGGCGACGTGCCTGAGTCTCTGAAGGACAAGAAGCTGATGGCGCTCGACATGGGCGCTCTGATTGCCGGCGCAAAATATCGCGGCGAGTTCGAAGAGCGGCTGAAGAGCGTGCTCAACGAGGTGCAGGCCGAAAACGGCGAGATCATCCTGTTCATCGACGAG
>UCEU01000067.1 GCA_900471485.1 Hyphomicrobiales bacterium
TCCGGGCCACTCACACAGCCCGCGAGCAATAGCAAAAGTGCCGGAGAGGCATAACGAAACGACGCCATTAAATATCTTCCTGTAACTCGACCAAATCTATTCTTTGCCAGAAGCATCATGCTTCGCCGTCGGCCGTGCTTCGCACATACGAGAAACACCATCCCGAAGCAGTCGGCCGCAATGTATCAATGAGTCCAACTTTCTTACAGTGCATTTATATCACACTCCCACTTCATTTTTTGCCCGCCGAGTCGAGACCTTACGGATCATGACGAAGAAGGAGGGGACGAAGAAGATGCCGATAACGGTGGCCGCGAGCATGCCGCCGAGGACGCCGATACCGATTGCGTTCTGCGCCGCGGAGCCCGCGCCGGTGGCGATCGCCAGCGGCACGACGCCGAGGATGAATGCCAGCGAGGTCATGATGATCGGTCGCAGGCGCAAGCGGGCGGCTTCGAGCGTGGCCTCGAAGAGACCCATGCCCGCTTCCATTCTGTCCTTGGCGAACTCCACGATCAGAATCGCGTTCTTCGCCGCCAAGCCTATCGTGGTCAGCAGGCCGACCTTGAAGTAGACGTCGTTGGCCTGCACGAAGAGCGTCGCCGCGACAAGGGCGCCGAGGACGCCGATCGGAACGGCCATGATGACCGAGAACGGGATGGACCAGCTTTCATAGAGTGCGGCAAGGCACAGGAAGACGACCAGGACCGAAATCGCATAGAGCATCGGCGCCTGCGAGCCGGAGAGGCGCTCCTGATAGGAGATGCCCTGCCATGCAACCGTATAGCCGCCGCCCAGCTGTGCCGTGAGCGCTTCCATCTCGTTCATCGCATCACCCGAGCTGACGCCCGGAGGCGAGGCGCCGTCGAGCGGGATGGCGCTGGTGGCGTTGAAGCGGGCCAGCGTCGGCGCGCCCTTGACCCATTCCGTGCGGGTGAAGGCCGAGAAGGGGACCATCTCGCCCGACGTGTTGCGGGCATACCAGTGATCGAGATCGTTGGGCTGCATGCGGAACGGCGCGTCGCCCTGGACGTAGACAGGCTTGATCTCGCCGTTGAGCGTGAAGTCGTTGACGTCGCGGCCGGTGAAGATGACCGACAGCATCGCATTGACCGCGGAGATGTCGACACCCATGGCGCCGATCTTTTCCTGGTCGATGACGATCTTCATCTGCGGCTCGACATCCTTGTTGTTGCTGCGCAGGGCCACGACCTTGCCGCTGCTGTTGGCCATCTGGATCAGGCGCTTGGAGGCAGCGTCGAGCGCTTCGGTGCCGTGATTGCCGGTGTCGACCAGATACATGGAGAAGCCGCTGGACACGCCGAGGCCCTGGATGGCCGGCGGCAGCAGGGCGAAGACCTGTGCCTCGCGGAATGTCGAAAACTTCTTCAGGGCGCGGGTGACGACGGCCTGCGCATGCAGGTTGTCATCCGTTCGCAGCGAGAAGTCCTTGAGCTTAGTGAAGACGATCGCGCTGTTCTGGCCCGAGCCGTTGAATCCGAAGCCGAGTGCACCGAAGACGGAATCGACCGCGTCCTTTTCTTCCTCGCGATAGAAGTTCTCGACCTTTTCGACGACGGCCTGGGTCTGCTGCGTGGTCGAGCCGGGGGGTGTCGTCACGATGGTCAGCAGCACGCCCTGGTCTTCCTGCGGCAGGAACGAGCTCGGCAGGCGTGCGAAGAGATAGGCGCAGCCGGCGCCGATCAGCACGAATACCAGCAGAATGCGCAGCGGGCGCTTCAGCAGGTAACCGATGGTGCTGACGTAGCCATTGGTCGAGCGCGTGAAGTTGCGGTTGAACCAATCAGCCAGCCGGTTCTTGCGGTGTTCGTTGACCGGCTTCAGCATCGTCGCGCAGAGCGCCGGCGTCAGTACGATGGCGACCAGCGCCGAGAGCAGCATCGCCGAGACGATGGTGACGGAGAACTGGCGATAGATGATGCCGGTCGAGCCGCCGAAAAAGGCCATCGGGATGAAGACGGCGGTGAGCACGAGGGCGATACCGACGATGGCGCCGGTGATTTCGCCCATCGACTTCTCCGTCGCTTCCAAAGGCGACAGCTTTTCCTCCGTCATGATGCGCTCGACGTTCTCGACGACGACGATGGCGTCGTCGACGAGCAGACCGATGGCCAGCACCATCGCGAACATGGTGAGCGTGTTGATGGAGTATCCGGTTATTGCCAGAATCCCGAAGGTACCCAGCAAGACGACGGGAACGGCGATCGTCGGGATCAGCGTCGCGCGCAGGTTCTGCAGGAAGATCAGCAGCACCACGAAGACCAGCACGATCGCTTCGATCAGCGTGTGCACGACCTTTTCGATCGACAGTTCGACGAAGGGCGTCGTGTCGTAGGGGTAGGTGATCTCGACGCCTTCGGGCAGGCCGCGGCCGATGGTTTCGAGCGCGGAGCGCACGCGGTTCGCGGTGTCGATGGCGTTTGCGCCGATGGCGAGGTTGACGGCGAAGCCGCTCGAGGGGGCGCCGTTGTAGCGAGACGAGCCGCCGTAGCTCTCCTGGCCGATCTCGATGCGGGCGACGTCGCTCAGGCGAACGGTCGAGCCGTCCTTTTCGACCTTGAGGATGATGTGCTCGAAGTCGGAAACGGTGGTGAGCTGGGCCTGCGCGGTGATCGTAATGTTGAGCTGCTGGCCGTCGACCGAAGGCTGGGCACCGAGCGAACCGACGGAAACCTGGGTGTTCTGCGCCTCGATCGCCGATGTCACGTCGCCCGTGGTCAGCTGGTACTTGAGCAGCTTGTATGGATCGAGCCAGACGCGCATGGCGTAGCCGGACCCGAAGATATTGACGCTGCCGACACCTTCAAGACGCTGGATCTGGTCTTCGATCGAGGTCGACATGATGTTGCCGAGGTCGACGGAGGTGCGCTTTCCGTCGGTCGATACCAGCGAGCCGACGAGCAGGATACTCGAGGTCGAGCGGGTCACGCTGATGCCGGCGTCGATGACGTCGCTCGGCAGCTGCGACTGGACGAGCTGAAGCTTGTTCTGGACCTGGACCTGCGCGATGTCGGGATCGGCGCTGGTTCCGAAGGTCAGCGAGATGCTGGCGGAACCGGTCGACGAGGTCGAGGTCATGTAGGTGAGGTCATCGAGACCGGTCATGCCGTCCTCGATGATCGTCGTCACCGACTTCTCGACGGTCTCGGCGCTGGCGCCGCGATAGGTGGCGTTGATGCGCACGGTCGTCGGCGCGATGTCAGGATATTGCGAGATCGACAGCGTGAAGATCGCGAGCAGGCCCGCAAGCATGATCGTGATCGCTATGACCCATGCAAAGATCGGGCGTCGGATGAAAAACTTGGCCATTGGCTTATTCCTGTACGGGTCTGGTCACGTCGCGATGCGCCGCGTTACTTCGCGGCGGGCTTCTGCGCGTCGGCGGCCGGAGCCTGTTCGGCGGGCACGACAATGCCCTTCTCGTTGATCTTCATCGGCGTGGCCTTGACCGGCATGCCTGCGGTGATCGACTGGAGGCCGCTGACGATCAGCTGATCGCCATCCTTGATGCCGTCGGTGACCAGCCAGGAATTGTTCGAGGGCGAGGCGTTTTCGAAGACACGCGTCTCGACCTTGCCTTCGGCGGAAACGAACTGAGCGGTCAGCTCGCCGTTGGCGTTGCGACCGGTGGCGAGCTGCGGAAGGGCGAAGCCGTTTTCGGCGCCGAGCTCGAGGGTTGCGCGGACATACATGCCCGGCAGGATGATGCGGTCAGGATTGGGGAACCGGACGCGGATGGTGAAGGTGCCGGTCGTCTCGCTGACGACGGACTTCGACATGTCGAGCGTGCCGCGGTGGCTGTATTCCTTGCCATTCTCGAGGATGAGGCGGAAGGCGGCGTTGCCGGCCGGTCCCTTGATCTCGCCCGAGTTGATGGCGTCACGCAGCTTCAAGAGGTTGGTGCTGGACTCGGTGAGCAGGATGTAGGTCGGATCGAGCTGGCGAACGGTCGTCAGGGCTGTCGTCTGGTTGGCGGCAACGACGTTGCCGACGTTATAGGCCGTCTGGTCGATGACGCCGTCGAAGGGCGCCTTGATCTTGGTGTGGTCGAGATCGATCTCGGCCGCCGTCAGCGACGCCTTGGCGGATTCGACTTCGGCTTCCGCCTGCAGCAGGTTGGTGCGTGCCGTTTCAAGCTCGATCTGCGTTGCGCCGGAGCCGACGAGGCGCTGATAGCGGTCGAAATTGCTCTGGGCGCTCGGAACGCTGGCCTCGGCCTTGGCGATGGCGGCACGCGCCTGCGCGACAGTTGCCAGATAAGGCGCGTCTTCGATTTGATAGAGAACGTC
Source organism: Hyphomicrobiales bacterium (assembly GCA_900471485.1). Taxonomy (GTDB): domain Bacteria; phylum Pseudomonadota; class Alphaproteobacteria; order Rhizobiales; family Rhizobiaceae; genus Rhizobium. The sequence goes on from UCEU01000067.1 coordinate 4,311, forward strand.
GCCCTTCTTGACCTCGCCGCCTTCACGGAAGGCGATATCGGTGATCAGGCCACTGACCTGAGGCCGGATGTCCGCCACCTGCACGGCTTCGGCTCGACCGGGAAGGATCGTGGTGACGGGGAAGGAGCCCTTGTTCAGGGTGACGACGCCAACAGCTGCGGCAGGCTGAGCCGCGCCGGCGGCACCAGCGCCGGCGGACTGATTGCCGCTGTCGCTGCAGGCCGCGAGCAGACCGCCGAATGCCATGGCAGAGGAAACAAGGAGAAGGCGACGTATCATTTTCAATTCCCTATGCGGTGGCGTCCGGATTCTGCGTCGTGCGTGCTGAAGTGCTTAAAGCACCTGGATGCCACACGACAAAGGGGCCGGAGTCAAATGCCACTGATCCGAATTAACAAACACTTTAGAAAGTGACGTAATCGACCAATCGTCACTTAGCAAGCGCTATTTTGCAGTGCAGTATCGGCAAAATCGACGATACGGCGCGCCCTATTGACTAGGGTTTCCTTGTCTTCCTTGGCGATGAGAACGGGGTGCAACACGCTGGCCAGCATATCCGCCACGGTATTCGCGGCCTCGCCGGGATCGGAGCAATGATAGCGGTTTTCGGCGATGCCTTCGCGAATGATCACTTCAAGTTTCTGGATAACTTTTTCGCGATATCGCTTGCCGGCCTCGATCTTGGCGTCGATGCTCACGAGGACCATCTCGAAGATATAAGGGTTCTGCTGAAGGTCCTGCAGGTGGCTGTCCAGCAGCCTGAGAGCGAAGCTGAGGAGTTGCTCCTTGGGAGGGAGGTCCTCGACGACGAAGCGATCGGCCACGTCCGTCAGGTGCCGTTCGGCGATCGCGTCGACCAGCGCGGCCTTGGAATGGAAGTGCTTGAAGACATTGGCAGGCGACATCGCCAAGGATGCGGCGATGTCGGCAATCGAGACCGCCACGAAGCCGCGCTGGCAAAACAACAGTTCCGCCGTCGTCAAAATGTCTTCGCGGGTTTCTTCGGCCTTGCGCCTTGGCCTTCGTGCCATTCCTGCCCCCGCCGGAAAACCCGGCACCTCTGTTTCAAACCCTAGCGCGACCGAAGAAGGGCCTGCAAGCGAATGTTGCATACCCTTCTGCCTCAAGCGCGGCTAGGAGAAATAGGGCGCGAGGTTCTGGCGGATACGATCGACGGGTGTGGCTCCGGTATCGTCGGGCACGAACGTCTGGGCGGTGATCGCCTCATAGGCCTTGATATAGACGTCCGACGTCTGCTGGATGAGATCGACCGGGATTTCCGGAATTGCGTCCTTGTAGGGATCGCAACGCTCGGCCACCCAGGCGCGGACGAAGTCCTTGTCGAAGCTTGCCTGGCGCGTGCCGGCCTCGAAATTCTTCTGATAGCTGTCGGCCAGCCAGTAGCGGCTGCTGTCGGGCGTGTGGATTTCGTCGGCGAGGATGATGTTGCCGTTCTCGTCGGTGCCGAACTCGTACTTGGTGTCGACAAGGATCAGGCCGCGCTTGGCCGCCAGTTCCTGGCCGCGGGCGAACAGCGCCAGCGCATAGCGCGACAGGGTTTCCCACTGTTCGCGGGTGAGCAGCCCGCCGTCGACGATCTGCGCCGTTGTCAGCGGTTCGTCATGGCCGCCGTCGAATTCCTTGCTGGTCGGCGTGATCACCGGTTCGGGAAGCTTCTCGTTGTCGCGCATGCCGTCGGGCAGCCGCATGCCGTACATCTCGCGCTCGCCCTTCTTATAGAGAGTGAGGATCGAGGTGCCGGTGGTGCCGGCAAGATAGCCGCGCACGACGATCTCGACCGGCAGAATATCGAGCCGCTTGCCGATGACGACGTTCGGATCGGGATATTCGAGGACGTGGTTCGGGCAAATATCCTTGGTCGCCTCGAACCAGTAGCGCGCCGTCTGGGTCAGCACCTGGCCCTTGTAGGGAATGCAGGTGAGGATCCGGTCGAAGGCGCTCAACCTGTCGGTGCTGATGATGATGCGGCGTCCATCGGGAAGATCGTAGTTCTCCCGCACCTTGCCGCGATAGTAGTTCGGCAGTTCGGGGAAGTGGGCTTCGGAGAGGATTCGCACGGGCTCGACCATCCTTGTCAGTTTATCGGCGCTTTTCCCCTGCTCTAGTTCCATTGCGGGGGATGTCAAGCAACCGGGTTCATATCCAGAAGACATATATGAGGAGCAAGGCCAAAACATAGCTGGTGAGGGCGAGCGGCGCGCCGGCTCGCAGGAAATCCGTAAAACGGTAACCGGCGATGCCCATGGCGAGCGTATTGTTGTGATGGCCGAAGGGGGTGAGGAAATCGAGCGAGGCGCCGGCGGCGACCGCCATCAGGTAGGCCTGCGGAGCGTGATGGCCGGCACCGGCGAATTCGAGCGCGACGGGGCTCAGGATGATCGCGGCCGTCGCATTGTTGACGAAAGGGGTGAGCGCCATGGCGAGGAAGAGCAGGAGTGCCACCCCGGCTAAAGGCTGCGTGATCGGGATGACCGTGCTCAGCGCCGAGGCGATCACCTCCGCGGTCCCGGTGCTGCCGAAGGCCGTACCGATCGGGATCATGGCGCCGAGCATGATGATGATCGGCCAGTTGAGGTCGGCCATCGCCTGGCGGATGTTGAGATAGTTCAGGAGCGCCAGCACCATGACCACGGCGGCGAAGGCGATCTCGGGGCTCGCGAGATCGAAGGCTGTGGCGGCGACGCCGCAGGCAAAGATGGCGAAGGGCTGCCATGCCAGCGATGACGGTGCCGGCGGTTGCGAGGCAAGCGGCAGGCATTCGCATTCGTCGAGCGCTTCCGTGATCGCCCCGCGCTCGCCTTCGAGCACGAGGATATCTCCGATCGACAGCTGCTGGTCTTCGAAACGGCCCTCGATGCGCGGCGAGCGCAGCGACAGCGCCGTGATCCTGACGTTGCGGGTGCTGAAGACTTCCAGCGAATGAAGCCTGGAGCCGACGATCGTGCTTTCGGGCATGACAACGGCTTCGATGTAATCGCCAGACAATAAAGGAGCGAAGTCCACCTGCGGCGGCCGCAAGGCGCCTGACGCCGCGAGGTCGGCGAATGTCGTGGCCTCCGCCTCCGCGAATAGCATGTCCCCGGCTTCGATCACGGCGTTGCCGGGTGCTGCGAAGACGTGCTTTTCGTCGCGCAGCAAGGCATGCGGCTCGAGCGCGAAACGGGAGGACAATTCCGAAAGCCGCGCGCCGATCAGCGGTGAGGTCTCCGGCACCTCGCGTTCGGCGAGTTGGCGGCGCGAGGGAGGGGAGGGCGCTTCGGCGGCATCCTCGCCTTCGGGGAAAATCCGGGGTGCCAGCCATGCCGTCAGCACGATGCCTGCAATGGCGACGGGCAGGCCGACATAGGCGAAATCGAACATATGGAAGCCGCCGGCGCCGCTTTGCACGAGTGCGGTGCTGACGAGCAGGTTGGCCGGCGTGCCGATCAACGAGACCAGCCCGCCGAGCAGGGCCGCGAATGATATGGGAATGATCAGCTGCTTTCTCGGGATCGCCATCGTCGTGCCAAGGCGAAGGGCAACGGGGAGCGCGATGGAAAAGGCGCCGATGTTGTTCATGAAGACGGAGATAAAGCCGGTGGCGGACGAGAGTGCCGCGATGATGCCGGTGCCGGAAAACCGCGCGCCGGTAAAGAAGCTCGCCAGCCGGTCGAACAGCCTGGCGCGGGCAAGCACCTGCACCACCAGTAGGATCTCGATCACGGTGATGACGACAGGGCTGGCGAAGCCCGAGAAAACCTGCTCGGTCGGATAAAGCCCGAGCGCATATCCCGCCAGCAGCCCGGTAATGGCAACGACCTCGATGCGGAAACGGTCGAGCGAGAACAGGATGAGCATGGCAACCAGCAGGATCAGCAGAGATGCTTGCTCAAATGTCATGGGCTGTTCCGGCTCATTGCGTCGGCATCAATGTAGCGGCTCGCGGCGTTCTGTACAGAGGCGGGGTTTGCTGGCGGGCCTCACGTTCGCGGTTTGCGCCAGCTGCCGGTCTCGGTCCTTTCCAGCACGGGCTTTGCAAAGACGCCCACGGTTCTCTCCACCCATCGCGGCCCCGATGCCGCGAGCTTTTCGCGCCAGCGATCGGACTGGAGCATGGCGGCGCCGATGACGACGGGCTCGATACCGCAGGCCGAAAGCAGCTCCAGCCCGGAGACGATGGAGGTGCCGCTGGAGATCACGTCGTCGATCAGCGCGACGCGCCGGCCTTCGAGAAGGGGCAGCATGCGCGGGTCTATATAAAGACGCTTCTGCTGTGTCGGCGTGGTGATCGAGGAGAGGGGAACGGAGAGCTCGTCGCGGTACCAGAACTTGCGGGAGGTGCCGAGCGGGACATATCTCGCGTGTCCGAGTTTCTGCGCCACGGCCGCGGCCAGCGTCAGCCCGAGCGTGGGAAGGCCGGCGATGACATCGACATCGAAGCTTCGCAGCTTTTCGGCAAGCCGTTCGGCCAGCGCATCGAGGGTGGCGAAGCTCGCCTGATTGATGATCAGCGAGGCCAGCGCCTGCCGGCCATCGCCCAGTGCGCGGATCGGCAGGCGAAGCTGGGCGCCGTCATCGAGATTGGCGACATAGAAGGTGGTGAAGTCGCCGGCGGCGGGGAAGGTGTCGGGCGCGTGGATTTCCTGCCAGAAATCGTGCGGGGCCATATCGGTCATGTCGTCAGTTCCGTCTGGTATTGTCGAGGCCGGCGCCGCGGCGCAGGTCCCTCAGTTCGGCATCGGTCAACGGCCGCACGGCGCCCTTGGCGAGATCGCCGAGGCCGAGGCCGCCGATCGCGACGCGCACCAGGCGCAGGCACTCGGTATCCAGGCCCTCGAGAATGCGGCGGATCTGCCGATTGCGGCCCTCGTCGAGCTCCACCTCTATCCATGAGTTCCTGTCGCCGCTGCGCAGCAGTTTCGCCGAGGTCGCCTTCAGCACCTCGCCGTCGTGGCGCACGCCGTAGGTCATCTCCGCCAGCAGCTCGTCGTCCATGATCCTGTTGACCTGGACATGATAGGTCTTGGTGAGATGGGTTAGCGGGTCGAGCAGCGCCTGCGCGAAGGTCGTGTCGTTGGTGAAGAGCAGCAGCCCCTCGCTCGCCTTGTCCAGCCGGCCGACGGGGGACAGATGCGGGATGTCGAAGTCCTTGAGGCAATCGTAGACGGTCGGGCGGCCCTCGGGATCGTCGCGGGTGGTGACCAGGCCGCGGGGCTTGTTGAGCATGACATAGATCTTCGCCTCGGCGACCACGTCCTTGCCGTCGACCTTGATCCTTGCCGCGTCCATATCGACCCAGGCGGAAAGATCCACCACCTTGCGGCCGTCGACCGTCACGCGGCCCTCGGCGATCAGGCGTTCAGCCTGGGTGCGCGAACAGTAGCCGAGCTTGGAGAGGGCACGGGGCAGGGTGACGCGCTTGCCGTCGGTGTCGGCCTTGCCGCGAAGTCGTGATTTCTGCGGGGAACGCCGCTCTCTCACCCTGTTATCCCTGTCTGGTTGCGAAGTGCGTGTTTTCTGGCACGAAGCGCAGGCCGATACCAGCCGGCGGCGATCGAAACGCGGGGAAAAGGGAGGAGGCGGGGAGAAGGTTTTCGACTATTAAGGGCGCTACTGAGGGCGCGCGGGAGGCGACGGCGCAGCGCGCCGCCGTGGGAGGCATCGTCTGGAACCTAGTGGCGGGCCATGTAGCCCGCGAGTTCCTGACGACTGACGACAACACCGGCCGCCGCCTTGGCGGGGTCGGGGTGGGTGTAGAACAAGCGTGGCATCTCGGGCAGTTCAAGGGCTTGCCGCATGTTCATGATGCCGACAGCGCGACGGCCCTCGGCGCCGTCAACACTGACTTCGACAATGCAGTTTGCTCTTTCGCTTTCCATCCGTATTCCTCCCTCGTTATTATAGCCGCATGCCTAGCCTCGAAACTTGGTTTTTCTGAGACGAAAGTCGTATGCGCCGCACTGAACTTCGTCAGTACGGCGCCAATTCTATCGCCCTGGAAGGGCGCAAGCTGTCATTCCCACCAATGGCGCGGTGGCTGCTGGCTGCCGCTCAGGAGGTAGCCGGCAAGAAAGCCGATGGCGCCGGCAAGCGCGAGCGCGGTGGTGGTGGCGGCTGGATGTTCACGGGCGGCGCCGGCTGCGGCCACGCTTTCCGCCCTGATATTGGCAACGGCGCCCTTGGCGCGGGGCAGGGCGTCTTCATAGGCCTTGCTCGCACGGTCGCGCACTTCGTAATAGGCTTCGGTGCCCTGGGCCGAGATCATCTTCTGCAGGCGGGACACTTCCTGCTGAAGGGCGGCGATATCCTTGCTGACGGACGCTCTCACGTCATCTGTGTTGGCAGCCATGTCTTTCTCCTTTCGTTGCACTGGAGTGAGAACACGAAAGACCAGCATTCGGTTCCGGACAAACTTGATCTGCCGGGGCTGACAGAGACGAGATGACGCCGCGGGAGCAAGTTTCAAGGCCATGAAGGCGCTAAATTGCCGATTTCGGGCGCGTGCAAGCTGTTCTTCCGGCAGTTTTTTGACCGGCCGGTAAAGAAAATCCGGTGCGTTGCCTGGGCCGAACCGATGCTGTGTACAAGCCCCTTGAAAATCCCCGTTCCAAAA
>UCEU01000065.1 GCA_900471485.1 Hyphomicrobiales bacterium
GCCCTGGCGGCTTCGGTGGTGGTCCCGGCTGGGGCGGCGGCGGCGGCTCCGGTTGGGGTGGCGGGGGCGGCTCCGGTTGGGGCGGCGGCGGCTACAGCGGCGGCTTCGGCGGAAACAAGGGCCGGCGCTGAGCAGCGCGTCAGGTTGCTGCTGCCATGGGCGTCTTGGCGTCCCGTGGTTTCAAAACAGAAAGCCCGGCGAAAACCGCCGGGCTTCTTCGTTCTGCCGATCTTTGTTCGAATGCGTCAGAACTTGAAGCCGACGCCCACGGTCACGACATTCTGGTTGAAGTCGCTGTCGACGCCGAGCAGGTCCTTGCTGCCATAGTCGTTGTAGCGATATTCGGCACGGCCGAAGATGTTGTCGGTGAAGGCGTAGTCGACACCGGCGCCGACGGTCCAGCCCGAGAAGGTGTGGTCGTCGCTTCCGGCCGGGCTATCGACCTTGCCGCGCGCGCCGGTCCAGCCGGCGGCGCCGTAGATCAGGGCGTGATCGATCGCATAACCGACGCGGGCGCGAACGGAGCCCGTGGTGTCGAACTTGTAGTCGTTGCCGCCGAAGCTTTCCTCGTTCCAGTTATAGGACGCGTCGCCCTCGACGCCGAGCACGATATTGTTGTCGAGCTGCCAGTTGTAACCGGCGAAGCCGGTGATCAGGCCGCCGTTCATGCTGCCGGAGCCGACTCCCGAGAAGTCGCCATTGCCCCAGCCGCCGCCGCCCTGGGCACCCATGTAGAAGCCTTGCCAGGTGAAGACGGGTGCGACCTGCGCCTCGGGTGCTGCCGGCGGGGCCTCGGTGACCATGTCGGCTGCGGAAGCCGAGCCGGCAAGCAGGATGAAGGCTGCCGAGGCAGCTGCAATACGAATACTCATGATAATCCCTCTCCTATGACGGATCCAACCAACTCCAGAACACGACCGCGCGGGAGGCACGATCGCTGGATCACGGCGCATGCGGAGCTCAAAGGTGTGCGTCAGCGGGCGAATTGACCCGCACGATCCACGGGCCAAACGTCGCCTCATGCGGAAAGGTTCCATCACGCTTTGCTGATGGATGGCATTTCAGTGCGGCAGCGCCAGCGTTACCGGCAGCCTGGCGCGGTCGATGTCGCGGCCTTCATTGATGAAGGACAGGACCTCGCCCGATGGCATCGGCTTGCCGAAAAGATAGCCCTGGCCGATATCGCAACCAAGCTGCAGCAGGTGGTTCAGCTGGCGATAATCCTCGATGCCTTCGGCGGTCGTCTGGATGTTCAGGCTGCGGCCAAGCGCGAGCATGGCGCGGACGATCTTTTCCTGGCGCTCGTCTTCGCCATAGGTGGCGATGAAGCTGCGGTCGATCTTGATCTTGTCGAAGCGGTAGCGGGCGAGCTGCGCGAGGCTGGAATAGCCGGTGCCGAAGTCGTCGAGCGCGATCTTCACGCCGGCGGCGTGCAGCTCGTCCAGGATCAGCGCCGCGGCGTCAGGATCCTTTATCAACGCGTTCTCGGTGATCTCTATTTCCAGCCGGGCCGCCGGCAGGTCGTTGGCGGCGAGCACCCTGAGGATGCGGGACGCGAGCAGCCTGTCCTCCATCTGTACCGGCGAGAGGTTGAAGGAGAGCACGATATTCTCATCCCAATCGAGCGCATCGCGGCAGGCGCGGGCAAGCAGGTCCTCGAACAGGGCGGTGATCATGCCGGTCTCTTCGGCAATGCCGATGAAGACCACGGGCGGAATGGTCTCGCCGTCCTCGCTCGTCCAGCGCGCCAGGGCCTCGAAACCGCAGACGTCGCCGGTCTTCAGATTGACGAGCGGTTGATAGAAGGGGCGGATCGCCTTTTTCTGGATGGCGGCGCGGAGCTTGGTTTCCAGCGAGGCGCGCTTCGTCACCTTGTCCTGCATGGCGGGCTCGAACAGCATGTGGCGGTTCGGGCCGCGGGATTTCGCTTCGTACATCGCAAGGTCGGCGCGCTGGGCGGCTGCTTCGAGCGGCTCCCTGTCCTGCGCCCAGCCGTCGTACCCGACGCTGGCGCCGACTTCCATGGCGAAACCATCGATATGAATGGGGCGTGTCACGGCCTGGATCAGCAGTCGCGCGAAACGGTCGGCCTGCCGGGCGGGAAGGCCGACGGCCACGATGACGAATTCGTCGCCGCCGAAGCGATAGACGCAGTCGGCATGACCGATCGCGCAGATGCGCTTGGCGACCTCGATCAACAAGGCATCGCCGCCGCTATGGCCGACTAGGTCGTTGACCTTCTTGAAACCGTCCAGATCGACCGAGAAGATGGTGACATCGGTCATGTGGCTCTCGCCGTCATCTTCCGATGTCGTCCAGCGCGGGATGACCTTGCGTTCGAAGGCGTATCGGTTGGGGAGCTTGGTCAGGTGGTCGTGGGTGGCTGTCCAGTCTGCCTTGGCCTGGGCGCTGACGCGCACTTCCATTTCCCTGCGGAGATCGACGATACGGAGCGCGGAGTAGACGAAGCTCATCGCGCCGCCGATGACAAGGGCGAAGGCGAGCTTGTCGGCGCCATAGTCCCTGAAGGCCGATACGAAGGCGGCCAGCCAGTTGCCCAGATCCAATGTTATGCCGATGATCCAGAGCGTCACTCCCAACGCAAGAATCGACAGGCATTGCCGTCCAGCGCGACTCTGGAAAAATACCGGCATGCTTCACTCCATCTCCACCCGATGGCGGATATATCATCGAAGTCTGAAGTCTTGGTTGAAGCCGATAGGCGATTTCTCGGTATGCGAGCCGCGTTGCCTGAAAGAAAAGAGGCGAGCGGTGCGCCCGCTCGCCCTTTAGTCAGGATCTCATCAGCCAGGTGGCGCTGACGAGGAGGAGTAGAAACGTCACGGCGGTCGTCATTCGCAACAGACGTGTGCGCCGCGTTCTCACCCCGCTCCAGTCGTAGGACATGCTTGGTCCTCCTTGAGTCAAGGATTGACGGCCCGGCAAGGCCAGGCAGCTCACATATGACGCGGCTTGCTTGCGTAAGGCTGGGCTAATTTAAAGTGTATAAATTTAATCGCGCGCAACCTAGATGCGAAGAGACCAGCGCGTGCCGTTGCTGGTCATCTGGACTATCGAAAGGGGCTCGACATCCACCCGCCAGAAAGAGGCGGCAGGCGCCTGAAGCGTGACGAGAAGTGCGGCGCGCAGCACCGGGGCGTGGCTGATCGCGACCACATGGCCGCCATGCTTCAGCTGGCCGTCCATCCACGTTTCGACGCGCGCGTATAGCTTGACGATGCTTTCGCCGCCGTGCGGCGCGGCGTGTGGGTCGCTCATCCATGTGGCGAGCTCGTCGGCCGGGAGCTCGGTAATCGAGTGGCCGGCCCACTGGCCATAGTCGCAATCGGAGAGTTCGGGTGCGTCGAGCGGATCGAGACCGAGCGCCTGCGCGGTCTGGCGGGCACGGAGCGCAGGGCTTGCGAAGACGCGGTCGGCGCGACGAAGACCGGCAGAAAGTGCCTGCGCTTCCGCGATCGCCTTTTCTTCCAACGGTTCGTCGAGCGGAAAGCGTGCCTGCCGATTGGCCTCGGTGGCGCCGTGGCAGACCCAGGTGAGGCGCGTCATCACGGGCGTCGTTCCTCGCGTTTGATTGGGGACAAGCGATCGGTTTGTGAAGCTTCGTTGACAGGCCGACCGGCACAGCTATAACGGTGATGTTGTGGGTTTGGAAGCCGGTGAAATTCCGGTGCGGTCGCGCCACTGTGACCAGGAAGAGGATACCTCGGACTGGAAGTCAGACCCTGCCACACACGAAAATTCTCGAGTGAACGCGTGATTCCAGGAGGAACATATGTCTGATACCACTTTCACACCCGTCTCCGTGCCGGCTCCCATCCCTGTCGGAGAGATTCTGCCATGGGCGATCTTCGGCGGTCTGCTGATGCTCATCGCCATCTATTTCGTCGGCACCGAAGAAGGCGCGATGGCGCTCTTCAACGGCATGTACGTGCACGAGTTCGTGCATGACGGCCGGCACCTTCTCGGCTTTCCCTGCCACTAAGGGAGTTTGAGACATGGTTGGAAAACTTTTGCTCCGCGGCATGCTGGCGGGCCTGATCGCTGGCGTCCTGATGTTCGCCTTCGCGCACACGTTTGGTGAGCCGCTCGTCGATCAGGCGATCGGTTTCGAGGAAGCGGCTGCGCAAGCTGCCGGCGATGCGGCCGAACCCGAACTCGTCAGCCGCACCACCCAGGCCGGAATCGGCCTGTTCACCGGAATCATGGCCTACAGCATCGCGGTCGGCGGTCTGTTCGCGCTGGTCTTCGCCTTCGTGCAGGGCCGCGTCAGCAGTCTCGGCGCACGCGGTACATCCGCCGTCATTGCGCTTGCGGCCTTCATCGCGGTCGTTCTCGTTCCGAATATCAAGTATCCGGCCAATCCGCCCGCGGTCGGCAGCCCGGATACGATCGGGGTCAGGACCGAACTGTTCTTCCTGATGATCGTCGTGGCCATCGCGGCGCTGATTGCCGCGGTCTCGCTTGGCCGCCGCCTTTCGCAGCGGTTCGGCGCCTGGAACGGCACGGTTGCGGCAGGGCTTGCCTATGTCGTCTTCATCGGTCTCGTGCAGTACCTGCTGCCCGCCATCAACGAAGTGCCGGAGAATTATCCGGCCATGCTGTTGTGGAGCTTCCGGACGACGACGATCGGCATGCATGTGATCCTGTGGGCAAGCATCGGTCTCGTCTTCGGCGTGTTCGCTGAGCGGCAGCTCGGTGTGCCCGCTGGTGTTCGGCGCTCTGCTGCGCCCGTACTGCATTGAACGGATAGGGGAGGCCCCGGTCATGCCGGGGTCTTTCGCCACGATGCTTGTTCGAGCCTCACTTCTCATTCTTTCCGCCGTGCTGCCGCTTCTGGCGGCGGGCGACGGATTCGCGCATCAGCGCTCGTCAGGCGGCCCGCAGAGCGGTATCGCCATCCCTGAGATTTCCCATGGCGAGATGATCGTGATGGCGGAAAACCGCGACCGGATCATCGATCTCGCTGGGCGGGCGATTGACACCGACGAGCCGTTCCGCCGTGTGCTCAATTACGCCCGGATACAATATGCCTACTGTCTCTGGGGCCGGATGCCGGGCAGCGTCACCGACGAGGCGAGCCCGTTCAACGAGTGTTCGCACGCCTATCTCGCCGCCACCAAGGCGGTGCTGCTTGCGATGCGGGACATGCCAGGGGAGGCGGCCGCTGCCGGCGAGATCGTCTCCATCGTCGATCGCGCGATGGTGCTGCGCGGCCTTGCGCTGATCACCTGTCAGTTCAGCGGCGAAGCCTTCAATACCGCCGATACCATTCGGCCGGACTGGACGGCCGTGCCCGGTCATCCGGCGAGCCTTGCGACGCTCACGGGTCTTGTCGCTCTGGTCGGGGGCGGATTTTTGGGTTTGCGCGCCATCGGCCGGAAAGGCCAGACAGCTTCGGGGTCTAGCTAAAAGCGTCGAGAGCTAGCTCTTGTCGCCTTCGCGGTCGAAGCGCATCGCCACCAGCATGGTCGCCAGATGTACCGTGTTCTTGGCGCCGTAGCGCTCCTTCATGCGTTCCAGCCTATGCTCCACCGTGCGGTGCGAGATGCCGAGGTCGGCCGCGATCTCCTTGGCGGTGGCGCCTTCGGACAGGAGCTGGATGACGATCTCGTCGGTGGCGTCCAGCTTCGCCTGCCGGTGCGGCGGGTTGAACATGAAGCGGCCGTTGGAGATGCTGAGCAGCCATGCCGATGAGCCCTGGTCGGTCTTCTGCGGCAGGATCAGCCGTTCATAGCCGACGCTGACGCCGAGCACCTTGGTCTTCACCATCTCCATCGCCGGCTTCTGGCTGGCGATGACCTGGAGATAGCGGGGGATCACCGCCGTCTCCATATAGCTGCGATCCTTGAAATCGCCGAGGCGCTGGTCGGCGAAGATCGAGTTGACGTTCAGGATGCGTGAATTGAAGCCGGAAGGGCGCACGACCTTCATGCGCCAGTCGAGCGGGTTCTCGGCGTCCAGCAACACCAGCGTCATGCGCATCTTGAGCGTCAGCAGATCCAGCACGTCGCGGTAGATGTCTTCCGGCACGGCCGGCTGCTGAGCCGTGGTCAGCAACCAGGCATCCAGCATCCGCTGCGTGATCGTGTTGAAAGACGTATCGTTATTCATCAACCCATGCGCGACAAAAAGAAGGCGATCGGACGAAGCTATGTTCTCCCGATCTTCCCGGGAGATATCGAATTTTAATAAACTATAGCTTCTTGGAGTATATCGCTTTGCCCCCGCGCGAAAGAGCAAAAATGCAACTATCGATAAATACCCGCCGGGCGCCTTGGCCGTCTCCATCGGCAATCTGGCGGAATTGTGGGCCGTTGGCTTCGTGATCTAAAACTGCAGCCTATGGTCGTGGCCGCGTTTCGTCAGGTCAGGTTCTTGAGATAGAGCGACAGCAGCTGGGTCTGCGAGGAGATGCCGAGCTTGCGGTAGACGTTGCGGCGGTGAACCTTCACGGTTCCGGTGGAGATGCCGAGCTTGAGGCCGATGGATTCGGAGGAATGCCCCTGCAGCACGAGATCGACGATGGCGGTCTCGCGGCTGGTGAGGTTGAGATCGCTCCACACGGTATCGGCCGGCTGCAGCGCGCTATCCGATGCGCTGTGCTTCCGGCCGGTGCGGCCGCGCGAGGTCAGTTGCGCGTCGAAGCGGCGGCCAAGGCCCGACCAGTAGTGCCGGACCATGCTTGTTATCAGCGGCTCGGTTTTCTTCAGCAGAGCGAAATCGGCGGCGGGCAGCGGGCCGGTTTCCTCGCGGCGCATCAGAGACAGCACGATGGTGATGTCGTCATCGGCGGCGATGAAGAAGCCGATCTCCTCGGCAAGGCCGGTCTGGACGTAATAGGTCCGGTAGTATTCGCTCGAGAAGAAGCGGTCCGGGGCTAGTTCGCGCATGCGGAAGACGCCGGTCCGGCGGGCGCCGGCGGTGTGGTAGAAGGGATCGAGCAGATAGGGGCCGGCCTGGTACAGCGTCACGAAGATGATGTGCTCCTTCTTGTCGAAGGTGCTGTAGAGGTCGATCGGACGCTCGTTGCCGCGATAGGCGAAGACGACGACATAGTCGAAGCGCACGAGTGACGCCATCATCTGGCGGAAGACGTCGCCGAACTCGGCGTCGCTCATCGCGGGCACGCCGACGGTGGCATTGAAGGCCTGGAAAAGGCCCTCCAGATTCGTGCTCATTCCTGCACCTCCCACTCGCCGTCACGCCGATTTCCGCGCATCCCCGGTATATACCTTCCATGAAGCTAATTGGCCGAAAATACCTCTCTCGGGGTATATACCGTCAGGGAGGCCGGGGCATAGTCTTTCCGCAACGACGGTGGCAAAAGGCAGCGAAGACTGCCGCCAAACCAACCGCAGGGAACAGACGTGGCATCCGCTTCGACGAACGATATCGAATTCCGTTCGGTCACCAAGAACTATGGCGCGGTGACCGCCGTAACGGACATCAACCTCAATGTGCCGAAGGGCGCCTTCCTGGCGTTGCTCGGTCCTTCCGGCTGCGGCAAGACGACCTGCCTGCGCATGATCGGCGGCTTCGAGCAGCCGAGCCAGGGCACGGTCTTGATCGACGGCCGCGAGATGAACGGCGTGCCGGCCTACCGCCGCCCCGTCAACATGGTGTTCCAGCATTACGCGCTGTTTCCGCATTTCAACGTGGAGCAGAACGTCGCCTACGGCCTGAAGCAGATGCGGCCGAAGATCGCCACCGCGGAGATCAACCGCCGGGTTGGCAAAGCGCTGGAGATGGTCCGGCTCGGCGGTTTCGCCAAGCGCCGCATCCACGAAATGTCGGGCGGCCAGCAGCAGCGCGTGGCGCTGGCGCGCGCAATCGTCAACCGACCCTCGGTGCTGTTGCTCGACGAGCCGCTGGCGGCGCTCGACAAGAAGCTGCGTTCGGCCATGCAGATCGAACTGCAGACGCTGCAGCGCGAGCTCGGCATCACCTTCGTGCTCGTCACCCACGATCAGGAGGAAGCGTTGTCGATGGCCGATGTCGTCTGCGTGATGAGCGCCGGGCGCATTCGCCAGCTGGGATCGCCACAGGAGGTATACGACCGCCCGGCGGACCTGTTCGTCGCCGATTTCGTCGGCAAGACCAACCGCGTCGATGCGCGCATGGAAGCCGACGGTGCGACGCTCCGGCTCGCTGACGGTTCGGCGATCGCCGCTGTCGAGCGCCAGCGCGTGGCGCCGGGCGAGGCGATCGTCGCGATCCGGCCCGAGGCGATCCGCCTGACACGGGCGCAGGCGTCGGACGCGGCAAGCTTCAAGGGCACGGTCACGCATCGCATCTTCCTCGGCTCATCGGCCGAATACGCGGTCACGGTGCCCGGGCTTGGCGATTTCCTGGTCACGGCCGACCGGCGCGGCATGGCCGAGAGCGATCTGGTGGAGCCCGGCGAGACCGTCTTCCTCGGCTTCGATCCGGTCGCGGCGCATGTGTTTTCAGCCTCGAGTGCAGCATAAAATCAAAACAAGGGAACAGCATCATGAGCAAGGACTACAAGGATAATCTCCCCATTTCCGCCGAAGGCTTCATGGACGAGTTCATGCGCCTGAAGCGCGGCTCCATCAGCCGCCGTCATTTCCTCGGCATCACCGGGCTGGGTCTCGCGACCGCCGTGATGTCGCGCTTCCCCGGCGCGCTGTCGACGCCCGCCTATGCCGCCGAGGATCTCGGTACGCAGATGTCGATCGCCACCTGGCCGAACTATCACGATCCGGCGACCTTCGAGAACTTCAAGGCCGCAACCGGCGTTGCCGTCGAGGTCAACGTGTTCGGTTCGAACGAGGAGATGCTGGCGAAGCTGCAGGCCGGCGCGTCCGGCTGGTCGCTGTTCGTGCCGACCAACTACACGATCTCGACCCACCACAAGCTCGGTCTGATCGACGAGCTCGATCTCTCGAAGATCCCGAACTTCAGCCAGACCACGCAGAACCCGCGCTTCACCAAGGAAGGCCAGATCGACGGCAAGACCTATGCGGTGCCGAAGAACTGGGGCACGACCGGCTTTGCCGTGAACACCTCGAAGATCAAGGCCAAGCCGGCAAGCTGGAAGGATTTCTTCGAGCTCGCGCAGACGGAAGCCGACGGTCGCGCCATGGTGCACGACTACCAGCTGACGACGATCGGCAGCGCGCTGGTTTCGCTCGGCTACGGCTTCAATTCGATCAAGGCGGACGAACTGGCCAAGGCAGAGGAGCTGCTGATCAAGGTCAAGCCGCACCTCTTCGCGATCAACAGCGACTACCAGCCGGCGATGCGCGCCACCGACGCATGGATGACCATGTGCTGGACCAACGACGGCGCGCAGCTCAACCGCGACGTTCCCGAGATCGACTATGTTCTCGGCAAGGACGGCGGCGAGATCTGGACGGACTACTACGCGATCCCGAAGGACGCGCCGAACAAGGCCGCCGGCTACGCGCTGCTCAACTACCTGATGGATCCGGCGAACGCCGCCAAGGAGCACATCGCCAACGGCGCTCCGGCCACCGACAGCCGCGTCATCTCGCTGCTGCCGAAGGAGATCACTTCGAACAAGATCGTCTACCCGGACGAGGCATCGCTGACGCCGCTGGAATTCGGCGCCGCAGTGACACTCACCGATCCGGGCCGCGCCGAGCTGATGGCACGCTTCAAGTCGGCCTGATGACCGTCGGGGCACGCCACCCAAGGGGAGGCGTGCCCTGCATCCATTTCGATTGCTCCATCCGCAAGCCGCTTTCTGGACCAAGATGACCCTGACACCGGACACAAAGAAACGTCTCGTCACCGCCGCGCTGGTCGCGCCGGCGAGCGCTTGGCTGTTCATCTTCCTGGTGCTGCCGTTCATCGCCATCGTCGTGTTCTCGTTCGGCGAGCGGGCGCCGGAGGGCGGGTACCAGGCGGCCTTCACCTTCGCACAGTTCGCCAATCTCGGATCGCGCGCCGCGGCGTTCAAGAACACGCTGGTGCTGGCACCGATCGGCGCCTTCGCCTGCCTGCTGGTCGCCTATCCGGTGGCCTATTATCTGGCCGTGAAAGCGAACCCCCAACATAGGCTGCTTCTCGTATCGCTGGTGGTGGTGCCGTTCTGGACCAGCCTGCTCGTGCGCACCTATGCCTGGATGTATATTCTGGGCGCGCGGGGCATTCCGCACCTGCTCGAGTTCGTCGGCATCGAGAATGTCAGGCTGTTGAACACACCAGGCGCGGTGCTGCTCGGCATCGTCTATGGCTATCTGCCGCTGATGATCATGCCGATCTATGTCAGCCTGGAAAAGCTGGACCGGCGGCTGCTGGAGGCATCGGCCGATCTTGGCGCCAGGCCGCTCTCGACCTTCTTCGGCATCACCCTGCCGCTGTCGCTGCCGGGCGTCATGACCGGGGTCGCGCTGGTGACGATCCTGCTGCTCGGCGAATACCTCATTCCGCAGCTGCTTGGCGGCGGCAAGGTCTTCTTCATCGGCAATGCGCTGGTCGATCTCTTCCTGCAATCGCGCAACTGGCCTTTCGGTTCGGCGATCGCGGTCACGCTGGTCGTCGTCGTCGTCTTCGTGCTTCTGGTCGCCATGCGCATCGCCTGGCGTGTCGCGGGCACCCGCCAGGTGGATCTCGTCTGATGCGCGCCCTTGTCACCGCAGTCTACCTGTTTCTCTACACGCCGATCGCGCTGGTCGTGCTGTTTTCCTTCAATGCCGGGCGCAACGCGTCCGATTTCACCGGCTTTTCCACCCAGTGGTACGGCAAGGCGCTCTCCAATACGTTCCTGATGGAGGCCTTGCAGAACAGTCTGATCATAGCCTTCACCAGCGCCGGTCTGGCAGCCCTGTTCGGCACGATGGCGGCGATCGGCATGGAGCGGCTGGGGTCGCGGACACGCGCCGTGTTCGACGGCCTGTTCGCGGCGGCGATCGTGGTGCCGGGCGTGGTCATCGGCATCGCGACGCTGGTGGCGCTGGTCGAGGTGTTCGGCTTCGTCAATCCGATGCTTGCGGCGATCTGGCCGGGCGAGCAGCCGCCGAAGCTCGCGCTCGGCTATGGCTCGATCATCGCCGCGCACGGGCTCTTCACCATGGCGCTGGTGGCGATGATCGTGAAGGCGCGGATCGCCAGCCTGGGGCGCGACATCGTCGAGGCGTCGAGCGATCTCTACGCCACGCCGTTCACGACCTTCCGGCAGATCGTCCTGCCGCAGATCCTGCCGTCGATCCTCGCCGGCTTCCTGCTGGCCTTCACCTTCTCCTTCGACGATTTCATCATCGCCTTCTTCGTTGCCGGCTCGAACACGACGCTGCCGATCTACGTCTTCGCATCGATCCGCCGTGGCGTGACGCCGGAGATCAACGCGATCGCCACCATGGTGTTGATCGCCTCGCTCGCGATGATCCTCATCGCCCGCTTCCTGATGCGTGAGAAAACAACAACAAACTGAATGGGAAACACCATGCTCCTTGAAAATCGCGTCGCAATCGTCACGGGAGCGGGCTCCGGCATCGGACAGGCCGGGGCGCTGATCATGGCGAAAGAGGGGGCCCACGTCGTCGTCGCCGATATCGACTTCATCAACGCCGACGAGACCGTCAACCGCATCCATGCCGCCGGCGGCAGCGCCGAGAGCCTCGTTCTCGACGTGACCGACGACCGCGCGCTGGAGGCCGGGATATCGGCGGTCGCCGCCCGCCATGGCCGCATCGATATCCTGCACAACCACGCCGGCGCGCAGGTGGCGGGTGATCTGGAACAGGTGGCGCTCGATGGCTTCGACCGTTCGTGGAGCCTCAACGTCCGGGCGCACTTCATGGCGGCGCGTCTGGTCATGCCTTTCATGAAGAAGGCGGGCAAGGGCGTCATCCTCAACACGTCCTCGTCTTCGGGCGTACTCTATGACCGTGAGATGATCGCCTATACGACCAGCAAGCATGCGGTCATCGCCATGACCCGGCAGATGGCGGGCGACTACGCGAAGTATGGCATCCGCGTGAACGCGCTCTGCCCCGGCTGGGTCGATACGCCGTTCAACGATCCCTTCATCGCGCAGATGGGCGGACGCGACGCGATCGAAGCCTATATCGCGGAAAAGGTACCACTTGGGCGGTGGGCGGATGTCTCCGAGATCGCCGAGCCGATCCTTTTTCTCGTCTCGGACCGCTCGTCCTACATGACCGGGCAGATCCTCGTGGTCGACGGCGGCGAGACGGTGGTCTGACGCCGCCCCGGCTCCGCAAAGGTTGAATTTTCCGGCCGCTTGGCCGATAAGGATCGTCAACGGGCGCCGTTCTGGCGCCCGCTTGCATTTACAGGACATCCAGGCTCATGCCCATTCCCGCCCGGATCGAAGACGATCTCCCCTTCCTGACGTCTCTCAGACGCGACCTTCACGCGCATCCCGAGCTCGGCTTCGAGGAGGAGCGCACCAGCGCCATCGTCGCCAGGCTTCTGGAAGAGGCCGGCATCACCGTTCATCGCGGGCTCGGCGGCACCGGCGTCGTCGGTACGCTGCAGGTCGGCAACGGCACGCGCCGCATCGGGCTTCGCGCCGACATGGATGCGCTGGCAATGCCCGAAATGGCAGATCGGCCCTACAAGTCGACCGTGCCGGGCAAGATGCATGCCTGCGGCCATGACGGGCACACGACGATGCTCATCGGCGCTGCCCGGCATCTCGCGGCCACGCGCGGCTTTTCCGGCACCGTGCATTTCATCTTCCAGCCGGCTGAGGAAGGACGCGGCGGGGCGAAGCGGATGGTGGAGGAGGGGCTGTTCGAGCTCTTCCCCTGCGACGCGGTCTACGGGCTGCACAACATGCCGGGTCTTGCCGTCGATGAGATGGCCGTGGTCGCCGGTCCGCAGCTGGCCTCCTCCGACAGCTGGCGCGTCACCTTCCGCGGGACCGGGACGCATGGCGCCAAGCCGCATCTCGGCCGCGACCCGATCACCGCGGCCGGCACGTTCCTCTCGTCGCTGCAGACCATCGTCGGCCGCGTCGTCGATCCGCTGCAGCCGGCCGTCGTCAGCGCCTGCTCGCTTCACGCGGGCGACCCCAAGGCGCTCAACGTCATCCCCGATATCGTCGAGATCGGCGGCACGGCGCGCGCCTATTCGCCCGAGGTTCGCGATCAGCTTGAGCACGAGATCGGCCGGTTGGCGGCGGGCACCGCAGCGATGTTCGGGATTGCCGCCGAATACGGCTTCGAACGGCGCATCCCGCCTGTCGTCAACGATGCCGATGCGACCGAGAGGGCACTGGCTGCGGCCGCCGAAGTGTTCGGCGACAAGGTCGTGACCCGCTTCCCGCCCTCGACGGCGGGCGATGACTTCGCCTTCTTCGGGCAGCAGGCGCCGGGGTGCTACGTCTGGCTCGGCAACGGCCCGGCAGTGGATGGCGCGCTGCATCACAACACGGCTTACGATTTCAACGATGATGCGATCAGGCCGGGTGTGGCGTTCTGGACGCGGCTGGTGGAGCGGGAGCTTGCCGCGGGGTGAGGGGTGTCGCTTGCGGCAGACGAGCGAAATTTAATGTCGCGTAGCACAAATATCGGTTTGCAATCAGTGTGTTGATCGAAAGCGTCGTCCTCCTTCATCCCCGTCATTCGGTGTCGCTGCACAATAGCCATGTCATCGGACAGGGAGCCGGGTTCGCGAACCGGTAACGCCAAGTTTGGTATCCGGCGTTCGGTGATGATCGCCACAGGTGGGTTGAGGGCTGTCAGGGCCTGATGTCCATCCGGCAAGGAAAGGCCGAGAGACGCTCCTGTCGGCCCGGACGAACCGGAAACCTCGAAGCGATCGGGCAGGCGGAAATGCCTGATACCCACTACCACTTATACACTGCCGCCTGCCCATTCCCGTTTTTGGGGATACGCCAGCCAGCCGTCGCCGAGCCTTGCTCGGGCGCGGGATTTTGTGCTGCTCGGGTGGTGCCACGTGTCCATTCACGTCGAGCAAGCGGGACCCTCGGCAGATCCTCGGGACGAGTGTA
>UCEU01000064.1 GCA_900471485.1 Hyphomicrobiales bacterium
GGGGTTGGGGAGGGGTTTTGCCCGTTTACGACACTCCCAAAAACATCCCCGGCAATCGCCCGCTGCAAGCTCCGGTCGCCGCCCTCACCCAGCCCGCGCGGCACCCGCGCCAGCGCCACCGTCAGATCCGTCAGCAACCGCCCCTGAGGCGACACCCCAAACACATGCAGCCCATCCCGGATCTGCATCTCCTTGAGATCACACAGATAGGCATCGAGCTTCTTCAGCGCCTCGCTCTCGCTCTCCCCCTTTGATATCCCCGCATCCTGATCGAGCCCGATATCGGCGACCAGATCAAGGATCTGCTTGCCCAACAGCCGGATCCGGCGCGGATCGCCACCCGACGCCTCGTAATATTCGTCGACCAGCGCCTCCAGATCCTTCAACGGCCCGTAGCTCTCCGCCCGCGTCAAAGGTGGCGTCAGATGGTCGATGATCACGGCGGCGGTGCGGCGCTTGGCCTGGGTTCCCTCGCCGGGGTCGTTGACGATGAAGGGATAGAGATGCGGCAACGGCCCGAGGATCGCCTCGGGATAGCAGCTTTCCGACAACGCCAGCGCCTTGCCCGGCAGCCATTCGAGATTGCCGTGCTTGCCCATGTGGATCACCGCATGCGCATCGAACTGATGGCGCAGGAAGGCGTAGAAGGCGAGATAGCCATGCGGCGGCACGAGATCCGGCGAGTGATAGCTTTCCTTCGGATCGATATTGTAGCCACGCGCCGGCTGGATGCCGACGAGCACATCGCCGAAACGCGTGAACGGCAGCGCAAACGCGCCGTCGACGACATAGCGATCGGCCTCCGGCTCGCCCCAGCGCGCGCCGATCTCGTCTTGAATCTTTTTCGGAAGAGTTCCGAGAAAATCCTTGTAACGACTCACGGAAAGCGTCTCGCGCACCAGCTTTCCGTCATGCCCGGAATTGGTCGGCCCATCCATCAGGTGCCGGATCAACGCATCACCGTCCGCCGGAACTCCGGCCACCGGATATCCCGCCGTCTGCATCGCTCTCAGAACCTCGACGGTGCCCGCCGGCGTGTCCAGCCCGACGCCGTTGCCGAGCCGCCCGTCGCGGTTCGGATAGTTCGCCATGACGAGCGCCACCCGCCGTTCGGCCGGCTTCGCATGCCTCAGCCGCGCCCAGTTGGCGGCCAGCCGCGCCGTGTACGCCATGCGCCCTGCATCCGGCTCGCTGGCGACGATATTGGCCTCGACCAGCGCATCATACCGCGCCGCCGATTTGAACGAGATCGCGCGGGAAAGAACGCGGCCATCGACCTCGGGCAACGCCACGTTCATCCCAAGATCGCGCGCCGAAAGCCCTTGGGAAGAGCTTTCCCATGCTTCCTTCGAGGATGCGGAAAAGATCGCCTGCAGCACGACGGCATCGCTAGCTTCAAGCACCGTCGGCTGCCGCTCCGCACCCGGCGCCGAGACGGCGAAACCTGTCGTATTGATGACGACATCGGGCTTGGTGGCCGCGAAGACACTTTCGAGGATGCCCTTGGAGACGGGATCTTTGAGACTGTAGGCGAAGACCGGCAGCGGCCGGTTTCCTTGAGCAATCAGACCCTCGATCAGCGCCTCGACGGGGCGGGTTTCGCCGCTTTGCACGAGGGCGCGGTAGAAGGAGATGGCGATGATGGGGGTGTTCGCGGTGGCTAGCGTCTCACTCGCGATACCCCCCTCTGCCCTNNAGGACAGAGGGGGGTAACCCACCCGCAGACAGCAGCCGCCACTCCTCAACCCCAACAACACCCCGCCCCGGCCACCATATTCCGGCCTTCATCAAGGGTGAAGCCGCCTCTGGCTTCTCAGCCCCTGACAGCATCGCCTCGGCATAGTCGAGAAACGCATGCGTATTCGCATCGCCGCCCTCGATCAGATAGGCCCAGAGCGCATTCAGATCCTCAAGCGGTACATTCGAAAACGGCGTCAACCCCGCATCAGGCTTCGAATCTCCCGGCAGCACCGCGATCAGCGCCGCATGCCGCGCGGCAGCCGCATGCAGCGCCTCCAGCGCGTAGTGGAAATAGCTGGCGCCGCCGAGCGCCCTGACGATGATCAGCTTCGCACGCCGCGCCGTGCGCTCGACATAGGCATCGACCGACATCGGATGCTTGAGACTCATCAGGCTGGCGATGCGCAGCGACCTTGAGCCGCCGCGCTGGCGATGCGCGGCTGCCACCGCCGCAAGTTCGGTGTCGGCGGCCGAGAGGAACAGGATGTCGCCAGGAGACTGACCAAGATCGATCGCCTCCTCGCCGTCGCTGATCGTTCCCTGCTGGGCTAGGAGAAGGTGCATGTCGGCGTGTCTTTACGGGAAATGTTATTCGTAGGCGCGGAGTGCGTGGCCCCCTCATCCGCCTGCCGGCACCTTCTCCCCGTCGGGGCGAAGAGACTCGCGGCTGGCCACTCGCTCCAACTTTCCCTTCTCCCCAGCGGGGGTCCGAAGGACGGGTCGAGACCAGCGGCTCGACCCGGGTCGGTGGCCCGAAGGGTCGGATGAGGGGGCCACACGGCACCACTCAAGCAATCTTCAAAACCGGACGCGCCCATCCCAACCATCAACCTTAAACCAAACCCTCGATCGCCTCACGCACCGCCCCCTCATCCATCTCATGCAGCCCGATGACCACCAGCCGCGTACCGCGCGCCTCGCCCGCAGCCCAGGCGCGGTCGAAATAGTGGTCGATGCGGCTGCCGACGGCCTGCAGCTGCAGACGCATCGGCTTGCCGGGAACGTCGACGAAACCCTTGAGGCGCAGAACGTCGTGCTCGGCGATAATGCCCTTCAGGCTGTCGACGAAAACGGCCGGATCGGCGATCGGACCGAGCTCGACGACGAAGCTGTCGAACTCGTCGTGATCGTGCGGCGTACCGTCCTCATGCTCCAGTTCGTGATGGGACTTGCGGTTGCCGATATCGTCTTCCGTGCCGATGCCAAGACCGAGCAGCACGCTTGCCGGCACATCGCCGTTCTTCGCCTCGATCATGACAGGCTTGCGCGCCGTGCGCGAAGAAACCTCGTCGCGGACACGGGCAAGGCCGGCGCCGTCGATGAGGTCGGTCTTGTTGAGCACAATCAGGTCGGCGCAGGTCAGCTGGTCCTCGAAGAGCTCCTCGATCGGGCTCTCGTGATCCAGCGTCTCGTCCTCGACGCGGCGGGCGTCGACGGCATCATGGTCGTCGGCGAAACGGCCGGCGGCGACGGCGGCGCTGTCGACTACGGTGATCACGCCATCGACCGTCACCTGCGTGCGGATGTCAGGCCAGTTGAAGGCGGCGACCAGCGGCTGCGGCAGGGCAAGACCCGAGGTCTCGATGACGATATGATCCGGACGGTTCTCCCGCTCCAGAAGTTTGCTCATCGTCGGGATGAAGTCGTCGGCGACCGTGCAGCAGATGCAGCCATTGGTGAGTTCGATGATATCGTCCTCGGTGCAATTCTCAGCCCCGCACCCCTTCAGCACCTCGCCATCGACGCCGAGATCGCCGAACTCGTTGATGATGAGCGCGATCTTCTTGCCGCCCGCATTGGTCAACAGGTTGCGGATCATCGTCGTCTTGCCGGCGCCGAGAAAGCCGGTGATGACGGTGGCGGGAATCTTCTGCTGGTTCATCTATTCAACCCTTCATTTTCAGCGGCAGTCCCGCCGCGATAAAATACACATCCGCGGCGATAGCCGCGATCATCTGGTGCAGCCGCCCGGCATGGTCGCGAAACTCGCGCGCCATGCGGTTCTCGGGCACGATGCCGAGGCCGACTTCATTGGAAACGATGACGAGGCGCGCCTTGGCCTTCGGCAGATAGGCGGCCAGAGCCGCGAACTCCGCCGCCATGTCGCGCTTCTCCATCATCAGATTGGTAACCCAGAGCGTCAGGCAATCGACAAGCACCGCCCGCCCCTCGCCGTCGATCGCGGCAAGCCGGCCTGCGAGATCGAGCGGCTCCTCATGCGTTGTCCAGAGATCACCGCGATCGGCCCGGTGCTGGTCGATCCGCGCGCGCATCTCCTCGTCCCAAGCGCGCCCGGTGGCGACGTAGTGGCGCTCAAGGTTGCTGTCGATGACGAACTGCTCGGCAAAGCGCGACTTGCCGGAGCGCGCCCCTCCGAGAACGAAGGTCGCGCCGGAGGAAACCGGGCTCATGGGAAATGCAGCCAGATCCGCGGCAAAGTTCCGCGGTAGGCCGAATGCTTGGCTGCCGAATGCAGCCGTTTATTCCGTTTGCCTGCCATGACAACCTCCGTGCTGGCATTGGGCACACTTGCCCAGGGTTGGGCTTTGCGCCCGGCACGATTGGCAGGTCTCCTGGCTCGCGGGTCCAGGCGACGATCGGGATAGCCGCATTGGCCATCCCGATCGTGCCATCGGTTCTTCCTCGCCTTCCCGGCTGCAATCATGAAAAGGCGGACGATTCGTAGACTTAGAGGCGTCCAACCCCGGTTGATCATGGCTTGCATCGCCAGTGGCTTTTCCGTCGCCTTTCGCACTCTCCGCGCCTGCACCATGCAGACATCAGGTAAAGTGCGTTCGACGCCGGACGGAAGACCCTGACCGCTCTACAGTCGCGGGGTCGGCTGTGATGAAGGTGCCCTGATTGGGTCCACCCCGTCACATTCCCTTTTCATCCGCACCGCTTTCGGCGGCCCGGAACCATTCGCTATCGGATTCATGGTTAGGCAAGCGAGGCTGTGAAGTCAATCGACTTGGCCGAGCGCCCGATAAGGACGCAAATAGACCGATGCGGAGCCCCAATGCGACCTTCTCTACCAATATTGTCGTCTTATATCAAATACTTACGTCACAAAAACTTGTTGCAACAGCCAGCCTTTTGCCGCATTTGCAGCGCATGCGGCTCCGCACCGCATCATCCCCGTCCACAGTCGCCCTTGAACGGGCCCTCGCCCGCCTAGATTTCACCATCATGTACCTGAAAATCAATCTCCGCCGTCTCGGGCCCCTTCACACGCTGCTGGATGTGGGGCGTATGCGCGCATTGTTGCGCCGCAGCGAAATGGGCATGGTGATCGCGGGCGGCCTCGTCGGCATTACCTCTGGCCTGGCGGTCACGGCGATGAGCCTGATTTCGCGCGAGCTGCACAGCATGATCTTCGGCATCAGCGATGTCGATCGCCTGAGCTCGTCACAGATCGACAACAAGCTCTTGCTGCTCGGCGCCCCCATCTGCGGCGGCATCCTTCTCGGCCTGCTGCTCTATATTCTTGCGAAGACCCGCAAGAAGCCGATGGTCGACCCGATCGAGGCAAACGCGCTGCACGGCGGCCGCCTGTCGCTGACCGACAGTATCGTCGTCGCCGTACAGAACCTGATCTCCAACGGATTCGGCGCCTCCGTCGGGCTGGAAGCCGGCTACACGCAGCTGGCATCAGGCATCGCCTCCAAGCTCGGGCTAAAGCTGCAATTGCGCCGCTCGGACCTGCGCGTGCTCGTCGGTTGCGGCGCAGCAGGCGCCATTGCCGCCGCCTTCAACGCGCCCCTTACCGGCGCCTTCTACGCCTTCGAGCTCATCATCGGTACCTATACGATCGTCTCGCTGACCCCGGTCGTGGTCTCGGCGCTCGTCTCGACCCTGGTGGCGCGGCTTCTGGCCGGCAGCGACTTCGTGATTGATGTGGGCGACTTCGGTACGGTCATGCCGGCCGACTACGTACCCGCGCTGCTCCTCGGCGCCTGCTGCGCCGGCGTCGGCATCCTGATCATGCAGGGCGTCGCCTCCATCGAGGAGCTGGCACGGCGCAGCTCGATCGCCATGCCCTTCCGCCCGGCGCTTGGCGGCATCATCGTCGGGCTGCTGGCGCTCATCACCCCGCAGGTGCTGTCGGCCGGCCATGGCGCGCTGCACCTCAATCTCGGCCGCGAGGTCGCGATCCCCATGCTGATCGGGCTGTTCCTGTTGAAATCTCTGGCCTCGGCGGTCTCGATCGGCTCCGGCTTCAGAGGCGGCCTGTTCTTCGCCTCGCTGTTCATGGGCGCGCTGCTCGGCAAGCTCTTCGCCTATTCCGCCCCCTATTTCGCCCATGCGACGCTGACGCCGATCATCTATGCCGTCGTCGGCATGAGCTCGCTCGCCGTCGCCGTCATCGGCGGCCCGCTGACCATGACCTTCCTGGCGCTGGAGATCACCGGTGACTTCCCGATCACCGCGCTGGTGCTCGCAGCCGTCATCACGTCCTCGCTCGTCGTGCGCAGCACCTTCGGCTACTCCTTCGCCACATGGCGTTTCCACCTGCGCGGCGAAAGCATCCGCAGCGCCCACGACGTTGGCTGGATACGCAACCTGACGGTCGACAAGCTGATGCGCGCCGACGTGAAGACCGCCAACGCGGCGCTGACGCTGGGCGAACTCAGGGAACGCTTCCCGATCGGATCGGCGCAGCGCGTCGTGCTGGTCGATGACAACGGCAAGTATGGCGGCCTCGTCCTGGTCCCTGAGATCTACGCCAATCTGACCGATACCGACGATCCGTCGAGGGATCTCGGCGAGTTCACCCGCTACAAGAACGATTTCCTGCAGCCGCAGATGAACGCCAAGCAGGCCGCCGCGATCTTCGACAAGACGGAGAGTGAAGCGCTGGCCGTGGTCAACAATCTGATCGAGCGCAAGGTGGTCGGCCAGCTCAGCGAGGCGCATACGCTGCGGCGCTACAGCGAAGAACTCGACCGCCGCCGCCGGGAAATTTCGGGCGAAATCTGACAGCCGGCGCGATCAGCCCAGCAACCGGTCGAGCCAGTCCTTGTCCAGATAGGTCTCGAGCTCCGTGGCGACCTCGTCCAGCGCCTGCTCAACACCGGCTCGGTAGTTGCGCCGCTCGCCGGAAAGCCCGAACCCCTGCAGCAACCGCGCACGGAAGGCATCGCCGCCGAAGAGCCCGTGCAGATAGGTCCCCATGATTCTGCCATCCGCCGACACGGCTCCGTCAGGCGCGCCGTCGACGATCGCGAACGGCCGGCCGCAATCCGACCCCTTCGTGACGCCGAGATGGATCTGGTAGCCAGAAAGCGGTTCGGCATGGGCTGCAGAGACGGCCGTACTGTTGCGCACGGTCTTCTCCGGTGCCATCTCCGTTTCGATATCGAGGAGGCCGAGCCCCTCTGTTTCGAGCACACTGCCTTCGATCCCGAGCGGATCGCGAACGGCACGCCCCAGCATCTGGTAGCCACCGCAGATGCCGATCACATGTCCGCCGCGCCTCACATGCGCCGCGAGATCCGCGTCCCACCCTTGCCGGCGAAGATCGGCGAGATCGGAAATCGTTGATTTCGATCCGGGCAGGATCACCAGTTGCGCATCGGCGGGTAGAGGCTCGCCGGCCCGCACGAAAACCAGTTCCACGTCCGGCTCGGCCTTCAGCGGGTCGAGATCGTCGAAATTGGCGATGCGCGGCAGAACCGGCACCGCGATCTTAAAGGCGCCGACCTCACCCTTCGTCAATCGCTCCAGTGCCACCGAATCCTCGGCCGGCAGCCGCGCCGCGGCTTTGAGCCACGGCACGACGCCGAAGCACGGCCAGCCGGTGAACCACTCGATTGCCGAAAGGCCATCGTCGAACAGCGACACGTCGCCTCGAAACTTGTTGATGATATAGCCCGAGATCATCGCACGATCGTCGTCCGGCAGGATCGTATGCGTTCCCACCAGCGACGCGATCACGCCGCCTCTATCGATATCGCCGACAAGCACGACAGGCACACCCGCCCGCGTCGCGAACCCCATGTTCGCGATATCGCCGGGACGCAGGTTGATCTCCGCCGGCGACCCCGCACCTTCCACCACGACCAGATCGGCACCCTCGCCGACATGGGCGAAGCTCTGCATCACGTAATCCAGCAATTGCGGCTTCAGCCGTTGATAGTCGCGCCCCTTGGCCTGCCCCCAGACCTTGCCCTGCACAACGATCTGACTGCCGGTCTCCGACTGCGGCTTCAAGAGAACCGGGTTCATGTGCACGGAGGATGGTACGCGGGCGGCAAGCGATTGCAGCCACTGCGCCCGTCCGATCTCGCCGCCGTCATCGGCGACGGCCGCGTTGTTCGACATGTTCTGCGGCTTGAACGGCCGTACCTTGAGCCCGCGATTGGCCGCCAGCCTGCAAAGCCCGGCAACAAGAACCGTCTTGCCGACATCCGAGCCTGTTCCCTGCAGCATGATGGCTTTGGTCATTGTCGCGAAACTCCGGCAAACATCGAGACCGGCCTACAACGGCCGTTCCACAATGGTCAATCTCGGGTGCCGAAAATGCGAAGGCCGCGCCAACCCTGGGGTTGCGCGGCCTGCCGAATTACGCTGGCGCTTTCGCCCATACACGGCGAAGCTCACTTTCCCCGGGACGCAATACCTGATCCGGAGAAGCAGCGGTTGTCCCCCGCCACGCACAAAGAAATAACGCCACATCGTTACCGGACGGTTAGCAAGCCATTAAGCAAATATGAATTTCGCCATTTCGCGCGTTTTTCTCGCGCACCGACCTATATCCCGTGATTGAAAACACCCGAGAGCACACCGGCACAGCGACAGGCATGAAGTCATTAACGATTTCAAATCAGCCTCTTACGAGATTCCGGCAGACAGATGACGATTGATTTCTACCGACGAACGGGTAGGCTCCTTCAAAACGCGTCATCGACATAAGAGACGTCCGGCCGTTTCGGCACGAGCATCATGACCGCAAACCGGCAATAAGAACGAATGGGAACGCAAATGAGATTTCTTCGCACGGCCACCGTGCTGGCCCTGGCTTTCTGCGCCACAGGCGCCGCCCGTGCTGCGGAATGCGGTGATGTGACGATCGCGGAAATGAAGTGGGCGTCCGCCGGCGTTGCCGCCAATCTCGACAAGATCATTCTGGAGAAGGGCTACGGCTGCAAGGCCAAGATCGTGCCCGGCGATACCTTGCCGACCTTCAAGTCCATGAACGAGACCGGCCAGCCAGATATCGCCTCGGAATTCTGGATCAATTCAGACCGCATCGAACTCGACAACGCGATCAGGGAAAACAGGCTGGTGCAGGCCGCCGAAATCCTCTCAGAAGGCGCCGTCGAAGGCTGGTGGATTCCGAAGTTCATAGCCGACGCCAATCCCGATATCCGCACGGTGGAATCGGCACTGCAGCACCCGGAACTCTTTCCCGTGGAACCGGGATCGTCGCGCGGAGCGGTCCACAGCTGCCCGGTCGGCTGGAGCTGCCGCGTCTCGACGGCGAACCTGTTCCGAGCCTTCGGTGGCGACAAGAGCAGGTTTCAGCTGGTCGAGGCCGAGACGCCCAAGGCGCTCGATGACAGTATTGCCAAGGCCTTCGACAACAAGATGGGATGGCTTGGCTACTACTGGGCGCCGACCGCAATGCTCGGCAAATACGACATGACACGCCTCAGCTTCGGGGTGGCGCACGACAAGGCCGAGTGGGAGAGCTGCACATCGATACCCGATTGCGCCCGCCCACAGATCAATTCCTATCCTGTTTCTCGCGCCTATACGATCGTGACGAGAGCCTTCGCCGATCGCGACGAAGCCGTGACCGATTATTTGAAGAAGCGGGCCTGGGACAACTCGACAGTCAACGAAGTGCTGGCCTGGCAGGATGAAAACGCCGCGAGCAACGAGGCGGCAGCGCAATATTTCCTCAAGAATTATGGTGCGCTTTGGTCCAAATGGACGCCGGCCGACGTCGCGGATAAGGTCAAGTCCGGCTTGTGAGGCCGCAGTGCAGCCCGTCGCCTCAGCCGTGCACCGTGAACTCGCCATCCGAAATCTCGCGATCGTCCACCAGCCGGTCGATGAACGATAGTAGCTGGCTGCTTGCCTGCGTCGGATCCGTCTCGAAGATCGTCGATGCCATGATCTGGCGCTGTGGTCCGAGTTCGTCGCGATAGAGTGCCTTGCCGAGCTGTTCGATGAACGTATCGGGCGTAAACACATGACGATATGGCAGATCGGGGACCAGTGAGAAATCAGGCTCGAAATTCTGGTGCTGCTGGTTCGAAAGATCGAGCGTCATGACTGGCTTGCCCGTCAGCAGGAAGTCGAACATGATCGACGAATAGTCGGTCACAAGCGCGTCGAACCGATGCAGCAGCGGATAGACGTCGACGCCCGCATCGATGAAGGTGAAGCCTTCACCCTGCCGTATCGTATCCGCACCGACCAGCTTGTACATCGGGTGCATCTTGAGGACGAAGTTGATGCTCTCGCGCTGTGCAATCGCGGTGAGCGTCGAAAGGAAGCGCGGCGTCATGAGATATGTCTCCTGCCCGCGCTGCCATGTAGGAAGGACCAGGACATTCTTGCGGCGCGCGTTCATCGCCATGTCGAGATCCATGTCGTATTCGCAGCCGATCGTGTCGAATGGCTTGATCGGACGCAGCAGGACCTCGTTGCGCGGGAAGCCGGCGCGCACGAGATTGCGGCAACCGAAGACGCCACTCCAGTAGCGATCGAAGAACGATGCCGTGCTGAGCACATAGTCGGTCTGCGAGGCCATGTAAAACGGCCGGCGGATTTCGCTGTTGCGCAACGTCAGATGCGGTATCAGCTCGAGCACCAGATGCTTCACCGAAATTCCGTGCCAGAGCTGAACCTTCTTCGCACCGGCTAGGCACGCATTGAGCGCATAGGCGCCCCGCAGGCTCTCGTTCGCATTCACCGAGAACACGGCGACCGACGCATGCAGCAGAAGGTCGATCGTCCGATCGATATTCTGTGCGAGGTCAAGACAAGGCAGCCCCCGCGCCGTCAGCGAATTGATGACCTGGGACGAAAAGCTGCACCAGATCACCTCGTAATTGCGCTCGCGGGCGAGATCGCTGAGATAGAGGTACTTGGTGTTGTCGGAGAAGGTTTCTCTGCCGAAATAGAGTACCAGCCGGCGCTTGCGCACCCGCTGGGATATCGACGCAAATTCGATCGCCATCGCCTGGTCGTTCAGCGTGGCCAGGGTAGCTTGCACGGAAGATGCGTCAGCACTCATATTTCGATCCTTGGTCTGCCCTCACAGCTTGAGGGGCAGCATTTGCTGTGAGCGGCTGACGCCGCCTCGGGATTTCGGTTGCACTTGGTCAGGCCGACTGGCGGATTTCTTCGAGCGTCATGGTCGTGGAAATGCCTTCCGTGCGCGGCAGGTAGACAACGTCGCAAAGCGTCTTGAATTCGTCGAAACGCCCGACCCAGTCGTCTCCCATGACGAGTACATCGGCCTTGTACTGCTGGATGTACTCACCCTTCAGCTCCAATGAGTGCTCGAGAAAGACATCATCGACCCAGCAGATGCTCTTGGCGATCTCCAGACGCTGCTGCTCCGGATAGATCGGCAACTTGGCTTTCTTGGAAAAGTTGAGGGCATCCGTCGATACGCCGACAGTCAGGTGATCGCCCAGCGCCTTGGCGCGCTGCAGGATGCGGATGTGCCCGATATGCAGGACATCGAAGGTACCGAAGGTTATAATTCGTTTCATATGTCGCCCCTGAAGATGAAAGTCACGATTGGCCTTGGGACGGCGCCTCTCGGCGCCGCGTCGTCAGCTGGCCGAGCGAATTGCGTTCCGCTCGCTTCGGACACCTTCGGCAATGTTCTCGATGATGATGTCTACCGAAGAGCGTCCGCCCGGAAGCAACGCATCCTTCAGCACCGTCCGCTCCTCTTCGCGTTGCCATGGCTCTCCCGCCTTGTAGGCGAGGACGGCGGCCCTCATCGAAGCGAAGTCACGCACCACATGGGCCGCGGCAGCCGCCTTGTGGCCGAGCGCGTTGAACGGCACGTGACATCCGGACTCGAAATAGACGAGCGGCTTGTCGAACAGCGGATATTCCGTGAGGAAGGAGATGCCGTCGGTTATCATCAGATCTGAAGCATCGAACAGTTCGCCGTAAAGCCCGTCGCAGATCGCGCAATTCGGCAACGACGACCACGCATCGAAATACTCGCGGACCTGCTCCTCGCTCATCAGCTTCGCTTGCTGCAACCCCTGCGTAAGAGCCGGGTGCGGCTTCAGCACGAACTCGATATCGGGCTGCGAACGCGCCCAGGAAAGCATCTCCATCGCCATTCTGTCGAATACGCCGAAGCCGAGACCGCCGCGCACCGAATGGTGCGGCGCCCACACGACGCGATAGGCGCGTCCGCCCCGCTCGGTGATCGGCCACTGGCCGTTGCCCCGCGCCTTCAACAGGCGCTCGAACTTCGGATATCCCGATACGATGATCTTGCCGGCGTCATGTCGCCGCGGCTTCAGGAAAGTTTCACGCATCTCGGCGTTTTCGCAGAAGATGCGCCATGTCATCCGATGGAAGAACTGATCGTACCAAGCCGGCGAATAGAGATCGGCTCCTTGCGGCCCGTCTTCGTGGGTCTGGATGATCAGAGCGGCATAGGGAATGAGGCAGAGACGCGCGAACGTGATCTCGCCCGTCTGGAAACCAGGCTGGACGCCGCCTTCCCAGAACTGCTGGCGGAATATCACATCCGGTTGAAGGCTCTTCATGATATCGAGCGCCTCGAACGAATCGTCCATGCCAAACCGGAGATGCGGTATTCCCTGAGACTTCAGGAAATCGCTGACATCGGCTTCGCCGCTGAAGCTGGACGAGCCCAGCTGGCTGACATTGAGCGAGCAGACGATCGGATCGAACAACGGCTCGTCCACCATGCGCTGATACACATCCGCGAAGGCATCCCACATGGCGACCGACTGAACGAGAAACAGGCAGCGGATGCGCTCCTCGCGCGACGGAATGTTCCTGAGCACCAGATTGGTCGTCTGCT
Organism: Hyphomicrobiales bacterium; assembly: GCA_900471485.1. Taxonomy (GTDB): domain Bacteria; phylum Pseudomonadota; class Alphaproteobacteria; order Rhizobiales; family Rhizobiaceae; genus Rhizobium. The sequence goes on from UCEU01000064.1 coordinate 12,782, forward strand.
TAACTTGGTGAATCTGCGAATGAAGCCCGTTGCCCGTCCGGTGCAGTATCCCGCCGAAATCACGCAATACGTTCTCGATCGATTCACGAAGCTCCGTCGTCGTATTGACGGTCACCTCGCCGAACTGCTCCGCCACGGCGAGCAACCCCTGGCGGAGCATCGAAAAGCCCTGCTGCTGCTCTTGGTGAAGGTTGACGAAAAATTGCACGCTTTCGGCCTGCAACTCATCGGATACGTCCATTCTCTGCGAAATGGCCGAAACGCCGCTCTCCAAGGCTTGCAGTCTGTGAGAAATGTCCGCCAATAGACCGGCGACGTTGGGGACTACCTGCTCGTTCATCGTCTTCACCCGTGGAAGGATAGCTCTATCTCTACCTTCAAACCGCCGAAACCCGCGGAACGGTGATGAACGGACTCGTGTCTGAAAGCCCCTTCGTTCTAACTGGGCTAACTTTCGTGAAACTTGCTAACTGGGTTGAGGATGGGTTGACCAGCGCGGCGATGTGACCGCCACGCTGGCGTTTCCGGCTCGCGGCTTATCGCTTGGCAGCGCGATCGACCGAGCGGCCGGCGTCCTGCGTTGCATTGACGGCATTGGCGGTATCGCGGCCGACGCCGCGGATCGTGTTCGCGCAGGAAGAGAGCGCGAGAAGAATCAAGAGGGCGGCGCTGATCTTAGCCGTGGTCGTCATTGCGGAAATCCTTGTTTGAAATCGAGACGACGAACGCAGGGCGCGTTCGCTGCGCCTCCATAACGCATCAATCGCCAAAAGGTTTCATTGCCGGCTATCAAGCCGCAGCAGCCTTGGCTTTTTCCGCGAAGGCGAACCGGATGTTTTCCGCCACGGCCTCCATTGGCGCGCTCATGCGCGGCGCCGTCAGTAGCCGGATGTCGAACGAGCCGAGCTCCGGCAGACCTTCCTGCACGCCGAGGATCATCATGTCCTCTCCGACATAGGAGCGCGGCAACGGCGCGATGGCGAGGTCGGAAATGACAGCGGCGCGTTGCGCCATCGTATGGCCGCTGAGGAAGGCGACACGGTAGGCACGCTTCATGCTCTCGAGCTGCGAGATTGCCTCGGATCGCCAGATACAGCCGTCTTCCCAGATGGAGATCGGCACCGGATCGCGGCGATGCGCCGTGCCGCCCCTTGCCCCGGCCCAGACCAGCCGCTCGCGAAACACCACCTCGCCTTCGGTGGGAAAGGGTCGCGTGGCGCAGTTGATCAGCGCGAGGTCCAGCCGCTGCTCCTCCAGCCGCTTCTTCAGCCCGATGCTCATGTCTATGGTGACATCGACCATGATGCCGGGAAATGTTTCGGCAAAATGCCGCAAGATGCCAGGCAGCAGCCGTTCGCCGATATCCTCGGGCGCACCGAGCCGCACGACGCCGCTGAGCTCGGGCATGATGAAACGCGACACCGCCTCGTTCGAAAGCGCGATGATGTTGCGGGCGTAGGACAGAAGCAGCTCGCCGTGCTGGGTGAGGCTGACGGAGCGCGCATCGCGCAGGAAGAGCGTGGTGCCGAGCTGTTCCTCCAGCTTCTTGATCTGCATCGACACTGCCGACGGCGTGCGGAACACCGCCTCCGCGGCGGTGGAAAAATTACCCGTCTCGGCGATGGCGACGAATGTGCGCAGCACATCGTTGTCGAGAAGCGGAATGGGACGGCGAAATGGCAGGGTCATCGTCTCATCTTTCAATTTTTCTGAATTTAAGCACCATATCATTTTGTTTGTTTGAAAGTCAATCAAGGCCTAACCTCCCCCTCATAGCGGCACGGACAGACGAAAGGAGGCCGCCATGACCACGTTTGACCTGCTCCTAAAGAAGCTAAGGGTATTCAGCGCCTATCATCGGCGCCGTCTGTCGCGCGACCGCATCCGACGCGAACTCGCGCGTCTTCCGCCACATCTCGCGGACGATCTTGGACTGACGAAACTTGAACCGGGGTCGCGGCCAGCCTGAAGATCGGTACCGGCGACCGTGTGATGCACGTGACACGATTATTTTAGAAACTGTGACTATTCCGCACTTATGCAGAAAACGGAATGCGTTATGGTGACGGCAAATAGTTGCCGGAGCCCCCATGCCGCGGAAGTTACTGGTTCTAATGCTCGTCGTGCTTTCCGGCTGCGGCCATCCCACCGGCGTGATGACGCCGGTGGCGCTAACAGCGGCCACACCCGGCACCTCTGAGGTCAGCATGCTTGTCGCCACGACGCGGCAGCCGACCGGCGATCCTGCCACCCTGTTCGACGGAGAACGCAGTCCCAAGCCGAGCCTCATGGACGTCGCCGTCTCGATACCGCCGGATAACAAGCGCAAGCCTGGAACGGTCCAGTGGCCGAAGAAACTACCGCCCAACCCGGCAACCGACTTCGCCGTCACCCGCGCCAAGCCGATCGAGACCTCGCAGGAAGCGCGCGGCTGGTTCAGGCAGCATGTCGTCGGCGGTCACGCGCTGGTCTTCATCCATGGTTTCAACAACACCTACGAGGATTCCGTTTTCCGCCTGGCGCAGATCGTCCACGACTCCGGCATGCAGGCAACGCCGATGCTCTTCACCTGGCCGTCCCGCGCCAAGATCACCGCCTACGAATACGACAAGGAGAGCACCAACTACTCCCGGACTGCCCTCGAACAGGTGCTGAAGGCTCTGGCCGACGACCCCGATGTCAAGGAGATCACCATCCTCGCTCACTCGATGGGCACCTGGCTCGCCATGGAATCGCTGCGCCAGATGGGCATCCGCGACGGGCACGTGAACCCCAAGATCCGCAACGTCATCCTCGCCTCGCCCGATATCGACATCCAGGTCTTTGCCAAGCAGTTCGCCGAGATGGGCAAACCGACACCGAAGTTCACGATCTTCGTCTCGCAGGACGATCGCGCGCTGGCCGCATCGAGCTTCCTGACCGGCCGCGTCTCCCGCCTGGGTTCGATCGATCCGACCGTCGAGCCGTTCCGCTCAAGGCTCGAGGCCGCCGGCATCACGGCCATCGACCTGACCAAGGTGAAGGGCGAAGGCCTCAACCACGGAAAGTTCGCCGAAAGCCCGCAGATCGTGCAACTCATCGGACAGCGCATCATCACCGGCCAGACGCTGACTGATTCCAACGTGTCGCTCGGCGATGGCCTGACGGCCGTGGTCGGCGGCACCGTGACGACCATCGGCTCGGTCGCGGCAACGGCGGTCGCCGCACCCGTTACTGTCGTGGAACAGGCTCAGACGAAGCCGAGGAAGAAACTGCCGCAAACCGGTGAAACGCTACCCGGCGATCTGAAGACGCAGGAACTGACGCAATAGGCCGCGCAGGCGACAGCCTGGCCCGATGTTACCGTAACGTACTTTCATTGGCGCCGCGCCCATGGGAGCGTCCGCCATGCAATTGCGGAGGCGCGCATGACCCTGGCATTCGACGAGCGCGATCATAGGACCGCCCCCGACGGCATGGTATGGATTCCGGGCCGCACCTTCATCATGGGCTCCAACGACCACTACCCCGAAGAGGCCCCCGCCCATCCCGTCACCGTCGATGGCTTCTGGATCGACGAGACGCCGGTGACGAACCGCCGTTTCGGAGAGTTCGTGAAGGCGACGGGCTATGTGACGCTCGCAGAGAAGACACCGGAGGCGAAGGACTATCCGGGTGCCCTGCCTAATATGCTCAAGGCCGGATCGCTTGTTTTCCATCAGCCGAAAGCCGTGACCAGCCGCGATATCAGCCAATGGTGGACATTCAAGTTCGGCGCCAACTGGCACCGGCCGCTCGGCGGATTGAGCGACCTGCGTGGCAAGCTCGACCATCCCGTGGTGCATGTGGCGTATTGCGATGCGCGCGCCTATGCAGACTGGGCCGGGTTGGATCTGCCGACCGAGGCCGAATGGGAGCTGGCGGCGCGCGGCGGCTCCGACGATACCGAATATGCCTGGGGCAGCGAACTGATGCCCGGCGGCATAGCCATGGCCAACACCTGGCAGGGCACCTTCCCCACGCAGACCACAAAGCCCGCTGGCAAGGAACGAACCTCTCCGGTCCGCACCTTCCCGGCCAACGGCTACGGCCTCTACGACATGATCGGCAACGTCTGGGAATGGACCGCCGATTACTGGTCGACACACCACCCGGAACCGGCGGCGAAATCCTGTTGCGTTCCGCAAAATCCGCGCGGCGGCGCGGCCGAGGCCAGCTACGATCCCGGCCTACCCAACATCCTGATCCCGCGGCGCGTCCTGAAGGGCGGCTCGCACCTCTGCGCCCCGAACTACTGCCGACGCTATCGCCCCGCCGCCCGACACGCCGAACCCGAGGACACCTCCACAAGCCATGTCGGCTTCCGCTGCATCAATCGACGCTGAACCGAGGAGCGAGAGGCGCCATGCGCAAGACCGAAGTCATCACGATCGACCGGGCTCCGTCGCACACTCCACTCGACGCCACCCTGCCCGCCTTGCTACTCTCCCTCCTCGTTCTGATCCTCGCGCTGGTCTCGCCTGGCCTGCTGATGGCGCAGGAGCTCCTGCCTTCCTGGAACGACGGCAAGTCGAAGCAGGCCATCGTCGATTTTGTGAACAAGGTGACGAAAGCAGGCGGCGCAGATTACATCGCTCCCGAGGACCGCATCGCCGTCTTCGACAATGACGGCACCCTCTGGACGGAACAACCGATCTACTTCCAGTTCGAATTCATTGCCGACAGGATCAAGGTTCTGGCGCCCGAGCATCCGGAATGGAAGGAAAAGGAACCATACAAGTCGTTGCTGGCCGGCGACCTCAAGGGCGTTGCCGCAGCCGGCGAGAAAGGTCTCGTAGAACTCGGCATGTCAACGCATGCCGGCATGACGACCGACGAATTCGCCGTGATCGTAAAAGATTGGTTCGCCACCGCGCGCCATCCGAAAACCGGCAAGCCCTACGACGAGATGACCTTCCTGCCGATGCGGGAACTGCTCGACTACCTCAGGGCAAACGGTTTCAAGACCTATATCGTGTCGGGCGGCGGCGTCGAGTTCATGCGCGTCATCACCGAAAAGGCTTATGGCATCCCGCCCGAACAGGTCATCGGCAGCACGATCGCGACACAATACGCGCTGGTCGACGACGTCCCCGTCCTCAACCGGCTGCCGAAGATCGACTTCATCGACGACGGTCCCGGCAAACCCGCCGGCATCAACAAGTTCATCGGCCGCCGACCGGTCTTCGCCGCCGGCAACTCCGACGGCGACTACGAGATGCTGCGCTGGGTGACATCAGCCAAACCGCCGACATTCGCGATGATCGTCCACCACACCGACGCCTCCCGAGAATACGCCTACGACCGCCAGTCCGCCGTAGGCAAGCTCGACAAGGCGCTGGACGAGGCGGAACGCCGCAACTGGCTACTCGTCGACATGAAGAACGACTGGAAGACAATCTATGCGTTCGATCGGTAGCGGTGATCTGAGGGGCGGCCTAAGTGTTTGTTCGGAAGTAATATTTTCTCGAAATATCGACAAGTATTATCCAATTCAAAAGCCTACGCACATTTTACG
>UCEU01000062.1 GCA_900471485.1 Hyphomicrobiales bacterium
TACGCACAGCCTCAAAAGCTCAAGTCCAAACCTAGAACCTTGCTGACGACAAAGGCGAGGAGACCAACGGTAAAGAGGAGCAGCAGAAAAGCTCCGGCCATTATACCGCCGGCACGGAGCGCTGCGCCTTTCTCCGCCTTCAGGATTTGTTCGTAATGCCACTTGATGGCGAAATACATGCCCACGCCCAGCACTAGAAACTTAAACGTGAAAAAGACTGTTGGAAACCAATCCATACTTTGCATCCTCATTCGCGCCCGTACACGCTTGGCGATGGCAGTTTGCCGAGCGATTGGCTACCGCTGCCAATCTCAATGTGGTCGAAACGGAGGCTCAAGGCTTGTACCATTGAGTTCCACCACAATGGCAATTCCCAGCATGGAACGTGCACTTCTAACGGCGATTATGCGCCAACGAAGTGACGCCGCAGGCGTGTCGCTGGGTCGTCCACTCTAAATCGGCAATCAAACGCGCGAACCTGAAGTTTTCTCAAATTGAGCGCTAATTCAGGCTGATCTTCATCTCCATTTCTGACCGTTCTTTCAATGATATGCCCACTGAGTCCTGCAGGCGGAAAGCCGAGGAACGAGATGGGACCGCGCGAGTTAACATCCCGTCCACAGAAGGAGTTCACGAGATGGATGACAATGAGCAGCAGCGCCGGGAGCGGGCATACAAAATCTGGGAAGACGAGGGGCGGCCAGAAGGCGCTCACGAAGAGCACTGGCGGCGCGCGGAAGAGCAGCACGAGCTGACCGAGCAGGAGTCGGAAGACGTCACCAAGGTAAACCAGGAACTGGACGACGAGTTCGCAAAGGGAGGCAATCCTGCCGATGCCAAAAGAGATATTAGACCGCCGTCGACGGTCAGCCCAGATTGAGAGGGTAAGGACGTGAGCGCTAACCTCAAGAAGGGTGACAAAGTCACCTGGGAAACAAGCCAGGGAAAGACCGAAGGCAAGGTCGTCAAAAAGCAGACCACGAATACCAAAATCAAGGATCACAAGGTCAAGGCTTCGAAGGACAATCCCCAGATTATCGTCGAAAGCTCGAAGTCGGGGAAGCGCGCCGCCCACAAGCCCGAAGCTCTCGACAAGGCCTGAATCCAGACTGCGACGGCGCGCTTGGTTGGGCAGGACGCGACCAATAGGCGTCTAACTAATGATACGCCTGAGGCGTGGTTGTGGGCCGCGCTCATGGGCACGACCGTGAAAACGTACAGCTCGAACCTGAGACTGATCGCGTCGGTTTCGATCCCGAAAACGGAGAACGTCATGAACCTCAAAGCACTAGCCCTCAACGGAACCCTGAAGACGTCGAAAGGCGAACCATCGTCGACAGACCGCATGCTGCAGCTGATAGCGGACGGCATGGAAGGCTATGGCGTCAAAACCGAACGTTATCGCCTGGCAGACCACAATATTTTGCCCGGCGTCACTTCGGATGAAGGTGAGGCCGATGCATGGCCTGCCATTCGCAAAGCGATCCTCAACGCCGACATCCTGGTAATGGGCACCCCGATCTGGATGGGGCAGACCTCTTCCGTAACCAAACGCGCGCTCGAGCGCATGGATGCCTTTCTCGAGGAGACGGACGATCAGGGCAGGATGGTATCTTATGGTCGCGTCGCGGCCGTCGCCGTGGTCGGCAATGAGGACGGAGCTCACAATGTCTCCGCCGATGTCTACCAAGCACTGAACGACGTCGGATTCACCATCCCGGCGAACGCGGTGGCGTATTGGGTCGGGGAAGCCATGGGTAGCGCCAACTTCGTCGATCTCGACGAGGTCCCGGACGTCGTCACCAAAACCGTCGACATGCTCGTTCGCAATACGGTCCATTTGGCTGGCCTGCTCAAGGTATCGGAGTATCCGGGCGAGAAGGCGGACTGACGATGAGCCCTACAAAGCCACGTCTGGTCGGCCTCAATCATATCGCTCTTGAAGTCGGCGATATCGAAGAGGCGCTACGCTTCTACGGCAGCATCTTCGCGTTTGAGCTTCGGGGAAGCCACAAAGACGACACGGGCCGTGTGATTATGGCCTTCATCGATATGGGCGATCAGTTCCTCGCGCTCAGTCGCGGCCGACATCAGCAGCCGGATCGCGACCGACATTTCGGGCTTGTTGTGGACGACAGAAGCCACGTCCGCGAGCTAGCTGCGAGGGCCGGTGCGAAACTGATCGACGGCGACTTTCTCGGTTTCCTCGATCCATGGGGTAATCGTATCGAGGTTGTCGAATACGCCGATCTTCAGTTCACCAAATCGCCGGCTGTCCTGCATGCAATGGGCCTGCACCTGCCCAAGACCGAGAAGGCACTCGGCGAACTACACAAAAAGGGGATGGGGTGCCCTCACTCCTGTCCGGTTTTGATTGCAACCTTCTCGAATGTCACTTCGACGGTTTTTGCGTAGCGTTTTCCGTTGGTCTTGTCGTGCCGCATAAACGTCGGCGGCTTGATCGTGACGTCAAGTCGATAGTCTCCGTCGCCCGGGACTTTGACGTTGATGCCATAGTGGTAAAGGCCAGGGTGCCAGACGAAGGGAACCTCGAATGGACCGACAGCCTTTCCGCTTTTCGGGGTCAAGGTAGCCGTGATTTCGAGATAGGGAACGAACCGTTGGTCGCCCGCGTCGCTGACCGAAATCTCCAGGTGGCAGTTTTCGTCAGTCGGCGCATCCCATTTGAGTTCGCCTTCTTGTTTGAACATGTACATGCCCTCGGCGCGCTCTTGCGCATAGGCGACGATGTAGTCGCCGGCTCGCTTCATTCCTCCGCTGTCGGCAACTTCCTCGGCTATGTACCTTAGAGAAGCGTGGTAGCCCGCGCCTTCTTTCTTGGCCATCGCGATTTGATGGCGGTCTGCTTCGTCGCTTGGCTTTTCGGGGGGCTTACGGGCGGGAGTTGTCATGGCTTTTCTCGTTTCGGTCGGATGTAAAAGCAAGGTGACCTGCCGCCGCTGGTGAAATGGTGGCAGGTCCGAGGTGCGTCAGGCGAGGAACTCGATCAGATCGCGATTAAGGCGGTCCGGCGCTGTGGCGAAGAGACCGTGCGGCTCGCCGTCGTACTCGATGAACTTGGAGCCGCTGATCCCGGCGGCCGCAGCGCGGCCCGATGGATCGATCGGAACCGTCTTGTCGGACGTGCCGTGGATGATCAGGGTCGGGATGGTGAAGGCTTTGAGATCGGGTCGGAAGTCCGTGTGTCCGAAAGCGTCGATGCAGTCGATCGTGGCCTTCGGGCTTGCCATGACGGCGAGGACGAACGACCAGTCTAGCACGCCCTGGCTGACGGGCTTGCTGACGAGTCCCACGCCGTAGAATGTCTTCGCAAAGCTCTGCAGGAAGGCGAAGCGATCCCCGCGCACCTGCTGCTTCATATCGGCGAAGACGCTGGAGTCCACGCCGTCGGGGTTGGAACTGTCTTTCAGCAGATATGGGACGACCGAGGAAACCAGCGCTGCCTTCGCGACACGAGCAGTCCCATGGCGCGACAGGTATCTCGCGATCTCCCCGCCACCCATCGAAAATCCGACAAGGTGCGCCTTCTGGAGATTGAGGCCTTCCAGAACCGCTGCCAGATCGTCCGCGAAAACATCGTAGTTGTAGGTATCGGCAGGATGTCCCGACTGGCCGAATCCGCGGCGGTCATAGGTGATCACACGGTAGCCCGCTTCGAGAAGCGCCAGCGTCTGGTATTCGAACATGTCTCCGGTTAAAGGCCAGCCGTGGATCAGAACTACAGGATGACCCGTGCCAATGTCTTTGACATGCAGCTGGACGCCGTCGTTCGCTTCTATAGATGCCATGAATTTCTCCTCGTTTAGATGGAGTCTAAACCCGGGCAGCAGGTGATCGTTCCTCGCCGTATGCCAAATTCCCTCATGGTTCCAACGAGCCACGAATACCTACGTTCGGGAACCTGACCGCTCGTCGAAACATTCACTAGCTATGAGCAAGAAAGTTGATTTTCCCGTTTCCGATGCCCGCCGCTATCTCGAACCCGGTCCTGTCGTTCTGATCTCCTCCCGATGGAAGGGCAGCGACAACATCATGACGCTCGGCTGGCACTCGATCCTCGAGTTTACGCCGTCGCTATGGGGCGCGATGATCTCGTCGGGCAACCACAGCCATCGAATGATCCGCGAGAGCGGCGAGTGCGTCGTCAACCTGCCGACGGCCGACATGGTCGATATAGTTTCGCTCATCGGCAACTGCGACGGTGAGAGTACGGACAAGTTCGAGGAGTTCGGCCTGACGAAGACGGCAAGCGCCGAGGTAGGCGCGCCCGGGATCGCGCAATGCCACGCTTCCTTCGAATGCAAGCTCTACGACGACACCCTTGTTGACAGTCGTAATTTCTTCATCTTCGAGATCGTGAAGGCGGATGTCGCTGAGCGCCCGGCGCACCCCGAAACGTTGCATTATATCGGCGGCGGCTCGTTTGTAACCGCGGGCAAAGTCGTCCCCCAAAAATCCTTATTCACCAAAGTAACGTGATGACAAAGCCAGTATCTCAGGAGGTGACATCCTGTCCGTTCGCTTCGAGGCGCTCACCGTGCAACTGACCTTTGGCTCCGAGGCGACCAGGTTGAGAAGCTTGAGGGTATCCCGTTGGATTTTCGCTGAGCATCGCTATGATCGAACCCCGAACCTGAGTTCGCGACCACCGCGTTAATGCGCGGAGAAGGCAGTTTTGCGAAGGACCGTCAATTGAACCCGACCGTGCAACTGTGGGAATGGCGAAGAACTATTGCGGATCTCTACTACAAGATACGCACGAGTGGTGATCCCTCGCTCGCTTGGCAAGACTGGTGTGACACGCGTTCACGACTGTTCCGCACTCATCCTCAATCACCGCTCGAGGTCCAGGACCGTAAGGGTTATCGGGGTCGGTCGATGTTTCCCTACGATCCTTCGCTGCGCCTAATCGTTCGCCTCGAAGGGACAAGCGAGGAACGCCTCACCGTCGCTACCGGCGATGATGGCGATCTTACGATGCGCGCCTTCGCGCGAACCAGTGGATTGCAGGATGCGCTCGGAGGTGAACTGACGCTCTACTGGATCAAGGCCTACGGAGGCGGAGTGTTCCTTCCATTCACCGACGCCACCTCAGGCACGGAAACCTACGGAGGGGGCCGCTATCTTCTCGATACAATCAAGGGAGCCGACCTCGGCGCGTTGTGCGCGGACGACACCGTCGTTCTCGACTTCAATTTTGCCTACTTCCCGTCTTGCTCCTACTCCAGCCGTTACGT
>UCEU01000070.1 GCA_900471485.1 Hyphomicrobiales bacterium
GGGTTGGGGAGGGGTCTTTCTGGAAGACACAAGAGGGTCTTAGATCGAGGCCCTAGTTAGCCCTTCAGCGCAGCCGCCTCAGCCGCAAGCTTGGTGATGCCGGCCCAGTCGCCGGCGGCGATCAGTTCCTTCGGGGCGACCCAGGAACCGCCGACACAGACGACGTTCGGCAGCGACAGGTAATCCCTGGCGTTCTTCAGCGACACGCCGCCGGTCGGGCAGAACAGGGTGCCAGCGAGCGGCGAGGACAGCGCCTTGAGATAGGCGGCGCCACCGGCCTGTTCGGCCGGGAAGAACTTCATGACCTGGTAGCCCTCTTCGCGCAGCGCCATGACCTCGCTGACGGTGGCCGCACCCGGAAGCAGCGGAACGCTGGACTTCGAGGCCGCGTCGAGCAGTTCCTGCGTCGCGCCCGGGCTGACGATGAACTTCGAGCCGGCCGCGACCGCCGCGTCCCAGTGTCCGGCGTTGAGAATGGTGCCGGCGCCGACTTCCGCGCCCTCGACCTCGTCGGCAACCGCGCGCACCGCGTCCAGCGCTACCGGTGTGCGCATGGTGATCTCGATCGCCTTCAGGCCGCCTGCGACCAATGCACGCGCCAGCAGTACCGCCGACTTCACGTCGTCGACGATCAGAACCGGCACCACGGGCTGCAATTTGAGGATGGAAAGGAGCTTTTCTGTCTTTTCGCCCATGGCCGTCGGTTCCTTTGAAACGATTGAATTCGATGTCGAGATAACGCCAAGGGTAGACTTTGTCGAGGCGAAAGCAATGTTTGGAATGGAATGGGTATGAAGAGCCGGCAATTTAGGCTAGCGTAATGAAATCGTCACAAAAGGTTCACTCGTATGGCGAAAGAGATCGAGCGGAAGTTTCTTGTCCGTAACGACGGGTGGCGCGCCGGCGCCGCCACGAAATCCGTTATGAAACAGGGCTATATCGCATCGATGGACGACCGATCCGTCCGTGTCCGCGTGCTCGACGACATCAAGGCGCGCCTGACGATCAAGATCGGCCGCAGCACCATGACCCGCGAGGAATTCGAGTACGACATTCCCGTCGATGAGGCGAAGGAACTGCTCGACGACGCGATTGGCGTCGTGATCGAGAAGACACGATATCGTGTTCCGCATGAAGGCTTCGTCTGGGAGGTGGATGTCTTCGCCGGCCGGCATCGCGGCCTGGTGATCGCCGAAGTCGAAATGCGCAGCGAGAGCGACAAGCCCAGCCTGCCCTCCTGGCTCGGCCGCGAGGTGACCGGCGACGTCCGCTATTCCAACCAGGCGCTGGCGACGGAATTCGAGCACGACCGGCATGCCCTTTCGCATACGGCCTGACCGCGACTTCACCAAACAATTTCACAAGGCCGCTTGCGGCCAGTTGCGCCATGCCATGAAGACGCTCAAGGAGCGGCCGGATGGCACCCACGAGGCGATCCACGCCTTCCGCAAGAACCTGAAGCGCGTGCGCTCGCTGCTGCGTCTCGTATCCCGCGAAATCCCTGAGACAAGGACCAAGGAAAACGCCAGGCTGCGCGACGTCGGAGCCTCGCTTTCCGCGATCCGCGACGCCACCGCGCTTGCCGAAACAGTCGGCTATCTCAAGGACAACGCCCGCGACCCGGAAGAGGCGGAAGCACTGCAGCGCGTTACGGACAGGCTGCGGTTTCGGCGCGATGCCATGGCCGACACGCAAGGCGGTCTCGACGCCACGCTGGCTGACGCAATCGGCGAGCTGGCGAAATCCGCCGAAGCCCTTGATCAGACCAGCTTCCCTCACGACCACGAGAAGAACGCCCGCATGCTCGCCAGGGGCTGGCGGGACACGGCCCGCAAGGCGCGCGAAGCCATCGACGAATGCCGCGAGGGCACCTCGGCGGAAGCCTTTCATACGCTGCGCAAGAAGACGCAGGACTACCGCGCCTATCACGACCTTTTGCGCGCCATCTGGCCGGCGGCGATGCGCGCCCGCTATGACGCGGCAAGCGAACTGATCGACCTGCTCGGCCACATCCACGATCTGGACGTGCTTTGCGCCCTGGTAGAGGCGGAGCCTCACCATTTCAGCAATGCCGACGATCTCGCCCATCTGCTGGATGCGATCATCTTTCGCCAGCAGCAGGATCGTCAGGCAGCGCTCGACATGGCCGAAGACATCTTTTCGGACGATCCGAAGACGGAAGCGTGCCGCGTCGAAACACTCTGGATCGCGGCTGGCTGCGGCTGAAACACCGCGCCGGTTGCGGCCAAATGCCCGACGGCCCGCTCTATTGCAACCGGGCGCGAGAGCCTGTATTTCCAGCGCCATGACAGACATGTTGACCCAGACGGCGTCAGCGTCGAGCCCGTTCCTCGTCGCGGCCCTTTATCATTTCGTATCCGTGCGGCACTTCGAGAGCCTGCGCGAGCCGCTGCAGGCTCTGTGCGAGGAGAACGGCGTGAAGGGCACGCTGCTTCTGGCGCATGAGGGCATCAACGGCACCATCGCAGGCCCGGATGCGGGAATCCAGAAGGTGCTGGCCTATCTGCGCGCCATGCCTGAATTCGCTCGCCTCGAGCACAAGGAAAGCCGCGCATCGAAGATGCCCTTCCTGCGCATGAAGGTGAAGCTGAAGAAAGAGATCGTGACGATGGGCGTCGAGAACATCGACCCCAACAAGATCGTCGGCACCTATGTGGCGCCGCAGGATTGGAACGCGCTGATCTCCGATCCCGACACCATCGTCATCGACACCCGCAATGACTACGAGACGGCGATCGGCATCTTCAAGGGCGCGGTCGACCCGAACACCAAGACCTTCCGCGAGTTTCCGGACTGGGTGAAGAACAACACCGGCCTGCACAACAAGCCGAAGATCGCGATGTACTGCACCGGCGGCATCCGCTGCGAAAAGGCGACCGCCTTCATGAAGGAGCAGGGCTTCGACGAGGTCTACCACCTCAAGGGCGGCATCTTGAAATATCTCGAGGAAGTACCCGCCGAGGAAAGCCTGTGGGAAGGCGCCTGCTTCGTCTTCGACGAGCGCGTCTCCGTCGAGCACGGCCTGAAGGAAGGCAACCACAAGCTCTGCCACGCCTGCCGCAACCCGATTACCGCGGAAGAGATCACCTCGGACAAATACGAGGAAGGCGTGTCCTGCAGCCATTGCTACGACACCCGCACCGAGGAAGACCGGCTGCGCTACCGCCAGCGCCAGCACCAGATCGCGCTCGCCAAGAAGCGCGGCATCAAGCACATCGGCACCTGAGGCAATACTGGTTCCTGACTACGCGGCGCTGTTGCGGCGTTCGGCCATCCGGCGCGAGCGCGCGTCCATGAGCCTTTCGGTGATCTGCTCGGCCGGCATCGGCCGGGCGAAGAAGTAGCCCTGCAGCGTGTCGCAGCCGAACATGCGCACGGCGACTGCCTGCTGCTCGGTCTCGATGCCCTCGGCCGTCACCGGAATATCCAGCGAGCGCGCCAGCGCCACGGTTGCCTGCAGCATCTCGCGCTGGCTCTCGCCTTCCATGACATCCTTGACCAGCGAGCGGTCGATCTTGATGCGGTCGAAGCCGAACTGGCGCAGATAGCCGATCGATGAGAAGCCCGACCCGAAGTCGTCGAGCGCCACCTTGACGCCGAGCGCCTTCAGCCGCTCGATCGCCTGCCGGGTGCGCTGCGGGTTCTGGATCATGTAGCCTTCGGTGACCTCGAGCGTCACGCGCTTGGCCTCGATATCGGCCTGCTTCAGCACATAGCGGACGTAATCGGCGAATGCCGGGTTGCGGAACTGGCCGGGCGAGACATTGACCGAGATGCGCAGCTCCGGCCATTGCTTGGCGGTCTCGCAAGCCTTGCGCAGCACGAAGAGGCCGAGCGCTTCGATGAGCCCGCTGGTCTCGGCGACGGGAATGAAGATCTCCGGCGAGATTGGCCCGTGGCCCGGGCGGTCCCAGCGCACCAGCGCCTCGACGCCGGTCATCTCGTGGCTGTCTGCATCGATCAGCGGCTGGTAGACGAGCGTCAGGTCGCCGCCTTCGATCGCCATGCGCAGGTCGAGCTCCAGCGCGTTGCGCTCCTCGCGGTCGGCATCCATGGCCGGATCATAGAGCGTCATCCGGGCGCGGCCGGCTTCCTTGGCCTTGTACATGGCAAGATCCGCCCGGCGCACCAGTTCCTCGCGGTCGATGGTGCCCGCCGGCGACATGCCGATGCCGATGCTGGCGCCGACCACGACGATGCGGCGGCCGATCTCCAGCGGCTCGGCGAGGAAATCGAGGATCTGCTCGGAAAGCTGCAGCGCCGCCGCGTGCTCGCCATCGGATACGAAGGCGATCGCGAACTCGTCGCCGCCGATGCGCGCCAGCGCCGCCCCCTCGGGGATCAGCACCGTCAACCCGGCCGCAACCGCCCGGATCAGCTGGTCGCCGGTGCCATGGCCATAGGCGTCGTTGACTTCCTTGAAGCCGTCGAGGTCGAGATAGAGGATCAGCACGTTGCGTTTCGTCTGCGCCGCCGAGGCGACGAAACCGTCGATCGCGATGCCGAGGCCGTCACGGTTGAGAAGACCGCTCAGGCGGTCGCGATGCCCCTCCTCGCGCGCCAGTGTCTCATCCGCCCGCAGGCGGCGCGCCGCCATCCAGCCGATGATCAGGAGCACAAGGAAGAACAGCCCGACAAGGGCAATGGCCTGCACGATCTTCGGCCGCACCTCGGCATAGCCGATATCGCCGGGGGCACGCGAGGTCCAGATCAGCCGGCCGAGCACCACGCCGTCGGCATCCTTGATCGGCACCGAATAGGTCGCCTGGAAATCAGGCGATACCAGCTGCAGGCCGGGGATCACATAAGTGCTGCTGAGCTTGTCGATGGTCGCTGTGTTGAGGTGGCGGGCGAAGATGAGAAAGCGGTGCTTGTCTGCGGGCACGGCGAGCGCGCCTGACTTTTCGCGAACCAGCGCCACGCCGACGACCGCGATTCCCGATTTCGTGCTGACCAGACCAACCGCCTCCGGGCTGCCGTTCCGACCTGCCTTTGCCTTGGCCTTCTCGAATATCGTCCACAGCGCCGGCGCGAAGAAGTCGTCGAGAGAACCCTGCATGGGCTGACCCTCGCGATAGACCATGACAGGCTTCCTGTCGGCATCGACCACGATGGCCATGTCGAATAGAGTGCTGTTGACCGACATGTCGCCATAGTTGCTGATCGTCCATGGCATGCCGTCTTCGGCATAGACATTGGTGGCGGCATCGTCCCACGCCGCATAATCGTTGAGCGTCGCGCCGAGCTGCGCCTTGAAGGTTTTCAGCGCGCCCGACATGGTTTCGCGCGAACGTTCCTCGTCGAGAACGTTGGAACTCTTGGTCACGCTTTCGAGCGCGCCCAGTACCATGACGGTAACGACGGTGACGATAACGGCAAAGGAAAAGAGTACGCCGATGACGGTCGCGCGAAGCCCGCGACCCGAAACCTGCCTGTTACCCCTGAATACTGCCGACATTCCCTGCTCCCCGATCAGCGGACTTTGCCAAGCAAGGGTTCAAAACCCGTTAAAACAGAGGATTTAACGATTAATCAGCAGCGTCTTTTTTAGCCGGCTGCGCAGGACAGTTCAGACGCCTCGGAACATCAATAATAGCGTTTATATTCAACGCGTTACCGTGGAGGCACACCGCTTCCCGGGATGATCGCCTGGCAAAATGCCGAAAGCGCACGATCAAGCGCGCCATTTCGCAGGCACTCGCTAATCGAATCCGCCCTCGCTGCCTCGGTTTTCCCAAGCAGTGGCACACGCAGGAAGGCCTCATCGACGAGCAGCAGCGACATGGTCTTCAGCACCTCGGTCAATTGCTCCAGCGCGAAATCGCCGCGATGCGAGGCATGCGCGATCATGACAGGTTTGAAGGGAACCTCGTCGCGCGACACCAGCCAGTCGAGCGCGTTCTTCAGCCCGCCGGGAAGCCCGTGGGCATATTCCGGGCAGGCGACGATGACACCATCCGCCTCCCGCATCTTCGCCGCCAGCTGCTCGACGATCTCAGGCGTGTTCTCGCCTTCGAGGTCGGGATTGAAGATCGGCAAATCTCCGATCAGATCGCAGATCTCGATCGTCACACCCTCGGGCGCATTGTCGCGCATGGCTTCGAGCAGCAGCCGGTTGGTCGAAGCCGCCCGCTGGCTGCCGCAGAGCGCGTAAAGAAAGAGCGGTTTGCGTTCCATGCTACCGGTCTATGCCAACAGACGATTCGCCCCAACGAAAAAGCGGCCCGGCAAGGCCGGACCGCTTCATCTCGGATAAGGATAAGACCAGCTCTTACCAGGACGCGATCAGGGCGCCCTTGAACTGTTCGTTGATGAACTTGCGGATGCTTTCGTCGTGGTAGGATTCGACCAGCGTCTTGGCCCACGGTGCGTCCTTGTCGGCGGTACGGACAACGATCACGTTGGCGTAAGGCGACTTTTCGCTCTCGATGGCGATGGCGTCGGTCTTCGGGTGCAGGCCGGCTTCCATGGCGTAGTTGGTGTTGATGACCGCGGCATCGACGTCATCGAGCGAACGCGGCAGCTGCGCGGCGTCGATTTCGGCGAAGTCGATCTTCTTCGGGTTCTCGATGATGTCGGCGACGGTGACCTTGACGCCCGGATTGTCCTTGAACTTGATCAGGCCCTTGGAGGCGAGAACGAGCAGCGCGCGGCCGCCATTGGTCGGGTCGTTCGGGATGGCGACGGTGGCGCCTTCCTTAAGCTCGTCGAGGCTCTTAACCTTCTTGGAATAGACGCCCATCGGGGTGGTAATGGTCGTGCCGATGCTGACGAGATCGAACTTGCGGTCGGCGATCTGGTTGTCGAGGTAAGGCTGGTGCTGGAACGAGTTGGCCTGGATGTCGCCATCGTTGAGGGCCTGGTTCGGCACGACATAGTCGGAGAACTCGACGATCTCGATGTTGAGACCCTTGGTCTTGGCGATCTCCGCGACCTTTTCCATGATCTGCGCGTGCTCGCCCGGCGTGACGCCGACCTTGATGTCTTCGGCAAGTGCCGAGCCGGCTGCGAAGGCAGCGAGCGCGGCTGCGATGATGAACTTCTTCATGGGTGTCTCCTGTGTTGAATTATGGTTTGTTGTTAAAGGGTCAGTTTTTCCGGTTGCGCTTGTCGAAGCGGCGGGCAAGCCCGTCGCCGGCGCTCTGGACGAGCTGCACGAGAACGATCAGCACGATCACGACCATCACCATCATCTCGGGATTGAAGCGCTGGTAGCCGTAGCGAATGCCGAGATCGCCCAGCCCGCCGCCGCCGACGGCGCCGACCATGGCCGAGTAGCCGATCAGGCTGACGATGGTCATCGTCAAGGCCATGAGGATGCTCGGCCGCGCTTCCGGCAAAAGCACCTTGAAGACGATCTGGAACGGCGTGGCGCCCATGGCGCGGGCAGCCTCGATCAGCCCCTTGTCGATCTCGCGGATGGCGGATTCGACGAGGCGGGCAAAGAAGGGGATGGTGGCGATGGTGAGCGGCACGATCGCCGCCCAGGTGCCGATCGACGTGCCCGTCAACAGGCGCGTCAGGGGCACGATGGCGACGACGAGGATGATGAACGGCGTCGAGCGTGCGGCGTTGACGACGAGCCCGAGCACCCGGTTTGTCTTCGGCGCCGGAAACAGCTCGCCCTTGCCCGAGGTGGCCAGGAACACGCCGATCGGCAGGCCGATGATCGAGCCGACGATACCGGCCACGAACACCATCTGCAGGGTCTGCATCAGCGCCTTGGAGAGGAGGTTGTAGATCATATCAGGCGACATAACCGAGCACCTCCGTCTTGAGACCGGTTTCCGCATAGAAGCGGTCGGCACGCGCAATCACGTCAGGATCGGCGGAATAGGAAACGACCAGCGAACCGAAGGGCTCGCCCCCGATCTCCTCGATCGCGCCGGCAAGAATATTGACGTCGGAGCCGAGCTCCGCGACCAGCCGGCCAGTGAGCGGCTTGAAGGCGGTTTCGCCGAAGAACACCAGCCGCACCAGCGCCCGGTCGCCCGAAGACGGCTGCGCCTTGATGCCCGAACGCAGCCACTCCGGCAGCTTCAGCGCCGAGGCAAGCAGCGTACGCGTCGTCTGGTGCTGCGGGTTGGTGTAGACGTCGAAGGTCCGTCCGGCCTCGACGATCTTGCCGGCATCAATCACCGCGACGTGGCTGGCGATGGTCTTCACCACCTCCATCTCGTGGGTGATTAGAAGAACGGTGAGCCCGAGTTCGGCATTGATGCGCTTCAGCAGCTCAAGGATCGACTGCGTCGTCTCCGGATCGAGCGCCGAGGTGGCTTCGTCGGAGAGAAGCAGCTTTGGATCGGTCGCCAAAGCGCGGGCGATGCCGACGCGCTGCTTCTGGCCACCCGACAGCTCCAAGGGGTAATTGCCCGCCTTGTCGCCGAGCCCGACGAGATCGAGCAGCGGCCCGACCTTGGCGCGGATCGTCTGCCTGTCGACACCCGCGATCTCCAGCGGCAGCGCCACATTGTCGAAGGCGGTGCGCGAGGACAGAAGGTTGAAGTGCTGGAAGATCATGCCGACCTGGCGGCGCAGGCCGCGAAGCCCCTCTTCGCTGAGCCCGCCGACATCCACGCCATCGACGAGCACCTTGCCCGAGGTCGCCGTCTCCAGCCCGTTGACCATGCGGATCAGCGTCGACTTGCCGGCGCCGGAGCGGCCGATGATGCCGGTGATGGCGCCGCGCGCCACGGTGAGATCGACCTTTTCGACCGCGGTGAAACCGCCCTCGCCTGATGGCCCGTAGCGCTTGCCGGCGCCTTCAAAGGCGACCATCGGGATCGCCCCCGCCGCGCCCTCTGGCTCTCGCCCGGAATGGCCGCCGGACGCGCCCTGGGCAGCGTCTTGTTGGGCCTGGTGTTGGAGTGTCATTTCATGCTCGCGTGTGTTGGTCTTCAAAAACTGGCGGTTCTATAACCGCTATCGCGCCGATTAGCCAATCGGGCGGCACATTCGAAGACAATCACGGGTGCGAGACATGGACGCGGCTTTCGTTGCGGGCGGGAAGGAAAGACGTTTCGCCTTTCCTGTTGCTGCAACTTATGCCGCCGGTGGTTGAAACCGGATAGGGATGTTTTTTTATTTGTGCGATGCGGCAGGAAAAAATCTACCTGCCGCATAGACAATTCGAACTAAGGCGATCAGGCGCTCTTGTGGTTGCCCTTCGGAAACTGCGCGGCGAGCTCCGAATACCACTTGCCGCTCGTCTTCACCGTGCGCACTTGGGTGTCGTAATCGACATGCACGAGGCCGAAGCGCATGCGATAGCCTTCCGCCCACTCGAAATTGTCCATCAGGCTCCAGGCGAAATAGCCGCGCATCGGATAGCCATCCTTGATGAGGTCGGCGACGACATCGAGATGCTGGATATAATAATCGAGCCGCATCTTGTCCTCGACCACGCCCGCTTCGATGCCGGTATTGTCGCAGGCGCCGTTCTCGGTGATATAGCACTCCGGCAGGTCGTAGCGGCGGTAGAGATCCTCCACCACATGCTTCAGCGCCGGCGCATAGACCTCCCAGCCGATATCGGTCTTGACGTCGCTGACACGGGGCGCATCGACCGTCCAGGGGAAATCGCCGCTCTTCTTGGGATCGTCGGCCACGCGCAGCGGCGTGTAATAGTTGAGCCCCCACCAGTCGAGCTTCTGGCTGATAACAGCAAGATCACCCTCCTCGACGACAGGCATACGGTCGCCAAGCGCCTCCAGGAATTCCTTCGGATATTCGCCCTTGAAGACGGGATCGAAGAAGGCGCCGTTGTGGAACTGGTGCGCCCGCTCGCCGGCGGCCTGATCGGCTGCACTGTCGGACCCCGGGATGACCGACATGGCGTTGAGCACCAGGCCGACAGGCACGTTCGGCGCTTCCGAGCGGATCGCCTCGACGCCGAGGCCATGGGCGAGGTTCATGTAGTGCATGGCGTGCAGTGCCGCCTGCATGTTGCGCTCGCCCGGCGCATGGATGCCGTAGAGATGGCTCAGCCAGACGATGCACCACGGCTCGTTGAAGGTCGCGACGCTATCCAGACGATCGCCGAGACGCGCCATCACGGTCTTGGCGTAGCGCTGATAGGCGTAGGCCGTCGACCGCGCCGTCCAGCCGCCGTCGCCGGCGAGCAGCAGCGGCAGATCCCAGTGATAGAGCGTCGCGAAGGTCTTGATACCCCGCGCCTTGCAGCCATCGACGAGGCGATCGTAGAAATCGAGCCCCTTCTCGTTCACCGGCCCGGTACCGTCAGGGATGATGCGCGGCCAGGCGATGGAGAAGCGATAGGCCTCGACGCCGAGCGACTTGATGAGATCGAGATCCTCGTCGAGGCGGTTATAGTGATCGCAGGCGACGTCGCCATTGTCGCGATTGAAGACCCGGCCCGGCATGTTGCAGAAGGCATCCCAGATCGACGGCTTGCGCCTATCGGCCTTCGAAGCGCCCTCGATCTGAAAGGCGGCCGTCGCCACGCCGAAGGTGAAATCGCCGGGGAAGCGGGCGGCCAGGGCCTTGGCGTCAAGCGTCTTCGCATCGATCATCTGGAAATCCCGTTCTTCATGTTTTCAACGGCGGTTTAGCCAAGCGGATCGATGTTGTACAGAGCCGATATGACAGGACTGCAACGTTTCAGGGAGTGGGACGGAACCGATGACAGCCATTCTAAGACCGAAGCAAGTCCCCTCCCCAACCCCT
>UCEU01000061.1 GCA_900471485.1 Hyphomicrobiales bacterium
ATCTCGGCCAAGGGGCGGGGGCGGGAGGCGGACAGGCGTTATCGCGATCTCTGCCGGAGGATGGGGATCGGCATGCTCGGGATATCCGATACCGGCGAGGTCAGCGTCATCGTCAGCTCGGTATCGCCGATGCCGCGGACGAACCCGAAGCGGCGGACGCGGCTTGTGAAAGAGCACCGGAAGAGGCAGGGCGATCCGGCGCTCGGCGGCGCCACGCGCTCGCCGATCATGACCGCCTACCGGCAACAGGCGCTGATCTGCGCCTCGGCGCTGCAACAGGGATTGGCGCGGCCGCGCGACATGAAGACATGGGCGCCGCAGGCAGGGCGCATCCTGCTCGACAATGTCTATGGCTGGTTCGACCGGCAGGGGAAGGGCGTCTATGCGCTGAACGGGGCCGGCGAGGCGGCGCTGCTGCGCTGGCCGCAGACGGTGATGTTTGGTGGTGATGCGGGTGAGGGCGGGGAGTAGCGGTTGATGGTCCCTGCGTTTTTCAGAATTGGATTTCGATCAACTCGGGAGGCTCCTGGTTGAAATCGGAGTACCGAATCCACCGTGGCGTCGCTTTGAAGATCACGGCCCCTCTCTCGATGAACTCCCTGGCGGCCGGAAGGCTGTCGAGATAGGCTGCCTGGTATTCTTCGATATCGTCGGCAGCAACCCTTGTTGCCTCACCCTCATATTGAACGGTGATGTTGTCGTCCCATCCGACTACGAAGGCGACGCCGGGGCTCTCCGCGAGATTGCCGAACTTTCGCGTCTCCTTGAAAGCGCTGAACACGACCTCAAGATTGTCGCGCACCGAGAAGTCGATCGTGGCAGCCTCCGGTTTTCCATCACGATGGCTGGTCGCGATCACCGCCAGCCTGTGCTTTCTCAGGAATTCAAGAAGCATGCGTTTTCCATGAAAATCATCCATTGACGCATCCCTTCCAATCTCGTGCCTTTCAGCACAGCATGATTAGCACATTGATCGCCCTTGTTCGATGGTGGTCACCGCGCCGGGGTGAGGGTGAGGAGTAGCGGTTACGGCCACTTTCGGCCCCTTGCGGACATTGAGGCTACGGGGCCGGGTCATTGACCGTCGGCGCGAACCTCAGTACGCGATTACATATCTGCGTTGCACAATAAGCAGTACGCGTTTGCCTAAAACAGGAGCATAAAACGCGCAGTGCCGCACGTAAGGATATTTGCCATGGACTGGTTTCCCATAGTCTTCGTGATTTTCAAGATTCTCGCGTTGGGCACGGGAATGTACTTCGCCATCAAGTGGCATTACGATCAGGCGGATAAGATCGAGAGAGGCTCGGTCCTGCTCGCGGGCGGCAAGATCGCGGGAGCCTTCATGCTGGCGCTCTTGGTCGTCGGGGGCCTCGCCTTCGTCATAAGCAGCATGCTTGGTTTGGACTTGGGTCTCTGATCGTGGCGTCGTTGCCGTCCGCGGCCTTTGTTAACCGAAGAAGCCCATCGTGAAATCTGCTGTGATTGAGGTGCTACGGGAATTCTCGTGAAGGTTCCGCCCGGCGACTTTGCGAAAAAACTAGGACTTTCCCGACATCAGAGAGAGCGCGGCACCGGGAACCCTTTGGTGCGCCAGCCATTGCACCGGCGTCACGCCGACTTCGATGCGGAATGCCGTGCGTAGCGCATGGGCATCAGGGAAACCGCTGCGCACGGCGACGTCGTCCAACCCGCGTACGCCGGCCACCAATAGCTCCTTCGCTCGTGCCACGCGAACGCGCCTTATCCATTCGCCAAGGCTACCTCCGGTCCGTGCCCGGATATGGCGCGTCAGGCTCCGGCGGCTCATGTTCGAGCGCTTGGCCAGTTCATCCAACGAAGGCGGCGCGATGGGATCGGCGCGCAGGACTTCTAGAAGTTCGGTCACTCGTCGATCGGCAGTCGTTCCGATCGCCGGTCGCTCGATCAGTTGCGGTTGTCCGCCCGCGCGCTGAGGGGCGACGACGAGATGGCGCGCTATCCGGTTTGCTTCACCAATCCCGCAAATCCGGCCAAGCAGATGCAGGCAGCAATCCAGACCCGAAGCGACACCGGCGGAAGTCAGGACACGGCCTTCATCCACGAACAGCGCGGCCGCGTCGACCGTTACATGCGGATAGCGGGCCGCGAAGGTCTCCGCGTGTGCCCAATGGGTCGTTGCGCGCCGCCGATCCAGCAATCCGGCCTCGGCAAGGCCGAAGGCCCCCAGGCATAGGCCCACGACGATGGATCCCCGAGCATCGGCCGCCTTCAGCTTGGCAACGATATCAGGCGATACCGGCTCGTCCACGCTCCGCCAACCCGGTAGAATGACGATATCGGCGTCATCGACAGCATCCAGCCGGTGGGCGGCCTCGATGATCATGCCGCCGCTCGTGTTCAGCCGGAACTGATCCGAGCACACTTGAACCTGATGTCCACCCGCAAGGAGCGCCTCGCCAAACACGGCCAGCGGCGTGGATAGCATGAACGGGCTGATATGGTCATAAGCGATAATGGCGATGCGCATTGGCCCGATTTACACGATAAAAGGCAATCAGGCCACTCAACGGCGACCAAATCGGATGTCATCACTGGGGGCGAAACATCAAAATGGAGCCTCCTCATGACCCGCACCCTTCTCGTGATCGACGTTCAGAATGACTATTTCCCCGACGGCGCGCTGCCGCTCTGGGAGGCCGAAGAAACAGAGAAGCGGGTCGTCGAGGCGATCCGGCAAGCGCGCGCAAGGGGTGACGGGACTGTCCTCGTTCGGCATGTTTCGACAGCGCCGACAGGCCTGTTTGCCGCCGGCAGTGATGGTTCCGCGATCCGCCCGGCGATCCTGGCTGCGGCTGGCGATGCTCCGGTGGTGACGAAGCAGTATGCAGACGCATTTCAGGAGACGAACCTCGCAGATCATTTGAGGGGAACGACGGAATTGCTGATCTGCGGGATGATGACACAGAACTGCGTGGTGTTTACGGCATTGTCACGCGCTGCGGAGGACTTCCAGATCAAGGTGATCGACGATCTTTGCACTGCTCCTCTGGAGGTCGTCCATCTGATCGCCTTGAGTGCCTTGCGGTCCAAGACGCAGGTTATCCATTCCTCCGAGGTTTGAGGCGCGGCCAATACCGCCCGTCGACCTCCCAACGCCACTTCCGCTTTGACAAATCGCCATTTCTAGCCCATATCCCCCGCAACAGCCGCCTGCGCGATTTTCGCGCGGGCGGTTTTGCGTTTGAATGGCGTTGTTTCTGCAATTCGTTCGCATCCGCACCGGTATTGGACATCTAGGAAGGCAGAGGGACAGAGATGGGCGAACAGGGAAACCTTACGGTTCGGAAGCTGGCATTCTGGGGCATTCCGATGTCGCTTGGCGTCATGGGCCTGAAGATGGTGGCATGGTGGGTCACGGGGTCGGTGGCGCTTTTGTCCGACGGGCTGGAATCGACGGTCAACGTCGTCGCCGCCTTCATCGCCTTCTTCGTCATCCGCTATGCGCAGAAGCCGGCGGATCATGATCATCCCTTCGGGCACCACAAGGCGGAATATCTCTCGGCGGTTACCGAGGGCGTGCTGATCGTGGTCGCAGCCCTTCTGATCGTCAACGAGGCGGTCGGGCATCTCGCCGATCCCCGTATGCTCGAGGCGCCGGTGCTGGGTCTTGCCATCAATTTCGCGGCCGGCGTGATCAACGCGGTCTGGGCGCGGCTCTTGATCACCACAGGGCGCAAGTATCGTTCGGCGGCGCTGACGGCGGATGGCCAGCATATCATGTCTGACGTCGTCACCTCCGTCGGCGTGCTGATCGGCCTGCTGCTTGCGATCGCCACCGGCTATGCGATCTTCGACCCGATCCTCGCCATTCTGGTTGCCATCAACATCCTCTATCAGGGCTGGAAGGTGATCTCGCATTCGATCGGCGGGCTGATGGATCAGGCGGTGGAGCCGCAGGAAGAGGAGGCGATCAAACAGGCGATCGCCACGCATGCGGCGGGCTCACTCGGCGTGCATGATCTCAAGACCCGGCGCGCCGGCGCCGTCACTTTCATCGATTTCCATCTTGTCGTGCCGGCCGCAATGTCTGTAAGGCAGGCGCACGATATCTGCGACCGCCTCGAGGATGCCATCCGCGCAGCGCATCCGGGCTCCAGCATCGCCATTCACGTCGAGCCGGAGGGCGAAAAGGCCCACGGCATCCGCGTCAAAGTCATCAAGGAGGCTTGAATGCCCAATACCGACGTCTCCAGCCTGTCCATGCTGGGAAAACAGACCGAAGCGCCGACCTCGCCCGAAACGGCGGTGCTCGAGAAGGTGCCGTCCAACCATGCCGGCACCGATTATGTCGTGCGCTTCACCGCGCCCGAATTCACCTCGCTCTGCCCGATGACCGGGCAGCCGGATTTCGCCCATATCGTCATCGACTACATCCCGAACGAATGGCTGGTGGAATCCAAGGCGCTAAAACTCTTTCTGCACTCCTTCCGCAACCACGGCGCCTTCCACGAGGATTGCTCGATCTATATCGCCAAGCGGCTGGTCGAGTTGCTCGATCCGAAGTGGCTCAGGATCGGCGCCTACTGGTATCCGCGCGGCGGCATCCCGATCGACGTGTTCTGGCAGACCGGCAAGCCGCCCGAGGGCGTGTGGCTGCCCGACCAGGGTGTGGCGACCTATCGTGGTCGCGGGTGAGGGGTATGAACGGCGGCCGGATGGTCACCGTTTTTGTGTTGGGGATTGCTATCCGCTCTGCCGTCGTCCTCGGGCTTGTCCCGAGGACGATGGCACGCATTCGACGCCAATGGACCTGCACACTGATGGCCGATACGTGCGCCAGATGCTGGCTCGTCAGGCCTCCGGTCGCACCGTTGCATTCCTGGAGGCGTGATTAGATTCTCGGCACAAGGCCACTACTGTCCGGTTTAAC
>UCEU01000058.1 GCA_900471485.1 Hyphomicrobiales bacterium
TCGGGGGAAGTCCATGGGGTGCGGGGACGGCTTTACTGCCTCGACTGCGAACGCCCGGCAAGTAAGCGCACATTCATCACACTTGCATACTTCTTCATTCGCGACTTAAAGTTTTAAGTCGTGCCACCTACACTATCAGACTATCGCGGCGCGTTTTCGCGCAATCCGGAGACGTGAACGTGTTTGTTGTCGATTTTCTATTGGAAGTCATAGGGTACACCACAGCCAGAACGCTGCTGCCGCTTGCATCGTTGGGTAAAATCCGCGTCGAGAGCGCCTCATCAGGCGAGCGCGGATTTAACTGGCTTGGTTTCAAGCGCGGCCCGGATGGCTCGCTGCTCTGCGAGTCCTCGATGGCGGGATGGGTCGGCCTGTTGCCGTGGGTGTTGCTGATCGCAGCGGTTATATCGTTCAGATAAATTGCGAAACCGCTGAGGTGGTGTTGTCATGCACGTAGAAGAGCCAACCACAGTTGTTCAAGCTGTCAATTATGTTCTGATGTCGCTTTTCGTGCTCGGCTTTGCAGGCGGCTTCATCACCAATGCGCTCATACTCTGGCGGACCAAATCGATGGTTTTGCTCCCAGAGGAGAGAAGCCTTCGCTCGGGAGAGGGCAAGGGAAGGCAATTTTCGCGCTTGACACCGTTCTTTATCGACGGCCGGTTCAGGCGGCTGCGACTAGCGATGGCCTGCAGCGTTGGGCTATCGGTTTGCTCCTTCGCCCTGATGCTGCTGGTTGACGGACTCTTGAAATAAGGCATATTTCCCGCCAGCGGCCCCATCCACCCCATCCGTTCCTGCATGGCTGGGTTGAATTCGCGGCTGTTGTGATCACTGCTGCGCGAGCGCATATGTAAGTGGTCAATCATAAAGCAAGAGAGAAGATCAATGTCCTTCCGTCAGTCCATTCGTGATGGCTTTTTTGGGCGTGCCTTTGCGATGATCGGTGCCGCCAACGCGGTGAGCGCCGCGATCGAATCCGGCCGTCGCCCCAAGGCCCGTGACCTGCAGACACTCGGGATCAATCCAAGCGCATTCAGCAGGATCGGCCACTAAGGTCGTCTTTATATAGGCGGTCCCACGCCTGAAACGAAACAGCCCGCAACCTGGTGTCGCGGGCTTTATTTTTGTTCGGATTTGGAGCCGCGACGGATGTCGCGGCCCTATTTCCGATAAGTGGGAGCGTCAGGCCTGTACCTGCTGCTCCTTCTGCGCGTGCATCTTCTCGCTCGCGTGCTCTTCGGCCTGTTCCTTCCTGTTGTAGCGGATGGAGGACCACAGCGAGATGCCGATCAGGGTGGCGCCGCCGAGGCCGGTGATGACTTCGGGGATATGATACAGCGTCTGCACATACATGATCACCGAGAGGATCAGGATGGCGTAGAAGGCGCCGTGCTCGAGATAGCGGTATTCGGCAAGCGTTCCCTTTTCCACCAGCATGATCGTCATGGAGCGCACATACATGGCGCCGATGCCGAGGCCGATGGCGATGACGAAGAGGTTCTGCGTCAGCGCGAAGGCGCCGATGACGCCGTCGAAGGAGAAGCTGGCATCCAGCACTTCCAGATAGATGAAGGCGCCGAGGCCACCCTTGGCGGCGGCGCTCATCGTCTTTTGCGAGGCATCCAGCAGGCCGCCCACAACCTCGACCGCGAGGAAGGTCAGAAGACCATAGATGGCGCTATGGACGAAGGTGCTCGCTTCTGCTTCCGGCAGGAAGGAGGAGAAGACTAGGATGAGGGCCAGCACGAAGGCGATCTCGATGCCCTTGATGGTGGCCGAGCGGGCCATCATGCGTTCAAGGCCTGAAATCCAGTGCACGTCCTTCTCGTGGTTGAAGAAGTAGTTGAGGCCGACCATCATCAGGAAGGTGCCGCCGAAGGCCGCGATCGGCAGATGCGCGTCGTTCATGATGCGGGCATATTCGGCAGGCTCGCGGGCGGCGAGAACCAAGGCTTCCCATGGGCCGATCTGCGCCGCGATGGCGACGATCGCCAGCGGGAAGACGATGCGCATGCCGAAGACGGCAATGACGATACCCCAGGTCAGAAAGCGATGCTGCCATTCCGGCGTCATCTCCTTCAGCTTGTTGGCGTTGACGATGGCGTTGTCGAAGGAGAGCGAGATCTCGAGCACGGCAAGCACCGTACAAATGAAGAAGACGGTCGCCATGCCGCCGATCGTACCGGTGGTCTGCCAGCCGAGTGCCGCGCCGAGCGCGAGGCCGACGGCCGTGACGATGAAGGACCAGGTGAAATAGCTGAGTGTCGATTTCGTCTTGGTGGGGGTGCTCATGAGCGAACCTCCCCACTGATCGTGGTGTTCAAGAGCGTGGATACGCGGAGAAAATGCGACATACCACAACGGGCATGCGCATAAGGCATGGTGTGCTTTTTCATCGAATGAAAATCCGCCGGCTTATTTGCAGGCGGTACCGACATCGCGAGAGCGCCGTAAAAACTCTCGCCAGAGGGGCCCGGCACCAGGTTGCCCGTCAGCCGATGTCCGAGGCTGCGGGATAGGGCGAAGGTAGTGAACTTCGCCCAGCAGTCAAGATCGGCCGAGCGCGTGCGATCCAATTTTCGTCAGAAGAACGAGCGTTTTCCTTGGAACCATCCCGCGCCTACGTCGTTTGGGTTTAGTTGAGCCGTGCAGATGCACCGCTTGCGTGCTGAAAAGGAGGCGGACGATGCACACTCATGTTCCAGACACCCACGTTCCCGACAAGCGCACCGAAGCGCCCGATCGCATGAAGCGCGCCAAGCCGAACCGCATGAAGACGGCGCAGGTCATGCCGCCGCACCAGGTGGACCTGACGCTGACGCCGGGCGTTCGTCACGAAATGCATGTTCCCGCCCATGTCAGCGGCGGCGACCTCTCCCGTGGCGGTCCTGTTGCCAGCGACGACAATGACGACGCAACCATTGCCAAGCCGGTGCGTTAACTCGTCCGCTTGCACTTCACACCCTTGTTCCAGTTCAGTAACCAGCGAGACGACATGACGACGATATTCGTGCCCCAGGAGATTTCCCTCAAACATGAAGGCGAATGGCAGGCCATGCAGAACCAGACCGGACTTGAGCGGGTGGAGGCGGCCGCACCGAGGGTCGCGCTTAGCCGGCCGGCATCGCCACAGAGCGAAGCGGCGGTGAAGCTTTCGGCCAACTGAAATGACAGCGCCCGGCTTGACCGGGCGTTTTGTTTGAACTGACTTTCACGCTCCCGGCAATTTGGGCGGGACGGTTTTACCACTCTCGACGTCATTCTCGGCCGCGCGCCGTGTACTTATCGGTCTCTTTGCCCCACATGGCTGGATAGCTTGCGCGATGCCGTCGTCACTTGTTTGGCCCGTTTTTCTTAAGCCGCACCGTTGCATTCCCGGAGGCGTGCTTAGATCCTCGGCACAAGTGTACAGCCTTGATACAT
>UCEU01000056.1 GCA_900471485.1 Hyphomicrobiales bacterium
GGCCCCGCCAAAGGCGAGCTGAGACTGACAGAAATAATAAACCCCGCGCTCGCGGGGTTTTTTTATGCCGCATGGATGGTCGAATGCGGACAAATTGCGTCGACGGCCAATTTCGATTCGACAATGTCCCCGGTGTGATATACGCAATGATTAAACGATTAATCTAAGCGTCCCGAAAATCATGCCGCCAGCGAGACCCGGACCCAACCTGAGCAGGATAGCGACGTCGCTCGGCGTCTCCGTCGCGACGGTCTCGAACGCTCTGTCAGGCAAGGGTCGCGTCTCCGAACAACTGGCCGAACGGATCAAGGAACACGCCGCGTCGCTCGGCTATGTCCCAAGTCAGGCTGGCCGCGCATTGAGAACCGGCCGCAGCGGCGTTCTGGGCCTCGTGCTGCCCGATATCGCCAACCCCCTCTTCCCCAAGCTTGCCCAGGCAATCGAGTTCGCCGCCACCTCGGCCGGATATGGCGTCCTCATCGCCGACTCGCGCGGCAGCGTCGGCGCGCAGACCGAGGCGATCAACCGCCTGATCGAGCGCGGCGTCGAGGGCATGGTGATCGTGCCGCGGCGCGGAACGCGCATCTCCGCCGCCAGCTGTCCCGTCGCCGTGATCGACACGGCTTCCACCCCTGGCAATACCGTTGCCGCCGACCATATCCAGGGCGGCCGCGCCATTGCCGACCACCTCGCCGCACTCGGCCACAAGCGTATCCTGATCATCGGCAACAATCCCGGATCGAACGTGCAGAACGACCGCGCCGGCGGCATCCGCTCCGGCCTTCGCGCCGGCATGAGCTCCGCGACCCTGTGGATCGAGCGCCTGGAACGGGATCGCGGCGACGGCTGTCCGCTCGGCCTCAAGGAAAAGGTCAAGGAAGGCTTCACCGCCTTCGCGGCGCTTTCCGACCTGCAGGCACTGCGCGCGCTGACCGAACTGCAGCGCGACGGCATCGACGTGCCCGCCACCGCAAGCGTGACGGGTTTCGACGACCTCATCTGGTCGCCTGTCGTCACGCCGGCCCTGACCACCGTCGCCATGGACATGGGCACCATCGCCGAGATTGCCATTTCCTCGTTGGTCAGAACCATCCAGACCGTCGGCAGCCGCGAGGGCACCCTCGTCACCGCCGAAACCGACCGCGTCCCTATGCGGTTGGTCGCGCGCCAATCATCCGGGCCATCGGCCCTTGCAGACCATCCAGAGACGGAGACCAACTGACATGAAGCATGCCCTTATCGCCTCCGCGGCATTTCTGGCGCTCTCCCCGATCGCCGCCAGCGCTCAGGAAAAGACACTGACGATCTCCGTCTACGCCTTCGCGCAGGATGACTTCAAATCGATCGTCTACGACCCCTTCGAAGCCAAGTGCGGCTGCAAGCTGGTGGTCGAAACCGGCAACAGCGTCGAGCGCCTGGCGAAGATGGAAGCCAACAAGGCAAACCCCGTCGTCGACATGGCCGTCGTCTCCATGGCCGATGCCCTGTCGGCCACCCGCAAGGGCCTGATCGACAAGATCGACACCGCAAAGCTCACCAATTTCGACAAGCTCTACGACCTCGCCAAGGACCCGAACGGCGACGGCATGAGCGTCGGCTACACCTTCTACGCCACCTCGATCGCCTACCGCTCCGACAAGATGAAGATCGAGAGCTGGGCCGATCTGCTGAAGCCTGAGTATGTCGGCCACGTCGCCTTCCCGAACGTCACCACCAACCAGGGCCCGCCGGCGCTCTACATGCTCGGCCTGGCGCTGGGCAAGGACAGCCCCGACCTGAAGGCGCCGATCGCGGCCGTCGGCGAAAAGAAGGACGACATCGTCACCTTCTATGAAAAGTCCTCACAACTGGTGCAGCTGATGCAGCAGGAAGAAATCTGGGCCGCACCGATCGGCCGCTTCTCCTGGGCGGGCTTCACCAAGCTCGACGTCCCCGTCTCCTGGGCAACGCCCAAGGAAGGCCAGACCGGCGGCATGAACGTCATGGTGATGACCAAGGGCTCGAAGAACCAGGACCTCGCGCTGCAGTTCATGGATTTCTGGCTCTCCACCGAGATCCAGACCAAGCTCGCCGAAAAGCTGGTCGACAGCCCGGCCAACAAGGAGGTGAAGATCTCCGAGGAAGCCGCCAACAACCTGACCTACGGCGAGGATACGGTGAAGAACCTGAAGCTGATCCCCTCGGCCGCAGCCTTGGATAACCGCGCCGGCTGGCTGAAGGATTGGAACGACACGGTCGGCCAGTAACGGCCACCAGCCACCACGGCGGTTCCGGCACCGGCTGGAGCCGCCTAAAGCGATTGCTCTGAAAGACGCCTCATGTTTCAAAACCGCACGGAAGCCCTGGCGCTTGCCCTGCCCGCGGCCCTGTTCGCCGCGCTGGTCTTCCTGCTGCCCGTCATCATCCTTCTCTCGGAAGGGTTTCACATCGACGGCAGCTGGACGCTCAGCGCCTATACCAGCTTCTTCTCACAATCGCTGAACCGCACGGTCTTCCTGCGCACCTTCAAGCTCGGCCTCGAAGTCACCGCCGTCTCCGCCGTCATCGGCTATGCGGCGGCCTTTGCCATCGTCAACCTGCCACCGAAGGGCAAGGGCCGGATGATCGGCCTCGTGACGCTACCGCTGATGATCTCGCCGGTTGCCCGCACCTATGCCTGGATCGTCATCCTCGGCCGGACGGGGATCGTCAACCAGGCGATCCAGGGCCTCGGGCTCAACGACAGCCCGCTGCGCCTGCTTTTCACAGAGACCGCCGTCTTCATCGGCCTGCTGCAGCTCTTCCTGCCGCTGATGATCCTCTCACTGATCAGCGCGCTCGAAAACATGCCGAAGGACGCCATTCCGGCCGCCCGCGTGCTCGGCGCCAACTGGTTCCAAGTGTTCTGGAAGGTGATCCTCCCTCTCACCCGCGAAGGCCTCGTCGTCGGCGGCACGCTCGTCTTCACCGGCTCGCTCACCGCCTATATCACCCCCGCCGTGCTCGGCGGCTCCAAGGTGCTGATGCTGGAAACCCTGCTCTACCAGCAGGTTTCGGTCGCCAACGACTTCGTCGCCGCCAGCGTCATCGCCTTCATGCTGATCGTCATGAGCTTCGCCGCCAATATCCTGTTGAAGCGTCTGGCCACGGCTAGAAACGCGAGCGGGAGGAACAAGCGATGACCTCCCGCATCCTCTCGCCGCTGGTGCTCGGCCTGCTCTTGATCTTCCTGATCGGCCCCTTCTTCATCATCATCGCCGCCTCGCTCTCTGCCGGCGATACGCTTGCCTTCCCGCCGCAGGGCCTGTCGCTGCGCTGGGTCTTCAAGGTCTTCACCATCGACAGCTTCCGCGACAGTTTCGCCATGTCGATGCTGCTCGCCGTCGGCGGCACGCTGGCGGCCCTTGTCCTCGGCATCCCCGCCGCCTACGCGCTGTCGCGCTACAAGCTGCCGGGCGCGGAAACCATCCGCACCATCGTCTCGCTGCCGATCATCGTGCCGGGGATCATCGTCGGCCTGGCGCTGTTGCGCTATCTGGTCGTGCCCTTCGGCTTCAACATCACGCTGGCGCTGTTCTTCGCGCACACCGCACTGGTGCTGCCTTATGCCGTGCGCGTCGTCTCCGCCAGCCTCAACAACCTGCGCTCCGATATCGAGGAAGCGGCCGTGCTGCTCGGCTCGTCGCGATCAGGCGCCTTCTTCCGCGTGGTGATGCCGAACATCCGCGGCGGCATTCTCGCCGCCTTCATCCTCGGCTTCGTCACCAGCTTCAACCAGGTGCCCGTCTCGCTCTTCCTGTCCGGTCCCGGCGTCCGCACGCTGCCGATCGACATGCTGGGCTACATGGAAACCACCTACGACCCGTCGATCGCCGCGCTCTCGGCGCTGCTCGCCTTTCTGTCCATCGGCATCGTCTTCCTTGCCGAACGCTTCCTGGGGTTCTCTCGCTATGTCTGACACCTATCTGCAACTCGACAAGCTGACGCTTGCCTACGGCGATACGGTCGCGGTGAAGGATCTCGATCTCTCGATTAAGAAGGGCGAACTCGTCGCTTTGCTAGGCCCCTCCGGCTGCGGCAAGACCACGACGATGCGCTCGATCGCCGGCCTCCTCAACCCCGCCTCCGGCCGCATCACGCTGGATGGCGCCGATATCACCCGCGTTTCCGCCAACAAGCGCAATGTCGGCCTGGTCTTCCAGTCCTACGCGCTGTTCCCGCATCTG
Source organism: Hyphomicrobiales bacterium (assembly GCA_900471485.1). Lineage (GTDB taxonomy): Bacteria > Pseudomonadota > Alphaproteobacteria > Rhizobiales > Rhizobiaceae > Rhizobium. The sequence continues at coordinate 4,206 of UCEU01000056.1, forward strand.
ACCGTCTATGAAAACGTCGCCTTCGGCCTGCGTCTCAAGGGCGTCAGCGGCCAGGATCTCGACGCGAAGGTAACATCGGGCATCAAATCCGTCGGCCTCGCCAGTTTCGCAGCCCGCAAGCCCGGCGAGCTCTCCGGCGGCCAGCAGCAGCGCGTGGCACTTGCCCGCTCCATGGTGATGGAACCCAAGGTGCTGCTTCTCGACGAGCCGCTCTCCAATCTCGACGCCCGCCTGCGCTTGGAAATGCGCGCCGAGCTGCAGCGCGTCCAGAAGGAAACCGGCGTCACCATGATCTTCGTCACCCACGACCAGATAGAGGCGCTGGCGCTCGCCGACCGGATCGTGGTGATGCTGAACGGCGGCATCGAACAGATCGGCACGCCGGAGGAAATCTACAACAAGCCCGTCTCGGCCTTCGTCGCCGATTTCGTCGGCTTCGAAAACGTCTTTGCGCTGGAAAACGGCAAGCTCGTGACACCCAACGCGCTCGTCGAGCTTTCCGCTCCAGTGCCCCAAATTCCAGTGCCAATGGCCGCCAAAGGCCTGGCCTGGCGTCCGCGCATGGTGATCCTTGGTTCAGGTCCTTTCCAAGGCACCGTGCGCGGCACCTCGTTTGCCGGCAACGTCAGAGAATATCTGCTCGACACGCCGCTCGGCCCCATCAAGGCCGAGGTCGATGCCGGTGAGCCGAGCCATGCCATCGGCGCCACGCTTGCCTTCGATCTGCCGCTTGGCGCCGCTGCCCCACTCTCTCGCTACAGGTAATATCATGGGCGTCTGGATCGACACCGACATGGGCTTCGACGACATCGCCGCCATTCTGGTCGTGGCGCATGCCAAGCTCGACATCGCGGGCATCTCGCTGGTCTTCGGCAACACGCCGCTGCCGCAGGTGCGCTTGAACGCCGCCGGCGCCGCCAAGGCCTTCGGCTGGACCTTCCCGATCCACTCCGGCCGCGCTTCAGCCGTGCTGGGCGAGATCGAGACCGCCCAGGCGATCCTCGGCGAAACAGGCATCCCGACATCGGGCACGACGCTGCCCGAAGCCGCCGCCCTGCCCGAAAGCGACGCCTTCACCGCACTCTGCAATTGGCTCGAACAGGATGGCCCGCACCGCATCCTGGCGCTCGGCCCGCTGACGAACATCGCGGCGCTCGCGCTCGCCCGCCCCGATCTCGCCGCCCGCATCACCGAGCTCACCTGGATGGGCGGCGGCGTCACGGCTGGCAACCACACGGCATCCGCCGAGTTCAACGCGCTTGCCGACCCCGAGGCGCTGGCGATCGTCATCGCCTCCGGCCTGCCGCTGCGCATGGTCGATCTCGACCTCTGCCGCAAGGTCATCGCCATCCCTGACAACATCGCCCCGATCCGCAAGGCCGGCGGCGCCAATGCCGAGATGCTGGCCGATTTCCTCGACGGCTATATCGGCATCGGCACCAGCCGTGGCCGCTTGGGCATGGCGATCTACGACCCATGCGCCGCCGTGGCCTTCACCCACCCCGAGATCGTCACCTTCCGCACAGCCCGCATCGACGTCGAGCTGCAGGGCAAACTCACGCGCGGCCGCACCGTGGTCGAAACCCGCGCCACCCACGCCAAGCCGAACGCCGACTACGCCGTCGAGATCGACAACGAGGCCGCCCGCGCCATCATCCTCGGCGCGCTCCAGCAGGAGGCCGCCCGATGAGCCAGTTGGAACCCATGGACCTCAGCGATCCCAAACTGCGCGCCCGCGCCGTTGCCGCCGCACGCGGCGATGCGCCCTTCGATGTGCTGATCACGGGCGGCCAGCTGCTCGACGTCGTCACCGGCCTTATCCGCGACGCCGATATCGGCCTCGTCGGCCCACTGATCGCAAGCGTTCACGCGCCGCAAAGCCGCAAGGACGCCAATGAGACGATCGACGCTCGCGGCAGCATCATCGCGCCCGGCCTGATCGACACCCACATGCACATCGAAAGCTCGATGGTGACCCCATCGGCCTACGCCGCAGCCGTCCTGCCGCGCGGCGTCACGACTGTTGTCTGGGACCCACACGAATTCGGCAATGTCCACGGTATCGATGGCGTGCGCTGGTCGATCGAGGCAACACGCGGCCTTCCTCTGCGCACCATCCTGCTCGCCCCCTCCTGCGTCCCGTCTGCGCCCGGCCTTGAGGTCGCGGGTGCCGATTTCGACGCCTCCGTCATATCCGAACTGCTGCGTCGGCCCGAGATCGGGGGCGTCGCCGAGGTCATGAACATGCGAGGGGTCATCGACGGCGATCCCCGCATGACCGGGATCGTCAATGCCGGTCTTGCATCCGGCAAGCTGGTCTGCGGCCACGCGCGCGGCCTGGAGGGCAGCAATCTCAACGCCTTCATGGCGGCGGGCGTCACCTCCGACCACGAGCTCACCTCGGCCGACGATCTCTTGCTGAAGCTCGCCGCCGGCCTGACGATCGAGCTTCGCGGTTCGCACGATCACCTGCTGCGCGAATTCGTGGCGGCCTTGAACGGCATCGGCCACCTGCCGTCCACCGTGACGCTCTGCACCGACGACGTTTTCCCGGACGAGCTCCATTACTGCGGCGGTCTCGACGACGTCGTGCGCCGTCTGGTCAGCTACGGCATGAAGCCCGAATGGGCGCTGCGCGCCGCGACCTTCAACGCCGCCCAGCGCCTGCGCCGCCCCGACCTCGGCCTGATCGCCGCCGGCCGCCGCGCCGATATCGTGCTGTTCAAGGATTTCACCGAGTTCGAAACGACAGCCGTCTTCGCCAATGGCCGCCTCGTCTCGCGCGACGGCCAGATGGCGATCGATCTGCCCGCCGTCGACAGCGCGCCGCTGCAGCATTCCGTCAAGCTCCCGGCGCTGAGCGAGAACGACTTCCGCATCCCATCCGAAGGCAGCCGCGTCCGCCTCGCCACCATCGACCGCCCGCGCTTCACCCAATGGGCCGAAGCCGAAACCTCCGTCGAGGACGGCTACGTCGTCCCGCCCGAGGGCAGCGCGATGATCTCCGTCGTCCACCGCCACGGCAAGGTCGACGCCCGCCCGCGCATCGGCTTCCTCACCGGCTGGGGCACATGGCGGGGCGCCTTCTGCACCACGGTTTCGCATGACAGCCACAACCTCACTGTCTTCGGCGGCAACGTCGCCGACATGACCATCGCCGCCAACACCGTGATCGCGGCCGGTGGCGGCATGGCTGTCGTGCAGGAAGGCGAGATCAAGGTGCTCCTGCCGCTCCCGCTCTCCGGCCTCGTCAGCGAGGCCCCGCTCGAACAAACCGCGGAAACCTTCCGCGCCATCCGCCGCGCCATGGAAGACGTCGTCGACTGGCGACCGCCCTACCTCGTCTTCAAAGCCTGCTTCGGCGCCACCCTCGCCTGCAACCTCGGCCCGCACCAGACGGATCGGGGGATCGCCGATGTGTTGACGGGACGGGTGATGGAAACGCCGGTGATTGAGGTGTTGTAAAGGCAGCCTGTCCGGTCGAACCGCGTTCACCACGAAAGACATGAGGGCGCCGCGCGGCAAAGCGCCGTCGTTAGCGTCTCATAGCGAGCGCGGCAGCACGAACCGTTCAAGTTTGCCGCTGCCCGACTTCACATCCTGCCAGCCGGCCGTAAAATCGATCACCGCCAGGGCTCCTGTAGGAAACTTGTACCGCAGCAGCGAAAGGCTATCTGCCTCGCCTTCGCCAATCAGATCGAGCGCGAGGTCCTGGAAGCCCGGATTGTGCCCGACCAGCAGCAGCGTGCGAACCTCGGGATCGGCCGCACGGAGGACCGCACCAAGCCGCTCCACCGGCGCTTCGTAGATATCTCCCGCATCCCGCTGCTCGATCGTAGAAGGCAGTTCCGTTGCAACCAGCGCCCATGTTTCCCGCGTTCGGCGCGCGGTAGAGACCAGCGCCAGATCGGGAACCAGTCTTTCACGCGCCATGTAGCGCCCCATCGACGGCGCGGCCTTGAGGCCTCGTCCGGCGAGCGGGCGATCATGGTCGGGCACACCGTCGGGCCAGGCGGATTTGGCGTGGCGCAACAAAAGCAGGCGATATCGCGGGAGCGTGGTGGCTGGTGTCATGATGCTCTCCGGATGAGGGATGGCGGGAGTGTAACCCTGGAAACGAAAAAGGACAGGCCCAGCCCCATTCGGCCAAGCCTGTCCTTTCGCAATCCATGCAACCCAGCCCCTCCCGTCACCGGGAGAGGCCGAAAGCTCTTAGTTCCACTCGCGGATATCGACGAAGTGGCCGGCGATCGCCGCGGCAGCTGCCATGGCGGGCGACACCAGGTGGGTGCGGCCCTTGAAGCCCTGGCGGCCTTCGAAGTTGCGGTTGGAGGTCGATGCGCAACGCTCGCCCGGCTTCAGGCGGTCGTCGTTCATGGCGAGACACATCGAACAGCCAGGCTCGCGCCAGTCGAAGCCGGCGGCCTTGAAGATCTTGTCGAGGCCTTCGGCTTCCGCCTGTTCCTTGACGAGGCCGGAGCCCGGAACGATCATGGCGCTGACGGTGCCGGCAACGGTCTTGCCTTCGACGACCTTGGCGGCGGCGCGCAGGTCCTCGATGCGGCCGTTGGTGCACGAGCCGATGAAGACGCGGTCGACGGCGATGTCGGTGATCTTCGTGCCCGGCTTCAGGCCCATGTAATCAAGCGCGCGCCACTTCGACGAACGCTTGTTCTCGTCGGCGATTTCATCCGGGTTCGGAACGATGCCCTGCACCGAGATGACGTCCTCGGGCGAGGAGCCCCAGGAGACGATCGGCGGCAGTTCGGCGGCGTTGAGCGTGACGACGCGGTCGTAATGCGCGCCTTCGTCCGACTTCAGCGTGTTCCAGTATTTGATCGCCTGGTCGAGCGTTTCGCCCTTCGGCGCGCGCGGCTTGCCCTTGATGTATTCGTAGGTCACGTCATCAGGGGCGATCAGGCCGGCGCGGGCGCCGCCTTCGATCGACATGTTGCAGATCGTCATGCGGCCTTCCATCGACAGCGCGCGAATGGCTTCGCCGGCATATTCGATGACGTAGCCGGTGCCGCCTGCGGTGCCGATTTCGCCGATGATGGCGAGCACGATGTCCTTGGCGGTGACGCCTTCAGGCAGCACGCCGTCGACCTGCACCAGCATGTTCTTCGCCTTCTTCTGGATCAGCGTCTGTGTGGCCAGAACGTGTTCCACTTCGGACGTGCCGATGCCGTGCGCCAGCGAGCCGAAGGCGCCGTGGGTCGAGGTGTGGCTGTCGCCGCAGACGATCGTCATGCCCGGCAGCGTGAAGCCCTGCTCCGGTCCGATGATGTGGACGATGCCCTGGCGCTTGTCGCTCGCCGAATAATATTCGACGCCGAACTCCGCCGCGTTGATCGCCAGCTGCTCGACCTGGATGCGGCTTTCCTCGTTCTTGATGCCGAGGTGGCGATCGGGCGAGGTCGGCACGTTGTGGTCGACGACCGCGAGCGTCTTTTCAGGCGCGCGAACCTTGCGGCCGGTCATCCGCAGCCCTTCGAAGGCCTGCGGCGAGGTGACTTCGTGGACCAAGTGGCGGTCGATGTAGAGAAGACAGGTGCCGTCGTCCTGTTGATCGACCAGGTGGTCGTCCCAGATCTTGTCGTAGAGGGTACGCGGTGCGCTCATGGCGATACATCCGTTGGTTATGCAGTGGGGGTATGGAGCTTGGCGGCACGATAGGCCACCGGCCGTCGGTCGATCAGAAAGGGATCAACGAAGTCGGCTGTTGAGCGCACCGGAAACGGTCGCAAAGAAGCGTGCCGGCAGGCGGTAATGATCCTGCAGCACGAAAATATGCGCCCCAATGCAACTGAACTTGGATTCCATGAGCAGTCACTTACCAATTTTTCGCAGGCTCGGCAATTCGATTCATCAGCGCCTTATCGTCGCCCGTCTCTGCCGCGCATCCGCTTCTCGACCTCTCGCAATCCAAGCGACAGCCCAATCGTCAGGATCAGGTAGATGTAGGTGACAATCGAATAGGTTTCGAAGAAGCGGAAGGAGCCGGACGCGTAGATCTTGCCCATCTGCGTGATATCGGACACCCCGAGCACCGAGACCAGCGAACTATCCTTCACCATCGCCACGAAATCGTTCGACAGCGGCGGGAAGATCACCTTGATCGCCTGCGGAAAGACCACGAGGCGAAAGCGATGATAGCGCGACAGGCCGAGCGCCTTGGCGGCCTCGATCTGCCCCTGATCCACCGATTGGATGCCGGCCCGGAACACCTCAGCGATGAAGGAGGAATAGCCGATCATCAGCGCGATGATCGCCCGCCACATCAAGGAGAAATCGCGCACGAGCACCGGCTCCGCAAGCCCGGCATTGACCAGCGGCGCGGTCAGGAAATTATAGGCGGCGACGAAGGCCGGCGCGCCGACGAAGGCGACGTAGAACAGAAGCACCAGCATCGGGATGCCTCTGACAACCTCGACATAGAAGCGGGCGATCTGGCGCAGCGCGACGCTGTCCGAAAGCCCGAGCAGCGCTATGCCGAGCCCGAGCAGCGTCGCCAGCGCAAAGCCGACAAGCGTCACGAAAATGGTGATGCCGACGCCGTTGAACACGGTGCGGAACACCTGCGCATACACGTCGTTGGCGATGATGACGGCGGCGAGCGCAAGGCCGATCACGACAAGGGCGACCAACCACCAGGGATAGTCGCCCTTCTCCTGGCCCCGCGGGTTTGGCTGCGGAGCCATCATGCTTCAGTCCGGGCGCGGCAAGCGATTGAGAAAGACGGGATCATTGACCCATCTTGTAGTCGAGGAACCATGTCTTGTTGAGCTTGTCGAAGGTGCCGTCGGCTTTCAGGCTGGCAATGGCCGCATTGACGGGACCGACCAGATCGGACCCCTTCGGGAAGATGAAGCCGAAATCCTCGGTGCCGAGCGGCCCGCCGATGACCTTCAGCCCGCCATTCGACGCATCGACATAGCCCTGCGCCGCGACGCTGTCGGTCAAGACCACGTCGACATCGCCGGCTTTGAGCGCCTGCACCGTGGCGCCGAAGGTTTCGAACAGCTTGATGCGCGGGTTCTGCTCGTTGCCGTCGAGGATCTCGTAGACGGCGGCATAAAAGGGCGAGGTGCCCGGCTGCGCGCCGACGAGGCCGTCATTGAAGGCGCCGAAGGTCTTGGCATCGGTAAAGCGGCTTTCGTCGCCGCGCACCAGCATGAACTGCTGCGAGCGCATGTAGGGATCGGAAAAGTCGACCTTGGCCTTGCGGTCGTCCTTGATGGTGATCCCGGTCATGCCGATGTTGTACTGATTGTCCGACACCGCCTGGATCATCGCGTCCCAGCTGGTGTTTTGGTATTCGACCTTGAAGTTCAGCCGCTTGGCGATCTCGTTCATCGCGTCATATTCCCAGCCGACCTGCTTGCCCATCTTCGGATCGACGAACTGCAGCGGCGGATAGGCGTTCTCGGTAACGACGACCACGGTCTTGCCCTTGAGATCGGGCAGCTCGGCGGCGGAAACCGCGAGCGGCGACAGGACGAGAGCGGTCAATCCGGCAAGGACGGCGCGACGAAACAACATGAAATATCTCCCCAAAATAACGCTCGCGGAACCTGTCATGTTTGCGAAGCCGCTGGCAAGGGGATTGGCGTGCGAGGATGGGGGAAATGCGGAATGGCGGTTTAAAAATGGGGCAGTTTGGGGGACGGAAATTCGTGGGCGGATCCGGTCCGTCAAAAGACCCCTCCCCAACCCC
>UCEU01000054.1 GCA_900471485.1 Hyphomicrobiales bacterium
CCCAGCCAATCTCCCCACCTGTGGGGGAGATGCCCGGCAGGGCAGAGGGGGGTAACACACGGAAAAACGCTGCTTATAGCGGCCGGCTCGTCACCGATCCGAACCCCGGACCAACCCGAGAACTACTTGCTCGCCACCTGCGCTGGCGGCTGGTTGCCCAGCAGCGCGTCGATCCGCTTGCGCTCATCCTCGAACTTGGCGAGCGCCGGACCGGACAACGACTTCCCACCCGGCAAACGCACGCGCAGCGGGTCGACCTTGGTGCCGTTGACGATCATCTCGTAATGCAGGTGCGGGCCGGTCGATTCACCCGTGGTGCCGACCCAGCCGATCACCTGGCCCTGGCGCACCTTGGCGCCGGGGACCACGCCCTTGGCGATGGCGCTCTGGTGATTGTAGGAGGATTCATAGCCGTTGGCGTGGCGCACGATCGTCTGGTTGCCGTAGCCGCCACTGTCCCAGCCGGCCTTTTCCACCGTGCCGTTGCCGACGGCGATGATCGCCGTTCCGCGCGGGGCGGCCCAGTCGACGCCGGTATGCATGCGGGCGAAGCCGAGGATCGGGTGGCGGCGCATGCCGAAGCCGGAGCGGAAGATGCCGTTCGGGACCGGGTTGCGCAGCAGGAACTGCCGAATGCTCTTGCCGTCCTGGTCGAAGTAGTCGACGGAACCGTCCTCGGGGTCCTGGAAGCGGTAGAAGCGCGTCTGGGTGTCGCCGAAACGGGCGTTGACGTAGAGCAGCTGGGAATCGGCCGTCGCCTGTCCGTTGCTGTCGGCCACCGAGAAGAAGGCCTCGAGCGTATCGGTCGGGCGCAGCTCGGCCTGGAAATCGACGTTGCTGGCGAGCAGCTTGATGATCAGCGCCGTCATGTCCTTGGTCATGCCGTAGGAAAGCGCTGCGCGGTAGATGCCGTCATAGACGCGCGGCAGGTTCTGGTTCGACGGCGCCGACATGGCGGTATCGTCGAAGGCGGTGGCGACCGCGTCGAGCTCGGGCGGCGCGCTGCCGGCCACGAAATGATCGGTGTCGTCGAGCGCCACGGTCACCAGGTGCCTGGTGCCGCGATAGACGCTGGCGCGGATGATCTTCGCCTGCTCGCCCTTCTGCAGAATGCCGATGCGCAGCACGTCGCCCTTGGCAAGCGCGTCGGAGCCGAGAATCGGCGTCAGGTTGCCGGCAAGGTACTTGGCCTGCGGCTCGGGATAGCCGGAATCCATCATCGCCTTGGTGATCGGCGTCGGCTGGCGGGCCGGGATGATGTCGTCGGCGAATTCTTCCGTCTGCGGCGTGATGGATTCCGGCGCCGAAACCGTCATGTTCTGCTCGAGCACGCGGGCCGTCAGGCCCGATGTCAGATCGACATCGTTGTCGTCGTTGGAAAAGCGGCGGGGGTCGACATAATAAAGCGCGGCCACCTGGGCGGCGCCGTCGGTGAGCACGGACCCGTTCGAGCGGACGTTCTCCTCGACCTCATCCAGCGTCATGCCGGCGGCGACGGTGAGGTCGGAGCGGCCGGTCGGATAGGCGACCGTCTTCAGGCTCACTTCGGATTCGACGTCGGAGCCGTAGATCTGCCCGGTGCGGGCGGCGGGTGCCGGCTCGCCCTCGTCGGCGGAAAAGATCGTCAGCGGGTTGAAGCTCGGATAATCCTCGGGTGCGACGTGGTTGGCAGCAAGCGTCATCTTCACGCGGGCGAAGGGCTGGCGGCGCACCACTTCCTTCTCGCCCTCGTGCACGACGGTCGAGACTTCCATGATCTTGCGGTCGGAGGGCTTGGCGGCGATCGCTGGCGCGATCAGGCGGCTGCCGCGGGTGACCTGGTCGTCGTCATTGGCGTGCTCGTTGATATTGGCATAGGCCTCCGCCGGGATCGCCAGCTGCTGGCGGCCGTCCAATGCGGCAAACAGCGCCACGCCCATCAATACGCTCGAGGTGATGCCCGTGAGAAAGGTGCCGGAGAGCCAGCGCAGCGAGATCTCGCGGCGGTCGGGGGCGCGCCTGCCATCGGCGAGAAGCGGTGGCTCGTTGCCGAACGAGCGGATCATCATCTTCTCCGTCATCATGGCAGTCGTGTCCGCATCCTCTAAGGTGGCCGCTCGGCTGGCCGGAAAAGTGCATAGTTTGCCGAAGGAAGTCAAATCGGCAGTCGCCGCCGATCAGGAACCCTGGCCCTTGAGACCATCCGATTATGATGATGTGAAGGCAAAGGGGGTGGCAACGGGCATTTATCGACCTATCTATAGAATAACCCGCGGGTGGCCGACAGGCGAAGCATGCGGATTTGGGGCGATTTCAACAGTGGAAACACCGCGTTTGAAAATTCCGCATTG
>UCEU01000053.1 GCA_900471485.1 Hyphomicrobiales bacterium
GCCGTCGGCAAGAAGAATGGAAACGGTTAAAGCAATTCCAGGAAAAGTGTGAAGCGGTTTTCCGTCCGGAATTGCGTGAAAACAAAAGAATAGAGCTGCTCCGCGGTTCGAGAAAAGCGACTTTGCTCTAAAGCCGTTTCTAGACGCCGCCGGCCGTGGCCGGTCCGCCTTGCGCGATGCCATCGAGTTTGCCGGTGATCTTCGCCGCCGCCATGGCATAGCCGCCATCGGCTCCGTCGATGAAGTGCATGTGGTCACGCGAGAGCGGGGTCGGCACGAAACAGGTCATCAGCGCGGAGGACTGGCTGTGGAGCCCGAACCGCGCATGACCCTTCGCCTGCGCGTCCACGAGCAGGGCCTGGATACGGGAGAGCCGCGTAGCATCGACATCGATCGTCATGCGCAGGCCGTCGTCGAATTTTCGGAAATCGCTGTTGGCGGCGACATCGGCCTTATATCGCCGCGCATCGAACCGGCCGAGCCGGAAACCGAGCTTGTGCAGGATGATCGTGAGGCCGAGCTGCAGGAAGATCGACAGTCTCGCATAGAGCCTGCCACGATGCTCCGACGTGGCGCGCACCTCGCGTTCGATGCCGGCAAGCGAAAATGCCAGATCGGGACCTTCTTCCGGCACGGGATGCCCGCCGCGCCCGGCTTCCGAGGCGATCGCCACGACCTCGGAGACAAGCTTGCGGAATTCGGGCGTGGCGCGATCGGCGGTCGGGAGTGCGATGATCGAGACGATCTCGCCATGCACGCTTTGGATCGGGCTCCATCGACAGGAAAGCCCGGTCAGGTCAGGCCGGGCGCCGGCGGGTGCCGCAAGCACGGCATATTCGCCGGCCTTCATGCGTTGCTCGGCCCAGGTCACACCGCCGCCCGAGAACATGGCATAGGAGACATTGGGGCTTGCCGAATAGCGGGCAATCCGGACATCCTGCCCGGCGGCCCTGACATCGCCGACCGGCACCAGCGCCACACGCATGGTGAGATCGAGATCCTCCCGCGTCCAGGTCGCGAGTGCTGCCAGCGCCAGCCGCGCCTGCGCTTCGAAACTTGCGGGCAATGCGATCATGGCGCCATCGCCGCCGAAGGCGAAGGGATAGTCGCCGGCGCCGACGGCATTGAGCACGGCCGATATGACGGCGGCGCCTGCCATGTTGACGTCCTTGTAACGTCCCGCTTGGATCGCCCTGGTCGAGCCGACGATATCGGCAATCGCCAGGAACCAGCCATCCGGCAGCCCGTGGTAATTGGCGACATCGGTCACGCCGTCGAAATCATCGAAGGCAGGCAGCGTGGAGAAGAAGTCGTCGTTTGCATCTATTGCCATGACACGAGACTAAGCAGGCTTCGCAGGCGTCCGCAACGGTCAAAGCGGCGGCATTTTCATATTAGCATTGGCGGCACGAAGCGGCCATCGACCCATGTCCTGATCGCAAGGCCATCTTGTGCAGAGGACAATCGACTTCACGATGCTTCGTGTGCTAGCACCGGTTGTGAAAATCATTGAGTGAGCAAGGACATAGATGAGCCGTTTGGACAGCTTCATTCGTCGGTTGACGGCGCAGCGCGATACCCTCAACGCAATCGCCGACATGGTCAGACAGACGGAAGGCCCGGTCATGGAGTTCGGCCTCGGCAACGGCCGCACCTACGACCACCTGCGCGAACTCTTCGCCGATCGCCGCATCGTCGCCTTCGACCGCGAAGTGCGCTCCTACTCCGCCTCGACGCCGCCGGCCGAAAACATGGTGACCGGCGATATCAAGGAAACCGGCCAGGCCTTCGTCGGCATCGGTGCGGCGCTCGCCCATGCCGATATTGGCACCGGCCATGACGATATCGATGCGATCACGCTCACATGGCTGCCGCAGCTGATGGTCGGCGTGCTTGCCAAGGGCGGTATCGCTGTCAGCGGCCTGCCGCTGGACCGGCCGGAACTGGAACCGCTGCCTCTGCCGCCGGGCATCAAGGAAGGTCGCTACTTCCTGTACCGCAGGCGCTGATCAGGGCAGGAACAGCACGTCGTACTGGTCGATGCTTCCAGGCAGGTCGGTCACCTTCATCTCCTGTTCCTCCTCCTCGAAGAAAACCAGGCAATTCTCGTAGTAGCGGGCCAGCGTGGCGATGAAGTCACGCGTCTGCTCGGGGCCGTAGAACAGCGGCGTGAACTCCATGTAGAGCGGCACCCGTCGCTCCAGCAAAGGGATCATCGAGCGGCAGGCGACCGGTTCGTATCCCTCGATATCCATCCACACCAGGCCGATCTTGTCGGGATCAATCGCAAGGTCGGACAGGATGTGCGTGACCGGTCTCGCCGGCACGCTGATCTTCACGTCGCTTACGCTCTGGCGGATCGCGCTGCTCTTGCCGTGATTGCTGGCATTCATGAAGAAATCGATCTGGCTGTCGCTGTCGCCCGCGGCGCAGTTGACGGCGGTCACGATGTCCTCCAGCCTGTTCTGCCGGATATTCGTCTGCAGCAGCGGGAAGTTGCGCGGGTCGGGCTCGATCGTGACGATCCGCTGATAGGCGCGACTGAGCGCAAAATAGACCGTCTGCGTGCCGATATTGCCGCCGATCTCGAGCAGATAGCTGGCCGGATTGGTAAGTCCACGCTTTCGAAGTACAGCAAGAAGACGGTCGACGTGATCGCGCTCGAAGTGGCCTTTGCGGAACACCTTCCTGCCGATGTAGTCCGATGGCGAGAACGTCATCAGGTGATCGCCGGCGTCGACGGTCATGGAGAGCACGCGCGGTCCGATGTTTTCGATCAAAAGGCGGCGGCCGGTCCGCGTATCGAAGAGCCGGGTAGCGACCGCGTTGCGGGCCTTGCGGAAGCGTTTCTTCCAGAATTTCGCCGTCAGCCAGCCATGCGCGGCCATCAGTCTTTTCCTTTGAGCAGTTCGTCTACCCTTTCTGACGGAATCATGAATACTTTCAAGGGCAGAACGCGTCCGCGTACGTTGATTTCACGGCTTTCGGCAACAGCTGCATCTGCGCCTGACAAGCTGGCGACCGGTTCGGAAATGACGATCGCGGCGTCGAACTCCTTGGCGACGCTCTCCAGCCGGCTCGCGACGTTGACCGTATCGCCGATCGCCGTCAGGCTGCGCACCCGCCCATAGCCGAGCGTTCCGACCACGGCGGGGCCGGTGTGGATGCCGATCGCTATGCGAAGGGGAGCGGAGAGTTCGTCGGACAGTTCACGGCTGAGCTTGTCGAGATCGCGGATGATCGCCGCAGCTGCCGACAACGCCTGCCGGCAGCCATCCTCCTGCGAGGTGCCGATGCCGAAAAGCGCCATCGCTCCATCGCCGATGAACTTGTCGACGCGTCCGCCCGCCTTCTCGACGGCGTTGCCAACAAGCGCGAAATAGCGATTGAGCAGGAAGACGATGTCGAAGGGCAGGCGTTGCTCCGTCAGCGCCGTGAAGCTGCGGATATCGCAGAACAGCACGGTGATGTCACGCTCCCGGCCCGGGCTTGTCTCCTGCGTGTTCGCGGGCAGGGCGGTTTCGGTTGCGGGAACGAGAAGCGGCACAACGGTCAGGTCGTGGGTCGGTCGAAGCTGGCAGGCAAGCCGCACATCGGGCGCGGCATTTATGCGTTTCAGCGTCGTCTGCTCCATCTTGTCGGGCGGCGGCAGGTCTTGGTACTCGCTCAGGATCTGCACCCGGCAGGTGGAACATTGCCCCTTGCCGCCGCAGACCGAATAATGCGGTATGCCGCCTACGCGGCTCGCCTCCAGCACGGTGAAGCCACGCGGCACGCGGATCGCTTCGCCGCCCTGGTAGCTGACGGTGATCTGGTCGACCCTTTCCTTCCAGCGGCGGCGTCCGCGCGCGGCAATAACCAGGAGCAGCGCGGCCGAGAATGACCCGTAGAGACCGCCACGGATCAGCCGGATCGTCTGCTGTGCTTCCGGGTCCGAGGCATATCGTGCATTGATGTTTGCGCGGTAACGCCCGGTGTCGACAAAGCCCTCATAGGCGGGTTCTGCAATGGTCCGGCCCATCTCGATGAAGCCAAGCAGCCCGAGAACGGGCAGAAGAATGGCGATCGCCAGCAGCGGTGCGGCCATCTTTTCGTACCAGGGGCGATACCGCAGCCAGAAGTGCAGGCCGATACAGCCATGGATCCACACCACGACCAGCGCCACGGCCTGCCGCAAGCCGTTGCCCGGCGCGGTGATCCAGAGCGTCCTGACGATGGTCTCGTAGTCGTCCCTATAGTCGAACAGCGCATGGGCGACGCGCGTGCCGATCACGTGGTCTATCAAAAGCAGCGGGATGGCGAGACCGAGAATGGTTTGGGCCAGTTCGGCCTTCGGCATGACGAGGCTGCGCCTGACATAGATGGACCGCAGCACGAGCGCGATGTGGACGATGACCGCTGCGTAGAGAAGCAGTGTGCCCAGCGGGTTGCGCCAGAGGGCCAGGAACAGCCGGCGACCGTCATCGGCTGCGGAAACGGAAATCAGCCCCAGCGCGTGGTTCGATAGGTGAAGCGTGATGAACACGAACATGACAAGGCCCGCACCCAGCCTTGCCCGTCTGATCGAGCGCTCCGAAAAAAATGCCGTGGCAGCGATCGACGCCATTCATACCCGTTCTTGAACACCAGCAGACAAATACACTAGACATGACCGGATGAAGGTGGAATTGCCGACCGGTCCCGTCGCAATCACATTTTATGTGTCTTATCTGCAAATCATTGGGATCGGATATAGCGGAGTTTTCGGTGGCGCGCAGAGCCCTTGATCGTAGACAGTGTGTTTCGGTGGCAGCCTTGCCATGCGCATAGCCTTCTACGCACCCCTGAAGTCGCCGGACCACCCGGTTCCATCGGGCGACCGGCTGATGGCCCGGCTGTTGGCGAGCGCGCTGGAGCGCGCCGGGCACGACGTAGCGGTCGTCTCGGACTTCAGGAGTTTTGCGGCGACACCTGATGAGGCACTGGAACGCGAGGGGCATGCGCAAGCGGAGCGCGAGCGCCTGCGCGCGGCCTGGAACACGGGGCCAAGACCAGAGCTCTTCTTCTGCTACCATCCCTATTACAAGTCGCCCGATCTGTTCGGTCCCGCGCTCTGCCGGGAGTTCGGGATACCCTATGTGACCGCCGAAGCATCCTATTCCCCAAAGCGCGACGCAGGCGCGTGGGCGCCGCATCAGGCGCTGGTAGCGGATGCGATCGGGCTGGCGGCGGTCAATATCGCGCTTACGGAGCGCGACAGGATCGGTTTGCAACAGGCCATTCCGGATGGGCGCTTTGCTGCGCTCAAGCCCTTCATCGAGACCTCTGATTTCCAGGGGTTGCCGCAGCGGGTCGATCCCCAACGCTTGATCACCGTCGCCATGATGCGCCGTGGTGACAAGATGGACAGCTACATCATGCTCGCCGGCGCGCTGCACACGATCCGCGAGCGGCCGTGGACACTGACGATCGTTGGCGACGGGCCGATGCGTGGTGAGGTCGAGCGCCTGTTTGCCGATTTCGGGCCGGGCAGGATCACATGGCTTGGCGAACGCGGGCCAGCCGAAATCGCGCAGGCTCTCGCGAGCTCCGGGATCTATGTCTGGCCGGGTTGCGGTGAGGCCTACGGCCTTGCCTATCTCGAAGCGCAGGCGGCGGGCTTGCCGGTGGTGGCGCAGCATACGGCCGGCGTGCCCGAGGTGGTGAAGGCCGGCGTGACCGGCTATCTGACGCCGGATGGTGATATCGCTGCATTTGCCGCAGCAATCGGTGCCCTCTTGGCGCAGCCGTCGCTGCGGTCCGATTTGGGCGCGTGCGCGCGGCGGTTCGTGCTGGAGGAGCGCTCGCTGGACATCGCGGCGGCAAGACTGGACGACATCCTATCGACCCATTTGGACATGAACACATGAACGATGATCAGACCTGGGCGCCGCTTCGGCAGGAAATCGACCGCTGGCAGGTGGCTGGGCGCACGGCGCGCCTCTGGCTGCGGGACGACGACGTGGTAGAGCCGACGGATGCACTCGAGCGGCTGCTTGGTGTGACGCGAGCGCCGGCTATCCCGTTGGCGCTTGCGGCCGTTCCGGCCTTTGCCGGGGAAGCCTTGGCGGATCGGCTGAAGACCGAGCAACATGTGTTGGTCGCGGTGCATGGCTGGTCGCACCAGAACCACGCGCCACCCGAAGAGAAAAAGCAGGAACTCGGCGGTCACCGGCCGCGCGAGACCGCGCTTGGCGAGTTGCGCGACGGTCTCGCCGCGCTGCGCCGGCTTTTCCCGGAAGCGCTTTTGCCGATGCTGGTGCCGCCATGGAACCGGATCAGCGCCGATCTTATCCCTGAGCTTGCCGGGCTGGGGTTCACCACGCTGTCGACCTTCGGAAAAGCGAAGACCGACAGCAGCATCCGGCTCTTGAATACGCATGTCGACGTGGTCAACACGCGCGGCCAGCGTGGAAACCGGCCGCATCAGGATCTGGTCGCGGAACTTGTGAAGGAGCTGCAGGCACGGTTCGCAAGCGATGATGAGCCGGTGGGCATCCTTACCCATCATCTCGTTCATGGAGCGTCCGAGTGGGACTTCATGGCGCGGCTGGTCGAAGAGACGACAGGAAAGCCCGGGATCGCCTGGCTGCCGGCGCGCGAACTTCTGACTTAGAGCTCGATGACCTGATTGTCGCGGGCGGCGAAGGAGCGCGGGAAGGCTGCCTGCGCCTGCTTCTCCATCTCTTCGAGCTGACTGTCGGTGCGCGACGGCGCGTGATGGAAGAGGGCGAACTGCTTGGTGCCCGCCATCTTGGCGAGCTCTATGCCGTGCTCCCAGGTCGAGTGCCCGAAGCCTTTGAACCGCTGCATCTCGTCTTCGTTGTAGGTGCAGTCGTAGACGGCGAGATCCACGTCCTTCATCATCTCAAGGGCCACGGGATCGTGCTGTCCCGGTATATGCTCGATGTCGTAGACGAGCGCGATCGAACGCCCTTGCCATTCGATGCGGTAGCCAATGGCGCCGCCCGGATGGTTGAGCATGAAGGTCTTGATCTTGATCCCCGGGCGCGGCTCGAGTTCCTGGCCGGGATGGAAGTCCCGGAAACTCATCGTCGCCTGACAGATATCGGTCTTGACCGGGAACCAAGGCGGGCTGATGAACTGCTCGATCATCTCGCGGGTCGTCATCTTGCCGTCGAGATGGCCGGACCAGATCCTCAGGTCGATGGTCGGGTAGTAGATCGCTTTGAAGAACGGCAGGCCGATGATGTGATCATAGTGGCAGTGGCTGAAGAATAGATCGACATCCGTAACCTTGTCGTTGAGCATGGACAGGCCGGCCTCGCGTACGCCGGAGCCGGCGTCGAAGATCATTCGGTGTTCGCCGCAGCGGATTTCGATGCACGAGGTGTTGCCGCCGTAGCGATCGAATTCGGGGCCGGAGACCGGGATGCTGCCGCGAACGCCCCAAAACTTTACCTGAAACAGTTCTTTACTCATTGCGTCTTCAAAATGCGCCGACCTTGCCCTGCCAACGTAATCATACTTTGACCCGGAAGCGAAGCTTGGAATTTCCGGACGTCCCGTTTCCTTGGTACCGTCTCCACCGACTATCAGAAGAAATGGTATATTTTCCTAAGCAACCTTTTTCTGCTTCAGAATGCAACAGATTATGGTTGGCATAGGCCGAACGGGTGCGGCTTGGCGCGATGAACCTCCATTTCAACATCAGATATGGTGTTTAGCATATATGGATGCAATGATCGTGCCGTTTCGCCCAAAGTCTAACGTCGCGGCGATCTCGCCAGCAATGCGCCTGTCGGAATTCGCGATGCTGTGCTAACCTTCGCCATGCAACTGCGCGCGGGAGCCTATCATGGGAAGTGCGGCGGCATTACACGGAACCTGGCGAATGATATCGTGGAAACGCAAGGCGGTCGCGTCGGGCGAGATCAGCGATGCGATGGGACCCGATCCCGTCGGCTTCCTTTCCTACCAGCCGGATGGTCGCGTCATGGCTGTCGTCGTCAGCCGAAACCGGCCAGCCCTGAAAACCAATGTGCCGACCGATAGCGAGAAGATCGCGCTTTTCGATTCCATGCTCGCCTATGCCGGCACCTATACGTTCGAGAACGGCCGCGTCGTCCATCATGTCGATGCCAGCTGGAATCCCGCCTGGGGCATCAGCGACCTGATCCGGCCATTTTCGATCGACGGCGACCGACTGGTGATAACGGGCGCTCCCGGAACCGATCCGGTAAGCGGCGAGGAAGTCGCTTACGAGCTCGAGTTCCGGAAGATATGAGAGTCGGTGGCGGCTAGCCGTCTTCGACCGGGGCGAAGACCATGAC
Organism: Hyphomicrobiales bacterium; assembly: GCA_900471485.1. Classification (GTDB taxonomy): domain Bacteria; phylum Pseudomonadota; class Alphaproteobacteria; order Rhizobiales; family Rhizobiaceae; genus Rhizobium. Next base: position 8,313 of record UCEU01000053.1, read on the forward strand.
GCTCTCGCGATAGAGTGTCAGGGCGCCGTCATCGGGTGAGAACGGCTTGAAGGGCGTATCATTGCCGGTATCCAAAATACGCTTCCATCCGTTGATGCCATTCGCTTCGGGAAGCGTGACCTCGCAATCGCCGCCGGCGTTCAGAAGAATGTAGACGCCCGGCGTAGCCTCGTTTGCCGCCTGCTCGATATAGACGCCGATCACCCGAAGCTCCGGGTCGCCCCAGGCATCCTCGTCCATCGGCTGGCCATCCGGTTTGAACCAGGCGCTGTCGACCCGGCCGTCCTCGCCGTCTTCGCCGGTCAGGAACCGTTCCTGCCGCAGTTCGGGATGCGCCTTTCTGAGCGCGATCATCTTCTGGCAGAACACCAGGAAAGGGTCATCCAGCCCGGACCAGTCGATCCAGCCGATGTCGTTGTCCTGACAGTAGGCATTGTTGTTGCCGCCCTGGCTATTGCCCACCTCATCGCCGGCGACGATCATCGGCACGCCCTGGCTCAACAGCAATGTCGCCATCATGTTGCGGCGACGGCGGGCTCGGGCGGCGATGATGTTCCGGTCGTCCGTTGTCCCTTCGGCGCCCATGTTGTCGGAGTGGTTGTCCGAATGGCCGTCCCTGTTTTCCTCGCCATTCGCCTCATTGTGCTTGTCGCTGAAGGAAACGGTGTCCATCAGCGTAAAGCCGTCATGCGCGGAAAGAAGGTTGACCGAGGAGGTCGCGGCGCGGTCCGAGTGGTTGAACTGCAACGAGGAGCCGGTCAGGCGGGCCGCGAGATCGGAAACCATCCCGCCATCGCCCTTCCAGAAGCGCCTGACGTCGTCGCGGAACTTGTCGTTCCATTCGCGGAACGGATGCGGGAAGCCGCCGACCTGATAGCCGCCCTGCCCGACATCCCACGGCTCCGCGATCAGCTTGACGCCGGCGAGGATCGGATCCTGTCGGATGGCGCTGAAGAAGATGCCCTGGCGGTCGAACTCCAGGTCCTGGCGGCCGAGCGTGCTGGCGAGATCGAAGCGAAAGCCGTCGATATGCATGGTGCTCACCCAGTAGCGCAGGCTATCCAGGACCATGCGCATCACCATGGGATGGGCGACGTTCAGCGTATTGCCGGTGCCTGTCGTGTCGAAGGTGTGACGCGGATCGTCAGGCGAGAGAATGTAGTAGCTCGCATTGTCGAGGCCGCGGAAAGAGAGCGTCGGACCGCGCTCGCCGCCTTCGGCGGTGTGGTTGTAGACCACGTCCATGATCACTTCGATGCCGGCGGCATGGAACTTCCTGACCATGGTCTTGATCTCGGTAATCCTGCTGCTCGAGAGATAGCGCGGCTGCGGCGCGAAGAAGCCGAGCGTCTGGTAGCCCCAATAGTTCGTCAGCGACTTCTCTTCCAGATAGCGGTCGTTCGGAAAATACTGGATCGGCAGCAGCTCGACCGCCGAGACGCCGAGTTTGGTCAGGTGGTCGATGATCGGGTCGCTGCACATGCCAAGGAAGGTGCCGCGTAGCTCCTCGGGGACACCGGGAAAGGTCATCGTCATCCCCCGCAGATGTGCCTCATAGATAATCGTGTCCGTCCAAGGGCGCCTGATCGCCTGATCACCGTCCCAATCGAAATCCGGGTCCTGCACGATACCCTTGATCATGAAGGGGGCGCTGTCGCGTTCGTCGAAGGAGAGATCCTCCGCCTCGTGGCCTATCGTGTAGCCATAGAGCGCGTCGTTCCACTTGATGTCGCCGAGAACTTGCTTGGCGTAGGGATCGAGCAGCAGCTTGTTGGGATTGAAACGATGGCCGGCCTTCGGGTCATAGGGGCCGTGCGCCCGATATCCGTATACGGTGCCGGGTTTCACGCCCGCGATATAACCGGACCAGATGTCGCCTTCGCGCTTGGGTAGCGGCAGCCGCGCAACTTCCTCCTTGCCGTCGTCTGAGAAGAGGCAAAGCTCGATCTGTTCGGCATGTGCCGAGAACACGGCGAAATGCGTGCCCTGACCGGTATACTCGGCACCAAGTTCCGATTTCATGAAATCGAGTTCGGAGAAAGAAAAGCTCATCATCGCCCTCGCTGGATGGATTGGCCGTGCGGGGAACGTTGCTGCAGTGCGAAAGTTCCGTCGCTGCCGGGCGATGATGGCATTTTGCCGAACGAAGGAATTACGGCATCAATTGGCCGCCATTGACCTCGAGGATCTGGCCCGTCACGTAGCCGGACAATGTCGGCGAAGCCAGGAACAGATAGGCGCCGACGCAGTCCTCAGCGGTACCAACGAAGCCCATCGGGATGGACTTGCGCTGCATTTCCATCTGCTCGTCGTTGGTATAGCGCTCGTGGAAGGGTGTGCCGATCACACCAGGCGCCACCGCATTCACGCGGATCCGGTCCGGCACGAATTCCTTGGCGTGGCCGCGCGTGATCGTGGAGACGAACCCTTTGGATGCCGCGTAGAGCACGGCGCCGTTGCCGCCGCCGTTGCGCGCGGCGATCGAGGTCGTGTTTATGATGAAACCGCCCTGTTTCTTCAGCCAGGGAACTGCTGCGCGGGTCGCCGCCAGAACCGAACGTGCGTTCAGGTCCATGACCTTCATATAGTGCTCGTCGGTATATTCGGAGGTTGGCTTTCGCCCGAGCATGCCGCCGGCATTGTTTATGAGACCATCCAGGTGGCCGAAGGTTCTGGCTGTTTCCTCGACGACGCGTTCGGTCTCACCCTCGCGCGAGACATCGCCATGAACGAGATGAACCGTTCCTCCCGCGGCCCGGATTTCGTTCGCCAGTTCTTCCGCCGGCTCACGGCTCGCATTGTAGTGAATGCCGACCTTCACATCCTGCGCTGCGAAAGCCCGCGCGAGCGCCGCGCCGATACCGGTGGACGCGCCGGTGATCAGCACCGCCTTCCCGGCGAGATCTGGAATTTTGATGGATGCCAGCGATTGTGCAAGATTTGCCATTGCAGTGGTTGCCTCCCAATAGGCGATTGAGGTTATGGATAGGTAATGCGAAATCGCCGCATGCCAGCGATACCATTCGCAGCTGCGGCTCACATGGGCTGATCGAGTTCCGGATAATGCCGGAAAATTCCCTCTTCGCTGAAGGGAAGACGACGGTCGGAGCGCAGGTATGCCGAAATATTCGGACGGTTGCCGACATGATCGTGCAGCGTCTCGACGCCGGAGTAGCGATTGCTGATACTCTTCATCGCCTTGGGAAAGGCATAGGTCAGCCCTTCGATCACCTGGAAAAGAGAGAGATCGACATAGGAGAGGTTATCGCCGATCAGATGCTTCGGGCCTTTCCTGTTCTGCTGTAATACACGCTCGAAATAGCCGAGGAATTTCGGGATACGGTCCTTGATGAAGGCAGCCGAGCGGGCCTTCGCCTCGTCCCTCTGGTCTTCGTAATAGGCGCCGGTGGAGATTGGATGGTGGGTATCGTGAACCTCGGCGACGAAGTCGGTGATCGTGAGCTGCAGTCCGTTGGCGACGTAGCGAAGGCCGTCATTCTCGGGAGCAAGACCTAATTTCGGCCCGAGATAAAAGAGTATGTTGGCGACATGCGGAATGAAGAGATCGCCATCCTTCAGAAACGGCGGCGCGAACGGGATGTGTTCTTCGGTCTTGCTTCCCATGATCGCCAGCATTTCGTCCGTGCCGCGCCCGGCAACACGGGTCACGTCGACATATTGGGCGGCTGCCTCCTCCAGTGCCAGGCGGACAAATTCCCCGCGTCCCTGAATGCCGTCCCAATAATAAAGCTCGTATGCCATTGCGCCTGCTTTCCTGATCGCCGTGCTACATCGAAGGTCGCTGGTCCGCCGCCGATTTGACGGCCTTGTGCAATGCATTGCTGCTGAACGGCTTGGTCAGCAGCACGGAGCCGGCGAAGCTGTCGGCGTCGGGCAGGCTGGTATTGCCCGTTGCGAAGACCAGGCCGACACAGGGCAGCGCTTGACGGGCATACCGGGCGAATGCCGGCCCCGACATGCCGGGCAGACCGACGTCGGCAACGATGATGTCTATGGCGTTGTCGCGAAGGAGCTCGACGCCCTGCTCGCCGCTCTCGGCCTCCAGAACGTCATAGCCGAGATCGTTCAGGATCTCGGCCGTGTCCATGCGGATGAAAGCGTCGTCCTCGACCAGCAACAGCTTCAGCCGCTCAGCGGGCGATGATGCGGAAGCAAGGGTAATCGGCGCTGGCTCAGCGGATTTCTGCGTCGACGCCTGGCTGGCGATCACGTGCCGAATCTTGCGAGCAAGTGCTTCGCGCGTATAGGGCTTCGAAAGCAACTCGACACCGGCATCCAGATGTCCGCCGTGGACGATGGCGTTCTCCGCGTAACCGGAGGTGAAGAGTACCGCGATATCGGGCAGCCTTTCGCGTGCCAGCCGCGCAAGTTCGGGTGCTGTCAGTGAGCCCGGCATGATCACATCGGTGAACAAAAGATCGATATGGGCGCCGCTCTCGACCACCGTGAGCGCGCTCTGCGCATCCCTTGCCTTCAGCACGTAATAGCCGAGATCGGACAGCATCTCGACGACGGTTGCCCGCACGCCGTCATCGTCTTCGACCACGAGAATGGCCTCGGTGCCGCCGCTTGCCGGCGCGTTGATGGCTTCCGAGACCGGGCTCTCAGCAAGCAGAGAGCGCGGCAGATAGAGCCGTATTGTCGTGCCTTTGCCGACCTCGCTGTCGATCTTCACATGCCCGCCCGATTGCTTGGCGAAGCCGTAGACCATGGACAGGCCAAGCCCGGTGCCCTTGCCGGCCGGCTTGGTGGAGAAGAACGGTTCGAATGCCTGGCTGATGATCTCAGGCGTCATGCCCGAGCCGGTGTCGGTCACCGCCAGCACGACGTAGTGTCCCGGCGCGACATCGCTGTGAACGCGGCTATAGGCCTCGTCGAGAAAGACGTTCTCGACCTCGATGGTCAGTTTGCCAGCGCCGTCCATCGCATCGCGCGAATTGATGGCAAGGTTGAGCAGGGCATTTTCGATCTGGCCGGGATCGGCAAAGGTGTTCCACAGTCCGTCAGCGATATGGGTTTCGACATCGATCTTCTCGCCGAGCGCGCGCCGCAGCATGTCGTCCATGCTGGAAACGAAACAGCCGATGCTAATGACCTTGGGCTCCAGCGGCTGGCGGCGGCCGAAAGCAAGCAACTGGCTTGCCAGGCGCGAGCCGCGATCGACCGCAGTCAGAGCGTTGGTAATCCGCTCCCTGGCGCGCCCATTGCCGTCGACATCCTTGCCGAGCAGCTGGAGGTTGCCAGAAATCACCTGCAGGAGATTGTTGAAGTCGTGGGCCACGCCGCCGGTAAGGTTGCCGAGCGATTCCATCTTCTGCGCCTGCTGCAGCGCCGCCTCGGCCTGCTGCCTTTCCAGGATCTCGGCGGCGACACGGGCTTCAAGCGTCTCGTTAAGGCTGCGCAGTTGGTCCTCGACAACGCGGCGCTGGGCGATCTCGCTTTCCTGGGCGCGCAGCAGGCGGGCGTTGTCGATGGCAACCGCCGCCTGGCCCGCGAGGCTGACGAGGCTTGCCTGCATGGCCTCGGTGAAGCGCCCCGGCTGCGCGTGGCCGAACAGCAGGCCACCGATGACGTCGCCGTTGCGCGATTTGACGGGGACCGCCAGATAGCTCCGCACAGGTAGGTGCCCTGCCGGCATGCCGTTGAAGGGTGTGTTCTTTCCATAGCGGGGGTCGAGCAGGATATCGTCGGAACGAACGACCGAATCGCCCCGGAATGTCGGCGCGAACAACTCGGTGTTGCGCGGCATAGGAAATTTGTCGAAGCTTTTGCGGTCGGCACCCGAGAGTGCGTAGAGCATGTAGCTTCCGCCACCGCCGTCATCGACATTATAGAAGAAGGCGCCGAATTCCGCACCGCTCAGGGCAACGCCGGCATCCACGGCGATCTGCGTCAACCGATCGACATTGAGTTCGGCGGTAATCGCCGCACCCGCCGTGTTGATTGTCGAGAGCGCTTCCGACTTGAGACGCAACTCGTCGAGGGCGACGCGTTCGCTTTTTTTGGTCGCGACCTGCGCGCTCACCTCCATGGTGGCGCAGAGAATGCCGGCCACCGTACCGCTCTCGTCACGCAGCGGCGTGAGCGAAAACGTGAACCAGGTGTCCTCGGTCCGGCCGTCGCGATGCATCGGTATCAGCAGTTCTTCGAAGAGCTGCGCGTTACCAGCAAGCGTCGAATTCACCAGCGGCTCGAACTGCGGCCAGGTGTCGGCCCATACTTCACGGAAAGGCCTGCCTAGCGCATGAGGATGCCGGTCCGGGAAGATCGGCACATAGGCGTCGTTATAGATGAAGGCCAGTTCCGGCCCCCATGCGATGAACTTGGGCTGCTTTGAATTGAGCGCCGTCTCGACGAGATATCTCAGGCCCGGCGACCACGTGGCCACGGGTTCAAGCCCGGCCAATCGGAAGTCGGGATTGCGTAGCGTCTCGCCTATCCCTCCGCCACCTCTCGGCCAACCATCGTGCTCGACAGGCGCCAATCTGGACACCACTTCCATATCCAACCTGCTCAATCCCCACCAGCGGTGACAAATGAAATAGAGGCTGCATATAAGCAGGAAAGTGCAACCAGTAAAATAATCTGGCTACACGCTGGTTGTGGAGGAAACTGAACAGCATTACCAGCCGCGCTCAGGACTGGCGCGGGCGGGCTTAGCGGCGAAAATAGTAGCGGCGCGAGACTTCAATCATTCTGCCAAGCGGAATACGCAGGTCTATCGGCGTTCGTTTTTCACGAAAATAGAAGGCGACGAGGTTGTCGATCGCCACAACGAGAAAAAGGGCAAGCACCACATAGGCTGCCGCGGCAATTATCAGTGTGGACATCTGGTCCTCACACCGGCGCGACGAAGAGGTAGCAGCTCGCTACGATCAACGAAACCAGAACCACATCGAAATAGCTTCTGTTCATCGCGGGACCCCTGCTTACGAAGGAAGACTGCGATATAAACTTCCAAGTGTAATTTTGGTTCCGCGCGATCTGCCGCAGCATGCCGAATTTCCCCCCGGGCGCATGTTCGCCATTGATACATTAGATCTCAAGCAATTCAGCAATGTGACGGAAACGAAAAAAGGGCGTCGCCGACGCCCTTGGTACTGACAGCTAAACCATGATGGTTACGCCGATTTGCGGCTCGCGACCTTTTTTGTCGCTGCCGCTTTCACTGCGCCGTTTTTTCGCGGAGCGGAAGCGGATTTCGTCCGTGTCTTCACTTCCAGACCGTCGGTAGAGGCAGCAGAGCCTTCAAGCGCTTCGCGCTCCTTCTTGGCCTGCTCCCAATGCCTGAAATCATGTCCCGTCGGACGGCCTTCCTCTTCCCAAAGCGCATAGGCGCGCTTCTTGATCCACTCTTCCTGAGTTTCTGTCATCGCTGATCTCCAGTCACTGATGCGGTGGTCTAACGCGATACTATAGTGAGAGTTCCAGACGAATCGTCTGGTTTCAAGCGGTTTTTGGTGTGGTGCAAAAATGTTTCCCGCGGCGCAGCAATATGAGGCGTCAGGCGCCGCGCTTGACGAGGGAGATAGCCTGAGATTCCTCACAATCAAGCGCGCCTCGAGCGCCGCCGCCCTTTTTGAGGCGTCGCTCTCGCATTCGTGAGATCGGACGGCGCGTCGTCAGTTTGCGGACAACACGTTCAATTATCGTCTTCCGCTTTGTTTGCGCGCAATTGAACGGGTTTGTTTTGCGGCTATATTTCCCGCATATGTTTTATCTCATATCGACCTACTGGCCGCATATTCTGTTTTCCATCTCCGTTGTCATGGGAGCCGTGGCCGCGATCCATGCCGCGATGACGAAAGAGGAAGTACGTGCTGCGATCGGCTGGGTCGGGGTCATCATCCTTTCGCCGATCATCGGCGCTCTGCTCTACGCCATCGCCGGGATCAACCGCATCCGCCGCGCGTCGCTGAGCGTCAGACGTGACGCGCTTTTGCCTGATGCCGCGCTCGATGAGCTCGAAACTTTCGATGCGGATGCGGAACTCGTCATCAGCAGCTTCGGGCGCCGTTTTGCGGCGATGCAGACACTGGGCGATCGGGTCGCGCGCAATCCGCTTTCGACCGGCAATACCATCGACATGCTGGAAACCGGCGACGATTGCTATGCGGCGATGAAGTCGGCGATCGATACCGCTGAGCGCAGCATCCTGCTCGAAACCTACATCTTCGACCGCGACCGGATCGGCTTGCGCATCGCCGATTCCCTGATCGCCGCGGTGAAGCGCGGCGTTGAGGTGCGGGTGCTGATCGACGCTGTCGGCGCGCGCTATTCGGTTCCGAGCATCCTCGGTTATCTCGCCGAAGGCGGTGTCACCGTGTCGGTTTTCAACGGCAATGTCATCATGGGGCTTCGGTTGCCCTATGCCAATCTGCGCACCCACCGCAAAATCCTCATCGCCGACGGGCGCATCGCGCTGACCGGCGGCATGAACATCCGCGAGGGGTTCACACGCGAGTTTGCCGGCGAGGATTTCGCCCATGATACGCACTTCAGCGTCACCGGACCCGTCGTTGCCGATCTCTTCGACATTGCCGCCGAGGATTGGCGTTTCACGACCGGAGAAGTGCTGAACGACGAGGTCTGGCAGACGGCGACGCCCGAGCGTCAGCCGGGCGATCCCGTCTTCATGCGCATCGTCGCGTCCGGGCCCGATCGCAGCGTGGAGACGAACCACAAGATGCTGATGGGCGCCTTCTCCGTCGCCCGCAGTTCGATCAGGATCATGTCGCCCTATTTCCTGCCCGACCGGGAGCTCATCAGCGCTCTCGCCACCGCGGCGAGGCGCGGGGTGGAGGTGGACATCGTCGTCCCCGCCGCCAATAATCTGGTGCTGGTCGATCGCGCCATGACGGCGCAATTCGACCAGATACTCGGAAACTATTGCCGGATCTGGCGCTCGAACGGTGCCTTCAGTCATTCCAAGCTGCTGTCGATCGATGGCGTCTGGTCCTATGTCGGGTCCTCGAACCTCGACCCGCGATCGCTGCGGCTCAATTTCGAGATCGACATGGAAGTGCTGAACGAGGGCTTCGCGGCCGAGATCGACGAGCGCATCGACGAGGCGCTTCGCAACGCATCGCCGGTCACGCTGGCCGGCTTGCGCGGCCGTCCCTTCCTGGTTCGCCTGCTCGAAAAAGTGCTTTGGCTGGGATCGCCCTATCTCTAGCCATCCAGGCGGATTTTTTGTGCTCGGACATGGCAAGTTCACCGTCTCGGCCTATAATTCGACATCGAACCGGTACGATCAACTGAGCGTCAGCAAACTCCGATGCATGCCAGAAAAGACAACCTTCCAGCCAGCATCCTAGCCTCTATTCGCAATCGCAAGCGGCGTCTTAACGCGGCGGTTCGCGAGATGGTGCCGAGGGCCGATGGCACGCTGATTGCGTCCTACAACGTGCACAAATGTGTCGGTAATGACCGGCGTTTCGACCCGGAACGGACATGCCGGGTCATTCATGAGATCGACGCCGACGTGATTGCATTGCAGGAAGCCGACACCCGCTTCGGCGAGCGCACCGGCATCCTCGATCTTGGTCGGCTCGAGCGAGAGACGGGCCTTTTGCCCGTGCCGGTCAGCGGGATGGCCAAGGCGCACGGCTGGCATGGCAACGTCGTGCTGTTCAAGAAAGGCCTGGTGCGTGATGTGCACCAAGTCAACCTTCCCGGCCTTGAACCGCGTGGCGCGCTGGTCGCCGAACTTGAACTCGAAAGGGGAGGGGCGCTGCGGATCATCGCGGCGCATTTCGGCCTTCTGCGTCACTCGCGCGCGCGCCAGGCGAAGGTGCTGATCGAGTTGATGGCCGACAAGGCCGAGGTGCCGACAATCCTGCTCGGCGATCTCAACGAATGGCGGCTTGGCGACCGTTCGTCGCTGCATGCCTTCCAATCGGTGTTCGGTCCACAGCCCGATGCCGTGCCAAGTTTTCCCGCCCGGCTTCCGGTGCTGGCGCTCGACCGCATCATGGCCAATCGCAAAGGTGTGGTGACGACGGTCGAGGCGCACGACACCCCACTCTCCCGCGTCGCATCCGATCATCTGCCGATCAAGGCCATGGTCAATCTCGCGCGCGTCGAGGAACTCTCCGCACAGACCTGAGCCAAAGCTCTTAACGCTGAGTGCATCAAGAGTTGCGGAAGACTTGACTCCTTCGCCGGCCATGGCACGGTCTGCCGGCGTAGAAGCTGGAGAGTGTTGAATGGTCCGCGTCGGAGATTTGCATGGAGAGGTCGGTCGGCTCGGTACGTTTCTGGCAGCCTGTCGCGCCCACGCTTCGCAGCGGAACTTTGTGGCCCTGCTCTGTCTCCTGCCGCTGTTCTTGCAGCCGCTTGCGGCTCATGCTTTCGATCCCGGCCCGCAGACACAGACCTCGAAGGATCAGGTCGCGAAGTTGGTTGGCGTTTGGGACAAATATTACGGATCCGCGGACAACGTGCGGGAGCGCAGGGCCGCGTTCGAAACGATGATGCAGGAAACGCCGGAACCGACCCGCGTGCAGATCAGGCCGGTCGATGCCGGCGGAGTCGATGCGCAGTTGATCTGGCCCGCGCGCCTGCATCATCCGATCGGCCGGCGCGCGATCCTTTATGTTCATGGCGGCGATTTCTATAGCGGTTCCCTGCGAACGCACCGGGCGCTTGCCGGAGCGCTTGCCAAGGCCGCATCGAGTGACGTGCTGCTGATCGACTACCGCCGAGCGCCAGAGTATCCTTACCCTGCGCCTATAGACGATACGCTCACCGCCTATCGGTGGCTGCTGGATAACGGCTATGAAAACGACAATATCGTCGTTGTCGGCGATTCAGCCGGCGGCAATCTCGCCGTCGAGGCGATGCTGCGACAGATCGAAGTCAATGGTCCGCTCCCGGCAGCGGTCGTTGCGATGAGCCCGATGACCGATTTGGCTGCGACCGGGCCGTCTTTCACGGCCGCGGCAGCGGGCGACCCCCTGATCGATGCCGAGCGGCTGGACGCGTTGCGCAAAGCCTATATTGGAAGCCGCGCGCCTGCCGATCCAGAGGTCTCACCGCTCTATGCGAATCTGGCCGGGTTCCCACCTCTCCTGATGCAAGTCGGCTCGGGAGAGGCGCTTCTCGACGATACCGTAAGGTTCGCGGACAAGGCGCGGCAGTCGGGCGTCGAGGTTACCACGGAAGTCTGGCCGGGCATGGTGCACCAGTGGCAATTGTTTCCGTTCTGGCTTGATGATGCCCGGCGCTCCAATCAGCGCGTTGCCGACTTCGCGGTCGCACATTTCGCCGACAAGCCGGTTCAGTAGGTGTTGTTTGCCGCATCCTCCTGTTGCCAAATCGGCACACGAGCCAATTAATCATACTTATTTTCCCGTGCATCTCTCGCTCTTCGTACGCAGGCGCAAGTGGCGGATAAGAAAAGAAAATATGATTTAGTTTGTCCACTTAAGTGGGTGCTCATTGGACTTGTTCTAAATCATTGAGCTTGCGTGTGAATTTGTCGAAAGCTAAGCGAAATTACCTTTTGAGATACTGGATAGGATGGTCAGGATGCCGTTTCCGCCGACCGGCGCGCAGCGATGTCGTTCATCTGACTGGGAAGAATGCATTTGCTGGTCCATATCGTAGAGCAACTTCATCGCAGCGATGAGGGAAAGTTACGGCGCTTCTTCATGAGGCGCTTTCGAAACCGCGAGGATGCGGCCGATGCCACGCAGGAAACCTTCCTTCGTATGCTGACCGTTGTGCCGAAAACGGAAATCGCCAATCCGCACGCCTATCTGTTTCAGATTGCGAAGAGCGTGGCGCATGGCAGGACAGCCAAACTGCTTAGGGAAAGTGCGCTCTTTGCCGATGAAAGTCTTGGAACATTTGTCGCCGACGAGACGCCCGACGCTGAGCGTACGGTCGCGGCCCGGCAGGAACTTGCCTTGCTGGTGGCGACAATCGCCGCCTTGCCGACGAGATGCAAGATGGTGTTCGTCCTGAGCCGGATCGAAGGTCTCTCGAATGGCGAGATCGCACTGAAGCTTTCAATCACGCGCAACATGGTCGAGAAGCATATCATGAAGGCGCTCCTCCATTGCCGCGATGCGCGTCTGTCGGCATCCACGCGCGCTGCATAGGAGAAATTGTTTCGCCATGGGAATGTCTGCCGGCAGTTCGCGGCATATCGTTGAGGAAGCGGCCCGTTGGGTGGCGCGGCTGCAATCCAGCGATGCCAGCCCGCAAGACCACGAGGAATTCGCGCGCTGGATGGAACGTGATCCGGAAAACGCTGCGGCCTATGGCGAAATGTCGGGTCTCTGGAAGGACTTGACAGGGGTTACCAAGGAAAAGCTCGGGCGCCGACCAAGCCGCGTTGGCGAGGTCAGAAAGCTGACATTGACCGATGGCTCGGTCGTCACGTTGGACACTGACAGCGCCGTGAAGATCGACTACCGCGCAGATACGCGCCGGATCGTCCTGTTGCGCGGCCGCGCCTTCTTCGACGTGGAAAGGGATCCTTCCCGGCCGTTCATCGTCCATGAAGGAGATGTCGACGCGCGGGCGCTCGGCACGCACTACGAGGTCGATGCGAAAGGCTCCGGCGGTGTGGCGGTCGAGGAGGGCAGGGTGAGTGTCACCAGAGGAGGCGAGGAAGCCGTGCTCGGATCAGGAGAGATGGCCATCTTTGGTTCCGATGGATCAATCGCGGTGAAAGCCGCCGATGTCGCCAGCATGGTCAGCTGGCGCGATGGAAAGCTCGTTTTCTCGGGGCAGCGGCTCTCGGATGTTCTGGTGCTGCTCGGTCGTTATCGTCGCGGCGCCATCGTCACATTCGGTGATGGTACGGCGGACATTCGCGTGAGCGGCGTTTTCGACGTCACTTCTCCCGAGAGTGTTCTCGATGCGCTCGAAGCCACGTTACCCGTGACAGTCACGAGGTTGACGGATTACATGATCTTGGTGCGCTCGCGGCAGTCGCCATCTAATTCCTGAAGACCGTGCAGGGCGTGCCGGCCGCTTTGATCTGCTGGCAGAGCCTTGTCGCCTCGGCTCTCGTTTCCCGACCGATACGCGCCGCATAACGCGGCCGATAACCGAAGTTCCCGCCGCGCTGCCGGACGATGACCGCTCGTTCTGCATCCAGGGGAGACGGTAGCCGGGCAATGGTGGTATCGAAAAGGCGACCGGCGATCGATGGATCGTAATGCGCGGCAAGCTGTATGCCCCAAGGAGCCCAGTCCGCGGATCTGGCAAGTACCGGTTCGCGCATGCGTCTCGTGTCGGCGAGCGCAATACAGCCGTCCAGGAACGACATCCCTTCCTGAAGTTCGGGAGCAACCAGTTCGGGCGGCGCGCTTTTCCAGGTTTCGACGGTATTGCCTGTTATCGCGAACACATAGTCGCGGGTCTCGACCGGCAAGCGACCCGAATCGAGAAAGCGCTGCAGGCCGTTTTCGCCAGCATTGTAGGCCGCGGCGGCGAGGCCGAAATTGCCGAAGCGCGATTTCAACTCCTTCAGATAGAACGCAGAGGCATCCAGCGCCTGCACCACGTCGAAGGCGTTGGAGAGCTTTCGCAGCCGCGCTGTCGACGGCATGAATTGCGCGATGCCCTCGGCGCCCTTCGGGCTGACCGCTTCCGGCCGGAAGAGGCTCTCGCGCCAGATGAGCCGCGCGAAGAACGGAGCTGGCAGTTCGTTACGCAATGCGAAGTGTTCCATGGCCCGGCAAAGGTCGCGGTTGAAGCTTTCCTGGCGGATGCAGTTGGCAAAGCCGGTCTGCGGATCGGGGACTGCCGTTCCATAGAGGCAGGCGGGGCCCTTCATATCCTGAGCAGCAGCCGGCATCGGCACGCCGAGGAGCAGCGTTGCCGGGAAAGCGCGGGCAAACAGCCGCAAGGTCATGGCGCGATCCGATGTTGTCATGGCCTCATCTTGATCCCGCCGCAGCGGTCATCAGGTGCATCATAGCGACATTTCCCGTGAAATGTCACAGCGAGACCACTTCGCCAGCAGTGCTCTCCAAACCGTGAAAGTCGCGAGACAAGATGCGGTTGACAAACGTCATTGCAAGGCAGAAGCAGCACCGGGCAAACAGGCCGCTGAAATCATAGCGCTTCGTCGCCCAATGGATAATCTCACGTGCAGCAAGATAGTGTTCTTCGCCACCCCGGCTACCTCAATTTCGCAGCCTCGCGCGTCTTTTCATCCCTCGCCTTCCAATGCGTCGCCATCGCGATGGGATGGATGATCTACGACAAGACCCACAGCGCCTTCGCGCTGGCGCTTGTGGGCCTCTGCCAGTTCCTGCCGATGGTGGTGCTGACCTTTGTCGTCGGCCAGGTGGCAGATCGCTTCGACCGGAGGCGGATCGGGCTTGCGTGCCAGCTCATCGAAGCCGCCGTCGCCGCCGTTCTGGCGGTTGCGACGTGGCAGGACTGGCTGACGCCGACGGGCATCCTGGTCGCTGTAACCATCATGGGGGCCACCGTTGCCTTCGAGCGGCCGACCATGGCCGCGCTTCTTCCCAGCATCATGCCGCCCGCGCTGTTGCAGCCGGCCATCGCGACGTCGACGTCGATGATGCAGACGGCCCTGATCGTCGGCCCCTCGCTTGGCGGTCTGACCTATGGCTTCCACCCGGTCGTACCTTTCGCCAGCGCCGCAGTCTTGTTTGCGGTAGCAAGCATCAACGTCATATCGATCAGGATGGAATGGACGCCGACCAAGCGCGAGCCGGTGACATTGGCCTCCGTCTTCGCCGGCGTCTCCTTCATCAAGAGCAGGCCGGTCATGCTGGGCACGATCTCGCTCGATCTCTTTGCGGTCCTGCTCGGCGGCGCCACGGCACTGCTACCGATGTTTGCCCGCGACATCCTGCACGCCGGTCCGTGGAGCCTTGGCCTACTGCGAGCCGCTCCGGCGATCGGCGCACTTGTCATGTCGGTTGTCCTGGCAAGAAAGCCGCTGACCGATAAGGTCGGCGCCAAGATGCTGTGGGCGGTCGCCATTTTCGGCATGGCGACGATCGTGTTCGCAATGTCGACGAACATCGCCCTTTCCATACTGGCGCTGCTTGTCGTGGGAGCGTCGGATACGGTCAGCGTCGTGGTGCGGAGTTCGCTGGTTCAGTTGCTTACCCCCGAAGCGATGCGCGGCCGCGTCAATGCGGTGAACTCGCTGTTCATCGGAACATCCAACCAGCTGGGCGAATTCGAATCGGGGATGCTGGCCGGCGCCATGGGGCCGGTTGCCGCCGGGGTGATCGGCGGCATCGGCACCATTGTCATCGTGCTTTTGTGGACCCGGACGTTTCCCGATCTAGCCAAGGTGAAGACGCTACAGGGATGAGGCTGCGGTCATTTGGGTCGATCGCCGATGGCCGTTGGCGGCCATCGGTCGCGGCGTTCAAGCAGCGCCCTCCTGCAGCCGTGATTTGAACGCCTTCCGAAGGAAATCGCTTACCTTCACCGCCATCGCCGTAAACCTTTCCCAGGCGATGCCGAAGGCGATACCGACGACCAAGGACAGCGCGAGGCTTTCCAGCGGCGCATGTTCCATGCCCAGCTTGGGCATCAGATGCCAGATGATGATCGGGTTGACCATGTAGATATAGAGCGAATTCGACGCGATCATCGCGATGGTTTGCACGGCGATCTTCGGAACGGGAATCGTTTTGAGGAATGTCAGGGCGAGGAAGCTCGTGACAAAGAAGAGCGACCAGGTCGTGTCGTCGCCAATGACGAAGGTAACCACACACAGCGTGATTGCCAGCATGGCTGTCGTCAGCCATTTCCGCTCGTCCGAGGTCATCACTTGGATGCAGGATCCAAGCACGAAGAGCCAGAAGCAACGGAATGGACCAGTGCTCGCCACGCCGATTTCGCCGTCCCAAAGGCCTGTCCCGAGCTGCATCTTGAAAAGCAGCAAGGCGAGCGCCAGCATTGCCAGCAGGAAGTACGTCATGCCGTTGTTCGATAGCCGGCGATTTATGTTGCTACGCCTCAGATAGCCATAGCTCAAGGCGCAGGCGGTCATGATCAGGATAGAGGCTGTCAGGAAGTCCAGATACCAAAAGGCAAGTTGGCCACCCGGTTCACGATGCCACATGGTCCCCATCAAAAAGACATCCGGTATCCAGGGCATTTCGCCACGATAGAGCGATCGGAATATCTGCCACAGCCCGGCGGGGATGCCATACTTCAGTATCAGGTTCACCGTCGGTCGAACTTCCGAGTTGGCTATGATTCCCGGCAGGCGGAATCTGGCGAAGCTCATGCCGGAGATGACGAACAGCAGCGGCGTACCCGAGACATTTGCGACGCCGGCATGCGAAAGGACGACGAGAATGATGCCGATCGCTCTAAGCACAACCGGCAGTTCTATTCTGTGAAAGCTCAGCCAGGAGGGCAAAAGACCGGTTCTGCGGGGGGTGTCCTTGCGTAAACCGTCGATGCTTTCGATCGGCATGTTCTCCCAGTTGTCGGGGAGAAAACCGAGATGCTCTTCGATCGCCAAGGAAGCTGTAATGAACGACAACGAATCCCCGCCCAGATCGACAAAAGACTCTCCCGCACTGAACCCTTCTCTGCGCAGTATTTTCAGCAGTTCGATCGTAAGAGGTGGTTGCGCGACCATGTTCAGCGTTGTCGCATTCTCCTGCGGCAAGGCCGACAGCTCCACCTCGATTGTTCCGAGCGT
>UCEU01000052.1 GCA_900471485.1 Hyphomicrobiales bacterium
GGCTCGTCCCGAGGATCTAAACACGCTGCCCGGAGTGCAACGGTGCTGACATTTTTCGGCGAGGCAACGGCCGTCGTAGCGTCTCACCGACCTTTTGAGAGCAGGCTACCAAGCGTCCATCCGCGTCGAGCATGCGGGGACGTGCTTAGATCCTCGGCACGAGGCCGAGGATGACGGTTGAGTTAGTGGCTTCGCTCCGTAACCTATTGAAACGCCGCTCTAAACATCCCTCTCGAAGACGCGGCCAGCCGCATCCGTTGCAAAGAAAAATGCCCGGCCGAAGCCGGGCATGTCGTTTATCGCGAGGCAGCACCGACGGCGGAGCCGCGGGTGGTCATGCGCAGGAGATAATAGACCCCGCCGCCGATGCCGACGCCGAAGAACCAGCCATAGGTGCCCCACCATTCCGGCAGGACAGACGTGAAAGTCGGCAGGATGGAGGAGAAGAGCGCGCCGATCGCAAACGCGATGAAGGCGTTGACGTGCCAGCCGCTCTGGAAGCGGAATTCGCCGTCCTCGCGGTAGAGGGCCGCGACGTCGAGCTCGCCCTTCCGGATCAGGTAGTAATCCACCATCATCACCCCGAAGATCGGTCCCATGGTCGAGCCGATGAAGTTGACGAAGTGGGCGGCCCCCGTTTCCCAGGGGGCGAATGGGTAGAGCACCAGCGCGATCAATGCCGCGATATAACCGCCGCGCTTGAAGCTGATGTGGCGCGGGAAGACATTCGAGAAGTCGAAGGCCGGCGAGACAAAGTTGGCGACGACGTTGATGCCGAGCGTCGCCACCGCGAAGGTGAGCGCCGCCAGAAGCGCCAGGAACCAGCTGTCGAACTTGGCGGAGATGGCTTCCGGATGCAGCAGCACCTCGCCATAGACCGTGAAGGCCGCCGTGGTGGTGACACCAGCCACCAGGCAGAAGGCGAGCAGGTTGATCGGCAGGCCCCAGAGATTGCCCTTGCGCAGCGTCTTCACATCCTTGGCGTAGCGCGAGAAATCGCAGAAGTTCAGGTAGAGGGCCGCGAAATAGGTGATCCAGGTGGCGGCGACGGCGGCGAGCGCCGGCAGGGTGCCCGGTTCATAGGGAACGCCGGCATCCCGGGTCTTTTCGATCAGCACGTCGCGCGGGATCTCGGCTCCGAAGGAGAAGGTGCCGGCCTTGACGACGAGATAGACGGCCAAGACGAGCATCATGATCCAGACGGCCGGTCCGGCCCAATCCTGGAACTTGCGCACCGTTTCCATGCCGCGCTGGATGATCAAAAGCTGCAGCGCCCAGACGATGACGTAGCAGATCACTTCCAGCGTCGAATGGCCGAGGAAATGGCTGTTCTGGTGGAAGGCGAGAATGCCCTCGTTGCGGATCAGCAGCGCCACGATGGCGCCCGAGGCAGCCGCCGTCTGCGCGCCATACCAGAAGCAGGCGACGACCGCGCGCACCAGCGCCGGCGCATTGGCGCCGAAGGTGCCGAAAGAGGCGCGCGCCAGAACCGGGAACGGTACGCCCGTCTTGACGCCGGCATTGCCGACGAGGCTCATCAGCACGAAGATGACAAGCGAGCCGAGGCCGATGGCAATGACGAAATTGACGAAGCTGCCGCACAGAAGAAAAAGGCTGGCGGCGAGATAATAGCCCCACAGGCTGTGAACGTCCGAGGTCCAGACGTTGAAGATGCTGAAGGCGCCCCACTTCCTCTCCCGAGCGGGCGCCAGATCCTCGTTGTACAACGAGGGCGACGGATTGCCAGATGTCATGTAATCCCCTCCTAGGATTCGCAGGCCACAAAGTGGCCACAATCGAACTTGCTCCCGATTTGGGCATTTGACAAATATTTAATCAAATAATGCACAGAGGACACAAAACCCCTCCCCAACCCC
>UCEU01000051.1 GCA_900471485.1 Hyphomicrobiales bacterium
CCCCCGCCCCTTGGCCGAGACCCTCGCCGCGATCCAGACTTCATCGGCCATCGCCGCCCGGTCGACCGCCTGCAGGATGAGCTCGAGATTGAACGACATCTTCAATTCGCAGACGACCACGACCGGCGGCTCGCTTTCGCTCAAGCCCACGACATCGCAGGTCGCGACCTCCCCCTTCACGACATACCCAGCCGCCTCCAGAAAGGCCTTCACCGGCAGATAGAGCGAGGTCTCCATCGCGACGCTTACGGGTTGAGCTCGGCGATCTCGCCGAACTGCGCGAGCAGCCGTGGCGACAGCATGTCGCCGGTCTCCTCGTCGACGGTGATCGCATAAGCCGCGACGCCCGCGAAGCGCTCCGACATGGCGGATGCGATCTTCTCCGCGCTGATCGGATTCGACGCCTGCCGCATCTCGCCCGGCACCAGCTTGCCGCGATTGCTGCGGTAAGGGATCACGATAAACTTTTCACCAGTGGACACGCGCAGGATTCCCGATTGATCGTTCCTGAAACGTTCTGATTTGGCGACGGATGTCAACTGCCCGCGCCATATCTCCCCCCGAAACCTCACCATCCGCGCGGCGCACGCGGAAGCATCGTTGACCGAAATTACATTACACGTTATATAACATGTAAATCATAAGCGGAGACGTAGCGTGGCGGACGATATCGTAAGGGACTTCGGCTATCTGTGCCTTGGCAGTCGCTTCCGCCGGATCGGCGAGCGTCTGCAGGCCGATACACAGCAGATCATCCAGAGCTTCGGCGCCGAAATCCAGGCGGGCCAATATCCTTTCCTGGCGGCGATCGACCGATCCGGACCGCTGACGATCGGAGAACTGGCCGAAGCGGTCGGCATCACCCAGCCCGGCGCCACCCGGACCTTGGCGCAGCTGGCCGATCTCGGCCTTGTCGAGGCACGCGCCTCCGACGGCGACCAGCGCCGCAAGCTGGTATCGCTGACCGACGCCGGACGCGCGCTGGTCGATCGCTCGAAAAGCGAGATCTGGCCGAGCATCGAACGCGCGGTGCGCGACCTGTGCGGCGATCTTCAAGGGACGCTGCTCGATCAGCTGGCCGGCATCGAAGATGGCCTGGCGATTGCGCCCCTGGCCCGACGGGCAACAAAAAAAGCGGAGAACCACCAGTGACCCACAGCCTCGACCGTCCCGCCTGGAACGCGCTTCAGACGGTGCATGCGGATCTCGCCGAAGGCGGTCCGCTCGCGATGCGTTACCCAACATCGATCGTTCCCTTCGCCGCCCCGCGCGACGACACGCCCGAAAGCTTGAGGGCGCTGGCCGCTCTCTCCGCGCCCGGCGAGACCATAGCGCTCGTCGAGGCCGGCGCGATCAACGTCCCTGATGGCCACGATGTGCTCATCGAAAGCACGCTCGTGCAGATGATCGGCGACCGACCATACGAACGCATCGACGACATGAGTATCGTGCCGCTGACACCTGATGACGCCGAGGAGATGCTGGCGCTGGCGCTGTTGACCAAACCCGGCCCCTTCACCCTCGGCGCTCAGCGCCTCGGCACCTTCTGGGGCGTCAAGATCGACGGCCGCCTTGCGGCCATGGCCGGCCAGCGCATGCGCCATCCTGGCCTCTCCGAATTGAGCGGCCTCTGCACCCACCCCGATTTCCAAAAACGCGGCCTCGGCACCCTCCTCTTCCGCTTCGTCGCCGGCGAGATTGCGGCGCGCGGTGAAGAAGTGTTTCTGCACGCCTATGCCAGCAATACGTCGGCGATCGCGCTCTACGAGCAGCTGGGTTTCAAGCTGCGCAGCCGGATGAATGTGAAGATTGTACAGCGGCGGGGGTGAGGATATCGCTGGCGTTGGCGCCAGGATTACCCCCCTCTGCCCTGCCGGGCATCTCCCCCACAAGGGGGGAGATCGACTCGTGGCGTGCTCCCCATACAAACGTTGATGTTGGAGCGAGCGGGTAAGCCCAGCCAATCTCCCCACCTGTGGGGGAGATGGCCGGCAGGCCAGAGGGGGGTATCACACCCACCAACCTCGCAAACAACTAGCAGCCCCCTCAAGCCGCCTTCGTCGCGCGCTTCCGCGACAGATGCGCCACCACGTTCTCGATCATCCGCATGCCGGCGTCGCCGCCGAGCGTCATGATCGATTCCGGGTGGAACTGCACGGCCGCGATCGGTTCCTTGGCGTGCTCGATGCCCATGATCGTGCCGTCCTCGCTCTCAGCCGTGATGATGAAATCGCGCGGCAGGGTCGAGGGGTCGGCGAAGATCGAGTGGTAGCGGCCGACGGTCACTTCCTTACCGAGACCCGAGAATACCAGGCCCGGCTCCAGCACGCGGATGCGCGAAGGCTTGCCGTGCATGGGCAGCGCCAGATGGCGGAGCTCGCCGCCATAGGCCTCGGCGATCGCCTGCAGCCCCAGACACACACCGAAGATCGGCAGATTGCGCGCCCGCGCCTTCTTGATCGTCGCCTTGCAGTCGAAATCCTTAGGGTTGCCAGGGCCGGGCGAAAGCACCACGAGATCGGGATCGAGCCGGTCGAAGATCTCCTCCGGCACCGGCGAGCGCACGGTCGAAACCTCGGCCCCCGTCTGGCGGAAATAATTGGCCAGCGTATGCACGAAGCTGTCTTCGTGATCGACGAGCAGGATCTTGACGCCCTTGCCCACAGTGGCGACGTCGCGGGAAACCTTGCCGGAATTGCCGGCCTTGGCATCGCGGATGGCGGAAAGCATGGCGGAGGCCTTCAGTTCGGTTTCGGCTTCTTCTTCCTCTGGGATGGAATCGTTGAGCAAAGTCGCCCCTGCCCTGACTTCCGCGATCCCGTCCTTGATACGCACAGTGCGCAGCGTCAGGCCCGTATTCATGTCGCCATTGAACCCGACCATACCGATCGCCCCGCCATACCAGGCGCGCGGGCTCTTCTCATGGCTTTCGATGAAGCGCATGGCCCAGAGCTTCGGCGCACCGGTGACGGTGACCGCCCAGGCATGAGACAGGAAGCCGTCGAAAGCGTCCATGTCATCGCGCAGGCGTCCCTCGATATGGTCGACCGTGTGGATGAGGCGCGAATACATCTCGATCTGCCGGCGGCCGATGACCTTGACCGAACCCGGCTCGCAGACGCGACTCTTGTCGTTACGGTCGACGTCCGAGCACATGGTGAGCTCGGATTCGTCCTTCTTCGAGTTCAGCAGCTTCAGAATCTGCTCCGAGTCGGCGATCGGATCGTCGCCGCGCTTGATCGTTCCCGAGATCGGGCAGGTCTCGATGCGGCGGCCGGAAACGCGCACGAACATCTCCGGCGAAGCGCCGACCAGATATTCCTGGTTTCCGAGATTGATGAAGAAGGAATAGGGCGACGGATTGATCGCCTTCAGGCGCTTCGAAATATCCGACGGCTTGCTGTCGCAGCGCTCCATGAACTTCTGCCCGGGCACGACCTCGAACAGGTCGCCCTTGCGGAAGCTCTCCTTCGCCTTGACGACCAGCTCGGAATATTCGCCAGGGCGGTGATCGCTCTTCGGCGGGATCGTGTCGGTGCGCTGGAACGGCTCGGCCGGGATGTCGCCGGCCTTCCCCTCGGTGGTCAGCCCGCCCTTTTCGAAATCGTAGCGATCGATCCAGGCCTTGGCCGAGTAATTGTCGACGACCAGAATCTCGTCAGGGAGATAGAGCACCATGTCGCGCTGGTCGGAGGGACGCGTCAGCTTCAGGTTGATGGCGTCGAACTGGAAGGCGAGATCGTAGCCGAAGGCGCCATAGAGCCCGAGGCTGGCGTCGGCTTGCGAATAGAAGAGATCGGTAACGGCGCGCAGCACGGTGAAGACAGTCGGGATCTTCGAGCGCTCTTCTTCGGTAAACGCCCGGTCCGGCGCCTTGACGGTGAGATCCAGCCGCCGCTTGGTCGCCGCACCGAGTTCCAGCTCGGAGATCGTCTTCAGCCGCTCGGTAACGAAGCCGAGGATGACCTCGCCGCGCTCGTTATAGGCGTCGATCCAGACCTTGCGGCCATTGCAGGAGATGCCGAGCGGCGGATCGACCACGGCCGTATCCCAGCGCGTATAGCGGCCAGGATATTCGTAGTTTGACGAAAACACCGCCCCGCGACGCTCGTCGAGCTTGTCGATATAGGAGGAGACCGCGTCGGCATAAGGGATCGCCCGGCGCTGCCGCGTGACCGTGATGCCACCCTTGGTCTCGTAGATCTCCGCTCCGTCATCCCTGATGATCGTTACCATTGCTTCACTCCGTTATCGGCCCGGATGACAGGCGGCCTTAAAACAAAAAAAGCCGCCTGGTGTTTTCCGGGCGGCTCATCGTCGTCTTTGGACACGATTGGTCGAGGCCGCCTTAGCGAGCCCACCACCAGATTGCGATGTTCAAGGACATGTTCATGGCGGAATTGTTAGCGCGAGATGAAGGAGAGCGCAAGGGGCGGTTTTGGCTGTCATATATCCGCCCGCCGAAAATTCCGGCGGGCGGATATGATTTGTATTACCAGCCGAACTGCTTGCTGAGCGTCAGCTTGAAGCTACGGCCCTTCGAGTAGTCCAATGCGGTGTTTTCAATGTAGTACTCATTGAAGATGTTGTTCGCGCTAGCAATAACCTGCCAACCCTCGAGCTGACCGCTCTGCGGCCGCCACGACGCGAAGAGATCGACCGTTGTCCAATCCGGGGTCGGGACAACAGTTTTCGCAGCGCTGGCCGAAGAGAACGACGTTCCGCGTACGCTGTTTTGCGATTCAAAGGCATGCGTCAGGCGAGCACCGTATTCGATACCCTGATCAGGCAGACGACCGCCAAGCGTGAAGGCAATCTTATGCGCTGGCACAGTCGGCAGTGGCTCGTTGAAGTTGTTGCCCGGCGTTTTGTCTTGGCCCTGGGTGCCGGTATAGGCGAGCTTCGAGAACATGTAGTCGGAATCGTATGCGCCTTCGATTTCGACACCATAGATGCGCGCCTTGCCGATATTGCGGTAGTAGGTCGTCGCGCCAGTCGGCGTCAGACCAATCATGTTGGTCAGATCGTTGTAGAAGGCGGTGGTCTTCAGGCTGATATTGTCGCCCGACTGGAACAGGTCATCATGACTGACGGCGAAACCTGCTTCGTAGTTATTCGACTTTTCCTTCTTCAGATCCTCGCTCGGCAGCGGCTTGGCAGTGGTCCAGGTATAAAGCTCGTCAAGCGTAGGGAGACGCTCGGTATGAGCGATTGAACCGAACACACCCAGATCGTCGGTAAGCTTGTAGTGGGCAGCGATCTTCGGCGAGAACGCTTGATCACTTATGTCGCTTTCGTCCTTGTATTGCGTGACGGAATCGCCCGGTTCACGCCACACGAAATCGCCGCGTACACCGCCAATAATCGTCAGGCGTTCGTCATAGATGTACTCGTTCTGAACGAACAAGCCGATCTTGTTGTCGGTACCTTCCGGATGAGTGGTGATAACGCCCGGAGTGGCACTCCCCGTAAACGGCGAAACCGCATTACGGTCCTGACGGCTGATCTGAGTGCCATACGTCAGATAGTTGACCCACCCTTCACCCGAGAATTCCGAGGTGTTCTGCAGGTTCGCCTGCCAGGTCTGGTATCCGTAGTCGGCATTGATGATATCAGAACCGACAAACGAGCCGTTGTTCTGATCGACCTTGGTGTTGGAGTAGGAAATGCTCGCCTTGATATCTAGCCAAGGATTGTCGCTGACAGGATTCTCATAGCTGAAGACGGCTGTGTCGTCGATTACGTGGCGGTCAACCGTGCCGAAAACCGACTGCGTTCCTGTCTGCGCGTAATCCTGATCGTTCGCGTTGCTGTCCCAGTGCTGGTAGGAGATACGCGCGATCTGCTCGTCGCCGTCGCCGAAGTGGAACGTACCCTTTGCGAGGCCGGACCAAGATTGAAAATCGGAACCGGAGAGATCCGTTCCATCACCCAATTCGAACTCACCCGAGCCGCGCTTGTTGAGCATGCCCAGGAATTCAGCATTATCGTTGAACTTGTGCGCAAAGATCGACGAGGCGAGGTAGCCGTCGCCGTTCGATTCGTAGGAGCCCTTCAGACGCAAGGCGTTGTTGTTGCCGTCCTGCAGGAAGTCGGCCGCATCCTTGGTCGTGAAGTTGATGACGCCGCCCAGAGCGCCGGCACCGTAAAGCGTGGAGGAAGCGGGGCCACGCAGGACTTCGACCGACTTGTAGAGCTCGGGATCGGAGAAGAACGAGCCCATGCGATACTGTTCATAGAACTTCTGCGCGCCGTCGACATTGACGACGATACGCGAACCGTCGGCGGAGTCTTCGGTCGAACCGATACCGCGAATATTGAAGGCCTCGCCAAAGACGCGCTCGCTACCGGCAATGGACACACCGGGCACATCGCGAAACACATCGCCGATCGTCTCGGCCTGCGTGTCATCGATGTCCTTCTGGTCGAGCACGGTAACGGCCTGCGGCGTGTCGATCGCCACCTTGCGCTGGCCCGCGCCGACAACGATTTTCTTCAGCGGCGTGACACGATCGGTCTTTTGCGAAGCAGCCTCTTCCTCGGGCGTCTGCTGAGCTTGCGTCGGGCTTTGGGAATAGGCAGGCAGCGCGCTTAATACGCCAATTGCCGTGCATGCGAGCAATGCCGAACGCCAATGTCGGATAACCATAATTCAACCCCTCAAGTGACAAGATGTACCGGGCTGGCTGGTCTTGGACGCCGTGGCGTTTTCGATGGGCTGGCTAGGCGTTTCGGCGGGAAATTCCGCCTTCTTTCTGCCGCATAAAAAACATGACTTTTATTGTCAATATATAGCGAGGCCCATATCTTGAATTGAATCATCATGTTTACATCGCATAAGCCAACGTTGCGAAATTGCAACGAAATATGCATCCGTGCGTTCTCATCCTGCGCGAAAAAACAACGCAGGATGGATTGGTGCGAAAAACACTGGCAATCGCGATGGCTATCATCTGCTTCGCTCTTCTGACATCGGCGCGCTTGCCAAAGCAGGCGCCCGTGCCTCTGCCGAAGCCTGTCGAGTCGACCGAGGCACCGGCCTCGAGCGAGGTCCCTAAGCCGGAGCCCAAGCCGCAAAGCGAGCCTGAAAGCCCGGCGGAAACCCCAGCCGAACCGAAGCAGCCCGCCGCGCCCGATGCCGCAACGCCTACCCCCGACGGCAAGCCCGCCGCGCCCGCCGAAAAGCAGGGCCCGAAGCTGCCAGCCCAGCAGACGCTGGAAGAGCAGCACCTGACGATCGCGCCGGAAAGCGAGGCCGATCATTCCGAATGCGTCAAGGAACTGCAGAGCCTCGGTGTCGTCTTCCGCGACATTTCCCGCATCGATGACGGCAACGGCTGCGGCATCGACAAGCCGATCAAGGTCTCGGAGGTCCTCCCCGGCATCAAGCTCAAGCCCGACGCCGTCTTCCGCTGCCCCGTGGCGCTGGCGCTGGCGCGCTGGATGAAGGAGACGGTGATCCCCGCCGCCCGCATCGCCGCCGCCGACCAGGGCTCGCTCACCACGGTCAACCAAGCCTCGTCCTACATCTGCCGCCTGCGCAACAGCGCCGAAACCGGCAAGGTCTCCGAACACGCCCGCGGCAACGCCATCGATATCGCCAGCTTCAGCTTCGAGAAGGGCGAGGATATCGCGGTGAAGCCGAGGCGCGAGGATTCGACGCTGATCGGCGCCTTCCAGCGCACCGTCAGCGCCGCCGGCTGCCTCTATTTCACGACGGTGCTGGACCCCGAAAGCGACGCCGCCCACGAGACCCACTTCCACCTCGACGTGCTGGAGCGGAAGGGTGGCTATCGATATTGCCACTAGATTAGACGCCTGTTTTCAAGCGGTTGGCTCTGCGGCTTGAATCGAAAGCCGAACGGGTTAAAGTCAATCAGACAACGTTGAGAGGTTGATCGATGGCGCAAATGAGCTTTCAGATGAAGGAATCCACGGCATCGCGGCTCGATCGCCTTGCCGAACGACGCAGCCTTTCGCCTGAGGAGATGGCGACGCTCGCTATCGAGGAATTCGTTGAACTGGAAGAATGGCGCCTGGCCGAGATTGAAGCGGCCGTTCGGGAAGCCGATCGCGGAGATTTCGCCTCGGCCAAAGAGATAAGCGCGGTCACATCCAAATATATCTCGAAATGACGCTGAGGCTTCGCTGGACGCGCCGTGCCTTGGCGCGCCTTGACCAGATCGGTGCATATATCGACATGCACGACAAGGCGGCTGCGGGCCGCGTCGTGGAGAGGATCACATCGGCAACGGCCAGGCTTGCCGATTACCCATCGCTCGGGCGCCAAGGTCGGATAGCCGGCACGCGGGAACTGCCGTTCGCCGATATCCCCTACATCATTGTCTACCGTGTTTCGGACCCCGAAGTTCAGATACTGACGATCCTACACACCTCGCAGAAATGGCCGGCCCACGTCTAACGAACGATCCTAGAACAACCCCTCGATATACCCCTGCTCATTGAGATAGATCCGCTCGGCCGAAGGTGATTTCGGCAGGCCGGGCATGGTCATGATCTCGCCGGTGATGACGACGATGAAGCCGGCGCCGGCCGATAGCCTGACCTCGCGCACCGGCACCACATGTCCCTCCGGCGCGCCGCGCAGCGCCGGATCGGTCGAGAAGGAATATTGCGTCTTCGCCATGCAGACCGGCAGATTGCCGTAGCCCTGCTCCTCCCAGGCGTGCAGCTGGTCGCGCACCGCCTTGTCGGCCGTCACCTCGCCGGCGTGATAGATCTTCGACGCCACGATCTCGATCTTCTCGAACAGAGAGATTTCGTCGGGGTAGAGCGGCTCGAACTTCGCTTGGCCGGACTCGGCGAGCTCGACCACCTTGTAGGCCAAATCCTCGATGCCGGCGGAGCCCTCCGCCCAGTGCCGGCAGAGGATAGCTTCCGCGCCGAGCCGCGAGACATAGTCCTTCACGGCGGCGATCTCCGCATCTGTGTCGGAGACGAAATGGTTGATCGCGACCACGACGGGCACGCCGAATTTCCTGACATTGGCGACATGGCGGCCGAGATTGGAGCAGCCCTTCTTCAGCGCCGCCACGTCTTCGGCGCCAAGGTCTTCCTTCTTCACGCCGCCATTCATCTTCAGCGCCCGCACGGTCGCGACGATCACGGCCGCATCCGGCTTCAGCCCGGCCTTGCGGCACTTGATGTCGAAGAATTTCTCGGCGCCCAGGTCCGCCCCGAAGCCCGCCTCGGTCACGACGTAGTCGCCGAGCTTCAGCGCCGTCTTCGTCGCCACCACCGAGTTGCAGCCATGGGCGATATTGGCGAAGGGGCCGCCATGCACGAAGGCCGGATTGTTTTCCAGCGTCTGCACCAGGTTCGGCTGCATCGCGTCCTTCAGGAGCACCGCCATCGCCCCATCAGCCTTCAGGTCGCGCGCATAAACAGGCGTCTTGTCGCGGCGGTAGCCGATGATGATATTGCCGAGCCGCGCTTCGATATCCTTGAGATCGGTTGCCAGGCACAGGATCGCCATCACTTCCGAGGCCACGGTGATGTCGAAGCCGTTTTCGCGCGGGAACCCGTTGGCAATGCCGCCAAGCGAGGAGACCACTTCCCTCAGCGCCCGGTCGTTCATGTCCATCGCCCGCCGCCATGTCACGCGCCGCAGGTCGATATCGAGCTCGTTGCCCCAATAGATGTGGTTGTCGATCATCGCCGCCAGCAGATTGTGCGCCGAGGTGATCGCATGGAAATCGCCGGTGAAGTGCAGGTTGATGTCTTCCATCGGAACCACCTGCGCGTAGCCGCCGCCGGCCGCCCCGCCCTTCACGCCGAAGCAGGGGCCGAGCGACGCCTCGCGAATGCAGACGACCGCCTTCTTGCCGATGCGGTTCAGGCCGTCGCCGAGACCCACGGTCGTCGTCGTCTTGCCCTCGCCCGCCGGCGTCGGGTTGATCGCGGTCACCAGGATAAGCTTGCCGTCGGGCTTGCCGGCCTGCGCGGCGATGAACGCGGCGCTCACCTTGGCCTTGTCGTGACCGTAGGGAGACAGCTGTTCGGCCGGAATGCCGAGCGTCGCGCCGATTTCGAAGATCGGCTTCTTCACGGCCGCGCGGGCAATCTCGATATCGGATCTATAGGTTGCCATTAGCGTTCCACCTCATCTGCTGCGCCCGACCGCGGACGAAAATGTCCTGACTGGATATCGAAATATCGGCGTGTTGTGAAGATTCGCGCCCTGCCCGGACGCAATTCGTGCCTTCGGTTTTCCACAATTGACAGAATGCGGAGACGGACTGATTCGCGAAATCACGGAAATCCCCCCCAAATAGGCAGGTCCGTCGCTTAGAGAACTGCTTTTGTCGCAGGACAATTTGACTTCAAAATGCCGTTTTCCACGCTGTTTCCCATTGAAGACCGTGGCAAATGCGCAACCTTGTGGCGATTATTCACTGATTAAGCGCTGAGATAAAAATTAATCAGTGCGCGTTACACCACTTCACACTAGCAAATATATCAGTTTCCATATTTTATGGATTGGGCATGAAGGTAAGCAGGGACGCATTGATGTCGTACATGACTACCTCGGAAAGACAGCTGTCTTTGTCCGCGGAAATCGGAACCGTAAAGACGAGAGTCGAGTTCGCTCAGACGCTTGGAAGAACCGCGCGGGCATTCGGTTTCGAGCACATCAGCTTCATGTTTGCCCCCACGCCCGAAAGCACCCTGTCGAAGGCGCTCGTTATCGAGACCACATTGCCCTCGGCCTATTTTAACCAGTTCGATCGCGCCCGCATGATGCGCTCCCCGGCCTTCGCCATGGGTATGAGCCAATCCGTTCTCCCGCGCGTCTGGAACAACACAAGCGCCACCTCGCCGACAGTTCTTCCTGTCGAACTGAAAGAACTGTTGCTTGCCCACGGCATGACCATGGGCGTTGCGATACCCGCTTATCTCGTTGATGGAGAACGCGTTCTCTTCTGGTTCGGCGGCGACCGCGCTCCGCTCGGTCAGATCGAGCTCAACGAGCTCATGATGATCACGCATTACCTTGTCGATGCGTACAACCTGGTCAAGCAATCGAAAAACGCCACGCTGCCGACGCTTTCAGCGCGCGAGCGCGAAGTCGTCCGCTGGACCGCGCAGGGCAAGACCTCCATCGAGATCGGCCAGATTCTGTCGCTGTCGGATCACACCGTGAACGCCTACATGATGAGCGCGATCCGCAAGCTCGATTGCGTCAACCGCACGCAGCTGGTCGCCAAGGCGATCCGCATGAAGCTGATCAGCTAGAGCCGGTCAGCGGTCGAGCACCGAGCGCATTTCCACCAGGTTCGAGCGTACGCGCAGGATATAGAAGCCCATCGTCGCCAGATGGCTCGGCATGATCCAGCCGTCTTCCCGGCCGTTCGAGATGATCGCCGGCTGGATCCGGAGCGCCGATTGGAACTGCTTGATCGTCGCGCCGAAGATCGCGTTCAGATTGCGCTCCGCCACCACGTTGGAAAAGTCCGACTGCGCCGCCGAAAGGATGGCGTAATAGGCATAGAGCTGACCATAGGCGAACCAGAAGCGATCGTCGGCACGCGTGTCGAACCAGCCGCGATGGTGGTTTTCCGAGCGCTCCGCCAGCATGTCCGAGGTACCGCCGATATCGTTGGCGACGCGGTCGATGAACTGGATCAGGTTGTCGGCGCGTCCGTCGAACACGGCGTTGCAGCTTGCGAGCGACGTGTTGAACTTGCGCAGGCTCTCCATGGCCGAGCGGTAATAGCTCGGCGACGGCGTCTTGAAGCCGAACGGGTTGAGGCCGAAGTACCAGCTGTATTCGTCGAACTGCAGATTGCCACGGGCGCTCTGCAGGTCGTTGTTGATGCCCGATGTGCCGCGCACGCGGCCCAGCGTATCGACGAGCTCCGCCGATGTCCGCCGAACCGCCTGGTTCACGCCGCGCTGGAACGACGCCTTGTTGTCGAGGAATGGAGTGTGGTCCCAGTCGACCCCGAAGAAGCCCATCCGGTAGAGCAGCATGGAGGAGATCCATGCATTCTGGTTGACGTTGAAGTCGATGAGATCGGCCGAGACATCGACGATCGTCGAGCGCTGGCAGGCCTTCGGCGCGCCGGCTGCCGCGTCGGCCGCGGCCGGCAGCTCCTGGCCTGCCGGAACCTTGCGGTCCGCAAGCCGATATTCGCTGACGAAATTCGGATTGAAACCGCTCCACACCTGCGTCTGCCAGATGAAATAGCCGTAGAGAACGACCATCAGCGCCACGAAACCCAGGATCGGAAGCCGCACCAGCCAGGTCCGCTGGACGTACCAGCCGCGCGCCGCCATGACAGGCCAGAAGGCCCAGGCCGCGAACAGCCGCAGCCAGCGACCAATGGTTCGGCCGATCATCCTGAAGAAACCGGCGATCCGGTCGAGCATCGTTCCCTCCTCGGCAAGACAGCCGCGCGTTCATCTCGGCACAGACATATGTGCTTGACCCGCGAAGGACAACATGACGCTGATATTATTGTTGGTTCGGCCGAGGGTTAGCGGTGCGGGAAGCGGATGCGCAGGCGCGAGGAAATCCGCGCGAAGTCGATGAGCGGCGCCCCCTCCTCCACCTCGTGATCGCCCGCGAACGCGGGGAACTTCTTATGAAAATTCGCGTCCGTGTCGCGCTTGCGCATCTCGAGCTCCTGCGGCACCAGCATATCGCGCTCGAACAGCGAGATCGGCCCCGCGATATCGGGATAGATCTCCGTCGAGATCCGGACCTTGGAGCCGGGCACGTCGGTATCCACCTGCGCGATATAGATCAGCAGCCGCTCCTCGGTATCGATGATGAGCTTGCGGATCAGTGCGTTGCAGAGCCCGACCTGCCGGTTCAGTCCGTCCACGAACATGTCGAACAGGCCGATGAAGCGTTCGCGGCGCTGGCTGTCGTCGCGCATCCGCTTCTCGTTTTCGGAGATTCCGTCCGCCTGCGCCTTCAGCGCCCGGCGCTCCTCTTCCATCCGGTCCCACTCGGCCCGGCTGCCGTAGACGCCGATGCGCCCCTGCGTGTTCAGCGCCTTGGCGTTCAGTTCCCTGATGCGCATGCGGGCGATATCGATCTCGTCGACGAGCCGGCGGCGGTGGTCGACGATATCGACCAGCTTGCGCTCCGCCGATTTGTGCGCCTCCGCCGCCATGACTCGGTGCTTTTCGATGAGGCCGGCGAGCGCGTTGGATTTCGACAGCAGATCGCCGAGCCGCTGCACGACAGGTGCCGCCCTCACCCGCGCACTGTGCCGCCGCCACATGCGCTGGCGCGAGATCCTGCCGATCAGCTTCTCGCCGGCGGTAAGGCCGCGGAAGCTGTCGAGATCGGCCGAGACCTTCACCGTCATCGCATCGAGGCCGGAGACCAATTCGGCCAGGATATCGGTCAGGTTGGCGCCGTTCGATACGAAGGCCTGGAAGCGGCCGTTCTCGGTCAGAAAGCGCTCGTCGTCGGCCTGCGCGTTGTCACGGGCGAACTCTGCGATGAAATCGGCGCAAAGCTTCGCCTCCGGCCGCAATTCCTCCGCCAGCGCAAGCGCGGCCTCATATTGCATGTCGAACGAAAATGGCTTGCGCACCGGATGCCCCAGGGAATCGAACGAGATGAAACTAACCGTTCGCCTCGGCAAAGAAAACAGCCGTGGCGTCAAACCGCCTCGGCGCGCCATTCCCCGTTCATCGCGTCGTCCCAATGGCGACGGCAGAGCGACACGTATTTCTCGTTGCCGCCCACCTCGATCTGCGCGCCCTCGTGGGCAACCTCACCGTTGGCGTCGAGACGCACGACCATGGTCGCCTTGCGCCCGCAATGGCAGATGGTTCGCACCTCGCGCATCTCGTCGCAGATCGCCATCAGCTCCTGCGACGCCGGAAACAGCTTGCCCTGGAAATCCGTGCGCAGCCCGTAAACCATGACCGGAATGTTCATGCGGTCGACGACGCGGGCGAGCTGCCAGATATGCTCGCGCGTCATGAAATGCGCCTCGTCGACGAAGACGCAGGCGATCGGCTCACCCTCGGCATTGAGCGTGCCGATCAGCGCCTGCAGGTCGGTGTCCGGCTCGAAGGCGATGGCACTGGCCTCCAGCCCGATCCTGGAGCCGATGATGCCCCTGCCCGCGCGCTCGTCGAAGGCGGCGATCAACAGAACCACCCGCATGCCGCGCTCCTGGTAATTGTAGGAGGCCTGCAGCAGCATCGTCGACTTGCCGGCGTTCATCGTCGAGTAGTTGAAATAGAGTTTTGCCATCTTTTTCTCCGTCTTTCGCTTCTTGAAAGCTGGAAACCGCGAAGAAAAGCCTATCATTTTAATAGTCACAGGAAATTGCCGCCCGAAAACCGGCGAAAACCCCTTAAACCGTTGAATTCAAGAAAAATGCCCCACGTCGCAATCGGATAGCCCAATGCGGCGCAAACGCAATGAGGTCGCTTGTCAAAGTCGGCTATTGATGATTGGCTTGGGGAATAAACGATAAAGACTGGGAGTCTTAAAATGACAACAAGCGCATACAAACTGACGACGCTTACCGCCGTTGCGGCCCTCTTTGCTGCCACCACTGCTTTCGCCGCCGAGCCGGCCAGCTGTTCAACCGTCCGCATCTCCGACGTCGGCTGGACCGACCTCGCTTCCACGAACGCATTGACGACCAACATCCTGGAAGCGCTTGGCTACAAAGTCGATTCCAAGAAGCTCGGCGTACCGGTCACCTATGCTTCGATGAAGAACAAGGATATCGACGTCTTCCTCGGCAACTGGATGCCGGCGCAGAACGGCGCCATCAAGCCCTATCTGGACGACAAGACGATCGACAGCCTCAGCGTCAACCTCGAAGGTGCCAAGTACACGCTGGCGACCAACGGCGCCGGCGCCAAGCTCGGCATCAAGGACTTCAAGGACATCGCCACCCACAAGGCCGACCTCAGCGGCAAGATCTACGGGATCGAAGCCGGCAACGAAGGCAACGGCATGATTCAGAAGCTGATCGACGCGAACACCTTCGATCTCAAGGGCTTCGAACTCGTCCAGTCTTCCGAGCAGGGCATGCTCACGCAGGTCACCCGCGCCGACAAGGACAAGAAGCCGGTGATCTTCCTCGCCTGGGCGCCGCACCCGATGAACACCGCGCATGAGGTCACCTACCTTGCCGGCGGCGACGACACCGTCTTCGGCCCGAACTACGGCGGCGCCACGGTCTATACCGTCGTGCGCGGCGGCTATGCTGCCGAGTGCCCGAACGTCGCCAAGCTGCTCACCAACACCAAGTTCACGCTCGACATCGAGAACTATCTCATGGGCAAGATCATGAACGACGGTGAGAAGCCCGCCAAGGCCGCCAAGGACTACCTGAAGGCCAACCCGGCCGTGTTCGAACCGTGGCTCGCCGGCGTGACCACCGTTGACGGCGGCGACGGCCTCGCTGCGGTCAAGAAAGAGCTCGGCCTCTAAGGCTCATCGAGGGCGGGAGCGATCCCGCCCTTTCTGTCTCCGCCCGGCGTGCCGGGTCGTTCTTGGCTCATGACAGAGAGGCCTTAATCTGTGGACTACCTGACCGACAACCCCATTCCGATCGGCCCGTGGGCAAAGATTGCCGTCGACTGGCTGACCGACAACGGTGCCGGATTTTTCGATTTCCTGTCCGCGTTGCTGCTTTCCATCATCAATGGCATTCTGCTGGCGTTCCAGTGGCCGCATCCGCTGATCGTGGTCGCCGTCATGACCGGCTTTTCCTACTGGATGCGCCGCTCGATCCCGCTGGCGATCTTCACCTGCGTCGGCCTGCTCCTGATCATCAACCAGGGCTACTGGACGGAAACCACCGAAACGATGGCGCTGGTTCTTGCCGCGACGTTCGTCTGTATGGTCATCGGCATCCCGATCGGCATCGCCGCCGCCCGCCGCCCGTGGCTGAACGAGGCGATCCGGCCGATCCTCGACCTGATGCAGACGATCCCGACCTTCGTCTATCTCATCCCGGCGCTGATCCTCTTCGGTCTCGGCATGGTTCCCGGCCTCGTCGCGACCGTCATTTTCGCCATTCCCGCCCCCATCCGCCTCACCCGCCTCGGCATCGTCTCGACACCACCTTCGCTGGTCGAGGCCGCCGAAGCCTTCGGCGCCACGCCCTCGCAGGTGCTGCGCAAGGTGGAGCTGCCCTACGCCATGCCGCAGATCATGGCCGGCCTCACGCAGACGATCATGCTCTCGCTCTCGATGGTGGTCATCGCCGCCCTCGTCGGCGCGCCCGGTCTCGGCGTTCCCGTGGTGACGGCGCTGAACACGCTCAACATCCCGGCAGGCTTCGAGTCCGGCTTCTGCATCGTCATGCTGGCCATCATCCTCGACCGCATGCTGCGCATTTCCGATGAAGGAGACGTCGCATGACGGCCGTTCGCTTCAACAATGTCAGCATCGTCTTCGGCGACAACCCGCAGGCGGCGCTGGCGCTGGCCGACCAGGGCAAGAACCGCGACGAGATCGGCGCCGCCACCGGCAAGGTGCTCGGCGTCGCCGATGCCACGCTCGATATCCAGGAGGGCGAGATCCTCGTCCTCATGGGCCTCTCCGGCTCCGGCAAGTCGACGCTGCTGCGCGCCGTCAACGGGCTTGCGCCCGTGGTGCGCGGCGAGGTCACGGTCAACACCGCCTCGGGTCCGGTCAATCCCTACACCACCAACGCCAAGGGCCTGCGCGACCTGCGCATGCACACCGTCTCCATGGTCTTCCAGCAGTTCGCGCTGCTGCCCTGGCGCACGGTGGCCGACAATGTCGGTTTCGGCCTGGAACTGGCGGGCGTGCCGGAAAGCGATCGCAAGAAGCGCGTCGCCGAACAGCTCGAACTGGTCAACCTGACGAAATGGTCCGACCGCAAGGTCAACGAGCTCTCCGGCGGCATGCAGCAGCGCGTGGGCCTTGCCCGGGCGTTTGCGACCGGCGCGCCGATCCTCTTGATGGACGAGCCGTTCTCCGCCCTCGACCCCTTGATCCGCACCCGCCTGCAGGACGAACTGCTCGAGTTCCAGCGCCGCCTGAAGAAGACCATCCTCTTCGTCAGCCACGATCTCGACGAGGCCTTCCGCATCGGCAACCGCATCGCCATCATGGAAGGCGGACGGATCATCCAGTGCGGCACGCCGCAGGATATCGTCAAGAACCCCGCCGACCAGTACGTCGCCGACTTCGTCCAGCACATGAACCCGATCAGCATGCTGACGGCACAGGACGTCATGCAGCGCGGTCTCGGCCACTCCGCGGCCGGCGCCAGCGTCAGCGGCACCGCCAAGGCGGAAACGCCGCTGATCGACATCCTCGACGCGCTTGCCCGCCAGCCGGGCAGCATCGGCGTCGTCGAGAACGGCTCGATCGTCGGCACGATCTCCGCCCAGGACATCGTCAACGGCCTGACCCAGCACCGTCGCAAGGAACAGGCTTGATCCCCATCCCCGCTTCCGTCAGAAAGCGGGGATGAAAGATCAACCATCCGTCTTGAGAGAAACCGATGCAGAAGCGCGCAAGCTCGCGCGCACGCTTCTGCGCTCGGCCCGATACGCCGCGATTGCCGTGCTCGATCCCGAGACCGGCTTTCCCTTCGCCAGCCGCGCCCTCCTCGGCAACGACATCGACGGCGCCCCCGTAATTCTCGTTTCCGGCCTCTCGGCGCACACGCGTGCGCTCGACAAGGACCGGCGCGCGTCGCTGCTGACGGGTGAGCCCGGCAAGGGCGATCCGTTGGCCTATGCGCGCCTCACGACGCAATGCCTGGCCGAACCGGTGGAGCGCGGAAGCGAAACCCATACGCGTATCCGCGCCCGTTTTCTCGCGCGCCACGCCAAGGCGAAACTCTATATCGACTTCCCCGACTTTCGTTTCTTTCGTTTGGCTCCGCAGTCGGCGAGCCTCAACGGCGGCTTCGGCAGGGCCTATGTTTTGACCGGAGAGGACCTGATGATTCTGTCGCCGGCCAACGAGGCGGTCGCGGAACGGGCCGACGAGATAGTGCGAGATCTAGTAGAAAGGCACCCGAATCTCCCTTCCGCCACGGCGGCTGCACTCAAGGCGCCGA
Source organism: Hyphomicrobiales bacterium (assembly GCA_900471485.1). GTDB lineage: Bacteria > Pseudomonadota > Alphaproteobacteria > Rhizobiales > Rhizobiaceae > Rhizobium. The sequence continues at coordinate 18,057 of UCEU01000051.1, forward strand.
AGGGCGACTGGCGCATCTACAGCCTGGATTGCGGGGGTTTTGACCTGATTTCGGGGGATTTATTGCTGCGTTGTGAGTTCGAGACGGTCGCCACCGACGTTAACGCTCTTTATTCACATATATCTAACATAAAATACTCAATACCTGAAATTTAGCTATATACAATCTTGAGACCCGCTTGCTAATTTCCCCTCGCCGCCGTCCCTGATTGCGGACAGGCTTTTTTTCAAATTTGTTTCACATCGGGAAGACGATTATGGACACAATAGATTTGGCTGCCAATGCAAACGTAGCGGCCGCTTTGCTCTCGGCAATGGCAAACCCGAAAAGATTGCTGATCCTCTGTAATCTGGTCAAAGGTGAGATCCCGGTGGGCGCGCTTGCAACGCAGGTCGGCCTCAGCCAGTCGGCGCTCTCCCAGCACCTTTCGAAGCTGCGCGCGCAGAAGCTGGTCAAGACCCGCCGCGACGCACAGACGATCTACTACTCCAGCAATTCCGCCCCTGTTCTGAAGATCCTCGAGACCCTCGAAGACATCTACGCGGTCAACAACCAGAGCAAGTCTGCGGCCTGACGAACGCGCCGACATCACGTCGGCTCATAAGCCACGCTATCCAGAGATGAATCCGGAATAGTTCGGCAACATCATTTCAGCACCTGACCATATTTGTGAACCGGCAAACCAAGGTTTGCCGGTTTTGTTTTGCAAGGCTGAAACGACAAAGGCCGCCTGCACAAAACAGGCGGCCTCGTTATATCCGAACGGTTGAGCTCTCGGTGTCAGGCCGCGAGGCTGCCGTAGTCCATCGCGTCGAGATCGGCGAGCAGCCCCGGACCGGTCGGGTTCCAGTTCAGGACGCGGCGCGTCTTCTCGCTCGATGCCGGGAAATCGAGCCCCGCGAACATCGCCATCCAGCCGAAATGCGCGGTCGCCTGCTCCGCCGGGATCGAGACCACTGGAAGCTTCAGCCCGCGCCCAAGCGCCTCGGCGATGTCACGCGTGGTAATCCCTTCTTCCCCCACCGCGTTGTAGCGCGCGCCCGGCTCCGCCCGCTCGACCACCAGACGGTAGAGCAAGGCCACGTCGGACAGATGCCCCGCCGGAAAGCGGTTGCGCCCCTCGCCGACATAGCCGACCACGCCCTTCTCCCGGGCGATCTCCACCAGCGGCGAGATCAGCCCCTGCTTGACCGTGTTGTGCACCTGCGGCAGCCGCACCACCGAGACGTTCACGCCCTCGTCGAGGAGCGCATTGCCCGCCAGTTCCGAAGCGACGCGCGGATTGGGATGCTCGAGGTTGCAGACATCCTCGCTGGCGGGCTTGCCGAGCTCCGAATTGCCCAGCCCGGTTCCCGAGGTGATGACGAGCGGCCGTTTCGATCCCTTCAGCGCCTCGCCCATGGCGTGGATGACGCGGCTGTCCTTCTGGCAATTCTCGACGAAGCGCGAGAAATCATGGTCGAAGGCCGTGTGGATGACGGCGTCGGCCTTCTCCGCGCCGCGACGAAGGCTTTCCGGCTCCTCCAGCGTGCCGCGATGAACCTCGGCGCCCGCCTCCTGCAGCGCCCGCGCGCCGGCGTCGGATCGGGTCATGCCGATCACCTGATGCCCGGCCTTCAGAAGTTCGGGCACGATAGCCGATCCGATGAAGCCGGTTGCTCCCGTGAGGAAGATACGCATTTGGATGTCTCCTTCTTGATGACGATCCAACTATCGCGTATCTTTTATGCTGTTAAAGTAGTGACATTATCCTATTATAATTCCCAACAGGAATGCCATGACCGCCGAGACAAACGCCCTGGGCCTCTTCCTTCGCGATCGCCGCATGCGGCTCGATCCCGCCGTCTTCGGCTTCTCCGGCCGCAGACGCACGCCGGGACTGAGACGCGAGGAAGTCGCCCAGCGCGCCAACATCAGCCCCACATGGTACACCTGGCTCGAACAGGGACGCGGCGGCGCGCCATCTTCCGATGTCCTGAACCGCATCGCGCGCGGCCTGATGCTGACAGAGCCGGAACGCGAACACGTCTTCATGCTGGCGCTCGGCCGCCCGCCGGAAGTGCGCTACCACGGCGCCGAGGGCATCAGCCCACGCCTGCAGCGCCTGCTCGATACGCTCGACGCCAGTCCGGCGCTGGTCCGGACCGCCGCCTGGGACGTCGTCGCCTGGAACCGCGCCGCCACCGTCGTCATGACCGATTACGGGAAGCTCGCGCCCGGCGACCGCAACATCCTCAGGATGCTCTTCCTCAAGCGCGATATCCGCAACATCCAGCACGACTGGCAGACCATGGCCCGCTTCATCGTCGGCTCCTTCCGCGCCGATGCGGCGCGCGCCGGCGCCACCTCCGAGATCACCGAACTGGTGGACGAACTCTGCCGCAACAGCCCCGAATTCGACGCCCTGTGGCGCGAAAACGAGGTCGTCGGCCCGAGCGAGGGCACCAAGCGTCTCCGCCACCCCGTGCTCGGCGATATCGAACTGGAATATTCCGGCTTCGCCGTCGATGGCCGCCCGGATCTCAACCTCGTCGTCTACAACCCCGTCGATCCCGCCTTGGCCGCGCGCATCCGCGCCATGGTGGCGGAGAGCACCGGTGCCGCCCGCTAGAAGCCGCCCACCTCTGCGCTATCTCTTCGTCAGACAACGGTTTTCTGCTATGATGCCGCGCTTTGGCATTCCGCCGGGAGGGCGGACGATAGACGGGAGGAGAGCGCCGTGGACCAGACGAAAACCACCCTGCGCTACGGCATGGAGCCCGGCCTGCGCTTCGCCCAGCTGCTCGACGGACAGGGCGGCAGCCGTGCTCTCTCCATGTCGGAGATGTGCAACTGGACGCCGGCCGACGGCATCGCCTGGTTCCACCTCGAGCGCGACCATCCGGCCGCCGCCGCTTGGGTAAGCGACAAGGCAGCGCTCGATCCGCTGGTCGTCGAGGCCCTGATCGACGAGGATTCCCGCCCGCGCGTTGAGCAGATCGACGACGGCCTGCTGATCATCCTGCGCGGCGTCTGCACCGCCCCGCCCGACGAGGAGCCGATTCCCGAGGAAGAGATCGACCTGGTGCCGCTGCATATCTGGGTGGACGAACACCGCCTGATCACCCTGCGCGACAGCGGCCACTATCTGACCGCGCTCCGTGACATCCGCGTGGCGCTCGACAAGGGCAAGGGACCGAAGCAGGCCGGCGAACTGCTGGCGCTCGTCAGCGAAAAACTGGTGCGCGATATCGAGCCCGTCCTCGACGCCATGGACGAGGAGGTCGACGAACTCGACGAGATGATCTTCCACGGCGACGCCGGGGCCGTGCGCGAGCGCCTGAAGCTCCTGCGCCGCCGCGCCGTGCAGCTTCGCCGCTACCTCTACCCGCAGCGCGACGCGCTCAACCGCATCGAGCACGAGGACGCGCCGTGGATCACCGAGCGCGACCGGCTGCGCTTCCGCGAGGTGATCGACAAGCTGATGCGCTACATCGACTACCTCGACGCCATCCGCGACCGCACCGGCATCCTGCACGACGACCTTTCCACCGTGATCAGCGAGCGCATCGCCCACAGCTCCAACCGCCTCGCCGCACTCGCCGCCCTGCTCCTTCCCCCAAGCGTCGTCGCCGGCCTCTTCGGCATGAACGTCGGCGGCATCCCCGGCGTCAACGACGGCTGGGCCTTCCTCGCCATCGTCGGCTGCGTCACCATCGTCTCGGTGGCGACGCTGATGGTGCTGAAGCGGATCAACTGGCTCTGAGGGTGGTGGAGGAATCCCCGCAAAAATCACGATCCGAACACCAAACGCACCCGATCCGTGGCAATCCGGACAAAAACATCGGTCCTTTTGTTATTATCTTGCGGAATCCCGCCAAAATTCCTAGAAAATCTCCCCTACGCGCTGCGAGCCAAACATGGCCGTGTTGCGTATTGATCGCATCGCCGTCGATCGTCCTTTGGCGCGGTTTTAAAGCCGCTAAACGATCCGGAATGCGATCTCCCAACGCGGGTCGAAGACCCATCCAAGGAGAGAACAAAATGATCCTGAAGACCCTGACGGCGACGCTGGTTGCCTCCATTTCCTTCGCGTCGCTGGCGCATGCCGACATCACAATCGGCCTGATCGCGCCGCTGACCGGCCCGGTTGCCGCTTACGGCGACCAGGTGAAGAACGGCGCCCAGACCGCCGTTGACGAAATCAACAAGGCCGGCGGCATTCTCGGCGAGAAGGTCGTCCTGAAGTTCGCGGACGACGCGGGCGAGCCCAAGCAAGGCGTTTCGGCCGCCAACCAGCTCGTCGGCGACGGCATCCGCTACGTCGTCGGCCCGGTCACCTCGGGCGTTGCCATTCCGGCTTCCGACGTTTTCGCCGAAAACGGCGTACTGATGGTCACCCCGACCGCGACCGCCCCCGACCTGACGAAGCGCGGCCTTGCCAACGTGCTGCGCACCTGCGGCCGCGACGACCAGCAGGCCGAAGTCGCCGCCAACTACGTGCTCAAGAACTTCAAGGACAAGCGCGTCGCCATCATCAACGACAAGGGCGCCTACGGCAAGGGTCTGGCCGACTCGTTCAAGGCAACGCTCAACGCCGGCGGCATCAAGGAAGTCCTCGACGACGCCCTTAGCCCGGGCGACAAGGATTTCAGCGCGCTCACCACGCGTCTCAAGGCCGAGAAGGTCGACGTCGTCTATTTCGGCGGCTACCACCCGGAAGGCGGCCTGCTCGCCCGCCAGCTGCATGACCTGCAGGTCAACGCCGTGATCATCGGCGGCGACGGCCTGTCGAACAGCGAGTTCTGGAACATCGGCACCGATGCTGCCGCCGGCACCATCTTCACCAACGCCGTCGACGCCACCAAGAGCCCCGACTCCAAGGCTGCCGCCGACGCGCTGAAGGCCAAGGGCATCCCGGCCGAAGCCTTCACGCTGAACGCCTACGCCGCCGTCGAAGTCATCAAGGCCGGCATCGAAAAGGCCGGCAGCGCCGAAGATTCCGAAGCCGTCACCACCGCGCTGAAGGCCGGCGAGCCGATCGCGACCGCCATCGGCAAGCTCACCTACGGCGAAACCGGCGACCTGACCTCGCAAAGCTTCTCCCTCTACAAGTGGGAAGCCGGCAAGATCGTCTCCGCCGAGTAATCGGGTCTGGCTATACGCTTACGGACGGGCGCCTTCGGGCGCCCGTTTTGGTTTTTGGGCGACGGCGTGACCATGATGCTCAAAGACACGGGCAATCCACCCGCGGTCGTCGTCCTCGGGCTTGTCCCGAGGACCTAACCACGCCTCTCCGCACTCGACGCCCATGGACCCGGCCCCGAGCATGCCGCAGGCGTCAGCCATCACATCCATAAACGTTGCATTCGCAGCACCGTGCTTAGATCCTCGGGACGAG
>UCEU01000050.1 GCA_900471485.1 Hyphomicrobiales bacterium
GGCAGGGCAGAGGGGGGTACGCCACGCCCGCAAGGCCAGCAAATCCCGCAAACCCACCAAGCCCAGCATTCCCGGTCATACCGCCTTCATCCGCTCGACCGCCATCAACACCCGTTCCGGCGTCGCCGGCGCGTCGAGCCTCGGGCAGACCTTGTAGTCCGCCACGCTCGCCACCGCCATCGACAGCGCCTCCAGCACCGAGATCGCCAGCATGAAGGGCGGTTCGCCGACGGCCTTGGAGCGGCCGATGGTGGCTTCGGCGTTTTCGGACCATTCGGCCAGCTTGACGTTGAAGATCTTCGGCCGATCTGAAGCGAGCGGGATCTTGTAGGTGGAGGGGGCGTGGGTGCGGAGCCGCCCTTTTTTATCCCACCAGAGCTCTTCCGTCGTCAGCCAGCCCATGCCCTGCACGAAGGCGCCCTCGACTTGGCCGATGTCGATGGCCGGGTTCAGCGAGCGGCCGACGTCGTGCAGGATGTCGGTGCGGTCGATCAGGTATTCGCCGGTCAGCGTGTCGATCGAGACTTCGGTGCAGGAGGCGCCGTAGGCGTAGTAATAGAACGGCGTGCCACGGCCGGCGGCGCGGTCCCAGTGGATCTTCGGGGTCTTGTAGAAGCCGGCGGCCGAGAGCTGGACGCGGGCGAAATAGGCCTGCTTGACGAAATCGGGGAAGGGGATGTCGCGGTCGCCGACGCGCACGCGGTTCGGCAGGAAGACGACGTCGGTCGGCTGCACGTTCCACTTCTCGACGGCAAAGGCGATCAAGCGCTCCTTGATCTGCCGGGCGGCATCATAGGCGGCCATGCCGTTGAGGTCCGAGCCGGAGGAGGCTGCGGTGGCTGATGTGTTCGGCACCTTGCCCGTGGTCGTCGCGGTGATCTTCACATGCTCGATATCGACCTGAAAGCTGTCGGCCAGAACCTGCGCCACCTTGGTGTAGAGCCCCTGACCCATCTCGGTGCCGCCATGGTTCAGGTGGATCGAACCATCCTGGTAGACGTGGACGAGGGCGCCGGCCTGGTTGAAGGCGGTCATGGTGAAGGAGATGCCGAACTTCACCGGGGTCAGCGCGATGCCCTTTTTGATGTAGCGGCTTTCACGGTTGAATTCGATGATCGCCTGGCGACGCGCCTGGTAGTCGGCGCTCTCCTCGAGTTCGCCGACGATCCGTTCCAGGATGCTGTCCTCCACTTCCTGGTGGTACGGCGTCAGCGTCCGGCCGGAGCCGGGCTGGCCGTAGAAGTTCAGCTTTCTGATATCGAGCGGGTCCTTGCCGAGGGCATAGGCAATCTCCTCGATGAAGCGCTCGGCACCCAGCATGCCCTGCGGCCCGCCGAAACCGCGAAAGGCGGTGTTGGAGACGGTGTGGGTCTTCAGCGGTTTCGAGGTCAGATGCACATGCGGGTAGAAGTAGCTACTGTCGGCGTGGAACAGCGCGCGGTCGGTGACCGGGCCGGACAGGTCCGACGAGAAGCCGCAGCGGGCCGCATAGGTGGCATCGACCGCATGGATGCGGCCGTCGTCGTCGAAGCCGAGTTCGTAATCGACCATGAAGTCGTGGCGCTTGCCTGTCGCGGCCATGTCCTCGTCGCGGTCGGGGCGGAATTTCACGGCGCGCCTCAGCTTCTTGGCGGCGAGTGCGGCAAGGGCTGCAAAGAGGTTGCTCTGCGTTTCCTTGCCACCGAAGCCGCCGCCCATGCGCCTGACATTGACGGTGATGGCGTTAGACGGAATGTTCAGCACATGGCCAACGATATGCTGGACTTCGCTTGGATGCTGGGTGGAGGACCAGACGGCGACGTCGTCGTCCTCGCCGGGAATGGCGAGCGCGATGTGGCTTTCGAGATAGAAATGCTCCTGGCCGCCGATGCGCATCCGGCCCTTCAGCCGGCGCTTCGCGTTCTCCATCTCCGCTTTGGCTTCGCCGCGGCTCAGCGTCATCGGGGTGATCACCAGCGGGCTGCCGTTTTCGATGGCGCCGTCGATATCCGTCCAGTGCGGCAGGTCGCGATACTCGATCTTCGCCTTGCGGGCGGCGCGGCGGGCGATGTCGCGGGTCTCGGCAATCACCGCGAAGATCGGCTGCTGGTGGAACTCGACCCTGGTTTCGGCGAGCAGCGGCTCGTCATGGCTGCCGTTGGAGCTGATATCGTTGACCCCGGGCACGTCCTTGCCGGTCAGAACGCAGACGACACCCGGCGTGGCGGCCACTTCGGAGAGGTCTACGCTCAGGATATCGGCGTGGGCGCGATCGGAAAGGCCGAGCGCGCCATGCAGCAGGCCCGCGGGTTCCGGCAGGTCGTCGATGTAATCGGCGGTGCCGGTCACGTGCTTGTGGGCGCTGTCGTGCTTGCGCGAACCGTGCATGGCGCCGGAGATGATGAACTGCGGATCGGGGAGGGCAGACTTGTCCATCAGAGTTTGCCTCCTGTGGTGAGTGTTGATGTGAGGATGGGGGTTGATATTGTGCCACTTGGCCCCCTCATCCGCCTGCCGGCACCTTCTCCCCGTTGGGGAGAAGAGACTCGAGATGAGCCGCTCGCTCCATCTTCCCTTCGCCCCATAGGGGAGAAGGTGGCCCGAAGGGTCGGATGAGGGGGCCACACGGCACAACGCTGCGTATCAGCAACCATCACGCCACCTCCTCGAACCGCCGCAGCTCCGCCGGCGCACCCGTCGTCTCCAGATAGAACCGCGTCAAAAGGTTCTTCGCCGTCAGCTGGCGGTACTCCGCCGTGGCGCGCCAGTCTGACAGCGGCTGGTAGTCGCTGTCGAAGGCGTCGCGGGCGGCGGCGATGGTGTCTTCGGTCCAGGGCTTGCCCATCAGCTCGTTTTCCACGGCGCGGGCGCGCTTCGGCGTGCCGGCCATGCCGCCGAAGGCGATGCGGATGTCGTTGACGTCGCCCTGATCGTCGAGCGTCAGATAGAAGGCGCCGAGCACGGCGGTGATGTCCTCGTCGCGGCGCTTGGTGATCTTGTAGACGGCGAACCTGGTGTCCTCGGCCGGATAGGGCACGAAGATGCTTTCCACGAACTCGCCGGGCCGGCGGTCCTGCTTGCCGTAATCGATGAAGAAATCCTCCAGCCGCAGCATGCGCGTGCCCTCGGCCGAGCGCAGCTTGACGGTGGCGCCGAGCGCGATCAGCGGCGGCGGGCTGTCGCCGATCGGCGAGCCATTGGCGATGTTGCCGCCGATCGTGCCCATGTTGCGCACCTGCTCGCCGCCGATGCGGTCGATCAGCCGGCCAAGCGTCGGCATTTTCGCCGAGATGGCCGCGAATGCGCGCGTGTAGGTGACGCCGGCGCCGATGGTGAGGCCGCCTTCGCCCGTGGTGATCCCCTGCAGTTCGGAGAGGTGGTTGATGAAGACGACGGGGTTAAGCGCCCGCATCTGCTTCGTCACCCACAGGCCGACATCGGTGGAGCCGGCAACGACGGTCGCGGTCGGCTCGGCGGCAAGGACGCGGGCGAGCGCATCGAGCGAGCCCGGCACGATCAGGCGGTCGTCGCCTGAAACAATTGTAATGGTGCCGGTGTTCTTCATCGCCCAGAGGCGGGCGATGATATCCGAACGGGTCTTTTCCAAGGGGTCGAAGAGCGTGCTCGGCCGTGTCCTTGCCACCTGCTCGGCCGCCTTGACGATCGGCTCGTAGCCGGTGCAGCGACAGAGATTGCCCTGCAGCGCCTTTTCGATATCGGCACGGCTGGGCTTGTCGTTGGAGAGCCACAGGCCATAGAGCGACATGACGAAACCGGGGGTGCAGAAGCCGCATTGCGAGCCGTGACAGTCGACCATGGCCTGCTGCACCGGATGCAGAGCGCCGTTCTTGGCGGCAAGGTGCTCGACGGTGACGACATGGGTGGCGTTGAGCGAGCCGATGAAGCGGATGCAGGCATTGACCGATTCGTAATAGAGCTTGCCGTCGACCAGCCGGCCGACGAGCACCGTGCAGGCGCCGCAGTCGCCTTCCGCGCATCCTTCCTTCGTTCCGGTCAGCCGGCGCTGCAGCCTGAGATAGTCGAGCAGCGTTTCGGTCGGCCGGACGTTCTTCAGCGAAACGTCCTCGCCATTGAGGATAAAGCGGATGCAGTCGTTCATGTCGTTCCCGATTTTATTCTTTGCCTCGAATGGTTATGCCGCGGTCCAGCCACCGTCAATCGAGATGTGCGTACCGGTTACCTGCCGGGCCTCGTCGCCGGCGAGATAAAGCGCCAGCGCGCCGATCTCCTCGGCCTTGACGAATTCATGCGTCGGCTGGGCCTTGAGGATCACCTCGGTCTTCACCTGTTCCTCGGTCATGCCGCGGGCCTTGGCGGTGTCTGGTATCTGCTTTTCGACCAGCGGCGTCAGCACATAACCCGGGCAGATCGCGTTCACCGTCACGCCGAACTCGGCAAGCTCCAGCGCCGCGGTCTTCGTCAACCCCAATATACCATGCTTCGCCGCCACATAGGCGGATTTGAACGGCGAGGCGACGAGGGCGTGCGCGGAGGCGATGTTGATGATGCGACCGTGCTTCCTTGCCTTCATCAGCGGGATCGCGGCGCGCATGGTATGAAACGAGCTGGACAGATTGATGGCGATGATCTGGTCCCACTTCTCGATAGGGAAATCCTCGATCTTCTCGACATGCTGGATCCCGGCATTGTTGACGAGGACATCGACCGTTCCGAAGGTTCTGGCGGAGGTGGCGATCAGGTCGGCGATCTCGTCCGGCTTGGTCATGTCGGCCGGGTGATGGATGACGCCGGCTTTCGAGAGTGATTCAAGCCGCGTCGTTATCTCCTTGATATCCTCCGGTTTTCCGAAGCCGTTAATAACGATGTTGTCGCCCTTGCCGGCAAAGGCCGTGGCGATCGCCAGGCCGATGCCGCTGGTGGATCCGGTGACGACGACTGTTCTTGCCATTGTTCTCTCCGTGTTCGGCTGCAGCGCAATGTTGCGAGCCTAGTCCCAAACCGGAGGGGCTGGCAATCGGTTGCGTGCGGTGGGCGAGGCGCCCGCGTCCGCCCTCACCGGGCGAGCCATCGACGTTGAGGACGCGGCGGCGTGCTTAGGTCCTCGGGACAAGCCCGAGGACGACGGCGGTGGAGGTGGCGGCGCTGGCAAGTCGTTGAAATGACGAGGCCTGCATCCCCACCACGTCATTCTCGGCCTTGTGCCGAGAATCTAAGCACGTCTCCGGGAATGCAACGGTGCTGTTCGGCGCAGGCGGGCCAGCATCCGGTGTGTGTTGGCCCTCACTGGGTGGTCCACTGACGTTGAGGACGCGGAGGCGTGCTTAGGTCCTCGGCACAAGCCCGAGGACGACGGCGGAGAGGTGGCGGCGCTGGTAAGCCGTTGAAATGACGAGGCCTGCATCCCCGCGACGTCATTCTCGGCCTTGTGCCGAGAATCTAAGCATGTCTCTGGGAATGCAACGGTGCTGTTTGGCGCAGGCGGGCCAGCATACTGTGTTTGCGTCGGCCCTCACCGGGCGATCCAGCGGCGTTGAGGACGTGGAGGCGTGCTTAGGTCCTCGGGACAAGCCCGAGGACGACGGCGGAGAGGTGACGGCGCTGGTAGGCCGTTGAAATGACGAGGCCTGCATCCCCACCACGTCATTCTCGGCCTTGTGCCGAGAATCTAAGCACGTCTCCGGGAATGCAACGGTGCTGTTTGGCGCAGGCGGGCCAACATCCGGTGTGTGTTGGCCCTCACTGGGTGGTCCACTGACGTTGAGGACGCGGAGGCGTGCTTAGGTCCTCGGGACAAGCCCGAGGACGACGGTGGAGAGGGAGGAGACGCCGGCGGATGCAGAAGCGTGCTTCGGCCCGATTTTCGTTTTAATTTCTTTTCACATTCGTTTTGCTGATTTATTCATTCATTCAACGCAGCCAACGGGAGGAAGACATGGCGGGGTATGTTCTGGCGATCGATCAGGGGACGACGTCCACGCGGGCGATCATCTTCGATGGCGAGATGAAGATCGCCGGGGTTGGCCAGAAGGAATTCAAGCAGATTTATCCGCGTTCCGGCTGGGTCGAGCACGATCCGGAGGAAATCTGGGATTCCGTCGTCTCGACCATCAAGATGGCGCTCCGGCAGGCGAAGATCAAAGCCTCCGAGATCGCCGCGCTCGGGATCACCAACCAGCGCGAGACGGTCGTGGTCTGGGAGCGCGAGAGCGGCAAGCCGATCCACAACGCCATCGTCTGGCAGGACCGCCGCACCGCAAGCTATTGCGAGAAGCTGAAGAAGCAGGACCTGGAAAAGACCTTCACCAAAAAGACCGGGCTGCTGCTCGACCCCTATTTCTCCGGCACCAAGCTTTCCTGGATGCTCGCCAACGTCAAGGGCGCGAGGGCGCGGGCGGCCAAGGGCGCGCTGTGCTTCGGCACCATCGACACTTTCCTGATCTGGCGGCTCACCGGGGGTAAGAGCTTCTTTACCGATGCGACCAACGCGTCGCGGACGCTGATGTACAACATCGCCGATAACGCATGGGACGAGGACCTGCTCGACATCCTGCGCGTGCCGGCGGCGATGCTGCCAGAGGTGAAGGATTGCGCCGCCGATTTCGGCGTAACCGAACCCGAGATCCTCGGCGCGGCCATCCCCATTCTCGGCGTTGCCGGCGACCAGCACGCGGCGACCATCGGCCAGGCCTGCTTCGAGCCGGGTATGCTGAAATCCACCTACGGCACCGGCTGCTTCGCCCTGCTCAACACCGGCAGCGACATGGTGCGTTCCAGAAACCGGCTGCTGACGACCATCGCCTACCGGCTCGACGGCGAGACCACCTATGCGCTGGAGGGCTCGATCTTCATCGCGGGGGCCGCCGTGCAGTGGCTGCGCGACGGGCTGGGGATCATCGATAGCGCGGTCAAAACCGGCGAGCTTGCCGAAGCGGCCGATCCAACGCAGGACGTCTATCTCGTGCCGGCCTTTACCGGCCTCGGGGCGCCGCATTGGGACGCCGAGGCGCGCGGCGCCATCTATGGGCTGACGCGCAACAGCGGCCCGAAGGAATTCGCCCGGGCGGCGCTGGAAGCCGTCTGCTACCAGACGCGCGATCTCCTGGAGGCGATGCAGAAGGACTGGAAGGGCGGGGCGGCCGATACGGTGCTTCGCGTCGACGGCGGCATGGTGGCATCCGACTGGACGATGCAGCGGCTGGCCGATCTTCTCGATGCGCCGGTCGACCGGCCGACGATCCTGGAGACCACGGCGCTGGGGGCTGCCTGGCTTGCCGGCAGCCGCGCCGGCGTCTGGCCCGATCGCAAGGGCTTCGCCAAAAGCTGGAAGCGCAACCGCCGCTTCGAGCCTGATATGGACGAGAAGACACGCGCCGCCAAGTTCAAGGGCTGGCGCAGCGCGGTGAAGCGGACGCTCAGCGACGCCTGATGCTGGCACGCTGGCGGCGTCTTTGACGGCCCAGCCGATCGCTAAGCGTTACGCCGCAACCGCCTGCCGCTGGCGTCTCGCCGGCGGCGAATACAGCCAGCCGGCGCCGGTGCGGTCGGCGACCGCGCGGATGGCGAGCGAGAGGCCGATGGCGATTGTGACGACCAGCGGCGCCGTAAGGTAGCCGAGCGTGGCGCTGGCGCCGATCAGCGTTGCGATGGTGGCGACCAGCAGCGAGACGATCATCACATGCGTGACGTAGACGGGAAGCGTGTTGCGGCCGAAATAGGCGAAGGCGCTGCGCACCGCCTGCCAGCGCGACATCAGCACGGCCGTGCCGCAGAGCCAGGCGAGGCCGGCGATGGAGGAGACCAGCGCCCAGCTGCCCTTGTCGACGGCCTGCAGGCGCCAGCGCAGCACATAGAGTGCCGCAAAGAGCAGGAAGCCGCCGAGCGCCGTCGTGAGCGGGCGCTCGGTGATGACGTTGACGACCGATTTGCCGTACCAGCAGCCGAACAGGAAAAAGACGAAATACTGCAGCACGTTGCGGTGGGTGAAGAGATCGATCGGCAGACGGTCGCCGAAGGTGAGCACCGAGATGATGGCGGCGAGCGCTATGGTCACCGCATGCGGCGTCGCCTGCAGGAGCTTGGTCGCGACCATGAAGATGGCGAGCGCCCAGATGAACCAGATACCGGTGTTCGGCGCCCACCACATCTGGATGAGCTGATAGGGATCGCTGCCTTCCGTGGGCACCAGCACATTGGTCTGGACATAGCGGAAGAACAGCCAGCGGGCGGTGCTCCAGATGGCGAAGAGATAGACCAGAAGCCAGATCTTGCGGCGCAGGAAATCGCTCCACGGCGCGCGCATGGCCGACGCCGCCAGGAAACCGGAGACGGTGAAGAACAGCGGCATGCGGATCGGCGTCATGATGGCGCTGAAGCGGGTGTAGAGATCAGGCGCGATGGCGTGGAAGTCGTGATAGAGCAGGGTGTGATAGATCACCACCAGGATGATCGACATGCCCTTGGCGATATCCAGCCACTCGATACGCGTCTTCTGCTGCCGCTCCACCTTCCGCCCTCCGTTTTGCGTTGCAGCAAATAAAGAGGCGCATTGCGGCGAAAACGTGGGATGGCACAAATTTCCGTGCGCCATCCTCGGTTGTCTCTGGTGTGAGGGCGTTCAGAACGGATTGACGTAGTTGGTGATGGCGATCTGGCGCAGCAGAACCTTGCGGATGATGTGGGTCGGCGTGACGTGGTCGGTGTAGATCGCCGCATCGCCGGTGCTGCCCGCCGGCAGCACGTCGGAAAAGTCCTTGTCGTCGAGCCTGATGCGGACGGCGAGCGGCAGGGAGGCGATTTCCTTGGGCGCCACCGCCAGGCCAGAAGTCTGCGTCTGGCCGCTCGCCACCGCCTGCAGCACGCTTTCCACCTTGCCCGGATAGACCTTGCCCGGCGCGTATTTGAAGGTGATCTCGACCGGCTGGCCGGGGGTGATGTATCGCGCGTTGATTTGTGCGATCTCGATGCCGATGATCGTGTCCGATGTGTCGATGAAGGCCATGACGGGTGCCAGCGGCAGGCTGCTGACGCGGGCGCCCTTGCGAAGTGCGAGATTGGTGACGTAGCCGTCGGCCGGTGCCCGGACCACCGTCTTGTCGAGGTTCCACTGCGCCTCGGCGATCTCGGCCTTCAGCTGGTCGGTTTGTGCCTGCGCCTGCTCGACGTCGAAGCCGCGGCCGGCACCCGTGGTCTGCAGCCGCGTCGTCTCGGAGAGCCGCAACGTGGCCAGTTCAAGCTGCGCCTTCAGGGCGTCGAGCTTGGCCTGGTAGGGCACAGGGTCGATGCGGAAGAGCACGTCGCCAGCCTTCAGCGGTGTGTTGGCGATAACAGGGACATCGATGACCTCGCCAGCGACATTGGGGACGATCGCCACGGAATTGCGCACGACCAATGCCGCGCCCTGCGGCGCGCCCCAGCCCATCGGGATGAACAGGCCGATCAGGAGAAGCAGGAAGACCAGCGCCGGCGAGACCTTCCAGAAAAGGTTGAAGGGCACGATCTTCAGCTTCACAAGCAGGAAGAGGATGACCAGATAGACGTTGAGGAGAACGACGATCATCGGTTCTTCTCCGCATCCGGCACGCGCGGAACGTCGACATAGGCCCAGATCACCACGAGCGGCCAGAAGGCGAAGCCGAGCAGCAGCGTCACCCAGCCGCCGACGCTGACGGCCTCAGCCCACGGATGATTGCGCCTGCGGGCAATCATGCCGGGGAGCATCGCCAGGAAGAGGATGACCGCGAGCGTGCTGGCCGCCAGCACGATCAGGACGATCCACGCGAAAATGTCGACGGCGCTCATGCCGGTTCTCCTGCCGATCAAGATCGACGGCAGCAGACCATGCGGTGGCGCTTGCGCGGAAGTACGCAACAGTAAATGCCAACGGTGCTGCATCCCCTCCCGCCAGACCTCGAGCCCTGACCTCCGCAATTTTTTGCTGCGCCCTGTCGGCGGGCGGGTTACTCCTTCGTCATTGAGGAAGAGGAGTATGAGATGCTGTATGCGATCCTTTGCTATGCCGATGAAGAGCAGGTTTTCTCCTGGACCAAGGAGGAAGAGGACGCCGTGATGGCGAAGCTTTATGCGGTTCAGGCGCCCTTGGCCGAAAGCGGCAAGCTCGGGCCCGTCGGCCGGCTGATGCCGACCACGGCGGCCACCACCGTGCGCAAGGGCAAGGAGGAACCGCTGGTGCTCGATGGTCCGTTTGCCGAGACCAAGGAGGCGCTGCTCGGTTTCTACGTGGTCGACTTCGACACGCTGGATGAGGCTGTCGCCTTTTCCAAGGAGCTTTCATCAGTCAATCCCGGCTCCACATCCTATGAAATCAGGCCGTTCTACGTGTTCCGGCCGGGAGAAAGTGCGACATGACAGACATTGCCTGGATCGACGTGACGCTCGCTTCCGCCCGGCCGAAGGCGCTCGGCGCGCTGCTCAGATACTTCCGCGATCTCGATATCGCGGAAGAGGCCTTCCAGGAGGCCTGCCTGCGCGCTGTCAGAACCTGGCCGGACAAGGGGCCGCCGCGCGATCCGACGGCATGGCTGATCTTCGTCGGCCGCAACAGCGGCATCGACGCGGTGCGCAAGCGCTCGAAGACCCAGGCGCTGCCGGATGAGGAGCTGATCTCCGACACGGAGGATGCCGAGAGCGATATCGCCGAGCGGCTGGATACCTCCAACTACCGCGACGACATTCTCAGGCTCTTGTTCATCTGCTGTCATCCCGACCTGCCGGCGACACAGCAGATCGCGCTGGCGCTCAGGATCGTCTCCGGCCTTTCCGTGCAACAGATCGCCCGCGCCTTTCTGGTGGGCGAGAGCGCGATGGAGCAGCGGATCACCCGGGCCAAGGCGCGCGTCGCCAAGGCCGGTGTTCCCTTCGAGACGCCGGATGCGGCGGAGCGGGCCGAGCGGCTGTCGATCGTCTCGACGATGATCTACCTCGTCTTCAACGAGGGCTACAGCCAGGCCGACCCCAAAGCGGAAGCCTGCGCCTTTTGCGACGAGGCGATCCGGCTGGCGCGGCTTCTGCTGCGCATCTTCCCCGGCGAGCCGGAGCTGATGGGGCTCCTGGCGCTGATGCTCTTGCAGATCTCACGCCGTCCGGCGCGCTTCAGCGCCGACAACGAGATCGTGCTGCTGGAGGATCAGGATCGGTCGCTGTGGAACCGCGAGCTGATCAACGAGGCCCTTGCGCTGCTCGACAAGGCGATCCGCCATCGGCAGCCCGGGACCTACCAGTTTCAGGCGGCAATCGCCGCGCTGCATTCGCGCGCCAAGAGGGCTGAGGATACCGACTGGGAGGAGATCGAGCTGCTCTATCGAGCCCTGGAGCGCATGCAGCCGTCGCCTGTTATCACGCTCAACCGGGCGGTCGCCGTCTCAAAGCTCAGAGGGCCGGGCGAGGCGCTGACGCTGGTGGAGACGCTTGGCGAAAAGCTCGACGGTTATTTCTATTATCACGGCCTGCGCGGCGGGCTGTTGAAGCAGATCGGCCGCCCGCGCGAGGCGCGCGAGGCTTTCGACCGGGCGATCGCGCTGGCGCATTCGGCACCCGAGGCCGCGCATATTCGCCGGCAGATCGACAGCCTGACGATGGAGCCGGCGTTGCCGGCTGTGAAATAATTCCGAAAATAACCTTGCGCCCTGTCGGATCGGCGACATCTCACACGTTCTTGTAACAGACTGATCAAGAACAGGTTTCACGAAACAGGAGACGACACATGACCGCCATGCACGAGCTTATTCTCGTCCGCGAATTCGATGCGCCGCGCGAAAAGATCTTCAAGGCCTGGACCGATCCCGAACTGATGAAGGAGTGGTTCGTGCCGCGTCCGTGGACGATATCGGACGCCAAGCTCGATGTGCGCGCCGGCGGCGCCAATCTGATCGTGATGCGCAGCCCCGAGGGACAGGAGTTTCCCAATCGCGGCGTCTATCTAGAAGTGATCGAGAACGAGAAGCTGGTCTTCACCGACGCCTATACCAGCGCCTGGGTGCCATCCGAAAAGCCGTTCATGACGGCGACCGTGCTGCTCGAGGATCTCGGCAACGGCCGCACTAAATACACGGCAACGGCCGTGCACTGGACCGCCGAGGACAAGAAGACCCACGAGGAAATGGGTTTTCACGAGGGCTGGGGGAAATGCGCCGACCAGCTCGCCGAGCTTCTGGCGCGGATGTGATTTGACGAGTCGAAACAGGGGGATGGGACGATGTCCGCAATAATCGATTCAAATCCTGCGCAGCCACGCTGGCAGACAGTCACAGGCCGCGTGCTGAGCGGCCTCATCGTCGCCTTCCTCGTCTTCGACGGCGCAATCAAGCTGGTGCCGATCGCGCCCGTCACCGAAACGCTGACGGCGCTCGGCTACTCCGCCGACCCGATGCTGGCCCGCAGCCTCGGCATCATCACGCTCGCCTGCGCCCTGCTATACGCCATCCCGCGCACCTCGGAGCTGGGCGCGATCCTGCTCACCGGCCTGCTCGGCGGCGCGATCGCCACGCACTTGAGGGTCGGGAGCCCGGTGTTTTCGCATCTGCTCTTCGGCGTCTATCTCGGGCTGATGGCGTGGGGCGGGCTCTATCTGCGCTACGAGGCGGTTCGCAGGATGATTCCGTTCAGGCTCTGAAGTGGTTGAAATGAGAGTCGGATTTGGCGGCGAAGGCGGGATGTCGTAACATCCCCTACGAGAGGTTTTGCCATGACGGTTATCAGCAGTCGGGAATTCTACAGGAAGCGGCGATCGGACGTTTTTCGTGCCGCCGCGCAGGAGCCTCTGATCATTACACGCAGAGGGCAGCCGGCCTATGTGCTGATGTCGATCGAAATCTATGAGGCGACCGTCAACGCAAAGCGGCCAAGCCTCATCGAAGCCTTCTCGGTGCCCGGAGCAGAAGATATCGAGTTCGAGATTCCCAAGTTCGATGATATCGGTATCAAGCCTGTAGACTTCGATTGACGGGTCGCCCTGACGCCATTCTCTCATCAAGTTTATCGAACGAAGCGTTCTAGAATTTGTCATTGCGCCCCTGGTGCCCCATCCTTATCTGCAAGGATGATTTCAACGGGATGCATGCCATGGAACTGGGCCTTTATACCTTCGCGGACGTCAACCCGAATCCCGAGAGGAGCAAGGGGGCGGAGGGGGCCGAGAGGCTGAAGCATCTGATCGAGGAGATCGAGCTGGCCGATCAGGTGGGGCTCGACGTCTTCGGTCTGGGTGAGCATCACCGCCGTGACTACGCGGCCTCGGCGCCGGCCGTGGTGCTTGCTGCGGCGGCCGTGAAGACCAGGAATATCCGGTTGACGAGTGCGGTCACCGTGCTCTCCTCCGACGATCCGGTGCGGGTGTTCCAGCAGTTCTCGACGCTCGATCTTCTCTCCAATGGCCGCGCCGAGATCATGGCGGGGCGGGGGTCGTTCATCGAATCCTTCCCGCTGTTCGGCTACAATCTCGAGGATTACGACCAGCTGTTCGAGGAAAAGCTCGACCTGCTGCTGGCGCTTCGCGACAGCGAGGCGGTGACGTGGTCGGGAGAGATGCGGCCTGCCATCAACGGGCGCGGCGTCTATCCCAGGCCGTTCCAGGATCCGTTGCCGGTCTGGGTCGCGGTCGGCGGTACGCCGCAGTCGCTGGCGCGCGCTGGCGTGCTCGGGCTGCCCGTGGCGCTTGCCATCATCGGCGGAGAGCCGCATCGGTTCGCGCCGCTGTTTGATCTCTACCGCGAGGCGGCACGGCGGGCAGGGCAGGACCAGGCCAAGCTCAAGACATCGATCAACGTCCACGGCTTTGTCGCCGACACGACGGATGCGGCGGCTGACCAGTTCTATGGGCCGCAGGCCGAGGTTATGAACCGGATCGGACGCGAACGCGGCTGGGGGCCGACCAATCGGGCGCATTTCGACGCTTCGCGCGGGCCGAAGGGGGCGCTCTTCGTCGGCGATCCTGAGGTGGTGGCGGAAAAGATCATAGCGCAGCACAAGCTGTTCAAGAACGACCGCTTCCTCTTGCAGATGGCGATCGGCCTGATGCCGCACGACCAGATCATGCGGGGGATCGAGCTCTACGGTACGAAAGTCGCGCCGATCGTCAGAAAGGCATTGACTGAGAGCGGCGAAGGGGCGAAAGCCAGCGCCTAAAGCAGGAGCATGATGGCGTAAAGGATGAATTGGATTTCCCGCGGCGTCGTGCTTCCTTCCTGATCTGAAAGCAGGCCGACCGGCCGCACAGGCAAGGCCGGAAACGGAATTCCATGATTATCGAGACTGAAGACGAACTCCTGAAGCTGAAAGAGATCGGCCGCATCTGCGCCAATGCGATCCAGATCATGTCGGCCTCGCTGGAGCCGGGGATCACCACGCAGGAGCTCGACGATATCGGCCGGCGCGTGCTGGAAAGTGCCGGCGCGCGCTCGGCGCCGGAGTTCTGCTACCAGTTTCCGGGTGCGACCTGCATCAGCGTCAACGAGGAGATCGCGCACGGCATTCCCGGTTCGCGCGTCATTCGCCCGGGCGATCTCGTCAATATCGACGTCTCGGCCGAAAAGGACGGTTTCTTCTCCGATACCGGCGCTTCCTTCGTGGTGCCGCCGACGAAATCGAAGCTCGACAAGCTCTGCCGCGACGGCAAGCGGGCTCTTTGGGTGGGGCTCAATCAGGTGAAATCGGGCGAGCCGCTGGCCAAGATCGGCCAGGCGATCGGCGCGTTCGCGGCCAAGAACCGCTATACGCTGGTGGCGAACCTCGCCAGTCACGGCGTCGGCCGCTCGCTGCACGAGGAGCCGGGCGAGCTTTCGACATGGCCGGACCCGTCCGAGAAGCGGATCATGACGGACGGGCTGGTGTTCACCGTCGAGCCCTTCCTGTCGCTCGGCGCCACATGGGCCGAGGGTGGCGACGACGCCTGGACGCTCTATGCCGATCCGCAGGCGCCAACGGTGCAATACGAACACACCGTGGTCGCGACCCGCAATGGGCCGATGATCCTGACGCTGCCGGATGGGCAGGCGTAAAGTCGGCCTCGACGATCTGTCTTACGATATAACGGACCCATAACGCGAGACGCCCTGCCGTAAGAGCAGGGCGTTTCCGTTTGGCTTGATGAAGCCGGTGGTGATCAGTCGTTCTTCGGCTGCTGCAGAATTTCGGCTGCGGCGCGTTCCAGGATGCCGGCGATGCGCTTGGCTTCGTCCTTCGACCAAGGATAGCGCAGCTTCAGCGCCGATTTCAAAAGCATGCGGGCGGCGGCGACTTCGCTCTTGTCCTCGGGGAAGGCCTCTTCCTCGCGCTCTCCATGGCGGCTTTCCGGATCGAAGATGCGGCGCACATGCGCCATCTTCTCGCCGATGCGCTCCAGCTTTCCAAGCGTCATTTCGATCATGGAACTGTTCTCCTCGACCTGTTTGCGGCCGCTTTCGGTGATGCGGTAGAGCTTCTTCGTGCCCTCCGTCTCGACCTCGGCGAGGCCGGTTTCTTCCAGATAGGTCAGCGCCGGATAGATGACGCCGGGGCTCGGGACATAGAAGCCGCCGGAGCGCTCTTCCAAGAGCTTGATCAGCTCGTAGCCATGGCGTGGCTGTTCGGCCAAAAGCGCCAGGATCACCAGCTGCAGATCGCCTGCCGCGAACTTCCGCCCCATGCGAAAGCCACCGCCACCCATCATTCCACCTCTAAAACCTCTCATCGATCACTCCTTATGATGTATCGTTAATTATGTCGTAAAACATATATCGTAAGATATGGCGATTCAAGGGCGGGTCGAAAATTTCCGGAATTGATGGGTTCATCAGAAAATCTTGATTGCGGCTCGCAGTGTGCGGCGCGATAAGCGAGCCATGTTGGCTCGCAATGAACTCCCCCACGCACCCCTGTTTCGCACGGCTCTGGCCGGAATGATCGCCATGGCGGCGGCCATGGGCTTCGGGCGGTTTTCCTATACGCCGATCCTGCCGGGCATGATGAGCGGGGTGCCGCTGTCGGCCGCCGATGCCGGCTTCATCGCGTCGGCTAATTTCGTCGGTTATCTCGTGGGCGCGGTTCTCGCCGCCTATGGCTGGGCGGCGGGGCGGGAGCGCAAGGTGGCGCTGTCAGCACTTCTCGCCAATGCCATCCTGCTGGCCGCGATGGCCATGACCCATTCCGTCATGCTTTTTGCCGTCATTCGCTTTCTCGCAGGCCTCGCCAGCGCCTTCGCGATGATCTTCACCTCGTCCATCGTGCTCAGCCACGGCGCGGCTGCCGGCAACGACCATGTGCAATCGGCGCATTTCGGCGGGCCGGGGGCGGGGATCGCGCTGTCGTCGGTGATGGTCTTCGTCATCGGGCTCATCGCGCATGGCGGCCCGGATGCCTGGCGGATCGACTGGATCGGCGGGGCGATCTATTCGGCGATCAGCCTCGTGCTCGTCTGGCTGCTTCTGCCTGCGGGCCCTGTTGCGAGCGGGCAGACCGGCAAGGAGCCTCCGATCACATGGAGCCGGCCGATGCTCTTGGTCACGCTCTCCTATGGCCTGTTCGGCTTCGGCTATGTCATCACCGCCACCTTCCTCGTCACCATCGCCCGCATGGCCGCTTCAGGTGCCGTGGTCGAATTCCTCTGCTGGTTCATCGCCGGGCTGACGTCTGCCGTCGCGCTGTTTGCTTGGAAGCCGTTCGTCAGGCCGCTCGGGCTCGGCTGGATCTATGTCGCAGCCCTTCTCGTCGAGGCGCTTGGTGTGCTCGCGACCGTCATGCTGCCGCCATCGTTGGCGCCGCTGATCGGCGGCGCGCTGTTCGGCGCGACCTTTCTTGCCATCACCGCCTACGGTCTGCAGATCGGCCGCAAGCTGATACCGGCAAGCCCGCGCCGGGCGTTCGCGATGATGACGGCGGCCTTCGGCTTCGGCCAGATCGTCGGGCCTATCGTCGCCGGCGCGCTTGCCGAGCGCACGGGAAGCTTCGTCGCGCCGACCTATGTGGCGGCCGTGGCGCTCGTCGTCTGCGCCGTCATGGTCATGCCTGTGATCAAGAAGCTCTCCTAAGCGGTTACAATTGCGTAACAATGCTTTCGGGGCATTGCCGCTTTCCGCGAACTGCCGTAATTTCCCGCGCATTCGCTCTTATAGAGCTTCCGAAGACACCTGTTCAGGAAAGCAATCTCTCCCGTGTTTCTATCCTACTTTCCGAAGCCGAAACTCTTCTTCACATCGGCCGTCGTCTGGGCGCTCATCGGCGTCCTCCTTTGGTATTTCGGAGGATCGAGCCTCGGCGCCGCGATCGGGCTGCCGCCGCTGCCGGCAGGACAAGATGCGCCGATCGGCGTTTCCGTGTTCTGGTCTAAGCCGTTCCTTTGGTTCTACATCTACTACATCGCCTTCGTCGCCGTCTTCGCGGGCTTCTGGTTCACCTACAGTCCGCATCGCTGGCAAATGTGGTCGGTGCTCGGCTCTACGCTGATCATCTTCAATACCTATTTCTCGGTGCAGGTGAGTGTGGCGATCAATGCCTGGTATGGCCCGTTCTACGACATGATCCAGCGCGCACTTGCGCGGCAAGCGCCGATTCCGACGGCTGCCGACCTCTATTGGGGGATGACGGGCTTTGCCGGTATCGCTTTCGTTGCGATCACCGTCGGCATGCTCAACCTCTTCTTCGTCAGCCACTGGATCTTCCGCTGGCGCACGGCGATGAACGAATTCTACATGTCCTACTGGCCGAAGCTCCGCCACATCGAAGGTGCTTCGCAGCGTGTCCAGGAAGACACGATGCGGTTTTCGACGACGGTCGAAAGCCTCGGCGTCAATCTCGTCAGTTCAGTCATGACGTTGATCGCCTTCCTGCCGGTTCTCTTCAAGTTCTCCAATACGGTCACCGAATTGCCGCTCATCGGCGAAGTTCCGCATGCGCTCGTCTGGGCGTCGATTTGCTGGGCGCTGTTTGGAACCGTCTTCCTGGCGGCCGTCGGCGTCAAGCTGCCGGGGCTCGAATTTCGCAATCAGCGGGTGGAAGCGGCCTACCGAAAGGAACTGGTTTACGGCGAAGACCATGACGATCGTGCGGATCCGATCTCCGTGGCGCAACTGTTCGCCAACGTCCGGCGCAACTATTTCCGCCTTTATTTCCACTACATGTATTTCAACGTGGCCCGCATCTTCTATCTACAGGCGGACAATCTGTTCGGCACCTTCATTCTCGTGCCTTCAATCGCTGCCGGCAAGCTGACGCTCGGCGTGCTGAGCCAGATCCAGAACGTTTTCGGGCAGGTGGCCGGTTCGTTCCAGTATCTCGTCAATTCGTGGACGACGATTGTCGAACTGCTGTCGATCTACAAGCGCCTACGCACCTTCGAATCCGCCATAGACGGCGAGCCGCTTCCCGCGATTGACCAGCGCTATCTGGAGCGCGAGGCCGGGATCGTCCACGCCGACGGTTAGTGGGTTTGGGTATCGGTTCATGAGACGCCGCGCATTTTTGATGCGCGGCGTTTTTTGTTTTTTTGGGGGGGCGTTTGCGGGGTGAGTTCGCAACCTACTTTGCGCCCGGGATACCCCCCTCTGTCCTGCCGGACATCTCCCCCACAAGGGGGGAGATCGATACGCGGCTTGCTCTCAGCCAAACAATGAGGGTGGAGCGAGCGGGTAAGCCCAGCCAATCTCCCCACCTGTGGGGGAGATGCCCGGCAGGGCAGAGGGGGGTATCACACGGCACAATGCCAACCGTCACGCAGCACCACGCACGCCAAAACCGCGCGCGAAGCAGGGCTTCGCGACGGCTGGCCTTCATGAGCGGGAAGGGCAGGCGGTTGGGTGTCGGTGGTATTGGGTGTCAGGTTCTTCGCCTGCCCGATTGCTTCGGTTTCCGGTTCGCCCGACCCGACAGGAGCGTCTCTCGGATCGGTCTTGCCGGTGGATCGTCGGCCCTGACGGCGTCATATCTCCTTGGCAATCATCACCACACGCCGGATTTCGAACGGTTGAGCCTCCGGTTCGCGACCCGGCTCCCAGTGCGGTGACGAGGGGGAGTATGGCGGAGTCGGGTTGGGTGGGGATGAGAAATGTGTGGTGGTGGGCTCAAGGTGTTGAGCGGTTTGGGGGATTTGTTTTTTCGGGTGGGTGGTTGTGCCCGTGGGG
>UCEU01000047.1 GCA_900471485.1 Hyphomicrobiales bacterium
GTGCGCATCCAGGTCTTCGTCGCGCTGATCGCCTATCTCCTGCTGCGCGCCGCCCAGACCTGCCAAGCCACCATCATCCAACCGCTCGCTTTTTCAAGGCTCGTGCGCCTCAATATCATGCATCGCCGCCCCATCGACACCCTGAAAAGAGCGCGTGAAAGGCCCGGAACCGATCCGAGACAACTCTCGCTGCAATTGACCGGGAGTTAAACCGGACAGTAGTGGGCTCGTCCCGAGGATCTAAGCACGCTTCCACATATGCAACGTGAATGGACCATCCGCCTCACTCGCAACCATCAACCCGTCCGCTTTCCCCTTGCCAACCGCCACCCGGGATGCTCTTCAAACAACAACACCACCCCTCCAGACATCGGCTCACCCCATGCCCGTTCTCCTGCGCGACTCCTCCCTCTCCGACATCGACGCCATCACGGCAATCTACCGCGAATCCGTCCTGAACGGCACCGCCAGCTACGAGATCACGCCCCCGGATCGCGACGAGATGGCAGCCCGGTTCGAAGCGATCGTATCTAAGGGCTACCCCTATATCGCCGCCATCGATGAAGACGGCGCGCTCGTCGGTTATGCCTACGCATCCGCCTTCCGCACCCGGCCGGCCTATCGATTCATGGTGGAGGATTCGATCTATCTGGCGCCGCAGGCGCGCGGGCGCGGCGTCGGCAAGCTGCTGCTGAACGAGCTCATCGCCCGCTGCACGGCGCTCGGCTTCCGGCAGATGATCGCCGTCATCGGCGGCGCGCACCCGGCCTCGATCGCGGTTCACAGGAGTTCGGGGTTTTCAGAAACCGGCCTTCTCAAGGGCACCGGTTACAAGTTCGGCCGCTGGCTGGATACCATGCTGATGCAGCGGTCGCTTGGCGACGGCAACGCGACCGACCCCGATCTCGGCACCTATCCCGGCACGCTGTTTTCGGAGTAACCGGTCCTACTTCTCGACCAGCTTCAGCGTCTTGTTGAAGACCTTGAGCACCTGCGGCAGCTCGTGGCCGCGCTTGAGGATGACGCCGTGGGTGTTGGTGACGGAGAAGGCGCCCTGCTTGGCGGCAAGCTTCGGATTCTTTTCGATGCGGAAGAGCGGCATCTCACCGGAGCGCTTGAAGACGGAAAACACCGCCTTGTCCTTCAAGTGGTCGATCGCGTAGTCCCGCCACTCGCCCTCGCCCACCATGCGACCGTAGATCCACAGGATCGCGTCGAGTTCGCGCCGGTGGAAGGTGACCGGCAGCGGGTCCTTGCTCTGTCTGTATTCCTTGAGTTCCACGACGGAGGAATTGTTTTCGGCGGTGCGGCTATTGCCGTGCCGCAAATCCGGCTCATCGGTCATCAGTCTTCAAGGGCCTCCGCTCGTGACAGCAGGATGACAGTTTGCCCGAGCCTTGGCAAATTGCAAGGCGCGATCACGCGTTAAGCATAGCTGTGCAATCTCGCGCGCGCCGCAATTCAGTCAAAACAGCGCCTCATTTACAAGAGAAGTTCCGTCACGAAGCGCTGCGGCCTCCTTCGGGGCTGTCAGCGCTCGAAATTTATGCGTGTTCTCTTGCACGTCGAATCGACCGACGGAGACATGTCAAAGTTTGGCGCCAGCGCGCCAAAGGGCCCGGCTGACCGTATCGACCTTAACCCCAGCCCCGAATACGATTAGCCGGGCCGCCCCGTTTCCACCTGCCGAAGCAGATGAAGCTCCTTAGATGCTCTTTCCCGCCATCACAACGGTCGCGCCGAGGATGGCAGCCGGATTTCCGTCAGTGGTGGAAGATTGCAACAGGATCGCGCAGCCCTCGAGATCGGGCTTCTGCATGACGCTCGCCGGCAGCTTCAAGCTGGCCTCCTTGCCGTCCCACATGCCCACCGTCTCGACGTCGGAGACGCTGTTGAGATAAGAGATCTTCTTGCCGCTGTTTTCGCCCTTCTCGACGTCGATCGTCTTCTCGCGGTTGAAATAGACCATGACGACATTGGCCTTGCCCTGGCCGGCGGCGATCTTGATCTCCAACTCATCGCCGTTCATCTGGGCGCTGATCGGGATCTGCAGCCCCTTGCCCTCGGACGCGTAGTCGTCGACCTTCTTGTCGATGGCGCCGAGATCGGCGCCGGCGACGTGATCGCGGCCGTTGACGACCACTTGCGGCGTATAGACATTGGCCCGGCCCAGGGTGCGGGCATAGCCATACTGGCGCTCGGTGTTTTCCTTCGAGCTCAGCGTATCGGCCCAGCCGAGATAGTTCCAGTAATCGACGTGATAGGCGAGCGCGATGACCTTGCCGTCCTCGACCAGCTTGCGGAAAGCCGCATCGGCCGGCGGGCAGGACGCGCAGCCCTGCGCGGTAAACAGTTCGACGACGCCCTTCGGCGCATCCGCGGCCGAAAGCGGGCCCGCGGAAATCACAGCAGCAACCAGAGAAATAAACACCCGCGGCAACATCGACCTGCACCTTCCCTTCAGCACCCGCGACCAGTCCGCGCCACGGGTTCCGATTTATGCTCGTAGAGATAAACTTTCCCGGTTCAAACGCAAAGTCACGAACGGGTGAGACGACCGGCGCGCAGCCTGGGGTCGAAACACATCGTCGTGAGCAAGGCCGGAATCGCTCTCCTCCCAATAAAAGAACCGCCGGAAATCGCTTTCCGGCGGCTCACTATCGGCAAAGAGCGTTAAAAATCAGGCCGCGAGATCCCGCAATACCGTCTGCAGGATGCCGCCATTGTTGAGATAGATCACCTCGTCGAGCGTATCGACTCGCGAGAGCAGCGGAACGTCCTTCACGGTGCCGTCGCCATAGGTGATCTTGGCGATCTTCTTCTCGCGCGGCTTGATGTTCTCGAGCCCCTCGATGGTGACCGTCTCGTCGCCCTTCAGCCCCAGCGTCGCCCAGGTCGTACCCTCCTCGAAGACGAAGGGGATGACGCCCATGCCGACGAGGTTCGAGCGGTGGATGCGCTCGAAGCTCTGCGCGATCACGGCCTTGACGCCGAGCAGGTTGGTGCCCTTCGCCGCCCAGTCGCGCGACGAGCCGTTGCCATATTCGACACCGGCGAAGATGACGAGCGGAACGCCCTCGGCCTTGTACTGCATGGCCGCGTCGTAGATCGATTCCTCTTCCTTCGACGGATAATGGATGGTGTAGCCACCTTCCTTGCCGTTCGGGCCAAGCATGTGGTTGCGGATGCGGATATTGGCGAAGGTGCCGCGCATCATCACTTCATGATTGCCGCGACGCGTGCCGTACTGGTTGAAATCGGCAACGCCGACATTGTGCTCCAAAAGATAGGCGCCGGCCGGAGAGGCCGCCTTGATCGAACCGGCCGGAGAAATGTGGTCGGTGGTGATCTTGTCGCCGAAGAGACCGAGGACGCGGGCACCCTTGATGTCGGAGACGCCGGAGCCGGTCTTGCCCATCCCCACGAAATAGGGCGGGTTCTGCACATAGGTCGAGTTGTCGTCCCAGGCATAGGTCTGGCCCGGGGGAACCTGCACGGCCTGCCAGTTGGCATCACCCTTGAAGACGTCGGCATACTTCGTCTCGTAGAGTTCGCGGGTGACGTATTTCTGGATGAAGGCCTGCACCTCGTGCGACGTCGGCCAGATGTCCTTCAGATAGACGGGGTTGCCGCTCTGGTCCTCGCCGATCGGCTCCTTGGTCAGGTCTTTCTGCACCGTACCGGCCAGCGCATAGGCGACGACGAGCGGCGGCGAGGCGAGATAGTTCGCCTGCACGTCGGGCGAGATACGGCCTTCGAAGTTACGGTTGCCGGAGAGAACGCCCGACACGATCAGGCCCTTGTCGTTGATCGTCTTCGAGATCGGCGCCGGAAGGGGCCCCGAGTTGCCGATGCAGGTGGTGCAGCCGAAGCCGACGAGGTTGAAGCCGAGCTTGTCGAGATCGGCCTGCAGGCCGGATTTCGCCAGATACTCGCCGACCACCTGCGATCCCGGCGCCAACGAGGTTTTCACCCACGGCTTGGTCTTCAGGCCCTTGGCGACGGCGTTGCGGGCAAGCAGGCCGGCGGCGATCAGCACCGACGGGTTGGACGTGTTGGTGCACGACGTGATGGCGGCGATCGCCACGTCGCCATGGCCGAGATCGAAATCGGTGCCTTCGACCGCATAGCGGTTGGAGAGCTGGCCGGGCTTCTTGTAATCGGCATCCATCGAGCCGGCGAAACCGGACGCGATGTTTTCCAGCGGGATACGGCCTTCGGGACGCTTCGGGCCGGCCATGGCGGGCACGACGTCGCCGAGATCGAGCTCGAGCGTGTCGGTGAAGACGAGATCGGAGCCATCGCCCTCGCGCCACATGCCCTGCGCCTTCGAATAGGCTTCGACCAGCGCGATACGATCATGCGAGCGGCCGGACATGGTGAGGTAGTTGATGGTTTCGCCGTCGACCGGGAAGAAGCCGCAGGTGGCGCCGTATTCCGGGCCCATATTGCCGATCGTCGCGCGGTCGGCGAGCGGCATGTTGTCCATGCCGGGGCCGAAGAATTCGACGAACTTCGAGACCACACCCTTCTTGCGCAGCATCTGCACGACCATCAACACGAGGTCGGTCGCGGTGACGCCTTCCTTGAGCTTGCCCGTCAGCTTGAAGCCGATGACTTCGGGAAGGAGCATCGACACCGGCTGGCCGAGCATGGCCGCTTCCGCCTCGATACCGCCCACACCCCAGCCGAGAACGCCGAGACCGTTGATCATCGTCGTGTGGCTATCCGTGCCGACGCAGGTATCCGGATAGGCGATCGTCTCGCCGTCTTCTTCCTTCGTCCAGACGGTCTGGCCGAGATATTCGAGATTGACCTGGTGACAGATGCCGGTGCCCGGAGGCACGACGCGGAAATTCTGGAAGGCCTGCTGGCCCCACTTCAGGAAGCGATAACGCTCGCCGTTGCGCTGGTATTCGAGCTCGACGTTCCTGGAGAAGGCCTGCGGCGTGCCGAATTCGTCGACGATGACGGAGTGGTCGATGACGAGATCGACGGGCACCAGCGGGTTGATCTTCTCCGGATCGCCGCCGAGCGACACCATCGCGTCGCGCATCGCCGCAAGGTCGACGACGGCGGGAACGCCGGTGAAGTCCTGCATCAGAACGCGCGCCGGGCGATAGGCGATTTCGTTTTCGACCGTGCCCTTGTTATCAAGCCATTCGGCGACGCCAAGGATGTGCTCCTTGGTGACGGACTGGCCGTCCTCGAAGCGCAGCAGGTTCTCGAGCAGAACCTTCATCGAATAGGGAAGCTTGGAAACGCCGGGCAGACCGTTTGCTTCGGCCTTCGGCAGGCTGAAATAGACATAGTCCTTACCATCGACGGTAAGGACGGAACGACAGTGGAAGCTATCAAGTGATTTAGACACGAGAGACCCCGTTTCTGATCGCGAACACAATTGTGCGGACGCCTATGCACTAAAGGCACATCAGGATGCGGGTACGGCCATTTCCGCGGTCCGCACATGAAGTCAGACCTCATGTTCGGCGCTAGGATGAAATTCACGCCGACCGCTGGCGTGGTAATCCACATATAGATAACTTCGGCAAAAGCTGCCAGAGAGGGACCAACCATTTCTGATTTTTTTGCATCGCATGACTGAAAACGTGAACCCCGGAACCCCCATGCATCTTCAGGCCTCCGATCTCGCCGCCCGCAGAGGCGAAGAGCTGATTTTCGAAGGCGTCTCCTTTGCCCTGACCTCGGGCGAAGCCTTGGTTCTGACTGGCAAAAACGGCTCCGGGAAGTCGACCCTGCTGCGCGTGCTGGCCGGCCTGCTGCGGCAGGAAACGGGCACGACCACCGTCACCAATGCGAACGGCGACACCGACATCCGGCTCCCCGAGATCAGCCACTATCTCGGCCACCGCAACGCCATGAAGAGCGAGCTGACGGTGGAAGAGAACCTCGCTTTCTGGCGCCGCTATCTCGGTAACGCCGACGGCGGCACCGGCATGTCGATCGAAGACGCCGCCGACGCGGTCGGCCTCTCCGGAATCACCCATCTCCCCTTCGGCTACCTCTCCGCCGGCCAACAACGCCGCTTCGCTTTCGCCAAGCTGCTTGTCTCCCACCGCCCCGTCTGGATCCTCGACGAACCGACGGCGGCGCTGGACGCCAGCGCTGATCAGCTCTTCGCGGGATTGATCGAGGCGCACCGTGGGGCTGGCGGCATCGTGATTGCGGCGACGCATCAGCCGCTGGGGTTGAGCGATGCCAGGGAGTTGCGGATGGCGGGGTTTTCGGGGGTGAGTGCCGGGG
>UCEU01000020.1 GCA_900471485.1 Hyphomicrobiales bacterium
CCGATAGTGTAGGGGCAGGTGTAGGGCGCGGGGAAAATCGAGGCACGATTTTTTTACGAATGCCCAAATCCGACGCGCTCGGCAATCCTGTTCACTCCGAGGCGGGAACCTGGCGCGGCTTGCCATCTTCATCGACGGCGACCATGACGAAAACCGCGTCGGTCACCTTTTCGCGCGAGGTCTCGTAGTGCCGGCGGGTCCAGGCTTCGACGCGCAGCGTGATCGAGGTCCGTCCGACTTTTTCGATCGCGGTATAGACACAGAGCGTATCGCCGATCTTGACCGGTTTCTTGAAGACGATCTCGTGGACCGCAACGGTGACCGTGCGGCTCTTGGCGACATCGTTGGCGCGCACAAAGGCCGCGAGGT
This sequence comes from Hyphomicrobiales bacterium, assembly GCA_900471485.1. Taxonomy (GTDB): domain Bacteria; phylum Pseudomonadota; class Alphaproteobacteria; order Rhizobiales; family Rhizobiaceae; genus Rhizobium. Next base: position 370 of record UCEU01000020.1, read on the forward strand.
CCATCTGCGACATCACCCATCCGCCGAAGATATCGCCGGCGGGATTGGCATCGGCCGGCATTGCCAGCGTGCGCAGGGTCAGTTCCATGCCGGGGGGCGGATTGAATTCCATCGGAGGCTCCATTCTGTTCAACCTCCCGGGCGCGACTTAGCGTCATCCGCGCCGAAGGCCAATAGACAGCGCTGCATAGCTGCCATCCTGAATGGAACGGTTGTTGTCGAACTAGCCGTCAGCGCGGCTTGCCGACGCTGGCATACATGCCCGTGGTGCGGAACTCCGTGGGGTTGGTGCCGTAGACGCGGCGGAAGACCTTGGAGAAGTAGTTGGCATCCTCGAACCCGGAGCGGATGGCGACCTCCTTGACCGGCATGTGGGCGGTCTTCGTCAGCAGCTTCACGGCCCGTTTCAGCCGCTTCTGCAGCACATACTCGGCCGGCGGCAGGCCTTCGTTGGCGGCGAACATGCGCGAGAAATGCGCGCGGCTAAGGCCCGCCACTCTTGCGAGGTCTTCAACCGGCAGCGGTTTCTCCAGATTGTCGGTGATGTAGTCGATCACGTGCTGCATGGTCCGGTATTCCTCGCTGAACACCGGATGCGAACCGAACACGTCGTCATAAAGCGCCATCGCCGCCTCATAGGCGATCGACGATGCAAGCCCCGGCGTCTCGCCGCCGGTGATGAGCCGCAGGCTGCAATCGGCAAGATGCTCGATCGTCTGCGGCTGCAGCTTGAGGATGGGACCGGTGACGGCGAGGATCGATCGGTGGATGCGCAGCGCCTCCTCGCCGTTCATCGAGATCCAGAAGAACTCCCAGCGATCGCCATCCTCCAGCCAGTAGCGGTGATTGTGGGGCACCAGCACCAGCAGCGTCTCGCCCTCCTTCACCCGCAACTCGCGATTCTCGTAGCGCAGATTGCCCGCGCCGCTGATCGTATGCTGCAATACGGTAAAAGGCGTCTGCCCGCGCTTGCGACCGTCCCAGTCATAGGTGGCATCCTCGCGTACCTCGTAACCGGTGCTTGTCGGCATGGTGTGCAGGGATTGTCGGCCGCGCGGCAGCGAAACCGTGCGCATGGACGGTCCGCGGTCGATCAAATCCTGCAGCACAGAATTACCCATGAAAGCATAATCCTTCTCTGGCGGCCCGGATTTTTTTACGCATAATCCGCCCCAAGAGAGAGAACACCGCCGGGCTTATGGAGCGGCGGGGAGGAGAATAAGCCGGATTTCTGGCCTTTTTCGGCGTCGGACGCAAGTCCGCGGCCTATTCTTCTTCCTGTTATCCAATCCCGGCATTCTAATCGCATCGAGGCTAGGATCATGAGTTTCAAAATCGCTATCATCGGCGCAGGCAGCGTCGGCTTCACGAAAAAGCTGTTCACCGACATTCTGTGCGTTCCGGAGTTCCGGGACATCGAGTTCGCGCTCACCGACATGAGCGAGCACAATCTGCAGATGATCAAGCAGATCCTCGACACGATTGTTGCATCGAACAAGCTGCCGACCAAGGTGACGGCGACGACCAACCGCCGCGAGGCGCTGACCGGCGCCCGCTATATCATCAGCTGCGTGCGCGTCGGCGGTCTCGAAGCCTATGCCGACGATATCAGGATTCCGCTGAAATACGGCATCGACCAGTGCGTCGGTGACACGATCTGCGCCGGCGGCATTCTCTACGGCCAGCGCAACATCCCCGTCATTCTCGACTTCTGCAAGGATATCCGCGAAGTCGCCGAGCCGGGCGCCAAGTTCCTGAACTACGCGAACCCGATGGCGATGAACACCTGGGCCGCGATCGAATACGGCAAGGTCGATACCGTCGGTCTCTGCCACGGTGTCCAGCACGGCGCCGAACAGATCGCCGAAGTGCTCGGCGCGAAGTCCGTTTCCGAACTCGACTACATCTGCTCTGGTATCAACCACCAGACCTGGTTCGTCGATCTGAAGCTCAACGGCCGCAAGATCGGCAAGGATGAGCTGGTTGCCGCCTTCGAGGCGCATCCGGTGTTCTCGCAGCAGGAAAAGCTGCGCATCGACGTCCTGAAGCGCTTCGGCGTCTATTCGACGGAGAGCAACGGCCACCTGTCGGAATACCTGCCCTGGTACCGCAAGCGGCCGGACGAGATCACCAAGTGGATCGACATGTCCGACTGGATCCACGGCGAGACCGGCGGCTATCTGCGCCACTCCACCGAAACCCGCAACTGGTTCGAGACGGAGTTCCCGCAGTTCCTCGCTTCGGCCGAAAAGCCGATCGACCCGGCCAAGCGCTCCAACGAGCACGCCAGCCACATTCTCGAGGCGCTGGAAACCGGCCGGGTTTACCGCGGTCACTTCAACCTCAAGAACAACGGCGTGATCACCAACCTGCCATCGGATGCGATCATCGAATCGCCCGGCTTCGTCGATCGCTTCGGCATCAACATGGTCTCCGGCATCACCATTCCGGAAGCCTGTGCCGCGACCTGCATGGCCTCGATCAACGTCCAGCGCATGTCGGTTCATGCCGCCATCAGCGGCGACATCGACCTGCTGAAGCTCGCCGTCCTGCACGACCCGCTGGTCGGCGCGGTCGCTACCCCGGAAGAGGTATGGCAGATGGTCGATGAAATGGTCGTAGCCCAGGCGCGTTGGTTGCCGCAATATGCGGATGCGGTTCCGGCCGCCAAGGAACGTCTGGCGAAGTCGACGGTGAAGACCCGCGAATGGGCGGGTGCGGCACGCCGCAACGTCCGCTCGATCGACGAGCTCCGCGCCGAGAAGGCGGCGCTCAAGCAGGCCGTGTAAGTTCCCCGGAGGACGGGTGGCGATGGCGTTCCAAGGAGGGGACGCCATCGCCGCAAGCCCATTTCCGGATCGTTGAGGAGAACCGGGGCAGCCGACAAGCGTCCCGACACAAAAGGGAGAGACGATGAGACATTACCGCAACCTTGGCATTCTGGCCGGACTGGCGCTGAGCGTCTCCGTTTCGGCTTTGAGCGCCTACGCCTCCGAGCCGACGACACCGCCCGTTCCGCCGCAGTTTCCGGCGGAAGGCAAGATCAAATACGTATCGAGAGACTCCATCGAGGAGTTCAAGGCGCTTCCCTCGTATAACGAACCGGAGTGGGTGAAGAAGAACTTCGTCGATACCGGCAAGCTCCCGCCCGTCAAGGACCGTCTTCCCAAGGAGCCGCTGGTCTTCAAGACCGACAACATGGTCGACGGCATCGGTGTCTATGGCGACACGCTGCGCCACGTCATCGGCGGCCGGCCGGAGGGCTGGAACTACGGCGCCGGCCAGACTCAAGGCTGGGGCGGCATCGACATCGGCCTTTCCGAATGCCTGACGCGCACCGCACCGCTCTTCCAGGTCGAAGCCAAGGACACCGAGCCGCTTCCGAACCTCGCCAAGGGCTGGGAATGGTCGCAGGACGGCCACAAACTGACCATGCACCTGATCGAAGGCGCCAAGTGGTCTGATGGCGTTGCCTTCAATGCCGACGACATCATGTTCTACTGGGAAGACGAAGTCATCGATCCCAACGTTTCGCCGCTCGGCGGCGGCGCTTCGCCCGAGGCCTTCGGCGAGGGAACCACGCTGAAGAAGATCGACGACTACACCGTCGAGTGGACCTTCAAGGAAGCCTTCCCGAAGCAGTATCTTTACACGATGGCCTATCCGAGCTTCTGCCCGGGCCCGTCGCATATCCTTAAGCCCCAGCATCCGAAATATTCGAAGAACACCTACGACCAGTTCAAGAACGCCTTCCCGCCTGAGTACATGAACATGCCTGTCATGGGCGGCTGGGTGCCGGTCGAGTATCGGCCCGACGATATCATCGTGATGCGCCGCAACCCCTACTACTGGAAGGTCGACGAGAAGGGCAACCAGCTGCCTTACCTCAACGAACTGCACTACAAGCTCTCCACCTGGGCGGACCGCGATGTGCAGGCTGTTGCCGGCTCGGGCGACATCTCGAACCTCGAGCAGCCGGAAAACTTCGTGGCGTCGCTGAAGCGCGCCGCCGAAAAGACGGCGCCCGCCCGTCTCGCCTTCGGCCCGCGCCTGATCGGCTACAACATGCGCATGAACCTCTCCGGCAACGGCTGGGGTGAACCGGATGCGCGCAGCCAAGCAGTCCGCGAGCTGAACCGCAACGAGGATTTCCGCAAGGCGATCACCATGGGTCTCGACCGCAAGGCGATCGGCGATTCGCTCGTCAAGGGTCCGTTCACGGCGATCTATCCCGGTGGCCTGTCCTCCGGCACGAGCTTCTACGACCGCAACTCCGTCGTCTACTATCCCTTCGACCTCAAGGGCGCCAAGGCGCTGCTCGAAAAGGTCGGGCTCAAGGATACCGACGGCGACGGTTTCGTGAACTTCCCGGCATCGACCGAAGGCGGCAAGAACGTCGAGATCGTGCTTCTGGTCAACAACGGCTACGCCACGGACAAAAGCCTTGCCGAAGGTGTCGTCGGCCAGATGGAAAAGCTGGGCATCAAGGTCATCCTGAACGCCCTCGACGGCCCGAAGCGTGACGATGCGCATTACGGCGGCCGCTTCGACTGGTTGATCCAGCGCAGCTCGCCGGAACTGGCTTCCGTGGTGCAGAACACGGAGCAGCTTGCTCCGGTTGGCCCCCGCACCAGCTGGCAGCACCGCGCCGGCAAGGACGGCAAGGTCGACCTGATGCCCTACGAAGAAAAGCTCGTTGATATCGTCACCAAGTTCCAGACGAGCCAGGACAACAACGAGCGCGTCGAATTGATGAAGCAGTACCAGAAGGTCGCGACCGAAAACGTCGATACCGTCGGGCTCACGGAATATCCGGGTGCGCTGATCATCAACAAGCGCTTCTCGAACGTGCCTGCCGGAACTCCGATCTTCATGTTCAACTGGGCTGAAGACTCCGTCATCCGCGAACGCCTGTGGGTGGCTGCCGACAAGCAGGGCAAGTACGAGCTGTTCCCCGAGCAGCTGCCCGGCAAGCCCGGCGAAAAGGGTCCGATCAACTAAGTTCTCCTCCCGAAGAAACGGACCGGCCGCGCGTGATGCGCGGCCGGGCAAGATCAACAAGCCGGCCGCACCGAAAGGCGCGACTGGCAGCAAGGAGAAACGAGCCCGATGTTACGCTTCCTGCTCGTGCGCATAGCGTCCGCCATCCCCGTCCTGATCATCCTGAGCATCGTGACCTTCGCGATCATCCAGGCTCCGCCGGGCGACTATGCCGACTATATCCGATCGCAGCTGATCAACCAGAGCGGCGCGTCCTTCGAAGCCGCCGATGCGCAGGCCCAGGCCTACCGCGTTGCCCATGGTCTCGATCAGCCGATGGTCATTCAGTATTTCGCCTGGATCAAGGGCATCGTCACCCAGGGCGATTTCGGCTACAGCATGTTCTACAACAAGCCGGTCGCCGACGTCGTGGCCGAGCGGCTGCCGCGCACGCTGTTGCTTGCGCTTGTCTGTCACATCTTCGCGTCGGTTCTCGGCATCGGCTTCGGCATCTGGGCAGCCACCCGCCAGTACAGCTGGATCGACAGCCTGCTCTCCGGCGTCTCCTTCCTCGGCATGACGGTGCCGCGCTTCCTGATGGCGCTGATCATCGTCTACCTCCTCGTCTTCCAGTTCAACGTCTCGGAGATCGGCAGCTTCTTCTCGCCGCAATATGGCGGAGCGCCGTGGTCCTGGGCGAAATTCGTCGACCTCGTCAGCCACGTCTGGCCCGTCGTCGCCATCGCCACCTTCGGCGGCCTCGCCTACAACATGCGCGTCATGCGCGGCAATCTGCTCGACACGCTGAACGCGCAATATGTCGAGACGGCCCGCGCCAAGGGCCTGTCGGGCAGCGCGGTCGTTATGCGCCATGCGGTGCCCAATGCGCTCCACCCGCTCGTCATGTACCAGGGCGTCGTGCTTCCCTACATGCTGACCGGCGAAATCGAGACGGCGATCATCTTCTCGCTGCCGACAGTCGGCCCGGCAATCGTGGGCTCCATGGCGATCGGCGACGTCTATGTCACCGCCACCTTCATGATGGTTCTTTCGGCAACGCTGATCGTCGGCAACATCATCGCTGACATGCTGCTTGCCATGCTGGACCCCCGCGTCCGCCAGTACGGAGGAGCCTGATATGCTCGCCTTCGATTCCGCTCCCCCGCCGCCGCACGAAGAGACCGTCAAGGGCCTGCAGAACGGCAATGAAAGCTATCTGTCGCTGGTCTGGCGTCGCTTGCGCCGTTCCTGGACCGGCATGATGGGCCTCGTGCTCGTCGGCCTGCTGCTCCTGATGGCTGTCTTCGCCGATTTCTTCGCGCCGATGGACCCCAAGGCCACCGATACCGGCTTCGCGCCGCCGCAGATGGTGAGCTTCCACGACAAGGACGGCAATCTGACTTATCCGCCGCGCGTCTATGCGCTGGGCGAATCCGAGGAGCTCGATCCGGTTACGTTCCAGCCCATCGTCGGCCCGGACTACGACAATCCGCGCCTGCTCGGCTTCTTCGTCAAGGGCTCGGAGTACAAGCTTCTCGGCCTGATCCCGACCGACCGCCACTTCTTCGGCTCCGTCGATGGCCAGCCGGTGCACTTCCTCGGCACCGACAAGTTCGGTCGTGACGTTCTCTCTCGCGCCATCATCGGCTCGCGCATCTCGCTCACCATCGCGCTGACGGTCGTCTTCATCGTCACCGTCATCGGCACCACCGTCGGCATGGTCTCCGGCTATTTCGGTGGCTCGTTCGATGCCTGGGTGCAGCGCTTCGTGGAAATCGTGCTCGCCTTTCCGCAGTTGCCGCTCTATCTGGCGCTGACCTCGCTGATCCCGGTGACGGCGCCGACCAATGTCTTTCTCGCCTTCGTCATCGTCGTCATGTCGGCGCTCGGCTGGGCGCAGATGTCGCGCGAGGTGCGCGGCAAGACGCTGGCGCTCGCCCGCATCGATTACGTCCGCGCGGCGATGGCCGTTGGCGCCACGGACCGGCGCATCATCTTCCAGCACATCTTCCCGAACGTGATGAGCCACGTCATCGTCGCCGTCACGCTGCATATCCCGAGCGTCGTGCTGCTCGAATCCTTCCTCGGCTTCCTCGGCTTCGCCGTGAAGCCGCCGCTGATCTCCTGGGGACTGATGCTGCAGGACACCGCCAACTACTCGGTGATCGGCACCTATCCCTGGATCCTCGCTCCCGTCGGCTTCGTGCTCGTCACCGTCTTCGCGTTCAACGCGCTCGGCGACGGTCTGCGCGACGCGGTCGATCCCTATTGATTGAGGTGAAGAACATGGCTCTCGCACTCGTCAACTCGTTTGCCCCGCCCGTCCGCTTCGATCACGATGCGCACACGGAAAGCCCCGTCATCGACGCCCGCAACATCGGCGTCAACTTCAAGGTCGAGCATGGCACCGTGGAAGCGGTGAAGGATATCTCCTTCCAGCTCTACCGCGGGGAAACCATCGCCATCGTCGGCGAATCCGGTTCCGGCAAGTCCGTGACGGCCCGCACCGTGATGGGGCTCCTGTCGAAGCGCGCCGTCGTCGCGCCGAAGTCGACCGTCGACTATGACGGCGCCAATATCCTGAAATATCCCGAGCGCGAGCGCCGCAAGCTGCGCGGAGACCGGATCTCGATGATCTTCCAGGAGCCGATGAGCTCGCTGAACCCGATCTACACGATCGGCAGCCAGATCGTCGAAGCGATCCGCGTGCATCGCAAGGTCAGCAGGAAGCAGGCGGAAGCGCGTGCGCTCGAGCTGCTGAAGCAGGTGCAGATCCCCGATCCCGAAGCGCGCCTGAAGCAGTATCCGCACCAGCTTTCGGGCGGCCAGCGCCAGCGCGTGATGATCGCCATGGCACTCTCCAACGAACCCGACGTGCTCATCGCCGACGAGCCGACCACCGCGCTCGACGTGACGGTGCAGGCGCAGATCCTCAACCTCATCCGCAACCTGCAGAAGGAAATGCGGATGGCGGTGATCCTGATCACCCACGACCTCACCGTCGTCCGGCAGTTCTCCGACTATGTCTACGTGATGCAGCACGGCGAAATGCGCGAGCACAACACGACGGAGAAGCTCTTCGCCAATCCGCAGCACAGCTACACCAAGCATCTCTTGAGCTCGGAGCCGCGCGGCCAGGCGAACCCGCTGCCGGAGGGCTCCGAGGTGATCCTCGACGCCAAGGGCGTGCGCGTGTCCTTCATGATGCGCCACGGCAGCTTCTTCAAGCCGGAGCTGAAGGAACTCGTGGCCGTCGACAGCCTGGGGCTGACGCTGCGCAAGCACGAGACGCTCGGGCTCGTAGGCGAATCCGGTTCCGGCAAGACGACCTTCGGGCAGGCGTTGCTAAGGTTGAACGATGCCGACAATGGCGAGATCTATTTCGACCGCCAGCCCATCCATGGCAAGTCGCGCACCGAGATGCGGCCGCTGCGCTCGCGCATGCAGATCGTGTTCCAGGACCCGTTCTCATCGCTCAACCCGCGCATGACGATCGGCCAGATCATCGAGGAAGGGCTTGTGGTCAACAAGCTCGGCGCGAGCAAGGCCGAGCGGCTGGACCGCGTGCGCGAGGCGCTGATCGCGGCAGGCATGCCGGGCAATATCCTGTCGCGTTTTCCGCACGAATTCTCGGGCGGCCAGCGCCAGCGTATCGCCATTGCGCGGGCGATCGCGCTCGAGCCGGAGTTCATCTTGCTCGACGAGCCGACATCGGCGCTCGACCTTTCGGTCCAGGCGCAGATCATCGAGTTGTTGCGCAAGCTGCAGGACGAGCGCGGCCTCAGCTATCTCTTCATTTCGCACGATCTCAAGGTCGTGCGTGCCCTCTGCCACCGGGTGATTGTCATGCAGCATGGCAAGATCATGGAAGAGGGACCCGTCAACGAAGTTCTCACCAATCCCAAGACCGCCTACACCGAACGGCTCGTCAAAGCCGCTTTCGAGGTAGCCTGATTGCCAATGCCGGAGGATATTATGGCAAGAAACCCCAAGATCACCTTCATCGGAGCTGGTTCCACCGTCTTCATGAAGAACATCATCGGCGACGTGCTGCAGCGGCCCGCGCTGTCGGGCGCAACCATCGCGCTGATGGACATCAATCCGCAGCGCCTGGAAGAAAGCGCGATCGTCGTCAACAAGCTGATCTCGACGCTGGGCGCAAAGGCGAAGGCCGAGACCTATTCGGACCAGCGCAAGGCACTCACCGGCGCCGACTTCGTGGTCGTGGCCTTCCAGATCGGTGGCTATGAGCCCTGCACGGTGACCGACTTCGACATTCCGAAGAAGTTCGGCCTGCGCCAGACGATCGCCGATACGCTCGGCGTCGGCGGCATCATGCGCGGCCTGCGCACCGTGCCGCACCTGTGGAAGATCTGCGAGGACATGCTCGTGGTCTGCCCCGAGGCGATCATGCTGCAATACGTCAACCCGATGGCGATCAACACCTGGGCGATCGCCGAGAAGTATCCCACCATCAAGCAGGTCGGTCTCTGCCACTCGGTGCAGGGCACTGCGATGGAACTCGCCCACGATCTCGATATCCCCTACGAGGATATCCGCTACCGCTCGGCCGGCATCAACCACATGGCCTTCTACCTGAAGTTCGAGCATCGCCAGCCCGACGGCTCCTACAAGGACCTCTATCCGGATCTCGTGCGCGCCTATCGTGAAGGCCGTGCGCCGAAGCCGGGCTGGAACCCGCGTTGCCCGAACAAGGTGCGCTACGAGATGCTGACCCGCCTCGGCTATTTCGTCACCGAAAGCTCCGAGCACTTCGCCGAGTACACACCATACTTCATCAAGGAAGGCCGCGAGGACCTGATCGAGAAGTTCGGCATCCCGCTCGACGAATATCCGAAGCGCTGCATCGAGCAGATCGAGCGCTGGAAGGGCCAGGCGGAAGCCTATCGCTCGGCCGACAAGATCGAGGTCAAGCAGTCGAAGGAATATGCCTCCTCGATCATCAACTCGGTGTGGACCGGCGAACCCTCGGTGATCTACGGCAACGTCCGCAACAACGGCTGCATCACCTCGCTGCCGTCCAATTGCGCCGCTGAAGTGCCGTGCCTGGTCGATGCATCCGGCATCCAGCCGACCTTCATCGGCGACCTGCCGCCGCAGCTCACCGCGCTGATGCGCACCAACATCAACGTCCAAGAACTCACCGTTCAGGCGCTGATGACTGAAAATCGCGAGCACATCTATCATGCCGCGATGATGGACCCGCATACGGCCGCCGAACTCGACCTCGACCAGATCTGGGCGATGACGGACGAACTCTTGGCCGCGCACGGCGACTGGCTGCCGGCATGGGCGCGCACCGCCCGCAAGGTTCAGGCCGCCTGACCAACTCTCTCCCGGTCACGGCCTCAAGAAGTCCCGCGGCTCAGCCGCGGGGCTTTTTTAGCGCCTCTGCGCCGGCGGCGGCTGTTGCTGCCGCTGGTTCAAGGGCAGCACATCCTGGAAACCGATCTCGGGGCAGCCGCGGACATTGGCGAAGATGATGTCGCGCCGCTCGCCCCATTCCGTCAGCCCCCGGAGCGTCAGCGTGTCGTTGTCCTGATAGACGACATCGGTGCGGATGATGCCGGCGCGGCGCGCTAGGTTCTTCGCCTGGCTGACATTGCACTGCCCTTCCGACGGCCCAACGTGCCAGGTCGACGTCCCCTGCCCGTCGTTCTGCCATCCTTGCGCGGTGGCAAGCGTCGGCGCCAGAGCGACAAGCAGCGGAAAAGCCTTGTGAAGAACGGTTCTCAAGATCGGCGACCCCATGTTGCGTTGTCCCTCTCTTATCACGGGATCATGACCACGGCGGAAACGCAGCCGCTAAAATTAGCCGGGAATGGAAAAGTAGAGCGCAAGTCACGGATTTAGCCGCCGGCAATTGAATAAATCAAAAATATCGATATACAACAGCAATACGCATTTTCATCTTCCGCGAACGGACCACCCATGAGCCGCAACTTTCTCGTCGTCGATCCCGAAGAAGGGATGCCCATTCTGAAGGGCCTGGCGTCGCCGGCAAGGGTTTCCGTGTTGAAGCTGCTGCATGAAAAAGGCCCGCTCAACGTCAACGAAATCGCTGATATCCTTGACCTGCCTCAATCCAGCGTCTCCACCAACGTGCAGATGCTCGAGGATGCCGGGCTGATCCGCACCGAGACGCAGAAGGCCCGCAAGGGCAACCAGAAGGTCTGCCACAGCGTCTATGACGAGATCCTCGTGGTCTTCAAGAATGAAATCAAGGAAACCGAACCGGATGCGATCGAGGTGGCGATGCCGCTCGGCCTTTATACCAGCTACGACGTGACGGCGCCGTGCGGGCTGTGCTCGGTGGACGGGATCATCGGGCTACTCGACGTTCCCAACACCTTTCTCGATCCTGACCGCATGAAGACGGCGCTGATCTGGTTCACGCGCGGCCACGTCGAATACCAGTTCCCCAACAATGCGCGGCTGACCAACACCCGCATACGCGAAGTCGAGTTCGTTATGGAGCTGAGCTCGGAAGTGCCCGGCACCAGTGCCGACTGGCCTTCCGATATCACGCTGACGGTCAACGGCGCGGATATCGGCACATGGACGTCTCCCGGCGATTTCGGCGACAAACGTGGGGTTTTCACGCCGGATTGGTGGAAACTGAAGGGCTCGCAATACGGAAAGCTGAAGAGCTTCCGCATCAATGACGAGGGCGCCTTCGTCGACGGATTGCGCATTTCGGATGTGACGCTTGCCGATCTGAAGCTCGACGAGCACCACTCGATTCGCCTGCGGATCAGCGTGCGGGACGACGCCAAGCACCCCGGCGGCATCAATATTTTCGGCCGCGGTTTCGGCAATTACGACCAGGATATCCTGCTGCGTATCAAGACGCGTTAGACCCTATCCGATTTTCCGAATTTTGCCCTTGACCGCAGCCAAGGCTTCCGCTTTATTCACCTCAAATTGTGATATAGATCACAAAAATTGATACAGTGGAGGATATCATGAAGGCTGCGGTCACCGCGCACAGCAAATACACGATCTCGGACATCGACCCGCGCCTGTACGGCTCGTTCATCGAGCATCTCGGCCGCGCCGTCTATACCGGCATCTACGAACCCGACCATGCGACCGCCGACGAAAACGGAATGCGCAAGGACGTGATCGATCTCGTAAAGGAACTCAACGTTCCGATCGTGCGCTATCCCGGCGGCAACTTCGTTTCGGCCTATAACTGGGAAGACGGCATCGGCCCCAAGGAAAGCCGCCCGACGCGCCTCGACCTCGCCTGGCACACTTCCGAAAGCAACCAGGTCGGCATGCACGAATTCGCCGAATGGTGCGTCTCGGCAAAGACCGAGATGATGCTGGCCGTCAACCTCGGCTCGCGCGGTCTGGACGAAGCCCGCAATTTCCTCGAATACGTCAACCATCCCGGCGGCAGCGAGTGGAGCGACAAGCGCATCGCCAACGGCCGCTCCGAGCCCTGGGACGTCAAGCTCTGGTGCCTCGGCAACGAGATGGACGGCCCCTGGCAGATCGGCCACAAGACGGCCGACGAATATGGCCGCCTGGCGCATGAAACCGCCAAGGCCATGCGCGCCTTCGACAGCTCGCTTGAGCTCGTCGTCTGCGGCTCGTCCAACGCCCACATGCCGACCTATCCGGAATGGGAAGCGACCGTTCTCGACCATACCTACAACGAGGTCGATTACATCTCGCTGCACATGTATTTCGAGAACCGCGCCAAGAACACCGCCAATTATCTTGCCCGCAGCATCGAACTCGACAACTACATCGGCACCGTCGCCGGCGTCATCGACTACATCAAGGCGAAGAAGCGCTCGACCAAGGACGTCTACATCTCCTTCGACGAGTGGAACGTCTGGTACCACTCCAAGGAGCGCGACAAGGCGACGCTTGCCGGCGCCAATGGCTGGCCGCATGCCCCGGCGCTGCTCGAGGACGACTATAACTTCGAGGACGTGCTGCAGGTCGGCTGCATCCTCAACACCTTCATCAACCGCGCCGATGTCGTGAAGATCGCCTGCCTGGCGCAGCTGGTCAACGTCATCGCCCCGATCATGACAACACCTGGCGGCGCGGCATGGCGCCAGACGATCTTCTATCCCTACTACTTCGCTTCGGTCTATGGCCGCGGCACGGCGCTGAAGCTGATGGTCGACAGCCCGGCCTACGAGGTCGAGGATGTCGGCAGCGTTCCCTATCTCGACGTCTCGGCCGTCCACGACAAGGACGCCAAGACCGTCACCTTCTTCATCGTCAACCGCCACGGCACCGAGACGCTCGATCTCGACGCCAGCCTGCTCGAATTCGGCAACCTCAAGGTCATCGACGACCAGGTCGTCGCCCACTCGGATCTCACCATCACCAACACGGCCGAAAAGCCCGACAACGTGGTGCCGGTGAAGGCGAGCGGTTCGGCATTTGCGGATGGAAAGCTGACCGCGAAGATCGCGCCGCTCTCCTACCGCGTTATCCGTCTGCAGGGCTGACAGACTAAATCACAATATACGATACATATCCGGGATATGTTGACATCGTAATTGTATGATTTAACGTCGGCGCACCAGATTTGACGTGCCACCTGGGAGGAGAAGATGGGAGCAACAGCTTCTATTTTGGCGCTATCACTGACGGAAGGCTACCTGCTTGTCAAAGCAGGTGCCGCCACCGTTGGTTCGCGTCAATTGCGTGTCCATATCGGATTTCCGGATTCTGACTGCAGCATGGGAGCAGCCGGATGACGGCGAATATCGAAATCAATAATGTCAGCAAGCGTTACGGCTCGATGACCGTCCTCGACGGCCTGTCGCTGTCGATCAAGGCCAACGAGTTCATGGTCTTTCTCGGCCCGTCCGGTTGCGGAAAGTCCACGCTTCTCAGAATGATCGCCGGGCTCGAAAGCGTCGACGAAGGCACGATCTCGATCAACGGCGAGCGTATCGATACGCTGCCGCCGGGCCAGCGCGACATCGCCATGGTGTTCCAGAGCTACGCGCTCTATCCGCACATGACGGTTGCCGACAACATGGCCTTCGGGCTGCGCAACATCGCGGTACCCTCGGAAGTGATCTCGGCGCGCGTGGCGGAAGCCGCCCGCATGCTGGAGATCGGGCACCTCCTCGAGCGCAAGCCCGGCCAGCTCTCCGGCGGTCAGCGCCAGCGCGTCGCCATCGGCCGCGCAATCGTCAAGGAACCGAAGGCGTTCCTGTTCGACGAACCCTTGTCGAACCTCGATGCGGCGCTGCGCGTGCGCACCCGTGTCGAGCTCGCGCAGCTTCGCAACCGCGTGAAATCAACGATGATCTTCGTCACCCACGACCAGATCGAGGCGATGACGCTCGCCGACCGCATCGTCGTCATGAACAACCGAAAGATCGAGCAGATCGGCACGCCGATGGAGATCTACTCCCGCCCGGCCAGCCGCTTCGTCGCCACCTTCGTCGGCTCGCCGACGATGAACTTCCTCGACATCGGCATCTCCGAAGACAACGGCTTCGTCAGCGCCAGGCTGCCCGACGGAACGCAGCTTCGGACCGCGATCCGCGCCAGCGGCCTCAACGGCGGCAGCCATGCGCTCGGCATCCGCGCCGAGGCGGTGAAGCTCGCCAACGGCGTTCCCGCTACCACGACGGGCAAGGTCGACGTGCTGGAACGCCTGGGCGACCGCACGCTGCTCTATACCCGCCTCAAGGACGGCAGCGTCATCGTCGCCGAGGATATCGGCAACAGCCGCGTCGCCATCGGCGACGAGGTAGGCCTGACGCTCGACGGCAGCAGAACGCACCTCTTCGACGACGAGGGCCGCGCCTGGCACAACGAGGAGCCCGGCCATGGCTGAGACAACGCTGTCAGGCACCGCCGCGCTCGCCAAGGCTTCGGCGCGCATCAAGGTGCAGAACATCAATGCGCCGCTCTGGCGCAACGCGATCTTCGTTCTGCCCTATCTGTTCTTCTTCGTGACGCTGCTCATCGTGCCCCTGTTCTGGGGCATCTGGCTCAGCCTGCACAAGGCGGACGCCTTCGGCGTCGGCCGCTTCGTCGGCATCGACAATTACTTCCGGCTGTTTCGCGACAAGATCTTCATCCAGGCGATCGGCAACACCTTCTACTTCGTGCTGCTCACCGTGCCGGCGCTCGCCATTCTCGGCCTGATGCTGGCGCTGGCGCTGAACCGCAAGACGCGGACGGCGGCCGCCCTTCGCACCATCTACTTCTCGTCGTCGGTGCTGTCGGTCACCATCGTCACGCTGATCTGGCGCATCGTCTTCATCGGCAATTTCGGCCTGCTCGCCACCATCTTCGGCTGGTTCGGCGCCACGCCGCCGGCGTTTCTCTCCGATCCGAAGCTGGCGATGATCGGCATCGCGATCGCCACCGTCTGGTGGTGCATCGGCCTGCCGATGATGCTCTTCCTCTCCGCCCTGCAGCAGATCCCCGGTGATATCTACGAGGCGGCGGCGCTCGACAATGCCAGCCGTCTGCGTACGCTCTGGTACATCACCCTTCCGTCGATCCGCCGCACCTTCGCGCTCGTCG
The DNA here is from genome assembly GCA_900471485.1 of Hyphomicrobiales bacterium. Classification (GTDB taxonomy): domain Bacteria; phylum Pseudomonadota; class Alphaproteobacteria; order Rhizobiales; family Rhizobiaceae; genus Rhizobium. The sequence continues at coordinate 15,895 of UCEU01000020.1, forward strand.
TCATCATCCAGATCGTCATGCAGTTCCAGCTGTTCGGTCAGGCCAAGCTGATGACCATGGGCGGACCGAACAACGTTTCCAAGCCGATCGTCTTCTACATCTACGAAGCGGCCTTCACCAAATGGGATCTCGGGCTGGGTGCCGCGGCCTCCGAAATCCTCTTCATGCTGATCCTCATCGCTGCCATGGCGCAGTACGTCATTTCGCGCCGGAAGGGAGAAGAAGGATGAGCCTCGCAACTGGTGGCAACATGGTCGGCCGTTCGCTGGGCGACCGCGTGATCCTTTTCCTCGCCATTCTCTGCGCGCTGGTGATGCTTGCGCCGGTGCTGTGGGTGGTCGGCCTGTCGCTGAAGGACAACAAGGAACTGATGGCGGACATGAACTCCGTCTTCAATGCGCCCTACACGATCAACAACTACCTCAACATCCTGGCCACTTCCTCGGTGTTCCGCTGGGTGCTGAACAGCGTGATCGTCGCCGGTGGCCTCACCATCGGCACGCTGGTGCTGTCGTCGCTCGCCGGCTACGGCTTCGCGCGGCTGAACTTCCCCTATCGCAACACGCTGTTCATCATCGTGCTCCTGGGGCTCGCCATTCCCGAGCAGGCGGTGCTGATCGCCCGCCACCAGCTGTTCAGCTGGCTGAAGTTCCACAACACCTATCACGGGTTGATCCTGCCCGGCCTCTCGGCACCCTTCGGCGTGTTCCTGATGACGCAGTATTTCCGCGCCATCCCGAAGGAACTCGACGAGGCCGCACTGCTCGACAATGCCAGCCGCTTCAAGATTTTCTGGAAGGTGCTGCTACCACTGACGGTGCCGGCGCAGGCGACGCTCGGCATCTTCACCTTCCTCGGCGCCTGGAACGATTACTTCTGGCCGCTGATCTCTGGCACCAAGAAGGAAATGTATACGCTGACGGTCGGCATCGCCTCGACACAGACCAACTTCGCGCAGTCGGAAGGCCTCGGCTTCCTGATGTCGCAGGCGGTCTTTGCCAGTGCGCCGATCCTCATTCTCTATCTGTTTTTCCAGAAATACATCGTCACCGCGGTCTCCGGCGCCGCCGTGCGCTGAAACCGGATGCGATGACGTCGAAACCGGCTTCCGGGGAGGAAGCCAACCAATGGGGCACAGCCCCGATGAGGAGGAGAAGGGCATGACACATCACTTCAGGAAATACATGCTGGCGGCGGCGTCCGTGATCGCGCTCGTCGGCGCCTCGCCGGCATTCGCGGCGACGGAACTGACCGTGCAGCGCTTCTTCGGCGCCTGCGATGCCGACTGGGGCACCAACACCGACGTCAGCAAGGCCGTGGGCGAATGCGGCATCATCACCTCGATGATCAACAAGTTCAACGCCGACAATCCCGATGTGCATGTGACGGTGACCACGGTCGAATGGCCGGGCTATGACCAGCTGACCGCGCAGTTCGCCGCCGGCGACCCGCCGGATATCGTCACCATCCACCAGTCGGTTCTCGCGGACTACCAGACCAAGGGCCTGATCATGCCGCTCGACGACGTGCTGAAGTCCGTCGGCGTCGCGCCGACCGATTTCACCGACGCCAGCCTCGGCGGCGTCACCAAGGACGGCAAGATCTACGGCCTGCCGATCGACAACTGGACCATGCTCTACCACATCAACATGGACCTCTTCAAAAAGGCCGATCTCGTCAACGCCGACGGTACGCCGAAGCTGCCGACAAGCCCGGAAGAGCTTCTGGCGCAGGCCAAGCAGTTCAAGGAAAAGACCGGCAAGCCCTACTTCGTCCAGAACCTCGCCAACGAAGTCGCGCTCTACACCCGCAACCTCTACACCTATCTCTTCCAGCAGGATTCCGCCTTCTTCGCGGATCCGAAGCAGGTGAAGCTCAATACGCCCGAAGCCAAGAAGGTGCTCGAGCTCTACAAGGCGATCTACGATAACGGCGACACGACGAAGGATCTCGACTACGCCGCCAGCATCAACGCCTTCCTCGCCGGTGAAGGCGGCGTGCATCTCAACGGCACCTGGGTGATCGGCGACTACAATGCCTCGTCGGAAACGGCTGGCACGGCGCTGAACAAGGGCGGCTACGCGGTCTACCCGTACCCGCAGCTCTTTGCCGGCAAGAAGTCGCAGTATGCCGATGGCCACAGCTGGGCCGTTTCGACGAAGGACCGCTCCGAGGAAGAAACCGCCGCGATCGGCAAATTCCTCAAGTTCTTCCACGACAACGACTTCGACTGGTCGCGTACCGGCCACCTGCCGGCGGTCAAGGCCGTGCTCGACTCCGAGGAGTTCAAGGCGCTGCCGCACCGCGACACCATCTCGGCCATCGCGACCCTCGGCACGCCCCTGCCCTCGACCGTCCAGCGCCAGTTCGCGATCCAGGACATCATCGGTCAGGAAATGAGCGCCGCGATCACCGGTCAGAAGGACGTGGACGCGGCACTCACCGACATGGAATCGCGCATCAACGAGTTGCTCGCCAACATCTAAGGCTCACTCTCTCCCGAGCCGAAGAGCAGATGCCCGCCGCTGGTCTCGCGGCGGGCATTCTTTATAGCGCTATAAAGCGCGAAGCGATCCGCGACCGCACATCGGAACCACTTACGGCCGCAGCACAAGCGCGCCGTCGACCACTTCCGGGTGGATGCCGACGTAATCGGCGACGCCGGGACGATCCTTCATGGTCGTGCTGTCGGTATGAAGAATGACGAGAACGGAGCAGCCCGCCGCCTCGCCGGAACGGATACCCGCATCGGCATCCTCGAAGACGAGGCAGCGGCTAGGGTCCACGCCGAGCTTCTTCGCGCCGGCCAGGAAGGGGTCCGGCGACGGCTTGCCCGTCGTGACGTCCTCGGCCGAAACAAGGGTCGGCGGCAGCGGCAGGCCGGCCGCCTGGATGCGGCGCAGGGCAAGCTCGCGCGGCGCGGAGGTGACCACCGCCCACCGCTCCGGCGGCAGCTTGGAAAGGAATTCGACGGCGCCGGGGATCGGCACGATGCCCGCGAGGTCTGTCAGCTCCCGGGCCGTGACTTCGGCCGCGCTCTTGACCGGATCGATCCCGGCATCCTTGAGGTCAGCCATCGTGTCCTCGACGCGCCGTCCGTGATAGGGCGGCGTCGGAATGCCCTTTTCACGCGCCCACTCGCCCCACACGCGTTCCGAGGCGGCGCTGGAATCGAGGATCGTGCCATCCATGTCGAACAGGAATGCATCAAAGGCTTGGGACGCGAGGGGATTGGGTGACAACATCTTTTCTGCTTCTGCTCCAGATCAATCGTGGTGGCGGGAAAGGTCGTGCCCCCGACTAGCGGAATTCCGCCGTCAGGTCGAGACCGCGCGGTCAACGATGGACGACGACGCGGGTTCCCGGCTGGACCATCTCGTAAAGCTGCTCGACATCTTCGCGGTACATGCGAAAGCAGCCGCTCGAGGCATTCTTGCCGATGGAGGACGGATCGTTGGTGCCGTGGATGCGCAACAGTCCATCCGCCAGATAGATGGCGCGCGTGCCCAGCGGATTGGAGGGGCCGGGTTTGACCACCGCTGGAAGCCGCGGGTTCTTCTGACGCATGCTGGGCGTCGGGCGCCATTCGGGATGCTCGCGCTTGGACACCACCCGCGTCGTGCCGTACCATTGCTTTCCTTCGCGTCCGACGGCGATCGGATAGGCGATTTCCTCGCCCCAGGGCGTCGTATAGATCAGCGTGTGGGCGCGGGTGGCGATGACGATGGTTCCCCTGCCCGCCCGCGTCGATGGCTGGCGGCGTTGCGGCGCCGGTTCGCGATAGTCCGGCGGCGGGCCGTAATCGGGCGGCGGCGGATAGGCGTAGGGGTCGTCGTAGCTGTAACCACCGTAATCGTCATATCCGTCATACGGGCCGTAAACCTGCGCCCGCGCCGGAAGGGCGGCCATGAGCAGGATCGTCGCCAATAGAAACAGGGCTCTCATTTCCATCATCCGCTTGTTTTGCAAGCGAGATTGGACTGATGTCTGTGGCGGCACTGTGGCGACGGCTCTCAGGCCCCACGGAACGCCGGCGATGGCGGGTGCCGGACAACCGGGCTATGCTATGATTTCACGATCGGTGGGGGGCGAAGAGTGGCAGGCAGCAAACGCGGCGATACCGACGCATTGATCGACTGGATCATTGCCGAGGGGCTTTCCGAAAACAGTATCGACGACGTTGTCGGCGGGCTCGTCGAGAGGCTTCTCGCGCTCGGCTATCCGCTGGTGCGCGTTTCGGTCGCCATGCCTTCCATCGATCCGATGCAGCGAGGCTTCGCGGTCGTGTGGTTCCGGGATACGTCCCTTTCCACCGAAGTGCAGGGGCATGGCGAGGCCGGACAGGAGATGTTCGAGCGCTCGCCGATCTTCTATCTTCTGTCCAATAATCTGCTGCACGGCCGCTGGCGGCTGCCCGAGCGGACGGCAACCGTTTCCTTCCCGCTGTTTGACGAACTGGCCGCTTTCGGCGCGACCGACTACATCATGAAGCTGGTTCCCTTTCCCGGTGAGACCGCGCTTGAAGGCGTCGGCATCTCCTTTGCCGTCGATGCCGCCGAAGGCTTCACCGACGAGCAGGTCGCGGCGATCGACAGGCTGACGCCGGCGCTGGCGCTCGTCTGCTGCCGGATCGCCGCCATGCGGGTCGCCACCGACATGCTTGCCGTCTATACCGGCGCACGGACGAGCGGACGCATCCTCAGCGGCGAGACGCGACGCGGCGGTGGCGAGGCGATCCACGCGGCCATCCTGTTCGCCGACCTCAAGAACTTCACCTCGCTCAACGAGGCATGGGCACCCGGCAAGATCGTGTCCTGGCTGAACGAAAGCTTCGAAGCGGTCGTCAATCCCGTGGAGGAGCACGGCGGCGAGGTCCTGAAATTCATGGGCGACAGCGTTCTGGCGATCTTCCCGGTCGATCAAGGCAAGCCCGCCGATGCCTGCGCGCGGGCGCTGTCGGCGGCAAGGACGGCCATGCAGGCAACAGAGGCCCTGAACCTGAGCCGGGTCGCCCGCGGCGAGCCGGCGATCCTGATCGACATCGCCCTGCATGTGGGCGAGATCTTTTACGGCAATGTCGGCGCTTCCCGGCGCCTCGACTTCACGGCGATCGGCGGTGCCGTCAACGAGGCGGCGCGGATCGAGACGCTCGCGGACACCGTCGGACACAGCCTGCTCGCCTCCTCGGCGTTTGCCGCGCAGGCGCCGGATGGGTTCCATCAGGTTGGCACATTCGCGCTGAAGGGCGTGGAAAAGCCGGCCGATGTCTTCGCGTGGATCGACTGATTTCGCGGTGCCGCAATTTCTCGCAACTGCGTTCATTCTTGGATAACCGCGGATGCCTATGGTCTGCCGAGAGTGGAGAGCGGCATGGATCGACGGTCGACAAGGATTTCGGGTTCACACGATCTGGCAGAGATCGACGGCGAAGGCACGGCCACGTTCGAAGCTCTCCGGCAGCAACACCTGGCGCTGTCGCAGCAATATGAACGTCTGGAGGCCATGATCAATCATGTGCCCGATTTCATCTATGCAAAGGACACCAAGGGGCGATTCCTGTTCGCCAATCGTGCCATCGTTTCGAACAACGGCTTTTCCCACATGCACGAGATGGTCGGCCTGACCGATGCCGACATACATCCGAGCAGCGCGGCTCGCGACATCGACGTGCTGGAAAGCAAGGTCATAACCTCGGGAGAGCCTGATCTCGGCATAGAGGAACGCAGGCTCAAGGGCGAAGGCTGGTTGATGATGTCGCGCGTTCCGTTGCGCGATCGCGACGGCGCGGTCATCGGCGTCGTGGGAGCATCGCGGGATATCTCGGCCAGGAAGCGGGCAGAGGAACTGATGAGCGCCCAGACCAGGCTTCTGCAGGATGTCGCGCGCGGCGCGGAATTCGATTCACTGATCAAGGACGGACAGGCGCTGCTCCAAAGGCTCCTTCCCGGCGCGACCATCGCATTCTTCCTGAGCGATCAGGGCGGCGAACCAGCCAAAGACGGCTGCATCACCTTTCCGATCTTCTCGCGCGACGGCGGCAGGCATGGTGTGCTCGCGGTATCGGAATCGGCACTGGTGGAGGCCGGCCTTCGGGAATTCCTGCTCGGTGTCGCACAGACGATCGGGATCGCGATCGACCGCCATCGCGACATCGCGCACATCGCCTTTCTCGCCGAACACGACATCCTCACCGGACTGCCGAACCGGAGCCTGCTCGATCGCAAGCTGGACACGATGCTGAAGGCGGCCGCCGCGCAACAGCAGTCGCTTGCCGTGGCCTTTCTCGATCTCGACAATTTCAAGCTGGTGAATGACAGCCTCGGTCATGGCGCCGGAGACGAGCTTCTCAAGGTCGTCGCACACCGTATCTCCGCCCTGCTCGGACCAAGAGACATCCTGTCGCGCATCGGCGGCGACGAATTCGTGGTGGTTCTCGACAATCCCGACGTGGCCATGGAGACGCTGGGCACCATCCTCAAGGCCGTATCCCAGCGGCTGGTCGTGGACGGCGTGGAGATTCTGACGACCTGCAGCATCGGCGTCGCGTTTTTCGCAGAGCATGGCGACACCGCATCCGAACTCTTCGCGAACGCCGACATGGCGCTCTATCGCGTCAAGGATGCCGGGCGCAACAGCATCCAGATCTTCAGTCCTTCGATGGCCGCCGAGGCGCGCACCAAGCTCGCGACCATCGACGACCTCCACCGCGCGGTGGAGCGTCAGGAATTCGTGGTCCACTACCAGCCGCAGAAGAACATGAGCACGGGTGCCGTCACCGGCATGGAAGCGCTGGTCAGATGGCAGCATCCGCAGCAGGGCTTGCTGCCACCCGGATCGTTCATCCCGCTCGCGGAGGAAACCGGGCTGATCGTCCCGATCGGCGAGTTCGTGCTTCTGGAAGCCTGTCGGCAGGCGCGCCGGTGGCAGGATCTCGGCCTTGCGCCCTGCAGCGTCGCGGTCAACGTTTCGGCGCGGCAATTCCAGGAAGCCGGTCTTGTCGGCCACGTCGCCGCCGCGCTGGAGCAATCCGGCCTCGATCCGCAATGGCTGGAGCTCGAGGTGACCGAAAGCCTGATCATGCGGGACGTCGAGGGCGCCATCGCGCGCATGCACGAGTTGAAACGTCTCGGCGTCAACCTGTCGATCGACGACTTCGGCACCGGCTATTCGAGCCTCAGCACGCTGAAGCGTTTCCCGATCTCGCGTCTCAAGATCGACCGCTCGTTCATTGCCGATATTCCCGGTGACAGCGGCGACATGGCTCTGACGTCGGCGATCATTTCGCTCGGCAAGATCCTCGAGCTGGAAGTCGTGGCGGAAGGCGTGGAAACCGAGGAACAGATGCAGTTTCTGGCGACGGCCGGCTGCGAATACCTGCAGGGCTTCCTGTTTTCAAAGCCCCTGCCGTCGTCCGAAATCGGCGCATTGCTATCGCCGGCCGATGGAGAGCGTTCGCGGCCGTCCCCGTCACCGCGCTAGCGATGCGCGCCGATGCTGTCGCGGCGGATGAACCGACTGGCTATGGTGAGCCTCATCTCGGGGTGACTTTCCGTGCCCTCCATGCGCGCGATCAGCCATTCCGTGGCGGTCTCGCCAAGTGCCTCCATGGGCTGCTCGATCGTTGACAGTGGCGGGGCGCAGTATTCGCACACCGGCGAGCCGTCAAAGGAAACCACCGAAAGGTCGTGCGGCACCCGCCAACCCATCTTCTGAACCCTGCTCATGAAGGAGATGGCCATGTCGTCGCTGGTCGCAACCACGGCGGTCGGCTTCTCTTCGAGGCCAGCGAAGTGGTCGGCCGCCTGCAGGCCGGTCTCGAAACCGAACTGGAAGCTGAGGTTTCCGCCGGAACGTGTGACATGCGCTTCAGACAGGCCCGCCTCGCCAAGGGCCTCGACGAGGCCGGCATAGCGTTCAACGTCGTGATAGTTTCCGATCGGGCCAGCGATATAGAAGAAGCGGCGATGCCCGAGTTCGATGAGTTCGCGAACGGCTTGCCTGACGGCCAGCCTGTCGTTGGTGATGACACTGGGAACCGCAGTTTCGCTCATGTCGAGCAGCAGCGAGACGATCGGAAGGCCTGCCTCGGCGAGCGACCGATTGGCGACGACGGGCAACTGCGACGACAGGATCAGCGCGCCCCTGACAGTGCCGCCGAAGGCAAGATCGAGAATGTGGCGCTCCGAGCTTTCGTCGCGATCCAGGTTGGCGATCATCAGGTTGTAGCCGTTACGGATGACGGAGCGGTTCACAGCTTCGAGAACCTGAGGAATGATCTGCGAGGCGCCATAGTGCAGCGATCCTGGCAGGATGATCATGATCACGTTCGACTTGCCGACCCTGAGATTACGAGCGGCGGCATTGGGGGTATAGCCAAGCTCTTCTGCGGCGGCAGCGATACGCGCACGCGTCTTTTCGTTGACGCGGCCCGGGTTTGCCAGCGCCCGGCTGACGGTCGAGATGGCGACGCCGGCAAGGCGCGCCACATCCGCCATCAGAGCGGACGATCCCTCTGTGGATGAATTGTTTTCAGTTTTCTTCATTCATTCCATCCACTTAAACCCAGCGCAGGGCAGAACCCTCGCGTCTCCCGTGACCCTTATAGCAAACGTTTGCCAAAAAATCGAAGAAAGCCATTGCATCTTTTATCGCCTTGTCTAATATCGAGGCATGGCAAACGATTGCCAAGTGTCAAAGCACTGAATTATATAAATAAATTTCGCCGTGGAAGCTCTCTTTCGCGACGAGTTGCCTATGCTCATCGGAGGAATTGAACAATGGCGTCGAGTGATAATCTGCGTTTCGGTGTGGACCTGGTTACCTTCTTCCATCCGGGATTCTGGGGCGTCGACAGCTACGACGCGATCATCGATTACGCCAAGTCAGAGCCACGCAAGTTCTGGGACAAGATCCTCGACAGCATCCAGGCATCGGGCGTCACCGGCGTCGAGCTGACGTTTTCGCCCTTCAACTGGCAGGACGCCATCAAGACCTACGGCTCGGTCGAAGGTTTCGCCGCCGAACTCTCCAAGCGCGGCCTGCAGCTCGCATCCGGCTTCTTCGCGGAACTGGAAGCATCGGGCGACTTCACCGAGGCGGCGGCACAGGACGCAATCATCGCCAAAGCTGAACTCTACGCCGACTTCATCAAGGCTTGCGGCGGCGATGTGATGGTGATCGGCGCGCCGATGCGCCAGACGCCGGGCGCCGAGCCGGTTCGCTTCCGAGATTTCGAGCAGACCAGGATCATCGCCGATTTTCTCAACCGGCTGGGCGCGATCCTCTACAAGAAGGGCGTCAAGCTTGCCGTTCATACGGAAGCACACTCGATCTTCGCCGCCGCCCGCGACGTCGACCTGTTGATGCTGCTGACCGACCCCGCCTACGTCCATATGTGCCCGGATACGGCCCATATCATTCTCGAAGGCTCCGATCCGATCCAGCTGGCCGACCGCCACCACGAGCGCATGGTCATTGCGCACTGGAAGGACGCGATCGGCAAGATGCCTTCAGACACACCGATCGGCAAGGATATCCATGAGCGTCATCGCCCCTATTTCTGCGGCTTCGGCCTCGGTCGCGTCGATTGGCCAGCCTGGATCCGGCTGCTCCGCGACCGCCAGTTTAGCGGCTGGGCGATCCTCGAGCTCGATGCCGCTCCAGATCCCGTCGGCGATATCGCCAATGGCCTGACCCTCGTGCGGCAGTCGCTGCTGCCGATCTATCGCTAACCGAACCTGTAACCAACGGCCCCACAAAGAGGGCCCATGAAGAGGTGGAACCATGAAGAGAATGACAATCCTGCTCGCCGGCACCATCCTGCTCGGCGCCGTCGGCCTGGCGCAGGCCGATGACAAACTGAAGGCCGAGGTCTTCACCTCCTGGACCTCGGGCGGAGAAGGCCGCGCCGTCGACGCGATCAAGAAGGAATTCGAAAAGCGCGGCGGTGTGTGGGAGAGCTCCACCGTGGCCGGCTTCGAAAACGCCAATGCCGCCTTCCAGAACCGCCTCGTCGCTGGCGACCCGCCAACGGCAAAGCAAGTCGTGGTCGGCAAGGACCCGGCCGAGTTCATCGAACAGGGCCTGATGAACCCGATCGACGAGGTGGCTGCCGCGGGCAAGTGGAAGGACGTCCTTCCGAAAGCGCTCTACGACTACATCTCCTATGACGGCAAGGTTTACCTGACACCAACGGGCATTCACGGCGAAAGCTGGATGTTCTACTCCAAGGACGCCTTCGCCAAGGCCGGCATCACCGAAGAGCCCAAGGATTGGGACGCCTTCTTCGCCGACATGGACAAGCTGAAGGCCGCCGGCCTGACACCGATCGCCTGGGGCGGCCAGGCCTGGCAGGAAGTCAAGGTCTTCAACATGGTGCTGCTGTCGCAGGTCGGCATGGACGGCTTCATGAAGATCTATGCCGACAAGGATCAGACTGCCCTGACGTCCGACGGCGTCAAGAAGGCTCTCGAAATCTTCGGCAAGCTGCGCAACTATGTCGACGAAGGCTCTCCGGGCCGCAACTGGAACGACGCGACCGCCATGGTCATCACCGGCAAGGCCGGCGTGCAGTTCATGGGTGACTGGGCCAAGGGCGAATTCACCGCCGCCGGCAAGGTTGCCGACAAGGACTTCGGCTGCGCCGTCTCGCCGGCCTCTCCCGGCCTGCTCTACATCTCGGATGCCTTCGGCTACATGAAGACCAACGATGCGAACCAGGATGCCGCGCAGAAGCTCCTGGCAGAAGTCGTGATGGATCCGGCAGTCCAGGTCGACTTCTCGCTCAACAAGGGCTCGATCCCCGTGCGCACCGACGTCGACAAGTCCAAGTTCGACGCCTGCACCCAGAAGGGCATGGCCTTCCTGTCCGACGGCAAGATCGTTCCTGAACACGCCATCACCACGACGCCGGAACAGGTCGGCGCGCTGACCGACTTCATCGGCGAATTCTGGGCAAACCCGTCCGCCGATATCGACGCGTCAGCCGCGCAGTTCGCCGCGATCTACGAATAAGATCGGGCAGCTGCCGCCTGCGCCGCACCACCGGCGCGGGCGGCCTTTGAACCACTTTCGCAAAGACATTCAGATGAAACGCAAGAATAACCGCTCGAAGGCGGCGCTGATCGCGCTCATCCCGACCTGGGCCGCGGTGATCGTCGTCTATCTCGGCACCATGGTCTGGTCCGTGACGCTATCGTTCACGAACTCGCGGCTATTTCCGTCGTGGAATTTCGTCGGCCTGGAGCAGTATTCCAAGCTGTTCGCGACGGCGAAATGGCTGATCTCGTTCCAGAACCTGATCATCTTCGGCATTCTTTACGTTTTCGGCTGCTTGTTCCTCGGCTTCCTGCTCGCAGCCGCCCTCGATCGCAAGGTGCGCTTCGAAAGCGCCTTCCGCACGATCTTTCTCTATCCCTACGCCATGTCCTTCGTCGTCACCGGCCTGATCTGGCAGTGGATGATGAACCCGACGCTCGGTGTGCAGGCCAGCGTTCGCGCGCTCGGCTGGGAAAGCTTCACCTTCGATTGGATCATCAACCGTGACCTCGCGATCTATGCCGTGGTCATCGCAGCCCTGTGGCAGGGTGCCGGCCTGGTGATGATCCTCGTTCTCGCTGGCATGCGCGGCATTGATGGCGAGCAATGGCGCGCCGCGCGCATCGACGGCATTCCGGTGTGGCGGACCTACGTTTCCATCATTCTGCCGCAGATGACGCCGGCCTTCGCGGCCGCCGGCACGCTGCTGTCGATGGGCGTCATCAAGACCTACGATATCGTCGTGGCCCTCACCAACGGCGGGCCGGGATCGGCCACCGAGGTGCCGGCGAAGTTCATCATGGACAACCTGTTCCAGCGCCAGAACCTCGGCCTCGCGACGGCTGCGGCCACCGTTCTGCTGCTGACCGTCCTGATCATCATCGCGCCGTTCCGCTATGCCCAACACATCCGCGCCCGACGCCAGGCAGGTACGCTATGACGACCCATCCCCGCGGCCCGAAGCCCACGCAGTTCACCGTCGCGCGCGTCGGCCTCTATGCCTTCCTGATCTCCGCCGCCCTGTTCTTCGCTGTGCCGCTCTACGTCATGATCGTCACATCGCTGAAGACCATGGACGAGATCCGGCTCGGCCAGATCTTCGCGCTTCCGCTCCATCTCGATTTCACCGCCTGGAAGACTGCCTGGTCCGGCGCCTGTGCCGGCAGCGAATGCGGCGGCGTGCGCATGGGCTTCTGGAACTCCATCAAGATCACCGTCCCGGCCGTCGCCATTTCCGTCTTCTTCGGCGCGATCAACGGCTATGCCTTGTCCTTCTGGCGGCCCAAGGGTGGCCGCGCTATGTTCGGCATGCTGATGGCCGGCGCGCTCGTTCCATACCAGATCTTCCTCTACCCGCTGGTGCGCGGCATGGCCGTGATGGGCTTCTACAACAGCCTCGGCGGCATCATCCTCGTGCACGTGCTGTTCGGCCTGCCGCTGGTGACGCTGCTCTTCCGCAACTACTTCGTGACGATCCCGGAAGAGCTCTTCAAGGCGGCGCGCGTCGATGGCGCCGGCTTCTGGCGGATTTTCATCGAGATCATGCTGCCCATGGCGCTTCCGATGATCGTCGTCGCCTCGATGTTCCAATTCACCGGTATCTGGAACGACTTCCTGCTCGGCGTGGTCTTTGCCGGACGCGACAATCTTCCGATGACCGTACAGCTCAACAACATCGTCAACACGACGATGGGTGAGCGCAACTACAACGTCAACATGGCGGCCACCATCCTCACCGCCATCATTCCGCTTGCCATCTATTTCCTGTCCGGACGCTGGTTCGTCCGCGGGATCGCGGCCGGCGCCGTCAAGGGGTAACGCTGAATGCAATCCGCTGTTTCAATCAAGGACCTGAAGATCACCTATGGCGACCACACCGTCATAGAGAAGATGTCGCTGGATATCGCCGCCAAGGAATTTCTGGTCCTGCTCGGCCCCTCCGGCTGCGGCAAGTCCACGCTCCTCAACGCCATCGCCGGCCTTGCCGATATCACTGACGGCGAAATCTGGATCTCCGGCAACAATGTCACCTGGGACGAGCCCAAGGATCGCGGCATCGGCATGGTGTTCCAGTCCTACGCGCTTTATCCCCGGATGTCGGTGCGCAAAAACCTCTCCTTCGGACTGCGCGTCGCTGGCCTGCCGAAAGCCGAGATCGACAGCCGCGTCGAGCGCGCCGCATCGCTGCTGCATCTGGAAAAGCTGCTCGATCGCCGCCCGGCCGAGCTGTCCGGCGGCCAACGCCAGCGTGTCGCGATCGGGCGCGCGCTGGTTCGCGAGGTCGATGTCTTCCTCTTCGACGAGCCGCTCTCGAACCTCGACGCCAAGCTGCGAAACGAACTGCGCGTCGAGATCAAGAAGCTGCACCAGCAGCTCGGCAACACGATGATCTACGTGACCCACGACCAGGTGGAGGCGCTGACGCTTGCCGATCGCATCGCCATCATGAAGGAAGGCGTGATCCAGCAATTGGGCACGCCGGCTGAAATCTATCACCGCCCCGCCAACCTCTTCGTCGCCGGCTTCATCGGCGCGCCGGCGATGAACTTCGTCAGCGGCAACATCGAACGCAACGGCGACAAACTGCTCTTCAAGGCGGCCGATCTTGTGGTCGATATCTCCGGTTACGCCTTCGCCTCCGAACCCAAGCGGGGTCCGGCGACCCTTGGCCTGCGTCCCGAACATCTCGCCATCCGGGCGAAGGACGCGAGTGCCGCGATCACGGCCAGCGTCTCGGTCATTGAGCCCATGGGCTCGGACACCGTCGTCTGGCTGAGCTGGAATGACACGACGCTGTCGTTGCGGGTGATGGGCGATCTCGATCTACAGCCGGGCGATGAGATCGGCCTCGGGCTCGATCTCGCCAAGGCTTCGCTATTCGGCGAGGACGCAAACCGTCTGTGAGCCCATCTTCGCGGCCCGCGAGAGGGCCGCGCCTCCATTTCATTGATGAAGTCAGGTTTTGAACGACATGTCTGAGAAAGTGTATGACGCGCTGGTGATCGGCTCCGGCGCAGCCGGGTCCTTTGCCGCCAAGGAGCTGACGGCGAACGGCCTCTCGGTTCTCCTGCTCGAGGCCGGCCCCGAGATCGGCAAGAAGGATTTCAATCCATCCAAGAAGAAGCCGCCGGCAAGCGCCATCAACATCTGGGAGCGCGCCCGAGCGACCATCAAGGGCCAACCGATCCAGGCCCGCGCCGCCTTCTTCACCGAGCGCTTCAGCCGTTTCTTCGTCAACGACCGCAAGAACCCCTATACGACGCCGCGCGGAGAGCCCTTCCTCTGGATTCGCGGTCGCCAGGCCGGCGGCCGTCTCCACAGCTTCGGTCGCGTGCTGTTGCGCTGGACCGACGACGACTTCAAGATCAACAGCCGCAGCGGCCGCGGCGTCGATTGGCCCGTTTCCTATGACGAGCTCGCGCCCTTCTATGCCGAGGCGGAAAGCCATCTGGGTCTCTACGGCAACGAGGACCACGTCTCGACGCTGCCCGACGGCGTCTACTCCCATCCCGCCAAACTGACGCCGGCGGAAGAATTGTTCAAGAAGACCGTCGAGGGCGAGGCCCCGGAACGGCACGTCGTCTCCTGGCGCTATATCGCCCCGGATGCCGAGCGCGTGCCGCGCCCGTTGCGTGAGGCGATGGCCTCAGGCAAGCTCACCATCCGCTACAACTCGATCGTCCGCCGCGTCACCACCGATCCGCAGACGGGTCGCGCGACCGGCGCCGAGCTCATCGATCGCAGCTCGGGCAGCGTTCACACGGTTCGTGCCGAAAACGTCGTCCTCTGCGCCTCGCCGATCGAAAGCATCCGCCTGCTCCTGAACTCGGCCTCGGAAAAGCACCCGAACGGGCTCGGCAACAGCTCGGGCACGCTCGGCCGCTATTTCATGGATCAGCTGCCCTGCCTCGCCTTCGGCACCTTTCCGCCCGCCAAGGGCTGGTCGCATGACGATTCCGCGCCGCAGGACCCCTTCTACAATCCATCGGGTGGTATCTTCGTGCCGCGCTTCGAAAACGTGGACGGCAAGCCGCCGCGCGGCGATTTCGCCTATCAGGGCAGTGTCGGACGCGCGCCGGTGGGAGACAACGAAGCCGCGAGCCTGGCCTTCTTCGGCTTCGGCATGATGCTGCCGCACGCCGACAACCGCATCACGCTGGACGCCCGGCGCAAGGATGCCTGGGGCATCCCGGTCCCGCACATCCGCTGCGTCATGCAGGAGCAGGAAAACGCGCTCATCCGTAAGCAGGAAAAGACGCTGATCGACATGGTGGAAGGCGCCGGCGGCAAGCTCGACTTCATCGGCTCGCCTCTCGGCCTCAAGGAAATGGGCCGTGGCGCCTTTCCGGAGGCAAGCGCACTCAGCCGCTTCCTGTTCCGCAAATGGTTCAAGAAGACCATGTGCATGGGTGCCGCGATCCACGAGAGCGGCGGCGCGCGCATGGGCACGTCGCGCGAGAATTCCGTGCTCAACAGCTGGAACCAGAGCTGGGACGTTCCGAACCTTCTCGTCACCGACGCCAGCGCCTTCCCGGGCGGCGGCACGGCGGGCACGACGCTGACCGTCATGGCGCTGACGCTACGCGCCTGCCGCAAGCTGGTTGAAGACTACCGGAAATAATACCCTTCGATCCCCCGGCGCGAAAACGGACCGTCGAACACCTTCGCGCCGGCGAGGATAACGGCCGAGCTAGTGAAGCTTGGAAAGATGCTTACGCATAGAGAACTGATGGACGAGCATGATGCCCTGTTCCATCAGCAGCTCGGCGGCGGCGAGGTCGCGCGGCGAGAGATCGCCACACATGCCGCGGATCGTGTTCGCGACGCACATTGAGTTCGATACGAAGCGCGCGTCGCCTTCGTCCTCCGCCTCTTCGGCAACCGCCTCAAGCGCGTCCGCGACCGTGTCGAGCAGGCTCGTCCGCTCCTTGATGGTCATCTCGCTCAACGTCTTTGAAATGTCTTGCACGACGGTCTCCTCGCGCGTGCCCGGCGGGGCCGCAGCGTCAGTTGTTGGTGAAGTCGATCAGATATGACAGTTAAATGGCGCCGTGATTGCGGCGCGGCAAGGCATAACTGCCACGCGCTCCATGCATACGTCCCGGCGGGCTTTGCAGACCATCCGAATATCGTCACCGGACTGTAACCGAACTTTCTCAAAACTGTCGTCCCGCTGTCACGCGCCGCTTTCATACGCTCCCCCGAAAAGGAGTGCCGTATGCAGCCGCAATCGCTTGAACTGTCGGGTATCGGAAAAGGTTTCGGAGCCGACGACGTCCTGAAAGGGATCGATCTTTCCATTCGCCCGGGCGAGTTTCTGTCGCTGGTCGGCATGTCGGGCTGTGGGAAATCGACGCTTCTGCGGATCATTGCCGGGCTTGAGACGCCGGATCGCGGCAGCGTCTCGATCGGCAGCAGCGACGTCACCGACGCCGACCCCAGCGATCGCAATCTTGCCATGGTGTTCCAGTCCTACGCGCTCTATCCGCACATGACGGTGCGCCAGAATATCGCCACCCCGCTCAGGATGCGCCGTCTGTCGCTCGCCGGTCGCCTGCCGCTGATCGGCCGCATCGCCGCCAGGGCCGATATCCTTCGCGAGATCGACGCCGCCGTGACCGACGCCGCCGACGTACTGCAGATCTCGCATCTGCTCGACCGCAAGCCCGCCCAGCTTTCCGGCGGCCAGCGGCAGCGCGTGGCGCTTGCCCGCGCGCTGGTGCGCTCGCCGGCAGCCTTCTTGATGGACGAGCCGCTGTCGAACCTCGATGCCAAGCTGCGCGCCCATATGCGCGAGGAACTGACGGGTCTGCATCGCCGGCTCGGCGCCACATTCATCTATGTCACCCATGACCAGATCGAAGCCATGACGATGTCCGACCGCATCGCGCTGATGTCGGAAGGCCGGATCGAGCAGCTGGGCACGCCGGATGAGCTCTACCAGCGGCCGGCGACGTTGACCGTCGCGCGCTTCATCGGCACGCCCTCGATCAATCTCATGCCGGTCGAGATCACTTCGGCCGGCCGCATCGCGGCATTCGGCCGGGAGTTCGGCATCGAGGTCTCGACGAACACGACGGGGC
Source organism: Hyphomicrobiales bacterium (assembly GCA_900471485.1). Lineage (GTDB taxonomy): Bacteria > Pseudomonadota > Alphaproteobacteria > Rhizobiales > Rhizobiaceae > Rhizobium. The sequence continues at coordinate 33,015 of UCEU01000020.1, forward strand.
CGGCGACGCTCGGCATCCGCGCGGAGGACCTGCACCCTGTCAGGAACGGGCTGCCGGCGCGCATCTCGCGCATCGAAACCTACGGTGCCGACCGCTTCGTCACCTGCCACCTCATCGATGACCAGTCGGTGAAGATCGTCATGCGCCAGCACGCCGGTGACAGCGCCGATACGGCGATCGACGGCATGATCAACCTCGGTTTCACCGAAAGCCGCACCCACCTGTTCGGCGTCGACGGCAAGCGCCTGGATATCTCCGTGCGCGAGCGGGAGGCCGTATGAGCATCGCCGAAACCACCGCCTTCGCGCCGGCAAAAGCCCGGCCGCAGCGCTCCAGGACCGAACGCCGGATGATGTGGCTGGGGCTGCTGTTCGCGGCACCCTCTGTGCTCCTGCTTCTGGCCTTCTACATCATCCCGATGATCGTGCTCACGGTCTTCTCTGTGACCGATTACCAGCTGGGCGCATTGTCGACCCAGTTCGTCGGACTGCAGAACTTCACCAAGGCCTTTCACGATCCGGTTTTCCTGCGTTCGCTGAAGAACACGGTGATCTATGCCGTCATCGTCATTCCGTCAGGCGTATTCCTGGCGCTCGGCATCGCCATGCTGGTCTACAGCCGCAAACGCAGCCGCGCCTTCTGGGAGGTCGCCTACTTCCTGCCCGTGACCGCGACGCTGGTCGCCATGGCGACCGTCTGGCAGTTCCTGCTGCACCCGTCGCTCGGCCCCGTGAACGCCGCGATCAAGGCCTTCGGCTTCGAACCGGTCGCCTTCCTTTCCGACCCCGTGCTCCTGATCCCGACCATGGCGATCATCGGCATCTGGCAGGTGCTCGGTTTCAACATGGTGCTGTTTCTCGCCGGCCTGACCGCGATCCCGAAGGACCTGCACGAGGCAGCGCGGCTCGACGGTGCCAAGAACCCGATCGACCGCTTCCTGACCGTAACCTGGCCGATGCTCGGGCCGACGACGCTGTTCGTCGTCGTCACCACCTCGATCTCCGCCTTCAAGGTGTTCGAGACGGTGGCGGTGCTGACGCGCGGGCGCTTCGGCTCGGAGACGCTGCTGTTCGATCTCTATCTCGAAGGCTTCGAATATTCGAACACCGGCTATGCCGCAGCCCTCACCCTGATTTTCCTCGCCATCGTGCTGATCCTCTCGATCGGGCAGATGGTGCACATGGACCGGAAGGTGCACTACTGATGGCCGGGCTTCGCAAGTATCTGCCGCATCTCGTGCTGGCGCTCGGCGCCGTTCCGATGCTCCTGCCGTTCTACTGGATGATGCTGACCTCGATCCGCTCGCCGGCCGAGATCTTCGACGTCTCGCTGTGGCCGATCCCCAGGCAGTTCGACGCCGCCGACAACTATGCCCGCGCCGCCGGCCAGGTGCCCATGGCCCGCTTCATGCTGAACGGCGTCATCGTCTGCCTCGGCATCCTTATCGTGCAGGTCATTACCGCCGTCCCCGCCGCCTATGCGCTGGCCAAGCTGCGCTTTCCCGGTCGCAAGCTGCTCTTGACGCTCGTCATCGCCGCGCTCTGCGTGCCGATGCAGGCCCTGGCGCTGCCGCTCTTCGTCGGCCTTGCCAAGGCGGACCTGCTCAACACCTATTTCGCGATGATGGCGCCGTTCTTCCTCTCGGTCTTCGCGATCTTCCTCTTCCACCAGTCCTTCCGCAGCTATCCCGACGAGATCATCGAGGCGGCGCGCATGGACGGGTTCTCGGAACTGGAGATCTGCTTCGGGCTGGTGCTGCGCGGCTCTCTGCCCTCGCTGGCCGCCTTCGCGATCTTCTCGCTGGTCGCCCACTGGAACGATCTCTACTGGCCGATGATCGTCGTCACCGACACCAATCTCGCACCGCCGCCGCTCGGCATGCTGTTCTTCGCCGATGTCGAATCCGGCGCCAACTACGGCGCGCTGATGGCGGGTGCGGCGATGATCACGGCGCCGATGGCCATCTGCTTCCTCCTTGCCCGCCGACATTTCATCGAGGGCATCACCATGACCGGGGTCAAGTGACCCGGTCGAACCGCAGCCTCTCCTCCTCCCTCCCAACATTCACTCCGGAGATCTAAGATGAACATTACCCGCCGCGCCGCCGTGAGCGGTCTGGCCCTTGGCCTCGCCTTCGCCGGCTTCGCCACGCCCAGCCTTGCCGAGGACGTCACGCTCAACGTGCTCTACAACCTGCCCGGCTTCACGAAATTCCATCAGCCGCTGGCCGATGAGTTCATGAAGAACAACCCAGGCATCAAGATCAACTTCCTCGCGCCGGCACCGGGCTACAACGAAGGCCAGCAGCAGGTGCTGCGTTCGGCCGTTACCGGCAACCTGCCCGACGTCTATTTCTCCGGCTACAACCTGACGGCCGAGCTGGTGCACACGCTGCTGCCGCGCAAGCAGATCACCGAGCTTACGCCCTTCATCGAGGCCGAAGGCGGCCAGGCGTTCCTCGACAAGAACTACAGCCCCAAGATGGCAGCGCTCGGCCAGATCGACGGCAAGCAGTACGGCCTGCCGGTCAATGCCTCCTCGCCGATCATGTACGTCAATGCCGACCTCGTGAAGAAGGCCGGCGGCGACCCCGACAACATGCCGAAGACCTTCCCCGGCCTGATCGAGCTTGCCAAGAAGATCCACGCGCTCGACCCGAAGATCGCGGGCATGGGCTACGACATCAACGGCTGGCCGGATGACTGGCTCTGGCAGTCGCTGGTCTTCGAACAGGGCGGCACGCTCGTCGACGAAACCACCAAGAAGGTCGCCTTCGACAACGAAATCGGCCTCAACGCCCTGAAGCTCACCCGTCAGTTCGTGACCGAAGGCGGCCAGACGCTGCTCGACTGGGACCAGTCGCGCCAGCAGTTCGGCGCCGGCCTCACCGGCTTCGTGTTCTCGACGCCGGCACACGTGCAGACCATCGAGGCGCTGGTCGGCGACCGCTTCCAGCTGAAGACCACGACCTTCCCGCTCGACAACCCGGAAAAGGGTGGCGTTCCCACCGGCGGCAACTCCGCCGTCATCCTGACCCAGGACAAGACCAAGCAGGATGCGGCCTGGAAGTACCTCAAGTGGGTTACCGGCCCGGAAGCACAGAACACCGTCGTGCGCATCACCGGCTACCTGCCGACCAACAAGCTCGCCACCGGCCCTGACTTCCTCGAGCCCTACTATGCCGAGCATCCGAATGTGAAGACCGCCTCGCTGCAGGCCGATCGCTCGCTTCCCTGGGCCGGCTATCCGGGCGGCGATTCCGTTCGCATCTGGCGCACCCAGCGCGACATCATCGGCACCGTCATGCGCGGCGAAGTCACGCCGGAAGACGGCCTGAAGCAGATCGTCGAGCAGACCAACGCGCTGATGTCGAAGTAATCGGGTTCATCCCACCCATGAAGGCCGCGGAGGTTTCCTCCGCGGCCGCTTTTTTGTTTCGAGAGACCATCCATGAAAATCATCCAGCTCACCGATACTCACCTCATGCCGTCGGGAAACGTCGTGAACGGCGTGGACCCCGAAAAGCAGCTGCGCGCCGCCGCAGCCGATATCCTGGCCAAGCATGCGGATGCCGATCTGCTCGTGATTACCGGTGACCTGTGCAATTACGGCGACCCCGAGGCCTACGAAATCCTGCGCGACGTGCTGGCTCCCATGCCTTTTCCGGTTCGCATGATGCTCGGCAACCATGACGACCGGCCGAACTTCATCGCCGCCTTCGCCGACCATCCGCGCGACGAGAACGGCTACATCCAGTCGTTCCTCGACACAGCGTTCGGCCGGCTGCTCTTCCTCGACAGCCACGAGAGCGGCGTGATCGGCGGCATCTTCGGAGAGGACCGGATGGCGTTTCTCGATACGGCGCTTGAAGGTGCCGGCGATCAGCCGGTCACCGTGTTCATCCACCATCCGCCCATGGATTGCGGCATCGCGCATTTCGAAAGGATCGGCATGCACGACGACGGCAAGATCATGAAGCGGCTCGCCGCGCATCCCGCCGGCGTTCGCCATATCGTCTTCGGCCACATCCACGTGCCCTTGGCGGGCACCAGCGCCGAAGGCATCGCCTTCTCCTCCGGCCAGGCCTGCTCGCACCGCTTCATTACCGACCTGGACGACCCGGCGCCGCTATGGACCGGCGGCAACCCCTGCTACCGCATCATCAACCTCGACGCCCAGGGCCTGCGCGCCTATGGCGCCGAAGTCGGTGAGATCGTCACGGCGCGCGCGCCGGTGTGCGAGGGGCCCTGACGGGCCCCTCTTCTCTTCTCAGACCTCCCGACGACGGGCGAAGCCCAGCGCGTGGTAAAGCACGATCGCGCCGATCGTTGCCGTGCCGATGCCGTCGAGCGTGAAGCCGGCGACGTCGAGCTTGAAGTTGCCGGCGCCCAGCACGAGGGCGACGCCGACGGTGATCAGGTTGCGGGGCTCGGCGAAATCGACCTTGTTCTCGACCCAGATGCGTCCGGCCGTCGCCGCGATCAGGCCGAAAACGACGATCGAAAGGCCGCCGAGAACCGGGCCGGGGATGGTCTGGATCAGGGCGCCGAACTTCGGCGAGAAGCCGAGGAGAATGGCGACCGCGGCTGCAACAAGGAAGACCAGCGTCGAGAAGATGCGCGTGACCGCCATGACGCCCATGTTCTCGGCGTAGGTGGTCATGCCCGTGCCGCCGAGAAAGCCGGAGAGCATGGTCGCTATGCCGTCGCCGATGAAGGCGCGACCGAGGTAGGGATCGAGATTGCGGCCCGTCATCGCGCCGATCGCCTTGATATGCCCGAGGTTTTCGGCAACCAGGATGACCACGACAGGGGCAATCAGCGTCATCGCCGAGGCCGAGAAGACCGGCGACGTGAAATGCGGCAGGCCGAACCAGGCGGCGGCGGCGACGCCGGAGAAATCGATCGGCGTGCCGAGGCCGAGACCATTGGCGAGAACGAGGTAGGCCAGATAGGCGATCGCGCCGCCGATCAGGATCGGCAGTCGGCGTGTCATCCCGGGTGCGTAGACGGCGATCAGGCCGACCGCCGCAACTGTGAGCAGTGCCACCCAGCGCGAAAGCTGGCTGCCCTCAGGGCTCGCCGCACCGGTGCCCGAGGCGCTGGCAATGGCGATCGGCGCCAGGACGAGACCGATCGCGGCAACGATCGCGCCTGTCAGTACCGGCGGCATCAGCCGTTCGATCCAGCGATGGCCGGCGAGCATGGTGATGATGCCGATCAGCGTATAGAGCGCGCCGGCAGCGATGATGCCACCCAGCGCAATCGCGATATTAGGATTTGGCGCACCTGCCGAGGCGGCCGTTGCCACCAGAACCGGACCGATGAAGGCGAAGGACGAGCCGAGATAGCTGGGAACGCGCCCGCCGACGGCGACGAAGAAGATGAGCGTCGCGATACCCGAGAGCAGGATCGAAACATTGGGATCGAAGCCCATGATCATCGGCGCCAGCACCGTCGAACCGAACATCGCCACGACGTGCTGGAAGCCCAGCACCACCGTCTGCCCTGTCGGCAGCCGTTCGTCGGGCAGGATGCGCCCTTCCGTCTTCAACCGCCAACGTGGAAAATAACCGCCCGTCTCGCTCATGCACTCACCCCATTGTCCCCACCACCCCGTCGGTCGATCCGAGTGTTCTGTCAGGTTCGGCTGACGGCGGTGAAACTGAAATACTGCCGGATACTTGTCGCTGCTGAAGCGAAGGTCTGTCGTACCGGCTCACGGATGTGGTCGTTACTCCGAACGACGCCGGATGTCATGGGGACCAGACCGTTTTCCCACAGCCCCCGGGTGCGGCTTCGTCATGTATTCGTACATTCGCGCGTGCTTAAACCCTCCGTTAAGGTTCCATTGACCATAATTGTCGCCAAAGCGGCGTTGCGGATGCGCGTCCTGGATCCCTTTTATCGCGGACGAGTCTCGTGTTCCTGCATCAAACAATCCTGACCATCCCGACTGCCACCGTGGCTCTGGCGCTCTTCTCCGTCGCCCACCGCGCGGTGCTGATCGCCCTCCTGATCTTCGCCGGCATCGCCGGGACCGCGCAAGCCGCGGCCGACGAGCGCGCGCTGAAGCTCTATTTCACGCATACCGGCGAAAAGGCGACGATCGTCTTCAAGCGGAACGGCAAGTTCGATCCGAAAGGCCTTGCGCAGATCAACCGTTTCCTGCGCGACTGGCGGCGAAACGAACCGACGCGAATGGACCCCAAGCTGCTCGATCTGGTCTGGGAAGTCTATCAGCGCAGCGGCGCCAAGGAAGCGATCCACGTGGTGTCGGCCTATCGCTCGCCGGCCACGAACAACATGCTGCGCAACCGCTCGCGCAACACCGGCGTCGCCAAGAAGAGCCAGCACATGCTCGGCAAGGCGATGGACTTCTACATCCCGGGCGTGAAGCTCACGACGCTCAGGGCGCTCGCCATGCAGGCCGAGGTCGGCGGTGTCGGCTACTACCCGAACTCGGGCTCGCCGTTCGTGCATCTCGACGTCGGCAACGTGCGCGCCTGGCCGCGCATGTCGCGGCAGGAACTGGTGCGCCTGTTTCCTGACGGCCGCACGATCCATGTGCCGGCCGACGGCAGGGCGCTTCCCGGCTACAATCTGGCCATGGCCGAGAAGAAGAAGAGCAGCGCACGCCCGATCGTGGTTGCCCGCGATACCGGCGAGGACGACGAGGCAGGTGCGGATGCAGCTCCCGCCAAGCTTCCGAGCACGCTTGCAACGGCGATGCTGCCGATACCACAGAGCCGCGCGCGCGAGGCGCTCGCGCTGACATCGCGCAGCAAGGCAAACGACGAAGCCGCGACGCCTCCTATGCCGGAAGTTGCCTCGCTCGTGATCCCGTTGCCGATAACGCGGCCCCAGGTGGACGGCATCACCGTTGCGTCGATCGCGCCGGCGACGCCGGCAATGAAACCACCGGTGACGCTGGCGAGCCTCGTCGTCGGCAAAGGGCATTCCGGCGAACTCCTGATCGCAAGCCAGCAACGAGCCGCACTTTCGGGCCTGACTAGCGAGACTTCGGCACCCACGCCGATCGCCTCGACGATGCCGGTCATTTCCGCAGGCGTCGGCGGGATATCGACGCGATCCCTGGTGACATGGGCGCTCAGCGCTCCCGGCAGCGCCGTAAAGATGACCGCGCCGCGCTTGCATGGCGCCGATTTCGATGAGGACGAGGACGACGAGGCGTTCGATCTCGCCGACGACGACTTCGACGCCGACAGATTTGCCGTGGACGGCTGAAACCCTTTCCTTCCGCGTGCCGACGCCTAAATTCAGGCGTCGGTTGCAATAGCAGGAAGGATCACCGTGCGGACGCTTCTGAGCCTGAGCATAATCGCATTCACTCTTGCCACTCCCGCGTTCGCGGCGGATGGCGCGCCCGGTCCGGCACCGGCCATCGACCCCAACGTCGCTCCCTGCACCAAGGTGACCGCCACGGAAATCGAAGAGTTCGTGGGAGCGTCGGCTCGCATTATCGAGACAAACCCCTTTCTTTGCCGCTGGCAGGCGGTCGAAGAAGAGAAGTACGCGCAGGTCACCCTCATCCCCAAGGAGACAATCGGCGCGCCGGCGGGGAAGGAACGGGCCTATTTCGATCAGTCGATCGGCGGCGAGCAGGACCGCAGCAAGCCCGGCGAAATGGTAGAGCTGCAGGGCATCGGCGAAAGCGCCTGGGCGCTGAAGCTCGCGGATAATCCGACGAACTTCCACCAGATCTATTTTTTCAAGAACCTGAAGACCGGAACGGTTGCGACCAACGGCGTTGGTTACGAGGCAACAGCCGAACTCGCACGCCGGGCGGCTGCGCGCTTCTAGAGCAATTCCAGGAAAAGTGCGAAGCGGTTTTCCGTCCGGAATTGCGTGAAAACAAAGGATTAGAGCTGTTCCGCGATTCGAAGAAAAGCGGAACAGCTCTCGGCATGACACATGGATAGGCCGGGCCTGGAGTGGTTCACCCGGCCGGAGCCGGATGAACCATTTTGATGATCAGTTCGCCAGCAGATCGTTGACACGCGTCTCGGCATCGGTGAGCGCCGCGTCGATGTCCTTCTGGCCCATGATGGCCGCCGCGATCTCTTCGCCGATCGTGTCGTTGACGGCGAACTGGTGGCGCACCTGCGCCGGCAGCGGCTTGGCGACGTTGGCGATGCTGAGGATCGTCGTGCGGTGCGGCAGCGCCTTGAACTCGGCGGAATCGATGACCGCCTGCTCAGCCGGCAGATGGCCGGTGCGTGACCAGTCGAAGTTATGGTCCGCCATGAACTTCATGAACTTGCCGATCGCGGCCGTCTGCTCCGGCGTGCGATCCTTCTTGGTGACAGCCCAGGAGTGACCATCCGACCAGTAGGCCGGCTCGCCGCCGAAGACCGGCGGATAAGGATAGACAGCGTAGCCGTTGCTCAGCGGGTTGTCGGCCTGCTTCGACTGCGCGTCGAAGTCGCCCACGACCCAGGTGCCGTTCAGGAGAACGCCGCCCTCACCCTTGGTGAAGCCGGAAAGCGACGCGGCATAGTCCTCGTCCTTGGTCGTCAGATCCTGGTCGTAGATGTCCTTGAACAGCTGCACGACCTTCTTGGCCTCTGGCGTGTTGAGCTTCACATGGGTCGGATCGGCGAAGAAGTCCGACTTCATCTGCGTGAGGTAGATGTAGAGCGCGCGATAGAAGGCGCCCTTTTCGTTCGTCATGCTCTGCACGAGGTAGGGCTTGCCGGTCTTTTCCTTGAACTGCTTTGCCTGCGCCAGCAACTCATCGGCCGTCTTCGGCAGCATCGGCGTGCCGTCGTCGTTGACGAGGCCGGCCTGGCGGAAATAGTTCATGTTGATGTGCCACAGCATGGTGTGGGAATCGATCGGCAGGCCGAAGATCTGACCTTCCTTCGTCACACCTTCGCGGCCGGCCGCGGTGAACGCGGCGGGATCGACGCCGGCAGCCTTGAGCATGTCGTCCAGCGGCTCGATCAGCCCCTTGGACTGATAGTCCGACAGGACGGATTCGTGCATGGTGACGACATCCGGCGGTTCGCCCGATGCGATCTGCGCGGTCAGCTGGTCATAGCCCGGCCATTCCACGGTGTTGACGTTGATCTTGATGTCGGGATTGTCGGCAACGAACTTGTTGATCTGCGAGGTGATGATGCCGCACTCGCCGACGGCCTTGCTGACGTCGGTGTTGCTTCCCCAATCGGCATCGCAGGCGCCGAAGAAGCGCTGCAGGGTGATCTCGACCGGATCGGCGGCGAAGGCGGCACCGGACGCCAAGGTCAGCGCCGCCGCCATCAATATGCTTCTCATTCTGGCTTTCATCGCAATCTCCTCCTATTGCTTGCGAAAACACATTTCGAACCTGATTTTCAGTCCATCTCCATCATCGCCTTTCGGCAGGACAGGCGGACCTCTCTCCTCATCCCCTGTTCTGGTTGACGGTGGCGATCATGGCATCGAACAGGGCCGCCGCCACGGGATCGGTGCCCGCGGGTGCGTTGGTCAGGCGGAACGTCGTCGCGACGAGCCCGCCCTTGCCGACGCGGCGCTCGGCGATCGTGACCGCCGGCTTGTGCACCCAGCCGATCACCAGACCGCCATGAACCGGCCCGGCATATTCGAAAGTGCGGAAGCCGGTCATGACATGGCGCGGAACGACCTTCTCGAAGGACAGATCGAGCAGCGGGCCACCCGGAAGCGACGCAAAGGCGCCCTCGCGGCGGATCCAGCTGAAGTTGGCGATCCAGTCACCGCGCCAGAGCGTTCCCTCGCGGGCGATCAGGCCGATGCCGGGTACCTGCTGGTCGATACCAACGGGCATGTCGCGCTCATCGACGCTCATGTCGCGATAGGGAATTTCGCCGGCGGGGATATCCGTGCGCAGGTTGCGATGCGTGGCGACGCTGCCGTCAGCGATGACAAGATAGCGCGCGCCGTGGCGCATGGCCTCGATATCGCTCTCGTCGAGCGCATGGGCCAGATTGACGTCGGCTGCCGCGGGCTCCGAGACCCCGTAGCCGAGCTTTTCGGCGAAGGCGCGAAGTGCCGGATCTCTTGATGCGATCGTCGGCAGGCCGGCCACGTCACGCCTGGCGTAGAGCGCGATGTCGAGGACATTGGCGGCAATGCGCCGGCCGCCAGCCAGGACCTCGAACGCGATGCTGAGCATGCGGTTGCTTGTCGTCTCCGGCATCGTCAACGGCACGGTGCCGGCGCGCGCAATCGCGTTTGCGCCAGTGGCCGGAAGCGGGCGTTCGCCGTCCTGGCCATAGCTCCAGCGGATCGTCGCTCCCTCGGGAATGGACGCGCCGCCGGTCGCCACCGAAAGATCGACGTCGAGCACGTCGCCGGAATAGGCGGACCACGCCTTGGGGCGCGCGACGATGACGACGTCCGTGTTGATGCTGGCGAACTGGTCGTGGAAGACGCGCGGGTTGCGGTTGATATCCAAGAGGCCGTTGGCTTCCCAATGGACGTCGGTGAACTCCGTGATGACGTAACCGACGATCTCGGGATGCGCGCGCATTACCTCGATCTCGTATTTGAGGTTGGCGAACTGGTACCACTGCGCCGCCTCGATGAAGGAGCCGAAGTCCTTGAAGACGGTATCGAGATGCAGCGCCCGGAAGCGCTTCTGCACGCCATGCGGATAGGCGACGCCATCGCCCCAGGTGGCACCGGTCTCCATCCAGAATGGTTCGGAGCCATCCTCGAGCAGCAGCTTCGACGGATCAGGCAGGCCCCATACGCCGAACTCCGAGACGATCAGCGGTTCGTCTCCCCGCCACTCAGCATCGCCGAGGCTGGAATAGGTCCATTTGGCGCCCGTCGCGAACTGGCTTGTGATGTCGTCCCATTCCTCGCGGCGCTCCGGCACCGAGCGGTAATAGTGATAATCGTTAAGATCGGACTTCACGTGGAAGTTCGGGAAGCAGGCAGAATTGTCGGTGACGAGGCGGCCCGGATCGCGCGCCTTCAGCCAGTCGAAAGTCTCGACCAGCCAGCGGCGGTGGTCGGCATTCTCGACGAGGCGCGTGCCCCAATCCTCGTTGATGATCGTCCAGGCGATGATCGACGGATGGTGACCGTCGCGCCGGATGATCCCTTCCATCGTGTCGCGCATGCGCCGGGCTGAGGCTTCCGTGAATGTCTGGACGTTCGGAATTTCCGTCCAGATCAACAGGCCGAGGCGATCGGCGACGTCGTAGTATCGCGGATCGGGAACCTTGATGTGGACGCGCAGCGTGTTCAGCCCGAGCGCCTTGGCCTTGCGCGCCTGATCCTCGAGGAATTCGAGCGACGGCGGCGTGCAGATGCCCTCGGGGTAATAATCCTGGTCGAGCGCGGCGCGCATGTAGAGCGGCGCGCCGTTCAGGAAAAGCTGCCCGTCACGCGTCTCTATCGTACGAAAGCCGAAGCTGACCGATGTCGCGTCAACGACGGCGCCCGCCGAGACAAGGCTGATATCGGCGCGGTATAGATGCGGTGTCTCCGTCGACCACGGCTTCACGTTCGGCACGGTGAGGCCGAGGCTTTGCCCACTGCCCGTCGCGGTCACCTGCAAGCCGCCATCGGGTCCATGGATCACGACCTGAACCTCGGCATCGCCAGCCGCAGTCGAGAGATCGAGATCGACGCGAACATTGCCGGAGCCGAGCTCGGCGTGGACAGCTGCGTGCTTGATATGCCTGGCATCGCGAGCCTCGAGCGTCACGGACTGCCAAATGCCGCCGAGCGGCCCATACCAGCTCTGCTTGCCGTGCGGAATCTCGGCAAAGGGGAAATCCGGATACTTCACCGCGTCGGCGCTCGGCAGCGTGACGGTCACCTCGATCTCGTTGTCGGCCTTGAGCACGTCGTGCGGGATCACGAGCGAGAACGGCAGATAGCCGCCTTCGTTCGTACCGATCGACTGGCCGTTGACGACGACTTCGGAGAAATAGTTCACCGCGCCGAAGTGCAGCACGATCTCGCGGCCGGCCCATTCACCGGGAAGCGCGAAACGCCGACGATAAACCGCCGTACCGAAGGCATCGCGCAGATCCGCGAATTCGGATTGCCAGACGGAAGGAACAGAGGTCGGTCGCCACTCGGCCTGGCCTTCGAACCTGAACTGCCAAAGGCCGTCGAGTGTCATTCGCTCGCGCACATCATGCGATGGCGACAAAGCGGGGGTGACATGGGCGGTCATGAAGTCTCTCCCTTGCGCATAATCTTATTAGTAATATTATTAGTTATGCGTATCGGCATTATAACCAGGTGGCAAGCGGAAAATTCCATGACCCACATCGGACCTTGGCCGGTTGTCGGAAAGCGAATTTTCTGTAATTTGATGAAGGAGATGGCCGATCGATGAAGTGGGACCAAGATTGACTAAGCGTGCAACCATGGTTGACGTTGCACAGCGTGCGGGCGTCTCACAGGCAACGGTATCGCTGGTACTGAACGGGGTCAGCAATCCCCGTGTTTCGGAGGCGACCCGGGCGCGGGTGATGGAGGCGGCCGAGGCGCTCGGCTATCGCAAAGGGCCCCGGCATCACGTTCCCGAACATCGCCGGCCTGTCATCGGCCTGTTGATCGACGAGGTCAGCACCACCCCCTTCGCCATGCCCTTCATCGAGGGTGCACGCGACGAAGCCGCCCTTCAGGACGTGCTGATCGCGACTTTCTGCACGCGGCTCGATCCGAAGATAGAAGCCGCCGCCTTCGACCTGCTGCTGGAACTCAACGTCATCGGCATCCTCTACACGACGCTGACCACCCGCCAGATCGTCGCGCCGGAGCGGCTGAACGACATCCCCACGGTTCTCGTCAACTGCTACGACAAGCACCGCCGCCATCCCTCCGTCGTCCCTGGCGACGTCGCGGGCGGGCATGCGGCGACCATGGCTCTACTCAAAGCCGGGCACCGGCGGATCGCCCATCTCAAGGGCGAGGACTGGATCGACGCCGCACGCGAGCGCGAGAAGGGATACCGGCAGGCGCTGACCACCTGGGACGTGCCCGTCGACGAGGATCTGATCCTCACCGGCGGCTGGACCGTCAACGGCGGCCGGGAACTGACCTTGCGGCTGCTCGACCGGCCGGATCCGCCGACCGCCATCTTCTGCTTCAACGATCGCATGGCTGTCGGCGCCTACGATGCCATCAAGAGCCGCGGACTCAGAGTACCCGATGATATCTCGGTGGTCGGTTTCGACGACGAGGATCTCGCTTCCTACATGGTGCCGCCGCTTTCGACGGTGTTGCTGCCCCATGACGAGATGGCGCGATGGGCCGTTGGCGCCCTGCTCGATCAGAACGAGGGGATTTCGTCCCATCGAGCGACGCAGAAGATCAAGATCGAATGTCCGCTGATCGAGCGGAGTTCCATTGCTGTTCCCGCATCGACGTGAGACCGTGACGGCAGCCTCCTGAAACCTAGCTCTCTGACGGAAACAATGTCGCGCGTCGGAATTTGACAAAGCCGCGCCCGCCGGCGGAGACGCCGAGTTCAGGATCGGCGTCGAACTCCAGCATCGTCGCATCGACGGTCTTCGCAATCACTCGACGGCTGCCGGGCCGGTCCAGCACACGATCCACGGTTACGGCTAGGCCGGCTCCATCCTCGGACCAATAGAGGTCCGTCGGGCGCGCATACAGATCAACGGCTCCATCGACCATGCCGTCTGCAGCAACCGATATTTCGCCAACATAGGCGCGACCGTCTCGGACCACCGCTCGCAGGACATTGGCGTCCCCGAGGAACTTCATCACGAAGGCAGATGTCGGCTCGCGACAAACCTCGGCTGGCGTGCCCTGCTGGACGATCTGGCCATCCTTCAGGATTACCACGCGATCGGCGAGGTCGAGCGCCTCCTCCTGATCGTGAGTGACGAACAAAGTGGTGATCCCAAGTTCGGCATGGATCTGGCGAAGCCAACGTCTCAGTTCATGTCGAACATTGGCGTCGAGTGCCCCAAACGGCTCGTCGAGCAGCAAGACCTTGGGATCGACGGAAAGCGCGCGTGCAAGAGCAACGCGTTGCCGCTGGCCGCCCGAAATCTGCGCTGGAAATCGATCGCCAAGCCCTTCGAGATGCACGAGACGGAGAAGCTCGCTAACGCGGCTCTCGATCGCAGTCTTCTCGCGCTTGACCCTCGAAACCTTGAGACCGAACGCGATGTTCGCGGCGATCGTCATATGCGGGAACAGCGCATAATGCTGGAAAACGAAGCCGACGCCGCGGTCGCGGACAGGAATATCGGTGGCATCCTGGTCGCCGAAATGAATATGGCCGCCATCGGCATATTCGAGCCCGGCCACCATGCGCAAGATGGTCGTCTTTCCAGAACCCGATGGCCCAAGCAGCGCGACGAGCTCGCCGCTCTCGATATCCAGCGACACGTCCCTGACGGCCCGAAAGGTATCGAAGGTTTTGACGACGTTTTCGAGGCGTATCTTCATGATGCTTTTTCTGCCGGATTGGATTGCTTGCGGCCCCTGCCCGCACCCAGACGCTCAAGGGCAACCTTGGCGATGATGGTGAAGACGGCGACCGTTGCGAGGATCGACGCGGCGGCGAAGGCGCCGGCGGTCTGATAGTCGTGATAGAGAAGTTCGATATGCAGAGGCAGGGTGTTGGTCTGGCCACGAATATTTCCGGAGACGACGGAGACCGCGCCGAACTCACCCATGACGCGCGCGTTGCAAAGAACCACGCCGTAAAGCAGCGCCCATCGCACGTTGGGCAGGGTAACGGAAAGGAACGTGCGCCAACCGGATGCCCCGAGCGATGTTGCCGCCTCCTCGAGATCCCGACCCTGCGCCTGCATGAGCGGAATGAGCTCGCGCGCAACGAATGGCGCCGTCACGAACATCGAGGCGATGACGATACCCGGAACCGCAAAGAGAATCTTGATGTCGTAGGCATCGAGGAACGGTCCGAAGATACCTTGCAGCCCGTAGACAAAGAGATAGGCGACGCCGGCAACGATCGGCGAGACGGAAAATGGAATCTCGATCACCACCAGAAGCAATCGCTTGCCGGGAAAATCGAACTTGGTAATCGCCCACGCAGCGGCGATGCCGAAGGCTGTGTTGACTGGCACCGCAATCAACGCGGTCAGTACCGTCAACATGATCGCGTGCCGCGTGTCGGGGTGGATGATCGTATCGCGATAGACCTGCCAGCCTTTCGAAAAGGCTTCGACGCCAATAACCATCAACGGCGCCAGGATGAGGAAAGCGCCAATCAGCAAAACGACACCGATCAGCGTGCGGCGGACGAGTGGAGCGTCGCCGACACGTGGCGGCTTTCCATATCGGGAGTATCTGGTGCTCATGTCATCCTCTCGCCGTATAGCGAAGCGCCCGTGCCTGCAGCCAGTTGGTGACAGCGAGCATCAAAAACGCAGCGAGCAGCAACACCGAGGCAATCGCCGCTGCGGCCTCATAGTCATATTCCTCAAGGCGGATAAAGATCAGCAGAGGGGTGATCTCGGTAGACAGAGGTTGATTGCCGGCGATGAAAATGATCGCACCGAATTCGCCGAGGCAGCGGGCGAAGGACAGTGATACGCCGGCCAGCAGCGCGGGCGTCAGGAGCGGCAGGATGATCTTTCGAAAGATTGCGAAATCCGAGCCGCCAAGAGATTGGCCGGCCTCCTCCAATGCCGGATCGAGATCTTCCAACACCGGCTGCACAGTGCGCACGATGAAGGGCAGTGAAGTGAAGCACATGGCGATCATGATGCCGAGCGGCGTGTAGGCAACCTTGATGCCGAACTCGCTCAGCACCGACCCGAACCAGCCATTCGTCGTGAAAAGCGTCGTCAGCGATATGCCTGCCACCGCGGTTGGCAAAGCAAAAGGCAAATCGACCATCGCATCGACGATCCTGCGCCCGGGGAAGCGGTAGCGCGTCAGAACCCAGGCCAAAGCCATGCCGAAGACCATATTAAAGAGCGTGGCGCCAAGTGCCGAGAGAACGGTGACTCGATAACTGGCGAGCGCGCGTGGTGAAGATACGATGGTCCAATAGCCTGCCGGACCGAGACTCGTCGCCTTGAAGACAAGTGCCGCCAATGGCAGCACCACAATCAGGCCGACATAAAACAAGGTCACACCCAGGGACAACGGCAATCCGGGCAGGACTCGACGTCTCACGTTCAGGGCTCCACTTCACGATAAAACCCAGCAGACATGTATGTCTGCCGGGTTGAAGGATTTCGAGGTTAGGCGCGAATCAACGGCTGCCGTAAAGCTTGTCGAGAAGCCCGCCCGATGCGAAGTGCTCCGATTGGATTTTTGCCCAACCTCCAAACACATCATCAACGTTCACGAGCCGGATCTCGGGGAACTGGCCCTTGAACTCGGCCGCCACCTTCTCGTCATGCACCCGGTGACCGAATTCGGCGGCAATCCGCTGTCCCTCATCGGTGTAGAGAAAGTCGAGGTAGGACTTTGCGAGTGCTTCCGTGCCGTGCTTCTTGGCGACCTTGTCGACAACCGCAACCGGGAATTCCGCCAGCAGGCTGACAGACGGAATGACGCTTTCAACCTTGTCCTTGCCGTATTGCTTCTCGATGCCACGTGTTTCAGCTTCGAATGTGATCAGTACGTCACCGGTTTCGCGCTCGACGAAGGTGGTCGTGGCGGCGCGACCGCCCGTATCGAAGACCGGGACGTTGTCGAAAATCTTCGTGATGTAGGCGTCGATCTTTTGCTGGTCATCCTTGAAGTTTTCCTTCGCCCAGGCATAGGCCGCGAGGTAGGTGTAGCGGGCATTGCCCGAGGTCTTCGGATTGGGAAAGACGGCGTGAACATCATCGCGCGCAAGATCGCCCCAGTCCTTGATCTGCTTCGGGTTGCCTGCGCGCACCAGAAATGAGGGGAAGGAATAGAACGGGGAAGCGTTATTCGGAAACGCCTTGGTCCAATCCTTCGATACGAAACCGTTCTTGGCGAGGAAATCGATGTCGGTCGACTGGTTGAACGTCACGACATCAGCTTCGAGGCCCTCGATGATCGAGCGAGCCTGCTTCGAGGTGCCCGCATGTGACTGATCAACGCTCACTCCCGGATGCTTGGCAATGAAAGCCTCGTTCTCCGCGATGAAAAGCTCTCTCGAAACATCGTAGGATGCGTTCAGAAGCTTATTGGACTCCTCGGCCAGTGCCGGTTGCAGGAAAAGAGCGGCAATCGCGGTGCCAAGAAGAAGAATACGGTTCATGACTACTCCTGATTTCATGAACGGAACGTACCTCCGCAGATGGTGCCACACGAGGCATGAAGGTTTCGAAGATCGCCCATAGCGGGGAATTTCCGTCTAATTTCCGCCACACTTGGCTTAGGTTACGGGCCCGTTGTGCGCTGAGCCGCTTCCCCCACCGTTACATAGCGCCGGGCGCAGTAGAGAAGCGCCTGCTGGTTGCTGGCGGCATTCACCCGTATGACGCGGCCGAACAATACCCGGTGCGTTCCCTGATCGAGCGAATGCGTGAGCTCGCATTCGAAGCTGACGAGCGCGTCCTCCAGCACCGGGGCACCCGTGCAGCCATCGCCCCATCTGCCGGAAGCGAAACGTTCGGCCATCGCAGTCTTGCCACCGAACAGATTGGACAATGTCTCATGGCTCGGCGCCAGGGTGTTGACACAGAAGAAGCGCGCCGCCTCGAAGGCCGGGAAGCAGGAGCTTGTCCGATTTATGCAGGCCAGCAAAGTGGCGGGCGTATCGCTTACGCTGCAGACCGCGGAGGCCGTGAAGCCGTACGGGCCATCCGCCGCGCGCGTCGTCACGATGTTGACCGCTGCGCCGAGGCGCGCCATGCCGTGGCGAAAATCCGTGCTTTCGACCGTCTCGAAGCTATGACTGATCATCCCCATCCGCGGCCTCCTACACGGGGGCCGGACGTTCGAAACCCATCCGGTCGCGCAACGTGCCGCCTTCATAGTCCGTCCGATAGAGGCCACGCTGCTGCAGGATCGGCACGACCATGTCGACGAAATCGGTCAAACCATCGGGGAAGTGCGACGGCATGATGTTGAAACCATCAGCGGCGCCGGTTGCAAACCAGGTCTCCAACGTATCGGCAATGTATTCCGGCGTGCCGCAGAGAACCCAGTGGCCGCGCGCCGCGGCCATGAGGTTGTAGACATCCCGCAGCCGCATGTTCTCGCGTCGCGCCTTGTCCAGCATGACCTTGGCGAAGGCGTGGTAATTGTCCGATGGCTTCAGGTCCTCGGGAATGGGACCATCGAGATCGTAGACACTCATGTCGATGCCGAAGCGGTCCGACAGAAGCGACAGCGCATTGGTCTCGCTGATGAAGCCCTGCAGCGCCGCGAGCTTGTCGTGCGCTTCACGCTCGGTGCGTCCGACGATCGGCATGAGACCCGGCAGAACGACCATGCTGTCTTCAGCACGACCGTATTTCGGCAGGCGATCCTTGACGGAGCGGTAAAAGGCACGCGCCTCGTCGAGATCCTGTGTGACCGAGAAGACCACGTCGGCCGACTTCGCCGCCAGTTCCTGGCCGGGACCCGAACCGCCTGCCTGCAGGATGATCGGCTGGCCCTGCGGTGAGCGACCGATGTTCAGCGGTCCCTTGACCTTGAAGTGCGCTCCGTCGTGATCGAGACAGCGAACCTTGGCCGGATCGATGTAAAGACCGGTCTCGCGATCGGCGACGATCGCGTCATCCGCCCAGCAATCCCACAGGCCGCGAACGACAGTCAGGAATTCCTCGGCGATCTCGTAGCGCTTGGCGTGATCGGGATGGATGGTCCCGAAATTCGCAGCCGCCGTCGGGTTCGCTGTCGTAACCGCGTTCCAGGCAGCGCGACCGCCGCTCAGGTGATCGAGGGACGCGAAGACGCGGGCGACCGTGAAGGGATCGCTGTAGGTGGTCGAGACCGTGGCGCCGAGGCCGATATGCTTCGTCGCGCCGGCGACGGCCGAGAGCAGCGTCAGCGGCTCGAGCCGCGCCGTGTAGGAAGGATGCGCCGCAGGATCTGCGTGCAGGTTGTCGCCCATGAAGATCAGGTCGAAGAGGCCGCGCTCGGCTTCCTGCGCGATGGCGCGGACCTGATCGATATTCTGGAAACTGTCGACCGCGCCCGGCATCCGCCATCCGGCGACATGGCTGCCGGTACCGAGAAGGAAGAGGCCGAAGTGAATCTTGCGTGTCATGCTATGCTTATCTCCAGAAGACGTAACGCCGCTCTACGAAGCTGATCGCGCCGAAGAACACGAGGCTGATCGTCGATGCGACGATGATGGCGGCCCAGACCTTGACGAAGTCGATCTGCAGCACGGCCTGATAAATGACCCAGCCGAGGCCGCCGTAAGCGCCGAGCATCTCGGTGACGATGGCCACCAGAACGCTGCGCACGGTCGAGACGCGCATGCCGGCGATGATCAGCGGCAGCGCGGTCGGCAGGCGCAGCCGCCAGACGATGGCAAACTGTCCCGCGCCGAACGAGCGGATGAGATCGACCGTCTTGCGGTCGATC
This sequence comes from Hyphomicrobiales bacterium, assembly GCA_900471485.1. GTDB lineage: Bacteria > Pseudomonadota > Alphaproteobacteria > Rhizobiales > Rhizobiaceae > Rhizobium. The sequence continues at coordinate 52,499 of UCEU01000020.1, forward strand.
CGGTCGAGGCCGGCGATGGTGCTGAGAAAGATCGTGAAGGAAACGGCGATCGCCACCATCACTACCTTCGACGTCATGCCCATGCCGAACCAGAGCAGGACGAGCGGCGAGTAGGCGACGACGGGGACCGAGTTGATGGCGGTCGCCAGCGGCAGGACGACGCCGCGCGCGGCGGGGATAATGGTGACGAGGACCGCGAGCGACATGCCGATGGCGCAGCCGATCACATATCCGGCGATGGCCTCACCCGCCGTAAAGGCGGTGGCATCGAGAAGATTGCGCGCATCCGATACCATTCCGGAAAGGATGCTGGAGACCGACGGCAGCACATAGGCAGGCAGATTGAAGCCGCGCGCCGACAGTTCCCATATGACGGCGATGAGCAGCGCGCCCGCGATGCCGCGCCCGATCTGGCGCAGGTTGTCCGTGCGTTGAGTGCTCATTTCTCGATCCCCCAGAAAACGATATGCCGCTCCGCCCAGGACACGACGCCGTAGAGCCCCATCCCGAGACAGGCGGAAACGACGATGGTTGCCCAGATGCCGACGACGTTCTCGTTGTACATCGCCTGCAGCAGCAGCACGCCGAGGCCGGTCGTGTCGCCGAACCATTCGCCGACGATCGCACCGACGAGAGCCAGCGAAGAGGCAAGCTTCAGCGCGACGAAGATCTGCGGCAAAGCGGCCGGCAGATAGATGCGCCGGAGGATCTGCCCGTCCCTGGCGCCAAAGCTGCGCATCAGTTGAACCTGCTTAGGATCGACCGATGAAAAGCCGAGGATGGCGTTGACCGTCACCGGCAGGAAGCTGACGTAGAAGGAGATCACCGCCTTGGCGAATAGCGTGTTGCCGAACCAGAGCACGACCACCGCGCCGAAGGCGATGACCGGAATGGTCTGCGAGACGATGAAGAGCGGAAAGAACAGCTCGCGAAGCGCCGTCCAGCGATGGAAGACGACCGCGATCGCCACGCCGAACAGGCTACCGGCGACGAAGCCGAGCGCCGTCTCGAGGAAGGTCCGCCACAGGCCGGCAAGATAGGCGCCGGGTGTCGCCATGATGTTGGCGGCAATGGCGCTTGGGCGTGGCAGATAATAGGGGCGGATGCCGAAGGCCATGACGATCACTTCGATCGCCAGCAGCCCTACCGCCAGCCACAGGATAGGCCTTACCGCCGCGTAGATCCTGCCCGTCGTAATGACGGGCAGTCTTGTCGCGGATGCATTCATTCCAGTCACAGGCGTCGTTCCTCGGCCGGGATCTTGTCGATGAAGGAGGCGTTGAAAGCCTTGTCGAGGTCGACGGGCTTGGAGATCACGCCGTACTTGGCGAGCAGGTCGTTAGCCGAGCCGACGGCTGCCTTGTCGATCGTGAAGATGCCGTCGGTCGAAGCCTTGCCTGCCGTCATCAGCGTCTTGATCTCCGACAGCATGAATTCCTGCTGGGCGCGGTCGAGCGTCGGGGCGATCTTCATGATGATGTCGATCGCTTCCTTCTCGTTGGCGAAGGCTTCCTTCCAGCCCTTGACGCTGGCGCGCAGGAACTTTTCGACGAGCTCGGGCTTCTCGGCGGCGGTCTGTTCGGAAACGATCAGCGTATCGCGCGGGAAGGAGACGCCGCTGTCCTCGGGCACGAAGAGGTTGAGGTTTTCCTTACCGACGCGCTGGTTGATGACGTAGAGCTCGTTGTAGCGGGTGGCGGTCACGACATCGACCTGCTTGTCGACGAAGGGGGTGACGGAAACCTGCTGCGGCTGGATATCGGCTTCCTTCGGATCGATCCCGGCCTTCGACAGCATGGCCGAAAGCACGTGGTTGGCGCCGGTGAACCAGGTGGTGATCTTCTTGCCCTTGAAATCGGCGACGCTCTGAACCGCCCCGTCCTTGTGCGAAACGAAGACGAACGGGGTCTGCTGGTGGGCAACACCGATGCAGACGATCGGCAGGCCCTTGTCGCGTCCGGCGAAGACGCTGTCGGTGCCGCCGGAGAGGCCGAACGTATCGGCGCCCGTCGCGACGAGGTTTTCGGTCAGAAGGTTCGGTCCACCAGGATTGATGGTGAGGTTGATGCCTTCATCCTTGTAGTAGCCCTTTTCGAGAGCGACGTAGAAGCCGGCGAACTGAGCCTGTGTAAGCCACTTCAGGCGCAGGCTGGCATCGACCATCTCTTGCGCGGCGGCCGGAGCGGCACCCATGCCGAGTGCCGGAAGCGTTATGGCGGCGGCAGCGAATGCTGCGATCACGTTACGTCTGTTAAGCATGAAACCCTCTTTTATATTGTTCGTGACTTGTCGTTGCCTCCTCCCAGATGTGCTTACTGCCGGAAATCCGAACCTTCCCTGTCCAGCTGGCGCAGGAAAGCCGGCCACTCCCGTTCGCCGGCAATAAGAATGTCGCCCTTGCTCTCCCAGAACTGGCGTGCCGCCTTCTCGCAAACGTCGTGCGGGGGGATGACGAGCTCGGTGCCGGAAGCCGTCGCGGCCTGGAGATCGAGCTGGATGCGCGCGGCGCGCTCGAAGTAGTAGAGTAGCATGAAGGCTTCGCCGGGCGTGCGGCCAATGGTGAGGATGCCATGGTTGCGCATCAGCATCACCTTGTTGCCACCGAGGTGATTGATGATGCGCTCCTGTTCGGCCAGGTCGATGGCGACGCCCTCGTAGGCGTGGAAAGCCTGGCGCTGATAGAACCGCATGGCGAACTGGCTGAGCGGCAGCAGGCCGTCCTTCTGGCACGATACCGCGACGCTGGAATCGGAGTGCGTGTGCAGCACGCAGACGGCATCGTGGCTCGACTTGTGCAGCGCGCCGTGAATGACGAAGGCGGCCTTGTTGACCGTATAGGGCGTGTCGTCGAGCTTGTTGCCCTGGATGTCGATCTTCACCAAGCTCGACGCGGTGATCTCCTCGAACAGGAAGCCGTAGGGGTTCAGAAGGAACTGATCCTCGTGGCCGGGCACGCGCATCGAGATGTGGTTGTAGATCAGATCGTCCATGCCGAGGCGGGCAACCATGCGGTAGCAGGCGGCGAGATGGACGCGCGCCTTCCATTCGTCTTCGGCGATGTGGGCCGGGCGACCCGAATAGTGGTCAGTCATAATCTGTTTCCTCATGCTTCAATCAGTGTCCAGCGACCTGGAAGGACTTCATGCTTTCCTCCTCGATTGCCTCGAGAAGGGTCTTTTTCAGTGCAATGAATTCGGGAGATGTGACGATGTCGGCCTTGCGCGGACGCGGCAGGTCGACAACCTGTTCGAGCTTCACCTTGCCCGGACGCGCGGTCATGACCAGCACGCGGTCGCCGAGGAAGATCGCCTCGTCGACGTCGTGAGTGATGAACAGCACCGTGCGCTTGTGCTTCTGCCAGACATCGAGCAGCCAGCGCTGCATCATCGTGCGGGTGAGCGCATCGAGCGCGCCGAACGGTTCGTCGAGCAGCATCAGGTCGCGCTTGAACAGGAAGGTGCGCATCAGCGCCACGCGCTGGCGCATGCCGCCCGAGAGCTGGTTGGGATACTGCTTCTCGAAGCCGGCGAGACCAAACTCGGGAAGCATGTCCATTGCCAGCTTGCGCGCCTCCGCACGCGGCATGCCCTCGATTTCCAGGGCGATGATGGCGTTGTCGATGACATTGCGCCACGGCAGCAGCAGATCGCGCTGCGGCATGAAGGATACCTTGCCGAGCAGATCGGACGCCGTGGAACTCTCGCCTTTGAGACGCAGGATATTGCCCGCATCAGGTTCTTCCAGACCGGCAAGGATGTTGAAGAGCGTGCTCTTGCCGCAGCCGGACGGGCCGACCACGGTGACCAGCTCACCGGGGCGAATGGACACCTCGAGATCGCTCAGCGCCTTCGTCGCGCCGAATGTCTTGGAGACGTTCCGCAACTCGATGAGCGGCTTTCCGTCATCCACCGCATCGGCGGCTTCGAGCAAGGCGGGAGCCGGAGCAGCGTGCTGCGCCTTTCGAGGCTTCAGCAACTCGATCAGTCCCATGGCACCGGATGCCGGACCGCGAGGAAAGAGTTCGATCGGCGTTATCGTCCTGTCACTCATGAGGACCACTCCTGTCACGTATGCAAATCTTCGTCGAAGAAATACAAGCAAGCCCCATGCCAGATGCAGAATCCTGTATTACTTCACTCAAAAAGCGACACCTCCCCCGATAAAGCGCGACGCCCTAGCCTGAAATCGCCATCTCAAGGCAATTGTTATACACAAACATCATTTTGCGCATACATATAATCAATATTCGTGTTCTTAATGAGCTATTTGTTGTGCACAGCGTGGGTATTTTTTAGCCATCAGCCATCAAGGCCCGAAGTATCGGCAGGCTGCCATTTTCGCGGATGGGCATGCGCAAAAAAAGACCGGGAACGACGTCGTTCCCGGTCTTCGAAAATTGACAAAGAAGGCCTGGACCTAGGAGAGCGCCCGCTTCATCATCTCGAAGAAACCATTGTTCGACGCCTTCTCGACAACGCGGGCGTTGACCTTGAACTCGGGCCAGCGGTTGCCGAGAACCGGCGGATGAACGGCGGAGAATCCCCGGGTGATTTCACCCGCGGTCTCGATCCGGACAACGGCGTCGCGCGCGATCTCGATCAGATCGGGATTGAGCGCCATGGCGCAGGTCAGGGAGTCGGGATGCGTGCTGATCGGGCGACCATAACGCGCCTCCGCCGTCTGTCGGGGCGTGGCCGAAACCTTGCGGTAGAATTCCGAAAGCGGCGTCTTCATCGCGAAGATTTCATCGAGCTGGTCGGCCTCGAACAGGCTGGAGCGCATGGTGAGCGTCCAGGTCGAGAGCGTGATGTTGAAGCCCGCCTCGAAGACGATCTTCGCCGCTTCCGGATCGATGAAGAAGTTGTACTCGGCGCAGGGCGTGATGTTGCCGACCGAGTTGTCGGTGCCGCCCATGATCCAGAGATGGCGAACCGCCTTGGCGATGCGCGGCTCCTTCATCACCGCCAGCGCGATGTTGGTCAGCGGCGCCTGGGCGAGAATGTCGATCTCGCCGGGTTCCGCCATCACCTTCTCGATGATCGCATCGACGGCATGCATCGTCTCGGGCCGCTGGCGGGCGATCGGCAGGTTGGCGCCGCTCATCCCGTCGTTGCCGTGCATGGTGGATGCTTCCCACGGCTTGACCATCGGCCGGCGCGCGCCGCAGTAAACCGGAACCTTGCCGGAGAAGCCGGCGGCCTCGATGGTCGCCAGCGCGTTTTCCACCTGCTGGTCGAAGGGCACGTTACCGACGCAGACGGTGACCGCCTCCAGCGTCGACCCCGGCGTCTTCATGGCCAGCAGCAGGGAATAGGTATCATCCCCTGCGGTATCGGTATCGATAATGAGCCGCATCAGTAAAACTCGAATCCCATGGTGCGGGCATGATAGTAGAGCCCGCCATCCTGCACGATCAGAAATTCGGCGCGCGTGTTGCCGTCGTTGTGGTGGCTGTGCTTGGCGGCGGCGGGTGTCACCAGCGTTGCCCAGGGCGACCAGTCGCATTTCTGCTCGGCAACCATGGAGTAAGCGGGATCGCCGGCGACGACCAGCGTGATGGCGGCCGAATTGTGCTTGTGCGGCGGCTGCGCGCTCTTCGGCTTCAGCGTGTTCAGCGAGAGCGTCATGGTCGGCGTGATGTTGCGGGCGGCTTCGGTCTTTTCGGCCGAGAAGATCAGCGCGTGACCTGAGGTCGAGGCATTGGCGTTCGAGCTGTAGACCACATCGAGCTGATGGGTGATTTCATCGGCCGGATAGTGCACGAACTGCACCGCGGCTTCCTTGCCGGTGACCGGCGCGGAGGTGTCGAACTTCAACTGCGGATCGTTGCCGACAGCCCAGAAGACGCAATCCTCCTTGGCCGTGATCGCGGATGCGATGCCGCCCGGCAGAAGAAAAACATCGCCCTTGCCGAGCGTCGCCTTCTCGTCACCGACGACGAGGCTGGAGCTGCCCTTGATGACGTACCAGATCGACGCCGTGTTCACGAGCGTCGTATCCAGCGTTTCGCCGGCCTTGACCACAGCATAGCGCGCCAGCATCAGCGGCGTCGTTGCGGCAAAGCCGCATTCCATCTTCTGTGACTGGTCGCAGTTGATGAAACCGGTCTTCTCCATCTTCATCGCCTCAGCCGGCTCGTCCATGAAGATGTGCCCCGGCACGGCGGGAAGCTTTATGTTGAAGGCATTGCCGGAATTGAAATAGCGGCTGCGCGCCTCGGCCGCGTTTGCGGGCTCGCGCGGCAGTTGGACCGGCATTTCGGCCATGTCGTTGGCTGTGCTCATCATGCATCTCCTTGGTTGAACGAAACACCGGCTTCCTCCAGAAGCAGGTCGAGAAGGACGGTCGCGCCGGCGGCGACATGATCCGGTTCGGACCATTCGTCCGGGTGGTGGCTGATGCCGCCCCGGCAGGGAATGAAGATCATCGCGGAGCGCGTCAGCGGCGCCATCTGCCGCGCATCGTGTCCGGCTGCGGAAAGAACGTCCAGCCGCGACAACCCATGCCGGTCCGCCGACACGCGGATCGCCTGCTTCAGCCCTTCGTCGAAGCCATTGGATGGCGCATCGACGAGGCGACGGATCTCGACCCGGCAGGCGCCTACTTCGGCGCGTGCGATCTCCTCGAGGCGGGCGCCGCACGCTTCCAGCACGATATTCTCCGGATGGCGCAGGTCGATGCGGAAGATGACCTTGGCCGGGACGACCGACGGCGCATTGGGCTCGACCACGACGCGGCCGATGGTGAACTTGATCAGTTCTTGGCCGGCCATCGCATCATGCATCCGCGTCGCCATGCGCGCGAAGGCCTGCACCGCATCCTGCCGGCGGCTCATCGGCTCTGTGCCGGCATGCGCCTCGCGGCCGGTGATCGTGATGTCGTAGGTCTTCTTGCCCTGGATGCCGGAGACGACGCCGATGACGGCCCCTTCCGTTTCCAATACATCCGCCTGCTCGATATGCGGCTCGATGTAGGCGTGAATGGGAAAGCCGAGCGCGCGACGCGGCAGCTCGGGGAACGCCGCATGCAGCGCGCCAAGGGCATCGCCGACGCTGACACCATCGGCGTCGCGCACCGCCATCACTTCCTCAGATGTTCGCAGACCGGCGAAAAGTTCGGAGCCCATCATGCCGGGAGCGAAGCGACTTCCCTCTTCGTTCATCCAGCCGACAACGGTGATCGAACGCTCGGGCGTCAGGCCAGCTTCCGATATCGCGGTCACGGCCTCCAGTGCTGCGAGCACGCCGAAGGCGCCATCAAAAAGACCGCCTGTCGGCTGGCTGTCGATGTGACTGCCGGCGACGACAGGCGCCAGGTGGGGAAGCACGCCTTTAAGCGTCAGAAACAGATTGCCCGCCGGATCGGTCGAAGCTTCAAGGCCGGCCGCCGCACCCCAGGCGATGATCCGCCGCCAGGCCAGTATTTCCTCGCCTGACAGTGCCCTACGGTTGACGCCGCCGCCGGGCAGCGCGCCATCCTCGCCGAGCGCCGTCAGGCGGGTCCAGAGCCGATCGGGAGAGATTGCGGGCCGCGCCATGTCTTTTTACTCCGTCCGCATCACCTGGCCGGGATCGGCGCGAGGATCGCGTACCTTCCAGGCGCCCTGCTCCACCTGGGCGATGAAATCCGACACGAGGGAATTGAACAGGATAGGTTCTTCGAGGTTCAGCGTATGGCCCGTCTTCGGGAAGATGGCGAGGCCTGCGGCCGGCAGCATTTTCTTCAGGTAGATCGAAGGCTGCAGGCAGTGATCGTCCTCGTCGCCGGTCATCACCAGCGTCGGCACCATCATCGTCTTCAGCTGCTCCTCGAGATCCCAGAATGACGGGCGGCGGCACTGGACACCGCGCATGGTGTTGGCAGCGCCGATAGCCGAGTGATGCGACAGGCGCTCGGCGAAGGCTGCCCAGCCGCGCGGATCCTTGTTCTGGAACTGCACCCGGCTGGCGCCGAGCGAATAGATCTTCGAGAACCCAACCGGATCCTTCTCGAAATTGTCCGCCACCTTCAGCGAGGTATTGCGGAAATAGTCGGCCGTTTCCCGCTCCGTGCCGTAGCCGGCACCTGCGACCGTCAGCGACAGCGCGCGCTCCGGCGTGCGAAGGCCGAAATGCAGGGTGGCGAAGCCACCCATCGACAGGCCGACGATATGCGCCTTTTCGATGCCGAGCGCATCGAGCACGGCAACAGCATCATCAGCGGCGTTGGCCTGCGAGTACATCTCCATATCCACTGGGATATCGGATGGCGCGTAGCCACGCGCCGCGTATGTGATGCAGCGGTGACGACGGGCAAAGAAGCTCATCTGCGGTTCCCAGGCGTCGTAGTTGCCGCCGAACTCGTGGATGAACAGGATCGGCGTTCCGCTCTCTCCTGCCGTCTCGTAGTAAAGCTTCGTTCCATCCTTGGCGGTCGCGTACATGTGAAAGCCTCTTTGCCTCGTATCGTCAATGGATATGCCGGCCCTAGAAAAGGGCCGGTACGTCGTTGAGCGTGCGCGCGGTTTCGATATAGCGCGGCAGGCCTTCGCAGAAACGCTCGGCCCAAGCCGATGGCACCGAGGTCGAGACCTTGATGAATCGATCACCGAAAGCGGCCGTGTGGTAGCGACCCTGGCGGATCATCACACCCTCGCGGCGGGCAGCCTCGACGATGGCCTCGGGAGAGACGCCGGTGGAGGCGGTCTCGAGAACCAGGAAGTTGCCGTGCGAGACCGGGATCGGAACCGAAAGGCCGGTGGCTTTGGCGGCCTCGATGATCATCGCCTTGTTGGCGCTGTCGATGCGACGCACGTCCTTCATCCATTCCGGCTTGACCGAAAGGCCGGCCATCGCAGCGCGCTGGGCCACGACCGATGCGCCAAGCACCGAGGTGGAGGCGGCCGAGAACTCGTCGACCAGCTTCGGCTCGGCGACGAGAGCGCCGATGCGCATGCCGGCGAGACCGAGCCACTTGGAGAACGACAGCGAAACGACCGTGCCCTCGGGCGCGACCTGCAACACCGGCGTATGGCCGTCGGCGAAATCGCGATAGGTGCAATCGTGGATCAGAAGCGCGCCGACCGAACGGGCGATCTCGGCGAAGGCCTCGATCTCCTCGCGGTCATAGCGGATGCCGAGCGGATTGTTCGGATCGACGATGTAGATGATGGCGCAACGCTCATCGACGTTGGCGCGCAGCGCTTCCGGCGTGAGCTTGTAGTTGACCGAAGCGTCGTAGATCGGGATCTGGACAACTTCGGCGCCGGCCTGCTCGGCGAACATGCAGGGCCACTTCCAGGTCGGGTCGGTGGTGACGAGCGTGGTGCCCGGCTTTGCGCGGGCCTTGCAGATCATGGCGAGCGCGTTGACGCCGCCTTCTGTGACGAGCGCTTCGGCCGAGGTGCCGGCGACGCCGAGATCGGCGACGATCGCGCTGCGCAGCGCCTCGAAGCCCATCGGCGGGGCATAGGCATTGAACTCGCCGGCTTCGACCGAGCGGATCATGGCTTCCGCGACCGCCGGATGGGCGGGCACGTGGTTGGTATTCTGGCCCATCCACGCCAGGTCGGGCGTGGAGAACAGATCGTCGAAATAGCGGTTGCGAGTGCGTGCGTCGGCCATGGATCAGATCACCGAACCGCGCGCCGCGATGCCGCCGTCGATCGTGACGACCGTGCCGCTGATGTAGCCGGCCTTGGGCGAAGCCAGGAAGACGCAGAGGTCGGCGACTTCCTCGGCGGTTGCCGGACGCTTGCCCGGGTACTTGTCGTAGAGTTCTTCCCAGCGGCTTTCGTCGCCGAGCATGTCGATGGCTTTGCGCTTCATGATCTTGAACATGCGCGGGGTATCGACCGGGCCCGGATTGACGCCGACGACGCGGATGCCTTCATCCATGCTGCGGCCGCCGAGTGCCTTGGTGAAGCTCATCAGCGCGGCATTGCCGGTGGAGCCCGCGAAGTAGGCGGCGTCCCAGTTTTCGCCGGAATTGCCGATGACGTTGATGATGACGCCACCCTTGCCCTTGCGGCGCTTCCAGAACTCGCGTGCCAGCGTGATGTAGCCGAACACCTTGAGATCGAAGCCGCGGCGGATCGATTCGTCGGTGACGTCCTCGATCGAACCGGCCGGAATGTCGCCGGCGTTGTTCATCAGGATATCGTAATCGCCGCAGGCCTTGTCGAGCGCAACCATGGCCTCGGTCGTCCCGAGATCGGCTTCATGTACGGTAACATTGACCGGATACTGCGCCAGTTCGGCCTTCAGCTCCGCCATCGCCGCGCCGTTACGGGCGGCGAGGTGAAGGTGACATCCTTCAGCGGCCAGCACCTTCGCGATCGCATGACCGATGCCCTGCGAGGCTCCAGTGATCAGCGCCGTCTTTCCAGCAAGATTAAGTTCCACCTGCATCTCCTATGTGAATACATATTTCGCTTTCTTGCATACGCTGATTTATCGTCGTGTCCATAGGAACATTACTAAAATATCGAAAATTTTTGCTCACTATCAGCGACTTGGGGAATTTATTCGCAGTCTTTACAAACCGAAAAGGCAGTAAGCTCATTTTGTCGGCAATATCGCATTTATTTAAGAAAACGTATTTTGTGTATACGAATATCTATTGCACGAATACTGAAATGACATAATGTCACATTCACGCCTTCGGGCACGAACGACACCTGAAACAGACGGCTGGAATATCCTCATGGCAGATGTGTCCCTCAAGAATGTGGGGAAGACTTACGAAAACGCCTCGGCGAACACGATCGAGAACCTGAACCTGGACATTCGCAGCGGTGAGTTCGTGGTGCTTGTCGGCCCGTCGGGCTGCGGCAAGTCGACGACACTGCGGATGCTGGCGGGCCTTGAGGAACTGACGGACGGCGAAATCTGGATCGGCGACCGGCGTGTGGACGAACTGGAGCCGCGCGATCGCAACATCGCCATGGTGTTCCAGAACTACGCACTCTATCCGCACATGACAGTGGCGCAGAACATGAGCTTCGGCCTGAAGCTGTCGGGCATGGATAAGGCGGAGATTCGCCGCCGTGTCGAGGAGGCAGCAAAGGTCCTGGATATCTCGGCTCTGCTGGAGCGCCGGCCCAAGCAGCTCTCGGGCGGCCAGCGCCAGCGCGTCGCCATGGGTCGCGCGATGGTTCGCGATCCCGCGGTCTTCCTGTTCGACGAGCCGCTCTCCAACCTAGATGCGAAGCTGCGCGGACAGATGCGCGCGGAAATCCGCCGCCTGCACAAGCGGCTGAAGGCGACCACCGTTTACGTCACCCACGACCAGGTCGAAGCGATGACGCTGGCGGACCGCGTGGTGGTGCTGAACAAGGGCCTGATCGAGCAGCAGGGAACGCCGCAGGAACTCTACGAACGTCCGGCAACGCGCTTCGTCGCGGGCTTCATCGGCAGCCCGACCATGAATTTCCTGCCGGCCGACGTCGTTATGGAAGGCGAGACGCCGACGCTGAAGTTCGCCGGCGCCACGCTGGCCGCCCCCGCCGACAAGCTCGAAGCCTTAAAGGCCTTCGTCGGCCGCCGTGTCGAGATCGGCCTGCGCCCCGAACATTTCCTGGCCGACGGCGCAACCGAAATCTCGGTGCCGGTCGACATGGCCGAACTGCTCGGCCCGACGACACTCGTTCATTTCACGCTGGAAGGCGTCTCCTGTTCGGCCATGCTGCCGCCGGAGCTTGCCGCGGCCGAGGGGCAGGCGCAGTCGCTGCGCATCGCCCGTGACCGCATGTCCCTCTTCGATCCGAATACCGGCCGCGCCATCTGACGCGACCACCGCCTGCACGACGACATAAAACCAAGGAGAACAGCTGATGAATGCCCGCATACTTTTTCTCGCCGGCCTGCTTGGCGCCACCGCGCTTGGCGGCACAGGCGCATTTGCCCAGGACAGCGCTGCCTGTACCGGCGAGACCGTGACGCTGCGCATTCTGCGCACGCCGGGGAACTACCCCTATCCGGCCCCCATGGAGGCCTGGCAGAAGGAAAACCCCTGCGTCAAGTTCGAGATCAACGAAGTTCCCTTCGCCCAGCTGGCCGACACGATCTCCGTTCAGGCCGCGAGCTCCAATCCGCCTGACGTGCTGGTTTACGACGGTCCGAACACACAGTCCTACGCCGCCTCAGGTATCCTGCTGCCCATCACCAAGTACCTGCCGAAGGGCTGGGACGAGGACATTCTTCCCGCGACCAAGGCCGAGCACAGCTACGAGGGCGAAGTCTATTCGCCCGGCATCGAGCAGACCACCGTCGCCATGTACTACAACAAGAAGCTCGTCGAAGCCGCCGGCATCAAGCCGCCGCAGACGCTCGACAAGGCCTGGACCTGGCCGGAAGCACTGGCTGCCTTCAAGGCATGCCAGCAGGGCCCGGCCGGCGCACCGAGCGTCTGGGGTCTCGGCCCGACCCGCTTCGGCAACGGCCAGCCCGGCCTTGTCTATCAGGACCTGATCTACCAGCGTTCCGCAGGCGACCCGAAGGCCGACCCGGAAAGCTCTGCCTACAAGACCTTCTGGGCACTCTCCAAGGACGGCAAGTCGGTCGAGGGATACCTGAACACGCCGGAAGCGATCGAAGCGCTGAAGTTCTATCAGTCGCTGTTCAATTCCGAAGGTGTCGCGCCCAAGGTCGGCATTCCGAACGCCTTCTTCGACGGCAAGGCCTGCTTCTACATCGATACGCCGGCCGCCGGCAGCGCGCTGATCAAGGATCCGAAGATCGAGTGGGGCATCACCCCGATCCCGTACTTCAAGACCCCGATCGTTCACACCGGCTCGACCACGATCGGCGCCACGGCGCGTTCCAAGCATCCCGATATCGCGGCCAAGTTCGTGGTCGACATGTCCACGGGTGAATACGCCTACATGAACGTCAGCCAGCGCGGCAACCTGCCGACGCTGAAGAGCCTGTTCCCACGCTTCGAGACCTACAACGCCTATCCGATGAAGGTCTTCGTCGATCAGCTGCAGGAATGGGGCCAGCCGCGTCCTCCGGGTCCGAAGTTCGCCCAGTACGACAAGCTCGTTACCGATGCTCTGCGTGCCGTGGCCTTCGGCGGCGATCCGGCCGACCTGATGGCGGACGCCGAGAAGAAAGTACAGCGAGTTCTCGATCGCTAAGCATTGGACGCAAGAATGTCGGTCTCAAATACCCTATCCACGGCTTCGGCCAAACCAAAGACGCGAAAGCCCGCCACGAAGCGGCAGAAGCGCGATTGGCTGTTTGCGGCCGGCTTCCTTGCGCCGTTCATGATCCTGTTGCTGGTCTTCCAGTACGTGCCCTTGCTCGTCATGGCCCGCAACAGCGTCTATGACTACTCCCTGCTCAACCCGGCCGCCGCCAAGTTCGTCGGGTTGCGCAACTTCACCGACATGATCGATTATGACGATGCCGCGGTCTCGTTCGGCGTCACCTTCCTCTTCGCGCTCGGCGTCGTCGTCTTCGTCATCCCGGTGGCTTTCTCGCTGGCATTGTTTCTCAATTCGAAGCTGCCGGCGCGCGGCCTTGTCCGCACCATGATCATGCTGCCGGTCGTGACCTCATCGGTGGTCGTCGCCACCATGTGGTCCTTCCTGCTCGACCCCTCGAACGGCCTGATCAACGGCGTGCTGAACATCGTCGGCATCGGCAACCAGCCCTTCCTGACATCGACGAGCCAGGCGCTTCCGGCCCTGATCGCCATGACACTCTGGCAGCAGGTGGGTTTCGGTGCCATCCTCTTCCTCGCCGGCCTGCAGGGCCTGCCGGTGGAACTGACGGAGGCTGCCCGTATCGACGGCGCCACCCGCCGCCAGGTTCTCTGGAACGTGACGATCCCGCTCCTCTCCCGCACGACGCTCTTCGTCGTCGTGATCATGACGGTCTTCTCGCTGCAGGCCTTCGCGCCGGCCTTCCTGATGACCCAGGGCGGACCGCAGGACAGCACCAACCTGATCGTCTACCACATCTACAACAGCGCCTTCATCATGCAGCAGGCCGGCTATGCCTCGGCGCTATCCGTTGCGCTGCTGCTCGTGGTGCTTGCCATCTCCATGGCGCAGATGGCCCTGCTGCGCTCTCGCTGGAATTACTGACATGAAGAAGCAACATCTCCGGCGCGGCGCCATGGTCGCCCTCGTCATTGTCGTCATCCTGTGCTGCTTCCTGGCGCCCTATGCCTGGATCGTCTCGTCGTCCTTCAAAAACCAGCTGACGCTGTTCAGCGACGTCACGCCGCTTTCCTGGCGCGCCTTCCTGCCGGTCGAGGGAACGTTCGACAACTATCGCACGCTGTTCGAGCGCACCAATGTGCTGACCGCGCTGATGAACACCGCCATCGTTGCCGGCGGACAGGTGGCGCTGACGCTGCTGCTCTGCTCGATGGCAGCCTATTCGCTGACGCGCATCCGCTTCCCTGGCGCGAAGATCGTTTTCGTGCTGATCCTCCTCACCTTCCTGCTGCCGATCGAGGCGATGATGGTGCCGCTCTATCAGGTCGTTTCCGGCCTCGGCCTCTCCAACACGCTGCTCGGCGTCATGATCCCCTGGATCGCCAGCCCGTTCGGCCTGTTCCTGCTGAAGCAGGCGTTCGAGGAACTGCCGGTCGAGCTCGAGGACGCCGCGCGGATCGATGGCGCCGGTCATGTGCGCATCTTCTTTTCGATCGTGCTGCCGAACGTGAAGGTGCCGATGCTGACGCTCGGCCTTATCACCTTCCTGTTTTCGTGGAACAGCTTCCTGTGGCCGCTCGTCATCATCCAGGATCCGGCAATCCAGGTCATCCAGGTGGCGATTGCCCAGCAGGGCTCGCCGACGCAGCTACCGAACTGGGGCGAAACCTTTGCCGGCGCGACTGTCGCGACCGTTCCGCTTATCCTGCTCTTCCTGCTGCTGCAGAAGTATTTCACGCAGGGCATGACCACCAGCGGGATCAAGGGCTAGGCCATGAACGCACCGGCCCGCAGCCTCGCCCCGCTTTCGACGCTGGACGCCCCGATGGGCGGACAGATCGGCTATCGCGTCTTCGGAGGCGAAGGCGACTGGCTGGTGCTGATCCACGGCTGGTGCGGCAATGCCGAGCATTGGAACGCGATCGCGCCCGAACTGGCGCGCGACCACCGGGTGCTGGCGGTCTCGCATCCGGGCTTCGGCGGCATGCTCCCGCCGCCCCCGGCCGGCCAGACGATCCGCGCGATGGGCGCCGCCGTCGCGCATCTCCTGGCTCATCTCGGCATCGATGGAGCGACGCTGATTGGGCACTCGATGGGTGGCCCGATCATGACCGAGGTGGCGATCATCGCGCCGGACCGCGTGAGGGCCTTGATCGGGCTCGATACGCTGACCGACCGCGACTATTACGGCCGCGTTCCCGATGACGAACTCGTCAGACGCCACGAGGAGTTCGCCGCCGACTACGCGGGACGCATGCGCGCCATGATCGATATCATCGTGCATCCCTCCACGGACGAGGCGATGCGCCAGGCAATCACCGACGACATGATCGCTTCGGCCCCGGCCACCTTCGCGCTTGATGTGAAGGACGACCTCTTTGCCTGGAACGCCGAAGAGCGCTGGCCGCTGGTCGCCTGTCCCGCCGTGATGCTCAATTCGGTCTGGGTCGCGCGACTGGCGGATCCCAAGCCGATGGCCTGTTTCAGCAGCACCGACGTCGTCGAATACGACTCCGGCCACTTTCCGATGATGGAAGCTCCCGCGATGATTGTGGAAAAGCTCCGAACCTGCCTTGCGACACTCGTATACCCATAATCCACCCATTGAATGCACCGCAAAAAGAAAAGTATAAATGCCGCCAGCAAAATATAAATTGGCCATTCGCAGTTCCGCGAGAGGAGTGACCGCATTGGATCAGGATGACACGCGTCTGCCCGAAGCGGCAAACGGGATGCGCGCTCCGACCCGCGCCGGCGAGCTGCGCGAGCAGCTCGAGCAGATGATCCTGGACGGCAGGCTCGAACCCGGCGAGCGGCTGGACGAGATGGAGCTCGCGCGTCGCTTCGGTCTGTCCCGCACACCGGTGCGCGAAGCCATCAAGGCGTTGCTGGCGATCGGGCTCGTCGAGACGCGCGGTCGCCAGGGCACGCACGTGGCGCTGCTCTCCATTCCGGCGCTGATCGAGATGTTCGACGTGATGTCGGCTCTCGAAGGCCTCTGTGCCCGGCTTGCGGCCCGTCGCGCGACACCGGCCGAGCGCGCCGGCATGCGCAAGGTGCACGAGGAACTGGTCGAAGCCTACAATTCCGGTGACCCTGTCGCCTTCTACAAGGTGAACCAGAAGTTCCACGACCAGCTTTACGAAGCCGCCCACACGCATTTCATCGCCGATCAGGCGATCCAGCTTCGCCGCCGCATCGGCGCCTACCGCATGCGCGCCACCTATCAGCCCGGCCGCATGCTGGGCACGCTGACCGAGCACGTCCGTATCATGGACGCGATCGATGCCGGTGATCCGGAAGAGGCGCGCAAGGCGGCCAGCGATCACGTCCAGCTGCTCGGCGATCAGCTGACCGATTTCATCTCGTCGCTGCCGGCGCATATGAGCCGCGCTCAGTAACAGGATCGAGCTTAGCGCTCGCAAGGAGACCGCGGGGCAATCGTCGCGCGGAGGAGGAAACCCATGCCCGACCCACAACGCCCCGTTATCGTCAACCAACTCGGCCCGGAACTCGGCAAGGCTCTCGAAGAGCATCCTTCCCGGCCGCTCGTGATCCATGACCCCTCCCCTGCGGAACCATGGAAGATCGCGCCGGGGGCCGATATCCTGGTGACGGGCGGCTTTACCACCTGGAAACAGGCGCCACGCGACTGGCAATTTCCCGAGCGGTTGAAATGGGTGCAGTCGCAGAGCACCGGTGTCGAAATCTATCCGCCGACCCTACTGCATGACCGGATCATGACCTGCGGACGCGGACTGAACGCGCTGCCCATCGCTGAGTTCGTTTTCGCGGCGATACTACGCACCGAGAAGCGTCTGGAGGAGACGCGCGCGCGCAGTGAAGTCGACTGGCGCCGGCACGACATCGGCCGCCTCTATGGCAAGACGCTCGGCCTCATAGGGTATGGCAGCCTCGGCCAGGCGATCGCCCGCCGCGCTATTGCCTTCGATATGAACGTCTTGGTTAACCGGCGCACGACCTGGGAGGGCGACAGTAACATCGCCGCGGCCGGGATCGATGAGATCTTCGCAACCGCAGACCATGTCGTCATCGCCGCGCCGCTAACCGCCGAAACTGCAGGCATGATCAGTGCTGAACTTTTGGGCGCAGCCAAGCCGGGTTTACACCTCATCAACATATCCCGAGGCGGTCTCATCGATCAGGAAGCGCTGGTAGCGGCACTCGTTGCGGGAGATATCGGCAGCGCGACGCTCGATGTGACGACGACGGAGCCGCTGCCCGACGGACACCCACTCTACGCCCTTGCCAACGTCTTCATCAGCCCGCACATCTCCTGGGCCGGTGGCGATCAGGACCAGGATTTCCAGCATCGGCTGATTAAGAACCTCGACGCCTACCTGAAAGGCGAACAGCTTGAGGCGCTGGTCGATCCCGTACGCGGTTACTGAACGCGATCGATCTACCCCTGAAGCGTCATTCGCCGCCGGTGAACGACGTCTTCGCTGGTGGCGACGGCGAACACTGATCGCAACGATCAGACGGTCACTTCGCGACCGTGGTAAAGCTCTCGAAATTCATTCGCCCGCTTTTTATCCGGAACACTGACGACCACGAACCTCTTACCTTCTTCGGGCGTCTCCTGGTGCGCGAGATCGATCGTCCAGACGGTCAGAGGCGCTTCCTGGGTGATCTCTACCAGCTTTTGCATGGCTGGATCCTCTTCGTCTTCAACGCCGAATTCGAGCTGGTAGACGAAGGTTTGCTGTTGCGGCGAGCCGACCAGTTGCTCGCGTATCCAGATCCAGACATTTTCGAAATCGACCGGAAACGGCGGCATGTCGAGGTTGAGTTGAACAACGTCGCGCGCAAAGATGATCTCGCCGTCAAAAATTGCATGTAGCCCGAGAAAATGCTCGGACATGTCCATGTGGTCGGAAAGGGCTTCGCGTAGGATTTTCAGGTTTGAAGGCGTTTGAAACATTGATCCTCCCTTGCCATATCGAAACCAACATCACGCCCGCGCTAACTGCCACTTCGCTACGAACCTTCGCAGAGTCGCCGTGGACGGTCAAAGGCGCGTAACCATACCGTCGCGCACAGACCATTAACAAACAGAACGCCCAAATCAGCGATGGGTTCAGCTGAAGTGAGGGCTCGCTTGCAATCGTCTGCTGGGCGAAGAGACTTGCGGTGATCGCTTCATCTCTTCACGCCAATCCGGCACCAACACGGCACCGGATCTATTTCAGCTAGTTCTCCGACTTGCCCGTGACAGCCTTCGACGAACCGTTCTGCAGATCCGCGTCGTCAGCGAGAATGGCGGCAGCCTCGTTGAGCAGGACGTCCTTGGCATTCTTGCGTGCGTTCTCCATCGCGATATCGGCACTCAGGCTGCGCTCGTTGCCCTGCAGACCGTCATCCATCTCGGGATCAACGCCACCGTTTTCCTGCGCGCGCGACTTTAGTCGCTTTTCGCGAGCAGCCGCCTCTTTCCGCCGCTCGGCCTCGTTAAGCGATACAACGCCCTTTTCGCGCTGCGTCTTCAAGTCGGCGATGTCTTCCACCAGACGCTGGAAGTCGGCGTCGCTCTTTGCACGCTCGTCATGGCGGCTTTGCAAGGCCGGCAGCAGCGATTTCACTGAGTCTGAAGGCGAATATCTCGCCGGTTTGATCTCAGCCCATGGCAGCGCGTTGTCATAGCTGGTCTCACCGAAACTCGTCGGATCGGAAAGTCCGGGCAGGCTGATATCCGGCGTCACGCCCCGCAGCTGGGTGGTGCCGCCATTTACGCGAAAGAACTGCGCGATGGTCACCTTCAGCTCACCGAATTCGGGTTTGCTGTTGCGAACCATCTGGTCGAGATCGACGACGGTCTGCACGGTGCCCTTGCCGAAGCTGGGCTCGCCGATGATCACGCCGCGACCGTAATCCTGAATTGCCGCCGCAAAGATCTCAGAGGCCGATGCCGACCCGCGATTGATCAGAACGCCAAGCGGACCGTTCCAGACCGGCTTTGGAGAATCGGCGCTTCTCACCTCGATCTTGCCGTCGCTGCCACGCTGCTGAACGACGGGTCCCTTGCCGATGAAGAGACCCGTCAGGTCGATTGCCTCGTCCAACGAACCGCCGCCGTTGTTACGCACGTCGATGAGGACGCTATCGACCTGCTCGTCCTTCAGTTCACCAAGCAGCTTGGCGACATCACGGCTGGCGCTTCTATAGTCCTTGTCGCCCTTCCGCCGGGCTTCGAAATCTTCGTAGAATGCCGGCAGCGTAATGACGCCAATCTTGCGGGTAGTCTCTCCCGTCTTTACGGACAACACGTTCTTGCTGGCGGCCTGCTTTTCAAGGCTTATCTTGTCGCGCACCAGGCTGACGACGCGATGGGCAGCGTCCGCTCCGGCATCGGCGGGCAGGATATCCAGCCGCACGACAGAGCCCAATTTCCCGCGGATCATCTGCACGACTTCGTCAAGCCGGGTACCTACCACTTCCTTGATTGGGCCATCCTTGCCCTGCCCCACACCGGTGATGCGGTCGCCGACGGCAAGCTTTCCGGACAACTGAGCCGGCCCGCCCGGCACGAGTTCGCGGATCGTTGTATAGTCGTCGCGCTCCTGCAGGACTGCGCCGATGCCAACGAGGGACAACTTCATCGATATGTTAAAATCGGCCGAGGCCGTGGCTCCGAAGTAATCGGTGTGTGGATCGGTCGAAGTCGTGTAGGCATCCATGAACGACTGGAAAACATCGTCGCTCTTGTACTTGTAGGCGCGCTCGAGCGTATTCGCGTAACGCTTTTCGAGCGTTTCGCGGATTGCCGCATCGGCCTTGCCGCTGAGCTTCAACCGCAGCCAATCACTCTTGACGCGCTTGCGCCAAAGTTCGTTGCTCTCGGCTTCGGATTGCGGCCAGGGCTGCTTGTCACGCAACACCGAAAAGCTTTCCTGGGCACCGAAATCGAAACCCTGCTTCAGCAGGCTGCGCGCGTAGGTCATCCGGTCGACAACGCGCTTTTCATAAGTATTGAAAATGCCGAACGGAATTTTCAAGTCCTCACGTTCGATGGCATCATCGATCTTGGTGCGTTCGGCCATGAACTTGTCGATATCGGCCTGGAGGAAAATCACTCGATCCGGGTCGAGCGACTTGATGAAATGGTCCATGACCTTGGCCGACAGATCATCGTCAAGCGCGACAGGCTTGTAGCTATAGCGAGACAGGAACTGCGCGCTCAGCAGAGCGGCCTGCCCCTGCTGTTTTTGCGGCGCAAGAACCGGCGGAGATTTGACTTCAGCATATGCGGCCGGTGCAAATGCGATAAATGCACCGAGGAGAATGTAACGTATGCGCATTCAGCTTTAATCCAATTCTTTGTGCCGAGTGTCGATCCTCAACCTAGGTGGAGCAATTATGGTTTTTTGGCAACCGCCCGACCGGTTCGTCTGGCCGGAAAGCCGCTCACAAGATCGCTACCGACCCCAAAACACGTGTTTTTTACCACTCCGCAAAGCCCATGCTCTGCAGGCTGTTTCGACGATTCAGCGTGGCTTGGAAGGCAATAAATTGGATTTTTTTTATGGACAAAATGCGTATATCGCCATAGATAAATACAAAATCGCTCGTCAAGGCGCTCTTTCCGTCAGGAATATTTCTGCGCCGACATTCACGTTATTGTCGAGACACCACCATATCGGGATATAAATTCCGAGGTATACGCTCGCGTCGAAAAATAGATATTTATTTTTCGCGCATGGAAAAATTCAATACAGATCATTGGTGAGAGTTTACTCTCCTGTTCATCTGTATTGTCGATTAAAGGAGAATGCCTGGCCACTCGAGCTCGGCGCCGAAATTATATGAATTCTGCCACTGAAACAGACGCGCCGACGAAATCGGCTTCGACCAAGATCAGTCTCAAGAACATCTACAAAGTCTTCGGAGAACATCCGAAAAAAGCTCTCGAGCTTCTACATGCGGGCAAGACCAAAGCCCAAATCCACACCGCCACGGGCTGTTCGATCGGCGTCAACGATGCCAGCTTCGATATCCGCGCGGGCGAGATCTTCGTGATCATGGGCCTCTCCGGCTCAGGGAAATCCACCCTTCTCCGTCTCCTCAACCGATTGATCGAACCGACATCCGGATCGATCGAGATCGATGGCCGCGATATCACCGGCATGTCGCGCAGCGAACTCATCGCATTGCGACGTCGCGATATCAGCATGGTTTTCCAGTCCTTCGCCCTTTTGCCGAACCGCACCGTGCTCGGCAATGCCGCCTTCGGCCTTGAGGTCTCCGGCCTCGGCGAGGAAGAGCGAAACAGCAAGGCGCTCGCTGCTCTCAAGGCCGTTGGCCTCGATGGCTACGCGAACAGCCGCCCCGACCAGCTCTCCGGCGGCATGAAGCAACGTGTTGGCCTTGCCAGGGCGCTCGCCAGCGAACCGACGATCCTCCTGATGGATGAAGCATTCTCCGCTCTCGATCCGTTGATCCGCACTGAAATGCAGGACGAACTCGTTCGCCTTCAGTCCGAGCACAGCCGCACCATCGTCTTTGTCAGTCACGATCTCGACGAAGCTATGCGCATCGGTGATCGCATCTGCATCATGCAGAACGGGAATGTCGTGCAGGTCGGCACGCCAGACGACATCGTCACGAATCCGGCCAACGACTACGTCCGCTCGTTCTTCCGCAATGTCGATGTCGCAAATGTCTTCAAGGCCGGCGATGTTGCCCGCAAGTCTCAAGTGACAATCATCGAGCGCGATGGCGTCTCCGCTGCCGCGGCGCTGGAACGGATGAAGAACTACGATCGCGAATATGCCATCATCCTCGGCCGCGACAAGACCTATCATGGCATGATCAGCCAGAGCTCGCTGATCGAGAAGATCAAGGCGAAAGCCGCCGATCCCTATCGCGGCGCCTTCCTCTCAAAGATCGAGGCCATCCCAGCCGACGAGCCGCTGTCGAACGTGCTGGGCAAGGTGGCGGCCAGCCCCTGGCCCGTGCCCGTCATCGACGAAGGCAAACGCTATCTCGGCTCCATCAGCAAGTCCGCGCTGCTCGAAACGCTCGACCGGGCCGGCTGACATCAAACAAATCGGATACAATATGAACTTCGATATCGGAAACGGCATCGACGCTGCCGTCAATTACGTCCTCGACAATTTCTCGCCGGTTCTCGACCTCATTGCAGCGGTCATCGGCTTCGTTACCAATGGCATCCAGGCGGGTCTGCTCGCGATTCCCATGCCGCTCGGCATCGCGGTTTTCGTGATCCTGGCATTCTGGCGCGTCGGCTTCGGCTTTGCGGTCTTTACCGCCGTTGGCCTCCTCATCGTCAACCATATCGCGCTCTGGAGCCCGATGATGGAAACGTTGTCGCTGGTCATAGCCTCGACGCTGATCGCGATGCTGGTCGGCCTGCCGCTGGGGATTGCCATGGCGCGGAAGGATTCGGTTGCAGCCATCGTTCGCCCCGTGCTTGACCTGATGCAAACCATGCCTGCTTTCGTCTATCTTATCCCGGCTGCGATGTTCTTCGGTCTCGGTGCCGTGCCGGGCGCGATCGCGACGGTGATCTTCTCGATGCCGCCGGTCGTGCGCCTTACCAATCTCGGTATCCGTCAGGTCGACGCCGAGTTCATCGAAGCCGGCAATGCCTTCGGCTGCACCTCGTCGCAACTGCTGTTCAAGGTTCAGTTGCCGAACGCCATGCCCTCGATCATGGCCGGCATCAATCAGACGATCATGCTGTCGCTGTCGATGGTGGTGATCGCCTCGATGATCGGTGCGGGCGGCATTGGCAACACGGTGCTAACGGGCATCCAGCGTCTCGATGTCGGGACCGGTTTCGAAGGCGGCATCGCCGTTGTCATTCTGGCCGTCATTCTCGACCGCATCACCCAGAGCCTCGGAGAACCCCGCCCCTTCTTCTTGAGTCGGTTCTTCCGCAAGGCTGGTTCAGAGCAACTGAAGACTGCGACCGCCTGAGAGCCAACCAATCATGGCGGTCAACGTGCCGCCGAATGCGAACCTTCAAAAAAGGAGCACATATGTTCAAAACACTCGCAACCCTCGGCCTTGCTGCTGCCCTCTTAAGCGGCACCGTCACCGCGACGCTTGCCGACGATTCGAAGCCGGTGAAGATCGGCTGGGCCGCCTGGTCGGACGCGGAATTCGTCACCAAACTCGCCGCCAAGCTGATCGAGACCAAACTCAATCATAAGGTCGAACTCGTTCAGGCCGACGTCGCTCCACTCTATCAAGGCGTCGCGCGTGGCGATCTTGATGCGATGATGATGGCCTGGCTGCCGCAAACCCATGCGGACTACTACGCCAAGGTGAAGGACAAGGTCGAAACCCTGGGGACCGTCTATGACGGAGCCAAGCTCGGCTGGGTCGTGCCCGACTATATTCCAGCCGACCAGGTTGCCTCGATCGAGGATCTCAAAAAGGAAGATGTCCAGAAGAAGCTCTCCGGCACCATCCAGGGCATCGATCCCGGCGCCGGCCTGACGCGTCTGTCGGAACAGGCCGTCAAGGATTACGGGCTCGATGGCTACAAGCTGCAGATCTCGAGCGAAGCCGGCATGCTGACCACTGTCGATCGAGCCGTGCGTGGCGAAAAATGGTTCGTGGCCACGGCCTGGAGCCCGCACTGGATGTTCGGCAAGCATAAGCTTCGCTACCTTGATGACCCGAAGAAGTCGCTGGGCGAAGCCGAACACGTCGATATCCTTGCCCGCAAGGACTTCAAGTCGGACGATCCGGAGGTCGCAGCCTTCCTATCGCGCATGAAGGTTGAGATTCCCGATCTCGAGAAGGCGATGTTCGATGCGCAGGAGACGTCCTATGACGCCGCGGTCGACAAGTACATCAAGGACCATCCCGACCAGGTGAAAAGCTGGATCGGCGATCAGGGCTGAGCTTCAGTCTCGTGTCCGTCGGCAGGTGATGCCGGCGGACTCCAATTCGGCAAAGAGGAGCGGTAGATGTTCATCGATAGCCCCGACATATTCCACGCAACCGATGACACGATGGGCGGCCGCATGTCCCTCGCCCGCGACGCGTTGGGCCTGCCGATCGATGTACTGGCACGGAGTCTCGGCATCGCGCCAAACATGTGGACGGCTTGGGAGAACGACCGCGATGCACCATCCGTGGATCAGTTCACATTGATAGCCGACGTGCTGCGCGTGAGCCTCACATGGTTGTCGAGCGGGCAAGGCGCCGGTCCGAACTGGATAGCGAACGACAACGCCGAAACCAGACAACCAAACTAGACGCATGGAGAGAACGATGAAAACCGATACGATTACATCCGAGCTCGCCCAGAGCATTCCCGGCAACCTCGCTCCGGAACTCGACGCGACAACCGTCGGAACCAGCCCTGAGACCGATATGCACACGCTCTATTCGGACATGGGCTGGCTGATCGCCGAGCGGTTCTCGTCTCTGGAGGACCGCGAACGGGTGTTCGAACTGATCGAGATGGGAATGCGAAATGGAGACAGCGCATTGAAAACCGCGGTCTCGACCGGCCTCATCGAGGCGATGATTTCGCGGACTGGTCAGCATCCCGCTAGATGGAAGCAGATTTCGGCCCAGCTTGGCCCCCTCGCCACGGCCTATGTCCACGGCTAGGCGATCTCGATTCCGCAGGATCCGCACTGCCGTTCGCTGTCTTTTGCGAGCGGTAGCGCATTCGAACAAAACATGAACATTTCTAAGTGTAACCGGTGAACACCGTATTGCGATAAGTCCGATCCGATCGGTTTACGCTGCGATTTCGCGGATATTTACCGTTACGTACTTCCCCCCTCCCCCATAACTACGAAGGTCTTTCAGGCACCGTCGGCTGGCGACGATGGCAACCCGGCGGCGTGACCGCCCGGCACAGGGAGACCGCAATGTTGAACGATCCATTTGTGGGGAGAGCATCATGACAAACTCTCTTCCCAAGAAGCTGTTTTCAGCGACGGTCGCGATCGCGATGACGCTGACTTCCACCACGTTCCTTTCACCGGCACGCGCCCAGGGCACCGCGCCGGCCGAGCCGGCTCCCGCATCGGAAGGAGCGGCTCCGCAGGACACCGCCAAGCCGAACATACTCGTCATCTTCGGTGACGACATCGGACAGACCAACATCAGCGCGTACTCGTTTGGCGTTCTCGGCTACAAGACGCCGAACATCGACAGGCTGGCCAAGGAAGGCATGATGTTCACCGACTACTATGCGGAGAACTCTTGCACGGCTGGCCGCTCGACATTCATCACCGGACAGGTGTGCCTCCGAACCGGCCTCTGCAAAGTCGGCATTCCCGGTGCGACCGTCGGGCTGCAATCCCGCGACATCACGATCGCGCAGGCACTCAAGCCACTCGGATATGCGACCGGGCAGTTCGGCAAGAACCATCTTGGCGACCGGGACGAGTTCCTGCCGACAAAGCACGGCTTCGACGAATTCTACGGCAATCTCTATCATCTCAACGCGGAAGAGGAACCGGAGCGTCCCTACTACCCGAAGAACGACGAGGAGTTCGTCCGTACCAATTCACCCCGCGGCGTACTCAAGGCTTCGGCGGACGGCAAGGTAGAAGACACCGGTGCGCTCAACCGCAAGCGCATGGAAACCATCGATGACGAGACGACCGACGCTGCGATCGACTTCATCAATCGTCAGGCAAAGGCGGGCAAGCCGTTCTTCACCTGGATGAACACGACGCGCATGCATGCCTTCACCCACATCCGCGAATCCATGCAGGGCCAGAGCGGCATGCCGGGCAACGACTATGCCGACGGCATGATCGAGCATGACGGCGATGTTGGAAAGCTGTTGAAGACACTCGACGACCTGAAGATCGCGGACAACACGATCGTCGTCTACACCACGGACAACGGCCCCAACCAATGGTCATGGCCGGACGCTGCCACCACCCCCTTCCGCAGCGAGAAGGATACCAATTGGGAAGGAGCGTTCCGCGTGCCGGCGCTCGTACGCTGGCCGGGTCACATCAAGGCGGGCGAGATTTCGAACCAGATTGTGTCCGGCCTCGACTGGTTCCCGACTTTGCTGGCCGCTGCCGGCGACACGGATATCAAGGAAAAACTGCTGAAAGGCACCACCATCGGCGGCAATCAGTTCAAGGTGCACCTCGACGGCTACAACCAGCTTTCCTATCTAACGGGCAGGGATGATAAGTCGGCGCGATCGGATTTCTACTACTTCAACGACGATGGCCTGCTTGTCGCCTATCGCTGGGACGACTGGAAACTCGTGTTCTCTGAGCAACGTAAACCAGGCGGATTTGAGGTCTGGGCAAACCCGTTCACCAGTCTTCGGGTGCCCAAGGTCTTTAACCTGCGCATGGACCCCTACGAGCGCGCTGACGTCGTCTCAGACCAATACTACGACTGGATGACCAAGAACGCCTACCTCGCTCAGTATGGCGTGTGGCGTGTCGCTCCTTTCCTCATGACGTTCAAGGACTATCCACCGAGCCAACGTCCGGCGAGCTTCAGTGTCGACCAGATGATCGATGCGCTTATGCGTTCACTCGATCAGAACCCTGCGAACTCGCGTTAGCCGCAGAGCGAGTCAGTCTGGCGTGGTATTTTCCGCGCCGGACTATCTGGCATGACGAGATCCACAACTATCTGGTATTTCTATCTATTTTTAACAAAAATGAACAGAAAACGCGAATCGATTCCGTCACCTGTGACGCCATTAATTCTCATTTTAGGGGATTCGGATGCGCCGAGATGCGGATGGCTTCCGATACTTAGACTGTACCCAGATTCCATCACCAGCTCAAGCCCCATGCTCTGCTTTCGCCGTTTTTCACACTGTCGACGCAAGCACAGTTGACCGGACGGCAATTGCCAAGCGCGCTTGCAAAATGAAGCACCCGCCGCCATAGCCTGCCCCGGCCGACGCCATCATCGACAACCACCCGCGCCTCACTACACTACCCAAAAAGAACGGGCGTTCGGCAGGCTCCGCAAACAGGCACCGCCCCGGCGGCGCTTTATCGCGCACGGACGCAGGAAGAAGACCTGGCAAAAGAGACTTCAATGGCCGCCGGCAAGTTCGCGTCGCCGTGAAATGGTCCCGCTCGCCAGTAACCCATCACCTCGGCGGCGCCCGCCGCCGACCGGACAGTCAAACTTACTCCTCCATCAAAGCGGCTTCGATGCAACCAATCTGCTGCACATCCAGAGGCCCGATCAACGCGACATCAGAACGCCGCGCGTAGAGGCTCACCTCATATCCAATTGATGTTGATTTGATATCCGTTGTCCGCGGACAACCAGCCCTCCGGACGCCCGAGTTGTCCGCGGACAACCCCGAAAACTTCTCCTCAGCGGGCAGCCTGTCATTCCAATCCGAATCGCTGCATAATGAACTGCGCAGTTAAGTCATGTTTTTCGGAATTTGCGCAGTTGCCAGGAGATTTTAATGTTGCAGCCCAATCCAACGCATCACGACGAGCAGGAGCATCTGCCGTCACTTCTCGCCGAAGATGCGAATGAGCTTGCGCATCAGCTGCAGCAGCATCAGAAGAAGATATTCCCGCCGACCGCGCTAAAGTCAATCCGCAGCTTTTCTCCTGCCGAGGCGGCGTCGTTCATCGGCATAGGTGAGGGCTATCTCAGGCAGGTCGCGTCTGACGGTCACGGCCCTGAGCCGATGTCGAACGGCAGGCGTCTTTATACCGCCGATGACATGCGGCGAATCCGCGACGTTCTCGACGAACGCAACGGCGCGGCGAAATACAATCCGATCCGTCGGCCGGGCGAGAAGCTTCAGGTCGTTTCGGTGATGAACTTCAAGGGCGGAAGCGGGAAGACGACGACGTCCGCGCATCTCGCGCAGTTTCTCGCTTTGCGCGGTTATCGCGTCCTTGCGCTCGACCTCGATCCCCAAGCATCATTGTCGGCATTGTTCGGGCATCAACCGGAACTCGACGTCGGGGAAGGGGAAACGCTTTACGGCGCCATTCGCTATGACAGCCCTCGCCCGATCTCCGAGATCGTCCGCGCGACCTATACGCCGAACCTGCACATCATACCTGGCAATCTCGAGCTGATGGAGTTCGAGCACGAGACGCCCAAGGCAATGATGTCTGGAACCGCCGCCAGCATGTTCTTCGCCCGCATTGGCGAAGTCCTCACCGACATCGAGAGCTTCTACGATGTCGTCGTGATCGACTGCCCGCCGCAGCTCGGCTTCCTGACCATGTCCGCGCTTTGTGCGGCTACTTCGTGCCTGATTACCGTCCACCCGCAGATGCTGGATGTGATGTCCATGTCGCAGTTCCTGTCGATGACGAGCGAGCTGATGAGTGTGGTCGAGCAGGCTGGCGGACGCACGAGCTATGACTGGATGCGCTACCTCGTGACCCGTTTCGAGCCGAATGATGGTCCGCAAAGCCAGATGACCGGCTTCATGCGCGCCATCTTCGGCAATCGCATGCTGCAGAACCCGATGCTGAAATCAACTGCGGTGTCCGATGCCGGCGTGACCAAGCAGACGCTTTACGAAGTGGAACGCTCGCAGTTTACCCGCGGTACATACGACCGCGCGATGGAATCGCTCAATCTGGTGAACTCGGAAATCGAGGGACTTCTTCGGTCCACGTGGGGAAGGAAGTAAGATATGGCACGAAAAAACCTGATCGGCATTTCCGAGACGCCCAACGAGGCTCCTGCCCCATCGGCCAGCCGCAATGACCGGCCGATCGCCGGATTCATTCCCGCGGCGCGTCCATCTTCCCCAGTGGGCGGCATCACCCGCACGCTCGGCAACATCACCGAGAAGGTCGAACGTGCGCAGACCCTGGAACGCCAGCTTGCCGAAGGCCAAACGGTCGTAGAGCTCGATCCGGTTCAGATCGACGCCTCCTTCGTCAACGATCGCCTGAGCATCGATGCGCTGGAACTCTCGCAACTCGTTGAACAGATCCGCGAATACGGGCAGCAGGTTCCAATTCTCGTCCGCCCGCATCCGGAGCAGCGAGAGCGCTTTCAGGTGGCTTACGGCCACCGTCGTCTGGCGGCTGCCCGCCAGCTCGGCATAAAGATCAAGGCTGTCGTGCGGCAGCTCTCGGATGAACAGCTTGTCGTCAGCCAAGGCCAGGAAAACAACTCCCGCACC
The DNA here is from genome assembly GCA_900471485.1 of Hyphomicrobiales bacterium. Classification (GTDB taxonomy): domain Bacteria; phylum Pseudomonadota; class Alphaproteobacteria; order Rhizobiales; family Rhizobiaceae; genus Rhizobium. The sequence continues at coordinate 81,772 of UCEU01000020.1, forward strand.
GATCTTTCCTACATCGAGCGCGGTCTATTCGCCGCCCGTCTGGAAGACCGTGGTTTCGCCAGGGATGTGATCATGGCGGCGTTGGGCGTCGACAAGGCGGCTTTGTCGCGCATGATCAGCGTTATCAGGCAGATTCCCGAGCCGCTGATCGTGGCAATCGGCGCGGCTCCCGCTGTCGGCCGTCGGCGCTGGATGGAACTGGCCGATAGCCTCGTGGCTTACGGCGATGGCGCTGCCGTTCTCGAGTTCGCGACAAAGCCGTCCACAAGTACGCTGCCGAGCGATGAGCGTTTCGACGCCGTGGTCGCCTTTCTCATCACACCGAAAGCACGTCCTGCGACGACATGGGTCGCGCACGACACGCTGCCGGTGAAGATGAAGCATACAGCCTCTGGCGCAACCTTCGTGTTCAACACCAAGGCCGCGCCGGGCTTCGATCAATTCGTAGAGAGGAAGCTTGCCGACCTCTATGCCGAATACCGTCAACAATCAGGAGAATAGCACCGCAAAAGAAAAAGGCCCCCAAACGACCAAGTCGTGGAAGCCTTCCTCGTATTTCTAGCAAGATCGAGAATCGCATTTTCACGAATCACAGTCAAGAGTCTTGGCACCGTTTTTGGTGAGCGGATTTCTTTTGCCTGAAAAAAGGTGAAAGAAAATGGAGAGTGGATTAGTGACGACGCCCTTTGGGCGGCGGCCGATGACGCTTGGCATGCTCGCAAGTCAGGTATCATCGAAGAATATCAAGACCAATAAGACCGTCGACAAGTGGAAGCTTTACCGCGCGCTCTGCGAAGCAAAGCCGATGCTTGCCATCAACGATCGTGCGCTAGCCGTGCTCAATGCGCTGCTCAGCTTCTATCCGAAGAATGAGCTCGCCGAAGAGCATGGCCTTGTCGTGTTTCCTTCCAACGATCAGCTGTCGCTGCGCTCGCATGGCATGGCCGAACAGACCATTCGTCGCCACATCGCGACACTGGTCGATGCTGGCTTGCTGATCCGCAGGGATAGCCCGAATGGCAAACGCTATGCGCGGCGTGACCGAAGCGGTGATATAAACGAGGCTTTCGGCTTCTCTCTGGCGCCACTGCTCGCACGCGCCGATGAGATCGAGCATCTCGCTGCCGAGGTCACCGCCCGCAAGCTTCATATACAGAGCCTTCGGGAACGCATCAGCCTTTGCCGGCGTGACATCACCAAGCTTATCGACTTCGCTCGCCAGGAGGATGCCGACGACCGCTGGGAGCAGGTCTACGACCATTTTCGCGGCATGATCGATGGCATTCCGCGCTCGCCGACCAGCCTGCACCTCCAAACGATACTCGAGCGGCTGACCGTTCTCCGCGAGAAAATCGTCAAGCAGTTGGAAACACGGATTAAAACTGAAGAAACGAGCGCCAATCCCTATCAAAATGAGCGGCACATACAGAATACAGAATCCGAATCTATTTCTGAATCTGAACAGCTCGAAATTGTTGAAACCGAAACCGCAAAGACGACAACCGAGCGTGAAGAATGCTTGGAGACTTCCAGCCCTCTTGCCGAATGCACACAGGCACAACAGCCAGAGCAGCAACCGGATTTGAAAGCCTTTCCGCTCAGCCTCGTTCTCAAGGCATGCCCCGATATATCCGCCTATCATCGAGCGGGTGCGATCGAGACTTGGCGGGATCTGATGATTGCAGCAATTACCGTGAGGACCATGCTGGGGATCAGTCCGAGTGCCTATCAAGACGCCTGTACAGCCATGGGCGCTGAAGGCGCCGCGGTCGCTGTGGCATGCATTCTTGAACGGGGTGCCAGCATCAACTCTGCCGGCGGTTACCTTCGCGATCTGACCGCAAGGGCTAGAAGAGGTGAATTCTCGCTCGGACCGATGCTGATGGCGCTCGTCAGACAGCATATGCAGGCACACCACGCAGATCAGACCCGTAGCTACGCCACTTTGGCTAGGGGGTAGCTCGAAAGCTGGAATGCAATCTAAAGGAACAGAATGGCGACTTAACTTCTTCAAAAAGAAAAAGTCGCAAGGAGAACTGTTGCCTGGAAAAGAGCATATTCGTCGCGAAAAGCTGCTCCAGCAGCGCTTCGACATCCCGTCGGACTAGCGTAAGAGGTCTGCACGGCAATTTTGTACAGAGGAGAGAGACATGGAAGAGAGCGTAACCATCGACAATCGTGCCGATTTTGCACAATGGGCCATAGAGCGTGCCAGAGCGATCGTCGCACAGGAGGGCACAGCTCTGGCCTTGGCGGCACGGGACATGAATGAGGCTTCTATCGGCGAGGCGGGCAATGCCTTGGGCCAAGCGATTGCCGATGCCTTGCTCGAGGTTTTCGACGGCCTGACCGAAGGCTTGGAGTGACCTACATTTCTGCGTGATCAGCATCTTCCGATGCTGGCCCTGCGCAGGACTTCTGCAAACTCCCGCCCTATATTCTTGGACCGGGAGGAAAAGCCGATGTCACAGGAATGGCCGCTTTTCATACTCCAGTGCATCGTACTGGTCGGCTTTGCGAGCGTCTTCATCATTCGCGGGGAGGGCGATTGACCTGAACGACGAATACAAGAGACGCCACGGACCCACTGGTCCGCAGCGTCAACGAGTCGCGTGTTCAATGAACTTCCTAGCCAATCGACATAAGGCTGGCATTACCACCCGCGGCAGCCGTGTTCACCGAAGTCGACACTTCCTCAAGCAACCAGTTCAAGCAATAGGCTTCCGGATCGCGAGCGAGTTCTTCAGTGGAAGCCGCCTGTGTGAGCAAGAGAGGACCGGGCATGACCGCGATCTCAGCGATCTTTCCTGAAATGCGGTCGGCATCTCCCTCGATGAGGGCTCCCGATAGCACGACACCCGTTGCTGGCTCCGATTTCCAGGATATCCGCTGTGAAACGGATGCGGGAAGATCGCGCAGCCTATCGCGCAGTGACCCGTCGCAGTCGATCACGGCAGCGTTGCCGGTTGCGAGTACCGAGGAGATCTGCCGGTAGAGGCCCGTAGGGCTTTGAGGCAGGCAGAGAATGTTGCCGCGCGAGTGCAGCGCGTAGATGTTGCGCTCGCCGACAGGACCAACCAGTTCCGTCTCAAGGCCGAGTGCAGACTGGCTGCCGAGGTTGCGCGCCATTTCGGCTTCATGGGCAAGGTCCTGCTGGTCAAGCCACTTGGCGAAATCCGACAGCGCCGGATCGCTGTAAACCGAGCTGTGTTGCGGCGGGATCGGCGGCGTGGCAACGAGCCGGCCGAGATAGAGGGGGCCGCCGGCCTTTGGCCCGGTCCCCGATAGTCCGCGCCCGCCGAAAGGCTGGACGCCGACCACCGCGCCGATGACGTTACGGTTGACGTAGAGATTGCCCGCCTTCACCCGTGAAGTGACATGGGCGATCGTCTCGTCGAGGCGAGTGTGCAGGCCGAATGTCAGGCCATAGCCGGTGCCGTTGATGTCGTCGATCAGGTGATCGAGATCCTGGCGGCGCCAGCGGATGACGTGCAGTACCGGGCCGAAGACCTCGCGCTTCAAATCAGCAATCTTGTCGAGCTCGATGATCGTCGGTGCCACGAAGGTTCCATGTTTCGTCGCCTCCGGCAGTTCCACGCGTTCCACGGTGCGGCCGAGCGCACGCATTGCCTCGACATGTGTTTCGATGATCCCACGTGCTTCCGCGGTGATAACAGGACCGATGTCGGAGGCCAGACGGTTGGTATTGGCGATCGTCAGTTCGCGGAGCGCGCCCTTCAGCATCGCAAGCGTCCGGTCGGCCACGTCCTCCTGGAGGCAAAGAATGCGCAGAGCCGAGCAGCGCTGGCCGGCGCTGTCGAAGGCCGATGCTATGACGTCGCCGACGACCTGTTCGGCGAGCGCCGAGGAATCGACGATCATCGCATTCTGGCCACCGGTCTCGGCGATCAGCGGGATCGGCTTGCCGGCTGCCGAGAGGCGTTTTGCCAGCTCGGCCTGGATCAACCGCGCTACCTCGGTCGAGCCGGTGAACATCACCGCCGCCGTTTCCGGCGCGGCAACAAGCGTTGCGCCGGTCAAGCCGTCACCGGGTACGAGTTGAACCACGTCGGCTGGAACGCCCGCCTCATGCAGGATACGGATGGCTTCAGCAGCGATCAGCGGCGTCTCCTCGGCCGGCTTCGCCAGAACGGGGTTGCCGGCGACAAGCGCTGCCGCCACTTGGCCGGAGAAGATCGCCAGCGGAAAATTCCACGGGCTGATGCAGACGATCGGACCAAGTGGCGCGTGGGCTGGACCCAGGGTGCGGCGCGCCTGCTCTGCGTAATAGCGCAGGAAGTCGATTGCCTCGCGCACTTCGGCGATGGCGTTGGAGACTGACTTTCCGGCTTCGCGGATGATCAGTCCGAGCAGCACGTCCATGCGCTGCTGCATGATATCGGCGGCACGCTCGAGAAGCGTCGCCCTGTCGGCGGGCGACACTGCCATCCAGGTCGGCGCGGCCCGCAACGCTCTCTCTGCCGCCGCGCTCACGTCAGCGGGGCTCGCGTCTCGAACGCTCCCCACGACGTCGCGTTTGTCGGCGGGGTTTACCACCGGGCGGGCAGGGGCGTTTGCGGTGCCTTCGCCGGTGGGCTCCGCGATCCAGGTTCTATCGGCGCTGCTTTTGAGCGCTGAAGCGAGGTTGCGAAGCGTGTCTTCGTCGGAAAGATCGAGGCCGGCGGAATTGCGCCGCGCGCCATAGAGATCGGCGGGCAGCGTAATCTTGTCGTGCTTCTGGCCGGGAACGGTCATCCGCGCGATAGTGTCGACGGGATCGGCGACCAGTTCATCGATGGAGACGTTAGGGTCGGCGATCCGGTTGACGAAGGAGGAGTTGGCGCCGTTTTCCAGGAGGCGGCGGACGAGATAGGCAAGTAGCGTCTCATGCGTACCGACCGGCGCGTAGATGCGGCACGGGCGATTGAGGTTCTGCCGCCCGACGACCTCGTCATAAAGCGGCTCGCCCATGCCGTGCAGGCACTGGAACTCGTACTTGCCGACATAATAGTCGGAGCCGGCCATATGGTAGATCATCGAAAGCGTCTGCGCGTTGTGGGTCGCGAATTGCGGGAAGACCGCGTCCGTTGCCGAAAGCAGCTTGCGTGCACAGGCGATGTAGGAGACGTCGGTATGGATCTTGCGGGTGAAGACTGGGAAATCCTGAAGACCGTCGACTTGCGCTCGCTTGATCTCGGCATCCCAATAGGCGCCCTTGACCAGCCGTACCATGATACGGCGCTCGGCGCGGCGGGCGAGGTCGATGATGTAGTCGAGCACGAAGGGGCAGCGCTTGCCGTAGGCCTGGACGACGAAACCCATGCCGTTCCAGCCAGCCAGTTCGGGGTCAAGGCAGAGCGATTCCAGGATGTCGAGCGAGAGCTCAAGCCGGTCGGCTTCCTCGGCGTCGATGTTCAGGCCGATGTCGTAGGACTTCGCAATCAACGCCAGCGATTTCACCTTCGGCAGCAGCTCTGCCATGACGCGCGCGCTTTGTGCGCGCGAATAGCGCGGGTGCAGCGCCGACAGCTTGATCGAGATGCCGGGACCTTCGTAGATACCGCGGCGGTCGGAGGCCTTGCCGATCGCGTGGATCGCCACCTCGTAGTCGCGATAATAGCGTTGCGCATCGGCTGCCGTCGTCGCTGCCTCGCCGAGCATGTCGTAGGAGTAGCGGAAGCCACGCTGTTCGAGCGTCCGGGCGCGCTGCAGCGCTTCGTCGATCGTCTCGCCGGTCACGAACTGCTCGCCCATCATGCGCATCGCCATATCGACGCCACGCCGAATAACGGGCTCGCCGCAACGGGCGATCAGCCGTGTCAGGGCGGCGGAGAGGCTGCGGTCGTTGACGGTCGAGGTCAGCTTGCCGGTAACGACAAGTCCCCAGGTCGCGGCGTTGACAAAGAGCGAACGGCCGCCGCCGAGATGGGCCTTCCAATCACCTTCCGAGATTTTGTCGCGGATCAGCGCGTCGCGCGTCGCGGTGTCTGGGATGCGCAGCAGCGCCTCGGCCAGGCACATCAGCGCGACGCCTTCCTGGCTGGACAGCGAATATTCGTGAACCAATCCCTCGACGCCGCTTCCCTTGTGCTTGGCGCGCAGCGCTTCGATCAGCTTGCGGGCGGTCGCCGCGGCATCCTGCTTGATCTTTTCGGGAAGCGTCGCTGCCTCGACGAGGCGCGGAACGCAGACCTGTTCCGGCGTGCGGTACGCCTCGGTGATCTTCCGGCGCAAGTCGCTCTGCGGCCGGATCGTCGGGGCAAAGCCCTCGAATGGGTTTGAGATGCCGCCGTCCTTAGTGTTTGCCGTGTCCGTTACCGCCGTGTCGTTGACGATCGCCATCTGTCTGCTCCTGATCCCGATGTGGTCGAAATGCTACCAGATTGCCAAGCGTGGATTTCACTTGATTTGCGGGTATCTGAAACGTATTTATCCGATAAATTTCGTAATCGCGGAGAATTTTGTGTCTAGTACAATTTCGACTAGGGAAATCGACCAGTTTGATCACAAGATCATCGAGGCGCTTATGGCGGATGGTCGCATGTCGATCACCGACCTCGCCAAGAAGGTGGGATTGTCCAATACACCCTGTCAGGTGCGCCTAAAGCGGCTGATCGAGGAAGGCTATATTCTCGGCTTTCGCGCCATCGTCAACGTCAACAAGCTCGGACGCAATCACGTCGCCTTCACCGAGGTGAAACTCTCCGATACACGCGAGCATGCGTTGAGGGCCTTCAACGTCGCAGCGCGGAAGCTGCAGGAAGTGGAAGAGTGTCACATGATCGCCGGTGCGTTCGATTATCTCATGAAAATCCGCACATCGGACATAGCCAATTATCGGCACGTGCTCGGCGAAAAAATCTCCAGCCTTCCCTTCGTCGCGAGCACGTCCACCTTCGTGGCCATGGAATCGATCAAGGAAAACGGCGGCTGATCTAACGCTACTTGTGCATCCGGATCGCAAGCGCACAATGCAATCACCTCTTTACAGCTAACATGTTAGTCTGATACGCCTGACGTGTTAACTGGGAGGAATGATGTTGACACAGAAGTTCGGGCTTTCCGTAGCGCTCGCCACGCCGTTCGAGGACGGCGGCAATATTGCGATCGACGCCATGATTGCTCAGGCGCGCCGGAGCCTCGCTGCAGGATGCTCGAGCGTGACGCTCTTTGGGACGACCGGCGAGGGCTCGTCCATCGGTACGCAGGAGCGCGAGCGCGTTCTCAATGCCATGCTTGCCTCGGGGATTTCCCCGACCAGCATCGTCGTCGGTGTTCTGGTCGACTCCGCCGAGGATGCGGCCGACCAAGCCGGCCACGCGCTTTCCAAGGGTGTCCGCAATATCCTGCTCGCGCCTCCGTCCTACTTCAAGAACGTCAGCGACGACGGCCTGTTCAAGTGGTTCTCCGCCGTATTCGCCATTCTGGGCGATAAGGCCCGCGATATCATCGTCTACAATATTCCATCGGTCACGATGGTGCCGCTGACGGTATCGTTGATCGGGCGGCTGCGCACGGCCTTTCCCAAGGTTGTCGTCGGCGTCAAGGATTCCTCCGGTGACTGGCCCTACACGGAAAGCCTGCTCAAGGCGCATGGCGATCTCGTCATCCTCATCGGCGACGAGCGGCATCTGGCGAAAGGCGTCCGGCTCGGCGGGCAGGGTGCTATTTCCGGCATGGCCAATTTTGTGCCTGGCGAGGTGAAGCTGATGGCGGAAGAGGGCCGGGACGATCCCAAGATCGAGGATTTCGTTGCCGAGCTTCTCAAATATCCGGTGACCGCTGCCGTCAAGGCGATGGTTGCGCGGCTGACTGGAGACGAAATCTGGCTTGCGGTTCGTCCGCCGCTGGTTTCAATATCCGGCGAGGGGCAGAACCAGCTGGCTCTTGCTTTCGATTCTCTTTTCCGCTCCAAGGCGGCATAGAAAGAGAATGTTCCTGGGGGAGGCGATGGACGAAACGGACGAGCAACCGACACTGCGGGAAAAGGCGTATGAGAGCTTCACGCGCCACCTTCTCGCGCGTGACGTGCGCCCCGGCCAGTTCGTGTCGCAGCGCCGTTTGGTCGAGCTCACCGGCCTGACGCTCGGTGCCATTCGCGAGCTCATTCCCCGGCTCGAGGCCGAGGGGCTGATCAAGACCGTGCCGCAGCGCGGCCTGCAGATCGCCCATATCGATCTCAACCTCATTCGCGAGGCATTCCAGCTGCGCGTCTTCCTGGAGAAGGAAGCCGTGGCGCTGTTTACCCGCTCCGCTTCCGATGAAGCGGTTGCGATGCTGGTGAAGCAGCATCGCGATATCGTCGAAGCCATTCAGAATGGCGATGGTTCGCACGAGCTGGAAGTGCGGGCGCAGGCGGTCGATTGGGGCATGCACGACGCCTTTATCGATGCGCTTGGAAACACGATTATCTCGAACGCCTACCGCGTGAACTCGATCAAGATGCGCCTCATCAGCCAGGAGCGCTTTCGCATCGACGGTCGCGTCGGGCCCGTCATGGGCGAGCACCTGAAGGTGCTGGAGGCGATCGAGCGACGATCGGCGGAGGACGCCGTCAACAGTCTTGTCGCTCACATCAATCACGCAAGGGATCGTGCGCTCAGGATATAGCAGGCAATAACCAGCCGGAGGTGAGGAGATCGCCGGCACAAGGAGGAGGAATAACATGACATCATTCTTGAATCCGACGCGGCGCGGCTTTCTCGCCGGCACGGCGGCGCTTGGCGCCGGCAGCCTGCTCGGCGTGCGCTCGGCATCGGCCGCGGTCGACTGGAAGCGCTATGCCGGCACCACCCTCGAGGTCAATCTGGTCAAGAGCCCGCGCAGCGAGACGCTGATCAAGTATCTTTCCGAATTCGAGGAACTGACGGGTATCAAGGTCAATGCCGAGGCGACGCCGGAACAGCAGCAGCGCCAGAAGACGACGATCGAATTGAGCTCCGGAAAGCCGAGCTTCGACGTGGTGCACATGAGCTATCACGTCCAGAAGCGGCAGTTCGAAAAGGGCGGCTGGCTTGCCGATATCGGCGGCTTCCTCAAGGACCCCTCGCTCACCGACCCATCGCTGGTGGAAAGCGACTTTGCAGAAGCCGGCATGACCTTCGCCAAGGATCAGGACGGCGTGCTGCGCTCGCTTCCCTTCTCGGTCGATTACTGGATCATCTACTGGAACAAGGCACTGTTCGAAAAGAAGGGTCTTTCCTACCCGACGACTTTCGAGGAACTGGCAAGCGCCGCCGAAGCGCTGACCGATCCCTCGACCAACACCTACGGCTTCGTCGCCCGCGGTCTCAAGAACGCGAATACGCCCGTCTGGACGACGCTCATGCTCGGCTATGGTTCGAGCCCGCTCGGACCCGACGGCAAGCTGCGGACCACCTCCGACGAAGCGGTCGAGGCCGCCAAGCTCTATCAGAAGCTGATGACCAAGACCGCCCCTCCCGGCGTCTCCGGCTTCAACTGGGCGGAAGCGCAGTCGGCCTTCCTGCAGGGCAAGATCGGCATGTGGCTCGATGGCGTCGGCTTCGCACCGCCGATCGAAAATCCGGAAAAGTCGCGCGTCGTCGGCCAGGTCGGATACGGCATCATGCCGAAGGGACCGAAGGCGCAGGCCGCCGCCACCACGGGCGATGGTCTCGGCGTCGTTGCCGCCAGCAAGAACAAGGAAGCGGCCTATCTCTTCTGCCAGTGGGCGATCTCGCATGAAATGGGCGCCCGCCTGTTGCAGGCCGGTGCCGGCGTTCCCTTCCGCCAATCGATCCTCGAGGATGCGAAGGTCCGCGAAGGCGTGAAGATGCCTGGCGCCTGGCTCGATGCGGTCGTCGGTTCCGGCAAGGTCTCGCAGCTCACCCTGCCGGTCATCATTCCGGTCACGGAATTCCGCGATATCTACGGCGTCGGTCTCACCAACATGATCGGCGGCGCTGATCCGGCGGCCGAACTGAAAACGGCAACGGCCCAGTTCGAACCGGTCCTGGCCAGAAGCGAGGGATAATGGCGTCGGTGAGCATCGAAACGACCGCAGTGGCCAAGGCCGTATCAAAAGGAAGGAGCAAACCGGGCCGGTTTGCTCCCAACTACTGGCCTTTCGTCATCCCCGCGCTGATCGTCATCGCAGCCGTGATCGTCTTTCCCTGGGTGTTTACACTCTGGATGAGCGTGAACAGCTGGACGCTCGGCCAGGCGCAGGTCTTCGCCGGGGTGGACAATTATGTCCGTCTCGCCGGCGACATGCGCTTCTGGGAATCGCTGTGGCACACGGTGCTCTACACGTCGCTTTCAGTGTTGGCGCCGCTCTTCCTCGGAACGCTGGCGGCGCTGATCTTCGATGCGCAGTTTCCGCTGCGCGGGCTTCTGCGCGGTATCTTCGTGATGCCGATGATGGCGACCCCTGTCGCCATCGCGCTCGTCTGGACGATGATGTTTCACCCGCAGCTCGGGGTGCTCAATTATCTCCTCTCCTTCATCGGCATCGGGCCGCAGGAGTGGATCTATAACCAGAGCAGCGTCATCCCCTCGCTCGTCATGGTCGAGACCTGGCAATGGACGCCGCTTGTCATGCTGATCGTGCTCGGCGGGCTGGCCGCGGTTCCGCGCGAACCCTACGAGAGTGCGGAGATCGACGGCGCCAATGTCTGGCAGAAGTTCCGCTACCTGACGTTGCCGATGATCGCACCCTTCCTGATGATCGCCGTTATCATCCGCAGCATCGATGCGGTAAAGAGCTTCGACATCATCTACGCCATGACCCAGGGCGGTCCCGGCACGGCGTCCGAGACGATCAACATCTATCTCTACAACACCGCCTTCTCCTATTACGACATCGGCTATGGCTCGGCCATGGCGGTGGTCTTCTTCATTCTCATCGTGCTTTTGTCCTTCGTACTGCTGATGGTGCGGGCGCGCGCGAACTGGTCGGACGGGGAGGCACGCTGATGAAGCGCAAGACACTCGATCGCATCGGATTGCTGTTCGTTGCCTTGGTGATGATCTCGCCGGTCATTCTCTTCTTCCTCTGGATGATCTCGCTGTCGCTGAAGTATGAGATCGACAACGGCGCCTATCCGCCGATCTTCATTCCCGAGCGCTTCGCCTGGTCGAACTACCTGAAGGTTTTCGAGGAGAACAACTTCTTCCTCTATCTCTGGAATTCGGTGCTGGTCACCGGCTCCGCAACGCTGTTGGCCCTGCTGATCGGCGTTCCCGCAGGCTACGGCATCGCACGGCTGAAGGCCGAGAAGTCGGCGATGGTCATCATGATCGCCCGCATGACGCCTGGCCTCTCCTTCCTGATCCCGCTCTTCCTGCTGTTCCAATGGCTGAACCTGCTCGGCACGCTGATGCCGCAGATCATCATCCACCTCGTCGTCACGGTGCCGATCGTCGTGTGGATCATGATCGGCTATTTCGAGACGACGCCGATGGAGCTGGAGGAGGCCGCCAGCATCGATGGCGCGACACCCTGGCAGGTGTTTCGCCTCGTCGCGCTGCCGATCGCAAGGCCGGGCATCGTCGTCGCCTTCATCTTGTCGGTGATCTTTTCCTGGAACAACTTCGTCTTCGGCATCGTGCTTGCCAGCCGCGAGACGCGAACGCTGCCGGTGGCAGTCTACAACATGCTCTCCTTCGAGCAGGTGAGCTGGGGCCCGCTTGCCGCGGCGGCGCTGATCGTGACGCTGCCGGTGCTGGTGTTGACGGTCTTTGCGCAACGTCAGATCGTGGCGGGCCTGACGGCGGGTGCCGTCAAGTGATCGGATGACGCAGCGATCGTGAGCGACCTTTCCGCCTATAGTCCTCCGCCGGGTCCGGCGCGCCGCGTGCTCTGCGTTGGCGCGGCGGTGCTGGATACGCTGTTTCGCGTTCGCGCCATGCCGTCCGGCCAGGGCAAGGTGCTGCCCTATGACATGCTGCAGATCGCGGAAGGCATGGCATCCAGCGCCGCCTTCTCCGTCGTACGGCTGGGCGGTGGTGCCAGCCTTTGGGGCGCGGTCGGTGACGACGATATCGGAGAACGGATCATTGCCGATCTTAGCGAGAGCGGCATCGACACGACGGGCATGATCAAGGCGAGAGGCGCGCGCTCTGCTGTCTCGACGATCCTTGTCGATGACCAGGGCGAGCGGCTGATCGTGCCTTTCTACGATCCGCGCCTGCATGAAACGGTCAAGCCGGTGACTGCGACCGATATCGCCGATATCGACGCAGTGCTGGTGGACGTCCGCTGGCCGGCGCTGGCGCTGAAAACCTTGCTTGCGGCGACAGCGGCGGGCAAGCCCGCCATACTCGATGGCGATGTCTCCCCCGACGGCATTATCGAGATGCTGGCGCCCGCTGCCAGCCACATCGTCTTCTCGCAGCCGACTGCCGAGCGGCTGGCGGAGAGCCTCGATCTGGTCGAAGCCGTCGTCTTGCTGAAGAAAAAATTCCCGCAGGCTTTCATAAGCGTCACTGCCGGCGAGAAGGGTTCCTACTGGTACGACGACGCGGATCATGTCGTGCGCCATCTGCCCGCGCCTGTGGTAAAGGCCGTCGATACACTGGCGGCGGGCGATGTCTTTCATGGCGCCTTCGCCCTTGCCGTCGCCGAGGGAATGCCGATCGAGGAAACCATGCGGTTGTCGTCGATGGCGGCTGCGTTGAAGTGCCAGGTCTTCGGCGGGCGCATCGGCGCGCCGGATCGGGCAACGGTGCTCGAGGCCCTTTCGCAATGGAACGTCGAGGTAAGCGTGGTCGGCCGCCCATGAACGCTTTGCCGCTTTTTTGAAGTGACATCAGCGCCGTTCTCTGCGACAAGAAACACATTGAGAGACAGGGGCGTTCGCCGAAAGGCGGGCTGAGAAGTACCCTTGGAACCTGAACCAGATAATGCTGGCGGAGGGAGTCGCTCGGGACCTTCGCAGGCTTTTGCGTTCCGTTCCCGCGTCTTGCTCCGTTCGAAAGGAGCAACATGCAAGAGACCTCGCCCGGAAGCCTTCTGACGGCGCTGCGCGCCGATCCGCCACTCGTCCAGAACATCACCAATCTCGTGGCGATGAATATTGCCGCCAATGTGCTGCTCGCCGCCGGCGCTTCGCCCGCCATGGTCCATGCCGAGGAAGAGGCTGGCGAATTCGCAGGCATCGCCGGCGCATTGACCATCAATATCGGCACGCTGTCCGCCGAGTGGATGAAGGGCATGCTGAGCGCGACGGGTGCGGCCAACCGGGCTGGGAAATCCTGGGTGCTCGATCCCGTGGCGCATTACGCCACGAGCTTCCGACGCCAGGCGATCGATGCGCTGCTGGCCCATCGACCGACCATCATTCGCGGCAACGCCTCCGAGATCATTGCGCTCGCCGGCGGCACCAGTCGCGGGCAGGGCGTCGACAGCCGCGATCCGGTCGAGCAGGCGCAGTCCTCCGCCCGCGTCGTCGCTAGGGTACACGGGGCCGTCGTCGCTGCCACCGGCGAGATCGATTTCGTCACCGATGGCGATCGGGCCTTCATCATCGAAGGCGGGTCGCGTTTCATGCCTGCCGTCACCGCGCTGGGCTGCTCGTTGACGTGCCTCGTCGGCGCTTTCGCGGCCGTTCGTCCGGCTGATCCGCTGTCGGCCACGGTCGCGGCGCTCACCACTTTCGCGGTGGCGGGCGAAAACGCGGCGCTTCAGGCGGATGGCCCGGGTTCCTTTGCCTGGCGTTTCCTGGATGCGCTTGCCGCGCTCGATGGCCCGGCGCTCGACCGGCAGGCAAGGATTCGCGCGGCATGAAAAGCTTCGACCTATCGCTCTATCTCGTTCTCGATCCCGATCTTTGCGCCGAAGCCGGCGTAGTCGAGACGGCTCGTGCTGCCGTCGCCGGTGGCGCGACCATCGCGCAATTGCGCGACAAGCATGCCGGCACGGCGGCGATGATAGAAACCGGCCGCGCTCTGAAGGCGGCACTGGCGGGCACAGGCGCCCTGCTCGTTGTCAACGATGATGTCGAGGCGGCGATCGCCATCGGCGCCGACGGCCTGCACATCGGCCAAGAGGACATGGATGCGCGCAGCGCTCGCCGGCTGATCGGCCCTTCCATGATCCTCGGCCTCTCCGTCGAGACGGAAGAGCTGGCCGCTGCCGTGGACGTGGATGTGGTCGACTACGCCGGCATCGGGCCGGTCTTCGCGACACCGACCAAGCCGGATCACAAGCAGCCGATCGGTCTCAACGGACTGGCCCGACTGGTTTCGATCTGCCCGGTCCCGTCGGTCGCGATCGGCGGCCTGAAGGCCGGGCATGTCGGCGACGTTTTTGTGGCGGGCGCCGAAGGGCTGGCGGTCGTCTCGGCCATCTGCGGCAGGCCTGATCCGCGCGCGGAGGCCGCTTTCATCGCCGAACACATCAGAAAGGTCAGAGGATGATCCGCAACGTTCTTTCCATCGCCGGCTCCGATCCCTCAGGTGGCGCCGGCATCCAAGCCGATCTGAAGGCATTTTCGGCGCGCGGCGTCTATGGCATGGCGGCGCTGACGGCGCTGACGGCGCAGAACACCCAAGGGGTCTCGAGCGTCCATCTCGTCCCGCCCGCTTTCGTCGCGGATCAGATCCGCGCCGTCTTCGCCGATGTCAGGGTGGATGCGGTCAAGATCGGAATGATCGCCAATGCCGAGATCGCCGAGGCGGTGGCCGACAGCCTCGGCGCGCACCCGGCGATCCCGATCGTTCTTGATCCGGTCATGGTCGCCAAGGGTGGCGCGGAGCTTCTCGATCATGCCGCTGTCGAGGTGCTGACGCGACGTCTTCTGCCGCTCGCCACCCTTATAACCCCGAACCTTCCCGAAGCCGCCGCGCTGCTTGCCTCGCCGGTCGCCACGACCAGGGCGGAGATGGCGGAGCAGGGGGAACGCCTGCGGGCCATGGGAGCCGAGGCAGTGCTCGTGAAGGGCGGACACCTTGCCGGTCCCGAAAGCCCCGACGTGCTCGTCACGGCTGAAGGCCCTGTCTGGTTCGAGGCAGTCAGAATTCCGACAGCCAACACGCACGGTACCGGCTGCACGCTGTCGAGCGCGCTCGCCGCCGAACTCGCCAAGGGCGAGCCGCTCAGCCAGGCGGTGGCAAACGCCAAGGCATACCTCGCCGAAGCGGTGGCGCAGGCCGATACGCTCGACGTCGGCTCCGGCCACGGGCCGGTGCAGCATTTTCATGCGCTTTGGCGCGATCAGGAAGGACGACAGGCATGACACTCGACATCAGCAAGCAGACGGTCATCGTGACCGGCGCAGGACGCGGACTTGGCGCGGCGATCGCCGAAGCTTTCGCCCGTGAGGGAGCGAAGGTGGCCATCAACTATCGCGCCAGCCGAACCGAGGCCGAGGCGCTGGCGGAGCGGCTCGGCGATCGCACCCGCGCTTTCCAGGCGGATATCCGGGACGCGGACGCCGTCAAGCGGCTGGTCGCCGAGGTCACCGAAGCATTCGGTGCGCCGACAACGGTGGTCCACAACGCCCTGACCGATTTCACCTTCAACGGGGACGAGCGGCCAAAGCTCGGCGATCTCTCCTGGCAGGAGATGACGGGACAGCTCGATACCGCCGTGAAAGGCGCGCTCAACCTGATCCAAGCGGTGCGTCCCGGCATGGCGGCATCCGGCTTCGGACGGGTGGTGACGATCGGCACGAACCTCTTCCAGAACCCTGTCGTGCCCTATCACGACTATACCGCCGCGAAGGCCGCGCTCTTGTCGTTGACCCGCACTGCAGCGGCCGAACTGGGGCCGGATGGCATCACCGTGAACATGGTGTCGGGCGGCCTGCTGCGGACCACGGCCGCAAGCAGCGCGACCCCGGAGGCCGTGTTCGACCTGATCGCCGCCAGCACGCCGCTGCGCCGCGTCACCACGCCGGAAGAGGCGGCCGATGCTGTGCTCTTCTTTGCCAGCCCCTGGGCGCGGGCCGTCACCGGCCAGAACCTTATCGTCGACGGCGGCCTCGTCTTCAACTGAAGACAGACCGTTTGTCGATCACGCTACGACTTGACGGCGCCTGCCGTCAGGCCGGCGATGATGTGCTTCTGCGCCAGGAAGAATACGATGATCGTCGGCATGATTGTCAGCGTGATAAAGGCGAGCACCAGCTGCCAGGCGGTGCCGAACTCGCCGCGATAGACCATGATGCCGAGCGGCCAGGGATACATCTTCTCCGAGTTCAACATGATGAGCGGCAGGATGTAGCTGTTCCAGCTGCCGACGAAGGAAATGATGCTGACCGTCGCGATGATCGGGCGCGAAAGCGGCAGGCAGATGTGCCAGAAGAAGCGCATGTAGCCGCAGCCATCGACCACGGCCGCCTGGAACAGCTCCTCGGGCAGGTTCTTGAAATAGTTCCTGAAGAGCAGGATGCTCATGCCCAGTCCGAAGGCGACCTGCGGCAGCACCACGCCCCAGTAGCTGTTGAGCAGGCCGAGATCGCGGATGCGGATGAAGAGCGGCAGGATGGCGGTCGCCGCCGGAAACATCAGCCCGATCAGGAAATAGTTGAGCAGCAGCTCGGAGCCGAAGAATCGGACATGAGCGAAGCTGAAGGCGGCCATGGCCGACACCGACACGGTGAGAAACACCGTCAGCGCCGCGATGATCAGCGAGTTGACCATCTGCCGCCAGTATCGGTCACCGAACAGGATATCGGTATAGTTCTCCGCATGCCACTCGATGGGAAGCCCGAACGGGTTGGTGCGCAGGTCCGCCAAATCCTTGAAACCGCCGAGCGCGGTCGTGACGAGCGGGATGAGCACGATCGCGGAGATGATGACAAGCGAGGTGTAGAGGTAGGCTTTCGTGCTGGCGCTGAGCCGCTCGGATGAAACCACATCAGTCATGGCGCATGAATATCCGTTTGTAACCGAAGGCGAGGGTGACGCAGATCAGGAACAGGACGACGCCGACGGCGCTGCCGAGCCCCACCTGCATGCGCGCGACACCGAAGTTGAACAGGAAGGTGACCATCGTCTGGGTCGCGTTGAACGGCCCGCCGCCGGTGAGCGGCATGATCATGTCGAACAGCTGCAGCGAGCCGACGACGGCGAAGAATACCGACAGGCGCACCGTCGAGCCGAGCAGCGGCAGGGTGATGTAGCGGAACCGCTGCCAGCCGTTCGCGCCGTCGATCTCGGCCGCCTCGAGCACGCTCTTGTCCAGCGACTGCAGGCCGGCGATGAACAGCATCATGTGGAAGCCGAAATATTTCCAGACGATCACGGCAAGCACCGCGTACATCGCCAGGTCCTTGTCGGCCAGCACATAGGGTGTCTCGACGCCGAGCAGGTGGGCGATCGATGCGAAGAGGCCGTAATCGCCGTCATAGACGAAGCGCCAGATCAGGCCGGCTGCGACGTCGGCCAGCACATAGGGCAGGAAGAAAATCAGCCGGAACAGAACAACGCCGCCAATGCGATGCGCGAGCATCATGGCGAGCCAGATCGCCAGCGGAATCTGGATCACGATCGAGATGACCATGATCATCGCATTGTTCTTCAGCGCGGTCAGGAAGGCGCCGTTCTTGAACAGGAGCTCGAAGTTGCGAAGGCCGACATACTGCGTCGGCAGGCCATAGCCGTCCCATTTGTACAGGCTGTACCACGCCGCTTCGCCCATCGGCAGGATGACGAAGATCGAAAATAGGAGCAGCGCCGGCGGCAGGAACAGCAGCAGCACGGGCAGCCGTCCCGACACCGCCGGATGCTTGCGCCGGGCGGATGCCGTCGCGGGGACTCGCATTGGGCGAATGGCGGGGGCGGCGCTGACATTGGCCATGGTGACCTCACATTCGAAATGGCATTGGCAGACAGCGGCGCGAGGCTTTCGACCCGCGCCGCGACGACGTCGATCAGAACTGGTCCTGCTCGAAGGCGTCCTGGATCTGCTGCGCGCCATCGGCAGGCGTCATCTGTCCTGAAACGATGGCGACCGAGACGTCATTGACGACGCGGCCGACGGACGGGCCAAGATCCTGGTCGAAGAAGTTCTGGTGCCAGGTCGAATGCGCCAACTGCTCGGCCGATTCATGGATCAGAGGGTCGGTTACGCCATCTTCCGCGCCCACGGCCACCGGAATGAGCATCCCGGCCTTGGCCATGATCCGCTCGTTCTCAGCGTTGGTCAGGTAAGCCAGGAAGTCCAACGTCTCGGGCGGCGCCTTCTTGGTCACGGCCCAGCCGTTCAGGCCGCCGAGGGTGTCTGTCACCACGCCAGCACCATCGGTCACCGCCGGGAAGGCGAAGCGGCCGATGTTGTCCGCGGTCAACCCCTTCTTGTCGCCGGAGTTGGTGCGCTGGTTGGCCTCGGTGTTCTCGAAGCCGAGGATCATCGCGGCCTTGCCGTCGCCGAAGACGCCCAGTGTCTGCGGCCATGTGGCACCGAGATAGCCCGGTTGGAATGGCTCGAGCTTGCCGAGCTCGGCGAGCTGCTCGCCCGCCTTTATGATGGCCGGGTCGTTGAAACCTTCGCCCTCGCCGTTCTTGGCGGCATCGAATACCTTCTGGCCGCCGTCACGCATCACCAGATAGCTCCAGTAGAAATGGATCGGCCACTTCTCGCCGCCGCCGCCGGCGATCGGCACGATGCCTGCATCCTTGATCTTCTTGACCGCAGCCAGGTAATCGTCCCAGTTCTTGATGGCCGCGGCATCGACGCCGGCCTTGGCGAACAGCGCCTTGTTATAGAAGAACGAAACAGTGCCCATCTTGTAGGGCACCGCGCCGATCTTGCCGTCATAGCTCAGTCCCTTGACGGAAGCGGGGTTGTAGGTTTTCACCCACGCGCCATCCTTGGCGTTCATTGCCTCGCTCAGGTCCATCAAGGCACCTGTCGCCAGCTGCTGCTTGAGCACGCCGCCGCCCCAGCTGAAGAACAAGTCCGGCGCGTCGTCGGATTGCAGCAGCGTCGGCAGCTTGGCCTTGAAGGCCTCGTTTTCCAGGAACTGCATCTCGATTTTCACGCCGGGATGGGCAGCTTCGTAAGCTGTGGTGATCTTCTGCCAGATGGCAAGAACGTTCGGATCGATTTCCAGATGCATCCACTTGATGGTGGTGTCGGCCGCGGCACTGCCGGCGGCAATCAGGAGCGCCAGTCCGGTAGCGGCGGAGCGGGCGAAGGCACGGCTTCTGAGCAGGGCTGTCGCCCTTTTATGATCAAGCATGGGTTCTCCTCCTCAAGGGTGAAATCGTCCTCTACAATTTTTCCCTTATGCGGATTAAATGATCGGCAGGTTTGTCCGAATGTCAACTCCCTAGTGCTAATTTGCTAGATTTGGCTTGACAGGAGACTGAAAGAGCACCCTATTTAATTCGCATACCGACGAAAATAACCGCCCACCAGACGGGCGCCACATAAGAGCCTCGCAAGATTTCATGAAGACCGCAGATCCGGAATTGATGCGCGCGATCAATCGCTTGAACGTGCTGGATACGGTCCGCCGCCACGGTCCGATCTCTCGTGTCGAGATCAGCGAGCGCACGCAGCTGTCGACGACCACGGTCTCGGCGATCACCGCGTCGCTGCTCGACGACGGTCTCATCCTGCCGCGCCATGAAGGCGATATCCGCAACGAGGCGGCCCGCGGCCGCCCGCGTGTCATGCTGGAGCTCAACCCCGATGCGGCGCGTGTCGTCGGCGCCAAGATCGCCGCCAACCGGCTTGTATTCGTCGTAGCCGATTTCCGTGGCGACGTGCTGTCGAAACTGGAGCTGCCGATCCGCATCGATCGCCAGCCGATCGGTGTGATCGCCGATCTCGTCGAGGACGGCGTGCGGCGTTGCGTGGTGGACGCCGGGCTGTCGCTCGAGGATGTCGACAGCGTTTGCCTGAGTCTTCCCGGCGTCATCGAGCATCGCACCGGCCATATCCGCAGCAGCCCGATCCTGCGCGACACCAATGTCGATTTCGCCGGCGAGATGACCGCGCGGCTGAACACATCGACCATCGTCGAAAGCGATGCCCATGCGATCACGCTGGCGCATCACTGGTTCGGCAAGGCCCGCGATCTCGAGGATATGGTGCTGATTTCGCTGGAACAGACGCTGGGCCTCGGCGTGCTTCACGGCAACCAGCTGTTTCGCGGTGCGGGCGGCCTCAGCCACAATCTCGGCGATCTCGTGCTCGGAATGGGGCCGCGCGGCATCGTGCGTTTGTCGAGTCAGGCGGGCGAAAGCGAGATTCTCGGCGAACAGCCGGCCGGCGGACGGTTTGCCGAAGCGATCCGTCTCGGCCGCGGCATGACCCATGCGCAGACGCTGATCAAGGCCGAGGACAGCACGCTGATCAGCGCGGCGATCCGGGCGGGCGAGGCGGTGGGGGTCGCGGTCGCCAATATCGTCACCATCTTTGCGCCGCCGCGCGTCATTCTCGTCGGATCGAGCCTGGCGCTCGGCGAGCCGTTCCTGGAAAGCCTGCGCAATGCCTATGCGATGGCCATCCCGCCATCGCTCAAGGGTGTGGCGGAACTCGTCTTTGACGATTCGACGGACGATTTCTGGGCTCAGGGCGCCGCTGCCGTCGCGCTTTACGAACTCTACGAGTCGCCCTGGAACACCACGGGCCCGGCGCTCTGACGCTTTCAATCAAGAATCCATTGGGAGGAAATCATGGATCGAGTCGGTATAGGCATCATCGGATGCGGCAATATTTCCGGAGCCTACCTTAAAGCCATGGCCTCGTTCCCCATTCTCGATATCAAGGGCGTGGCGGATCTCAACAGCGAGCTGGCGCAGGCAAAGGCGGCCGAATTCAACGTGCCGGCGAAGAGCGTCGATGCGCTGTTTTCCGATCCGTCCATCGAGATCATTGTCAACCTGACGATCCCGAAGGCGCATGTCGCCGTCGGTCTGCAGGCGCTGGCTGCCGGCAAGCACACCTATTCGGAAAAGCCGCTCGGCATCAATTTCGCCGAGGGCAAGCAGTTGGCGGAGGCCGCCAAGGCCAAGGGCCTGCGTATCGGCGCGGCACCCGATACCTTCCTCGGCGGCGGACACCAGACCGCCAGGACGTTGATCGACCAGGGCGTGATCGGCCAAGCCGTGGGCGGTACCGCCACCTTCATGTGCCCGGGCCACGAGCGCTGGCATCCAAATCCGGCCTTCTACTACGAAGTCGGCGGCGGTCCGATGCTCGACATGGGTCCCTATTACATCACCGATCTCGTCAACCTGTTCGGTCCGGTCGCCCAAGTCGCGGGCTTCGCCGTGACGCCGCGCAAGGAACGGCTCATCACCAGCGAACCCAGGAACGGCGAGCACATTCCGGTGCATGTTCCGACGCATGTGTCCGGCCTGATGGCGTTCGCCAACGGTGCCGTCGTGCAGATCGGCATGAGCTTCGACGTCGCAGGTCACAAGCATGTGCCGCTCGAGCTCTACGGCACCGAGGGCACGCTGCTCGTGCCGGATCCGAACCATTTCGGCGGGGAGGTGGAGTTGTTGAAGAAGGGCGGCGCCTTCGAGGCGCAGCCGCTGACGGCACCCTACGCCGACGGCAACTACCGTTCGATCGGCGTCGCAGATCTCGCGCATGCCATCCGTTCCAACCGGCCGCACAGGGCAAACGGCAGTCTAGCGCTGCACGTGCTGGAGGTTATGGAGGCCTTCCACACGGCCTCGGAGACGGGGCGAACAATCGCCATCTCGACGCAGACCGAGCGGCCGGCGCCGCTGTCGGAATCGCTGGTCGACGGCAGGCTGGCCAAGTAATTTCAGGAGGAAGACTATGCGTGAAGCACTGATTGTCTGGGGTGGATGGAGCGGTCACGAGCCGCAGGAATGCGCTGCCATCGTCAAGGACATCTTGGAGGAAGACGGTTTCAAGGTCTATGTCGAGCATACAACCGAGGCTTTCGCGGACCCGTCCGTGCATGACCTCTCGCTGGTGGTGCCGATCGTGACCATGTCGAAGATCGAGAAGGAGGAGATCAAGAATCTCGCCGAGGCGATCGAGGGCGGCGTCGGGCTTGCCGGCTATCACGGCGGTGCCGGCGACAGCTTCCGCGAATGCGTGGAGTATCAGTTCATCGTCGGCGGCCAGTGGGTCGCCCATCCCGGCAATATCATCGACTACAAGGTCAACATCACCAGGCCGGATGATCCGATCATGCAGGGGATAGCCGATTTCCCCTACACCTCCGAGCAATACTACATGCACGTCGACCCTTCCAACGAGGTGCTGGCGACCACGACCTTCACCGGCGACCATGCCTATTGGATCGACGGCGTGGTGATGCCGGTTGCCTGGAAGCGGAAATACGGCAAGGGACGCGTGTTCTATTCCTCGCTCGGCCATCAGGCGAAGGAGTTCTCGGTGCCGGAGATGCGCACCATCTTTCGTCGCGGCGCCAACTGGGCGGCGCGCTGAGACATTGCTGATAAGGAAAACGCCGGCGCGATCTCTCGCGCCGGCGTTTTCTATTGCTGCATGCGCCGTTATCAGGCGGCGTAGCGGGTCATGTCGAAGCCATCGGCGGAGATCGCCGGCTTTTCCCGATTGATCAGGTCGGCGAGCAGCCGTCCGGAGCCGCAGGCCATGGTCCAGCCGAGCGTGCCGTGGCCGGAGTTCAGGTAGAGATTGTCGTACACCGTCTTGCCGATGATGGGCGTTCCATCCGGCGTCATCGGTCGCAGGCCGCACCAGAATTGCGCCTTGCTCTGGTCGCCGGCTCCGCCGAACAGGTCTTCCACCGAATGCACCAGCGTCGATTTGCGCGCTTCCGGCAGATCCTTGTTGAAGCGGGCGATTTCGGCCATGCCACCGACGCGGATGCGGTCGCCAAGGCGGGTAATGGCGATCTTGAAGGTCTCGTCCATGATTGTCGAAACGGGCGCCCTTGTCTCGTCGACGATCGGAACGGTGATCGAATAGCCCTTGACCGGATAGATCGGGATCTTCAGCCCGAGCGGTTTCAGCAAAGCCGGCGTGAAGCTGCCGAAGGCCGCTATTACCGCGTCGCCGTCAAAGGTGCCCTGGCTGGTTTCGACGGCGGCGATGCGGCGGTTTTCGGTGCGCAGCGATTTGACCTCGACACCATAGACGAAGCGCACACCCAGCGCTTCGGCCCGCGCGGCCAGTTCGTTGGTGAACTTGAAGCAGTCGCCGGTCTCGTCGTTGGGCAGGCGAAGGCCGCCGACGATCTTCTGACGCACGTGACTGAGACCGGGTTCGGCCGCCACACACTGGGCGGGGTCCAGCACTTCGAAGGGAACGCCATCGGCGGCCAGCACCGCGATGTCCTTGGCGATCGAATCCAGCTGCTTCTGCGTGCGGAACAGCTGCAGCGTGCCCTGCGTGCGCTCGTCATAGGCAATGCCGGTCTCGGCGCGTAGATCGATCAGGCAGTCGCGGCTGTATTCGGCGAGCCGCACCATGCGGCTCTTGTTGATAGCATAACGGGCCGATGTGCAGTTCCGGAGCATGGCGAGCACCCACGACCATGTCGCGGGGTCGAGCGTCGGCCGGATGATCAGCGGCGCGTGCTTCATGAAGAGCCACTTCAGGGCCTTCTGCGGAATGCCGGGAGCGGCCCAGGGCGAGGCGTAGCCAGGCGAAATTTCACCGGCATTGGCAAAGCTCGTTTCCAGCGCCGGGCCCGACAGGCGCTCCAGCACCGTCACCTCATGCCCCGATTTCGCAAGGTAATAGGCGGTTGTTACGCCGATGACGCCGGCACCAAGCACAGTGATCTTCATTATGCACCTCGAAAGAGAAAGAAGGCCCGGTCAGATGTAGCGGCGCTGATAGCGTCGCCCCAACCGTGTCAGAATTTCGTAGGAAATGGTATCGGCATCTTCCGCGATCATTTCCAGAGTCTGGTGGTCGCCGATGACTTCAACCGGCGTGCCAAGTGTCAGCGTGCCCTCCGGCAGGTCGCTGATATCGACGGTCATGCTGTCCATCGACACCCGCCCGGCGATCGGCAGGCGCTTGCCGCCGTAGTAAACGGCGCCGCGACCGCCGAGATTACGCGGCAACCCGTCCGCATAGCCGGCGGCGAGCGTTGCCAGCCGCATCGTGCGGTCGGCGACCAACGCGCCGCCATAGCCGACCTGCGCGCCGGCAGGAACGGTTCGCGTCTGAATGACCGGAATATCCAGCCGAACGACCGGCCGCATCGGGTTTTCTCCGCCCGAGTGCGGCGCGCCGCCGTAAAGCGCGATACCAGGGCGCGCCAGCGAGCCGTGGAAGGCCTCGCCCAGAAACATGCCGCCGGAATTGGCGATGGAGATCGGCAGGCCCGGAAAGCGGCTCGATATCTCGCGCAATGCCTCCAGTTGATCGGCATTGGCGGAGTTCTCGGGCTCGTCGGCGCAGGCAAGGTGGCTGACAAGCAGGGTAAGCTCGATGTCGGCGGCGAGGGCAGGCTCGGCGAGCAGGCCGGTGATTTCCTCGCCCGAAAGGCCAAGCCGGGACATGCCGCTGTCGACCTGCAACGCCGCCTTCAGCCGTCGTCCGT
The DNA here is from genome assembly GCA_900471485.1 of Hyphomicrobiales bacterium. Lineage (GTDB taxonomy): Bacteria > Pseudomonadota > Alphaproteobacteria > Rhizobiales > Rhizobiaceae > Rhizobium. The sequence goes on from UCEU01000020.1 coordinate 106,215, forward strand.
GAGTTGCCGCGGTCCGCGCCCACGCCCTGGTCTGCTCCATGCTGTTCAAAAGCGGCACGATACCGAGGATCGCCGCGCGTTCCTCATGACCCGGCTGCAGACCGTTCAGCACGTAGATCGCCGCGTCCTGCGGCAGTGACGGCCGCAACTGCACGGCTTCCAGAAAGTGGGCGACGAAGAAGGAGCGACATCCCTCCTGATAAAGCCGCTGGCTGACGGGGATGGCGCCGAGACCATAGGCATCGGCCTTGACGACGGCGGCTGCCGCAGCAGGGCGGACTTCGGCGGCCAGCCTGCGATAGTTCCCGGCAATGGCGCCAAGATCAATCGTCAGCAATCCGCAGCCGTCGGTGGTGAGCGCGAGATTGATGGTGCTGCTGTTCATGGCCGTGCCCCGATATCCGATATTGAGAGACTATCCACGATTCATCGAATTGTTCTTGCAATCACTTGCAGAAACGTGCGTTTGGTGGTTGTTGGCGGTGAGTTTTTTTGAGCTTTTCAATGTTTCGTGCGTGGCGACCGTGTCGCGATCGCCGCCGGCAATGTTGAGGAAATGACATGTATGAAATCGATGCGATCGACAGGAAGATCATCCGCCAGCTGCGGCTGAACTCGCGCATCTCCAATGTCGATCTCGGCAAGGAGGTCGGCCTCTCGCCTTCCGCCTGCCTGCGCCGGATCACGCTGATGGAAAAGGCCGGGATCATTACCGGCTATACGGCGCTGGTGGACATGGCGGCCGGCGAGCAGCCGATCGCCGTCATCATCCAGATCACGCTGGAGCGTCAGACGGAAGAATATCTCAACCGCTTCGAATCCGCCGTTCGCCGATATCCTGAGATTCGCGAATGCTTCCTCATGACCGGCGGATCCGACTATCTTCTGCGTGTCGATGTCGAAAGCGCCGGCGCGTTCGAGCGGATCCACAAGGAGATACTGTCGGTACTTCCCGGCGTGCTCAGGATCAACTCCAGCTTCTCGATCCGCAACGTTCTTTCCACGCGGCAAAAATAACCCCGCTATAAAATCGCTTGCGCAGAGGCGGGCGTATTTCCATGTTGTCTCCGGGAAGAGGAGACAACATGAGCAGGAATATCATTCTCGTCGATCCGCTGCCGCGGACGCTCGATCTCATCATGACTGAGGATGTGCGCCGCCGCCTAGAGCAACTGGGAGAGGTCGTCGTCTGCGAAGACCGCCAGATGCCGGCCGAGCAGGTCGAGGCGCTGCTTGCCGACACGGTGCTGATCTTCGGCCAGACCGACATGCCGAAGGAGAGGCTTGATCGTGCGCCGAAGCTGAAGGCGATCATCAACGTCGAGTCCAACTTTCTGCCCAATATCGATTACCAGGCCTGCGTGGAGCGCGGCATCTGGGTCATCACGCCGGCATCCGCCTTCGCTTCGCCGGTGGCGGAAGCCGCGCTCGGCATGGCGCTCGATCTCGCCCGCGGGCTGACGACGGCGGACAGGGCTTTCCGAGACGGCACCGAGCAATATGGCCTTGCCGGCAATGACGGCACCTTCCGGTTTGCCGGCGCGCCGGTCGGCCTTGTCGGCTTCGGCGATCTCGGTCGCCAGCTTCGTGACCTGATCCGTCCGTTCCGCAACACAGTGCGGGTTTTCGATCCCTGGCTGCCCAACGAGATCATTGAGCGGCACGACTGCACGCCCGCCTCGCTGGACGAAGTCTTCAGCGAGAGCCGTGTCGTCTTCGTCTTCGCGATCGTTACCAGCGAAAACGAAGGCTTTATCGGCCGGCGCGAGTTCGCGCTGATGCAGCCGGGCTCCGCCTTCCTGCTGATGAGCCGCGCCGCGGTCGTGGATTTCCCCGCCATGCTAGAGGCCGTCCGTTCCGGCCACATCCGCGCCGCGACCGACGTGTTTCCGGAAGAGCCGGTCGCCGCGGATGATCCAGTTCGCAAGGTCGAGGGGCTGTTGCTTTCCGCGCACCGCACGGGCGGCACGCGCGATGCGTTCTATGCGCTCGGCTCGATGGCCGTTGCGGATGCGGAGCTGATCATGCGCGGTCTGCCGCCGCAGCTATGCCGCCGCGCCGACCCCGCAACCGCAAGCCGGCTTCGCTCCAAGCCGGTCAGCGTTTCCTGAACTCGACGCGCCGGCGCGACATCGATTTTTCAGCGGAGCGGCAAAACTCGAACAGTCATTTCTTTAATCTATAATATTGATAGACAATATTGGTTCCAACATTTCGTGTGCTGGAAAGGTATCTTATGTCCGCTCCCAAACTCGTCGGCCTCGCAGGAAGTTTCAACCGGCCATCCAAGACGCGCGCGCTGGTGGAGGACGTTGCCGGCCGCGCCATCGACAGGTACGGCTTCGATGCCAGCATATACGATCTCACGGATGTCGGCCCTTCGCTCGGCCAGGCGCAGTGGCGCAAGGAACTGGACGAGACGGCAAGGCATATCCTCGACGAGGTCGCGAATGCCGACGCGCTGATCATCGGCTCGCCGACCTACAAAGGTTCCTATCCGGGCCTGTTTAAGCATCTGATCGATCTCATCGATCCGCATGAGCTGCGCGCCAAGCCTATCATCATCACCGCGACCGGTGGCGGTGACCGGCATGCGCTGATGGTCGAGCACCAGCTTCGGCCGTTGTTCGGCTTCTTCATGGCCCACACGCTGCCGACCGCGGTTTACGCGTCTGATCGAGACTTCACCGATTACAAGATCGTTTCCGAGCCGCTCTCGGCCCGCATCGCCGAGGTCGTGGGCGAACTCTCCGCCTTCTTCCGTCACAGCAATCCGGCGCTCGCTGCCGCCGAATGAAGTGAAACCCGGCAAGCGATCATCCTCGACAAATCATCAACGGGTCTCTCGCATCCCGCGTCTGTAAAGTGCTAGCCTGCGGCAAATAAGAATGCCGGAGGACGCAATGACGAAGAAGACCGTTGGAGATTGGCAGGCTCTCGCCGAGAAGGAGCTTCGCGCTCCAGCCGAGACGCTTGTCTGGAAAACCCCCGAGGGTATCGACGTCAAGCCGGTCTACACCGAGGACGATGTCGAGGGCTTGCCCCATCTCGGCTCGCTTCCGGGCATCGCTCCCTTCACGCGCGGTCCGCGCGCCACGATGTATGCCGGGCGGCCGTGGACGATCCGGCAATATGCCGGCTTCTCGACCGCGGAAGCCTCCAATGCGTTCTATCGCAAGGCGCTGGCAGCAGGTCAGCAAGGCGTTTCCGTCGCATTCGACCTTGCTACCCATCGTGGCTATGACAGCGACCATCCGCGTGTCGAAGGCGATGTCGGCAAGGCTGGCGTGGCAATCGACAGCGTCGAGGACATGAAGATCCTGTTCGACGGTATCCCGCTCGAGAAAATCTCCGTCTCCATGACCATGAACGGCGCGGTCATCCCGATCCTTGCGTCTTTCATCGTTGCCGGCGAGGAGCAGGAGGTATCGCGCGCCGAACTCTCCGGGACCATCCAGAACGACATCCTCAAGGAGTTCATGGTCCGCAACACCTATATCTATCCGCCCGAACCCTCGATGCGGATCGTCGCCGATATCATCGAATATACGGCGAACGAGATGCCGAAGTTCAATTCCATCTCCATATCCGGCTACCATATGCAGGAGGCCGGGGCGACGCTGGTGCAGGAACTGGCCTTCACGCTTGCCGACGGCCGCGAATATGTCCGCGCCGCCATCGCCAAGGGCCTCGATGTCGATGCGTTCGCCGGCCGTCTTTCCTTTTTCTTCGCGATCGGGATGAATTTCTTCATGGAGGCGGCCAAGCTCAGGGCGGCGCGCTTCCTGTGGACGCGCATCATGCAGGAATTCAATCCCGCAAAGCCGTCTTCGCTGATGCTGCGCACCCATTGCCAGACATCCGGCGTCTCGCTTCAGGAACAGGATCCCTACAACAACATCGTGCGCACCGCTTTCGAGGCCATGTCGGCCGTGCTTGGCGGCACGCAGTCGCTGCACACCAATTCCTTCGACGAGGCGATCGCGCTGCCGACGGAATTCTCGGCGCGGATCGCCCGCAATACCCAGCTCATCCTTCAGCACGAGACCGGCGTGACCAAGGTGGTCGATCCGCTGGCCGGCTCCTACTATGTCGAGAGCCTGACCAAGGAACTCGCCGACAAGGCCTGGGCGCTGATCGAGGAGGTCGAGGCGCTGGGCGGCATGACCAGGGCGGTCAACGAGGGGCTGCCGAAACGGCTTATCGAGGAAGCCGCCACCCGCCGCCAGGCCGCCGTCGACAAGGCCGAGGAGATCATCGTCGGGGTCAACAAGTATCGCCTCGACAACGAGGAGCCGATCGACATTCTCGAGATCGACAACAGCGCGGTGCGCGCGGCGCAGATCCGGCGGCTGGACGAGACCAGGCGCCGCCGCGACGCGACGAAGGTCGGCGAAACGCTAACGGCGCTGACCGAGGTGGCAAAAAGCGGTCGCGGCAATCTTCTGGCGGCGGCGGTGGACGCAGCGCGTGCGCGCGCCACGGTCGGAGAAATCTCGGACGCGATGCGCACTGCCTTCGGCGATCACGCCGCGACGCCTGAGGTCATCCAGGACGTCTATGGCGAAGCCTATCGCGACGAGCCGGAACTCGCCGTCATCAGGAACCGCATGGCAGAGCTGAGCGCGACGATCGGCCGTCGGCCGAAGGTGATGGTCGCCAAGCTCGGGCAGGATGGTCATGATCGCGGCGCCAAGGTCATCGCCTCGGCTTTCGGCGATATCGGCTTCGACGTACTCGCCGGCCCGCTGTTCCAGACCCCGGGCGAGGCGGCGGATCTCGCCGTGGCGAACAAGGTCCAGGTCGTCGGCATGTCGTCGCTCGCGGCCGGCCACAAGACGCTGGCGCCGCAGCTGATCGATGCGTTGAAGGCAAAGGGCGCGAAGGACGTCATCGTGGTGGTCGGCGGGGTCATTCCCCGGCAGGACTATCAGTTCCTGATGGACAACGGCGTGGCCGCCGTATTTGGCCCAGGGACCAACGTTCTGGATGCCGCGAACTCGGTGCTGGATCTTCTCGAAGGCAAGCGGCGAAACCAGTAGAAGCGTCGCGTCGCGCCTGCGGGACAATGGCTCCGCCGGCCGTTCCCGCATCGCCCGGACGGTCATTTTCATTGATCGCTCTAAAATGAGCGATCATGAAAATTAATTTCATACATCGAACTTTTTGCGGGATTCGTGTTGACGCGTTCGAATTTTTGTCACAACCTGACGAAAATAAATTACGTAATTGGGAACGGGAATAGCATGAAAGTGGGAATTATCGGGCTCGGATTTCGGCTCGGCTATCTTGGACACGTCTTCAGCGCGATCGACCCGAGCATAGAGTTCGTCGGCTACGTCGATCCCGATCCCGCGGGCCTTCCCGGACTTGTCGAACAGGGCATCTCGGTCGGCAAGGCCTATGCCACGCCGCAAGACCTTCTCGCCAATGAGAAGCTCGATCTTCTGATGATCGGCTCCCCCAATCACATGCATCTCGATCACATCAGGCTCGGCCTCGAGGCCGGTCTGAAAGTGTTCTGCGAGAAGCCCATCGTCACCACGATCGCCGAAAGCATCGAACTCGCGCACCTGATGGCGAAGTTCGGCCATGAGCGGCTGATGGTCGGTCTGGTGCTGCGCTATTCGCCGCTCTACAAGGACCTGCGCGCCATCCAGGCCACAGGCAAGCTCGGCCAGATCGTCTCGATCGAGGCTTCCGAGCATATCGAGCCATATCACGGCGCCTTCTTCATGCGCGACTGGCGCCGCTACGAGCGTTATTCCGGCAGCTTCATGCTCGAAAAGTGCTGCCACGACCTCGACCTCTATAATGGCGTCGTCGGCGCGCGGCCCGAGAGGGTCGCGAGCTTCGGCGGCCGAAAGAGCTTCACGCCGGCCAACGATCCGGCCCGCGAAGGCATCAACGATCTTGAGATGTTCCATCGCAAGCCGAGCGGCTGGATGGGGTCCGACAAGGTGTTCGACAGCGATGCGGATATCATCGACTACCAGGTCGCCATCGTCGAATACGCCAACGGCGTCGGCATGAACTTCCACACCAATCTCAACGTACCCGACCAGTTCCGCCGCTTCGCCATCATGGGCTCGCGCGGCATGGCCGAGGGCGATTTCGTGCGCGGCTATCTCGATGTCCACGAGCAGCTGACCGGCAAGAAGGTCGTGGAGAACAAATACGCCGCGACCGAGCTTTCGCAACACTACGGCGCCGACGAACAGATGGCGGCCGACCTGCTCGACAGCGTGCGCAACGGCACCGAGCTGCCCGTCTCGACGCTCAACGCGCTCGAAGCCGGCATTCTCGCACTTTCCATGGATGAGGCCCGTATGAAGAAGACAGTCGTCGATATGCGCCCGCTATGGGATCGCTTCGACGAGGCGCTTCACGCAAGAGCGGCTTGAGGAGGGCGGCAAGATGAGTGTTCAAAGAAGCACCGTCATCTTCGCCTGGATCCTGCTTCTCCCGGCTGTCCTCTACGTCACAGTTATCGTCGCCTATCCGCTGGTCGATACCTTCATCCTGTCCTTCACCGACGCGTCGTTGAAACGCACGACCAACTGGGTCGGCTGGGTCAACTACGCGAAGATCTTCAACTCGACCTTCGCCGAAGTCATCATCCGGACCTTCATCTGGACGTTCTTCTCGGTGTCGATCAAGATGATCATCGGCGTCTTCGGCGCGACGATGCTGAACTCGGCGGTGCCGGGCAGGGCGCTGTTTCGCGTCCTCACCATGCCGCCGTGGATCGTTCCCATGGCGATCGGCATCTTCATGTGGGGCTGGATGTATAACGGCCAGTTCGGCATGATCTCGGGCATGCTGCAGCGGTTCGGGCTGGTGTCCGGGCCGGTGGCGTTCCTCGCCGAGGGCTCGACCGCCTTCTGGGCGACCGTCATCACCGACGTATGGATCGGCGTTCCCATGGTGACGCTCTACATGCTCGCCGCCATGCAGGCGATCCCGCAGGATCTCTATGAGGCAGCGTGGACTGATGGAGCCGGGCGCTTCTATCGCTTCCGCCGCATCACCCTGCCGCTGATCGTCCCGTCGATGATCACCATGTCGATGCTGTCGCTCATCTCGACCTTCAATTCCTTCGACATCATCTGGATTCTCACGCGCGGCGGGCCGAGCGGCGAGACGACGACGATGATCATCGATACCTACAAGACGGCGATCGGGTCGAACAAATACGGCGAGGGTGCCGCGCGCGCCGTGCTGATCTGCATCTTCCTGTCGATCTTCTGCGTCTGCTATTTCCGCCTGACCAGCCGCCTTGCCTCGGGAGACAAGCGATGAACCGCTCGCAACTGATCAACCGGTACAAGTGGTACGAGATCATCGGTATCTATGCCGGTATCCTGGTCTTCCTGACTTTCGTGCTGGCGCCGTTCGTCGAGGGCTTCCTGGTTTCGTTGAAGCCGCTCAGCCAGCTGTTTTCCTCGCCTTACCGGTTCATTCCCGAAAACGGTTCGTTCGAGGCCTACCGGACGATGTGGGTCAGCGTTCCGGGCTTCGCGCGCTATATCTTCAACTCGTTCTTCATCTCGACCATCGTGACCGCGGTCGTTCTGGTGCTGGTCGTTCCGGCGGCCTACGCCTTCGCCCGCTTCGAGTTCAAGGGCGCCGGGCTGCTGCTTGGCGCGTTCCTGGCGGTCAACATGTTCTCGGGCGCCGTGCTTCTCATCCCGCTCTTCCGGCTGATGCGCTCGCTTGGTCTGCTCAACACCTATTTCGCGATCATGGTGCCGGGCGTGGCCTTCCTCATCCCGTCGGCGATCTGGCTGCTTCGCACCTACATGATGCGTATCCCCAGGGAACTGGACGAAGCGGCTTTCGTCGATGGTGCCAGCCATTTCTACACGCTGCGCCGCGTCATCCTCCCGATCGCCATGCCCGGGATCACCGTGGTAGCGATCACCACCTTCATCGGCTCCTATGCGCAGCAGTTCATCTTTGCGCTCACCTTCAACTCCAAGACCGAATATGCGCCGCTGCCCGTCGGGCTCTTCGCCTATTTCGGCCGTCAGGAAGTCGTCTGGAACGAACTCATGGCTGCGAGCTTCGTCGGCATCGCGCCGGCCATGATCGTTATCTTCTTCCTTCAAAGGTATCTCGTCAGCGGTCTGACCGCCGGCGCGGTGAAACAGTAAGCCACAACCAGAGAAAAAACGGGAGCATAAGAATGACGATTCAATTCAAGACCGGGCTCATGGCCCTTGCCTTGCTCGGCTCGACCGCGCTCGGCGCCATGACCGCCCAGGCCGCCGATCAGGAAATCAGCTGGATCTACTGCGGCGACAAGATCGACCCCATCCACGAGAAGTACATCAAGGAATGGGAAGGCAAGAATCCGGGCTGGAGCGTCAAGCCTGAAGTCGTCGGCTGGGAGCAGTGCCAGGACAAGGCAACGACGCTGGCTGCCGCCGGCACGCCCGTCGCCATGGCCTATGTAGGCTCGCGCACGCTGAAGGAATTCGCCCAGAACGACCTCATCGTTCCGGTGCCGATGACCGACGAAGAAAAGAAGAGCTACTATCCTAATATCGTCGATACAGTCACCTTCGACGGCAATCAGTGGGGCGTTCCGGTCGCCTTCTCGACCAAGGCCCTCTACTGGAACAAGGATATCTTCAAGCAGGCAGGCCTTGATCCCGAGAAGCCGCCGACAACCTGGGCCGAGGAAATCGCCGACGCCAAGCAGATCAAGGAAAAGACCGGCATCGCGGGCTACGGCCTGCCGGCCAAGACCTTCGACAACACCATGCACCAGTTCATGCATTGGGTTTACACCAATAACGGCAAGGTCATCGACGGCGACAAGATCGTCATCGACAGCCCCGAGGTTCTGGCTGCGCTCCAGGCCTACAAGGACATCACGCCCTATTCCGTCGAAGGCGCCACCGCCTACGAACAGAATGAAATCCGCGCCATCTTCCTCGATGGCAAGGTCGGCATGATCCAGGCCGGTTCGGGTGCTGCTGCCCGCCTCAAGGACACCAAGATCAACTGGGGCGTTGCGGCACTTCCGCTCGGACCTTCGGCCAAGGGCGAAGGCACGCTGCTCATCACCGACAGCCTTGCCGTCTTCAAGGGCTCCGGCGTGGAAGACAAGGCGATCGAATTCGCCAAGTATATCACCTCTCCGGGTCCGCAGGGCGAATACGAGCTCCAGGGCGGCGCCGGCCTGACGCCGCTGCGTCCGTCGGCCAAGGTTGACGAATTCGTCAAGGCCGATCCGTCGTGGAAGCCGTTCATCGACGGTATCCAGTTCGGTGGTCCCGAGCCGCTCTTCACGGATTACAAGGGTTTCCAGAACTCGATCATCGAGATGGTTCAGTCCGTCGTGACGGGCAAGGCCGAGCCGGCCGATGCCTTGAAGAAGGCTGCCGGCGAAATCGAAGCGTTCAAGTAAGCCTTTGTTGGGATCGCGGGCGCAACACCCGCGATCCTTCATCTATTACGAATTAGCGCCGGGTGACGCGGCGACCGGAGACAGGTTTTGGGACAGCTTTTTCTCAACAAGGTTCAGAAGTTCTACGGCGACTTCGAGGTTCTCAAGAGCGTTCAGCTCGAGGTGAGGAACGGCGAATTCGTGGTCTTCGTCGGACCCTCCGGCTGTGGCAAGTCCACGCTGCTGCGCATGATCGCGGGCCTCGATGAAACCAGCGCCGGCGATATCGTCATCGATGGTGTCAGGGTCAACGAGTTGCCGCCGGTCAAGCGCGGCATCGCCATGGTGTTCCAGTCCTATGCGCTCTATCCGCACATGACGGTGTTCGAGAACATCGCCTTTCCGCTTCGCGTCGAGAAGATGGAAGAAGAAAAGCTGAAGGCCAAGGTCGAGAACGCCGCCCGCATTCTCCACCTTGATCAGCGCCTGCAGCAGAAGCCCGGCATGCTGTCGGGTGGCCAGCGTCAGCGCGTGGCGATCGGCCGCGCCATCGTGCGCGAACCGAAGATCTTCCTGTTCGACGAGCCGCTTTCCAACCTCGACGCGGCGCTGCGCGCCGACATGCGCATCGAGCTCGCCAAGCTGCACCGCCAGTTGAAGGCGACGATGATCTACGTCACCCACGACCAGGTCGAGGCGATGACGATGGCCGACCGGATCGTCGTCCTCAACGCCGGCGACATCGCCCAGACGGGCGCGCCGCTCGAGCTCTATCACAAGCCCGCCAATCTCTTCGTTGCCGGCTTCATCGGCAATCCGAAGATGAACATTCTGCCCGTCACCTGCACCGGCGTCAGCGATGCCGGCGTCAGCGTCGATTACAAGGGGCAGAAGCTCACTATCCCCGTCGTTCCGCGCGATGTTGCGGTCGGCGCGACATTGTCACTCGGCGTTCGTCCGGAGCATATCCACATCGGATCGGGCGATATTACCATCAACGTCACGCCGACGGTCATCGAGCGCCTCGGCGCGCAGACGGTTGCTTACGCCTCGCTTGACGGTGAGGGCGAGAATTTCTGCGCCACGCTGCCCGGTAGCGTCGGTGTTCGCGCCGAACAGCCGCTGGTCGCCGGCATCAATGCCGCCGACTGCCATCTGTTCGACGATGCGGGCCTAGCCTTCGAGCGCCGCGTCGAACTTACCGATATCGACCTCAATCTGCTCGGCTCGCCGACGGCGGCCTGATCTATCGATCGAGGAAGTGCCAGAAGAGATTGTTGACCGGATAGGAGAACGAGCCCCGGTCGGTGAAACCCTGACGGCTGAGGCAGCTGCGCAGCGCCGTTACATAGAGCAGGCTGGCCGTGTCTATCGAACCGCGATACTCCGCCTCAGGCTCGCAGTAACGCAAGGCACGGTCGTATCTGGCAAGCAGCACCGGATCTGAATCGGCCCTTACGCCGCCGGTGATCTGCCACTCATGTGGCGCCTCGGCTGCCGAGACCAACGCCAGGCTTGCCGCTATTCCCATTGCCACCAGAATTCGCATCGAACCGACCTCCCCTGCGCGCGCCCATTGCGCACGGCTTAGAAGAAGATGCGCGCGAAATACACAACGTCAAGCCCTGTCCGAAACGGCGTTTCGGCAAGGAAAACAAAAGGTGAGCGTATCCGGATCGGTTACCAGACCAGCCCGCGCGCCGCCACGTCCTCGACCCTCGTGACTATGCCATCGCGATGGAAGACCATCGTGTCGAAAAGGTTCGAGACGACGCATGTGTGGTTCGGGATGATCCGGATCTTCTCACCGATCTCGGGGCGCTTCGCGCCGCACTTGCTGAGGTCGATAACCCCGTGTTCCTCGGAGAGACCGGTAACGACAGCTTCGGGATAGCCGACCACGGTGCCGTAGTCGGAAAAGCCGAGCAGGTCGGATGTCAGCGCCTTGGAGCCGGCGTCGATGACCGCACGGTCGGCGGTCGGGCGAGAAACCACCGTCGCCAGTACGTGCATGGCGCAATCGTCCTCGCCGCAATGGCCGGCGCGTACCATCGAGCGGTCGTTGTAGATGTAGGTGCCTGCGCGATGCTCGGTCGCGGCCGTCACGAGATGCGCTTCGAAGAGGCTCGGCGTGCCGCCGTTGCTGACGATCGGGCAGTCGATACCCTGTGCCTCCAGCAGCGCCAGCGTCTCGCTGAGAAATGCCTGCACCTCGGCGGCAGCGCCCGGCTTCGGGTAGTTCAGCAGGCCGCCGAAAATCAGTCCCTTTGCGTCATGAATACGCTTGGCCAGCGCAAGCGCCTCCGCCGGCGTCTGCACGCCGCAGCGCCCGCCGCCCGTGTCGCACTCCACCAGCACGGCCAGCGGCTTGCGGGTGGCAAACTGTGCCGAGAGGCCGTCGATGGTCACCGTGCTGTCGGCGACGACCTTTAGGCCGCCGATACGCCCGTTGAGGTCGGCCAGGCGTTCGAGCTTTTCAGGGCCGAGAATATTGAAGGTGATGAGGATGTCGTCGAAGCCGGCAGCCGCGAAAACCTCGGCCTCGGTGATCTTCTGACAGTTGATGCCCTTGGCGCCGGCTGCGACTTGGGCGCTCGCCAGCGCCGGGATCTTGTGTGTCTTGATGTGCGGACGGAAGTTCAGCCCATGCTGGTCCATGTAGCTTTGCGTGCGCGCGATGTTCGCCGCCAGGCGATCCTCATCGATAATGGGACGCGGGGTCGAGAGGTCGGCGATCTTGTCGCCGGCCTTGGCCACGATGGCAAAGGGATTGTCCTGCATGTCACGCTGCTCCGCGTTCTGTGCCGTGGGGATCGGCGATCATCGGCCATATGGTTTTCGGCGCATGACGATAGGCCGTCTTGGCCGGATTGTTTGGATAAGGCGTGCCGGCCGAGCAGTAAATGATTTCCGACGCGATCTTGGAAAAGGAAGCGTAGAAATGGTTCGTCGACTTGATGACGAGGATTTTCTTCGACGTGGGATCGATCCCCATCACCGAAAACAGGCTCGGATCGAAGCTCTGCGCGCGCGTCGAGTTGAGGATGATGTCGATGCCGTCGAGAACGATATGCGCGGCGTCGCCGAATGGCGCGAAGCTCTCGCCGAAGCGCATTTCGGCATTCGCCACCAGCTTCACCACCTTCACGGTGCCATCCACCGGATTGCCGGTGCCGGGTGCCGACTTGGCGCCGAAGCGCAGCGGAATTTCCGCACCCTCGCCGGCGGCCATGCAGATCTGCACGGCCATCGGGTCCCAGATCGTGCCGATCGCGGTATCCTTGGCGCCGCGGGCGCGCAGTTCTTCCAATAGAACGGTGGCATCACCGGCCGTGCCGCCGCCCGGGTTGTCCCAGACGTCGGCGATGACGACTGGCCATGCCGTGGCTGCCATCGCCTGGGCGACTGCCTGCGTCTCGTCGATCTGCGGCATGATGAACGTGCCGCGCTTGGAGAACAGCTCGAGACCGAGCTCGCGCGCCAGCGCTTCGCCCTTGTCCGGTTTGCCATCGGTAACGACAAGCATCTTGGTGCCCATTTCGGGCACGTCGCCGGCCATGAAGCCGTGAATGACAGAGATGGAGAGAATGTCCGGGTCCGATTGCTCGATCCCCATGATCCTGTCGACGAAGGAGCGCATCGGCTCGCGCGAGGTCGGGTAGACGTCGATCATCCGGCAGTCGAAGGCAGACATCACGGGTCTGACCCGGCCCTCCAGCGTATCGACCGCGATCCGCCACAGGTCCTCGGCGCGATCGACGAAATCGGTATGCGGAAATTCCTTAAAATAGACGAAGACATCGGCCGCCTTCAGCCGCTTCGCCGTCAGGTGGCTGTGGGGATCGAGTTCGGCGCAGACGAGAATGTCGGGACCGACGATCTCACGCACGCGCGTCAGTATATCGCCCTCGGTATCTTCGTAACCCGCCGCGACCATCGCCCCGTGCAGGCCGAGCACGACGGCATCCACCGGCATCGCCGCCGTCAGCTGCGTCAGCACCTCGTCGCGCAGGCTCTCATAGGTCGAGCGGCTGACCAGTCCGGCGGGGTCGGCCCAGGTGGCCGTGCCCTCGATCAGCTCCCAGCCCTTCTCGGCGCAGACACGCCTGCCGACCGTAATCGGTGCGGTGCAGAGCGTCGGCGTATCGGGATGCTCGCCGGGCGGCGCGTAGAGCGACGCCTCGAAGGCGCGTCGGTCGACGCAGATCGGAGAGAAAGTATTGGTCTCGGTTGCGAGCGCCGCCGTGAAAATGCGCAAGGGTTTGGCCTTCTTGTTGATCAGCCCATCGGGTTCGGCAGATAGCCTGTGAAGCCGCAGATCTTCCAGCGGCCCTCATGCTTGCGGCAGTAGTAGAGCGTCTGCCACTGCATGACATCCAGGCTGCCGTCGGCCCTCTTGATGCCGCCGTTGAACTTCTTGCGCACCAGCGCCATCTCGCCCTCGATCTCGATGTCTTCGAGCGTGGTCGTCGTGAAGATGGCGGTGCGGGTGTCCTCAGCGAAGGATTGCGTCGCGAAGTCCTTTGCCTGGCGCAGCCATTCGTCGCGATAGGCGGACAGGGCCGGGAAGGCGAGGCGCCATTTGTCGGGACTGGTCTCCTTGCGTCCGTCGATGCCGATGAAGCCTTCCTCTACAAAATCATGCTCCACCATCGACCAGTCGGCCGCCAGGAAGGCATCGATATCGCGCGGAACCAGCATCTCCCAGATGGCGTGTCTGGCTGCATCTGAAGCGGGAAAGGGATTTTGGAAAGGATCGCGCATAAACTCCCTCGTATTGAAATTCTTTTCATGATTGGCGTTTTTCGCTGGTCAAATTCCGCTTTCTATGGTCACTTGTCAACTTATCACGAAAATAATTTGCAAGGATCCGGCAATGACCATCAAGCGCTACGGCACGGTTCAAAAGGGTGCAGGCGGCAAGCCGCTGCCGTTCGCACGCGCCGTGGAAGCGGACGGCTGGCTCTATGTCTCGGGTCAGGTCGCCATGGAAAATGGCGAGATCATCGACGGCAATATCGTCGCGCAGACGCACAAGACCATCCAAAACGTCATCGCCATTCTCGAAGAAGCCGGCTACGGCCTCGAACACGTCGTTCGCTGCGGCGTCTGGCTCGACGACCCGCGCGACTTCTGGACGTTCAACGGCATCTATCAGGAATATTTCGGCGAGCACCCGCCGGCGCGCGCCTGCGTGCAATCGTCGATGATGGTCGATTGCAAGGTTGAAATCGACTGCGTCGCCTATAAACCCAAGGATTGAACGATCGAATCCAAGGGAGCCGGGCATGGATATTTTCTCGACACTTCAGGAAGAAAAGGCCCGGCTTTCGCCCTCCGAAACCCGCATCGCCGATATCCTTCTCAATGATTTCGAATTCGCGGTGAATGCCTCGATCATCGAGCTTGCCGAAAAGGCCGATGTGTCGCCGCCGACGGTAACCCGCTTTTGCCGCAGGCTCGGCTGCGAGAGCTTCGCCGATTTTAAGGTCCAGCTTGCCCGCACCGCCTATGTCGGCATGCGCTACCTCAAGCCGGAGCCGAAAAGCAGCAATCCGGCCGACGTGGCGCAGGATATCGTCACCAAGGCACAGAACGCGCTGTTCCTGCTGCATCGATCGCTCGATCTGGCCGCCATCGAGCTGGCGGCCGAGCGGCTGTCGCGCGCCGACATGATCTATGCCTTCGGATCGGGCGGCAATTCGTCGATGGTCGCGAGCGAGCTGCAGAACCGCCTGTTCCGCTTCGGCCTGCACGTCACCGCCACCTCCGACCACAGCATGCAACTGATGATGGCCGCCGCCGCCAAGCCGACGGATGTGCTGATCGGCTCGTCGTTCTCGGGGCGAAACAGCGAACTGGTCCGCGCCTTCGCGCTGGCGCGCGAGACACGGGTGACGACGATCGCGCTCACGCAGAGCGGCAGTGCCGTGGCGCAGGCGGCGGAAATCGTCATTCCGATCGATCTGCAGGAAGGCAACAACATCTTCCGGCCGACCTCGACGCGCATCGCCTACATCGCCGCCATCGATATCCTCGCCAGCCTCGTCGCCTATGCGATCCAGCCGAAGGCGGCAGTGGCGCTGCGCCGCATCAAGCAACAGCTGGTCGCCCACCGCGATGGCGACGACCGCCAGCTGCTCGGGGACTGACAATTCCATGCGATATCACGAGGGACCATAGAATGACGAAATCGGTAGCGATCGTAACCGGCGCCGCGGGCGATATCGGCCGTGCCATCGCCGCGCGGCTTGCCGGGGATCACGATGTGGTCCTGCTTGTCGATATCGATCTCGCCGCCGCCGAAAAGGCGGCTTCGGCACTCGGCCCGGCGGATCGCTTCGTTGCCGTCGCCTGCGATGTGACCGATGCCGGCAGTGTCGCCGAGATGGCGGGCCGCGCCGCGGCGCTCGGCACCGTCGCCACGCTTGTCAACAACGCGGGTGCCGCCCGCGCCGTCAGCCTTCACGACACGACGCCGGAAATCTGGCGCATGGACAACGCGCTCAATCTGGAAGCGGCGTTCCTATGCTTCCGCGCGGTGGAGGACATGCTCAAAGCGTCGCGCGGGTCGGTGATCAACATTGCCTCGGTCAACGGCATGAATGTCTTCGGCCACCCCGCCTACAGCGCCGCCAAGGCCGGGCTGCTCCATCTTACCAAGCTGATCGCCGTCGAGTACGGCAAGTTCGGCATCCGCTCCAACGCCATCGCCCCGGGCACCGTCCGCACCCAGGCATGGGAAGCGCGGGCCGCGGCAAATCCCAATGTCTTCGAGGAGGCGCGGCGCTGGTATCCGCTGCAGCGTGTCGTCGATCCCAAGGATGTCGCCAATGCCGTCGGCTTCCTCGCCGGGCCGCTCGCCTCCGCCATCACGGGCGTCTGCCTTCCCGTCGATTGCGGCCTGACGGCCGGACAGGCGGAGCTGGCGCGCACCTTCTCGCAGTCCGAACACTACTGACAATCATAATAAGAGAGGAACAGATATGGAAACGGCTTCCTATCGCCTGGAAAGCACCTGGCAACCGGATGGCGGGCCGAACGGCCGCTTTACATTCACACTTTTCAATCTCTCCGACGCGCCGCTTTCAGGCTTCAAGCTCGTCTATACCTCGCTCACCCGCGTGATCGACCGGGCAGCCTGCGACAACGCGGTCTTCCTGCGCCGCAACGCGAACTTCCACGAATTCGCACCGCCGGAAGGGGTAACGATCGAACCCGGCAAGAGCTGGACCTTCACCGTCAGCGGCCTGCACCGGCCGGCCAAGCATTGCACGGATGGCGCCAAGTCCGCCTATGTGACGCTATCCAGCGGCAAGCATGTCACGGTTCTCGTCTCTGACCTGCTGCTCGAAAACGCCGTCAGCGAGCCGCCGCCGGTGCTGTTGCCGGAGGGCAAGCTCGACCTGCCCTTCGCCCTGCAGCCATGGCCTGCGTCCATCGATGCAAAGCCGGGCGAGGGCTTTCCTGTTGTTCTCTATCCGGCCGAGGGCTCGTCCTCCGACGACCTGCGCGCCATCTCGACGGTGCTCGCGCTGTTCCGCCGCCTCTTCGAAAGCGGCCACGCGCCGTTCAACCTGGCTGCATCGCCCCAGGGCCGCGCGCTGCGCTTCGTCAACGATGCATCGCTTGCCGCGGAAGGCTACAAGCTGGTCTTCAGCACTGACGAGATCACCCTTTCCCATGCCGATGCGGCTGGTCGCCAGTACGGCCTGACGTCGCTCGCCCAGCTGCTGCAGGGCGCGCGCAGCAAGCCGAACACATTTCGCTTCCCGATCTCCGGCACCATCGCGGACCAGCCGCGCTATGGCTGGCGCGGTTGCCACCTCGACGTTTCCCGCCAGTTCTACCCGAGCGCCGACGTCAAGCGCCTGATCGACATCCTGGCCTGGCTCAAGCTCAACATCTTCCACTGGCACCTTACCGACGACGAGGCGTGGCGCCTAGAGATCAAGGCCTATCCGCAGCTCACGACCACGGGTGTCCTGCGCGGGCCGGACGAGCCGCTCCTGCCGCAGCTCGGCAACAGCGCCGAGCCGGTCGGCGGCTTCTATTCGCAGGAAGAGGTGCGCGAGATTGTCGCCCATGCGGCATCGCTGAGCGTCGAGGTCGTTCCCGAGATCGACATTCCCGGCCACAACGCGGCAACGCTTGCGGCGCTGCCCGATCTCACCGACGGCCAGGAAGCGCCGGAAAGCTATCATTCCGTCCAGGGCTACCCCAACAACGCGCTCAACCCGGCCATCCCGCTCACCTACGAATTCCTGGAGAAGGTCTTCGACGAAATGGTCGAGCTTTTCCCGTCCGCCTATATCCATATCGGCGGCGACGAAGTGGCGAACGGCTCCTGGCTTGCCTCGCCGCTTGCCAAGAAGCTGATGGAGCAGGAAGGCATCGAGGGCACCTTTGCGCTGCAATCCTATTTCCTGAAGCGCGTGAAGGATATGCTCACGGCGCGCGGTCGCAAGCTGGCCGGCTGGAACGAGGTCGCCCATGGCGGTGGCGTTGCGGCTGCAGATACACTGCTGATGGCCTGGGAAAACCCGCAGGTCGGCATCGATCTGGCGAAGGAAGGCTACGAGGTCGTCATCACGCCCGGCCAGGCCTACTATCTAGACATGGTGCAGGACGAAGCCTTCCAGGAGCCGGGCGCAAGCTGGGCCGGCACCGTGCCGCCGGCGCATACCTACGGCTACGAAGCCGAAGGCGATTTCCCGGAAGAACTCAGAAGCAAGATGAAGGGCGTGCAGGCCTGCATCTGGTCGGAGCACTTCCTGTCGCGCGGCTATTTCAATCATCTTGTCTTCCCGCGCCTGCCGGCTATCGCCGAAGCCGCATGGACGCCGAAGGTTGCCAAGAACTGGCTGCGCTTCTGCGCCATCGTGCCGCTGAGCCCGAAGCTGTGAGGTCCTGACCATGCGCATCGCGGTTGGCGGAATTCATACGGAATGCAGCACCTATTCGCCGGTGCTGATGGCGGTCGAGGATTTTCGCGTTCTGCGCGGCGCGGATCTGCTCGAAGCCGAATACTTCAACTTCCTGGAAGCGGAGGGTGTCGAGCACATTCCGCTTCTGCATGCCCGCGCCGTACCCGGCGGCCCGGTTTCACGGGTCGCCTACGAGGCATTCAAGGCCGAGTTCCTGGATCGCCTCAGCGCGGCGCTGCCGGTCGAAGGGCTCTATCTCGCCATGCATGGCGCCATGAATGTCGAGGGCATGGATGATGCCGAGGGCGACTGGATTTCGGCTGCCCGCGCCGTCGTCGGTCCGGATTGTATCGTCGGGTCGAGCTATGATCTGCACGGCAATGTCAGCCAGAGGATTGTCGATCAGCTGGATATCTTCGCCGCCTATCGCACGGCGCCGCATATCGACGTCAGGGAGACGATGGCGCGTGCGTGGTCGATGCTGGTCGATGCCCTGAAATCGGGGAAGCGGCCGGGCGTGGCATGGGCACCGGTTCCGGTGCTGTGGCCCGGTGAGCGCACCTCGACGGAGGACGAGCCGACCAAGGGCCTCTACGATATCCTTCCGGGTCTCGATCGTCGCGAAGGCATCCTCGATGCCAACCTGATGATCGGCTATGTCTGGGCGGACGAACCGCGGGCAACAGCCTGTGCCGTCGTCACCGGGTTGGAAAAAGCGGCGGCTGCGAAGGCGGCGGAAGAGATCGCCCGGTCCTACTGGGATGCGCGCGACGAGTTCCGTTTCGGCCCGGTCACCGGTCCGCTGCCCGAAATGCTCGACATTGCGGAGAAGGCCGAAACGAAGCCTGTTATCCTCGCCGATTCCGCCGACAATCCGACAGGTGGAGGCGTCGGCGACCGTGCCGATGTCTTGAACGCGTTGATCGCCCGCAATTTCGAGGGCGCATTGCTCGCGGGCATCACGGACCGGCCGGCCGTGGAAACCTGCTTCTCCGCCGGCAAAGGCGCCACGGTCACGCTTTCGATCGGCGGCACGCTCGACCCCTCGAGCAAGCCGGCCGAGGTGAAGGCCGAAGTCATCTCGTTGGTCGATCCCGGTGCCGAGGCCGAACGCGAGGCCGTGGTCAGGATCGGCGGCATCACGGTCGTGCTGGCGGCCCGGCGTCGTCCCTATCATAACATCGCCGATTTCACGCGCCTTGGCCTCGATCCGAAGGCGGTGCGGCTGCTCGTCGTCAAGTCCGGTTATTTGTCGCCGGAGCTCGCGCCGATCGCCAATCCGAACCTGATGGCGCTGACCGAGGGCGTGGTGAACCAGGATATCGAGGGCCTCGTCAGCAATCGCCGCGCGCGGCCGGCCTTCCCCTTCGACCGCGATTTCGATTACCAGCCGCGAGCGCGCTTTTCGGCACGCTGGCAAGAATGAGCAACCACCTACCATGACATTTCGCCTTAGCGGGTTACGGCGGCGCGCCGAACCTGCTAAGGCGCCGTCATCCGAAACTCCGGGTGATTTGCACCCGCTCCGATACCCGACATGAGCCGCTTTTTTCCCGATGTCTTCCGCGACCCTACGATCCGGGTCAGCATGTTTGCGATCTTCGCCTTCGGCATAGCTGGCGCCGCAACCTCGCCCTATCAATCCGTCGTCGGCATTCGTGAACTTGGCCTCAGCAACGGCCTCTATTCCGTGTTGATCTTCTCCGCCGCCGCGGTCAACGTGATCGTCAGTATCCTGCTCGGCAATCTCGCCGACCGGCTCGGCGAATACCGCACGATGATGGTGGCCGCCGCCGTCTTTGGTGTCATCGGTTACGGGTCGATCTACATCCTGCCGGCGCAGGCCACCTTCATCATCAGCGCGCTGCTGCTGCTGCCGATCTACGGCTCGCTCAATTCGCTGCTCTTCGCCAATGTCCGCGCCGCAACGAGACACATGCCGCGCAATGAGGTGACGACCGTCAATTCCGGCGTCCGCGCCATGATCTCGCTGTCCTGGGTGCTGGTGCCCGGCGTCACCGGTATTCTGCTCTCGCGGTCTACGAGCATGCTTCCAGCCTATCTGTTCGCCGGGATCGCCTGCGTCGTCTGCCTCGTTCTCATCGCGGCCTATCTGCCGCGCCAGCGCGGCACCGACCATGCGGCCACGCACCATCTGTCCTACCTCGCGGCCCTGGGCGAGGTCGTTTCGCCGCCGGTTCTCATCCGGGTGGTCGCGGTGGCGCTCATCAGCAGCACCTTGCACGTCAACGGCGCCATCCTGCCGCTGATCGTCACCGACGCTGCGCACGGTACCGTTGCCGATGTCGGTATCCTGGTCGGCATCGTCGCCTTCCTCGAGGTCGTCTTCATCGTTGTCTGGGGCCGCGCGCAGCGGGTGATGAGCAACGTCACCGCGCTCGCCATCGGTACCAGCATCTACATCGTATACCTCGTCCTGCTTGGTCTCGCCTCACAGGCCTGGCACGTCTACGCGCTGACGGTGATCAGCGGCATCGGCGCGGCTGCGCTGATCAGCATACCGATCACCTATCTGCAGGATCTGATCGCCGAACGTCCTGGTCTCGGCAGCGCGCTGATCTCGGTCAACATCTTCCTCGGTGCTGGCCTCAGCGCCCTGCTCTTTGCCATCGGCACCGGTCTTAGCAGCTATTCCGGCACGGCCTTGATCGGGGCTGCGGCCGGTATCGTCGGCCTGGGACTTCTCCTCTTTTTCGACGGCCGGAAGCGCCGCCGCTGAGCCAGCCTCTTGCAGCCCGCACGAGCGGATGCAATGGTTCATCAGGCCACATCGCGGCGGCTTGTCGCCAACGATGTTTGCGCAAAGCGCCGGAGCGGAGGTTACAGGATGGCGGTGGATGTGTCGTTGCCGAATACGAGTGCGCCACCGCCGCGCACGAGCCGCATTCCTTCCGTCCCAGCTGCCTTTTTCGGCATCGTGCTCGGCCTCGCCGGGCTCGGAAACAGCTGGCGCGCCGCCGCTACCATCTGGCCGCTGCCGGTGGCGATCGGCGAGGCGATCAATGCGCTGGCGGTCATGGTCTGGCTGGTCCTGGTCATACTCTACGCCGCGAAATGGATCGTGGCGCGCGCCACCGCAATGGCGGAAGCGGAAAATCCCGTTCAATGCTGCTTCATCGGCCTTGCCGGCGTCTCGACGATGCTGATCGCGCTTGCAGTGCTGCCCTATTCGCGGACGGCCGCCACGCTTCTCTTCGTAGCAGGCATGCTCTTCACGGTGCTCTTCGCCTTGTGGCGCACGGGAATTCTGTGGCGCGGCGAGCGTGATCCCGCAACAACAACGGCGGTGCTCTACCTGCCGACCGTTGCCGGTTCCTTCGTTACCGCGATCGTCGCGGGAGCCATGGGCCATGCGGATTGGGGTCAACTGGCGTTCGGCGCAGGCTTCTTCTCCTGGCTGGCGATCGAATCCGTGCTGATGAACCGGCTTCTGACCGGTCCGACCCTTGCGGCACCGCTGCGGCCCACGCTGGGCATCCAGCTTGCCCCGCCGGCGGTTGGCGCGGTCGCCTATCTCAGCGTCACCAGCGGCGCGCCGGATATGCTGGTTCATGCCATGCTGGGCTATGCGATCCTGCAAACGATGCTTCTCTGCCGCATGCTTCCCTGGATCGCCAAGCAACCGTTTGCTGCTTCCTATTGGGCCTTCACCTTCGGTATCACCGCACTATCCACGGCGGCGTCGCGCATGGTGTCGCGTGGCGATACGGGTCCGGCGGAGTTGCTCGCGCCGGTGCTATTCGTGATCGCCAATATCGTCGTCATCGGGATTGCCGTCGGGACGATCATGCTTCTGGTCCGCGGCAAGCTGCTGCCCGCGCCCGCTGTCGTGGTCCCTCCGAAAGCCGCATAGCGGACGAGTTAGTCGGCTTCCTTTCCAAGCGTATCCGCCACGTAGGCGCCGCGCATACCCATGGGCCTTGGAGCACCCGTCGTCGTATCCATGGCCGTCTGATGCTCCAGCTCCGCGTTCAGCTCTCCGCCAACGATCAGGATGACGATCGAGAGCCATACCCAGACCAGAAAGCCGATCAGAGCTCCCAACGTGCCGTAGGTCGCGCTGTAGTTGGCGAAATGGTCGAGGTAAAAGGAAAAGCCCATCGACATCGCGAACCAGAGGACCGACACGAGGATGGCGCCCCAGGTCATCCAGCGAAGCTTGGCCGGCTCCCGGCTCGGACCGAAACGATAGACGGCGGTGGTCGATGCGATGGTGATCAAGAGAAGCAATGGCCAACGTAGGAAAAGCGCCAGATGCTCCTTTACCTGATCCAGCCACAGGAAGGACAGCGCCACGGGCATCACGGCCACGAGGCCGATCACCAAAGCTGCCGCCAGCATGGCGCAGATGGTAAAGCAGAGCGCCAGGAGATTGAGCCGGATCAATCCGCGCTTCTCCGTTTCCTCATATGCAATGTTCATTGCGTCGAAGACGGCAAGCGTCGCGCTGTGGCTGCTCCAGAGCGCGACGGCCAGCCCAAAGAAGAAGGTCATGCCAAGCGTCGAACTGCGTGTCTCCACTAGCTTCTGTATTCGATCGGCAATCAGGTCGAAGGCGCCCGGCGGCAACAGGCCGGCCAGGTCGCGCAGGTGGTCGGCCATCGTGGCCGGGTCGGCGACCAAGCCGTATATGGAAACAAGCGCGGCAAGTGCCGGGAAGAGCGCCAGCAGCAGATAGAATGTGACACCGCCCGCGATCAGCGTCACGCGGTCCTTCGATATCTCGTGGATGACGCGCCACAACACATCGCGAAGCCCTTTCGCGGGGATGTCCTCCGGAACGGCCGCATCGCGACCTCGAGCATGGTCCCCGGCGGCTTCGGCAAGCCGAACATCACGGTCGCCGCTTCGCATGATTGCCATAAGGCCGAGAAACCCCAGCGAGGCGATGATCAGTGGAGCTGTTTTTTGACTTCTCATGGATCGCGCGCCTGGTTGCAACCGATTGACTTCGTTGACAATAACGCCGGTCGAAGCAAAAGGATGCAAAACAGGCGCACAGATGCGCGCGGGCCGACAGCGAATGACGCCCAATCCGGGCGCCACGCGGGGATATGATCTGAAGATTATCAGCTGCCGGGGAGCGCGGTTTTTCCAATCTCGGGTTCTGCTGCGCCGTTTGTCAGGTTCTGGCCGTGGAATTTTTGAAGCAGCAGGACGACGTCGTCGATCTCCGCTTCACGACGCGCCGCATCCCAGCCAAGTGCCACTGCCGCGATACCGGCGATGTCCCGCAAGCCGTCGAGTGTCAACTTGCCCTCGATCGCGATCGTCGTGCGGCGCAGCACGATGTCGGAAAGACGTGTCACGAGTTCGTTACGGGCGATCCAGTCGATTTCCTTGAAACTGTAGTCTGCAGTTCCCGCTATCCGCTTTTCGTCAGAATGCTCGGAGGGGAAGGCTGCGATTGCCTCGGCGGTCGTCCCATAGCGAGCAAGGAGCTCTTCTGCGCGCGCGGGTGTCAGGTCGATCGCGAGTTTGTCGAGAAACCGCCGGCGCGCGGTAGCGTCCGCTGGAAATGCCCTGCCGCCGCCGATCGCGAGGTAGCGCGTGGATTGCCGGCGCGCCTTGCCGAGACGGGACAGAACACTATCGGCGACTTCTTCGGCAAAACCGCGGAACGTCGTCCACTTGCCGCCCACCAGCGACATGATCGCAAACGGTCGATCGCCGTCGGCTTCGATGACGGGAGCCGAATGGTCGCGGCTGATCAGGCCCGGCGCGGTACCATCGGAGGCGGGGAGGGGACGGATGCCGCTATAGGTGTAAACGATCTGGTCGTGATCGAAGCGCAACGTCGGCAGCAGCGAGCGCAGGCTCTGCAGGAAGTAGTCGATTTCGGGGTCTTCGCAGTTTACGTTGTCAGGGTCCTTGCTCGGGATATCAGTCGATCCCACAAGTGCAAGGCCGAGATAGCCGTAGACGAGGCAGATGCGCCCGTCGTCGGCTTCGAAATAGATCATGTGGCCGTTCAGGCTGCGCACCAGTTCGGGATGGTCGATCAGGATATGGGAGCCTTTCGTCCCCCCGATGAGACGCGACGGTGCGCCGAGTGCTTCGTTGACATGATCGATCCAGGGGCCGGCGGCGTTGACGACAAGCTTCGGCCGCACCGAGAATTCCGTGCCGTTGTCGCGCCGGAAGCGCAGCTCGCCTTCGGAGCGCGAGACGAGGCTGGTGAAATTCTCCGCGCCGCATCCGGAGTTCGCCTCCAGCCCGTCTCTCACGAGTTCATAGACCAGTCGTTCCGGCCGGCTGATCTTTGCATCGTAATAAATGCCACCCGCAACGATCGCGGAGGTGACATGCGGCATCTCGCGCTTGGCTTTTCTCTTCAATATCAGCCGGTGCTTCGGCATGACGCGATCGCGCGAACCGAAGAAGTCATAGAGCGCCAGGCCGATCTTGATAAGAACGGCGCCGCGGCTGCGTGGTGCCGTCTTCGACCCGAACAGGGTGCGGATCGCCGCTCCTATGCCGCGTGTCCAGGAGAAGACCGGGATGAAAGTCGGCAAGGCTTCGACGCAATGCGGCGCGTTCTTCAAGAGAAGATTGCGCTCCAGCGTCGATTGCGCCACGAGCCCGAACTCGCCGGTTTCCAGGTATTTCAGGCCGCCATGGATGAGGCGTGACGGTGCAGCACTTGTCCCCGACCCGAAGTCGGCCTTGTCGATGATCATGCAGTTGATGCCCTGCAGGGCAAGATCGCGGAAAAGGCCGGCGCCGTTGATGCCGGCTCCGAGGATGACGACGTCGATATCGTTGCCGCGAGTGTCCGAGCCGCGCTCAAGCGTGTCTGATGTCATGATACTGTCGTCCTATATTGCTGCGGCTCTTGCCGCGCCGTCCTGTGCAAGGCCGGAAATTTTTGGCCAGAGCGGTGCCATCACTTCGGCAATCTCCAGGAAGACACGGTAGCGCTTTTCGTATTCGGCGCTACGGGCCGGGTCCGGCAGGCAGGTTGCACCGTGCTTGCGCCCGGCAGCGGCACTTTGCGGATCGGAATAGATATCGACCGCCGATCCCGCGCAAAGGGCCGCGCCCCAGGCCGCTGCCTCGTCCATGCCGGTGACGGTAACGGGCATGGCCAGTACATCGGCGAACATCTGGACAACGGCCGGGTTGCGGGAGACGCCGCCTGCAAGCCTGGCTTCACCGAACGAGAACCCTTCGCGCAGCGCATCCACATGGATACGATGGTTGAAGGCGATCCCCTCAAGGACGGCTCGCAGCATGTCGCCGCGGTCGTGCCAGCCGCTGAGCCCGAAGAAGCTTGCGCTTGCCGAAGCGCCGTAGGGCGAGCCGAAGAGATAGGGGTGAAAAAGCGCAGTGGATGGGCGGGCGAAGGCAGCATCGATCTCTTTCGCCAATAAGGCATGGATCGAGCTGCCCGCTGCTTCGCAGCTTGCCCACTCGCTGGCGCACAGTTTTTCGATGAACCATTCGTAGTTCGCGCTCGAGGCCGGCGAGATCGACATCGAGTTCCAGACGCCGGGCGCAATGCCGTTGCGGCAGAACCAGCGGCGATCGACGCGCGGTTCGGCTGACAGCGTCTCGTTGATCGAATAGGTGCCGGCGATCACGGCGACGATGCCCTCGCCATAGCCTCCCGCGCCGAGCGCCGACGCCGTCACGTCATGCAATCCGGCCGCGACAGGCGTGCCTTCGGCAAGGCCAGTAAGGTGTGCGACCTTAGCTGTAACACCGCCGATGATCTCGTCGGAGCGAGATGCGGGCGGGAGCGCCGCAGAGAGGTCCCGCAGGCCGAAGAGGCGCAAGGCCGCTTCGCTGTAGTCCTGCGTTTCGACGTCGGTGAAGGAGGTGCTGGCTTCGGTGCGGTCGGTACCTACCACGCCGGTCAGGCAAAAGCGCAGCCAATCCTTGCAGCTCATGATGTGGCCAATCCGCGCAAAGCGCTCGGGCTCGTTGTCGCGGATCCACGCGAGGAGCGCTGAAGGCGCGGAGACGTGCGGGACCTGGCCTGTCAGTTTGATCGCCTCGTCGGCAACGCCGGTCTGCGTCCAGTGGTCGACGATTGCGCCGGCCCGACTGTCGAGCGACAAAATGCCGTGACCAAGCGGCTGCTGCTCGCGGTCGAGAAGATAGATGCCGTCGCCGTGCGCGGTGGCGGCGATTGCCTTGATGTCGCTTGCCGGCCGGCCGCTGAGCGCGATGGCCTCGCGGATCGCCTCTGCCGTTGCCGACCACAATTCGTGCATGTCGCGTTCGACATGTCTCGGTTTCGGTATGATCTGCGTGACGCGTCGCCGGGCAACGGCAATCGGGGTGCCGTCAATGTCGAAGATGACGGCTTTGGTCACGGTCAGACCGCTATCGATTCCGAGAAGACTCGGCATGCGTATTCACCTTTCTACTGTCGTGCCGCGCCCGGTCAGCGCCCGCCGCCGGCCTTGGCCACGACCACATTGATGTTCCTGGATCGCATCCGGTCGATGTGAACGGGGAGGGTTTTGTCGTCGACGATGACGACGTCGAATTCTTCCAGCGCCGCGAAGCTGTGCAGCGCCCGGCGTTCGAACTTGGTATGGTCGGCAAGCAGGATCCGCTTGACGGAACAGTCGAACATGGCGCGCTTGGCATCGACGGTTTCGGGGGATTGATGCAGCACGATTCCGTCATTGATAGCCGACATCGAGATGAACGCGACATCGGCGCGCAGCGCCTTGATCTCGCTGATGGTCATGCGTCCCATGAAGGCGTTGCACCAGTTGTAATACTGGCCGCCGAGCCCGATCAGGGTCACGTCGTGCAAGCCGGTCAGGGCATTCATCAAGGTCAGCGAATTGGTGATGGCGGTAATCGGAACCTTGGAGGACAGATGCGGCACCATCTGCAGAACGGTGGTGGAATCGTCGAAGAAGATCGCCTGCCCCGGCTCGACAAACTGCATGGCCGCTTCGGCGATGATCTTCTTCTCCGCCGATTGCCGGCTGGAGCGATAGACGTCGCTGGATTCGATGAGATTGGTGGCGGCGGCTGTGACGATGCCCCGGGTCTTGCGGAAGAGACCGCGGCTGACGAGTTCGTCGACGTCACGGTGGGCGGTCATCAGGCTGATGCCGAAGCGATCGGTGAGATCCTCGATCCGCATCGAACCTTCGCTCATCACTGCCTCGGCGATCATGCGGCGGCGCGCAACCTGGCGCGTCTGGCGGCTGTCGCTGGTCAGTTGATCCAACAGTTCATCGCCCTGATCTGTCTTTTGTGTCACGGGTCACCCTTCGCTGAATTCAAGACCCCAGCTTCGTATAGTGATTGCCATGCCAAGGCAAAGAAGGCGAAAGCGGTCGGAAGGTCGAAGAGGGCGCCCGCGAGAGGCGCCCTCCTGGCTATTACTGCTCCAGGACGAAGGGAGCGGTGTACTTGTCGACATTGTCCTTGGTGATCAGCAGGCAATCGAAGAGCTGCTTTTCGCTCTTGGCGCCGGTGCTGCCGTTCTTGATGACGTTGTCGGCCTGCTTGACGGCTTCTTCCGAGAAGACGGCGACTGGCTGCAGGACGGTGTACTGCAGTTCGCCGGCCTTGATGGCGGCAACAGCGTCCGGCGAACCGTCGAAACCGCCAACCTTGATGTTGGCCAGCTTGCCGGCTTCCTTCAGTGCGGCAATCGCGCCGAGAGCCATTTCGTCATTGCCGGAGATCACGCCGACGATGTCGGGGTTGGCCTGCAGCATGGACTGCATCTTGTTGTGACCCTGCGTACGGTCCCAGTTGGCGACTTCCTTGGCGACCTTCTGCAGATCCGGGTACTGCGTCAGAACCGTCTCGTAACCGTTCGAGCGGGTAGCGGCGTTGTTATCCGACGGAGAACCGAACAGTTCCGCGTACTTGCCCTTGTCGCCGACGGCTTCGACCCACTGCTGAGCACCGATTGCGGCGCCCTGGGCGTTGTTGGAGACGAGCTGCGCCTTGGCGAGGCCTTCCTGGTTGATTTCGGCGTTGACGAGAATGACCGGGATGCCGGCGGCAACAGCCTTCTTCACCGCGCCAACCGAGCCATCGGCGTTTGCCGGGTCGAGAATGATCGCGACCGACTTGTTGGTGATGGCGGTGTCGATCAGGTTGCTTTCGGTGTTGGTGTCGCCCTTGTGCGCGCTGACCGAAGCGGTGTAGCCAAGCTTTTCAGCCGTTGCCTTGGCAACATTGCCTTCCGTCAGCCAGTAGGGGTTGGACGGGTCGTTGACGATGATCGTCATCTGGCCGGCTGCCCAAGCGGTGCTGACGAGGATCGGTGCTACAGCCGCGGCGGCCAGTAGAATGCGCATGCCCTTCTTAAACATAGTCTCTCTCCCATTTGTGAGCTCTGTTGTTGCCGATGACCGGCGGTGCTTTCCCCAATCGGCGCTTGCCGTTGCGGACAAGTTCTGCTGCAAGCGTCAGGACGATTTGGCCCGGCGCCCGTATTGGATGCTGTTCATGAGGACGGCGAGCACGATGACCGCGCCGGTGAAGACGGTCTGCCAGTAGGCGGAGACGCCGATGATGACGAGGCCGTCCGACAGGAAGCCGATGACGAAGGCGCCGAGCATCGTGCCGCGAACGGTACCACGACCGCCCGTCAGCGCGGCGCCGCCGATCACGACCGCGGCGATTGCCGTCAGTTCATAGGTCGTGCCGGCAGTGGGGCCAGCCGATGTCAGCTGCGACGAGAGGACGAGGCCGGCGATGGCAGCGCAGATGCCCGAGAGCACATAGACGATGACCTTGACGCGCTTGACCGGAACACCCGAGAGATCAGCTGCACGTTCATTGCCGCCCGATGCGTAGAGCCAGCGGCCGAAGGCAGTGCGGCTAAGCACGATGCCGCAGATGATCGCGAGCGCGGCCAGCACCATGACGCCGATCGGAATGCCTGCAAGCCGATTGAAGCCGAGCCAGTCGAAGCCGGTATTGCCGAGTTCGGGGCGTCCGCCGAGGTTGTTGTAGGTCAGGCCGTTGGTCATCAAAAGCGCGATGCCGCGGGCGACGTAGAGGACGCCGAGCGATGCGACGAAGGCCGGGACCTTCAGGTAGGCGACCAGCACGCCGTTGACCGCGCCGACGATGGCGCCGACAGCGCAGGTGAGCACGACGACGGCCCAGACGGGCGGGTAGAGAATGACGCCAAAGGCATTCAGCGTCACGCCCTGCATCAGGAAGCCGGCGATGCAGCCGGCCAGGCCGAGGGTCGAGCCGACCGAAAGGTCGATGCCGCCGTTCAGAATGACGAGAAGCATGCCGATCGCAAGAATGCCGAAGATGGCGACATGCGAGGCCATGGTGAGGAAGTTGTTCAGGCTGAAGTAGTAAGGCGAAAGGAACGAGAAGACCGCGATGATCACGATCAGCGCGAAGAAAGCGCGTCCTTCAAGGATGAGGCGAACGATATTGGTATTGCGCTTCTGCCCGTTCGACACTGACTTCTTTTCCGTGATGTTTGTGACTGACATGATCAGTGCTCCATAGTTCGGGCTAGTGCACCACGGCTTCGCCGGAGGCGGCCATGATCTTTTCCTTGGTGACGTCGGCACCGAATTCAGCCGTGATCTTGCCGCGGTGCATGACGATGATGCGGTGCGCGATGCTCAGGCATTCGTTGACTTCCGAGGTCGAGTAAATGACGGCGAGCCCCTGTTTCGCGCGTTCGGCGAGCAGCTTGAAAACCTCCGCCTTGGCGCCGATGTCGATGCCGCGGCTTGGCTCGTCGAGGAGGATAACCTTCGGGTCGGTCGCCAGCATCTTGCCGATGACCACCTTCTGCTGGTTGCCACCCGACAGAGAGCCAATCGCAGCCTCGCCGCCGTCGGTCTTGACGTGAACCTTGCGGATCGATTCATCGACCAGAGCGCGCTCGCGGCGGCCGGATGTGAACAGCCCTTTGGTGAAGGCGCCGATGCTGGCAAGCGAAAGGTTCGATCCAACCGTCATTGTCTGCACGAGGCCGTCGCGCTGGCGATCTTCCGGCACCAGCACGAGGCCGCTTGCGATGCGTCCGGCGATGCTTAGATGGCCGACGTCACGGCCTTCGAGACGGATGGCGCCGCCGCTGGACCGCAGCCGTCCGGCCACGCACTCCAGCAGTTCGGTACGCCCGGCGCCCATCAGGCCATAGATGCAGACGACTTCGCCGGCGCGGACGTCCAGCGACAGGCGGTCGACGGAGTTGTAGGCGGAGCCGGACGGGCCGGGAACGGTCAGCGCGTCGATCGAAAGTGCGGCCTTGCCGAACTCGTAACCGTCAGGCGGGCTACCGAGATCGAAATTGTCGCCCACCATGTTGCGGACGATCCATTCGAGATCGATATCCTTGCGCTCGGCATAGGCGGTCATCGTTCCATCACGCAGGACGACCGCGTGATTGGTGATCTGCAGCGCCTCTTCGAGATGGTGCGAGATGTAGACGATCGAGACGCCGCGGCTGGTGAGATCGTGAATGACCTTGAAGAGCACTTCGACTTCGGTGGCGCTCAGCGCCGAGGTGGGCTCGTCCATGATGAGGATGCGCGAATTCACCGAGAGCGCGCGGGCGATTTCGACGATCTGCTGCTGGCCGAGGCGCAGGTCCTCGACCTTGGTCAGCGGGTCGATCTCTTCTTCCAGCTCTTCCATCAAGAGGCGCGTCTGGCGCTCTTCCTCGGCGAAATCGACCATGCCGCCGGTGATGATCTCGCGGCCCATGAAGATATTGTCGCGCACGCTGAGGTTAGGTGCGAGGCTGAGCTCCTGGTGGATGATCGAGATGCCGTTTTCGCGGGCGTGCGTGGATGAGCTGAAGCTGATCGGCTCGCCATCAAGAACGATCTCCCCCGATGTCGGCTGCACGACGCCTGATAGGATCTTCATCAGAGTGGATTTGCCGGCGCCGTTTTCGCCAAACAGCGTCGTCACCTGGCCGCGATGGATATCGAAGTTCACGCCCTTCAGAGCGTGCACGCTGCCGTAGGACTTTGCGATGTTGCGGGCGGCGAGGACGACTTCGCCACGATGATCTTCGGATGTGCGCATCGGCTCGCTCATTTGACGTCGACCTTGACGGGAGTGACGAGCCAGTTCTTCGGATTGATGAGCTTGAAGACGCCGACGACGGTTGCGGTCTTGCCATCGAGTTGCTCGGGATCGATACCGCCGAAGACGGTCTTCTTCATCTCGTTGTTGATGGCCGAACCCGCGTCCTGATACTGGATCTGGTTGGTGAACTGGCCGAATTCGATGGCACCGGTGGCATCGCGGAGGTCCGTGCCGTTGACCGCAGGGCCGGTCTGGACACGGACCACCGTCTCGGGAGGCAATCCGTCGATCTTCATTTCGTTGGTGTTGGATTTGCGGGTGCTGAAGGTGCCGGTCAGCGTTACCGGAATGACCGGCCCGGTGGTGGTGGCAACACCATATTTTTCGCCGGCCGCCTTCTTGTCGGCGGCGATGGCGGTTGCCAGTTCCGCCGCGGGCACGGCTCTCTTCACGACATCGGCCTGGATGGCCGGGAATTTCTCGGCGCCAAAGGATTCCGGCGAGAACGCCTGCTGCCTCACGTCGCCGTCGGAGCCGATCTTGACGACCTTCGTATCGAAGGCGATCGCGCCGATGACGGCGACAGCGACGACGGCACCGATAACGATTTTCAGGTTGCCTTTGCCAGGCGCGGATACTGCGTGGGCGGACTGCGTAGTCATTGTGGACGACCCCTGTAGCTGGTCGGAATTAAGTCGAGTGAGGAGAGTGCCGGCGAAAGCCTCGCGGCGTCATCGAAGACGGCGAGTGCTCGAGGCTGCGGCGGAGCGCCGACGCGGGCAGCGCCGATCTGTGCCGGCGGCGTGACGATAAGCGAGAAAAATGCGCATCCGAACCTCCTCCGTAAAGAACCGTCGCCTATTTCCTCCAGCGATACGGTTCCCATTCTCCTCTCAGCAGGGATGCCTGCGTGATAGGTAAGTGGTATTTATGCCAAAAATCATGTTATCAAATTTCGTATCTGTCAACTGGCTCTGGACCGGAATTTTATGCCGGGTCTTCCCGAAATGCTAAAGAACGTCTCATTTGCCGATGCTGC
Organism: Hyphomicrobiales bacterium; assembly: GCA_900471485.1. Taxonomy (GTDB): domain Bacteria; phylum Pseudomonadota; class Alphaproteobacteria; order Rhizobiales; family Rhizobiaceae; genus Rhizobium. The sequence continues at coordinate 138,607 of UCEU01000020.1, forward strand.
CCTTTACTCCTCACGCTCGGAAACGGAAAAGAAACGGCAGCGGCAGTCGCTATTATCAATATGATTATAAAAGAAAAATTCTGAAGTGGCTATCTTGGGGTGCCGGTGGCGGAGCGTGAGCCGGTGGCTATTACGCCAGGCGCCTTGGTCTCCCATGCCGGTAATTTTACCTGAAAAAAATTTCATTGCCAGAAAAATCTTACTGGAATAATGATATCTCTGTGTTATGTTTTGGTGAGGCCTGTGGGAGGTTTCCAAGGATGCCGAATTCCCGGCTCGCCGCGACCGGCGAGCTTCGTCGCTTGTGCGATCGGTGAATCCTGGCGTCGTCGGCCATTCGCTGATCGGGAGGATTGAAAGATGAAATCGACACGCGTTCGGCCGTTGGCGACGCTCAATGCGGTGGTTGGGTAGTCTGTCATGGGTACCAGTCGCCAGGTCATCATCGGTATTGATGCGGGAACGTCCGTTATCAAGGCAGTCGCCTTCGATCTTTCCGGCAATCAGATTGCTGCGGCATCGGTTCGCAACAAATATGCGAGTGGCAGCGATGGTTCGGCCACGCAGTCGCTAAGCCAGACCTGGCAGGATTGCGTGGCAGCGATCCGCGGTCTCGGAGAAAAGGTCGATAATCTTGCGTCGCGCACCGCCGCGATTTCGGTGACCGGGCAGGGCGATGGCACCTGGCTTGTCGGCTCCGGAAACCGGCCTGTCGGCGATGCGTGGCTGTGGCTGGATGCGCGCGCAGCGCCGACTGTCGTTTCACTTGCCGGCGGCGCGGCCGATAGGGCCCGCTTCGAGCAGACAGGCACCGGCCTCAATACCTGCCAGCAGGGCGCTCAGCTCGCGCATATGGATCGGGTGCAGCCCGAGCTTCTCGATCGGGCCGAAACCGCGCTTCACTGCAAGGACTGGCTCTATCTCAATTTCACCGGCGTGCGCGCGACGGACCCTTCCGAGGCAAGCTTCACCTTCGGCGATTTCAGGACGCGACGTTATTCGCCTGTCGCCATCGAGGCGCTGGGCCTGACCCGTCGCCGCGGCCTGCTCCCTGAAATTATCGACGGCACCCAGATTACGCATCCTCTGACGGCGGAAGCAGCGGGCGCCTGCGGCCTGCTGGCGGGCACGCCCGTCAGCCTTGGCTACGTCGACATGGTGATGACCGCGCTTGGCGCCGGCGTTCGAAGCGGCGGCCGCAACGCTGCCTGTTCCACAATTGGCTCGACCGGCGTGCACCTGCGCGCAAAGCCGGTCGCGGATGTTCACCTGAACCGCGAAGGCACGGGCTATGTGATTGCCCTGCCGATTCCCGACACGGTCACCCAGGTTCAGACCAACATGGGCTCGACCATCAATATCGACTGGCTGCTCGAGATGGCGGGCTATCTGATGGCGGAGGCAGGAAAGCCCGCGACCCACGCGGAACTGGTTGGCCGCATCGACCGCTGGTTCTCGGAGAGCCTGCCGGGGTCCGTCGTCTATCACCCCTATATCTCGGAGGCTGGCGAACGCGGTCCGTTCGTGAACGCGCAGGCGCGTGCCGGTTTCTCCGGCCTTTCGGTCCGCCACGGTTATCCGGATCTCGTTCGCGCCGTGGTCGAGGGCCTGGCGCTGGCGACACGCGATTGCTACGCCGCCATGGGCGACATGCCGGAAGAGCTGCGGATCACTGGCGGCGCGGTGCGCTCTGCCGCCCTTCGCCGCTCGCTTGCGGCCTCGATCAATGCGCCGATCCGGCTTTCGCGCCGTGAAGAGACCGGCGCCGCGGGTGCGGCGATGATGGCAGCCGTGGCGATCGGCGCCTACACCACGATGGACGATTGCATCGCCGACTGGGTCACGCCCTTGCTCGGCGAGGCCGAAAGACCGGTCCCCGAGGAAGCCGCGCGCTTCGATCTGCTGTTTTCCGCCTACACCGATATTCGAAAGGCCATGCCCGCTGCCTGGCAGACGATGGCCAAAGCCGCGGCGACATCGCCGGTAAACTAGTTCGTGGATGCAACGTGCATCCGAGGGAGCATGATATGACTGAACCCGAAATCCTCGATCTCTTCGTCATCGGCGGCGGCATCAACGGCGCTGGCATCGCCCGCGACGCGGCCGGCCGAGGCCTTAAAGTCGCGCTCTGCGAAAAGGACGATCTGGCGCAGGGAACGTCCTCGCGTTCCGGCAAGCTGGTGCATGGCGGTCTGCGCTATCTTGAATATTACGAGTTCCGTCTCGTGCGCGAGGCGCTGATCGAGCGTGAAGTGCTGCTCAACGCCGCGCCACACATCATCTGGCCGATGCGCTTCGTGTTGCCGCACAGCCCGGAGGATCGTCCGGCCTGGCTGGTCCGTCTCGGCCTGTTTCTCTACGACCATCTCGGCGGTCGCAAGAAGCTGCCGGGCACCCGCACGCTCAATCTTCTGCGCGATCCCGAGGGAACGCCGATCCTCGATCAGTATCCCCGCGGCTTCGAATATTCGGACTGCTGGGTCGACGATGCGCGGCTGGTAACCTTGAATGCCGTCAGCGCGGCCGAAAAGGGCGCGCTCGTGCTGACCCGCTCGCTGGCGGTTTCGGCGCGCCGCGAAGGCGGGCAATGGCTGATCACCACTAAAAGCAGCACCAGCGGCGAGACGCGGACATTCCGCGCCAAATGTCTGGTCAACTGCGCCGGCCCCTGGGTGAGCGACATCATCAACCGCGTCGCGGGCTCCAACTCCAGCCGCAACGTGCGCCTGGTCAAGGGCAGTCATATCATCGTTCCGAAGTTCTGGGCCGGCTCGAACGCCTATCTCGTCCAGAACCACGACAAACGCGTCATCTTCATCAATCCCTACGAGGGCGACAAGGCGCTGATCGGCACCACCGACATCGCCTATGAAGGCCGGGCTGAGGACGTCGCCGCCGACGAGGCTGAAATCGATTATCTGCTGAAGGCTGTGAACCGCTACTTCAAGGAGAAGCTTCGCCGCCAGGACGTGTTGCACAGCTTCTCGGGCGTCCGCCCGCTGTTCGACGATGGCAAGGGCAACCCGTCCGCCGTCACCCGCGACTATGTGTTCGACCTTGACGAAACAGGCGAGGCGCCGCTGCTCAACGTCTTCGGCGGCAAGATCACGACGTTCCGCGAACTCGCGGAACGCGGCATGCAGCGCCTGAAGCATATATTCCCGAACATGGGCGGTGACTGGACCGAGAAGGTTCCGCTGCCGGGCGGAGACATGCCGAACGCCGATTACGAGACATTCGCCAACAGCCTGCGTGACAGCTATCCCTGGATGCCGCGCAAGCTCGTGCATCACTATGGACGGCTCTACGGCACCCGCGCGAAGAACATCGTTGCCGGCGCAACGGATGTGCAGGGGCTCGGACGCCACTTCGGCGGTCAGCTGTACGAGGCCGAGGCGCGCTATCTCGTGGCCAGCGAGTGGGCGGAGACGGCCGAAGACATCCTCTACCGCCGCACCAAGCATTACCTCCACCTGAGCGAAGCGGAGCGGGCGGCTTTCGCCGAATGGTTCGCCTCGTCCCGTCTTGCAGCCGCCTGAGGACTTATCGATGCCATTGACGCTTTCGCTGAACACCAATCCGCTGGTGAACCGCTTTGCCGATCCCGACGATCTCATCGAGACGGTGGCGCGGGATCTGCGCATCCGCGACCTGCAGTTGACGCATGAATTCATCAATCCGAGCTGGCAGGCGCCGGTCATTCGCCGCCTGACGCGCCAGATGGGCGCGGCACTGGAGCGGACGGGCGTTCGCGTAACATCGGGCATGACAGGCCCCTACGGCCGGCTGAACCATTTTGGTCATCCCGATGCGGATGTGCGCCGGTACTACGTCGACTGGTTCAAGACGTTCGCCGATATCACCGCAGATCTCGGCGGCCATTCCGTCGGTACGCAGTTCGCGATCTTCACCTACAAGGATTTCGACGACCGCACCCGGCGCGAGGAGCTTATCAAGATCGCTATCGACTGCTGGAGCGAGGTTGCCGAGCATGCGAAGGCGGCCGGCCTCTCCTACATCTTCTGGGAGCCGATGAGCGTCGGGCGCGAGTTCGGTGAAACGATCGAAGCCTGTCTGTCGCTTCAGTCGCGCCTGACCGCAGCCGACATGGCCGTGCCGATGTGGATGATGGCCGATATCGACCACGGCGACGTCACTTCGTCCAATCCCGACGATTTCGATCCCTATGCCTGGGCGCGCGCGGTGCCCAAGGTCTCGCCGATCATCCACATCAAGCAGAGCCTGATGGACAAGGGTGGGCACCGGCCATTCACGGCTGCGTTCAACGCCAAGGGCCGTATCCAGCCTGCGCCGCTGCTCGAGGCTTTCGCGAAGGGCGGGGCGGAAGACAACGAAATCTGCCTCGAGCTTTCGTTCAAGGAGCGCGAGCCGAACGATCGCGAGGTCATCTCGCAGATCGCCGAAAGCGTCGCCTTCTGGGCGCCGCATATCGATACGGGTGCGGCAGACTTGAAGATATGACGCGGCCATCTACAAAGGCTGGCTGCGGACCGGCGGAATCGCCGTTCATGATCTGAAGGGAGCGGTGATGACGGATGCCGATGATACGCTCGCCGTGCGGGCGGCGTGGCTTCACTATGCGGGCGGGCTGACACAGTCGGACGTCGCACGCCGGCTCGGCATTCCCTCCGTGAAGGCACACCGCCTGATCGCGCGGGCCGTTGCCGAGGGTGTGGTGAAGGTCACGATCGACGGCGATATCGTCGAATGCGTCGAGCTGGAAACGCGTCTAGCCGAGCGCTTCGGCCTGCAATATTGCGAAGTTGCGCCGGATCTTGGTGAGGAAGGCCTGCCACTTCGCGCGCTGGGTCATGCCGGCGCCGGCTATCTCAAGCGCGAGATAGAGCACGGCGACCACGCGGTCATCGGCCTGGGACATGGGCGAACTTTGTCGGCAGCCGTTCAATATATGCCGCGCGTTAACGCCAGGGATTTGCGCTTCGTTTCGCTGCTCGGCGGGCTCACCCGAAATTACGGCGCCAATCCTTATGACGTGATGCATCGGATCGCGGAAAAGACAGGGACGAACGCCTATGTCATGCCCGTTCCTTTCTTCGCCAATACAGCCGAGGATCGCGAGGTGCTGCGCGCGCAACGGGGCGTCAAGGAGGTGTTCGACCTTGCCAATGAGGCCGACCTGAAGCTCGTGGGTTTGGGCACTGTCGACGCCGAGGCCCAGCTGGTTCTTTCTGGGATGGTCGAGCCCGGCGAGATCGACGATATCGCGGCGGCCGGCGGTGTCGGCGAAATCCTTGGGCACTTCTTCAATGAGGATGGCCAGATTCTCGATACCGCGCTGACCGCACGCACGCTCTCGGCGTCCTTTCCGACGACGCACAAGGAGCGGCTCGTTGCTCTGGCGGGCGGGCAGGCCAAGGTGCCGGCCATCCGTGCCATCTTGCGAAGCCGACGCCTGCATGGGCTGATCACCGACGAGCGGACGGCCCGAACCCTTCTTGCATGATCTCGCAATGCAACATTTAAACGTCACATAATCACATATAATAATGTTGATTTTCACGTAAATTATGTTACGTTCGTGGTGATAGAGGTTATGGCCATGAAGCGTGAAGAGCGGCAGCAGCTGATCGTCAATCTGCTTGTTGAAGACAAGACCGTCGATGTCGACGCTCTTGCCGAACGCTTCAGTGTTTCCAAGATGACCATTCACCGCGATCTCGACGATCTGGAGCAGGCCGGTGTGCTGCGCAAGGTGCGCGGTGGGGCGACGATCGACGCCGGCATGCAGTTCGAAAGCGACTTCCGTATTCGTGAACGCCAGGGCGGCGATGCCAAGGTGGCGATGGCGCGGCAGGCGCTGGCGATGGTGGAGCCGGGGATGACCGTAATGGTCAACGATGGATCCATGGCGGCCGTGCTCGGCGAAATGCTGCTGCAGAAGCGCCCCCTGACCGTCATCACCAACAACGCCGCGATCATGGAACGGCTGAAGGGTGAACACGGTATCACGCTGATCGCGCTTGGCGGCATCTATTCCGCCAAGTTCAACGCCTATCTTGGCGTTGTGACCGAAGAGGCGCTGGCGCGCCTCAGGGCCGACATAGCCTTCATTTCGACGCCGGCGGTCAGTGCCGGTCGGGCCTATCACATGGATGACAATGTCGTCCGCGCCAAGCGGGCAATGATCTCTTCGTCTGCACGCACTTGCCTGCTGGTCAATCACCAGCGCTTCGGGCAGACCGCTTTGCATGTCATGGCGGACCTTGCGGATTTCGACAGCGTAATCACCGACAGCGCGCCCGTGGCCGCTGTTCTCGACGAATTCGACCGGGCGGGCATCGCGCTCACGGTCGCTGCAACACAGGAACGGGCATGACCGAGAAACCAAGCTTCTGGATTGGCACCAGCTGGAAAATGAACAAGACGCTCGCGGAAGCCGAGCACTTTGCCCGTGGGCTGGAGGCTGCCGACGCGGCTCGCGACCCTCGCATCCAGCGTTTCGTCATCCCGCCCTTTACTGCGGTGCGCGAAGTCAAGCGCATGCTGGCGAGCACATCGGTCAAGGTTGGTGCGCAGAACATGCACTGGGCCGATCAGGGCGCCTGGACGGGTGAGGTTTCGCCGGTCATGCTGACGGACTGCGGCTTGGATATCGTCGAGCTCGGCCATTCCGAACGCCGCGAGTTTTTCGGAGAGACGGATGAGACCGTCGGGCTGAAGACGGAAGCGGCCGTGCGCCATGGGCTGATCCCGCTCATCTGCATCGGCGAGACGCTTGCCGACCGCGAGAGCGGCAAGGCGGCCGATATCCTGGCCGTGCAGGTGCGCGGCGCTCTTTCCAAGCTTTCCGAAGCGCAGAAGTCCGCGGAAATCCTTCTGGCCTACGAGCCGGTCTGGGCAATCGGCGAAAACGGCATTCCTGCGACCGCGGATTATGCCGATGCGCGCCAAGCGGAAATCATCGCGGTCGCTGAAACCGCGCTCGGCCGCAAGATCCCCTGCCTTTATGGCGGGTCGGTCAATCCTGAGAACTGCGAAGAACTGATTTCGAGCCCTCATATCGACGGGCTCTTCATCGGCCGTTCCGCCTGGAACGTCGAGGGCTACCTCGACATCCTGGCGAAATGCGCCGCCAAACTCTAAGGAGAACGATGATGAAGCTTGCGATTGCAGGAGACAGTGCCGGTGAAGGTCTTGCCAAGGTATTGGCCGATCACCTCAAGGACCGCTTCGAGGTGCATGAGGTATCACGCACCAATGACGGTCTCGACCCCTTCTATGCCAACCTTTCCGAGCGTGTCGCATCCGGCGTGATCGACGGCACCTATGACAAGGCCATCCTGGTCTGCGGCACCGGTATCGGCGTTTGCATCTCGGCCAACAAGGTTCCGGGCATCCGCGCCGCGCAGACGCACGACACCTACTCGGCCGAACGCGCCGCTCTGTCCAACAACGCGCAGATCATCACCATGGGTGCGCGCGTCATCGGTCCCGAGCTTGCAAAGTCGATCGCCGACGCGTTCCTCGCCCAGACCTTCGACCAGAACGGTCGCTCGGCCGGCAACGTGACCGCCATGGACGAACTCGACGCGAAGTACAACGCGCGCTGAGAGCGCAAGACAGGTGGCCGGCATATGCCGGCCACCTTGTCCTTATGGCTTGACCGAGAAGGTGTAGCTGCCGTTCGTCTTGTGCCCGTCCGTCGAAAGAACGTGCCAGTCGACCGTGTATTCGCCGGGCGCAAGCGTGGCGGAAATCGGAACCGCCAAGACCTTCCCCTCATCCTTCAATGAAGCGTCGCCAAGGCTTACGTCCGCCTTGTCGGGGCCGGATACCTTCACGCCGCTGAATTTCAGATTGAGTTCCTCGGTGAAGGTCAGATCGAGTTCTGCCGGTGCCGATACCGACGCCTTGTCCTCCGGAACCGCCGATTTCAGGTGTGCATGGGCGAAGGCCTGGCCGGCCGCCAATGCTGTCATGACAAGCGCTGCTGATGTGATGCGGGATAGTCTTTTCATGATGAGCTCACTCTTTTGATTTTAGCTTTGTTGTGTACCGGTGGATCGCTCGCCCGTCTTGATCGGGTGCGAGCGACAGAGCGCGCGAACAGGTCGCGCGATGTTTGCTGTGTGTCTGTTCATTGCGCATGGCCGGCGTGTCCGGCATGGCCCGCTTCGCTCTCGGCTTCTTCGCGCATCACCACCGTGCCTTCAAAGCTCGCGAAAAGGCTGATGGTGGCTGGATCGAGCTTTGCTTCCTCGTCGTGAAGAGAAACGGAAAGCGCCTTGGCGTCGTCGGCCGGCAGGCCGATCTTCTCCAGCGATACGGCATCCCTGATCCCGTCCCCACTGCAAAGATGCAGCCGCCATCCACGCGGCCCCTTCTTGAGCAGAGCGCGGCCGCCTCGCTCGTCCTGTTTCCACCCGGCGATCGCCCAGTTGCCCTGAACGACGACCGGGCCGACGGTCAGCGGTTTATCGGGCCGGTCGAACATCGTTTTCAAAGTTGCCGGAATCGCCTGCAAGGGGTCTTCCGCTGGCATGCTCGGCTCCATGTCCATCGGCATTGCCATCGAGCTGTCGCTCATGTTCATCTGGTGCGTCTGCGCATTGCCTGCCGAAACGAAGCCCGCCAGCATGGCTGCGGCGCATATTGCGAGTTGGATCGCCTTTTTCATCGCCAGCCACCTCACGAGAATGCGCGCCGGAGCGGCGGGATAGTACGAATGATCGTTTGATCGATCGCCACCATTGTGAGGATAGCAATGCCGGTCAGCGGAAACGCCAGGGCGAAGACCAGTGCGATCGACCAGAGGCCGATATAGACCGAACGCTGCGGCGGCTGTGGAGGCACCCCGAGCCGTCCGGCGGGCCGGCGTTTCCACCACATGACGACACCAGTGACACAGGAGAGGATGATCGTCAGGCAGGTCGCGAGCATCAGGAACTGATTGGCGCGACCGAATTCCTGACCCTGGTGAACGTTGATGCCCCATTCGATCGCTTTCCCGAACGCGGGGTATTGACCATAGTCGATATCGACCAGCGGCTTGCCGGAATACTGATCGATATGGATCATCCGCTCCTTGGATAGGTCGTCGGGATAGATTGCCGCCGAATAGACGCCGGTTTCATCGGCGGGAATCGCGACGTCGAAGCCCGGTGTCAGGCCCGCCGCCTTGGCGACTTCGACTGCCTTGTTCAAGCCGATCGGCTTTTTCGATTGGGCGGCAGCGATGTCCGATAGCGGCACCGGGGCTTGCTCCACCGTCCATCCAACCGTCGGCAGGATATCCTGGGCCACCTTCTGCGACTTCGGTACGTCGTCCCAAAGTTGGGCGGGGTAGCCAAGACCGTGGTTGCCGAGCCATGCCTGAACGTTCGATCCCCAATATCCCGACCAGGGCATGCCGGTGACTGCCAGGAAGAGGATCAAGATACCAGCGAAGGCACCGGTTACCGCATGCATGTCGCGCCAGAAGACCCGTCGGGCCGGAGTGCCACGAAGCGTGACGACGCCGCCCGTTTGCCTGCGCGGCCACCAGAGATAGATGCCGGTGACGACAAGCACCATGGCGAAGCCGCCGGTCACTTCTATCAGCTTGTTCGGCAGGTCCCCGAAAAGCGCCAGGCTGTGAATACGCTTGACGACGTAGTTGAACTCCTCGGTCGAGCCGACCGTGTCGAGTACCTTGCCATCATAGGGGTTGACGAAAACAAGGGTGGAGCCCTTGTCATCGGATACAGTCACGATCGCCGAACGCTCGGGCGTTGCCGGGTCCTTGTAGGTCGTGACGGTTGCGCCGGGAACCGCGGCCTTTGCGATTGCCGTGATCGTTTCGGGTGACAGCGGCTGGCCGGTCGCGGCAACGTCATAGCGGTAGGCGAAGAAGGTATCGTTGATCTCATCCTTGAACAGATAGATCGAACCGGTGATCGCCAGATTTAGCATGAACGGGATAACGAGAAGCCCTGCGAAGAAATGCCAACGCCAGATGGCGCGGTAGAGCGAAACGCCCGACACGGCGTTCTCCACCGGAGCGGCGGATGTAAAAGTCGACATGATGAAATTCCGAGTCCGTGACGACTGCCAGAAATGCAGGCGAGAGTGAGGCACGCCTCAGCAGCGGCTGATGCGCGGTTCAGACGACGATCGGATCGGAAGGCGGAGCCCTGGGGCCGGTATTGGGCGGATAGGTCTGCCGGCGAAACCTCTCTATTCGACGAGGCGCATCCGGTTGCGGCGTAAAGGCGACGGTGGTGCCAACGACATCGGTCGGCACCGGCAAGAGCATGGCCGCCCCGATCCGGCAGGCCTCGCAACCTTGATTGGATGCCTTGTGATCGGGGGTCGCCTTGCCGTCATCACTGATCGTGATGCAAAGAGACGGCAAGGCTCCGTCCGGAAGCGTATAAGCGGCAAAATGTGCGGGATCGGTTGGATCACTCGCCAGCGCCGGTACCTGATGGGCAAAGCCGACAAACAGAAGAGCGATGGCGCAAACGATGCGCACCAACCATTCCTCTATCCTGTCCAAACGACGTTGCATGCTTCCCCCGCCAACCAGGCGCGGATCGTTGATAGAGCCGACGCGCTCAAACTGCAATGCGACATTCTTGCCTCTCAGGGTCGCGACACAAGCAGCTGCAGCGAACCTTCGAAATATGGCTGCGAGCGCAGCGAGCCGTAGCGTTCGCCCCATTTCCCCTCCGCCAGGTCGCGGGTGAGTTGTGCGACGAACCGATCGGCGACGCTCTGGTCCACAAAGCTCCAGGCTGAGTTGGCGAGCCGGGCGCCCGGCTCGAGCAGGCGCTCCGGACGACCGTAGTAAGCCTCGCTGAATCCGTCCACGCAGCCCAGCGGAATCGGAACCGGGATAACCTCGACCGTGCCGCCCCATGCTGCCTCGAAGGCAGCTAGCGGTGGATAACGTCGCGCCTCGACGGCAATCATTTCAGGTGCGTAGGCCTGGAGCCATGAGCGCTCCAGCTTGGTCGGATCGCAACTCAGCACAAGCACCGGTCCGCGCGTAACGCGGCGCATCTCCGTGAGGCCGGCTGCCAGATCGTTCCATTGATGGACGGTGAAGGTAGCCATGCTGGCATCGAAGCTCTTGTCGGCAAATGGCAGTCGTTCGGCTGCCGCATCGACGGCTCGTGGCAAATGTGCCGGCCGCTGGGCGCGCATCGACGCCGATGGCTCGACCGCCGTCACATCACGGTCGGTTGGCTCGTAGGAGCCGGCACCCGCCCCGACATTCAACACGGACTTCGTATCCCCCAATGCCTTCAGGATGAAAGCCGCGATGTGTGGGTCCGGTTGGCGGTAATTGATGTAGCCATTGCCGATCGCGCCGTAATTGGCGTCGCCCGCACTACCGTCACCGTGTCTGTCCATCATTGATGTATCCCATCTATCTAGAGCTCAAATGTCTGGAGCACGCGCCACGCCATCGGATCTTTATTGTTCTGAAAACGAAGCAGCATTCCTTGAATTGCAGAAAATATCATTGTGGTAGCTATGAAAATCGATATGTTCGAACAATCGATGTTCGGAAAACTCACATGGAAAGACGACTTCCATCGTTGAACGCGCTCCGCGCCTTCGAGGCCGCCGGTCGCCACGGGCGCATGACCCTGGCTGCGGATGAGCTGAACGTCACTCACAGCGCCGTCAGCCGGCAGATACAGCACCTGCAGCAGGTGCTCGGAGTTCCCCTGTTCGAAGGGCCGAAAAATCGGCTGCGGCTGACCGAGGCCGGCTCAACCCTGCTTGCTGGACTGGTCGGCGCCTTCGACCAGATCGATGCTTCCGTCAGGCTGGTCGCCGATACGGAAGATGGGTCGCTTGACGTGTCTTGTCCAGGCACCTTTACGATGCGCTGGCTCATTCCCCGGCTTTATCGTTTCCAGGCCGAATATCCGCGTATCGATGTGCGGCTGACTGCTTCGACCAAACCCGTCGATTTCAGTCGCGATGGCTTCGACGTCGCGATCCGAGTTGGAGGCGCGCCGTGGCCGGCAGGGGGTGAGGCAATTCCCCTGTTTCCGGAACAGACGGGGCCCGTACTTGCCCCGTCGCTGGCAGATGGGGCGGCCAGCCGATTGGACGGCTTGCCTCAGCTCCATACAAAAACGAGGATACGGGCGTGGGAAGATTGGCTTGCGCGCTCCGGGCATCCGATTGAAGCGGCAACGCGTGTGGACTACGAGCATTTCTATTTCATGCTCGAGGCCGCCCGAGTTGGGCTTGGCATATGCGTGGCGCCCTGGCCTTATGTCGTTGATGATATCAGGTCCGGGCGACTGATCGCACCTTTCGGCTTCCTGGAAAGCGGACATGAATATGTCGCGTTGCGCCGATCGCGACGCAACCGCAAGTCCACTCTATTTTGCGAGTGGCTCAGAAGCGAGGCGGAGAGCTTCATGAAATTCGATCCGGCGGTTCCTTCAAGTTGCCGCTAGACCTGTTAGCAACTTGTTAATCACTGTCGTCAATGGCTTAGCTAGTCCGGAACCGACCGAGGGTTCAGGAACTTTATCCGCTTAGGATGGTTGGACGGCCAGAGGCCACGCTCGGTCTCGCCGAAACGATCTTGAAGTGCGCACTTCCGCTTTGACCATGGGCATCTGCCCTTTCAGGACATAACGGAGGAAAAAATGATGTACTTAAAGTCCACTATTGCCGCATTGGCTGCAGGTTGCACCAGCGTCCTCGTCCCGCTGCAAGCCGCGGCGTTCGATATCGGCGGCTCAAACGGTATCAGCGTCAATGGCAATGGCGGCGGGTTGAACGTGTCCATCGGCGGCACCAATGGGGTCAACGCCACCGTGGGTGGCGGATCCAACCTTGCCAATGTTTCCGTTGGCGGAACAGGCGGTGTGAACGCCAATGTCGGCGGCACCTCGAACGGCGCTCTTGGAGTGAACGCGTCTGTTGGCGGTTCCGGCGGCATCAATAGCAACACCGCGATCGGTGGCACGAATTCTTCCGGTGGCCTTGCCGTGGGAACGACCGCGACAGTCGGTGGAGCCGATGGCGTGAACGCCGATGTCGATGCCGTCCTCGGCGGTTCGAATCTCGCGACTGTCGGTGCTATCGCGAATGTCGGAGCGGGTGACAACACGCTTGCCGACATAAATGCAAACCTTGCGATCGGTGGCGGCTCCGCCAGTTCCGGTGCAGGCGTCCCGGCCAGTATCGTCGATCTCGGTACCACGGCGAGCGTCGGTGGAGCCAATGGCGTGAACGCGGATGTCGGCGCGACGGTTGGAGGTTCCAACCTCGCCACAGCGGATGCTGTCGTCAATGTCGGCGGAGGCGACAATACGCTTGCCGACGTCAACGCGAATGTCGCTATCGGTGGTGGGTCCACGAGCTCCGGCGCGGGCAATCCGGCAGGTGTTATCGATCTTGGCACGACCGCAAGCATCGGCGGAGCCAATGGTGTGAACGCTGATGTCGGTGCAACCGTCGGCGGCTCGAACCTTGCAACGGTGGACGCGATGATCAATGTCGGCGCCGGCGACAACACCCTCGCTGACGTCACCGCGAATGCTGCAATTGGAGGAACCTCCACCGGTTCGGGAAGCAGCGGCTCGACAAGCGGTGGTCTTGTTGACGTCGGTGTCAATGCCAACGTCGGCGGTTCTGATGGCGTAAATGCCGATGTCGGAGCTACCGTTGGTGGCTCCAGCGTGGCGAGCGTCGACGCGATGGCCAATGTCGGCGCGGGTGACAACACTCTCGCCGAAATCAGCGTCGATATTCCGGGCACCGGCCCGGTTGGACCGGGCGCCGTGGATCCAGGCACTCCCGGTGCCGGAGACACTACGACGGGTAATGCCAATCAGGCTGCCGATCGCGGCCGCAGCCTTGCCATGATCAACGACATGTCCGCCAATGATCGTGCAAAGGCCAAGACACGTTGCAGGGACGTCGTAAGTTCCGGCGGTTTCGAAGCCAGTCTGGTCAGCCTGTGCAAGATGGTGATCGCGGCTCGCTGACGGCCTTAATGACATTCGGGGCGCCGAAATTGGCGCCCCGTTCGCGTCTGGGATCACACTTGATCAGGTCAAAGCCATTTGAAAGAAGCTCTGCCGCGCCTGTCTAAGTCGTGGAGAGAGATGGAGGCCGAGAGGCCGCTCGAAGGCTCCGAAAGCTGGAGGCTTCCCTTTCCGGCAACCAGCGCCAGAAATCGCGGACATCCGCGCACCTTTCCGCCACCGGCGGTAACCGTGAAAATGCACGACCCTGAGAGTGTCGTCCCGTATAAACTCATTCGGCCGCTGCGTGGCATGCTTGATCCTGTGCGCTGTGTGCGGAGCCGTTTAGTTGAGTTTTGATTCACCAATGTGACGGTTGAAGCGACAATCCGGATCGAATGCGGTCGTTCGATGAGTGCCGCACTCCGCGCAGCACTCTCATCGCGTCATTCGCTTCGGCGGGGATGGCGCTGCTTCGCAAGACTTTCGAAGCCGTAGCCTTATTCTGCGATCGCGGCGGCAATCCGCGTCGCCGCCATTCGCCTTTCACGCGCGATGCGGGGCCGGGTGCTTGCGCAGGTTCAGATACGGTTGACGCTCTGTCTCATTTGCCTGGGCTTTATGCCTCAGACGCAACAGGTCCTTGCGACTGATCAACCCGACAAGTTTTTGCCCCCCGGACTCCACCACGGGAATCCTCCCGGTGTCCGTTGCAAGCATCAAATCCGCGACATAGCCAACCGTGTCCTCGGGATGAACGAACGGTACGGATACGTCCGAGACGACATCGCCGAGTGTCGGCTCGACATCGGTTGCGCCTTGTTGCCAGCGCAGTGCGTCTGCCCGCGATGCAATTCCTTTTAGTGCGCCGAACTCGTCCAGCACGGGATAGGCGCGATGGGGCCTTGGTGTGGTCATTAGATGTTCGACGAATTGGCTGACGGGCATTGAGGTATTCACGCTGTCCACGCTGGTGATCATGATGTCGCGCGCACGTGCGGATTCGAAGGGATCGATCCCATATTCGCGCGTGATGTGCTGGCCACGACGGGCAATCTTTTCGGTCAGGATCGACCGGCGCAGCAGGAGAACCGTAACGGCGTAGGCGGCAACCGTGGCCGCGAGAAGCGGCAACAAAGCGGAAATGTCGCCTGTTAGTTCCACCGCGAAAAAGGTGCCGGTCAGTGGCGCCCGCATGGTTCCTCCCATCATCGCGGCCATGCCGAGCAGCGCCCAGAAGCCGGCGTCACCGGGTAGGAAAAGCCCGACCAAATATCCAAGCGCACCGCCGAAGATCAGGAGGGGCGCCAATACGCCGCCCGACGTTCCTGACGAGAGCGCGACGAGCCAGATGGCGGCCTTCACGAGGAGGATCGTCAGCACGACCTTGGCCGGGATGTTGCTATCAAGCAGGCCGGCGATGATGTCATACCCGACGCCGAGCGCGCGGGGCTCGATCAAGCCGCCAAGTCCTATGAACAATCCGCCGATTGCGGGGCACCACATCCAATGGATGGGAAGCGCTTCGAAAAGGTCTTCGATCTTGTAGAGCAGCGTCGTGAGAATTCCGGACTGCAGCCCGGCGAGAACGCCGACGCCGGCGCAAAGCAACAGCCCCCACCATGGCAGGTTCATATTGAACACATGGGGAAAGAGTGGCCCTGCCTCGAACAGATATGGTCGCCAGCAAACCGACACGCAGGCCGCAATGGCAACCGGGATGAAGCTGCGCGGTTTCCATTCGAACAGCAGGAGTTCTACCGCCAGCATGATCGCGGCGATCGGCGAGCCGAATATCGCCGTCATCCCCGCCGCGGCACCGGCGACCAACAAGGTCTTGCGCTCGGCCGCGCTCATGTGGAAGCACTGGGCGAACAGCGACCCAATGGCGCCGCCAGTCATGATGATCGGCCCTTCGGCGCCGAACGGGCCGCCTGTTCCGATCGAAATCGCCGAAGAAACAGGCTTCAGCACCGCAACCTTCGGAGACATGCGGCTGCCGCCGATCAGAATGGCCTCGATTGCCTCGGGAATGCCGTGCCCGCGGATCTTCTCGGAGCCGAAACGGGCCATGAGGCCGATAATTAGCCCCCCAAGGATCGGGATCACAACCATCCACAGGGTTCGGGGCGCCGAGGCAAGAGAAACAGCCACGGTGCTCACGCGCCCGAACCATACGATGTTTGTCACAAGCGAAATGAGGCTCACCAGAAGCCATGCCGCGAATGCGCCGCCGGTTCCTACGACGAGTGACATGCCGATAAGCGCCATCACGCGCCTGTCCGTGGTGAAGTCGCCGGCCTCGCGCCGCGAGAGGCCGGCCAGGAAATCGTGCGGCCGATGCGTGTTGTTCGTAGACATGGATCATCCAGTTGACGGGAAACGTACGGGCGGTCAAATATATCGTGATACGATATAAATCAACAGGCATGTTTCCATTTGCGGCGGCCGGGGTCCGGGATGCCGTTTGGAACGCCGGCTACGATCGCGCGCTGACTTTGCTGATTGACAGGCTGGGTTCAGGCGTTATTGCCAGAACCGACCAGCGCGGTTCTGGCCGCTGGGAACCGCGATTTAGGGGAGCGGATGAGCAAGAAGCAGAGCAACGATCTGACGGACGCGGACTACGAAGCGCTGGCGAACCTGCGCTATACGTTGCGCCGTTTCATGGATTTCAGCGCTTCGGCCGCTCAACGCGAGGGCCTGCCGGCGCAGCAACACCAAGCATTGCTCGCCATAAAAGGACACCGGGGTGAAGAGGCAATGACCGTTGGTCTCTTGGCTGAACGCCTGTTGATCGCGCCGCATTCCGCAACGGAGCTTGTCGGGCGGCTTGTCGCTGCGGGATACGCGACGCGCCACACCGATCCCGCCGACCGACGCCGTCAGACGCTTGGTCTGACCGAACAGGCAGAAAGCCTGCTTAAACGCCTGACGACCATTCATTTGACAGAGATCAGGGATCTCGCGCCTCGGCTGCGAACCATCCTTTCCAGTCTGGAAGAAGGTGATGGCCTTCAGGACGATCTCTGGTCTGAATAGCGGGCTTGTTTATAGCGGCCGCCGCGTGGGAGGGCTAATCGAGCATGACCATGTGCGCAGGCAGCTGCTCTTCGAAGAATTTCGAGAACGTCGCGATGCGAGGCGGTAGTGCCTGGTACGGTGGGTAGTAGAGCGTCAGCCAGAGTTCAGGCGGAGACCAGCCGCGCAGGATGTGAACCAGACGCCCGCTACGGATGTGCTCGGCAATATGAAAACCGGGCAGCATCGCCACGCCGGCGCCATCGGCCGCCATGTCGGCGAGAACTTCGCCGTTGTTGGCGCTGAATGCCCTGCCGGCCGTGATCGTCATGCTCGAGCCGCCATCCGAAAGAACCCAGTTCTCACGCCGGCTCTCGCCGCTATAGGCGAGGCAGTCGTCCGGAGTGAGTTCACTCGGATGTTCCATTTCCGTAAATCGGCTGCCCGGTGCCGCGACCAGGATTCTCGGGACTGCCCGTATCTTTCGCCAGATCGTGAACTTGTCCGAGGGCGCCGAAGAGATGCGGATCGCGAGGTCGTAGTCGTCGTCGACGATATTGACCAGGCCGTCCGACAGCGAAATCTCGAATGACATCTTCGGATAGAGTTGGCGGAAGCCCGACAGGATCGGAGGCAGCACGGTCTTTCCGAGCCAGGTCGGCGCGCTGATCCTCAGGCGCCCCTGATCGGCCTTGTGCGCGTTCCTGACATCGCGGCGGGCGCTTTCAAGTGCCGCCACGGCCGGTTGGATCTGCGCGGCGAACACCGCGCCGTCTGTTGTGAGGGATACCTGGCGGGTCGTGCGGACGAACAGCTGTACGCCGAGATCCTCCTCCAGCGCGGCAATCGCGCGGGTGACGGCCGCCGGCGTCATATCCAGTTCGCGGGCCACCTGGGCGAAATTACGCTTCTCGGCGGCAAGCAGGAAGGTCTTCAGGGCTCTATAGTCGTTCATCTCGATTGTTTCAAAAAACGCAATTCATTCGGAAAAAATATTGCAATTCCGCGAGGTAATCAACCTCGGTAGAACTGTCCTCAACGAAACGGACAACGCCAACGAAGAAAGGCACCGGCCATGATCAAGGACATCAAGGGACTGCACCACGTCACCTCAATGGCGTCGAACGCGCAGCAGAACAACGCATTCTTCACCGACACGCTCGGCCTGCGCCGGGTCAAGAAGACCGTCAACTTCGACGACCCGAGCGTTTACCACCTTTACTACGGCGATGAACAGGGCACGCCGGGCACCGTCATGACATACTTCCCTTTCCCGCATATGATGACCGGTCGACCGGGCGTCGGCGAGGTCGGAGAGACCCAGTTCTCGATCCCCAAGGGATCGCTGGCTTTCTGGAAGGATCGCCTCATCGCACAGGGCGTTGGCGGTATCGCCACGGATACGGTCTTCGGCGCCGGCCGCCTGCGCTTCACCGGTCCCGATGGCGACGCACTGGCGCTCGTCGAAGCGAACGACGACGCGCGCACGCCTTGGACCGCTGAAGGGATTTCCGCCGACAATGCCATCCGTGGCTTCTCCGGCGCTCGCTTCAACCTGCACGAAACGGCGTCCACCGCGGAGCTGCTGGGCTTCATGGGATATGAGCGCGCCGAAACCGAAGGTGACGTGACACGCTTCATCATCCCCGGCGGCAACGGCGCCGATACGATCGATCTCGTCGCTCTTCCGCAGACGCCGTTCGCTCGGCAGGGCGCCGGCTCCGTGCACCATATCGCCTTCGCCGTCGAGAACCGCGAAAAGCAACTGGAAGTGCGCAAGGCGCTGATGGATACCGGCTACCAGGTGACCCCCGTTATCGACAGGGATTATTTCTGGGCGATCTACTTCCGCACTCCCGGCGGCATCCTGTTCGAGATCGCCACCAACGAACCGGGGTTCGATCGCGACGAGGATACGGCGCATCTTGGCGAAGCCTTGAAGCTGCCGAGCCGCTACGAGCCCTTCCGCAACAAGATCGAAGCTGGCCTGGTACCGCTCGCGGCTTAAGCCGCGGCATCCGGCCACCCCTCTTTAGTCGACAACCAATTTCACCTTTTCAAGCGGCTGCCTGAGCCAGGCAGTCGACCGCCGAAGGCTTACCCTTTTCCAAGCGCCGCGCGCCGGCATCAATCAAACAGGAGTCATCAAAATGTCCAAGCTCGAAGTTCTCACCCCCGCAAACAGCCAGCTCATCTTCATCGACCAGCAGCCGCAGATGGCCTTCGGCGTTCAATCGATCGACCGTCAGACGCTGAAGAACAACGTCGTCGGTCTCGCCAAGGCCGCCAAAATCTTCAACATTCCGACGACGATCACGAGCGTCGAGACCGAATCCTTCTCCGGCCACACCTTCCCGGAACTGCTCGCTGTGTACCCGGAAAACGACATTCTCGAGCGCACCTCCATGAACTCCTGGGATGACCAGAACGTGCGGGACGCCTTGGCGAAGAATGCCGCCAACGGTCGCAAGAAGATCGTGGTCTCCGGCCTCTGGACGGAAGTCTGCAACACCACCTTCGCCTTGTCCGCCATGCATGATGTGCCTGAGTACGAGATCTACATGGTCGCCGATGCCTCCGGCGGCACATCCAGCGATGCGCACAAATACGCGATGGACCGCATGGTTCAGGCCGGCGTCATCCCGGTTACCTGGCAGCAAGTCCTGCTCGAGTGGCAGCGCGATTGGGCTCGCCGGGAAAGCTACGATGCCGTCACCTCGCTGGTGAAGGAACATTCGGGCGCGTACGGCATGGGCATCGACTACGCCTACACCATGGTCCACTCGGCCGCCGAACGTGTCGCCCACGGCAAGCGCATCGGACCGAACCCTGCGAAGTAATCCTCCCAGCTGGCCGCCCCGACGGAACTGCCGTCGGGGCGGCAATCGTATCTCGCAAGGAAACGCGTCATGAAACTCTATTGGATGTCACTCTTCGCCGGATTGCTGGTGGGTCTGGTCTACAGCCTGCTCAACGTGCGTTCGCCGGCCCCGCCCGTCATTGCGCTCGTCGGTCTCCTCGGGATCCTCGTTGGCGAGCAGATCATTCCTCTCGCAAAAGATCTCTGGAGAAGGGAGCCGGCGGTGGTCTCGTGGATCGGCCAGATCAGGCCTCACATGTTCGGCCACATGCCGAAAGGGGAGGGTCGCAATGACGTTGTCGTGTCTCGCCAAGCTCAGCCGAAATCTGATAGCTGACGCCGCAAGGGGAGATTCGCATTGCGGCGGAGAGGGCGCTTGTTCGTCCGGCGCAAAGCTCTGAATTCAATCGCAATAATGAAGCCAGGAGCATATCAAATGTTCGCCGACCTCATCCTCCACCACGGTCTTTTCACCACGCTCGATCGTAGCAACCCGACGGCCAGCGCCGTTGCCATCAAGGACGGTACGTTTCTCGCCGTCGGCACCGACAGCGAGATCATGGCGCACGCCGGTCCCGATACCAAGATTGTCGACCTCAAGGGCAAGCGGGTTCTTCCCGGCCTGATCGACAACCACACCCACGTCGTCCGCGGCGGCCTGAACTTCAACATGGAACTGCGCTGGGACGGAGTCCGGTCGCTCGCCGATGCGATGGACATGCTGAAGCGCCAGGTGGCGATCACGCCGGCACCGCAATGGGTGCGCGTCGTCGGCGGTTTCACCGAGCACCAGTTCGTGGAAAAGCGGCTGCCGACGATCGAAGAGATCAACGCGATCGCACCAGATACGCCGGTCTTCCTGCTACATCTCTACGACCGAGCGCTGCTGAACGGTGCCGCCCTCCGCGCCGTCGGCTATACCAGGGATACGCCGAACCCGCCTGGCGGCGAGATTACCCGTGATGCCAACGGCAATCCGACGGGGATGCTGCTCGCCAAGCCCAACGCCGGCATTCTCTATTCGACGCTCGCCAAGGGACCCAAGCTGCCCCTCGATTACCAGGTCAATTCCACACGCCACTTCATGCGCGAGCTTAACCGCCTCGGCGTCACCGGTGTCATCGATGCCGGCGGCGGCTTCCAGAACTATCCGGATGATTACGAGGTTATCCAGAAGCTCTCGGACGAAAACCAGATGACGGTGCGGCTGGCCTACAACCTCTTCACGCAGAAGCCGAAGCAGGAGAAGGAGGATTTCCTCAACTGGACCTCCTCGGTCAAATACAAGCAGGGCAACGATTACTTCCGCCACAACGGTGCCGGCGAGATGCTGGTCTTCTCCGCCGCCGACTTCGAGGACTTCCGCCAGCCGCGTCCGGAAATGGCGCCGGAGATGGAAGGCGAGCTCGAAGAGGTTGTGCGAGTTCTGGCCGAAAACCGCTGGCCGTGGCGACTGCATGCGACCTATGACGAGACGATCTCCCGCGCCCTCGACGTATTCGAAAAGGTCAACAAGGACATCCCGCTCGAGGGTCTCAACTGGTTCTTCGACCATGCCGAGACGATTTCGGAGCGCTCGATCGACCGTATCGCGGCGCTTGGCGGCGGCATCGCCACGCAGCACCGCATGGCCTATCAGGGTGAGTATTTCGTGGAGCGTTACGGCCACGGCGTGGCCGAGGCGACGCCGCCGATCAAGCGCATGCTCGAAAAGGGCGTCAACGTCTCCGCCGGCACCGACGCCACGCGCGTTGCTTCCTATAATCCTTGGGTCTCGCTCTCCTGGATGGTGACGGGCAAGACCGTCGGCGGCATGCAGCTCTATCCGCGCGCCAATTGCCTCGACCGCGAAACGGCGCTTCGCATGTGGACCGAGAAGGTCACGTGGTTCTCCAACGAGGAAGGCAAGAAGGGCAGGATAGAGAAGGGCCAGTTCGCCGATCTCGTTGTGCCGAGCAAGGACTTCTTTGCCTGCGCCGAGGACGAAATCTCGTTCCTGACATCGGACCTTACGATGGTCGGCGGCAAGATCGTCTACGGCGTCGGCGACTTCAAGGCGCTCGACGAAAGCGACATCCCGCCCGCAATGCCGGACTGGTCACCGGTGCGCAAATTCGGTGGCTACGCCGCCTGGGGCGAGCCAGAGGGAGCCGGCGCCCGCTCGTTGCGCCGCACGGCGATCTCGACTTGCGGGTGCGCCAGCGATTGCGGCGTCCACGGCCACGATCATGCCGGCGCCTGGACGTCCAAGCTGCCGATCGCGGACCTCAAGGGCTTCTTCGGCGCGCTCGGCTGCTCCTGCTGGGCTGTGTGATCTCTCAGTAAGATACTGCTAACATTGATCGACGGGCAGCGGGCTTACCGCTGCCCGTTTTATTTTGTGCCTCGAAACCTTCTATGCCTCTCTAGTCGACACTTATAATTGCAGAAAACGCAATTAAATCGAAACTATTGATGCAATTGTTGTTGGCAATGACTCCGGGCAATATCTCCCCATCAGACGAACACAGCGCCACTCGAAACGAGACGGCGGATATCGCAGGAGCAGGACATGACCAACAACACTTTTTCGATCACCCGCCGCAATGCACTCCTGGCAGGCGCTTCCGTCGCAGCCGCGATGACCATTCCCAATACGTTCAACGTCGCAGCGAATGCTGCATCCATCTCTAACCCAACTGAAGGAAATACGACCATGGGCTTTATCACCACCAAAGACGGCACCGAGATCTTCTACAAGGACTGGGGCTCCAAGGACGCTCAGCCGATCATGTTCCACCACGGCTGGCCGCTGTCTTCCGACGACTGGGACGCCCAGATGCTCTTCTTCCTCTCCAAGGGCTACCGTGTCGTTGCCCATGACCGCCGCGGCCACGGCCGTTCGCAGCAGGTCGCCGATGGTCATGACATGGACCATTACGCAGCCGACGCCTTTGCCGTCGTCGAGGCGCTGGATCTGAAGAATGTCATCCACATCGGCCACTCCACGGGTGGCGGCGAGGTTGCCCGCTATGTCGCGAAGTTCGGCCAGCCTTCCGGCCGCGTTGCCAAGGCTGTTCTGGTGTCTGCCGTTCCGCCGTTGATGCTGAAGACGGAAAGCAATCCGGAAGGCCTGCCGATCGAAGTCTTCGATGGTTTCCGCTCGGCACTCGCCGCCAACCGCGCGCAGTTCTTCCGCGATGTGCCGGCCGGTCCGTTCTACGGTTTCAACCGCGAGGGTGCGAAGGTTCAGGAAGGGGTCATCCAGAATTGGTGGCGCCAGGGCATGATGGGCGGCGCCAAGGCGCACTATGACGGCATCAAGGCGTTCTCGGAAACGGACCAGACGGACGACCTGAAGGCCATCACCGTTCCGACGCTCGTCCTGCATGGGGAAGACGACCAGATCGTTCCGATCGCCGACTCTGCTTTGAAGTCCGCCAAGCTGCTGAAGAATGGCTCGCTGAAGACCTATCCCGGCTTCTCGCATGGCATGCTCACCGTCAATGCGGATGTGCTCAACGCCGATCTGCTGGCTTTCGCCAAGGCCTGATCCGATCGCGGCCCGCCGCCGACCTATCGTCGGCGGGCCGATTTCCTCAATGACATCATAAAAACGGATTGGATAAGATTATGAAGTTTCCCTCGCTCCCGCTCCTCCTGAGCTTCAACGGCGGTTATGTCGACACGCTCGGCTTCCTCGCATTGTCGGGGCTCTTTACCGCCCATGTGACCGGCAACTTCGTAACCTTCGGCTCGACCGTGGCGCTGGGCACCGCGGGTGCCCTTCCGAAGCTTCTGGCGCTTCCCGTGTTCTGCCTGGTGGTCTTCCTGACGCGCCTGAGCGGGCTTTGCCTGCAGCGTCGCAACCTGCCCGTCGTGAAGCCGCTGTTGTTCGCCAAGTTTGTGCTTCTCAGCGCGGTTGCCGCCTACGCGCTTTATCACGGTCCGTTCGTGGCGAGCGAAAACCTCGTCATGTGCGTCGTTGGCATGACGCTGGTGTCCGCCATGGCGATCCAGAATGCCGTTCACCGGGCACACCTGCCCAAGGCACCGCCCTCGACGCTGATGACAGGAACCACCACCCAAATCATGCTCGATCTCGCCGATCTGCTGGCCGGCGTGAAGGGCGAGCAGACCGAAGCAGCTGCCGCCCGCATCAAACGAATGATTGTTGCCGTCGTCGCCTTTGCCGTCGGCTGTGGCCTTGGCGCCCTTGGGTTCATTCTGGCGCCGGCCGGTGCTTTCGTTCTCCCCGCGGTTGTCGCGGCGGTCGGACTGTTCCGCAATCCGGAGGGATCCGAAGCCTGAGAACCGGGATCTGATCTCTATCTGGACTGATTGGCCGCCGTTTCCTCTCCAGAAACGGCGGCGACTGTCATTTCTCACAGGTTTATTGATCGATTCGACATTCAACCTTTCATGGAGTATCGATATCGTCAGGGCTGTAGTCGTATCGGGGGATGCGCGGAATGAGGGACAGCAGCAGAATATCTTCGTGCATGCAAAGCGGAGTCTGGCGACGCAAACGCGGCGTGTTGTTCGCAACTTTCGCCGTAACCACACTGTCGCTTGCGGCGGCCATTCATCCAGGAGGCGCGCGGGCCGCGGATATGATGCCGGCCTTGGCACCGCAGCCGAGCGGGCCGCAGCCGGATGACTGGACCTTCTCCCTTGCGCCTTATTTCTGGGTCGCAGGCATAACCGGTGACTCAGGTGTCTTCGGATTGCCGACTGTCCACGTCGACGAGAGTTTCGGTGATATTCTGAAGGATCTCGACTTTGGCTTCTCCGCCGCCGGCGAGGCCAGATATGGCGACTTCTCCATTTTGACCGATATCTCCTACACCCGCGTCACCAGCGATTCCGCAACGCCGCGCGGCGTCCTTGCCGATAGTGTCGGTCTCAAGCAGGAGACCTTCACCACCATGCTCGGTGTCGGTTACACGGTTCTCGAGGATCAGAATGGCCATCTCGATGTTACGGCGGGCGCCAAGCTCTGGTGGACCGAAACAACCATCACGTTCCACGGCGGTCCGCTTGGCGGCATTTCCGGGCGAGACGATGCTATCTGGGTCGACGGTATGCTCGGCGTCAGAGGCGTCTATTCGCTGACCCCGCAGTTCTATCTCACCGGTTGGGGCATGGTTGGCGCGGGCGGCGCGGATATCGACTGGGATGTCATGGCAGGGCTTGGCTATAACTGGAAAGATAGCATTTCGGCTGTGGTCGGTTACCGCGCGCTTGGTGTTGATTATTCCAACGGCAGCCTTACCAACGATATCGTCGAGCATGGGCCGATCGTCGGGGTCGTGTTCCGTTTCTAAAGCGTGGCTAAGCGGTTATTGTCTTCACGCGGAGAAGGCGTGACCGCAGCCCATTTCGCAAATGATGGAACGGCCTGCTGGGCGACCTTCTGCGAACCAGATCGCTTTCGCCGTCTCAGCTTTCCGGCCCGCCTGCAGCCAGGTTGAGCGTCCCTTAGCCTGCGGCCGTTGTCCCAGATATTAAAATTTAAAGTCGTATCTTGCCATCTATATGAGATGTCACTTATAAATGTTGCCGCGGATAGGATAGTTTTTATGCTTCAGACACGTCTTGGGCTTCTTTCGCTCGTTTAAACGATTTAGCATTCATGCATGCGATGAACATCGGGAGCGATAATGCTCTATCGCGGCGTCTTTTATACCTGAGAGATAAGTGTCTGCCGTCACCTGTCTGGGTTGACGCCTGACCGCTGCATGCACTGGCAAATCTACCAAAAGTAGAGTGAACGAACTTAGCGTATAGAGTTTCTGAACAGCCCAGATGGGTTGTCGGCGTCCAATCAGATCTTACCACGGTGTCCGTGCAGGCGGTCGCGAGCGAAATTGTCTGTCGCCGGCTGAGCAGCAATCAAAAAGGGAGGAGAATGGCATGTCTGATCTTCAAGAGTCACGTCGCAGGCTTCTCGCTGGAGCAGGCGTTGTGCTGGCTGCCGGTGCATTCGCCGGCGCCGTAAGCGGCTCGGCCAAGGCGGAACAGGGGAACATGGATGCCGCGTTGCGCCAGCTCGGAAATGCGCTGGAATCCTTGCGCCGCGCCACGCCAAACAAGGGTGGGCACAAGGAGCGTGCCGTCGGGCTGATCGAGCAGGCGATGGCGGAGGTACAGGCGGGTATCGCCTACGCCGCCTCGCATGGAGGCGGTTGATTCCAGCTTTGAAGCAGTTCGATCGGTAACTTCGGAGGGAGATTGTAATGACGCACAGATATATATTCGGTCTGGTGCTCGCAAGCTCGTTGACGCTGGCGAGCGGCTACGTCGTGGCACAGGAAGCCAAGAAACCACATGTTCCGCTTGAAAAGACGATCGGTCAGGTCAGTCAACAGGCGCCGACGGCATCTCTTTTGGTGCTGAACGCGGATGGCGCCAAGCTGGAAGGCGACAAGCTGGTTTTGACCGGCGTTTCCACAAACGCAATCGTCTTCTCCGATCGGCCTGTTCGGGCCGCGGGTCATCTTGCGACCGACGAGATCATCAAGCAGTGGGGTACCGGACCTGATAGCTTCGAGAAGGATCCTCCGAACGCCACGGTGTCGGTGCTCGGTGGCGGCTCCGATGTGAGCGACGCGGTACTGACGCTGAAGGCTCCCAAGCTCGATGGCGCAACGCTGACTTTCGATGTCGCGGTTCTTGAAGGCAATCTGACCGGTGCGACCGGACCGGCGGCGCTCTTCATCGACCATTGGCGCGGCTGGAACAACGCCGGATGGTACGCGCTTGGAGCGGCCTCAGGCGCGGCGATAGGAGCTAGCCTTGCCGCGCCGCGTTATGCGCCCTACTACCCACCGCCCTATTATCCGCCGGTCGCCGCCGACCCGTGCCCTCCCGGCTATTGGCTGGGCCCGTGGGGTCATTGCCGTGACACGCCTTATCACGGTCGTCTGCCGAACGGCACCTGGCAGTAGCGCGTGCCTATGTGAGGCTGCGCCACAGAACGTAGAGCCCGACGGAGAAGATCACCCACCGGAAGATCTGCGCCAGACTGTTGCGATGGGTTGCCAGCCTGCAGGCGGCCATTGTGCCAACCGCGCCGCCGCCAACGCCACCGGCGATGAAGTATCCGGCCGTCCGCCAGTCGACGAGGCCGGATACGGCATAATTCGCCGCGGTTGTTAGCCCGAAGGTGCCGACGGCGATCAGTGATGTTCCCACAGCATTGATAAGCGGCATGCGGGTCGAGGCCAGGAGACCGGGCACCACCAGGAAGCCGCCACCGATGCCGAAAATGCCGGAACAGAGCCCTGTACAGACGGCAATCGCGCCCGTCTTGCCATGGGTTCCGATCGTCAACGATTGTGCTGTCAGGTCCGTCTGGCTCTTTGCCCTGCCCATGACGAGGCTGATGAAAAGCATCAGCAGACCGAACATGAAAAGCAGCTTCTGTCCGTCGATGATCTTGCCGAGGCTCGAGCCGAGATAGGCGCCGAGCGCGCCGGCAATCGCGAAGATGAAGCCGCATCGCCACCACACATTGCCCCTGGCGGCATGGCCGGCGAGGTTGAGATAGGCGCTGACCGAGACGGCGAGGGCGCCGGTGCCGATCGCGGTGTGGACGTCATGAAGCCCCACCACATAGATCAGAAGCGGTGTCGCGAGGATCGAGCCACCGCCGCCGATCAGTCCCAGCGTGCAGCCGATCAGCGATCCCGAACCGACGGCGAGCAGGAGTTGATGAAGAGAGCCGTCCACCTCGTCACGTCCCCCAAACCGATCCGGGCAAGGCATCGAGCGGCATCTTCAGATAACGCCGGCCATTATCCTCCGCTGGCGGCAATTCCCCGGCGCGAATATTCACCTGCAGCGCATGCAGGATCAGCTTCGGCATTGGCAGGGTGCTGTCGCGCGCTTCGCGCAGGGCGACGAAATCCCGCTCCGACTGTCCGGCGACATGCGGGTTCTTCTGTCGCTGCTCGGCTACCGAACTTTCCCAGAGCGGCTCCCTGCCGCCGGGCATGTAGTCATGGCCGGTAAACAGGCGAGTATCGTCGGGCAGGCTCAAAATTCTCTGGATCGAATTCCACAGGCTGATGGCGCTCCCGCCAGGGAAATCCGCACGCGCGGAACCGCTATCAGGCATGAAAAGAGTGTCGTGGATGAACGCGGCGTCGCCGGCAACATAGGTGATCGACGCCAAGGTGTGCCCGGGCGAATGCATGACGCGCACCGGCACGTTGCCGATCCGGAAGATCTCCCCGTCGCAAAACAGCCGATCCCACTGCGAACCATCGCAGGCGAGCTGCGGCCAGTTATAGATGTCGCGCCAGATCTCTTGGACGTCCCTGACATGCTCACCGATCGCGGTGCGCGCCCCCGTGCGTTGCTTCAGATAGTGCGCGGCGGAAAAATGATCGGCGTGCGGGTGCGTATCCAGGATCCATTCGAGTTTCAGCTCATGACGCTCGATATGCTTCAGGATCGCGTCCGCATGGGCCGTTGCCACCGAGCCGGACTTCTCGTCGAAATCCAGCACCGGGTCGATGACCGCGCAAGCGCGCGTTTCAGGGCAGGCGACAACATATTGAATGCTGCCGGTCCGCGGATCGTAGAAGCCGCTGACATCAGGCTTCAGCATAGGCTCTCCCCGCCTTGGCCGGCATGCGCGGGAAGAAAATCGCACGCTTCGGATCAACGTCGTAATCGGCTTCGAAGTCCGTCGCGTCGGCTGCCAGTTGCGCAACGGAATCGAGGATGAACTGAACCTTCTCATCCGTCAGCAGAACGCTGAAGTTCAGCCGGATGAAGCCGGGCTTGCGAAGCTCGTCGCCGGAGAGAATGGCTTGCCTGAGCGCTTCGGACTGCTGGTCGTCGATCGACAACAGCCGATGGACGTAAGGGCCGGCGCAGGCACAGCCGCCGCGCGCCTGGATGCCGAACCGGTCGCTCAGCATGCGGGTGATCAGCTGCTGATGCACATAGCCGCCCTTGCCGTTTCTGACCCTGAAGGAAAAGATCGGAAGGCGATCGGGATCGGTAAGGCCGAGAAGTTCCAGTTGCGGCACATTCTGCCAGGCGCCGAACGCGCGCAGCGTCAGTTCGCGATTGCGGGAAGCCATCGTCTCGGTGCCGATCGCATCCTTGACGATAAAGGCGAGCGCGGCGCGGATATCGCCAACGACATTCGGTGTTCCTGCTTCCTCGCGTGCCTCGATGTTGTCGCTATAGTCGTGGGACGTCGGCGAGACGAATTTCACCGTTCCGCCACCGGGCCACGATGGCTTCAGCGTCGCGACGCTGTCGCGGCGAAGGATCAGAACACCCGATGCGCCGGGTCCGCCGATGAACTTGTGCGGCGATACGACGATGGCGTCGATCTCCGCGCCGCCGGCGGGTGACATCGCGATCGGAACATAAGGCCCGGCGCCCGCATAGTCCCAGATCATCTTCGCGCCGGCCGCTTTTGCCATGCGGGTGATGGCGGCGACATCGCTTGTGATGCCCGTTATGTTCGACGCCGCGGACATCGTGCAAACGAGGAGCTCCGGCGAGCCTCCCTCCAGCGCCGCCTCAAGGGCACGCAGGTCCGGGCCTCCATTCGGATCTTCGGGGATTTCCACGATTTCCGCGCCAGTTTCCCGCCAGGGCAGAATATTGGAGTGGTGCTCGTAGGGCCCGATGATCACCCTTACGCGCCCGCCGGCCGCGACGGCGTCGGCAACGCCGTAGAGCTTCACCAGCCGATTGATGCCGGAGGTTGCGCCCGAGCCGGTGAAGATCACCGCGTGCTTGTCCGTGGCGCCACAGGATGCACCGATAGCGGCCCGCGCTTCCCGGCGCAGCCGCGTCATGAAGCCACCGCAGTAGGAAGCTTCGGTGTGGCTGTTGGCGTAGTAGGGAAGCACTTCCTCCAGCACAAAATGCTCGATCTGACGCAATGCGCGGCCGGAGGCGACATAGTCGGCATAGACGAGCGGGCGTTCACCGTAGGGCCCCACGATCGTCGTATGTGACCCGACAAGACCGTCTGTCAGATCCGCAACTCCGCCTTTGCGCAGGCGCTGACGAAACTGGGCGAGGGGTGACGTGACCTGACTTGCCGCGGCAAGAGCGTTATCCACGGTGATCTCCTTGGCTCGGATGTTGACACCGATCATATCCGGGCCCAGGGTCAGGAAATTCACCTTTGTTTTGGCAATTATTTTATTGTGCGGGTCAAATGAGCGACGAACTGGCGAAAATTGACGCATTTGATATGAAGATCCTGTCGATCGTTCAAATCGATGCCAACCTGTCGCAGCGTGATCTTGCAGAGAAGGTCGGCCTCTCGCAAAATGCCTGCTGGCGGCGGCTTCAGCGGCTCCAGTCGCTCGGTCTCATTCGTGGGTCGCATACGGATATCGACCTTCAGGCGCTGGGGTTCGATCTGACTGTCTTCGTAATGATCCGCACGCGTCATCATTCCAAGGAATGGAGCGACGGCTTCCGCACGCATGTGAGCCGCTTGCCTGAAGTCATCGATTTCTATCGCATCGGCGGTGATTGGGACTATCTGATCAAGGTCGTGACGAAGGGCATGTCCGGCTACGATGCCTTCTACCAGAAACTGATCACCAATTTCGACCTCGCGACCGTGACCGGCTTCTTCTCCATGGAAGCAATCATCAACAATCGCCCGGTGGATATTGTTCGCCTTCGATAGCAGGCGTGCAGTCGATGCTCTGTGACATATTGCATCTTGTCGTTTAATGGGCGACACCTGTTCCCGTACCTGGGGGCGAACCTCGGGACGGGGAACAGAGTGAGATCGACCGCATGTCATGCGATGAAATGGAAGCGCTGCGAAAGCGCGTCGGCATAAAACTCGCGCTGCTGGCGCACGCGTGGCGGCGTGCCATTGATTGCCCTCTTTCGGACCTTGGATTGACCGATGCAACCTGGGCGCCATTGCTGCATCTCGACGAATATGGCGAGGGGGTCACCCAAAAGGAACTCGCCTTTCGTGTCGGCATCGATGCATCAACGCTGGTTCGCGTTCTTGATATTCTCAGCAATCGCGGTCTGATCCAGCGTGCGGCCGATCTCGGCGACCGTCGTGCACGCAAGATCTTCCTGACGAAGCAGGGCCGCAAGGTTCTGAGCGAACTGCAGCGAGCACGCGATGCCGTCGATGCTAAGGTACTTGATGGTGTCGAGGACGAGGAAATCGTTGGGCTGATGGCGACGTTCAGAAAGATCGACGCGCGGCTTCATGAGATGCAGTGTTCGCCTTGCACGGGCGAAAAAGTAAGTTTCTGAAGCCGGCAAGGCACGAGCGATCGCACAGTCTAAAGTGCAGGCGCACATACCGCTTTTGGTGATAAAGCTGCTTTGCAGTATCGGCAGACAACGCGGCTACGATATACTACCCTGTTTCAATGATGATTTCGCTGAGCGTGAAGGAATGTCGTTGAAAGGTGTATCCGGTGAATAAGATAGGGGTTCTAATCGTGGCCCCGAATGCATCATCGCGTTTTGGCGGCGAGGCGTTCTTGCCTCTTAAGTACTTCGAACTTCTACGCCGGCGGGGATATCCCGCGCAGTTGATCGCGCATAGCCGCAATCGCGACGACTTATCCGAGTTTCTTGCTCAGTGGATCGATGACGTGCATTTCGTCGAAGACAGCCGCTGGCACAAGGCGCTTTGGCTCGTCAGCAAGCGAATGCCGGCGCGCATCGGCGACTATGTGATGGGCAACATCCTCAACTTCGTGAATGAAATCTACCAGGCGCGGATTATCCGGCGCCTGGTCGGCGAAGGAACTGTTGATGTAATCCATCAGCCGATTCCCGTTTCCCCGCGGGCTCCATCGTCGATCCATGGTTTCGGCGTGCCGGTCATCATTGGGCCGATGAACGGAGGAATGTGCTTTCCCCCGGGTTACGAGGACTACGAGGGGCGTCTTGCCCGGTCGATGGTGTCGGCGGGGCGCCTTCTCGCTATCGGCATCAATTGGCTCGTGCC
This sequence comes from Hyphomicrobiales bacterium, assembly GCA_900471485.1. Taxonomy (GTDB): domain Bacteria; phylum Pseudomonadota; class Alphaproteobacteria; order Rhizobiales; family Rhizobiaceae; genus Rhizobium. The sequence goes on from UCEU01000020.1 coordinate 170,417, forward strand.
AGGAAAACGCAAGGCGGCGATCCTGATGGTGGCCAACGAACGGACTCGCAGGGCTCTCCCAACTCGCCACCGCAAGGTGGTTGAACTTGTCGAGAATGGAGTCGATCTCGCAACTTTCAACCGCCAAGCCGAGGCGCCGAAGCCTGGAGACCGGAGGGCATTGAGGTTGGTACATGTCGGTAGGTTGGTCGGCTGGAAGGCCGTCGACGTAACGCTCCGCGCCGTTGCTCAAGCTCGTGCCGCAAATGTGGACGTGACGCTGGACATTCTGGGCGACGGTGAAGAGCGCGCGGGCCTAGAGTTGCTGATGAAAGAGCTTGGGCTCGTGGAAGCCGTACGGTTCCACGGCTTCGTTTCGCAAAAGGAATGTGCGTCGGCTCTTTCCGCAGCAGATGCCCTGATCTTGAACTCGCTCTACGAATGCGGCGGAGCGGTCGTACTGGAGGCAATGAGCCTTGGTCTCCCCGTCATCGCGCCGGATTGGGGCGGCCCCGCTGATTACCTGGATGACGATTGCGGAATCCTGGTTTCCCCCACTCCCAGGGCTGATTTTCCGCAGCGTCTTTCTCACGCCATCGAGCGTCTTGCTGCCGATCCCGAGCTCAGGCGCTCAATGGGCAAATTCGGAGCGGAGAAAGTGCGCAAGCACTACGACTGGGAACGCAAGCTCGACAGAATGATCGAGTACTACCGTGAGGCCATCAGCGACGGCTGAGTGGGAAAGCGTCACGGCAAACTTCGAGAAGCCGCGTCGCCGTGACTAAATGGCACGATGCAAACGCTGCCGGCGGATAGATTAATTTAACAATATTACGTTATTCGGCATAATTCAGAAAATATACTACGAATTGCCTATCTTTCCCTACCTTTGTCTATCGACGATTTCGTGGCGGTTTATGAAATTATGTGCTCTGGGCGAGATTGAATCGGCTGACAATCGCCGATTGATCTGATTTGAGAGTGGAGTAACCCGTGATCCTGTTCCGGCCAGCTATTCATTCGCTACGAAACGCGATTGGCATGCCGACGGTCGATCTGGAGTCGGTCGCGGTCGAGCGTTGGCAAATTGCGCCCAGTTCAGAGCGTCATGTTCCCGCCGCCAAGTTTCTCCCTGGTCAGATTGAAAAGATCGTCGCGTCTGAGTTCGCACCAATGGATGTCGTCATTCGAGCCCTGCGTGGTGACTACCGAACCGTTCGCGGCGAAACACTCGGGTTTCGTCTGAGGAATGTCGATCTCGTGGACGGCGTTCTCTACTGTTCGAAGGCCACACGCCATCTGCGGCCGCGTCGGTGGAATATGTCGGCATATGGCAAGAGCACCGACATGAAGACCGGAGCGCTCTATGAGACGTGGCTTGGCAACCGATATTTCGGCAACTGGCTTACCGACGACTGCCTGAGCTACAGCCTTGCGGCCGAACATGGCGAGCCCGTTTCCACCCGCGATATGAGTCACGGCCACGAAACGCGATATGCGGAGGTTTTCAGACTTCAGGCAAAGAGGATTGACAGTGTTCATTTCGATGAGCTCATATTCTTCCGCGACACCGATCAGAATGACAACAAGAAGGTGCGTGCGGAGGATGCCAGAAAACGCCTTCTGGCTATCGCAGCATCAGTGTCCCATCCCGGCGTGTTCTTGTTGCGGGGAAACACCGGACAGAGCAGGGTGCTTTCCAACGAGCGCGCGATTGCCGAGCATCTGGCCACGAAACACGGCTTTCGAATACTCGATCCTTCCGTATCGACAGTAGAGGAGATCGTTGCTGCCTGTGCCGGTGCCCGTGTTGTGGCAGGAGTTGAGGGAAGCCATCTCGTTCATGGGCTGATTGTCATGCCGCCGGATGCGGCATTACTCGTGATTCAACCACCCTCTCGTGTGGTCTCCGCGCTGAAGGTCATTACCGATCGTCAGGGACAAAACTATGCCTTCGTCATAGGCAGCGGCGGCATCGAGAACTTCAGCGTTGACCGCAATGATGTCGAGCGGACGCTCGATCTGGTTGCCTGATGAACGAAACAAGAGGCGAAATCTCGATGTCCACGACCGATACCATTGACGAAACTGCTGGCACGGAGATGCGATCGGTTGGTCTTTTCGAGCAGATACGACAGGACTACGAGCGTCACGGGCGGATGGTACTCGATGCCGCGTTCATTTCTCTCTGCGTCTATCGGTATGGTCGATGGGGGTTGCATCGTCGCCACGCAGTCGCGCGGCGTATCGCCAGCAAGACATACGGATTCCTGAACCTTTTCGTCGCCAACATTACCAAGATCTGGATCCCACCCCAGGTCACCGTCGGCGATGGCTTTCACATCGTTCACGCCGAGGGATCATTATCCATCCATCCGGGCGTCGTGATTGGAAAGCGGCTCGGGGTGATGCATAACGTGACGATCGGCACGAATATGGGAGATGGCGTGCCCACGATCGGTGACGATGTCTTTATCGGCGTCAATTCGACTGTTCTCGGCAACATCAAGATCGGTGATCGCGTTCGGATCGCTGCCAACACGGCAGTGACCACCAATGTGCCGTCCGACTCTGTCGTGGTCGGTTCCCCCGCCAAAATCTACCCGCGCCTTATGGCGTTACGCCCTGGCGGCGCAGATAGAACAGCGAACGAGACCAAGGCCTAATCTTTGCCGCGGAGCAAGACATGAACGTACTGACCACGACATTCTACCAGCTCTTTGGCGATAACCTGCCCGCTCGCCCTGAAAAAATCGCGATCATCGATGGCGATCGCGAAGTCACCTATGAGCAGCTCGGCGTCGAGATCGACAAGGTCGCAAATTATCTCTCCGCGCGAGGCATCGCCGCCGGCGATCGCGTCATCGTGCATCTGCGCAAAAGCGTGGAGGAGGTGGTCGCGATGTTTGCGGTCGCGAAGGTCGGCGCGGTCGTCGTCAACGTCAATTATCAGTGGACGGCTGAACAGCTCGAATACGTTGCCGATGACTGCGAAGCGCGGCTCATGATCGTCGACGAGCGGGTGGCGACGGGGCTTGATACAAGCGGATTGCCGTACTCTGTATCTCATGTCCTGGTGAAGCGTTCGACATCCGCAAGCGTATCGTTCGACAGCTGGAATGAGCTTTCCGATTCCAAGCCGAACCCAGAAGTCGTCCGTCTCGAAACCGAGCTGGCGATGATCATCTATACCTCAGGCTCCACTGGGCGGCCGAAGGGTGTGATGCTCACCCACAATAACATCATCACCGGCGCCCGCTCTGTGGCTCGTTACTTGAAGCTGCGCGATGACGATCGCTTGCTGAGCGTGCTTCCCTATAGCTTCGACTACGGTTTGAACCAATTGACGACCATGATGCTGATGGGCGGAACGGTGGTCCATCAGGTCGTGACCATGGCTACCGAGCTCGTCCGGACGATGGTGCGACATCAGGTGACCGGAGTGGCCGCTGTGCCGCCGCTCTGGGGGCAGATCGCGCGTCTCCTCGATGGCAGTCCCGAGACATTTCCCGCGCTTCGACGGATCACCAATTCTGGTGGCAAGATTCCGCTGAACATACTTGAACTGTTCCCGAAGGCGTTTCCAGGCGTCGATATATATCTGATGTACGGCCTCACGGAGGCATTTCGATCGACCTTTCTCGCGCCGGAGAAGTTCATGCGCAAGATGGGCGCCATCGGTCGGGCGATCCCGGGCAGCGAAATCTATGTCATCAAGCACGGCGAAGGCATTGCAGGTCCCGGGGAACAGGGTGAACTCGTCCATCGCGGTCCGTTGATCAGTCTGGGTTACTGGGGGAAACCGGAGGCCACCGCCGACAAGATTCGTCCTTGCCCGGAGCTGCGAGACCTGATTGGCGACGAGCCGGTCGTTTACAGCGGCGATATCGTCAGGCTTGATGAGGATGGTGATCTGTGGTTCGTCTCGCGCAACGATTCACTCATCAAGACCAGCGGCTTTCGCGTGAGCCCCGACGAAATCGAGGATTTGGTCAGCCGCAGCGGTCTGGTCGCCGATGTGGTAGCGTTTGGCGTCGATGCCGGAGATCTCGGGCAAGTTGTCCACGTCGCCGTGACGCCTCTCGAGGGCTTCAGCGAGGCGTCGCTGCTGAAATACTGCAGACAATCCATGCCGTCCTATATGGTTCCTCACCGGTTCCATGTCTGGGCGCAGCCCATGCCGCGCACGGCAAGCGGAAAACTTGCGCGACCGGACGTGCTGCGCTCTTGCTCGGAAGCGATTCAGGCCGAGAGCCTGGCCGCGGCCAATCCATCCAGCGGCCATACAATCAGTCATTAGGGAACAAGCCATGTCACTCACAGACAATCAATTGATGCTATTTCTGAAGGACACGCTGCAGATCGATCATGTTGATATCGAGAGCGAGTTGTTTTCGAGCGGAATGCTCGATTCCGTTTCGATGGTCAATCTGATCGCGTTCATCGAGGAGAAGGCAGGCGTGCAAGTCAGAGCGGAAGATGTGACGCTTGAGAATTTCGATACACCTGCGCGAATCCTGCGCTATGCGGAAGTCAATGCTTGATGGCTGACAATGCGCTACTCGATAGGACTTTGGCTGAGGCTGCAGCGTCATACGGTACGCCATCCTATGTCTATTTCACGAAAGACATAGCGGAACGTGCTGCAGCGCTCAGACGCGCTTTTGGTGGCCGCTTTCAGCTAAGTTTTGCCGCGAAATGCAACCCGAACCCCGCTCTCCTGTCCTGGGTCAGGGATCATGTGGACTTTCTTGATATTTCGTCGATCGGCGAGCTCCAGCTTGGCATGGAAGCTGGCTGGAACGCGGGTCTCGCGAGCTTTACCGGTCCAGGCAAGCGCGAGCATGAGATTCGTGCGGCGATCGAGCGTGGGGTCGGGGATCTCGTTATCGAGTCCGTTCGCGAGGCGATCGTGGCCGATGCGATTGCACGGTCGCTGGGTCGCACTCAGGATGTGCTGGTCCGGATATCCCCTTCTTATGTGCCCAAGGGCTTCGGCGGCCAGATGGCGGGCCGCCCCTGCGCATTCGGAATCGACATCGAGGCTGTCGCCGACGAGTTGCCTGGGATTCTCGCGCTAACGAACCTACGCGTGACAGGTCTGCACATTTTCTCGGGAACCCAGAGCCTCAAGCCGGACGCGATCACCGAGAACTATCGGGTGTTCATCGGCATCTTCCGTGAGATCTGTAATACCTATGACCTCACGCCGGAGCGTTTGGTGTTCGGCTCCGGTCTCGGCATTCCCTATCATGAAGGCGAGAATGAACTCGACCTGGAAACCGTCGGCCGAGATATCGCCGCCGATCTTGACGGTCTGGTCTCGGAAAGCCGCTTCTCATCCACGCGTCTGGTGTTGGAACTCGGGCGCTATCTTGTGGGGCAAGCGGGTTACTTTTTGACCAGCGTGACGTCGGTGAAGCAATCGCGCGGCTCGCTCATCGCCATCTGTGACGGAGGCATGAACAACCATCTCGCCGCGTCGGGTCATTTCGGCATGGCCATCCACCGCAATTACATCATGCATAAGGTCGGGGGCGGCGATGCAGCGGAAAAAGTCGATATCGTTGGTCCTCTATGCACGTCGATCGACCGGCTTGCCAACGGCATCATGCTGCCGCGCCTAAGGGAAGGTGATGTCGTTGCCGTACACAACAGCGGCGCCTACGGCCTGACCGCGAGTCCCATTCACTTCATCAGTCACGCGGTACCAAGCGAAATACTGGTCGATGAGGCCGGTATGCGCGATGTTTCGTGCATGCCGGACACGCCGAGCAATTCTTCGGTTTCGGCTTTACCTGTGGCGCAGTTGCCTCAGGGCCAGGACGGAGAGCGCCAATGGCTTCCGGCCTGACGAAACTTTCGGCCACTGCGTCTCCCGTCTCCGAACAGCCAGGAATGCTCTCCGGTGTTCGCGCGACGGATGAATCGATCGGCCGGGCTAGGCTAGAGGTTGGCGTCGTCGTCATCGGACGCAATGAAGGGCAGCGTCTTGTCGATTGCCTGGCATCGTTGAAGCCATTTATAGAGCGCACAGTCTATGTCGACTCCGGATCGACGGATGGTAGCGTCGAGATGGCTCGGCAATGTGGTGCTCAGGTTGTCGCACTCGACTTGTCGGTACCGTTTACCGCGGCGCGTGCGCGCAATGCAGGATTTAAAGCAGCGGAGAAACTCTGGCCGAACCTAGCTTTCATGCAATTCGTTGATGGGGATTGCGAGATCGACAAGAACTGGATCGGGACTGCAAAGGCGTTTCTGGAGCAGAACAAGCGGGCGGTGATCGCATTCGGGTATCGGCGCGAGCGTTTTCCGGAACGCTCCATCTACAACGCTTTATGCGATCGTGAATGGAACGGGCCGCCGGGAGAGGTCAACGAGTGCGGTGGCGACATTCTGGTGCGCGTCGGAGCATTCGGAGAGGCTGGGGGGTATCTGGATTCGCTAATTGCCGGAGAGGAGCCGGAGCTCTGCATCCGGCTGCGCGAGAGGGGCTATACCATATGGCGTCTTGATGCAGAAATGACGCGACATGATGCAAATATCCTGCACTTGCGTCAGTGGTGGCGGAGGTCGGTAAGGGCCGGTCATGCCTTCGCCGAGGTGTCGTTCATCCACGCACATTCCAGCATGACGACATGGCGACGCAGTGTTGTCCGCTCGCTCTTCTGGGCGGGTGCGCTACCGATATTCGCGCTCGTCGGCGGCTTGATCATCAATCCCGCAATATCCGATTTTCTGATACTTTATCCTTTCCAATTGACACGCGGTGCGCTTCGCGAAGGCGCATCGAATCCGGCCTCGTGGCGAAATTCGTTTTTTGACATGCTTGGTAAATTTCCCGAACTGCAGGGTGTGATGACGTTCTGTGTCAATCATTTGCGAGGGCGTAGGCAAACGTTGATCGAGTACAAATAGCACTGAGGGCCCGTTGCCCGAACAATTTCCCTCCGCTGCAAATGGGGTGCAGCGGGCGGGACAATATCCCTCGCCGGACCTGTGAGGTCGACGAGTTGCAAGCATAGGGATGGAAGGCGGAACAGACAACTTGCTTGGGGGCCTGCATGAGTGGGGGCAAGCTTAATACCGACGGGTGGGACGTTGTTATCGTGGGCGCCGGCATGGGCGGCAGCGCACTTGCCTATTCGCTGGCCCTGGGCGGCCGGAAGGTGCTGGTCTTGGAACGCGGCGAAGCCGCTATCGATAGGACAGCTGCACAGGCCGACACCTTGGATCCCGAAGCGAGAGTGCGTGCGGGTCATTGGCCTCATCGCATCAGCGGGACAGTCGATGCGTCGAACATCTTGTTTTTTCCCGCACTGGGTTGTGGTTCAGGCGGCTCCACATTGCACTACGGTGCGGCGCTCGAACGATTGCAACGCGACGATTTCGAGGGGACGGAGCAGGGCGACAGGCGAGCGCCGAGCTGGCCGATCTCCTACGACGAGATGATGCCGTATTATCGCGCTGCGGAAGAGCGGTTCCGGGCTCGCGGCAGCGCGGATCCCTTGCAGGACGATGCTGACGGACTTCGCGAGCCTCCACCCCTCAGTCCGTGTGATCGTCATTTCCTTGAATCCTTTCGCACCAATGGCATGCACCCTTACCAGCTTCACACGGCTGGGGACGCGGCGTCGGATTGCGAAGACAAGATGAATGCCGCTGAAGCCTTTCTCGAGCCCGCGTTGCGAACGGGAAATGTGTTCCTGCTCTCGCGCTGCACGGTCGAGCGCATTGAAGCAGATGACCAGCGGGTCACTGGGCTCCTCTGCAGCAGCGAGGGCCGGCAGTTTCACATACACGCGAATACTTATGTGCTTGCCGCCGGCGCCCTTTCTTCACCCGTCTTGATGTTGAATTCGGCGAATGCGCACTGGCCAAACGGCGTTGCAAATTCCTCCGGTTTGGTCGGGCGGAATCTGATGTTTCACTTTTCCGACTTCATCGCGGTTTGGCCGCGTGGCCGCTTCCGGGTTTCGGCGCCCGGCAAGTCGATCGGCTTCCGTGATTTCTATTCCTACAAGGGACGCAAACTGGGCCAGATCCAGTCAACGGGGTTCACAGCCGGCCGCGGCAACGTTCTGCATTTCCTCCGGCAGAAGGTCGATCGCAGCCGGATTCGCTCGTTGAAACTGGTACGGCCCTTGTTGCGCATTCCCGCTCTTGTAGGCTCGTGGCTCTTCGGAAAGGCAACGATCTTCGCTTCGATACTGGAGGACTACCCCTATTGGGAGAACCGCGTCGTGCCTGGCTCGGTAACGCCCTGTGGTATCCATTTTCACTATACCATCCACGACGAGCTTTCCGAGCGGACGAGCAGCTTCCGACGCTTGTATCGCGAGGCATTCGCGGGCCATCGGATCGCAGTTCTCGAATCCGGCCTGAACTACGGACATGCCTGCGGGACCTGCCGCTTTGGCAACGATCCGGCAACGTCCGTCCTCGATTCGAACAATCGGTCGCATGATTTGCCCAATCTGTTTATCGTCGACAGTTCATTCTTTCCGAGCAGTGGCGGAACAAACCCCAGCCTCACAATCGCCGCCAACGCTTTGCGCGTCGGCGCGCTTGTCGCTGCCACGTCGGGTGCTCATCACCCGACGTGATGGCGGGTCAAAGTAGATAGCTGACCGGCTCATTGCTGACGGGATGGGTGAACACGCCCATATCCACCCCAAAGACGGATTTGAGGACGTCCGACTGCATGATCGTTGCCGGCGTGCCGCGCGCGGAAATCTTGCCGTTGTTCAGAGCGATCATCTCGTCGCAATAGCGAGACGCCAGATTGACGTCATGCAGCACGACGACGATCGTCAGGCCACGTTCGTGGCTGAGTTCGCGCAAAAGCGCGAGCACAGCGGCCTGATGGGCGAGATCCAGGGCTGAGGTCGGCTCGTCGAGAAGCAGGCACTGGGCATTCTGTGCCAGCATCATCGCGATCCAGGCGCGTTGCCGTTCGCCGCCCGACATGTTCGCCACCATCCGGTCGGCAAATGCTTCGAGGTCGGTGCGTCTGATGGCATCCTCGACAATATCCGCGTCGGCCTTCGTGAAGCGTCCGAGCGTCCCGTGCCAGGGAAAACGGCCAAGCGCCACCAGTTCGCGTACAGTCATCCCGTCCGTTGCCGGGGTGAATTGCGGCATGTAAGCGATCTGCCGGGCGAAAGCGCGCGCGCCCCACGTATTGGCGGCTTCGCCGTTGACGACGAGATTGCCGGAACTCGGATGAATCTGCCGCGCGATGATCTTCAGCAATGTGCTCTTGCCGGATCCGTTCGGTCCCACGAGGCCGTGGACTTGTCCCTTTTCCAAGGTCAGGTCAACGCCGGAAAGAATATTGCGCGAAGTGACATCATATCTGATCTGGGACATCGACAGGAAAGGCGTGGACATTGGCTGGTCTCCGGCTCGGATATCGGTTCTTCGCTAGGTTGCGACGTGGCGCTGGATACGCTCCTGCGAAACTTCACCAGGCTTGTCAACTTATATCGGATAGCTCTGGCGACCTGATCGATGGCATGCATTGCTTTCAGCGTCGCGCTCCTGTAAAGTTGACAAAAATAAGAAGGTATAATCGGCGGCCTATATGACGTTTCAGCCCCGCATGCAGAACACAATCGAAGGGTTTTCGGTGATCGGCGGGATGAATCGCCGGAACTGGAACGGCATCGTCGCCGACGTATGGGACGTGCAATGCGCACCCTATGCCGGTGGCCACTATGTCGCCGCTGATCCCAGACTTTTCATTCTGCTCGATATGGAGGGGCCGGGTGAGTCGAGGGTAAAGCTCACGCCGAAAGGCAGTGGCGCTGTGCAGGACCGGCTCGAGCGGCCGATCTCCTACGTTCCGGCAGGCATGGAGTTGTGGGTCGATCTCGCTGACGTTCGCTATGTCCGCCATCTTGACCTGCATTTCGATGCCGAGGTGGTGGCGCGCCGCCTGATGGAGGAACTCGATTCCTCGCGATTGATGGATCCGCGCCTGCTTTTTGCCGACGAGCGTATGCTGGCGCTCGCAAAGCTGATCGCCGCCGAATGCCTCAATCCGGAACCGCTGCATGACCTCTATGGTGATGGCTTGTCGCTGTCTTTGATCATCAATGTGATGAAGCTTGCCAGGAATGAGCCGCGCAAGCGGAGCAAGCTGGCGCCTTGGCAATTGCGCAAGGTGACCGAGTTCATCCAGGAAAACTGCCTGCGAAATATCCGTCTCGAGGAACTGGCCACATTGACGAGCCTTTCGCAATCGCATTTCAGCCACGCCTTCAAGGCATCGACTGGTATCGCGCCGCACCAATGGCAGATGAACGCACGGCTGGACAAGGCAAAGCAGATGTTGATCGAGAGCTCGCAGCCGCTGATGGCTGTTGCGATGGAAACCGGCTTTTCCGATCAGGCGCATTTTACCCGTGCGTTTCGCAAGCATGTTGGGACTACTCCTGCGATGTGGAAGAAGGCACGCGTGACCTGATTGCAACGGCGTTGGAGCGTTTGTCCGCACTGCGAAAAATTGCCCAAAATTGTTCAATTCCGCCCAGATCGAAACAAGGCGTGTCCTTAAAACTGAGTTAATCACTCATCTTATCGAAGGTCGTGGACCATCCCGTCGTGATGACGGCAATTATGAGTGGGGACAGCATAAATGGGCATGAAGGCGGCACGTCTTATCTTGAGAGTAGATCTGTTGGCCGGTGTTGCGATGTCTGCGCTGGTCGCGACCGCGGCGTTCGCGCAGGAAGCGACGGAACTCAAGCCGGTCGTCATACAGGGTCAAGGCGCGGGCAATGTGGCCGACGATGGAGGGGCTGATGCTACGGGCACAAGTCCGGTAAGAGGCTATGTCGCCAAGACTACCACGACAGGATCGAAGACGGCGACGCCGCTCAAGGACGTCCCTCAATCCGTATCGGTGATCGGCCGCCAGGAGTTGGATGATCGCGGCATCACCAACAAGGTCGACGAGGCGCTGCTCTATACGCCTGGCGTCATGTCACAGCCCTATGGCAACGATCCCGACACCGACTGGTTCTACATCCGGGGCTTCAATGCCACGCAAACCGGCGTCTTCTTCGACAACCTGACCCTTTTCAGCTACGGCTTCGGCGGCTTTCAGATCGATCCCTTCATGCTCGAGCGCGTCGAGGTGCTGAAAGGGCCGGCATCGGTGCTTCTGGGCGGTGCCAATCCTGGCGGCGTTATCAATCTTGTGCGTAAGAGGCCCACGGACGAGCCGCTGTTTTACACCGACATCGGTATCAATTCGAACGGCAACGCGTTCACCGGCATCGACATCTCCGACAAGGTCGGCTCTAGCGATACCATGACCTATCGTTTCACCGGCAAGATCGCCGGTGGTGACAACTACTCCGATTTCTCCCACGATCTGCGTGGCTTCGTCATGCCGCAGCTGACGATTTCGCCGGATGACACCACCAGCCTGACGCTCTGGGGCTATGCTGGCGGTCTTGATCAGGTGCATACGGGGAACGGTTTCTTCCCCTACTACGGCACGGTGGAGAATGCTTCGTTCGGCAAGATCAAGCGTGACGCTTTTTTTGGCGAGCCTGATATCGACAAAGGCGTCTACTCGCAGCAAATGCTGGGCTACGAGTTCGAGCATGAGCTCGACAATGGCTGGAAGCTCTCGCAGAATTTCCGTTACGGACATCTCTACAAGCACGAGGAGGGGCCTTACCTAAACGGCTATACGGACGCCACCCAAACGCAGTTCGCGCGCATCGGCTTCGAAGGGCGTTCGAAGGTGGACACGTTTGCCATCGATAACCGCGCGGAGAATGAGTTCGAGTTCGGCGGCGTCTCGCATAACCTGATGCTCGGCCTGGATTACAAGCATTATCTCATCGACGATTGGCAGGCATGCTGCGGCGCCACGTCGATAAGCACGACTGATCCTGTTTACGGCGTGCCGCAGAATGCGAACTTCGTTTACGCCGACGCACAGATCAGACAGCAGCAACTCGGCCTCTACGCCCAAGATCAGATACATTTCGGGGCTGGCTGGCTGTTAACACTCAACGGTCGGTACGACTTTGTCGATGCGAAGTCGGACGCAGTTGCCGGCGCGAGCTATCATTCCAACGACAAGGCCGCGAGCGGCCGGGCCGGCCTTGCTTATGAGTTCGACAACGGTATCACGCCTTACGCCAGTGTTGCGACGTTCTTCAATCCGATAGTAGGTACTCGGCAGACTGACCCCCTCGACTCGACGAAGGTGGCTCCGCTGGTCCCAGAGGAGGGCTATCAGATCGAAGCGGGCGTGAAGTACGAGCCGACCTTCATCGATGGTTCCGTGACAGCCTCGGTATTCCAGATCGTCAAGGAAAATGCCGCCGTTCCCAATCCGTCCAACTCGAATTTGACCGAGCAGTTGGGCGAGGTAACCTCCAAGGGCTTCGAGCTCGAAACCAAGATCAACCTCGATCAGAACTGGAAAATCCTCGGCTCCTACAGCTACACCCATCTTGAGATCACGGACGATCCGAATCCAGCTCTCGTCGGCAACACGCCTTATATCGTTCCAGCGCATCAGGCCTCGCTTTGGCTCGATTATGCCGTCACGAACGAAGCGCTGGAGGGGCTGAGCTTCGGCGCGGGCGTGCGATATCAAGGCACGAGTTGGGCCAACAATGAGAATACGAAGAAGGTCCCGGCAGCCACCGTCTTCGACGCGGCAATCCGCTACGAGAAGGAAAACTGGCAGGCGTCGCTCAATGTCGCCAATCTGTTCGACAAGGAATATGTCGCGAGCTGCGGCGGTCTGACGGTCTGCGGCTATGGCGATGCCCGAACGGTGACGTTCAAGCTCAGCAAGAAGTGGTGAGCTGATCTCCGCCAGCTGTGATACCCAGCCGTCTGGAGCTGACGTGGCGAACCATGGTTCGCCACGTCGCAGTTTCCGGGCTCAGATTTCCTTGAGCTTGAGATCGCTGTCGAGGCGCTCGATCAATGTCGAGCTCGCCTCGTTGAGGCCGACCACATCCGTTGCGACGGCGTGCGCCTTGAAGCGCTCGACGACCTTCTCCAACGCCGCGACGGCGGTGATGTCCCAGAAATGCGCGTGCGACACGTCGATCCTCACCCGCGAGCCTTCAGCACTCGCGATGTCGAAGGCCTCGACGAAGGCATCGGCGGATGCGAAGAAGACGTGGCCGGAGACGCGGTAGACCTGACGCTCCGGGGTAGCCTCCAGCTCCACCTTCATCAGGCGTGCGACCTTGAAGGTGAAGAAGATCCCGCTCAGGAGCACGCCGATGGTGACGCCGAGCGCGAGGTTCGAGCTGAAGACCGTCACGACGACAGTGGCGAGCATGACGAAGCTCGACATCTTCGGATGGACGACGAGGGTGCGCAGCGACGACCAGTCGAAGGTGTCGATCGACACCATGATCATGATCGCCACCAGTGCGGCGACGGGAACCTGCGAAACCCACGGCTTCAGCAGTACCATGAGGATCAGCAGGAAGGCACCGGCAAACAGCGTCGAGAGACGCCCACGGCCACCGTACTTAACGTTGCTCACGGTCTGTCCGATCATGCCGCAGCCGGCAATGCCGCCGAACAGGCTGGATGCCGCGTTGGCGATGCCGAGGCCGGTGCACTCGCGGTTCTTGGAGCTCGTGGTGGCGGTGAGATCGTCGACGACGCTCGCGGTCATCATCGATTCCAGCAGGCCGACCATGGCGATCGCGAAGGCCGGGCCGGCGATGATCTTCAGCGTATCGAGCGTCAGGGGAACATCGGGCCAGGCGAAGATTGGAAGGGAATCCGGCAAGCGGCCAAGATCGGCCACCGTCATGACAGGCAGGTGCAGCGTCACCGATGCGATTGTCAGGATGAGGATGCAGATCAGTGGCGAGGGAACGGCGGTCGTGATGCGCGGGGCCAGATAGATGATGGCGAGTCCGGCCGCCAGCACCGCATAGGCGGTCCAGTCGCCGCCGATCACGTGCGGCATCTGCGCCCAGAAGATCAGGATGGCGAGAGCGTTGACGAAGCCGGTGCGCACCGATTTGGACACGAAACGCATCAGCACGCCGAGGCGCAGCAACCCGAAGATGATCTGGATGACACCGGCGAGCAATCCTGCCGCCAGCAGATAGGGCAGGCCATGGGCATGGACGAGCGGCGCGACGACGAGCGCCACCGATCCGGCCGCGGCCGAAATCATCGCCGGTCGGCCGCCGGTAAAGGCGATCACGATGCCGATGACGAAGGAGGCGAAGAGGCCGACCTGCGGATCGACGCCTGCCACGAAAGAAAACGCGATGACCTCCGGGATCAGCGCGAAGGTGGCCACGGCACCGGCAAGCATTTCGCGCGCGGGATTGGACGACCAGTCACGAGGAATGGATGGAAACGGCATGAATTTGAAAACTCGCAAAGCATAGCAAAACGCGCTTGGGAAGGCGTTTGGGAAATCGCATCAGCGTTTTGCGTGGTCCGGCGGATCGGCGGCCGGAATAGCCACCCGGAATTTCACCGGGTCCTGTCGAATGAAACCCTTAAATCAAAGCTTCGTTTCATATTCAACAGCGAATCTCGCAAGAGCGGTTCGCATGGATGTAACAAAGCATGCTCTCCTTCCGTAGTTGCTTGCATGGGGCGGTCCACTACATTCTCATCAGCCCCGCTTCTTCAGAACGGAGATCATCATGAGTGTGCTTAAAGCCTCGATCATCGGCCGCCGTCCGTTGCGCGCTGTTCTCTGCGCCGGCGCGGTTGCGCTTGCCGGTGGACTGGCGCTGCAACTGACTCCATCCATGGCGGAAGAGGCGCGTGTCATCCCGCCGCCAGCAATCGACGAGCATGCCACCGGGACGACAGAAACCGCCACCTTCGCCGGTGGCTGCTTCTGGGGCGTACAGGGCGTCTTCCAACATGTGAAAGGCGTGACCAGCGCCAAGTCGGGATATGCCGGCGGTGAAAAGGGTACGGCGCAATACGAGACGGTGAGCGGCGGCGATACCGGCCATGCGGAGTCCGTCCAGGTGACGTTCGACCCCCGTAAGGTCAGCTATGGCCACTTGCTGCAGATCTATTTCTCGGTGGCGCACGATCCGACGGAGCTGAACCGGCAGGGGCCTGATACCGGCACCCAGTATCGCTCGGCCATCTTCCCGGCCAATGACGAGCAGGCCAGGCTCGCCAAGGCGTATATCGACCAGCTGAACAAGGCGCATGTGTTCGATGCGGCGATCGTGACCCGCGTCGAGCCCGGCAAGGCCTTCTATCCCGCTGAAAATTATCACCAGGACTTCCTGACAAACAACCCGACCTATCCCTA
This sequence comes from Hyphomicrobiales bacterium, assembly GCA_900471485.1. Classification (GTDB taxonomy): domain Bacteria; phylum Pseudomonadota; class Alphaproteobacteria; order Rhizobiales; family Rhizobiaceae; genus Rhizobium. The sequence goes on from UCEU01000020.1 coordinate 185,700, forward strand.
TATAGTGATCAACGACCTGCCCAAGATCGAAAGCCTGAAGCGGATGTTTCCTGCCGACTACCGGGAAAAACCCGTTCTGGTCGCGGCTGCCGCGAACAGGTAACGAACCGGCAGATCATTGCTAGGAGAACCAAATGCAGTCTTACAGCAAGAGCGCCGACGCCATTTCCAAGCTGTCGCCGGAACAGTATCGCGTCACGCAGGAATCCGGCACGGAACGCCCGGGCACCGGCGAATACCTCAATAACAAGAAGCCCGGCATCTATGTCGATATCGTCTCGGGCGAACCGCTGTTCGCCTCGTCCGACAAGTATGAATCCGGCTGCGGCTGGCCGAGCTTCACCAAGCCGATCGAGCCCGCGAATATCAACGAGCTTCACGACCGCACTCATGGCATGGTGCGCACCGAAGTGCGCTCGGCCCACGGCGACAGCCATCTCGGGCATGTGTTCCCCGATGGTCCGATCGATCGCGGCGGGTTGCGCTATTGCATCAATTCGGCATCCCTGCGCTTCGTCGCGCGTGACGACATGGTGGCGGAAGGTTATGGATCCTATCTCGATCAGGTGGAGGAAATTCGATGACAACGGAACGGGCAGTTCTCGCCGGCGGTTGCTTCTGGGGCATGCAGGATCTCATCCGTCGCTATGACGGCGTCATCTCGACCCGCGTCGGCTATACCGGCGGCGAGGTGCGCAACGCGACCTACCGCAACCACGGCAATCATGCAGAGGCGATCGAGATCATCTTCGATCCCGCGCGCATCAGCTATCGCGATCTCTTGGAATTCTTCTTCCAGATCCACGATCCGAGCACCCTCAACCGCCAGGGCAACGATCTTGGCGCCAGCTACCGCTCGGCGATCTTCTATACCAGCGACGAGCAGAAGCGCGTGGCCGCAGAGACCATCGCCGATGTCGATGCGTCCGGCCTGTGGCCGGGCAAGGTGGTGACCGAAGTGACGCCCGCGAGCGATTTCTGGGAGGCCGAACCGGAGCATCAGGATTACCTCGAGCGCATTCCGAACGGGTATACCTGCCACTTCGCTCGTCCCGGCTGGAAGCTGCCGAGACGACAGGCGTCCGATACGGTCCGCCAGGCGTCGTAAGGCGCACTGGCGTTGCCGCAGGCCGCAACCGCTGAAGACAGGCTGAAAGCGTTCCAGGGCTCCTGGCGCGTGAGGCGGACGATCATCGACCGCCTCAATTCGGCGACGGTGCGCTTCGAGGGCGAAGCGTTCATAACATCGGTGCAGTTCGAAGAGCACGGCGATCTGGTGAGCGGCGATACCACGCTCAGAAGCAGCCGGACCTACCGGCTGAACCCCGCCGGCGACGAGCTTGTCGTCGGCTTTCCCGATCTTTCCGAGTTCGTGCGCCTGACCCCGGAGCCGATGCAGCGTCTGGTGCACCATTGCGGCGCCGATCTCTATCGCGGCCGCGTCATCTTCCGCAGCCCAGATATCTGGGCCGAGACCTGGATCGTCGTCGGGCCGCGCAAGAATTACCGCAGCATTGCGTTTTACGAGCGGATCGCGATCTAGGCGGCTTGCTGTTTCTTCCTGTTGTGCGCGATGAAGGCGCGAACGGGGGGCGACGTCTCGGCCTTTCGATAGGCGATCGCCAGATCGGACGTGACGCGGTTGTTCGAGAGCGCGATGTAGCGGATCGCCGGCAACTGCAGGCAGTTCAGCGATTTCGGCACGAGCGCGATGCCGAGCCCCACCGCCACCATGCTGGCGATCGTCGTGAAATCGCGCCCGAGCGGGCTGATGTTGGGCTGGAAGCCCGCCTCGTTGCAGGCTGCGATGGTGTTGCTGTGAAAACCGACATCGGGCGGCTGCCGGGGCGTGATGAAGGTCTCGCTCGAAAGCTCGGCGAGATCGATGCGGCTCTTCGAAGCCAGCCGGTGGACCTCCGGCAGGGCCACATGCAATGGCTCCCTCAAGATCACGGTCGTGGCGATGCCCTCGGGGATAGCAGCCGGAGGCCGGATATAACCGAAATCGAGCGCGCCCTCCGCAATCTGCTGCATCTGCAGCCGCATCTCCATTTCCACCAGCTGCAAGTCGACATCGGGATGGGATTGCCGGAAGCCGGTGATGGTCTTGATCAGCATGCCGGAATAGGCGGCAGACGCTACGTAGCCGATTGAGATGCGCCCGCTCTCGCCGCGTCCGATCCGCCGCAGCGCGCCGAGCGCGGCGTTGGTCTGTTCGAGTATCTTGCTGGCTTCCTCGAACAGCAGCTCGCCCGGCGGCGTAAGCTGTACCGCGCGCTTGCGCCGGTCGAGCAGCGGCGTGCCGACGATCGTTTCGAGATTGGCGATCTGCTGGCTGAGGCCGGGCTGGGCGATGCCGAGCTTGGCCGCCGCGCGCTCGAAATTGCGCTCCTCGACCAGGGCGACGAAGTAGCGCAGATGCCGCAGCTCCAGACTGGCAGCGCGTTGAACGGACAAGTCGGCCTCCGGCGCAGGATCACTTCAAGAATAACTGCTGCCTATGTAGCCAAAAACTTTCAGAATTAAAACCTATGAAAATACCCGGCCCCGCTTATTGGACCTCACGGCCAAGGCTGCTAATAGATGACTGGAAAAGTCAACATTATAGTCCGCGTGATAAGGCCAGTCCATGCTGCAAGTGCGTTTCTTCGAAGTCAGGCGGCTGCCGCTTACCCTTAACCTTGCGGGCATGATCGCAGCGCTGCTGTCGACGACAGCTCTGGCGCAGGACAATGATGCGGCCACGGCCCTCGCTCCGATCACCGTGCAGGGCGGCGAGCAGCAGGACCCAAAAGGGCCGGTGAAGGGCTACGTCGCCAGGTCGAGCGCGACGGCGACGAAAACCGGAACGTCGATCCTGGAAACCCAGCAGTCGATCTCCGTCATGACCGCCGATCAGATCAAGGCCCAGGGTGCGAGAACGCTCAGCCAGGTGCTCGGTTACACGCCGGGTGTCATCGGCGAACCTGCCGGCAACGATGCGCGCTTCGATTCGCCGAGGATTCGCGGCTTCGACAGCCGCCAGAGCCAGTTCCTCAATGGCTTGAAGATGATGCGTACGGCCGGCGCGCCGGCGCTCGAACTTTACGGCATGGAGCGCGTCGAGGTTCTGCGCGGACCGGCCTCCGTCATGTATGGCCAGGGCAATCCCGGCGGCATGATCAACCAGATCAGCAAGCGGCCGACATTCGATCGGTTCGGCGAGGTCGGCATCCAAGTCGGTAATTTCGACACCTACGGCACCTTCTTCGACGTCGGCGGCCCGGTCGGCGACAGGGACGACTTTGCCTATCGCCTGACTGGTGTCGGAAGGCTCGCCAACCAGCAGGTCGAGCAGCTCGACAATGATCGTCTGTTCATCGCGCCGGCCTTCACCTGGAAGCCCGACGAGGATACTTCGCTCACGATCCTGACCAGTTTTCAGCACGACAATCCGGGCTCGCCCTCCGGCCTGCCGCCGGCGCTGACCATCAACGCGACCGGCAAGCCGCTTGGCCGCGACTTCTTCGTCGGTGACAAGGACTTCGACCATTCGAACCGTAACCTGACCAACCTCGGCTACGAGTTCGAGCATCGCTTCGACAACGACTGGACGTTCCGCCAGAACGTTCGCTATTCCAATTTCGACTGGAACTATCAGGCGATCGGCATGTCCTCGTCCACTGGCGGGATGGTCGGCGGCCAGATTCGCCGCAACGCGACATTCCAGGACGAGCGCCTGAACACCGTCAACATCGACAACAATGTTCTCGGCGAATTCGACACCGGCGACCTGCAACACAAGGTTATCGTCGGGCTCGACTATCGCTACTTCGACAACAATGCGAGCACCAAGTTCTTCCAGGCGACGCCGCTCGATCCGGTCAATCCCGTTTACGGCATCCCGATCGTGCTGACGCAGCCGCCGACGACCGATACCTTCGTCGATACTACGCTGCAGCAACTCGGCATCTATGTTCAGGACGAGCTGAGCTACGAGAACTGGCGCGCCACGCTCGGTCTTCGCCAGGACTGGGCGCGCACGGATGGCACGACATACGATCGCCGCCCCACCGCCACCAGGCCGGAACGGTCGCTCGACCAGAACGACCACAAGCTCACCGGCCGCGCCGGGCTGAGCTACGTCTTCGACAACGGTATCGCGCCTTATGTCAGCTACTCCACCTCGTTCGAGCCCGTGGCGCCGACGGCGACCAGCGGGCCCACGGTGCCGACCACGGGAGAGCAGTACGAAGTCGGTGTCAAGTACCAGCCGGAGGGCTGGGACGGCTTCTTCTCGGCCGCCGTATACGACCTGCGCCAGAAGAACGTCCTGACGACGATTCCGGGCGCAGGTGGCGCAGTTCCCGCCCAGATCGGCGAGGTGCATGTGCAGGGCGTGGAGCTCGAGGGTGTCATGAGCCTTGCCGATGGCCTCGACCTGCGCGCCGCCTATTCCTTCACCGACGCCACCATCATCGGCGGTCCGAACGGTGGAAACCAGCTCGACAACGTGCCGGAACACGCCGCCAGCCTCTGGCTCGATTACACGTTCAAGGAAGATACCGCGCTTGAAGGCTTCGGCGTCGGCGCCGGTGTGCGCTACATCGGCCAACGCTATGGCGATGCCGCGAACAGCTTCGACATGGACCCGGTGACGCTGGTCGATGCCGCCATTCATTACCAGAAGGACGGCATCCGGGGATCGCTGAATGTCGCCAATCTGGCGGACAAGAAATATCTTTCCACCTGCAGTACCTTCGGCTGCTTTTATGGCGACGGAATATCGGTTATGGGGCGTCTCAGCTTCTCCTGGTAGAGAAGCAAGGCAAAGGGATCGCGGTGGCATCGAAGCACAACAGGCCGGAGCCGGGCATCGCCCGGCGTCATCTTCTGCAGATGCTCGCCCTTGCCTCGGTTTTTCCGCGCTCGGCCCTTGCCGCCGCGCCGCGCCGCGTGGCCGCCATCGACTGGGCCATGCTGGAGACAGCCATGGCGCTCGGCGTGGTTCCTATCGCGGCAACCGAGCTGATCAAGTTCAGGAGCGATGCGCGGGAGCCGGTGGTGCCCGATAGCGTGGCCGACCTCGGCCTTCGCGGCGCGCCGAACTACGAACTGCTGCACCTGCTGAAGCCGGACATGATCCTGAGCTCGCCCTTCTACACCCGGCAGAAACCCGTTCTGGAAGCCATCGCCCCTGTCGTCTCCATGCCCTTCTACGTCAAGGGCGAGCCGCCCTTCGAGAAGGCGCTGACAGCCGTCGGCGATCTCGGCCGGTTGCTCGACCGGACGGAGGCGGCGAAGCTGGCCCTCGATCAGGCCGCGACCATGCTTGAAGCCACGCGCACGCAGTTGCAGCCTTTCGCGGCGCGCCCGACCTACGTCATCAACATCGGTGACGCCAGGCATTTCCGGGCCTTCGGCGCCGACAGCATGTTCGGAGATATCCTGGCGCGGCTCGGGCTCGCCAATGCTTGGACAGACCAGTCCCGCTTCACCTTCGCCGCTCCGGTTCCGATCGAGGATCTGGCGGCGCGGCCGGATGCGCGCATCGTCGTCGTCTCCGACATTCCCGTGGAGGCCCGCACCGGCCTGCGCGACAGCATGATCTGGCGTTCGCTGGAGCCGGTCAAATCAGGCCGGGTCGTCATGATCGGAAACGTCAATCCCTATGGCGGCATCACGGCCGGGCTGCGTTTCGCGCGCCTGCTGCGTGATGGTCTTCTTGGTCAGGCAGGCGCATTGTGAGAACGGCAACGGGCATAACCTACTCCCTGGCTGGCGTCGCCGTCATGGCCGCGCTTTCGCTTTACGTCGCGGCGTTGCACTTGCCGATGGCGGATTGGCCGACATGGCCGTTCGACGTCGCGCGGATGTCGATGAACCAGATCATACTGGCATACGCCGTCTTTCCGCGTGCCTTCGTGGCGATCCTTGCCGGTGCAGCACTTGGCCTGTCGGGCGCGCTGTTCCAGCAGCTGCTCCGCAACCCGATCGCCGAGCACTCGACATTGGGTGTCTCGGCCGGCGCGCAACTGGCGATCGTCGCCGCCACGCTGTTCTTCCCGTCGCTCCTCGACGGCTATCGCAGCCTCGTGGCGCTGGGCGGCGCCAGTGCTGCGGCGATATTGGTCTTCGCGCTCGGCTGGCGCCGCGATCTCGAGCCCGTGACGATGGTGATCGGCGGGCTCTTGGTCGGCATGACCGCTGGCGCACTCTCCGCCGCGCTGACGCTGTCACAGGGTGAGTATCTGATGTCGCTGGTCACCTGGAACGGCGGGTCGCTCAGCCAGCAGGACTGGTCGGTTGCCGGCACGCTGGCAGTGGAACTCGCGGTCGGCGGGGTGTTGACGATCTTCCTCGTCCGGCCGCTCATCGTTCTCTCCCTTGGTGATAGCGGCGCCCGATCGCTCGGCGTCGGCCTCACCTTCATCCGGGTTGCGGTCGGCGCGGTCGCGGTCGGCCTTGCCGCGGCGGTCGCAGCGGCCGTTGGCCTCGTCAGCTTCATCGGACTGGCGGCGCCGGCTATCGCGCGCGGCTTCGGCGCCCGCCGCCCCGGTGCGATCCTGCTCGCCGCGCCATTCGCCGGCGCGCTGCTTCTGTGGCTTTGCGACAGCCTCGTGCAGCTGTTTGCCATGGCGACCAGCGAGACTTTCCCGACCGGTGCCGTCACAGCACTCGTGGGCGGGCCCCTCTTGTTGTGGCTGCTGCCGCGCGTGCGCCATCCCGAATCGCTTCAATCGGCCTCGGCCGATCCGGGGCGCAAGCGTGGCGTGTCGGGCCTGCTCGTGCTCGGTATTGTCTTCATCGTCATCCTCGTGTTGGCGGCAACACTCGGTCGGTCGACCGATGGATGGTACCTGCTGTCAGGCGCGGATATCGGCGATGTCCTGCCGCTGCGCTGGCCAAGACTGCTCGCCGCCGCCTCGGCCGGCGCACTGCTTGCGGTCTCCGGCGCAATCCTGCAGCGCCTCACCGGCAACCCGATGGCGAGCCCCGAGGTGATCGGCGTCAGCGGCGGCTCCGGCGTCGGTTTCGCCGTGGCGATCAGCCTTGTGCCGGCAGCCGGACCGCTCGAGCTGCTTGTCGGCGCCGGCGGCGGCGCCATCTGCGTGATGCTCGTGGTGCTGGCCTTTGCCAGCAAGCGGCAGCTGCCGCCTGAGCGCCTGCTTCTCGCCGGCATTGCCGTCAGCTCTCTAAGTTCGGCCATCCTCGCGGCCCTGCTTGCCGTCGGCGATCAACGCTCGTGGCAGATCCTCGCCTGGCTCGGCGGCTCGGCCTCAACCTCCACGGCCCTGTCGGCATCGGTGCTGGCGGCACTGGCGGTGCTTTCGCTGGTGGTCAGCCTGGTTTGCACCCGCTGGCTGATGATCCTGCCCTTCGGTCAGGCCCTGCCGGTGGCGCTCGGTCTGCCGGTGCGCAGGGCTCGCATCATCCTGATCCTGATCGCCGGCCTTGCCACGGGTGCGGCCTCGCTGCTCGTCGGGCCGCTGAGCTTCGTCGGGCTGATGGCGCCGCATATCGCGGCAAGGGCGGGCTTCTGGCGTGCGCGCGACCATATCGCCGCGTCCTTCCTGCTCGGCGCCGTGCTGATGACGATCGCCGATCTCGGCGCCAGAACCGTGACCTTCCCCTACGAACTGCCGCTCGGGCTTTTTGCCGCACTTGTCGGCGCGCCCTATCTCGTCTGGCTGATCGGCAGGCGGCAGTAGCGGCAGATCGGGGTTTTCTTGCCTTCCGGCGCGCCCGGCGACACGGGACGCGGCTCGCCCCTCCTGTCTTGAACTTGTAGACTTGGCGCTTTAACACGATCGCAGCATTGCCGTCCGGCTTTGCTGCGATTGTCGTTTAGGGAAATGGATCCATGCGTATTGTGATGATTG
>UCEU01000048.1 GCA_900471485.1 Hyphomicrobiales bacterium
GGCCGCCCCCGCCGCCCTGGAAGCCGCCGCGATCGAAATTGTGGAAGTTGCCGCCGGTCTGCGGAAAGTTCCGGCCATAGGATCGATTGAGCTCGTTTCGGTTGCCCAGCTGCCGGCCGTCCATGTCGAAGTTGAGGTGAGACGGGACGCGGTTCAGGGACTGTTGCGGGCTGCGCCGCGGCGTGGCCGGGCGCTGCGCGGCCTTCGGTCTCGATGCATCGGGACGCTTCGCGGTCGGGCGCTGTTCGGGGCGATTTATGCTGCCACGCTCCGGACGCTCCGGCGAGACCGGCTGCCAGCCGTCCGGCGAGTGCTTCTGCCATTCACCGTCCTGGCGCCTATAGACGTTGCCGTCGCGCCCCGCATAGACGTCGCCGCCCTTGGAGCCGACGATGAAGCCCTTGTCCCCTTCGGAGTTGCGCCAGCGCAGTCCGCCGGCGCTACCCGTCGAGCCGCCGCTGATGCGCGCGAACTCGCCGCCGTGCTTGACCGAGACGCTGCCCCAGGAGCCGTAGACGTTCTGACCGCCGCGCGCCACGAAGGCATTTCCGGTTCGCGGATTGTAGGCGGCGATGAAGCCGCGCTCGCCGTTCGGCCCGGCGACGGCGCCGGCGCGGACATGCGTTCCGGTCTTCGGATTGTAGGCCGAGCCGACCACCAGCCCGCGGTTCGGTCCGTAGGCATAGCCGTAGCGGCCGAAGGCACCGTATGCCGGGTTATAGAAGGCGCCCACGCCATAGGTGATCGGCGGCGGATAATAAGGCAGGTCGGGATCGTCGTAGTCCCAGTAGGGCGGATAGTACCAGCCTGAACCCCACACCAGCGTATCCCAGGCCAGATAGGCGCCGAGATAGCCGAGCGTATAGCCATACCAGACGGCGTCGTCTTCGGTTTCGTACACCCGGACATAGGTGGCGTTGTAGACCGGCGACGACGGCGGGATCGTGTAGATCTCGTCGGCGACCTCGCGCGCAACGGCAAAGGGTCCCGTCGGCGTATCGCCCACGAACCAGATGCCGTCCTTGAGCACGAAATACTTGTCGCCGACCTTGATCACCTGCTCGCTGGCATTGACCGCATAGAACATCGACGTCCCTTCGATCGGCTCGAATTTCGGCTCGCCGCTGTAGGAGACCTCCACCTTCACCGACCCGTCCGTCGAGACGCGCGCCATCTTCGGGATGCTCGCCTTCAGCCGTGCCTCGGCGCTCTCCGAGGTGCCCGGAATGGATGCCCGCACCGCCGCATAGGGCGCGTCGTCGGGGATGCGCTGAAAATCCCTGGGCAGCTTGTCGCTGGTGAAAGTCCAGGGGCCGTCGAGCGAGGATGCCTGGAACCAGCGCCCCGAAAGCAGGATGTACCAGCTGTTGCTCGGCCTGTAGTAGAAGACCGCGCCCGTCGTGTTCGATATCCAGTCGAGCCCCGTATTCGCAACCCGCTCGTGCACCGGCTTGCCCTCGAGAATCATCAGTTCCGCCGGCTTGTCCGAATAGAAGACCTTCGGCACCGGCTTGTCGGCGAAAGGTGCGGGCAGCAGCGCCGCCTTCGCATCCGTCCAGTTGCCGTCGTCGGGCAGGGTGGAGAGGATGTCGGGAACGGTATCGGCCTTCTGCCAGCCGCTTTCGAGCGACGTCGATGTCAGCCAGTTCTTGTCGTCGCGGAGATAATAGCTGCCCGATGCATCGATCTTCAGCAGATCCCAGTTGGTGTTGGCGACGAAGGACAGGCCCTGCACGCCCTTTACCGGCGCCGAAACCGCCTTGCCGTTGGTCTGGACCAGGATCGCCGGAACCTCGCTGATGAAGATCGGCGGCGGGTCGGCCTTGATCTCGGCGACGTTGGCAAGGCGCTTGTAATCCGCCAGGCTCGCCGTCAGCCGATCCTCGGAAACGGTGATCGGATCGGTCGGCATGAGCTTGCCGACCTCAAGCGACAGGTCCGACAGCTGCTTGCGGTCGAGCGTCGAGAATTCCACCCGCGTCGCCCTGACATCGGTCAGCGTCACGTTTCCGCTCTCGTCGTCGGCAACGGTCTTGGCGGACACGCCGATGATGCCGTAGGTCGGCTTCGCGTCGGCGGAAAGCTTGAGCTCGGTGGCGATCAGCGCTTCCAGCCGGGTGAAATCCGTCCACTCGGTGATCTGCGGCTGGAACAGCGTGATCGTCGCGCCGCTTTCTGTGTTGAACACCCTCGGCCAGGCCGGCGCGTTCGTATCGGACTGGTTGAGGTACTTGCCGGCGACGAAACCGTTCGTCCCTTCGTAACTCACGGCGCACCATGCCGCCCCCGCATCGCACTCCTTGATATCGACCTCCTCGCCCTGTTTGACGACGCGCATCGCCTGAAAGTCGGTGCCCGGTCCCGTGCGGAAATTCACGTTCGCGGTCAGAACGGCGGGATCGGCGAAGGCCGTGGTCGATATGAAGGAAGCAAGCGTCAGATAGGCGAACAGTTTGCGCACGGCACACCCCACACGATCGTCGTTTACGGCGGGGCACGGCATCGACGTGCCAAGCGCGTCATGAGAATGGCCGTCCCGCCAGAGCCTCACAGGATAGGAATCCATGCAGGCGGGCGCATCCGGAATTTCCCCTACGTATTGCTACAGAAGCCCGGCGCCCGCGATCGGCGTATAGCCGGCTTTAGTCCGCGCATCATTGCGCCGAGCCGAGACGGGAGGCCTCATGAACGCGCCGGAGCGCACGCGCCCCGTTCTCGATCCGATCGACCGCATGTCCGAGATCGTCTTCGGATTGCTGATGGCGCTTTCGTTCACCGGAACCATGAGCGCGGCCGTTGCCGAAGGAGAGAACGTCGGCGGCGTGCTTGCCGCGGCATTGGGGTGCAACGTTGCGTGGGGCATCGTGGATGCCGTCATGTTCGTGCTTTCGGGCGCGGTGGAGCGGGCGCGCAACCAGCATCTGCTCGCCGAGATCCACGCGGCGCGACCATCCGAAGCCCGCGCGATATTCCTGGACAACCTGCCCGACGGGCTCAGATCGGCGCTGCGAGAGCAGGAAGCCGACGCAGTGCTTGCCCGCGTCAGGGCCGTGCCGCGGCCTCCGCGCGGACGGGTCGTGGGCCTTGACGACCTCAAGGCCGCTATCCTCATCTTCACGCTTGTCGTCGCCACGACCCTGCCGCCGAGCGTTCCGTTCTTCTTCATCGATGAACTTCACAGGGCGATGCGCGTCTCAAACGCGATCGCGCTGGTCATGCTGTTCATCATCGGCGCGCAGCTGGGCAGATACATGGGGCGCAGCCCGTGGCCGATGGCCTTTGCCATGTGTTCGATCGGCGCGGTCCTCGTCATCGTGACCATTGTCTTCGGCGGATAACGCATGACGGAACCGTCACCCGTCGGTAGACAACGTCACGGCCTTCCACGCCTCGACCTCCTGTTGCAGGCGCTCGATCCGCGCCGTGACATGTTTCAGCGCATCGCTGCCAAGCAGCAGCTGTGGTGGCGGATTATCCGTCTCGATCATCATCAGCACGGCCGCCGCCAGCTTCTCGGGATCGCCGAGTTGCTTGCCGCTGACGGCCTGCCTTGCCTCACGGATCGGATCGAAAAGCGCGTCATAGTCGGCGATCGACCGCTCGGTACGCACCATCGAGCGCCCCGCCCAGTCGGTGCGGAACGAGCCCGGGCAAAGCGTCATGACACGAACGCCAAAAGGCGCGAGTTCCGAACGCATGACCTCGGATATCCCCTGCAGCGCAAACTTGCTGCCGCAGTAATAGGCGATCCCCGGCATGGTGATCATCCCGCCCATCGAGGTGACATTGACGATAAAGCCGCCGCGCCGCGTGCGGAATTTCGGAATGAACGCCTTGGCGACGGCCACCGCGCCGAAGACATTGACGTCGAACTGCCGTCGCATCTCTTCGATCGGGGATTCTTCAAGCACGCCCTCATGGCCATAACCGGCATTGTTGATCAGCACATCGACCGGCCCGTGCGCCCGCTCTGCTTCGTCGACGACCGCGTCGATGCGGTCGAACTCGGTGACATCGCAGATCACCGTGCGGACACCGGACAGCCTTTCAGAAAGCTCTGTGCGCGAGGCGTCCGATCGGACGGTTCCGATCACGGTGTGACCGGCACGGGACGCGGCCGAGGCGATGGCAAGGCCGAAGCCCGAATTGGCGCCGGTGATGAAGAATGTTTTTCCTGACATCTCGTCAAACTCCCATGGATAACAACGGGATTGACAGATAATATGCCGGGGATGCTTCTTCTATCGCGGATTCTATGACTATCTTGCCAAATCCTATAGACGATACGCAGTCATCGTCGAGCCGCCACGCTCTGGTCGAACGCGCCGCATCGCTTGCCCCAAGTCTTGGCTACAACGCGACCGCCCTCGCCTCCGTCCGCATCCTGCGCACCGAGGCCGTGCTCCACGACATCCCGGTTCTCTACAAGCCCGGCGCCGTCTTCGTGCTGCAGGGAAGCAAGCAGGGAATCCTCGAAGGGGAAGTCTATCTCTACGACGAGGACCACTATCTGGCGGTCTCGGTACCGGTGCCGTTCCGGATGCAATCATCCGCCAGCCCGGAGCGCCCGCTGATCGCCGTCTATGTCGAGTTCGACATGCAGGTCGCCGCCGAGATCGCCATGCAGCTGGAGACCCATACAGGGCATACCGTCGACAATAAGCCGAGAGGCCTCGTATCGAGCCGCATGTCCGAGGACATCGGCGACGTACTGCTGCGGCTGTTGAAGGCCCTCGCCGATCCCGCCGAAGCGGTGGTGCTCGGCGGCGCCATCCTGCGCGAACTGCACTACCGTGTTCTGGTGGGCCCGCAGGGCGGCGCGATGACTGCGGCGCTGCGCCAGCAGGGCACCGCCGGAAAGATCACCCGCAGCCTAGCATGGCTGCGGCAACACTACGGATCGGAAATCTCGATCGCCGATCTGGCGAAAGACGCGGGCATGAGCGTCCCTTCCTACCACGTCCATTTCAAGAAGCTGACCGGCAGCACCCCCATCCAGTACGTCAAGGCGATGCGGCTGCACGAGGCGCGGTTGATGATCGCGCGTGGAAAGAGCACGATCGCCGAAGTCGCGGCTCTGGTCGGCTATGTCAGCCCGGCCCAGTTCAGCCGCGACTTCAAGCGCCACTTCGGCCGCACCGCATCGCAGGAAACAGCCTGGGTTCGCCACCATCTCGGAGAGGTCGGCTGAAACCAGGCCGAACTGGCCTAACCCCGGCTCGCCGTCGTCGCCGCGATTGCCGTCAGCGTCTGGGCGTCGCGCCCGTAGATGTCGTCGAAGTAATGCACCGTGCCGTCGGCCGTCGGCCAGGCTGTGAAATAGGCGACGTAGACGGGGATCTCCTCCGGCACCTTCACGTCCTTCTTCTCGCCGCCGGAGATTTCCTGGTCGACCGCCTCGACCGAGGTCTTCAGCACCGCCGCCGCCATCGCGCGCGGGTTTTCCAGACGCACGCAGCCGTGGCTGAACATGCGGTCCTGCGAGGCGAACTTGCCGCGCGCCGGGGTGTCGTGCATGTAGATGTCGTGCGGGTTCGGGAACAGGATCTTCAGCTGACCGAGCGCATTGTCGGGACCCGGCGGCTGGATCACGGAGATGTTCTCCAGCGGCTGTGACCAGTCGACCTTGGCCGACGACATCGACTTGCCCTTCACCGAAACCTTGTAGCCTTCCTTGTCGAGATAGGCCGGATCCCGCTTCAGGTGCGGCAGCATATCGTTGCGGATGATCGACTGCGGCACGCCCCATTCCGGGTTGAACTCCACGGTCTTGATCGAGGCGTCGAAGAAGTTCGTCTGGTGGTCCTGCTGGCCGATCACCGCCTTCATCGACAGAGTCAGCTCGCCGTTCTCATGGTAATAAGCCATGTATTCCGGCTGGTTGATGAAGACGTAGCGCTGCGGAAACTCCTGCGGCAGCCAACGCATCTCCTCCATCGCGACGATCACCTTGTCGATGTCGGCGGTTGCGCTTCCGCCCTGGTTGGAGCTGCGCAGATAATGCAGTTCGGCCGCAAGCTGGGCGAATTTCGGATTGCTCGGCATGAACCGGTCGAAGATCGGCATCAGGTCCGGCGACGCCGAAAGCTGGCCGATCGTCGCCTTGAGGTCGACCGGCTTGCGCTTGAAATCGTAGTAGTTGGAGAGCCGGTTGGGATCGATGCGCCCGCGGAAATTGTCCTGCAGGAACATCAGCATCTTGTCCGACAGCGACGCCTCGAACAGCGCCAGCGCCTGGACGCGCTGCTCGGAACCCTGCGGCAGTTGCTCGAAGCTGGTATCGACCACGTAGTCGCTGTTGGAAAGGCCCCAGTCCTCGGCCTGCTTGAGAAGGCCGACCGCCTGGAGAGCCTTCTGCGTGGCGCCCTTGCCGTCGGTCCAGATAAGCTTTGTCTTCGGATCGGCGTAATAGGCCTCCATCGCGTCGCCGATGTCCTTGTTGACGGATATCTGCAGGCCGCCCATCGCATGTAGAATCTTCGCCCGGTTGCCGCCGGCGGAATCGAACAGCGTCGAGAGCGACATGCCGTCGCCCTGCCTTGCGATATGCAAGGGCCGCCGCGCCGGCACCGGATAGGACTTGACCGCCGCCGCCGCCACCGGCGGTGCTGCCGGACGCGGTTCGGCTTGCGCGGACAACGTCGTGCTCGCAAGTGCCAGCCCCCCGACCAGAGGCCACAGGAAGCGGGAGACGGACTGATGCATGAATGGATTCCCCAGATAGCCACGAGCGTTCCAGCGAAACGTCCGGCGCGCGATTGCGCGCGCGGCGACGCTTCTATCGCCAATCGCAAAGAGCGCCAACAATCTGGCGGAAGATTGACGCGCACAAAATCGTGTCCGCGTCGCTTCCTTGATCGAACGTGGCTTTCCTGCACGTTAGCGGGAAGGAAAACTCAGTAATTGACCAGATGCAGCGTCTCGCCTTCCATCCCGAAACGCGGGTTGACGCCGAGCAGCGCGCCCGTCCTGGCGATGATCTCCCTGGTCATCGGCGCCGCCGTCGATGCCGCCGTGCGGCCGCCATGCAGGCCGGTCTTCGGCGCGTCGATGATCGTCAGCACCACGTAGCGCGGCTTGTCCATCGGGAAGCCCGCCACGAAGGCGTTGAAGTTGAGGTCGCTGGCATAGCGGCCGTCCACCACCTTGTCGGCCGTTCCCGTCTTGCCGCCCACATGGAAACCCTCCACCTGAGCGCCCCTGCCCGATCCCTTGATGCCGTTCCAGTTATAGAGGAAGCGCATGTCGGCGCTGGTCTTGTCCTTGATGACGGCGCGCGAGATCTCCGCCGCTTGCGACTTCGAGCGCGGCAGGAAGGTCGGGTTGATGAGATTGCCGCCATTGATCAGAGCCGCCGCCGCCACCGCCGTCTGCAGCGGCGTGGTGGCGACACCGTGGCCGAAGGAGATGGTCACGGAGTTGATCTTCTTCCAGGTCTTCGGCTGCGTCGGCGTCGCGACACCCGGCATCTCGGTCTCCAGCTTGGACAGCAGCCCGAGCCGCGTCAAAAACTCCCGGTGCCCGTCGATCCCGACCCTGTCGGCCACCGCCGCCGTGCCGATGTTGGAGGAATACTGGAACACCTCCGGGATCGACAGCGGCCGGTTCTTGCCCTTGAAGTCCTTGATCGTGAAGCCGCCCATGCGGATCGGCCGGGTGGCATCGACGACGGTATCGAGGGTGATCTTCTCGGCATCGAGCCCCATGGCGAGCGTGAAGCTCTTGAAGGTTGAGCCCATCTCGAAGGTGGCGCCGCTGATGCGGTTGAACCAGCCCTTCTCGTAATCCTTGTCGACGGAGCCGTCGGGCAGCCGCCGCGACGGCTGGTTGGGGTCGTAGTCGGGAACCGAGGCCATGGCGATCACCTCGCCGGTCTCGACGTCGAGAATGACGGCGCCGGCCGCCTCCGCCTGGTATTCCGCCATTGCCCTCGCCGACACCTCGCGCACGATGTGCTGCACGCGCATGTCGATCGAAAGCCGCACCGGCTCCAGCCTCGTGTCGTTGGTGAGGCCCGTGGCGCGCAGATCCGCATAGCCCTGCTGGTCGATATAGCGCTCCATCCCGGCCAGCCCGAGATTGTCGATATTGACGTGGCCGAGAATATGCGAGGCGCCGGCAGCCCCCGGATAGAACCGCCGCTTTTCCGGCCGAAAGCCGATGCCGGGAATGCCGAGCGCCAGGATTTCCGACTGCTGCCGCGGCGTCAGTTGCCGCCGCAGCCACTGGAAGCCGGAACCGGAGCGCAGTTTCTTGTGCGTATCGCTCCAGTCGAGATTGGGGAGAACGGTGGCGAGCTTCTCCACCACCTCGTCGGCATCGACGATCCGCCGTGGTTCGGCATAGAGCGACACGGTGTTGACGTCGGTCGCCAGAAGCGCGCCGTTGCGGTCGATGATATCGGGCCGCGTCGCCACCGCATTGCCGTTGAAATGGATGGACGCCGTATCCTCCGGCTCGCTGGCACCATAATGCACGAGCCGCGCGCCGATGATGAGATACATGGCCGAAAGCCCGACGATCAGCATCGTCAGCCTGTTCCGCGAACGCCGCCGCCGCTGCTCGCAAGCACCGCGCGGACCCTTCCCGAGACTTGTATTCGCCTGCACGCTGAAGTGAGCGCGCGTTTTCAGCCGGACGACAAAACCAATCATGTAGACCTGTGCCACCAATATCTGCGGACGGCTTCGAAGCGTCGAATCCGTCGGGAAACCCGCAGCTATAAGGTCGGAACCAAGGGGCAATTGGTGCACGACCGGCTGCGGCGATATCTGCCGAAGCAGTGGTCAAAAGCTGCACGAACAGGGTTAATAGGCGGTTAATGGCAGCGCCACTCCGCCCCTTGTCGCCGCACGGTGACCGGAATTTTCCTTTCAGGTTTACCGTAACGTACTTTCACAACCCGTAATATAACTGGACCATCCGCTCGTAGATTTCGTCTCAGGAGAAACTCCGATGAGTGACGTTGAAATTACAAAGCAGGATGAACCGATCGCGTCCGTCAGCCGACGCAACGTGCTCTTGGGTGGCACCTCGCTGGCGCTGACTGCCTTTGCCGTGGCAGGCACCCCGCAGCCCGCCGCAGCGCAAACCCAGCAGCCCGCCACCGCCCAGAGCGGCGGCGCGGCAAAGCCGCCGAACATTCTCGTCATCTTCGGCGACGATATCGGCATACCGCAGATCAGCGCCTACACGATGGGCCTGATGGGTTACAGGACGCCGAACATCGACCGCATTGCCCGCGAAGGCGCCATCTTCACCGATTCCTACGGCCAGCAGAGCTGCACCGCCGGTCGCGCCTCCTTCATCCTCGGCCAGGAGCCGTTCCGCACCGGCCTACTGACGATCGGCATGCCCGGCGACCCGCATGGCATCCAGGACTGGATGCCGACGATTGCCGATGTCATGAAGACAAAAGGTTATGCCACCGGCCAGTTCGGCAAGAACCATCTGGGCGACCAGGATCAGCACCTGCCGACCAAGCACGGCTTCGACGAGTTCTTCGGCAATCTCTACCACCTCAACGCCGAGGAAGAGCCGGAAGGCTATTTCTACCCCAAGGACCCCGCCTTCCGTCGTCAGTTCGGTCCGCGCGGCGTGATCAAGTCCTCGGCCGACGGCAAGATCGAAGATACCGGCGCACTGACCTCCAAGCGCATGGAGACGGTGGACGAGGAGTTCCTGAGCGAAGCCAAGGATTTCATCGGAAGGCAGGCGAAAGCCGAGAAACCGTTCTTCGTCTGGTTCAATTCGACCCGCATGCACGTCTTCACTCACCTGAAAGCGGATTCGCTCGGCAAGACCGGCAAGGGCATCCATGCCGACGGCATGGTGGAGCATGACGGCCATGTCGGCCAGCTCCTCGACCAGCTGGACGAACTCGGCATCACCGACAACACCATCGTCCTCTATACCACCGACAACGGCGCCGAAATCGCGCTCTGGCCGGATGGCGCGATGACGCCGTTCCATGGCGAAAAGGGCACGACCTGGGAAGGTGGTTTCCGCATTCCGATGATGGTGCGCTGGCCGGGCGTCGTCCAGCCGGGAACCGAGATCAACGACATCGTCACCCTCATGGACTGGATGCCGACATTCGCCGGCGCTGCCGGCATTGCCGACATCAAGGAAGAGATGAAGGCCGGCTTCACCTCGGGCACCAAGACCTTCAAGGTGCATCTCGACGGCTATGACCTCGCCCCCATGCTGAAGGGCGAAGTAAAGACCGGGCCGCGTGACGCGGTCTACTACTTCGACCAGGGCGGCAATCTCAACGCCATCCGCTGGAACGACTGGAAGCTCAGCTTCGCGATCAACAGTGAGGGCAACATCGCCACCGCAACCCGCGAGGTTCCGGCCTGGGCCAACATCGCCAACCTGCGCATGGACCCCTATGAACGCGGCCTGCACGAAGGCGGCGGCGCCATCGAGTTCCTCGCCCGCAACATGTGGCTGCTGGTGCCGGTGCAGGCGAAGATCAAGGACTTCTTCTCCGACTTCACCCAGTATCCTTACCAGGAAGGTAGCAGCCTGAACGCAAGCAACATCAACTACGGCCTGCTCCGCCAGCAGGCCGCGTTGAAGCGGCTCAACGAACTGGAGCGGCTGGCACCGCAATAGTTATCGCGGATCGCCGCGGGAGCAGTGCGATGCTCCCGCGGCGAACACCGAACGATGGCCTGGGCTGGGAGGTCGCAATGAGGTTCAGTTCGAAGTTGTCGATCGCTCTCGCCGCAGTCGTGACGATTGCCGGCGTGATGGCTGCCTCGGCTCAGGAGCCCGCGAAACCCGCCCTCATTGAAAAGCACGTCATCGACCTCGGCGCCATGAAGGAGCGCCGTATCATTCGCGTGCTCGTTCCCTTCAGCAAGACAATTTATTTCATCGACAAGGGACGGCAGTTCGGCACGGTCGTCGAATTCGGGCGCGAGCTCGAAAAGGTGCTGAACAAGGACCGCAAGAAGCAGATCGACCATATCAACATCGTCTTCGTCCCCATGCCGCGCGACAGGCTGCTCACCGCCCTGAACGAGGGGCTCGGCGATATCGTCATGGCCAACCTGACGGTGACCGACGAACGGTCGAAGGACGTCGATTTCACCGACCCGCTCTATGCCGCGGCCGAGGAAATCCTGGTCACCTCGCCCGGCAGTTCTCCCATCGCCAGCCTTGATGATCTCTCCGGCCAGCATGTCGCGGTACGGCCGTCGAGCAGCTATCACGAGCATCTGCTGGCCAGAAACCGGGACCTCGCCGCATCGGGCAAGCCGCAGATCATCATCGAGCCGATGGATGAGAGCCTAGAGGATGAAGACCTGATGGAGATGGTCAATGCCGACCTGCTGCCCTTCATCATCGTCGATGCCTACAAGGCCGACATCTGGTCGCACGTCTTCCCCGACATGAAGGTCCGTCACGATGTCGTCCTGTCGGATCAGGGAAAGATCGCCTGGGCGATCCGCAAGAACAGTCCGGAGTTGAAGAAGGAGCTCGACGCCTTCGTGGCGACCCACAAGGTGGGCACCACCTTCGGCAACATCCTGCGCAACAGCTACTACAAGCAGGACAAGATCGTGAAGCGCGCCTATTCACCCTCGGATGTCGAGCGTTTCCAGAAACTCGTCGAAATCTTCCGTAAATACGGCGGCAATTATTCTTTCGACTATCTGATGCTGATGGCCCAGGGCTATCAGGAATCGCAGCTGGATCAAACGCGGCGCTCGCCGCGCGGCGCCGTCGGCATCATGCAGATGCTCCCCTCCACCGCCAGGGATAAGGTCGTCGGCATCACCGGCATCGACAAGGATCCCGACCGCAACGTCGAGGCCGGCGCGAAATACCTACGCCATCTGATCGCGACCTATATCGACGACCAGCAGCTGACACCCAAGGACCGCCAGCTCTTCGCCTTCGCCGCCTACAATGCCGGCCCGGGAAATCTGCGGAAATTCCGCGACAGGGCAAAATCCATGGGCCTCGATCCCGACATCTGGTTCGGCAACGTCGAAAACGGCGCCGCCGCCATCGTCGGGCGGGAAACGGTCCAGTACGTCAGCAACATCTACAAATACTACGTGGCCTATTCTCTGCTTGTCGACCGCATGGACGAGAGGAAACAGGTGGGGCTGCCGCACGCGGATTGAGAGAAACTGACGCGCGCCGCGCCCGCTCAGCCGGCACCACGAAGCAGCGCCACGTCCTTGCTCGGCGGCAGGCCGAAATGGCGCGCATATTCGCGGCTGAACTGGTTCGGGCTCTCATAGCCGACGCCGAGCGCAACCGAGGTCGCGTTCCCCTCGCCCGCCAGGAGCCGCGAACGCGCATGAAGCAGGCGGATGCGCTTCTGGTACTGGATCGGGCTCAGCGCCGTCACCGCCTTGAAATGTCGGTGGAAGGCGGAATCGCTAAGCGCCGCCATCTCGGCTAGCGTCTCAACCCTGAGCGGCTTCGAAAAATTCTGCCGTATCCAATTGATAGCCACACCCACCCTCGAGATCGCCGTATCAGGCGACGCAATATCGCGAAGCATCCATCCAAGCGGCCCCTGCAGCACGCGAAAAAGAATTTCGCGTTCATAGGCCGGCGCAAGCACGGCCACTTCATCCGGCCGGTCCATCAGCCGAAGCATCCGCACCCATGCATCGAGCAGTTCCTCGGTGACCGGCGCCACGGAGAAACCAGAATTGTCCAGGCCCGCGCAGACGCTTGGCGGCAGGTCGGCGACAAGATCGGCGACGACAGGCGGATGAAGCGTGAGGCTGACCGCGAGATAGGGTTTCCCCTCTGCGGAGGCATGCACCGATCCGACCGCCGGGAGATCGACGGACATCACGAAGTAGGTCGCGGGATCATATTCGAACGTGCGGTCGCCGACCGTCATCGTCTTCGAGCCCGTCAGGATCAGGTTGACCATCGGTTCGTAGACGGCCGCGAGCATGTGCTCGGGTATCTCTCCCTGCACCATGGCGACGCGCGGTATTCCCGTCTCTGTACGGCGGTTCTCGGCGCCTGCCGCCAGTCGTCTCAGTTCCGCGAGCTGTGTTTCCATGATCGACGATCTCGCACACGCGCCGCTCCCTAGCAAGCCGAAAGCAGGAATAGGCAAGCTTTAGACAGGAACGTGAGAGCGAGTGTCCGATCATGCCGCTATCCCTTGTCCATCGACGAACGCAAGGAGCAGTCATGAAGATCGTCATCATTACCGGAAGCAGCCGGGGCATCGGCGCCGCCACAGCCATCGAATGCGCAAGGCGCGGCATGGGCGTTGTTGTCACCTATAACAGCAATCCCGACAAGGCCGACGAAGTCGTAGCCACTATCACGGCTAAGGGCGGCAAGGCCGTCGCGCTGAAGCTCGACGTAGGCGATACCGGCTCTTTCGCAGCCTTTCGCGATGCGCTGCGCACGCAACTCAAGGCCGTCTGGGCACGCGAGAAATTCGACTTCCTCGTCAATAATGCCGGCTACGGCCTCTACACGCCGCTTCGCGACGTCACGGAGGAACAGTTCGACGGCCTTTACGGCGTCCATCTCAAGGGCCCGTTCTTCCTCACCCAGATCCTGCTGCCGCTGATGGAAGATGGCGGGCAGATCGTCAACATGACGAGCGCCACCACACGTGTCGCGACGTCGGGTGTTGCGCCCTACGCTTCGTTCAAGGGTGGTCTCGAAGTGCTGACCCGCTACATGGCCAAGGAGCTTGGCGAACGCGGCATCCGGGCGAATTCGATCGCCCCGGGCGCCATCTGCACCGAGCTCGGCGGCGGTCTCAACGACGAGTTCGAGGCGCTGCTTGCCGCCCAGACCGCGCTCGGCCGCGTCGGCGAGCCGGAAGAGATCGGCAGCGCCGTCGGCAGTCTGCTGTCGGGCGAAAACAGGTGGATCAACGCACAGAACATCGAGATCACCGGCGGTTATATTATCTAGTAAGCGGAGAACATCATGCTCGATCACGTCTTCATATCGGTCAGCGACACCAGCCGCTCGATCGCATTCTACGAGGCGACGCTTGCACCGCTCGGGATTGTGCACGCCCTCGATTACGACGGAAAGAACGGCCCTCCCGGCCACCCCGATCTCAAGGGCTTCGGCGCGAACGGCAGGGTATTCTTCTGGCTTCGCCCGGGTGTCGTCGAAGGCGCCGCCGCCCACATCGGTTTCGTGGCCGATAGCAAGCGTCAGGTCGATGCCGCGCACGCCGCCGCCATCAAGGCCGGCGCGACGGAAATCCACCCACCCGGAGCCCAGCTTCACTACGACCCGCGCTACTACGCGGCACAGGTCCGCGACCCCGATGGCTACAGCCTCGAGTTCGTCTACAAGGAATGGCAGCACTGACATGAAAAAACTGATGATTTACGGCGCGACTGGCTACACCGGTCGAATGGCGGCCCGGCACGCCAAGGTCGCGGGAACACCCATCATTCTCGCGGGACGCAGCGAAGCCCCGCTCGCCACGCTCGCGTCGGAGCTCGATAGCGACTACCGGCTCTTCGCGCTTGATGACCCCACGGCAATCGACGAGAACATGAAAGACGTTTCCGTCATCCTGAATTGCGCCGGCCCGTTCATGCGGACGGCGGAAATCATGATGCGCGCGGCCATCCGGAATGGTGTCGATTATATCGACACAGCGGCCGAACTCGACAGTTACCGTCTTGCCGAGGCGCTCGACCAGACGGCCAGGGATGCGGGCGTGATGCTTCTGCCGGGCGGCGGAGGCAGCGTCGCGATGCTTGGCAGTCTCGCCGGACACGCGATCGCGCGGGTCGCCGATCCGCGGAAGATAAGCATTGCGCTGCATGTCGCCGGCGGGCTCTCGCGCGGCTCGGCAATCAGCGCGACCGAAAGCCTGACCACCGAAACGCTTCGGCGCGTGAACGGCGAGCTCGTCGATCGCCCGGCCACCGACATCAGGAAATTTGATTTCGGCAATGGTGCGGTCGATTGCTTCCCGGTGACGCTTCCTGACCTGATCACGATCTGGCGCGCGACAGCTGTTGCCGACGTCGAGACTTTCGTCCACGTGACGGGAGATGGCTTCCCTGCGGGTGACCTCTCCACGCTGCCGGATGGACCAAGCGAGGCGGAGCGGCTCGCCAACCGCTACCATGCGGTCGTCGAGGTGACCGATGCCACCGGGCTGGTCACGCGCTCGCTCCTTGAGACCGTCAACGGCTACACCTTCACGGCGATGGCCGCGGCCGAGGCTGGGCGTCGCGTCCTTCAGGGCGAAGCCGATGCGGGCTTCCAGACCCCCGCCACGCTGTTCGGCAGCGGTTTCGCGCAGACGATCGCCGACACGACGATCACGGATTTCGAGGGAGAGCGCGATGCGCAAGCTGGTCGATGAATTTGTGAGAACTGCCAATGCCTTCGATGTCGAAGGGGCGCTCGCTCTGTTTACCCCGGATGCCGTTATCGACGACGTGTCCGTCGGCGACAGTTTTGTCGGAGAAGCAGGAATTCGTAGCTACCTCGAACGTTTCTTCGTCGGATACAACACGCAGAGCAGACTTCTTTCCATCGAGCAGATGCACACCGGCACGGCCACCATCCGTCTCGATTTCACCGGCGATTTCGGACACGAGATCGGCGTCTTGACGCTTGTGAGCGGCAAGGACGGAAGGATCGGGCGCATCGACGCCGACCTCGAATAAACCCCACGCAACTATCGCGCTCTCGAAAGCGTCGATGCCGGGAAGGTGCCCGCTCCCAGGGCCTCCGGCCAGAGAAGGATCGATTTCATGACAAACGCCGAAACGCTGGTACAACCGGCCACCGAAAAGCTCGCGGTCATCGATGCATTGCATCGGTTTGCCGCCGGTATCGACATGCGCGACAAGGACCTGCTTGCATCCTCGCTCGCGCAGAATGCCGTGCAGGACTTCCGTCCGGCTGCGGCAAAGGCCGGCTTCGAGTATCCGGTGATCGAGGGGCGAGATTATATCGTGGAGGCTCTTTCGGCGGCGCTGTGCTCGCTGGACACCACGCACTCCGTCACCAACGCGCGCGTCGTCATTGATGGCGACAAGGCGCGTCTCGATGCGCTGGTCGAGGCGCAGCATGTCCCGCGCAACGATCACAGCCGCCACTATCTGATGAAGAACCGCTACGACGTTGCGCTCGTCCGATATGGAGACGTCTGGCTCATCGAGCGGACCACGGTGGACAATATCTGGCGGTCCGGCGATCTGAGCGTTCTATCCGCCGTCGGCTGAATACATGTGGCGTGGATAACCGGCGCAACGTGTCAAACGATTTCAACATGTTACACGAATCATTTTCCCCGCGCTTTTTATCTGCGCCACAATCACGCCGTCCCGTCTTCGGATACACCGGTTGCGTTGCCGGCGAGATGGGACCGGCGCTTTCGGGAAGCCCCTGACGCAGGGTGAAACGAAGGGCGTCGCGGAATGGTCCCGCCAGCGAAGAGTTGGTGTGCGGGTGAGAAGGTCGGTTCGCCGATACCACGCGCCTATGCACATAAGGGACGGCGACTGGCCGACCGTGGATCCGCAAGGGTTTTGCGGAACGGCGCCGGGGTGCCGTGGGCGACAGGTCTGCGGAGGTCCGCCCCGGCGTCGATCAAGACGGCCCTTCGGGATGCCCGGGCAGCGAAAGCTCAAGAAAAGCAACAAGCCCGCGAGCATATCTCTGAAAAGATGCCGACTACCCGGTAAAGGTACCAGGACACGATTGCAGACCGCCGAACAGGGCGCCGGAAGGTGTCAATAAAACTAAACTACTTACGAGGCAGCTTTTGGCGCCCCGTCCGTACCAGGCATCATCACCCGGAGGGATCGTCCCGGCCGGTTGTTTGGCATGGCATAGGCTTGGGCATTGTACCGGATCGGGACGACACCGGGCCAAACCGCCCTCGCCCGGACCGGCTTGCGAGGCGGATGGATTCAGCATTCGCTAAATCCTTGGCGCTAAGAAGGAAGCATCGAGATCGGGGTATGGTCGATGAATGTCTCTGCTGTCATGAACACGGCTCTTTCGGGAATGCGCGCGCAGACCCGCAGGTTCGCGGATGTCGCGACCAACGTCGCCAACGCGACCACGCCTGGCTATACGCGCGTCGACAGCACCCGGCCCGGCTCACAGACCGACCAGCCGGTCGATCTAACGGCCGAAATGACCGACATGATCGAGGCGAAGCAGGCCTATCAGGCCAATGCCGTGATGTTCGAGACCGGCGCGGATTTCTGGGAATTGCTGCGCACGATCAAGCGCGACTAATTTCGGCTCGTCCGGCCTCAACCCCACAGCATCGCCGCGGCATATCCGAGCACGACGGCACCGAAGCCGATGATCAGCCAGCCGGAAATGCGGCGCACCAGAAGCGTCAGGTCGCTCGAAATACGGTCGCGGGCCAGCGTCACCGCGCCACTCAGCCCCATCCACCAGGCCATCGCTCCGCAGAACACGCCGATCACGATCGCCACCGTCTCCGTAGCCGTGCCGCCCTCGACCAGCCCGAGCCCGGCGAACAGCCCGCCGAAGGAAAGCAGCGCGCCGGGATTGGAAATGGCGAGCACGAAGGTCGATGCGATCGTGCGGGCAAGGTCGCGCCCGCCGATCTCGGCCGCATCCGCCGGCGGCGTCACGAGGTCGCGGATGCCGAGTGCGATCAGCAGCACCCCACCGACCGCGGCGATCACCATCGCATAGGCATCGATCGCATCGGCGACGATGGCGATCCCGGCCAGCGCCACCAGCGCGTAGAACGCATCGCCGATCGCCGCCCCGATCCCGATGGCCGTGCCCGAGCCGAACCCGCCGCGCAGGCTGCGGTTGATGCAGAGTGTCGCGATCGGCCCCGGCGGAACGGTGATGATCAGTCCGAGAAACGCGCCTTTGGCGAAAAGCAGGGGAAGTGCGTCGATGGTCATATGAGGGAAACGTTTGGCGCAGCCAATTCGACGGCGCAAGATGCGAAACCCGCAAAAATAAAAAAGCCGCCATCGCTGGCGGCTCATATCGGTTTGGAATCTGTGGACCTAGCGCGAGGCCGGCGCCACGGCATCTCCCCGTGCGGCAAGAGCAGCCAGATCGGCCGGCTTGAGCTCGACCGATTCGCCGCATCCGCAAGCCGACGTCTGGTTGGGATTGGTGAAGGTAAAGCCGGAGCGCAGCGTCGTCTGCTCGAAGCCCATCTCGGTGCCGAGCAGATAGAGAACCGCCGACGGTTC
This sequence comes from Hyphomicrobiales bacterium, assembly GCA_900471485.1. GTDB lineage: Bacteria > Pseudomonadota > Alphaproteobacteria > Rhizobiales > Rhizobiaceae > Rhizobium. The sequence goes on from UCEU01000048.1 coordinate 18,198, forward strand.
GATCCAGACCCTGGCGCCATCACGCTCGATCAGGTCGTCCTTGGCATTGGGCTCGGTGACGAGATCGATGGTGTACTCCATCCCGGCGCAACCGCCCTTCTTGATCCCGACGCGAATCCCCTTCGCCTCCGGTCCCGAATTCTCGACAATCGCCTTCACCCGCGAAGCCGCGGTGTCGGTCATGCTCATGACTGCAAAGCCCATAGGCCCATTCTCCTTCCGCAACCGGGGTCAAGGTCCGGTGCTTGTCCTTGTCAATTTAAGCGGCGATGATCAATGCTTCAATATCGAATGCCGAGATCATTGCAATTCCATGCCTTTTCATCGATCAATGTACTCTACAGGATACATTTTTCATGCTAACTGTGTTGCGAACAGCGACTTTCGCCAAATGGCTGTCACGGCTGAAAGACCGCCGCGCCGTCGCAAGGATCGCGTCCCGCCTGTTACGGGTCGAAACCGGGCACCTCGGCGACATCAAGGCGATCGGTGACGGCGTCAGCGAATTGCGTGTCGACTACGGTCCGGGCTATCGAATCTACGTCACGATGGATGGCACGACGCTGATCGTGTTGCTCTGCGGCGGCGACAAGTCGACGCAAGCCCGCGATATCATCGAGGCGAAGCGCCTCGCACGGGAATGGAAGGATGCACGATGACAATCGAAACGCAGCACTTCGATGCGGCCGAATTTCTCGACAGCGACGAAGCGATCGAGGAATTCATCGTCGCCGCCTTCGAAACCCAGGACCCAGCCTTCATCGCCAAAAGCCTCGGCGTCGTGGCCCGCGCCCGCAACATGAGCGAACTGGCACGCGAGATCGGGATGAGCCGCGCGGCGCTCTACAAGGCGCTGAGCGGCCAAGGCAACCCCGAATTCGCCACCATCATGAAAGTGATGAAGGCGCTTGGCATCGGGCTTGCGCCGGTCATGCCCGACGGCAGATCGGCGGCCTGAGCCTCAATACCAGCCGACCGCCACCTGCGCCTCTTCCGACATCCGGTCCGGCGTCCACGGCGGATCGAAGGTCATCGCCACTTCGACGCCCGAGACGCCCTCGACGGAACCGACGGCGTTTTCGACCCAGCCGGGCATCTCGCCGGCAACGGGGCAGCCGGGGGCCGTCAGCGTCATCATTATCTTGACCATGCGGTCGTCCTCGATGTCGATCTTGTAGATCAGCCCGAGTTCGAAGATATCGGCTGGAATTTCCGGGTCGTAGACCGTCTTCAGCGCCATGATGACGTCGTCGCTGAGGCGCGCCAGTTCATCTTCGGGAATGCTGGAATGCACGATGCCTTCCCGCACGTCGATCTTCTGTTCGCTGTCGTCGAGGCTCATGTGGCCCACTCCTTAAAGCAATTCCAGGAAAAGTGCGAAGCGGTTTTCCGTCCGGAATTGCGTATACAAAACAAAGCAGAGCTGTTCTTCCATCCGAAGAAAGATGGAACAGCTCTAGCTAAAGAATTTGCGCGCATACTCAAGCGCATCGGCCAAGGCATCCACCTCGGCGCGGGTATTATACATGCCGAAGGATGCACGGCATGTGGAGGTGACGCCGAAGCGTTTCAAGAGCGGCATGGCGCAATGCGTACCCGCCCGAACGGCGACGCCGCGCCGGTCGATCACGGTCGAGACGTCATGGGCGTGCAGCCCCTCGATCTCGAAGGAGAAGATGCCGCCCTTGCCCGGCGCATTGCCGATGACGCGCAGCGAATTGATGTCGCGCAGCCGCTCGGTGGCGTAGGTCGCCAGATCCGCCTCATGCCTTGCGATCGCCTCGCGGCCGATCTTGTCCATGTAGTCGAGCGCATAGCCGAGCCCGATCGCCTGCACGATCGGCGGCGTGCCGGCCTCGAAGCGGTGCGGCGGGTCGTTGTAGGTGACGGCATCCTCGGTGACCTCGAAGATCATCTCGCCGCCGCCCTGGAATGGCCGCATCGCCTTCAGGCGATCCTTCTTGCCATAGAGCACGCCGATCCCCGAGGGGCCGTAGAGCTTGTGGCCGGTCATCACGTACCAGTCGCAATCGATATCCTGCACGTCGACGGGCATGTGGACGGCGCCCTGCGAGCCGTCGACGAGCACGGGAATGCCGCGCTCATGGGCGATCCGGCAGATTTCCTTCACCGGAACGACGGTACCCAGCGCATTCGACATATGCGTGATGGCGACGAGTTTGGTGCGCTCCGTGAGGCTCTTTTCGAAATCCTCGATATGGAAGGCACCCTCGTCGTCGACGGGAACCCAGACCAGCCTGGCGCCCTGCCGCTCGCGGATGAAATGCCAGGGCACGATGTTGGAGTGGTGCTCCATGATCGAGATGACGATTTCATCGCCCTCGCCGATATTCGGCATGCCCCAGCCATAGGCTACCGTGTTGATCGCCTCGGTCGAGGACTTGGTGAAGACGATGTCGTCAACCGAAGGCGCGTTCAGGAAGCGACGCACCTTTTCTCGCGCAGCTTCATAGGCTTCGGTAGCGGCGTTGGACAGGAAATGCAGGCCGCGATGCACATTGGCGTATTCGTTGGAATAGGCATGGCTGATCGCGTCGATCACCACCTGCGGCTTCTGGGCCGAGGCGCCGTTGTCGAGATAGACCAGCGGCTTGCCGTACACTTCCTTCGCAAGGATCGGAAAATCCTTGCGAATGGCTTCGACGTCATAGGCGGCCGGTGCAGTCTGATCCATGTCAGGCCCTTTCATATCGCGCTTTCGCGCCGTGATCCTCGCGCTTGTCCCGAGGATCCAATCACGTTTCCACTCGTCGCAACGCTTGTGGACAAATCCACTACCGTCGAATTCCCGGCTGGCGGCAGAAGATCCTCGGGTCAAGCCCGAGGATGACGCCGAGCGCGAGGCCACCTCCCCGTCACACTGGAGACGACATTACAGCAAGGCCACATGCGCCATCGCCAACCATCGTCTCCCTGCACGAACTCTTACGGCCGTCATCCTCGGGCTTGTCCCGAGGATCTAAGCACGTCTCCACTCGTCGCAACGGTTGTGGACAAATCCACTACCGTCGAAATCCCGGCTGGCAGCAGCAGATCCTCGGGTCAAGCCCGAGGATGACGTCGCGTGTGGGGCGAACCCGCCGTCACACTGGAGACGACATCATGGCAAGGCCACATTCACCATCGCCAACCATCGTCTCCCGTCACCAACCCTCACCACCGTCATCCTCGGGACAAACCCGAAGGTCACGGCGAAAATTGCCGTTACGCGTGCTTCTCAAGCCAGGCCGAGATCACGCCTTCCAGCGCCTCGACCAGGGCTTCGTCTTCCAGTTCCTCGACGATCTCGGCGACGAAGGCGTTGACCAGCATGGCACGCGCCTTGTTTTCCGGGATACCACGGGCCATCAGATAATAGAGATGGTTGTGGTCGATATCGGCAACGGTGGCGCCATGACCGCACTGCACGTCGTCGGCGAAGATTTCCAGTTCCGGCTTCACCGAGAATTCGGCGTCGTCGGACATCAGCAGCGTATTGCACGCCATCTTCGCGTCGGTCTTCTGCGCGTCTGGTGCGACCCGGATCATACCCTGGAACACGCCCTTGGCGCGGTCGAACACGACGTTGCGGATCACCTCGGTGGAGCCGGTATGCGGCACGTTGTGGCCGAGCACCATGGTCACGTCGGTATGCGTCTCGGCGCCGAGCAGGTTGATCCCGCGCAGCGTCAGGTCTGCGCCCTCGCCCGTCACGTCGATATGCAGTTCCTGGCGCACCAGCTGGCCGCCTGCATTGATGACGAACAGCCTGAGCTTTGCGTCGGCGGCGAGATCGACGCGAATCTGGCCGAGATGCGTGTCGTCGGCGCCCTGCTGCTGGACGATGATCCAGGTGAGCTCGGTGCCTTCGCCGACTGTAATGTCACTGACATGCGACACGAATGCCGGATTGTTCGTCACCGACAGGTGACGCTCGATCACGGTGCCCTTCACGCCGGAGCCGAATGCAACCGGGAGCCGCGTATGCGTTTGGCCGCCTGCATGAACGAACTGAATTTCCAGCGGCTGTTCGAGCTCCGTGCCATCGGCAACGTCGAGGACATAGCCGTCACGCACGAAGCTGCCGTTGATCCGGCCGACCGCGTCGTCGGAGCCAAGTGCCGCCAGACCATCCGCTGCCGTCCCGTTCGACAGCTGCGCGGCATAACCGGCGATATCGACACCTTCGACGGCAGCCTTCAGATCCGGCAGGCCCTGGATGACCGAGAGAACCGAGGAGCCCTCGACCAGCGCCGCACGTGCTTCCGATCCGGCATCGCCGGCCTGTTCGGGAATGGCCCGCAGCAGATTGCGAAGGTCGGTATAGTGCCAGGCTTCGATGCGGCGCGTCGGCAGACCGCTCTTCTTCAGATCGTCGAGCAGCCGGTCGCGAATGGCGATCACCGCGCCGTCGCCGGGCAGTTCGCCGATCTGGTTGTTGAACGCCTCGATGAGCGCCGCTTCCGCGGCGGTCTGGCGGTTAGTCGTCTGCATGTTCATGCGACCCGTCCTTTCCGCCCGAAATCAGGCTGCCGCTCCGATGATGTCGGCATAGCCATTGGCTTCCAGCTCGTGCGCCAGCGTCTTGTCGCCGGACTTGATGACCTGGCCCTTGTAGAGAACGTGGACGGTATCCGGCACGATGTAGTCGAGCAGGCGCTGGTAGTGGGTGATGACGATCACGGCGCGATCGGGCGAACGCAGGGCGTTGACGCCATCGGCGACGATCTTCAGCGCATCGATATCGAGGCCGGAATCGGTCTCGTCGAGGATGCAAAGCTGCGGTTCCAGCAGCGCCATTTGCAGAATCTCGGCACGCTTCTTTTCACCGCCGGAGAAGCCGACGTTGAGCGGACGCTTCAGCATCTCGGTGTTGATCTGCAGCTTGGCGGCCGCATCCTTCACGAGGCGCATGAAATCAGGCGTCTTCAGCTCTTCTTCGCCACGCGCCTTGCGCTGTTCGTTCATCGCGACCTTCAGGAACTGCATGGTAGCGACGCCGGGGATTTCGACCGGGTACTGGAAGGCCAGGAAGATGCCCTTGGAGGCACGCTCGGCCGGATCGAGTTCGAGAATGCTCTCGCCGTTGTAGAGAATCTCGCCCTCGGTGACTTCATAATCGTCGCGGCCGGACAGGATGTAGGACAGCGTCGATTTGCCGGAGCCGTTCGGTCCCATGATGGCAGCCACTTCGCCGGCCTTCACGGTGAGGTTCAGCCCCTTGATGATCTCGGTGCCGTCTTCGGCGATGCGGGCGTGCAGGTTCTTGATTTCAAGCATTGTGTTCTTCCTGTTCATGCAGCGGTTTCAAGGACCGCCGAGCACTCAATTGTAATCCGACCACTGTTCCGTTTGCGGATGAGGCCGATAGGCATTCTCGATGTCATCGATCCGCTCGTAGAGGTCGGCCCAGGTCGGGTTCAAGCTCTCTACCAGCTTGACTTTCCATTCACGCAGATAACGCTTCAAAGACTTCTCCCGCTGTATCGCCAACACGATGTTCGGATGGCGCTCAAACCAGACAAGATTCTTCGCTCGATACTTCCGCGTAAACCCTTCATGCACTTCGTTTCGGTGCTCCCAGCTGCGGTCATGCAGATCGCTGGTGACACCGGTGTAGATCACCCCGCGCGGCTTATCGGACATCATGTAGACAAAGCCACTCATCCTTACGCTCCTTGCGGCCGATCTCGTTTCTTTTGGTCGTCCTCGGGTTTGTCCCGGGGATTTAAGCACGTCTCCATTTGTTGCAACGGTTGCTGGCAAATCCACTACCGTCGAATTCCTGACCGGCGGCAGCAGATCCTCGGGACAAGCCCGAGGATGACGTTGGAGAAAAGCGACACGCCCAACACCAACCATCTTCCCCTTGCACCAACCTTCACCGTCGTCATCCTCGGGCTTGTCCCGAGGATCTAAGCACGTTTCAACTCGCCGCAACGGTCATGGATCAAGCCATCGCCCGTCCACCACCGTCGAATTCCTGGCCGGCGGCAGCAGATCCTCGGGACAAGCCCGAGGATGACGCCGAGTGTGAGGCGAGTTCGCCGTCACACAGTGCCGACCGCCTCGGCTTACCCCACACTACCCTCAAGCGAGATGCTGATCAGCTTCTGCGCTTCGACGGCGAATTCCATCGGCAGTTCCTGGAGCACTTCCTTGACGAAGCCGTTGACGATCAGGGCGATCGCCTCTTCTTCGGGAATGCCGCGCTGCAGGCAGTAGAATTTCTGGTCCTCGGAGATCTTCGAGGTGGTAGCCTCGTGTTCGAACTGCGCGGTCGAGTTCTTCGCCTCGATGTAGGGCACCGTGTGGGCGCCACACTTGTCGCCGATCAAAAGCGAATCGCACTGCGTGAAGTTGCGGGCGTTCGATGCCTTGCGGTGGGCCGAGACTTGACCGCGATAGGTGTTCTGCGAGACGCCGGCGGCAATGCCCTTGGAGACGATGCGGCTCGACGTGTTCTTGCCGAGATGGATCATCTTGGTGCCCGAATCGATCTGCTGATGGCCGTTCGACACGGCGATCGAGTAGAACTCGCCCCTGGAATCATCGCCGCGCAAAATGCAGGACGGATACTTCCAGGTGATTGCCGAACCGGTTTCGACCTGCGTCCACGAGATCTTCGAACGCGCGCCACGGCAATCGCCGCGCTTGGTCACGAAGTTGTAGATGCCGCCCTTGCCCTGCGCATCGCCGGGATACCAGTTCTGGACCGTCGAATACTTGATCTCGGCGTCGTCGAGAGCGACGAGTTCGACCACGGCCGCATGCAGCTGGTTTTCATCGCGCTGCGGCGCGGTGCAGCCTTCGAGATAGGAGACGTAGGCGCCCTCTTCGGCGATGATCAGCGTGCGCTCGAACTGGCCGGTGTTCTTCTCGTTGATGCGGAAGTAGGTGGATAGCTCCATCGGGCAGCGAACGCCCTTCGGAATGAACACGAAGGAACCATCGGTGAAGACAGCCGAGTTCAGCGTCGCATAGTAGTTGTCGGTGGTCGGAACGACCGAGCCGAGATACTTGCGCACGATCTCAGGATGCTCGCGGATTGCTTCCGAGATCGACATGAAGATCACGCCGGCCTTCTTCAGCTCTTCCTTGAAAGTGGTGACGACGGAAACGCTGTCGAAAACCGCGTCAACCGCGATCTTCGGCCGTTCGACGCCAGCCAGGATCTCCTGTTCCTTCAGCGGAATGCCGAGCTTCTCATAAACCTTGAGAATCTCAGGATCGACCTCGTCGAGCGACTTCGGGCCCGGGGTCGACTTCGGCGCGGCGTAGTAGTGAATGTCGTTGAAGTCGATCTTCGGATAATCGACGCGAGCCCAGGTCGGCTCCTCAAGCGTCAGCCAACGCTTGTAGGCCTCGAGGCGCCACTCGAGCATCCAGTCCGGCTCCTGCTTCTTGGCGGAGATAAAGCGGATGATGTCTTCGGACAGGCCCTTGGGCGCCTTGTCCATCTCGATGATGGTCTCGAAACCGTATTTGTACTGGTCAACGTCGATCTCGCGTACGCGGTCGACCGTTTCCTGGACGGCTGGCATGTCTCTCTCCAATCTCGCCGGAGAAAAGGTCCGGCAGCTTGTATCGCGGGCATTATCGTTTGCCCTTATGTAGGTGGCCAAAAGGGCCTTTTCAGCCCGAATGGCAAGCAGAAATTTGCGTTTCCGCAAATTAGTGAGGCAGTCAGGCCGCCTCTCCGGCCGGCTTTCGCCGGGCGGCAATTTTCGCGAAGGCGGCAATCGCCCTGTCGATATCCTCAGCTGTCGTCGAAAAGCCGAGCGAGATGCGCAAGGCGCCGAGCTTCGGGTCGTTGCCCATGGCGGTGAGCACATGACTTTCGCCGACCTTGCCGGACGAGCATGCGGAGCCCGCCGAAAGCGCCACACCTTCGAGATCGAAGGCGATCTGCCCGGTTTCGGCCTTCAGGCCCGGCAACGTGAAGAACGTCGTGTTTGCGGCGCGCTGGCCGTCGGCGCCGTGGATGATCACGTCGGGCGCCGCGGCCCGCATGCCGGATTCGAGCCGGTCGCGCAGCGCCAACACCATTGCGTTACGTGTCTCGAACTCGGCGAGCGCCACTTCCGCGGCCGCGCCGAAGCCGATCACGGCCAGCGAATTTTCCGTCCCCGAGCGGTGACCCTTCTCCTGGCCGCCACCATGGATCAACGGGCGCGGCATCAAAACCTCGCCACGAGAAATCAGTGCGCCAGCGCCCTTGGGGCCGCCGATCTTGTGCGAGGAAACGATCAGGAAATCGGCGCCGAGTTCATTGATGTCGAGTGCGATACGGCCAGCCGCCTGCACCGCGTCCACCACCAGCAGCCCGCCATGCGCATGGACGATCTCGGCCGCTTCCCGAACCGGCTGCACAATGCCCGTCTCGTTGTTGACGAGCATGATCGCGACCATCGGCAAACCCGAAGTCTTGTCATGAGCCTCGAGCAGGCCGCGCAACGCATCGAGATCGACGACGCCGGCGGAGGTGACGGCGATCTCGCTTGTCTTGTCTTTCGGGAAGCGTCCACCCTCACGCACGGCGGGATGCTCGATCGCCGAATAATAGAGATGTCCGACGGCAAGCGGCGTGCGGCCCATCCGGAAATCCGGCGTGAGAACCATGTTGGCGGCTTCCGTGGCACCACTCGTCAGGATCACGTGGGCGGGATCGGCCGCTGCCAGTTTCGCCACCTGGCGGCGGGCTGCCTCGATCGCTGCACGGACGGCACGGCCCTCGCCATGAACGGAATTCGGATTGCCGAACATGTCGAGCGCGCGCAGGACAGCCTCGCGCGCTGCGGGATGCAGCGGCGAAGTCGCGTTCCAGTCAAGATAAAGGCGTGTCGACGCCATGATCCGAAGTCCTGCCTTGATACTTGCACGCCGCTCGGCTCATTTTCCTTGAAAAGGCAGCCGGGCTTGCCTTATGACACATCCACAATGCGTGGTTCGCCATGCAAGTTTCGAATTGTTCTAAACTGCGTTTTAGAAAAGCTGACAACGTCCGTCAAGTCTGCGCAGCGTGAACGCGAACAAATAAACGCCGGAGTACCGATGCCCGAAGTCATTTTCAACGGCCCTGCCGGCCGTCTTGAAGGCCGCTACCAGCCCTCCAAGGAAAAAAGCGCACCGATTGCCCTCATCCTGCACCCGCACCCGCAGTTCGGCGGCACGATGAACAACCAGATCGTCTACCAGCTCTTCTACATGTTCCAGAAGCGTGGGTTCACGACATTGCGCTTCAACTTCCGTGGCATCGGCCGCAGCCAGGGCGAATTCGACCATGGTGCCGGCGAACTCTCGGACGCGGCATCCGCACTTGACTGGGTGCAGAGCCTGCATCCTGATTCGAAGACCTGTTGGGTCGCCGGCTATTCCTTCGGCTCGTGGATCGGCATGCAGCTCCTGATGCGCCGCCCGGAGATCGAAGGCTTCATGTCGATCGCGCCGCAGCCGAACACCTACGACTTCTCCTTCCTCGCCCCCTGCCCGTCATCAGGCCTGATCATCAACGGCGACGCCGACAAGGTGGCACCGGAGAAGGACGTCAACGGCCTGGTCGAGAAGCTGAAGACGCAGAAGGGCATCCTCATCACCCACCGCACGGTGCCGGGCGCCAACCACTTCTTCAACGGCCAGGTGGAAACGCTGATGGGCGAATGCGAGGACTACCTCGACCGCCGCCTCAACGGCGAACTGGTCCCGGAACCGGCCGCCAAGCGCATCCGCTAGGCCCGCCGCATCTCGGCGGTCAGTTCGAACGTTGGGCACGACATCTTGTCGATAATCATCGGCGTGCGGCTTCGCATGCCGATTTTCGTCAGGACGCGCTGCGACGCCAGATTGTCGGGATGCGTGAAAGCGATGAACTGGGGCGCGTAGCGCTTTTCGAAAAACCAGTCGGCCAGCCCGTTCGCCAGTTCCGTCGCATAGCCCTTTCCCCACTCCGCGTGGCGGAGCGAATAGCCGAGCTCGAACTCGCCGCGTTCGCCGCCGTAGCGGGAGAAGCCGGCGCGGCCGATGAAGCGACCGTCGTCGAGGCTGGTCACCTTGTATTTGGTGGTGCGATCGCGCGCCTGCTCGGCAAAGAAGCTCATGAACCGCTCCTCGACCTTCTCATCGCTCCAAGGCGCTGCGCCGGAGAGATAACGCGTCGTTTCGATCGTCGAATGCAGGTCCCGCAGCAGATGCATGTCCTGCCGACGCCACATCGACAGAACGAGCCGCGGGGTTTTCAGGATGATGTCGTCACTCATGGCTTCCTCGCTACTATGCCGCCCGTCACCGGCTCCCGGACCCCGGTGGTGCCGGGAAAGGTCAGCGCCAGGCCATCCAGCGAGCGCACCGCCAGATAGGCCCAGGCTTCCGCCTCCATCGAATCGCCGTTGAAACCGGCGTCCTCGGCGGAGATCACCCCGGCGTCGTGCTCGCTTGCGAGATCGCTGAGATCCCGCATCAGTACCGCGTTCAGCCGCCCGCCGCCGCAGACGACATAGAGCTTCGGCATGACAGGCAGGTGACCGGCTGATTTGACGATCGAGGCCGCCGCGACATAGGCGAGCGTCCGTGCCCCGTCGGCGAGTTCCGCATCGGCGCCAGAAGGCGGCGGAAAGTCGTTGCGGTCGAGCGAGCGGCGCTTTTCCGCTGTGAAGAACGGGCTGTCGAGATAGCGATTTGCCAGCGACGCGACAATCCGGCCCTCCGAGGCGATCATGCCGCCCTGGTCGAACGGCACGCCGGCCTGCGTCTCGACCCACTGGTCGATCAGCGTGTTGCCCGGTCCGCTGTCGTAACCGATGATGACGCCATCCGCGCCGATGAAAGTCAGGTTGGAGATGCCGCCGATATTGACGAAGCAGATCGGCGGCGTTGCGTCGGCCACGTTGGCGGCAAGCGCTGCGTGGTAAACCGGCACCAGCGGCGCGCCCTGGCCGCCATGCACCATGTCGTTGGCCCTGAGATCGTAGACGACGGAAATGCCGGTCTCCCGGGCCAGAAGCGCCCCGTCGCCGATCTGCACCGTCAGCGCCTCGTCGGGCCGGTGAAGCACGGTCTGACCGTGGAAGCCGATCACGTCGATCGCGGCGGCATCAAGCCCGTTCGCCGCGATGAATTCCCTAACGGCAGCTGCATGACGTAGCGTAAGCTCACGCTCGATCGCCGTCAGCTCTCCCGGCCGCTGCTCGCGTTTCGTAATGCTCTTCGCCCGCTCCAGCGCCAGCTTTAGCTGGTCGCGGAAGGCGGGATCGTAGGGTACGCCGAGCGACGGTCCCCGCTCGACGAGATCGCGACCGTCGGTACGCAGCAGCGCCACATCGATGCCATCCATCGAGGTCCCGCTCATCAGGCCGATCGCGGTGCGTATCTTTCCCATGCTTCCCCCGCATCCAACAAGGCGGTGACTCAATCAACCAAATGGTGACTGTGCGAGAAAACAGTGCTAAACGCGCCGCTCCACATCAACAATAGCCAATCCGAAAATCCTGATCCGAAAGCAAAAGGTCATGACCGAGTTCAAATCCGATTTCCTCCGCACGCTGAAAGAGCGTGGCTTCATTCATCAGATCTCCGATGAATCCGGCCTCGACGCCCTGCTCGCCAAGGAAACCGTGACTGCTTATATCGGCTATGACCCTACGGCATCGAGCCTGCATGTCGGCCACCTCACCCAGATCATGATGCTGCACTGGTTCCAAGCCACCGGACATCGCCCGATCTCGCTGATGGGCGGCGGCACCGGCATGGTCGGCGACCCGTCCTTCAAGGACGAGGCCCGCAAGCTGATGACGGTCGATACGATCGAGGAGAATATCGCGTCGATCAAGAGCTGCTTTGCCAACTACCTCGACTACGACAAGGCGGGCAATCCGGCGCTGATGATCAACAACGCCGAGTGGCTGCGCTCGCTGAACTATCTCGAATTCCTGCGCGACGTCGGGCGTCATTTCTCGGTCAACCGCATGCTCTCCTTCGACAGCGTCAAGACCCGCCTCGACCGCGAGCACTCGCTGTCCTTCCTCGAATTCAACTACATGATCCTGCAGGCCTACGACTTCGTCGAGCTCGCCAAGCGCTACGATTGCCGGCTGCAGATGGGCGGTTCCGACCAGTGGGGCAACATCATCAACGGCATCGACCTTGGTCACCGCATGGGGACCGAGCAGCTCTACGCGCTGACCTCGCCGCTCTTGACGACGTCCTCGGGCGCCAAGATGGGCAAGTCCGCCTCGGGCGCGGTATGGCTCAACGCCGACCTGCTGCCGGTCTATGATTTCTGGCAGTACTGGCGCAACACCGAAGACGCCGACGTGCCGCGCTTCCTGAAGCTGTTCACGACGCTGCCGATGGACGAGATCGCCCGCCTGTCGGCCATTGCCGGCTCCGAGCTCAATGAGGTGAAGAAGATCCTGGCGACCGAGGTGACCGCCATCCTGCACGGCCGCTCCGCCGCCGAGCAGGCAGCAGAAACGGCCCGCAAGACCTTCGAGGAAGGCGCACTTGCCGACAACCTGCCCTCTATCGATGTGCCGGCAACTGAACTCGAGGCCGGCATCGGCCTGCTCGCGCTGATCGTCAAGGCCGGCCTCGCCGCCTCCAACGGCGAAGCCCGCCGCCACGTCCAGGGCGGCGCTGTGCGCATCAACGATGCGGCGATCTCCGACGAGCGCAAGGTGATCGGTTCCAGCGAAGTCACCGGCGACGGCGTGATCAAGCTGTCGCTCGGCAAGAAGAAGCACATTCTCGTTCGTCCGACGGCGTAACGAGCGATCCGTCCACACGTTTCGACATTAAGGCCGGCGCGACTGCCGGCTTTTTTGTGCTGTTGCGCTTGTATATGCGAAGCCAATCCCGTCGTGTTTTTGGCTACGCGCTTAGAAGCCTCACTGAAACTCGAAAATATTCCGGAACACGCCCGGCGCGATGATCGACAGCGGGTTGATCGTCAGGTTCGGCGCGTCGAGTTTGCCGACCAACTTGAAGGTAATGCCGATCAGGCCGCGGTCGGTGCCGTTGCCGAGCAGGATACCGATGACGGGCAGTTCGGCGAACAGGCGGTTCAGGCCGTAGGCCGGCATGAAGGTGCCGGTCATGTCCATGTTACCGCGCTGGTCGCGCACCACGCCCTGGAACACCGCGCCCACCTGATCACCGCGCACGACACCATTCTCGATGCGGATCACGCCGTTCTGCGAGAAGATGCGGGCGAACCCGCGCTGGAAGCGCTGTGCCGTCGTGTCGATGTTGCGCTTCACGGCCGAGTTCAGGCTGCGCTGTTCCTGTCCGACCGGCGTCGAGACGATCGAGTGCAGGCGTTGCTCATTGACCAGCGAAAAGCGCCGGATGTCGATGGATCCGTTCCAGTCCCCACCGGATCCGAGGCGGACGGCGAGGTTGAGAAGTCCGCCGCTCATGTGCTTGTAGAGATCGGCGAAGCGCGACACCGCGCCGGCGTCACCGCTGGTGACGTTGATGACGCCGCCGCCGCGCGTCTGCGCGACCACGGCCTCGCCGCTATTGGTGATGCCCGAGAAGTTCAGCGTCTGCAGCTTGCCGCCCTGGCTGACATAGACGAGTTCGACATTGCGGACCTTCTCGTCGTTGAAGCCTGTAATGCGATCGAGGTTCGCCCGAACAGACACGCCGCCGCTCGACCGATCGGAGGAATCGCTGTTGCCGCCGGAGGATTTCAGTCCGGCCAGGATCGGCCGCACATCGGCGCTGGCGCCGGAAACATTGACCTCCATGTCGCCCTTGCTCCGCCGCAGCGAGACCGCGAAGTCATCGAGTGAGGAGAGCTTGACGCTGTCGAAATCCGCCTTCTGCAGATTGCCCTTGCTGATGACGAGCGAGCCGTTGACACCGAAACCGTCTCCCTTCAGCGCGAAGTTCTTCACCTGAAGATTATCGATGGCGCCTGATATCTCGAAAGTCGCATTGGCGCCGATGCCGCTGCCCTTCGACCATCCGATCCAGGGAATGTCGAGACGCGCCTTTCCGAGGTCGAGCGATACCGCCTGCCGGTCCTGGTCCAGCCGGTTGAGCTCGACGCCGATCGTGCCGTCGATGATGCTTGATAGCCCGGGGATAAGCTTCTCGCGCTGCTCGTTGCTGAGCGTTGCCGTCACCGTCTGCTGTATCGGGACGTTGGAATCCTTGTCGGTCGGCTGCACCAGCTTGATCTTCGCGGGAATGCCGTCGACCTGGCCGTCACCATCCAGAGACACCTGCTTCGGGTCGGCGTTCAGCGTGCCGTTAAGACCGGTAATCACGCGGCCCGATATGCCCTTGGCGACGCCAAGATCCTGAAGCTGCAGGGCCGCCTTCCATTCGATTGGCGGTGGGTTCTGCGACGAGATCAAGCCGAACCGCGCCTGCACGGTGGCGCTGACCTTTCCCTTGAGATCGTCAGGCACGAGACCGGCGCGGTCGAGCACCTTCACCGGCTTGTAGGTCAAAAGCTCGCCGATCGCATCGGCGTTACCCGAGACCGGCAAGTTGAGTTCCGCCATCAGCGGCTTCTCGTAGGTGGAGGGCAGGATGAAGGTGCCCTCGCCGATATTGACCGAGCGGCCGGAGGCGAAGAAGGAGGTGCCGCGCTTGAAATTGATCGTGGCGCGCGGGCCGACGAGATCGAAATGCGCCCAGGCGTCGCGGATCGGCGGAATGTCGCCGGTCACGTTCAGCCGCACATCCGCGATATCGAAGCCGATCTTGATCTGGTTTTCGTCGAGTTTGAGCACCTTGCCCGCCGCCGCCTCGTCCAGCCTGCCGAACGGAATGAAGACGGAAATCGAGGCATCGGTGATCGTACCGCCGAAGAGGTTTCGCAAGGCCCAGTCGCGCGCCTTCGGCGCCATCCAGAACGGCCATAGCTGCTTGACGGCGGTGGTCTGCAGCTGTTGCGACTGGCCGGCAAAGCTCACCTCCGGCGAAAGATCGCCGAAACGGGCACGCAGCGAGCCGTACAGGCCGCCCTGCGGGCTGCTCACCTGCATGTTGGCGAACTCGAGTTCCTTGGACGCGACGAGATAGCGGCCCGTCGCCTTGATGTCGAACGGCAACGGCTGCTCGTCCGAGAGGCTGGGCGCGGCGCTGCCGCCGCTGACCAGGAGATCGATCCCGAAGCCCTTTCCGGCGGAAGCGTCGATCTTGTCGAGATCGATCAGCGCGCCGTTGAACGGAACCGAGGTGCGGTCGAACTGCAGTTGCGACTTGCCGATCTCGACGGTCTGCTTGTCGAAGTCGTAGGAAAGGTTGAGGCGCCCGCCGCTCAATATCTGGTCGTCGCCGTCCATGTAGAATTGGCCCGGCTTCAGGTCGACGACGGCGGCGAGCGCCGGCTGGGTGCCCTCGCCGGACCGCACGGCCGATACCATGAGATCTCCGAGGCCGTCGATCCCCTGGCGAACCTCGCCCATATTGTTGCGCTTCAGCGTGAAAGGCGCGAGATCGACGCCGGTGACCTGGCCGGTCAGTTTCGACGTTCGTCCCTCGGACTGATCCATGACCACGCTGAGCGTCGCCGGCTTCCCGTTGATCAGGATGTCGCCATCCAGATGCAGCGCGCCCTGCCGACCCTTGGAGAAGACGAGGCTGTCGATGACGACAGACAGCGGGCCGTTGCGCGTATCCGCGAGCTTGATGTCAATGCCGGAGAGCTTGACGGAACGGGTTCCGCCGCGCTCCACGAAATTGTCGATGACGTCAAGCTGTTCGAACACCCGTTCCATCGCCGCCGGCAGCGCATCGATGCGGATATTGTTCAGATCGAGCGGCTTGCCTGATGGCAGCAAGGCGGTGTCGAGGCCGATATCGTCGGCTTCGATCTGGGCGATGGCGATCCGGCCGCGGAAGAGCTGCAGCGGGTCGAGCGCCATGCGCATGGAACTGGTGGTCGAGAGATGCTGGCCGCTGTCCTCGTCGACCATGTTGACGTTGCGCGCTTCGAGCGCCAGCCGCATGTTCGAGGTGAAGCGGATGACCGTGGAGCCGACTTCGGCGTGATAGCGCGGGCCGATGACGGAATTGAGTCCCGATTGCGCCTGCCGCGAGAGCGTCGCGTCGAACATGCCGCTCTCGACCGTGAAGATCAGCGCCGCGAACAGGAAGACGACGAAGCCGATGCAGGCGCCGCTCCAATTGGCCGTTCGGCGCATGCGTGAGCGTGCCGGCGGGCAATGTACGATCAACGGATCTTCCGCCTGGGCGGAAGGAAGCTCGTGCAGTGCGACCACATCTTTCTTGCGGAATGTAATCTTCTCACCGCGGATCGCCGACATGCGCCTCGCCTAATTCCTTCACTTGTGGTTGGACCAGACTGGCTGGACGCGTATTCGTCCAATATATATCCGGCAACTCACCTGTCATCCACAAACCCGGCAAAAGAAAGGTTTCTCCATGGTCGATATCAGCATCGGCGCTAGCGCGCCCGCATTCGATCTCCCGCGCGACGGCGGAGGCCGCGTTTCGCTGGGGGATTTCAAGGGCAAGCCGCTGGTTCTGTTCTTCTATCCGAAGGACGACACATCCGGATGCACGACCGAATCACTTGCGTTCACGGCACTCGCCGGTGACTTCGAAAAAGCCGGCGCCGCCGTCGTCGGCATGTCGCCGGATTCGCCCGCCAAGCATGACAAGTTCATCAAGAAGCACGGCCTCTCCGTCATCCTCGCAGCCGACGAGGATAAATCGACGCTGGAGGCCTATGGCGTCTGGAAGGAAAAGAGCATGTACGGCCGCAAGTACATGGGCGTCGAGCGCACGACCGTCCTGATCGGCGCCGACGGCAAGATTGCCGCCATATGGGATAAGGTGAAGGTTCCCGGCCACGCCGAGGCCGTTCTGGCCGCCGTGCAGAACCTCGGCCAATGAGCGAAGCGCTGAAGATCACCTCGCTGCGCGGCGGCGCCATCGACGCCATTCGCGCCGCCGATCTCGATCTGAAGACCGAACTGGCGAAGGAAAGCGCCCGCCGCTGGTTCGCCCGCCGGCTGTCGCTGCGCTCGCCGCTCGATGCGCCGCTGCCCGATCGTCCCGGCCGGCCCGAAAAGCCTGAACTGGTGCCGCCGACGCAGGTGAAGAAGCGCTCGCTGCATACCATCAAGGGCCGCATCGCGCTGTTGCACGCCATCGCCCATATCGAACTCAACGCCGTCGACCTCGCGCTCGACATCGTCGCCCGCTATGCCACCGAAATGGTGCCCCACTCGTTCTTCGACGGCTGGATGCAGGTTGCCTTCGAGGAAGCCAAGCATTTCCGCATGGTACGCGAACGACTGAGGGATCTCGGCGCCGACTATGGCGACATGCCCGCCCATGATGGGCTGTGGCAGGCAGCCCACGCTACCCGCAACGACCTGACCGCGCGGCTCGCCGTCGTCCCCCTGATCCTGGAGGCCCGCGGCCTCGATGTGACACCATCGCTGCAGGCCAAGATGCGTGAGACCGGCGATCTCGAAAGCGCCGCAGTGCTCGACGTCATCTACAACGACGAGAAGGGCCATGTCGCCATCGGCGCCAAGTGGTTCCGCTTCCTCTGCGCCAGGGAAAGGCGCGACCCGGCCAGGACATTTCATCAACTGGTGCGCGCGAATTTCCGCGGGCCGCTTAAGCCACCGTTCAACGATATCGCACGCGCCGAGGCAGGCCTGACGCCCTCCTTTTACCGCTCGCTCACCTCGACCAGCAGCGGCTAAACACGCATTGCGCGAGTTTTGACCTAAGTATTTGTTAACCATACCCGTGTGTAATGAACTCAATTGAGGCAAGGGCCGTCAATTGGGAGATTCGGCGTGACGCATGCACAACAGAGTCGCGTATTTGGCAAGCGAAAACAGGAACATATTCTGATCCTGGCAAGTGGTGACAAGGTTCGTCACCTGACCGTCAAGCCCTGGATGGCGGCCATCGCGTTTTGCTTCGTCGGCGTCTTCGCCATCGGCTACCTGCTCGCGACATCCTATCTGGTTCTGCGCGACGACCTGATTGGCGCAACCATGGCGCGCCAGGCCCGGATGCAGCACGACTACGAAGACCGCATCGCCGCGCTGCGCGCCCAGGTCGACCGTGTCACCTCGCGCCAGCTGCTCGACCAGCAGGTGGTCGAGGACAAGGTCGACAAGCTGATGGAGCAGCAGATGGCGCTGACTTCGCGCCACGGCAAGCTCGGCTCCCTGCTCGACCGGGCCGAAAGCTCGGGTCTCGGCGGTAGCGATCAGCCTTCCACGCAGTCTCCCGTTCAATCCTATTCCCCCGACGCCAAGGACAAGCGCGCCTCGTTGACCGGCGCTGCTGCGGCCATCGAGGCGCAACTCGCCGGCGCCACCACGCCTGCCGAGGCATCGCCCGACAACTCCACCCTCGCTTACGTGCCTGCCACGGAGACGGTCGGCGATCGGGCCGACCGGGTTTTTTCCAAGGTCACGCTGTCGCTGAAGGATATCGAGCAAAAGCAGCGCAGCCGCGTGGCGCAACTGACGAGCGACGCCTCCGAGACGGCCGATGCGATCTCGACCGTGCTCACGCGCTTCCGCATCGCGGTACCCGCCGAAACAGCCTCCAGGCAGGACGACAGCGCCGTCGGTGGTCCCTATGTGGAGCCGGAGAGCGACGACGACTTCGACAATTCTCTGGCCCAGCTCGACGGTGCGCTGACGCGGCTGGAGACGGTGCGCAGCACCGCCGAATCCCTGCCTTTCCAGAGCCCCGGCATCGGCAAGGAGATCACCAGTTCCTTCGGCAATCGCCGCGATCCCTTCCTCGGTCGCCTCGCCCTGCACTCCGGCATCGACTTCCGTTTCGCTCCCGGCGAAAAGGTGCGCCCGACAGCACCGGGCAAGGTCACGGCGGCCGGCTGGGCCGGCGGCTACGGCAACATGGTCGAGATCGACCACGGCAACGGCATCGCCACCCGCTACGGCCATATGTCCGAGGTTCTGGTGAAGGTCGGCGACACCGTCGACCGGCAGGACGTCATAGGCCTTGCCGGCAGCACCGGCCGCTCCACCGGCACGCATCTGCACTACGAAGTACGCACCGGCGGCCGCGCAGTCGATCCGATCTATTTCATGAATGCCGGCCTCAAACTTGCCAGCTACATGAAGTAACGCATCCTCCTAACGGTGTATTTACCTCTGCACTGGTTGCAAGGCCCGTATTCCTTGACTTCAAGGACATTTCGGCCTATGTCGCGCTGCATTGCGGCATGCAATCACGCCGACTCAACCAGAGCGCGGCCGAACCGGAACGGAAACAGTTTTCCCTTTGACGACATTTGCTGATCTTGGCCTGAGCCAAAAAGTGCTATCCGCTGTCACCGATGCGGGCTACACGACGCCAACGCCTATTCAGGCCGGCGCCATTCCCTTTGCGCTGGAACGTCGCGATATCTGCGGTATCGCGCAGACGGGCACGGGCAAGACCGCGTCCTTCGTGCTGCCGATGCTGTCCCTTCTGGAAAAGGGCCGTGCCCGCGCACGCATGCCCCGCACCCTCATCCTCGAGCCGACCCGCGAACTCGCGGCCCAGGTCGCCGAGAACTTCGAGAAGTACGGCAAGAATCACCGCCTGAACGTGGCGCTCTTGATCGGCGGCGTTTCCTTCGAGGAACAGGACCGCAAGCTAGAGCGCGGCGCCGACGTGCTGATCTGCACGCCCGGCCGCCTGCTCGACCATTTCGAGCGCGGCAAGCTCCTGATGAGCGGCGTCGAGATCTTCGTCATCGACGAAGCCGACCGCATGCTCGACATGGGCTTCATCCCCGATATCGAACGCATCGCCAAGATGATCCCCTTCACCCGCCAGACCCTGTTCTTCTCGGCCACCATGCCGCCGGAAATCCAGAAGCTGGCCGATCGCTTCCTGCAGAACCCGGAGCGCGTCGAAGTCGCGAAGCCCGCTTCCGCCTCGAAGACGATCACCCAGCGTTTCGTCGCCTCCCACGGCAAGGACTACGAGAAGCGCGCAACGCTGCGCGATCTCATCCGCGCCCAGGAAGACGTGAAGAACGCCATCATCTTCTGCAACCGCAAGAAGGATGTCGCCGATCTCTTCCGTTCGCTGGAACGCCACGGCTTCTCCGTCGGCGCGCTGCATGGCGACATGGACCAGCGTTCGCGCACGACCATGCTGCAGAACTTCCGTGACGGTCAGCTCCAGATTCTGGTGGCTTCCGACGTCGCGGCCCGTGGTCTCGACATTCCCGATGTCAGCCACGTCTTCAACTTCGATGTGCCGATCCATTCAGAGGATTACGTGCACCGCATCGGCCGTACCGGCCGCGCGGGCCGCTCCGGCGCTGCTTTCACCCTCGTCACCAGCCGCGACCAGAAGTTCGCCGATGCGATTGAAAAATTGATCGGCGAGAAGGTCGAATGGCTGAACGGGGATCTCTCGGCCCTGCCTCCGGCGGAACCGAGCCGCGACGACGATCGTTCCCGCCGCAAGTCCGGCGGACGCGATCGTGACAAGGACCGTGGACGCGGTCGTGGTCGCGGGGGTCATAAATCTGATATCGCCGTCGAGGATACTGCCGACGTCGAGACGAATGTAGCAGCACCAGCAAGGGCCGAAAGCGTGAAGCAAGAGCGCAAAGCAGAACAGAAGCCGCACAACAACTCGCGCAACTCGCGGCCCTATCCGGCGAACGACGACAACCGCGAGCGCCGCCGCTATCGCGACCACGACGACGGCCCGACCCCTGTTGGCTTCGGCGACGAAATTCCCGCATTCATGCTGATCACCGCCAACGCCAAGATCTGACGATCATGGGCGTGCCAGGCATCGATTTCCCAGGCCTCGGCGTAGGCCTGGTGATTTTGCGTGACCGCAAGATCCTTCTCTACAAGCGAATGCGTCCACCGGAAGCCGGCTACTGGAGTATTGTCGGCGGCAAGGTCGATCATATGGAGCCGGCTGAGGAAGCCGCCCGCCGCGAAGCCGAGGAAGAAACCGGCCTCGATATCGGTGGCGTGCGCCTGCTCGGGCCGACCGAGCTGATCTCCGATGCCGACAATCAGCACTGGATCTCGCTGCTCTATATCGCCAGCGACTTCAAGGGTGAGCCCCAGCTTACCGAACCGGACAAGCTCTCCGATTTCGGCTGGTTCAGCCGCGCCGAACTGCCGCGGCCGCTTTCGGCCTTCGCGTCCGCCGCCATCGCCCGCCTCGGCGCAGACGACTTCAGCTGATCACTCGGCCCGGAGCGCCGCCTCATAGGCGAGCCTCACCCATTTCGCCATGATGTCGGGATCGTCATAGGCATCCTCCGGCACCGACCAGTAAGGCATCTTGATCGGCGTCCCCTTGCGCCCGTCATAGGTCCATTGCGTCGAGCCGGCCTCGGCGAATTCCGGGGCGCTCTGTGCATCCGCCTTCAGCAGCATCTCGTCGCGGACTTCGAGCGCGATGATCCGGCCCATATGATAGATGCCCTTGCCGCCGAACATGCGCTTGATGGTGACGGGGCCAAGTCCCTGAAACATCTCTTCGATCGCTGCCGCATCCATCAACCTATCCCTTCAGTATCCCGCCAGCCGCGATGACTGCCTCCGGCGTATCGACGTCGAGATGTGCCCCATCGCCGATATCGACGTCAATGACCGGAACGCCCGATGTCTCGATAAGATGCCGCGCGCCGACGTCGCCCACAAGCTGCAGGATATCACCATGCAGTGACCGCGGCAGGATGACCGGATTGCCGCGCTTGCCGCGCGATACCGCCCGTACGATCGAATGACCGCCCGATTGCCGGAAGGCGGCGACCAGCAGGTCGAGATCGCCGGCTGTTACGCCCGGCATGTCGGCAAGCATCACGAGCACGCCATCGGCCCGCCTGATCGTATCGGCGGAGAACCCCGCGACCAGCGACGACGCCATGCCCGAGGCGTAGTCGGGATTGTGGACCAGAGTCACGTCGAGGCCGGACAGCGCCGCTTCGATCTCCTGCCGCCGATGCCCAGTGATCACCGCAACCGAGCCGACGCTGCTTTCGAGCGCCGCCTGCGCCGAGCGCCGCACCAACGGAACCCCGCCGAATTCCGCCAGCAGCTTGTGTGGGCCGCCCTCGCCCATGCGGCTCGCCTTGCCGGCAGCCAGAACCAGCGCCGCGACCACGACAGGCTTCGCCAGCCGCTCACCGGCATCGCGCAGGCGCGGCCGCGATTCAATTTCCATGAGCAGGCCTCCCACCCCCATGCCGCTGATCTCGAAGGCGTCCGGCATCTCTCCCGCGAGAATGCGGTCAAGCACCCAGTCGAAGCCGTTCTCCCTCGGACTGCGCGCGCACCCCGGCGCGCCGATGACGGGTATGGTGCCGATATGGCCGAGCACCAACAGGTTGCCCGGATCGACGGGCATTCCGACCTGGATGACCTCGCCGCCGGCCTGCCGGATCGCCTGCGGAATGACATCGTGCGAGTCTATGACGGCTGATGCGCCGAAGACGATAATCAGCCGGCGAGCGGCGGACATCGGAGCATCTGCCGCAGCCCGGATCGCGGCCGCCACCGCCTCGGCGCGATGCGCCACCCGCTCCTCGCCTGTCAGCGTACTGCCGGATGCCGCCAACCGCCGCTCCAGGACACGGGCGGTCTTGTCCATGACGCTGGGTTTCAGCGACGGCAGTTCCGTCGCCACAAGCGACACTGCATGGACGGCGAAGGGCTTCACCAAAAATGTATCGGAGGATCGCAGAATGTCGCAGGCGCGCGCAAGCTTCTCGCCGCCGACCGCCAGCGGAATGATCTTGAACGTGGCGACCATGTCGTCGGCCTTGACAGGCACGTGGTCGCCGAGACAGGCGAGCGTGATGGCGGGATCGATCCTGTTCAGCCGGTCGACCGCCACCCGGTCGGCAACGAACAATCCATCGACAGTGGAGTAGACGTTCACCCGCCCCGTCGATGCCTCGGAGAAGCGCAGATGATCGGGGGCGACCGTCTTCGCCAATTGCTCCGCCGCCTCGTCCTCGGTTACGTCATCAGGATCGAGCCGGGCCGCGATGACAGTCGAGACGCCGGCGCTCAATAGTCGCTCGACGTCGGGACGCTCGATCCTGTGCCCTTTCGACAGGCTTGTATCAGGGAGCCTCAGCGCATGCGCCAGCACCAGCCCTTCTGCCTCTTCGACCGGAAACTCGCCGAACCTCATGCCGTGTCGCCTCGCGGCGGCGAAGCGTTACCCGGAGCTGACGCAATATCGCGGAACCGCAGCGTCTTGATGATATCGGCGAGGATCGCGACCGCAATCTCCGCCGGGCTGGCCGCGCCGATGTCGAGACCAACAGGCGCGCTGATCCGCTCAATATCCGCCTCGGCGATCTGCTGCCCGCGCAGGCGCTCGAGCCGAGCGGCATGCGTCTTCCGGCTGCCCAGCGCGCCGACATAGAAACAGCCGGTGCGAAGCGCCGCGATGATCGGCTCATCGTCGATCTTCGGATCATGGGTGACCGCAACCAGTGCCGTATAGGCATCGAGCGGATGGTCCTTCAACGCGTCAACCGGCCACTCGGCGATGAGTTCGACCCCGGCGAAGCGCTCGGGTGTGGCAAAGGCCGTACGCGGATCGATGATGCGGATATCGAAGCCGACTTCGACCGCCATCCGCGCCAGCGCCTGGCTGATATGGACGGCGCCGATGACGACGATGCGCGTCGGCGGCAGGTGGACATTGATGAAATAGCGGCGCCCGGCCAGATCGACGGCACTTGACTTGCCGGAACGAAACGCAGCCTCGACGGCAACACGCAGTGATCCCGGCGGCATCTGCCCTTCCAGCACCACGGTATCGTGGCCGTCGTCGAGATCGGTGATCAGCACGACCGCTTCGCGCGATCGTCTTGCGGTGTTGAGGGCGGCCAGCGTCGTCCTGTGCATCAGTCGAGCCTTTCGACGTAGACGCGGATGCGGCCGCCACAGGACAGCCCGACCCGCCACGCCGTTTCGTCGGCTACGCCGAACTCCAGCATCTTGGCGTGGCCGTTCGCGATCACATCCAGCGCCTCGGTGATGACGGCGCCTTCGACGCAGCCGCCGGAAACGGAGCCCTCGAAATTGCCGTCCGCATCGATCACCAGATGGCTGCCGGCCGGCCGTGGCGCCGAACCCCAGGTCTCGACGACGGTGGCGATCGCGACGTCGCGCCCACCGCTTTTCCAGGTCTCCGCCACAACCAGCGGGTCGCTTTGCAAGGAACCGTCCATCATGCGCCTCCCTTCATCCGATCCAGATACCGGCGCGGATCATGCGACGGCGATCGCACTGCACCTAGGGCGGTCGCGAGATCGCTCAAGGATGCCAGATTATGGACCGGCCGGAATTCGTCAACATGCGGCAGCATGGCCCGCACGCCACGCGCCCGTGGCTCGAAGCCATCGAACCGCAGAAGCGGATTAAGCCAGACCAGCCGTCGGCAGGAGCGGTGCAGCCTGTCCATTTCCGTCGCCAGCAATTCCGTGCCCTCGCGCTCCAGCCCGTCGGTGATCAGCAGCACGACTGCACCCTGCCCCAGCACCCGCCGCGCCCATATCCGGTTGAACTGCTGCAACGTTTCGCCGATCCGCGTGCCGCCCGACCAATCCTTTACCGCGGCCGCGCACTCGTCCATGGCTTGGTCGGGATCCTTGTGCCGCATCTGGCGGCTGACGTTGGTGAGCCGCGTGCCGAACAGGAACGTATGCACATGCCGCCGCCGTTCCGTCAGCACATGCAGGAAATGCAGGAAGATCCGCGTGTACTGGCTCATCGATCCCGAGATGTCGGCGAGCACGACCAGCGGCGGCTGGATTTCGCGGATCTCGCGGTAGCGCGGCAGGATCAGCGCACCGCCGTTGCGCATCGCGGCGCGCATCGTCGCGCGCGGATCGATCCGGGCATGTATATGCGAAGGCTTGAAGCGGCGCGTACGCACCCTCTCCAGCGGCAGCTGAAGCTTCGCCAGCGCCCTTTTCGCCGCTCCGATCTCCACGGCCGACATGCGCGCGAAATCCATCCGCCGCAATGCCTCGCTATCGGACATGGTGAAGCGCGCGTCGATCTCGATATCCGGCTCCTCGCGCGGCGGTCTGTTATCAGGCCTGTCGCCTAGAAGCGCATCCGCGGCGCGGCTCTCGCCCGGCCTCGGCCTTTCTCGCTGGCGCCCGTCCGCTGCCTTCGGCGACATCATCGCAATCATCTTCTCGACGAGATTGCGCGAGCGCCAGAACAGCCGGAAGGCCTCGTCGAACACCGGCTTGTCCTCGTGTCTAGTGAGGAAGACGGCACCGAGCGCCGCGTGAAACTCCTCCCGCGAGCCCGTGCCGATCGCCTCGACCGCCTCGATGGCATCGGCAACCGCCCCCGGTCCGATCTTCAGCCCGGCAGCGCGGAGCGTGCGCGCAAAATAGACGATGTTGTCGGCGAACCGGCCGGCCGGCGGGGCATTCGAAACAAGGCCGTCCTCTCCGCCCGCGACCTCCATGATCAGCCCGCCTGGGCCAGCTCGTGCCTGACCTCATCAAGCACTCTGGTGCCCTCGCTCGTCTGGATGCGGGCGATATCGTCCTGATACTTGAGCAGCGTCCCGATCGTGTCCGAGATCGTCTGCGGATCGAGCGCCAGCCGGTCGAGTTCCGTCAGCGCCGTCGCCCAGTCGATGGTTTCGGCAACGCCGGGGTTCTTGAACAGATCGAGGCCTCGGAGCTTCTGCACATAGGCCACGATCTGCTTCGAAAGCGCCTCGCCGCAACCCGGAACCTTGCGACGGATGATCTCCAGCTCCTGTGCCGCATCGGGATAATCGACCCAATGGTAGAGACAGCGCCGCTTCAGCGCGTCGTGCACCTCGCGCGTCCTGTTGGTGGTGATGATGACGATCGGCGGCTCGGCCGCCTTGATCGTCCCGAGTTCGGGGATCGTCACCTGGAAATCGGAGAGCACCTCGAGCAGGAAGGCTTCGAACGCCTCGTCGGTACGGTCGAGCTCATCGATCAGGAACACCGGCGCACGGCCGTCGACCGAGGAGAGCGCCTGCAGCACCGGCCGCCGGATCAAGTATCGCTCCGAGAAGATGTCGGATTCTATGCGACTGCGGTCAGTCGTACCCGATGCCTCGGCGAGCCGGATCTCCAGCATCTGCGCCGGATAATTCCACTCATAGACCGCCGAGGCGACGTCGAGCCCTTCGTAGCACTGCAATCGAATAAGCGGGCGTCCCAGCGCCTTGGAGAGCACCTTGGCGATCTCCGTCTTGCCGACGCCGGCCTCGCCTTCGAGAAACAGCGGCCGCTTCATCCTCAATGCGAGAAAGAGCACGGTTCCGAGCGCCGTGCCCGCCAGATAATCGTGGGCGCCGAGCATGGCGATCGTCTCGTCGATCGAAGACGGCGGCGAAGAAGCGACCTGATCCGACATATAGCCTCCCATGATCAGGAAGTTATAGCGTGTGATAGTTCCGGTTCATATAGAGAAGCGCCGGCCTTGCGTCGCTGACCCGCACGCCGACCACCTCACCGAAGATGATGTGGTGGGTCGACATCTCCTTGATCTCCGTCACCCGGCAATCGAAGGACGCCAGTGCATCCTCGAGAACCGGCGCGCCTGTCACCAGCGTATCGAACTTACAGACCGCGAAACGCTCCTCGTTGGTAAGGTGCGTGCGCCCGGAAAAGGCGTCGGCGAGATTGTGATGATGGGCGCCGAGCGTATTGAGCGCGAAGATGCCGCTCCTGAAGAAGATGTCGTTCTTCGGATTGCTGTTGTTGAGACAGACGAGCACCGTTGCCGGCGAATCCGAGACCGAGCACGCGGCGGTGATGGTCACACCCCGCGATTCCGCGCCGATGGCGGTCGTGACAAGTTGAACATGGCCGCCGAAACGGCTCATGGCTTCGCGGTAGAGACGCGGATCGATTTGCTGCTTGTCCAACACTCGGTTCTCCCGCCGGCGACCATCCGGCTATCATTCTCGTTCAATATGAAGGTGATCGGTTACCTTTTCTACAAAACGTCAGCAAAAAGCTGAACTTGCGTGTGTTTTTCTTTGACGATCGGTACCGGACGGATAAAAGAGCAGGACCAACGACAGGGGACAGACGGTCTTAATGAGCATCTCGCGTGGCATAGGATTTCTGCCGATGCTGCTTCTGGCAGTCGGAGAATGCCATGCGGCAGGCCTGACGATCGGCGTCGTCGCCCCGCAGAGCGGCAACCTGTCGCTCATTGGAACCCAGGTCGTCGCCGGCGCCAAGGCGCGAATTTCCAAGGACGGCGATACGATCGTCACGGTCGACGAGCCATGCGAGGAAAATACCGGCGGAACCGTCGCAGACGCCCTGATCGCCGCAAAGGTCCAGGTTGCGATCGGCTTTCTCTGCAGCGAAACGCTGGAAGGCGCGCTCCCGAGGCTCAAGGACGCCAACATCCCGGCCATCACCGTCTCCGTGCGCTCGCGCATCCTGATGGAAGATGCGCTGAAGAACGCCTGGCCGCTCTACCGGCTGGCGCCCGCCGATGGCGCCGAGGCGCAGAAGATCATCGAGGTGATCCTGCGCGACTGGGCCGCCTCCCCGATCGCCCTCATCGAGGATGGCACGATCCACGGTCGCGAACTCACCGAAGCCGTGCGGGTCGCCCTTGAAGAGAAGGGCCTGAAACCCGTCTTCACCGACACCTACCGCCCCGGCCAGGATCAGCAGGTCGGCCTCGTCAGACGATTGAAGAAGGCCGGTGCAAGCAAGGTCTTCATCGGCGGCGACCGCAGCGATGTCGCCATCATCGCCCGCGATGCCGCGGCCGAGAAGTTCAAGCTCGATATCCTCTCCGGCGACGCGATGCGCGCCGCCAACCAGCCCGTTGCGCTCGCCGACGGCATCGCCGCCGTCACGCTGCCCGACTATGCCCTCGACCCCACGGCAAACGCCGCGGTGGCAGATCTGCGCGCCGCCAGCATCGAGCCGGAAGGCTATGTCCTGCCGGCCTATGCGGCCGTGGAAATCGCTACCAAGGCGGTAAGTGACGCCGCCAGCGACGACCGCCCCATCGCGCAGCATATCGGCGGCGGCACGTTCGATACGGCGATCGGCCAGATCAGGTTCGACGCCCGCCATGAACTGACGGATAACCCCTATCGCCTCCTTGAGTGGCATGCGGATCACTTCGCAGCCCCGGGCGGCCAGACGAAATAGCGCTTGCCAAAAGCGAGCGATCTTTACGGAGAACCATCCAGATGACCACGCCCATCCGCATCGCCCCGTCCGTTCTCGCCGCCGATTTCGCCAAGCTCGGCCAGGAAGTCCGCGACGTCACGGCCGCCGGCGCCGACTGGATCCATCTCGATGTCATGGACGGCCATTTCGTCCCGAACATCTCCTTCGGCGCCGACGTCATCAAGTCGCTGCGCTCCTATACGGACGCCACCTTCGACTGCCACCTGATGATCGCGCCGGCTGATCCCTATCTCGAAGCCTTCGCCAAGGCCGGCTGCGACCGCATCACGGTTCACGCCGAATCCGGCGTCCACCTGCACCGCTCGCTGCAGACCGTGCGCAGCCTCGGCAAGAAGGTCGGCGTCACCCTCAATCCGGCAACGCCGCTCTCGGCGATCGAGAACGTTCTCGACGATGTCGACCTCATCCTCATCATGTCCGTCAATCCGGGCTTCGGCGGCCAGAAGTTCATTCCCGCCATGGCCGACAAGATCGCAGCCGCCCGGTCACTGATCGGTGACAGGCCGATCGACCTCGAAGTCGATGGCGGCGTCACGGTCGAAACCGCGCCGATGATCGGCAAGGCCGGCGCCAATGTTCTCGTCGCAGGTTCCGCGATCTTCAAGGGCGGCTCGGTCGAGGCCTACAAGACGGCGATCAGCGCCCTTCGCAGCGCCGCCGAAGGCCAGGCCAAGTAAAGCGCCCGCAGTGGCATCGGAACGCCTCAGAGCGGCATATCCTCCGGCGTTGGACCTCATCGCCGGCGCGCTGCTCTGGGCTGCGCAGATGCTGCTCTCGTCCATGGTGGCGCTCTATCTCAGGAACCGCTTCGAAACCAGCCACACCGCCGACCTTGCGCTTCTGTATTTCGCCGGCGGTCTGCTCGCATGGCCCTTCGCGCTGATGATGGGCCGCTATTTCGCGGCCGGTCACCGCATCGAGACACGCTTCGCTGCCTTCTTCGTGGCGCTGACCGTCTGCACGATCCTGATGACGGCCTTTCTCTTCGCCATGGACTACCGCGTTTTCTACACGCGCTGGCACGCCAACTTCGGCTCGATCACCTGGATCTTCCAGTTCCTGTTCACCGGCGCCAGCGCCGTCTACCAGTTCGGCGTGCTCGGCACCCGGCTGTTCCTGCCGCTCGGCCTGGTCAGCCTGATCGCCAACAGTTTCGTGCTCGCGAAACGCATGCGTTGAGATTGCCGCCCGTCTTTGCTACAGGGGCGCCAGAATTCCTTCAATGAACGAAAGTACGAAGCCATGATCCCGCGCTACTCCCGGCCAGAAATGGTCGCCATCTGGTCGCCCGAAACCAAGTTTCGCATCTGGTTCGAGATCGAGGCCTATGCCTGCGATGCACTGGCCGAGATCGGCGTCATCCCGAAGTCCGCTGCCGCAACTATCTGGGAAAAAGGCGGCGCGGCACAGTTCGACGTCGCCCGCATTGACGAGATCGAAGCCGTCACCAAACATGACGTCATCGCCTTCCTGACGCACTTGGCTGAATTCGTTGGCCCCGACAGCCGCTTCATCCACCAGGGCATGACTTCGTCCGACGTTCTCGACACGACGCTGAACATCCAGCTCGTGCGCGCCGCCGATCTCCTGCTCGCCGACCTCGACCGCGTGCTCGCGGCGCTGAAGAAGCGCGCATTCGAGCATAAGGACACGGTCCGCATCGGCCGCAGCCACGGCATTCATGCCGAGCCGACGACGATGG
This sequence comes from Hyphomicrobiales bacterium, assembly GCA_900471485.1. GTDB lineage: Bacteria > Pseudomonadota > Alphaproteobacteria > Rhizobiales > Rhizobiaceae > Rhizobium. Next base: position 48,101 of record UCEU01000048.1, read on the forward strand.
GCCTGACCTTCGCGCGTTTCTACGCCGAGATGGAACGCAACCGCGCCCGCCTCGTCAACGCCCGCGCCGAGATCGCCACCGGCGCCATCTCGGGTGCCGTCGGCACCTTCGCCAATATCGATCCGTCGGTCGAGGAACACGTCTGCGCCAAGCTCGGCCTCATTCCCGAGCCGGTCTCCACGCAGGTCATCCCGCGTGACCGCCACGCCATGTTCTTCGCCACACTCGGCGTCATCGCCTCGTCGATCGAAAACGTCGCGATCGAAATCCGCCACATGCAGCGCACCGAGGTTCTGGAAGCCGAGGAGTTCTTCTCGCCTGGCCAGAAGGGTTCGTCGGCCATGCCGCACAAGCGCAACCCGGTTCTGACCGAGAACCTGACCGGCCTCGCCCGCCTTGTCCGCATGTCGGTCACGCCAGCGCTGGAAAACGTCGCCCTGTGGCACGAGCGCGATATCTCGCACTCCTCCGTCGAGCGCGCCATCGGCCCCGACACCACGATCACGCTGGACTTCGCCCTGAATCGCCTTGCCGGCGTTGTCGAGAAGCTGGTGATCTATCCAGAGAACATGCTTGCCAACATGAACAAGTTCCGCGGCCTCGTCATGAGCCAGCGCGTTCTGCTCGCACTCACACAGGCCGGCGTATCGCGTGAGGACAGCTACCGCCTCGTCCAGCGCAACGCCATGAAGGTCTGGGAACAGGGCAAGGACTTCCTCGAGGAACTGCTGGCCGACGCCGAAGTGCGTGCGGCACTTTCGGAAGAAGAGCTGCGTGAAAAGTTCGACCTCGGCTACCACACCAAGCACGTCGACACGATCTTCAAGCGCGTCTTCGGCAACGCCTGATCCGACCCGCGATCAAACCTTTGACGGCGCCCGTTGTGGCGCCGTTTTTCGTTTCGGCTTGCGGGATTTCGGTGCTGCTGCCTTGGGCGCTTTTGGGGTACGGGACTTGGGCTGAACGATCTTTTCACGCTCCGATATTTCGAGCTTCGCGGCGATCGCCTCCCGCTTCCCTTTCGCGGCCTTCGCCACCAGCCGGTCGAGATGCTCCAGATCCTCCTCGTCCAGATGCTCGATGCCGATGAACTTGTTCTCGGCGTGGCTGGTGAGGATGATCTCGTCGAGCTTGGCCTGGATGGCCCGCGTATCCCGCGTCTGTTCGTTCTGCAGCAGGAACACCATGAGGAAGGTCACGATCGTCGTGCCGGTGTTGATGACCAGCTGCCATGTTTCGGAATAATCGAAAACCGGCCCCAATCCGGCCCACACAAGCACGGATGCAAGGGCCAGGATAAAGGCAAGCGGCTTGCCAGCCCATTCGGAAACGCTGGTGGCGAAATGAGCAAAGACGTGTTGCGACGTAGCCATGAAACTCCTCCCTCATCGGCATCAAGGAAACGCCGATGAAGGTTTCGAGGTTCCGGCGCGCTACCGGACCGTTCAGACCACCGGCGGCGCGACAAGCTTGCGGTACAAATGCCATGTCGCATGACCGAGTATCGGCACGACGAGCGCCAGCCCCATGAAGACGGGGATCATCCCGACCACCAGGCTGACCGCGACGATCAGGCCCCAGGTGAACACCGGCACGGGATTGGCGATCGTCGCCCGCAGCGATGTTTCCATCGCGGCCACCAGACCAATGTCGCGGTCGAGCAGGATCGGGAACGTCACGACAGTCGTCGCCAGCACCACGATGGCGAAGCCGAGGCCTATAAGGTTGCCCCAGACGATCAGCTGCATGCCTTCAGGCGTTCCGAACACCTGCTGCGAGAACAGCGCGATGGAGCGCGGGAACACATCGCCGAACACGTTGCTGTATAGCGTCTGCGCCGTGACCAGCCAGACAACGAAGAACGCGAACAGCAGCAGCCCGCCGGTGATGATCGACGGAAAGGCCGGCGAACGCGTCACCCGCATCGCATGTCTCCAGGAGGTGTCCATGCCGACCTCGCGCCGACGGCTGATTTCATAGAGCCCGATCGCGGCGATCGGCCCGACGAGCGCGAAGCCCGATATCAGCGGAAAGATCATCGGCAGAAGGTTGGCGCTCGAGGTCGCAAGTGCGATGAAAATCCCCGCGACCGGATACATCAGGCACAGGAACACGTAGTGCGACGGCTTTTCCCTGAAGTCGTCGAGCCCGCGCCGCAGCGCTTCGAATACGTCGGATGTGGTGATCTTGTTGACGACGGGGCGTGAATAGATTTCACCGGCACCCGACATGACATGAAACGCCGTCATGGCTATCTCCTCCTCGGCCATCATGGCCGGCCGCAGCGAGATCGGCGTCAGAGCCGACACGAAACGCAACCGGCAATGCCTCAAACATAACAAATTTGACTGGCCTTGTCCTCCCCGGCCTTGACATAATGGCCGGGTCTTCTCACATCGGCGCCATCATGAAAGCATCAGACCTCGATATCCTCATCATCCCCGGCTACACCAATTCCGGCCCCGATCACTGGCAGAGCCGCTGGGAAAACAAGCTCAGCACGGCGCGCCGGGTCGAGCAGGCCGAATGGTCGAAGCCCGTTCGCGACGACTGGATTGCCCGTATCGCCGAAGAGGTGAACGCTTCGACGCGTCCCGTCGTGCTCGTCGCGCACTCGCTCGGCATCCCCTCTGCCGTTCATGCGATCCCGCACTTCCGCAACAAGGTGGCGGGCGCCTTCTTCGTGGCGCCACCGGATGTCGCCAATCCGGCGATCCGGCCCAAGCACCTGATGACCTTCGGTCCATACCCGCGCGATCCGCTGCCGTTCCCGGCGATCACCGTCGCCAGCCGCAACGATCAGTTCGGCACCTATGAACACGCCGACGACCTCGCCGCAAGCTGGGGCTCGCTGCTGATCGACGCCGGCGAATCCGGCCATATCAATGCGGAATCCGGTCACGGTCCATGGCCGGAGGGCACGATGGTGTTCGCGCAGTTCCTGAGCCGTTTGAAGGCCTGATCAGCCGCCAACTTCCGGGCGTGCACCGATATCACCGTTCGGCGACTCAATCCTGATCCCTAGCCGCGTGCGCTCGGAATGGCGCACGCCTCCCCGCCGCCGAACAATCGCGAGCGGGTGAGAAAACGCTTCTCCCGGCCGTTATCGAGCGAAAACATCCCGCCGCGGCCGGGAACCACGTCGATGATCAGCTGCGTGTGCTTCCATGCCTCGAACTGGCTGGCGCTGATATAGACGGGCACGCCCGAGATTTCCCCGAGCTTCACGTCATTGTCTCCCACCATGAACTCGTTCGCCGGATAGCACATCGGCGACGAGCCATCGCAGCAGCCACCGGACTGGTGGAACAGGATGTCGGGATGGTCGCGCCTGATCTCATCGATGAGATCGACCGCGGCATCGGTGGCGAGAACGCGGGGTTCTCCGTTGATTGTTTCCTGCATGTGTCTCCTCCCTTGGACGAGGAGGAAAAGCCCCTCCCCAACCCCTCCC
>UCEU01000017.1 GCA_900471485.1 Hyphomicrobiales bacterium
GAGGGGTTGGGGAGGGGTTTATGCAACCACCTCCCAAGATGACGGCTCAGAAGAACCCAAGCTTCTTCGGGCTGTAGCTGACCAGCATGTTCTTCGTCTGCTGGTAGTGGTCGAGCATCATCTTGTGCGTCTCGCGGCCGATGCCCGACTGCTTGTAGCCGCCGAAAGCCGCGTGCGCGGGATAGGCGTGGTAGCAATTGGTCCAGACGCGACCGGCCTGGATTTCGCGGCCGAAGCGATAGGCGCGGTTGGCGTCGCGGGTCCAGACGCCGGCGCCGAGGCCGTAGAGCGTGTCGTTGGCGATCTCGAGCGCTTCCTTCTCGTCCTTGAAGGTCGTCACCGAGACCACCGGCCCGAAAATCTCCTCCTGGAACACGCGCATCTTGTTGTGACCCTTGAAGATCGTCGGCTTGATGTAGTAGCCGCTGGCAAGCTCACCGCCGAGATCGTTTTGGCTGCCGCCGGCAAGCACCTGCGCGCCTTCCTGTTTCCCGATGTCGAGATAGGCCAGGATCTTTTCCATCTGCTCGCTCGACGCCTGCGCGCCGATCATCGTCGCGGGATCAAGCGGATTGCCCTGCTTGATGGCTTCCACCCGCTTCACCGCCTTTTCCATGAAGCGCTCGTAGATCGATTCCTGGATGAGCGCGCGGCTCGGGCACGTGCACACTTCGCCCTGGTTAAGCGCGAACATCGCGAAACCTTCCAGCGCCTTGTCGAGGAAGTCGTCGTCCTCGGCGGCCACGTCGGCGAAGAAGATGTTCGGCGACTTGCCGCCGAGTTCGAGCGTGACGGGAATGAGATTCTGGCTGGCGTACTGCATGATCAGCCGGCCCGTCGTCGTTTCACCGGTAAAGGCGATCTTGGCGATGCGCGGGCTTGATGCGAGCGGCTTGCCGGCCTCAAGGCCGAAGCCGTTGACGATGTTCAGCACACCCGGCGGCAGGAGGTCGCCGACGATCTCGGCCCACACCAGCAGCGAGGCCGGCGTCTGTTCGGCAGGCTTTATGACGACGCAGTTGCCTGCAGCAAGAGCAGGCGCCAGCTTCCAGGCGGCCATCAGGATCGGGAAATTCCAGGGAATGATCTGGCCGACGACGCCGAGCGGTTCATGGAAGTGATAGGCGACGGTGTCGTGGTCGATCTCGCCGATAGACCCTTCCTGGGCGCGGATGCAGGAGGCGAAGTAGCGGAAATGATCGATGGCGAGCGGAATGTCGGCCGCCATGGTTTCGCGGATCGGCTTGCCGTTGTCCCAGGTTTCGGCCTGTGCCAAGAGCTCGAGCTTGTCTTCCATCCGTTGAGCGAGCTTCATCAGGATGTTCGAGCGGTCGGTGGTCGAGGTCCGGGCCCACTTGTCCTTGGCGGCATGGGCGGCATCGAGCGCCGCGTTGATGTCCTTTTCGCTGGAGCGCGGAATCTCGCAGAGCTTGCCGCCGGTCACCGGCGTGATGTTGTCGAAATACTTGCCTTCGATCGGCTCGCGCCATTCGCCGCCGATGTAGTTTCCGTATTTCAGCTTGAACGGAGACTCGACGATTTTCTGATGCAGCATGTCATCCTCCCTTGAGATGAGCCAGGTCCGGATCTGGACCCGTGGGAGGAAATCTGCGCGCCTTTTGTCGTTGGAAACAGCCTTGTGCGGCCATACCGCAATGCACACTGTCGCAAGGCTGCGACAGTGTGAAGTAGCACATCAATGCAGGTTGAGGCGCTTCATCTTCCGGTGCAGCGTCGCCCGGCTGATGCCGAGCGCGATCGCCGCCTGCGAGACATTGCCGCTGGAGCGCGACAGCGCGCGCAGCAGCGCCGCACGTTCGGCTTCGACGAGATCCTCGTCCTGCGCGCGGTTCGTCTCGTGCAGCGCATCCGTTGCCGGAATACCGGCGGCGATGCTCTTGTCGTCGAGCTTGAGTGCCACGCGGGCGGCTCGGGTAGCGCCGAGCACCAGATCATGCCGGTCCACCGCGAGCAGCGCCGCGGCAGGGTTGGCGCCCGATGGAACCATCAGGAAACGGGCACCGGCGAAAGCGCTGCGAAACAGGTTGATCTCGATCCGCATGGCCGCGTCGCGCACCATCTGCGAGAGCATCGAAAGCGTCATCTCGTTGACGTCGTCACGGCAGGTGGAGATATCGAGCGCAGCGGTCAGCTGTCCGCGATGATCGCGGATCGGCGCCGTCGTGCAGCTGAGCGCGATGTTCGCGGAGAAGAAATGCTGGTCGCGGAAGATCGCAACCGCCCGCTCGTCGGCGAGTGCGGTGCCGATGCCGTTGGTGCCGATGCTGGCTTCGGTCCAGACCGAACCCGTCCACAGGCCAAGCTCACGAAAATGCTTGTCGTCGCCCGCTGCTCCTCGCCGCTCCAGCGCGATCCCGTTGCGGTCGGTCAGAAGCAGGCAGCAACCCGCCTTGCCGGCCACAGCAAAAAGGCGGTCGAGTTCCTCGCCCGCGTTGGCGATAAGATGGTCGGATTGTTCGCGGGCCTCGTTGAACTCCCGCTCGGTCAGCCGCAGAGGCTCGCGCGCCTCCTCGGGCACGAGCTGGTGCATGGCGATGCACCGGCGCCAGGAAGCGACGATCGAGGAACTCGCGGCGGCGGAATCGCGCTGCGTGCACGAGTAGACGTGCTCAGCATGCGCCGAGTGTTCATGCATTGGCTCCTCCCACCAAACAGCCACCCATTCTGGCCGAAACCCCGGCGCTTGGCAATTCGCCGCCCCTGCAACATTCCAAACCGCTGAATTGCCGAATTGAAACTGTCGCAGTTCTGCGACAACTCCGGCGGCAACGGAGACTGGAACGGCAATGCAACCGGACGACGATCTGGCCTGCATTGAAGGTACTATCATTCCGTAGGACGGATCATAGATCGTCGCTTATGCGACCCTATTAAATTAAGGGGCTTTTAATGTAATGTCCGCAGACTGCCATACACGCAGGGAGAGCGAGTACGGCATTGAACACCAGTCATCCTAGGAAGCGGCTCGACTCGACGATGAAGACGCCAGAAGCTGCACAGGATACGTCGAACATATCGGTGGCCGAGCTCCACGAAAGGGAGAGCCGCTGGAACTACGCCCTTGTCGGGTCCGGCCTCGGCGTCTGGGATCACGACCTCAGAAGCGGCAAGAAATACTATTCCGATACATGGAAGATCATGCGCGGCATGTCGGTCGAGGAGGACGCCGACGGGGATTACGACGCCTGGATCGAGCTCATCCACCCCGACGATCGCGCCTTCGTCGTCGAGGCGATCGAACGCCAGAATGCCGGCGATGGGGATTACCAGAAGTTCGAGTATCGCGAGCGGCATCGCGACGGCCACTGGATCTGGATCGAATGCCGCGGCGCCTGCGTAGAGTGGGATGAAAACGGCGCCCCTGCCCGCCTTGTCGGCACCGACACCGATATAACCGCGCGCAAGGAAGCCGAGGAACGGCTGGCGCATGTCTCGCGCCGTCTCGACCTCGCGCTCGACATCTCCGACATCGGCGTCTTCGAGGCCGATATCGACAACGGCACTGTCGATTGGGACGACCGGCTGCTGGCGATCTACGGCCTCACCGCCGCCTCGCCCTTCACCATGGGCGACGCCTGGATGGCAGCGCTGCATCCCGACGACAAGGAAAGGGTTATCGCGACGATCGACGCCGGCATCGCCGGCAATACGGATTTCCAGCAACAGTTCCGGATCATTCGCGGCGATGGGGCCGAGCGTGTCATCCGCGCCAAATCCGGTTTCTTCATCGACAGCCATGGCCGGCGCAAGCTGATCGGCGCCAACTGGGACGTAACCGATGAAGTGCGTCTGAACAGCGAATTGCAGCGCGCCAAGGATCTCGCCGAGGCTCGCAACCAGGAACTCGAAAGCGCCAAGGAAAGCATCGAGCACATCGCGCTTCACGACTACCTGACCGGCCTCCCGAACCGCCGCTACCTGGACCGTGAACTCGGGGAACGCTCCGCGCGGTGTCGCGATGACAACCTGACGCTGGCGATCCTCCACATCGACCTCGACCGTTTCAAGCAGATCAACGACACGCTCGGTCACCGCGCCGGAGACGCCATGCTCAAGCATGCGGCAGGCGTGCTGAAGGAAAGCGTGCGGCCGACCGATTTCGTGGCGCGTATCGGCGGCGATGAGTTCGTGGTGCTCTGTACCGTCGATGTCACCGCCAAGAAGATCTCAAACCTCTCCGACCGCATCATCCGCGAGCTCGCCAAGCCGATCCGCTACGAAGGCCACGATTGCCGCTTCGGCGCCAGCATCGGCATTGCCACGGCAAGCGGCGCGGCGCTCGATGCCAAGCAGATCCTCCTCAACGCCGATATCGCGCTCTACCGGGCCAAGAGCGGCGGTCGCAATCGTCACGAGTTCTTCCAGACGGACGCGCGCCACCGCATCATCGCCAGCAAGCGGATCGGCGACGAGATCCTGCGCGGCCTCGAACGCCAGGAATTCGTTCCCTTCTACCAGCCGCAGTTCAACGCCCGCACGCTGGAGATCACCGGCCTGGAGACGCTGGCACGATGGCAGCACAAGGAACACGGCATCCTGACCCCGGACCGCTTCCTGACGATCGCCGAGGACCTTGGCGTGGTCGCCACCATCGACGGCCTGATCCTGGAGCGCGCCCTCGTCGATCGCCGGCAATGGGAGAGCGAAGGCATCATCATTCCGAAGATCGCCGTCAACGTCTCCTCGCGCCGGCTTGATGACCCCAATCTCGGCAAGAAGCTGAAAAGCCTCAAGATCGTGCCCGGCACGATTTCGTTCGAACTGCTGGAATCCATATCGCTCGACGATTGCGACGAAGCCGTGATCACCAATCTCAGACACCTGCGCCGCCTGGGCATCGACATCGAAATCGACGACTTCGGCACCGGCCACGCATCGATCGTCAGCCTCCTGCGGCTGAGCCCGAAGACGCTGAAGATTGACCGCGAACTGATCCGCATGCTCCCCAATTCCGCCGAGCAGCGAAAACTGGTCCGCTCGATCATCGATATCGGCCGGTCGCTGAACATCCTCGTCACCGCCGAGGGCGTCGAGACGATGGACCACGTCCGCATTCTCGGCGATCTCGGCTGCGATGTCCTGCAGGGCTATGCGCTGGCCCGCCCCATGCCGGCAGCACAAGTGGTCCCATTCGTACGCTCCGGCGCATGGCGCCCGGCTGCCAATGGCCAACATCAAACACCGAGACCCCAGCAGGCGGGATAGCCGCCCTCATCCCAGCGCATCCATTTCGTTGTCACACGAAAAGCTGTAAACTCCTTGGAGAAGTCCTCGATTCTCTTACCAAAGCCCCGGTCGGTCTGGGAAACCGGGGAAGGAGTGACTGGCGCATTGTGAAACCCTCGCTTTTCCTTTATGGGGACGCCACGAGATATATCCACTCGCGCTATCCCAAGAGCGCCAAGAACAGAGAATAATCGCAATGAACCGTCGCCGCCGTATTTACGAGGGCAAGGCAAAGATTCTGTACGAGGGTCCTGAGCCAGGCACGCTGATCCAGTTCTTCAAGGATGATGCCACCGCCTTCAACAAGAAGAAGCATGAAGTCATCGATGGCAAGGGCGTTCTGAACAACCGCATCTGCGAGTTCATTTTCAACCATCTGAACAAGATCGGCATCCCCACGCACTTCATCCGCCGCCTCAACATGCGCGAGCAGTTGATCCGCGAAGTCGAGATGATCCCGCTGGAGATCGTCGTACGCAACGTCGCCGCCGGCTCGCTCGCCAAGCGTCTCGGCATCGAGGAAGGCACCGTGCTGCCGCGCTCGATCATCGAGTTCTACTACAAGTCGGACGCGCTGGATGACCCGATGGTCTCCGAAGAGCACATCACCGCCTTCGGCTGGGCCAACCCGGCCGAGCTCGACGACATCATGGCGCTCGCCATCCGCGTCAACGACTTCATGACCGGCCTCTTCCTCGGCGTCGGCATCCAGCTCGTCGATTTCAAGATCGAATGCGGCCGCCTTTTCGAAGGCGACATGATGCGCATCATCCTGGCCGACGAGATCTCGCCGGATTCTTGCCGCCTCTGGGATATCGAGACGCACGAGAAGATGGACAAGGACCGCTTCCGCCGTGACATGGGCGGCTTGCTGGAAGCCTATTCCGAAGTCGCGCGTCGCCTCGGCATCATCAACGAGAACGAGCCTGTGCGCGGCACCGGTCCGGTTCTGGTCAAGTAAAACACTCCGTTCAAGCAAGGCAGGGAAGAAAAAGTGATCAAGGCTCGTGTAACCGTTACGCTGAAGAACGGCGTTCTCGATCCGCAGGGCAAGGCCATCGAAGGCGCGCTCGGCGCACTGGGCTTCGAAGGCGTCGGCCATGTCCGCCAGGGCAAGGTGTTCGACGTCGAGGTCGAAGGCACCGACAAGGCCAAGGCCGAAGGCGACATCAAGGCCATGTGCGAAAAACTCCTCGCCAACACTGTTATCGAGAATTATACTATTTCTCTCGACTAACGGTTGCGGAGGCCGCGATGGCTGAAATCGCCAGTGAACTGATGTATGAACTTCTGAAGCGCGTGCATGCAGACATCGCTGAGTTGAAATTCAGTCAGCGTGACTTGAAGGAAGAGATGAACGCGATGCGCGGAACGATGGTGTCCATGCATCAGGATATTCATAATATCTATCGCGTGCTCGACCGTCACGACCAACGCCTCGAACGCATCGAAAACCGTCTCGAACTTCGAGAACTCGCAGAAGCACAAGCAAGGTTTGAACCACACCCATGAAATCCGCCGTCGTTCAGCTTCCGGGCCTCAATCGCGATCGTGACATGATCGCCGCTCTCACCAAGATCTCCGGCCAGGCGCCGGTGACGATCTGGCAGACGGAGACCGACATTCCCGATGTCGATCTGATCGTCATTCCGGGCGGTTTTTCCTATGGCGACTACCTGCGCTGCGGCGCGATCGCCGCGCGCATGCCGGTCATGCAGGCGATCATCGAGAAGGCCAACAAGGGTGTGAAGGTTCTGGGCGTCTGCAACGGCTTCCAGATTCTCGTCGAGGCGGGCCTCCTGCCCGGCGCCCTGATGCGTAATTCCTCGCTGAAGTTCGTCTGCCGCGAGATCAAGCTCGAAGTGGCGAATGCCGAAACGGATTTCACCCGCGCCTATGCCAAGGGCCAGATCATCCGCTGCCCGGTCGCCCATCACGACGGCAACTATTTCGCCGACGCCGAGACGCTGGCGAAGATCGAGGGCAACAATCAGGTCGTCTTCCGCTATGCCGAAGGCACCAACCCCAACGGTTCGCTGAACGACATCGCTGCCGTGACGAACGAAAAGGGCAATGTCCTCGGCATGATGCCGCACCCGGAAAACCTGATCGAAGCCGCGCATGGCGGTTCCGACGGTCGCGGGCTCTTCGCTTCGGCCCTCGACGTAATCGCCGCTTAACCTTCCACGCGTATGAGGCCATTCATCCGGTCCATTGGAGCAAGATTGATGCGCCCTCGCCTCGCCACGACACATGTCTTCGCCATTGCCGCGGTCGCGGCACTGGCGTCTTGCCAGTCCAAGCCGGTCGCGACCGGCCCCGATCGCAGCGCACTGTCGACCATGGAACGCGTGGCGCTCGGCGCCAATGCCTGCTGGTTCAAGTCGGGAGACGCCGCCTTCGCGCCTTACCGCCTGGCTCCGGAGCTGAACTCGTTCTCGGGTCGCCCGCGCATTCTCGTCGTCCACAAGGGACGCCCGGAAGACCGGCCGCTGCTGGTCGTCCAGGCGGAAGGCAATCCTTCCAAGCTCGCTGCCTTCGGCCCGATGATGAGCGAACCGGTCGGTCCGCGCATCGCCAAGGATGTTACGCGCTGGGCGTCCGGCAACAAGAGCTGCGGCTGATCAATCCCAGAAGAACGATTTAGCGACCTCAACGCGCGCTTCGGCGCGCGTAACGCCGATGTCTTTGAGTTCGGCATCCGTCAAGTGACGCAAGATCCGGCGGCTCTCCCGCTTCTCCTGCCAAAGCGCAACACGCTTCATGCTGGCGCGGAAAAACCCGCTCACCATTCGCACGATCGATCTTGTATCTGGTCGCGCGAATTGAATCGCGGCGCGAGCGGGTACAATCAAGCTATCAGACTCCGGAACGGAGGACATTCGCAATCTCCAGGCTTACATAAGCTGAATTGTACATAGGCTTGACCCAAGCAGGGTGACAATCTATAGAATTGTCTCGATGACAAATTGGCTCCCTGATATCTCGAGTGGCTCTGGCCCTGTCTACCTCCGGCTCGCGGACAGCATCGAATCCGCCATCGCGGCAGGCACCTTGCCGGCGGGCAGCAAGCTTCCGCCGCAGCGAAACCTTGCTTACGATATCGGCGTGACAATCGGCACAATCGGCCGTGCCTACGCGCTGGTGCACGAGCGCGGCCTCGTGGCAGGCGAAGTCGGTCGCGGCACCTATGTGCTTGATCGCGCCGAGACGGCACCGGGAAACCAGGTGGATCCGCTGACCATCGCGCTCGGCGGCACCCGCGCCGTCGATGCGCCGAGCAACAAGGTTCGCTTCGACACGACGGCGGCGCCCGATATCGACCAAGGCAAGATCATCGGCAAGGTGCTTGCCGAGATCGGCGAACAGCAGCTTTCCGAGATCTCATCCTATTCCCGCGTCTTTCCGCGAAACTGGCACGATGCCGGCCGGCGCTGGCTGGCGCGCAACGACTGGATGCCCGAGGCGGAGAATATCGTCCCTACCCTCGGCGCCCATGCCGCGGCACTCGCGGTGATATCCGCCGTGTCCTCGCCCGGTGACAAGATCGTCTTCGAAAACCTCACCTACACGCAGGTCAGCCGCAGCGCCCGCATTCTCGGGCGCCGGACGATCACGGTGGACTCCGACGATCACGGCGTCCTGCCGGATGATTTCGAGCGGCTTTGCCTGCAGCAGCATCCGAAACTCGCATTCCTCATGCCGACCGCCCACAATCCGACGCTGGCGACGATGCCGCACGAGCGGCGCGCACGGATCGCGGAAATAGCCCGCCGCCACGGCGTCTGGCTGATAGAGGATGATCTCTACGGCGGCATGACGGGCGACGAGAACCCGCTGCTGGCGTCGTTGGCGCCGGATCGCACGTTCCTCATCAGTGGGCTCTCTAAATCCGTTGCCGCGGGCGTTCGCGGCGGCTGGGTCGCCTGCCCGCCGCATTTCGCCCAGCGCATCAAGGTCACCCACAAGATGATCACCGGCGGCCTGCCTTTCATCCTCGCCGAGTCCTGCGCCCGCCTGGTGCTGAGTGGCCAGGCACACGAGATCCGCAAGACCAGTATCGCCGAACTTTCCCTGCGCGAACGCGTCGCCAGGGAGCAGCTCGAGGGTTACGAGTTCGCGTCGCATCCGCATGTGCCGTTTCTCTGGCTCAAGCTGCCCGATCCGTGGCTCTCCGGCACCTTCAAGAACGCCGCCTATCGCGACGGCGTGCTGATCGACGATGAGGACGAGTTCAAGGCCGCGCGCGGCGACAAGGTCTATCACCGCGTCAGGATCGGCTTTTCGTCCCCGAGGAACAGCAACGATCTGGCAGCCGGCTTGGCGGTCCTGCGGCAACTGCTGGACAGCGGCGGCGCCGGCTATGACGGCGAGATATGATGCATCGACACCCCGCCTGCTAAAATAAGCTGGCCGCGATGAAATAACGGGCTTGGAGAATCAATTAGGGTGCTAACACTTGCTGATACGAACGAGATTCGCGTCGGAAGGTGATCGGGAATGGCATCGAAACAGCTCGGCTACGGACGCTTCCTGACCGCTGTAACGCTGCTGTTTTCGGTCTCAGCTTCAGTCTCCGCCCAAGCCGGCGATCAGATTTTCGACGAGCTGCGCTTCGGTGTCTCGGCCTCCATTCAGGATGGCAACAGTCGCGAAAACGGCGTTTTCCCCGAAGTGACCGTGTTCTTCGACCCCTTCGACCAGCGCGGCGCCGCAGACTGGAAGACGCAGCTGGCTCGTCCACGCGTCAATATCGGCACCTCGATCGGCACATCCGGCGAGGCCACGCAGGTCTTCGGCGGCTTTGCCTGGACGGTCAATTTCAACGAGAAGCTCTTCGCCGAAGCCGGTTTCGGCGGCGTCTGGCACAATGGCGAACTCGATCATAACGACAATGGCCCCGATCTCGGCTGTCATCTCCTCTTTCACGAGTATCTCGGCGCCGGCTACCGCTTCGACAACCACTGGAACGTCATCGCCCAGGTCGCCCACTCCTCGCACGCCAATCTGTGCGACGGCCCGAACGACGGCATGACCCGCGCGGGCCTGCAGGTCGGCTACCGCTTCTAGAAAACTGCCGATCCCAGCTCCGAAAGCCTGCTCTCTGTGAACAGCAGGCATTTTCCTGTCGCGCGCCGCACCCACTTAGGCTAAAGACACCGAAATCGCGCAACGGCAGGGACTTCGCAGAGCTCATGACCATTTCCAATACCCGCCCGATCACTCCAGACCTGATCGCCTCCCACGGCCTGAAGCCGGACGAATATCAGCGGATTCTGGATTTGATCGGCAGGGAGCCGACCTTCACCGAGCTCGGCATCTTCTCGGCCATGTGGAACGAGCACTGCTCCTACAAATCCTCCAAGAAGTGGCTCCGCACGCTGCCGACCAAGGGTCCGCGCGTTATCCAGGGGCCGGGCGAAAACGCCGGTGTCGTCGACATCGATGACGGCGACGTCGTCGTCTTCAAGATGGAGAGCCACAACCACCCGTCCTATATCGAGCCCTACCAGGGTGCTGCGACCGGCGTCGGCGGCATTCTGCGCGACGTCTTCACCATGGGCGCGCGTCCGATCGCAGCCATGAACGCTCTCCGCTTCGGCGAGCCGGATCACCCGAAGACCCGCCACCTCGTATCGGGTGTCGTTTCCGGCGTCGGCGGCTATGGCAATTCCTTCGGCGTCCCGACGGTCGGTGGCGAGGTCGAGTTCGACGCGCGCTACAACGGCAACATCCTCGTCAATGCCTTCGCTGCCGGCCTCGCCAAGGCTGACGGCATCTTCCTCTCCGAAGCCAAGGGCGTCGGTCTCCCCGTCGTCTATCTCGGCGCCAAGACCGGTCGCGACGGTGTCGGCGGCGCGACGATGGCATCGGCCGAGTTCGACGAATCCATCGAGGAGAAGCGCCCGACCGTTCAGGTCGGCGACCCCTTCACCGAAAAGTGCCTGCTGGAAGCCTGCCTCGAGCTGATGAAGACGGGCGCCGTCATCGCCATCCAGGACATGGGTGCGGCCGGCCTCACCTGCTCGGCCGTCGAAATGGGCGCCAAGGGCGACCTCGGCATCCTGCTCGACCTCGACACCGTTCCGGTGCGCGAAGAGCAGATGACCGCCTATGAGATGATGCTGTCGGAAAGCCAGGAGCGCATGCTCATGGTGCTCGAGCCCTCCAAGGAAGAGGTCGCCAAGGCGATCTTCGTCAAGTGGGGCCTCGACTTTGCGATCGTCGGCAAGACCACTGATGACCTACGCTTCCGCGTCATGCATCAGGGCGAGGAAGTCGCCGACCTGCCGATCAAGGACCTCGGTGACCAGGCACCGGAATATGACCGTCCCTGGCGCGAAGCCGACAAGCGTGCGGCCCTGCCGGCCAACCTCGTCGAAGCACCTGAAAATTACGGCCAGGCGCTGCTGCAACTGGTCGGGTCCGCCAATCAGTCGAGCCGCCGCTGGGTCTACGAGCAGTATGACACGCTGATCCAGGGCAACTCGCTGCAGCTGCCGGGCGGCGACGCCGGTGTCGTGCGCGTCGAGAACCACCCGACCAAGGCGCTTGCCTTCTCCTCGGACGTCACGCCGCGCTATGTCGAGGCCGATCCGTTCGAGGGCGGCAAGCAGGCCGTCGCCGAGTGCTGGCGCAACATCACCGCGACCGGCGCCGAGCCGCTGGCGGCCACCGACAACCTCAACTTCGGCAACCCCGAGAAGCCCGAGATCATGGGCCAGCTCGTCCAGGCCGTGAAGGGCATCGGCGAAGCCTGCCGTGCGCTCGACTTCCCGATCGTCTCCGGCAACGTGTCGCTCTACAACGAGACCAATGGCGTCGCGATCCTGCCGACCCCGACGATCGCAGGTGTCGGCCTGCTTCCCGACTGGAAGTCGATGGCCCGCATCGGCACCGCCAAGCCGGGCGACAAGATCATCATGATCGGCACCGACGGCAGCCACCTCGGCTCCTCGATCTACCTGCGCGACATCCTCCGCAGCACCGATGGCCCGGCGCCGGAAGTCGATCTCTTCGCCGAGCGCCGCAATGGCGACTTCGTCCGCTCCGCGATCCGCAACGGCCAGGTCACGGCCTGCCACGACATTTCCTCGGGCGGCCTCGCGCTCGCGCTCGCCGAAATGGCCATGGCGTCGGACAAGGGCCTCAAGGTCGACCTCAGCGAGGGCAAGGGTGCACCGCATGCGTTGCTCTTCGGCGAAGACCAGGCCCGCTACGTCCTGACCGTTCCGGCGGATGTCGCGAGCTTCGTCTGCGCCAACGCCGAAGGCGCCGGCGTACCGTTCCGTCGTCTCGGCACGGTCGAAGGTGACGCTCTTGTCATCGGCGATCTGCTGTCGCTGCCGATTCAGCAATTGCGCCACGCCCATGAATCATGGTTCCCTAATTACATGGAAGGCCGCGGCACGCTGGCTGCAGCGGAATAATGCGCAAGGAGTATCGATCATGCCTATGAAACCCGGTGACATCGAAGACATGATCAAGGCCGGCATTCCCGGCGCCAAGGTTACCATCCGTGATCTCGCCGGCGACGGCGATCATTACGCCGCCGAGGTCGTCGCGGAGGCCTTTCGCGGCAAGAGTCGCGTGCAGCAGCACCAGATGGTCTACGAGGCGCTGAGGGGCAACATGGGCGGTGTCCTGCACGCCCTGGCGCTCCAGACGTCGGCGCCGGACTGACTTGAGAATACCAATGCCCGGCCAAAAGCCGGGCATCTTTCCTGGCGGAGAAGGCATTATCTCCGAAACACGCGGCCATCGAAGATTTTCCAATCGCTCGCCGGCTACCTATTTCAATTCGCTTGAAAACCTGTCACAAGCCCCTCGGGCGCGACCGCCGTTATTCTAGAACGGGTTCGGGTGGCCGATTGACGTCACGCTGCTGCCACGAGATCGCGTGGCCGCCCACTTATCACATCGACGATCTGTGAAGTTCGCCCTCACGTTCACACACCAATATAGACAGAATCAATAAAGTAGATATTCATGTATTAGTGCGCCGAGGGGGCTGCAGCGATACATGGACAATCTGCGATATATTTTCGATTCGACCTCCGAGAAGGCGATCTTCTATCAGAGCGGTGATTTTTTGTTTCCGATCGGAGGAAACAAGGCTGCTTACTGGATAGACGGCGAATATGTATTTCCGGTCGGCGCGCCAGAGATCGCCTTCTGGGTGATGGGCAACGAACTCTTCGGCCATCTCGGCAACGGCGAACTGACGCGCGAACCGGTCTACTATATCGGCGAGTGATCGCAGTCAGCCGCGAACAGGTGCCGCCGGCATGTCGGCATAGCCACTTTGCGCGAATATCTGGCCCGAGACCGGGCCTGCCGTCAGCAGCGTGAAATCGAACGACGCGCGCATATCGGGACCCAGCACATACTGCCGGTGAACCCGCAGGAAATCACGCCTGATCTTCTCGTAATGTACCGTGCTCAGCATCTGTTTCACCCGGATGAAGATCATCGACGCCGGACGCGCCTGCGGATAGCCGCAGACGGCCACGACAGGCACCTTGTAGAAATGGATGGCGTCGGTCAGACACTGCACGTCGAGCCATTCGACGTTGCCGTTGCCGGCAATCAACCCAACTCGTGACCGCAGTTGCGTTGCAGGTTGCAGCAAGGCGCACTGCAGGACGGCAGACCCCAACGTCGCGAAGACCACGCGCTTGCCGTCGAACAATACAGGATTTCTCTCGATGAGCATGCCAACCACGTGGGCGGCCACCGTCGAGCCCATGCTGTGCGACGAGATCACGTATTCGTCAGCCTCTTCAGCCAGCGCATCCGCCGCCGCGGCGCAACAGTGCTCGAGCCATTCATTGAAATCCGCCCGATCCAGCCGTCCCATGGCAACGGCCATCTCCCAGTCGGCGAAAAGGTGCAGCGTATGGAACCTGTCGGCGAAACGCAGGAAGATGAAGACGAAGAACAAGATGGCGAACGGGATGCTCCAGAGGAAATGCACCGACGCGAGTCCCAGTCGCTCCGGAACCAGCGAAATGGTCATGATCAGCGACAGGCCGAGGAGCATCATCAGGAACGGAAACAGGAAGAACAGACCGAACCGCCACGCGTGCCGGAAATAGCCCCACATCCCGCCGTCATAGATGATGCGCGCGGCGCTGACGAAGCCGCCGATAATCTGCGCCGGCACGCTCTTGGCGCGCAGCGTCTTCACCAATGCGTCATGGTCGAACATGTGGATCCGGCTGACGGTCTCCCAGCCCTCGCCCGTCGCGGCGACGTCGAATGTCTCGGGATAGACACCAGACGCCCCGCCGCTGACATCCGTACGGAAGTTCCAGGCGGCTGCACTCTGTTTTGCGGATCGCTCGTAGCGACGGCGATGGGCGGCGCCGTCGAGTGGCTCGAAGCCAGGGAAGTGAAGCACCACCCTCTTTGAAATGACTTGCATATTATCTTTCTTGGCCGCGGCCGCGGCATACGCTCTTGCTGCGCCGCAATCGTCGAAGATTGTGGCGGAATGCAGGTGGGCGCCATCGATTGCGGGCAAGCGGCCGGTCCGTGACGACAAAGACACGACGTCCTGGCATCAGCGGCGTAACGTTAGCGCAACAATCATTTCCCTGCGCATCGATTACGCCGTCTTTTTTACCCGGGGCTGCTGGAATTCCCCCTGTCACATGCTATCTAAGCTTGACGATTGAAACGGCGGGCCTTGAACCTGCCTGTTGAAAGGAATAGGCGCCATGAGCGGTATCAACGAATTCATCCAGAACGAGATCAACTCCAACGACGTCGTACTCTTCATGAAGGGCACGCCGCAGTTCCCGCAGTGTGGTTTCTCCGGCCAGGTCGTTCAGATCCTGGATTACGTCGGCGTCGATTATAAGGGCATCAATGTCCTCGCTGATTCGGAAATCCGCCAGGGCATCAAGGACTTCTCGAACTGGCCGACCATTCCGCAGCTCTACATCAAGGGCGAGTTCATCGGCGGCTGCGATATCGTCAAGGAAATGTTCCAGGCTGGCGAATTGCAACAGCACCTGCAGGAAAACGGCATCACCGTTCGCGGCGCCGCCTGATCGGGCACCGGGCTACGCCCGGTTTCCAAAACTGATTTTCGAGTGCGAGGCGCTGTGCTGAACAGCGCCTTGACCTGTTTATGGGAATTTGATTGTGACAGATTCATCACAAGCCGTGTCCGCGGGCCGTCTGCCCATGGGCAAAGGTGAGTTCATCGCGCTGGCCGCCTTCCTGATGGCGATCAACTCGCTGGCGATCGACATCATGCTGCCGGCGCTGCAGCAGATCGGCGCCAGCCTGAACGTCGAGAGCGAAAACCACCGGCAGTTCGTCGTCTCGACCTACCTCCTCGGCTTTGGCGTCGCCCAGCTTCTCTACGGGCCTCTGTCCGATCGCTTCGGCCGTCGCCTGCCGCTGCTTGCAGGCATCGGCATCTATATCTGTTCGTCGCTTGGCAGCGCGCTGGTGCCGACCTTCGAGGGTCTCTTGATCCTCAGGTTTATCCAGGGTCTCGGCTCCGCCGCCACCCGAGTCATCACCATTTCCATCGTCCGCGACGTCTACGGCGGTCGCCAGATGGCCGAGGTCATGTCGCTGATCATGATGGTCTTCATGATTGTCCCCGTCATCGCGCCAGGCAGCGGCCAGATCATCATGCTGTTCGGCAGCTGGCACCTGATCTTCCTGTTCATTGCCGTCATGGCGGCCATCATTGCCGGTTGGGCCTATATCCGCCTGCCCGAAACCCTGCGTCCGGAAAACGTTCGCCCGTTCACCGCGAAGTCGGTGCTTGGCGGCTTCAAGCTCGTGCTCACCAACCGTGTCGCGCTCTGCTACACGATCGCCAGCACCTTCATCTTCGGGTCGCTGTTCGGTTTCATCAACTCCGCGCAGCAGATCTATGTCGGCATCTACGACCTCGGCGTCTATTTCCCCTTCGCCTTCGCCGGCGTCGCGGTCTTCATGTCGATGTCGTCGTTCCTCAACTCGCGCCTCGTTGGCAAGTTCGGTATGCGTCGCCTGTCGCATGGCGCGCTGCTCGGCTTCATCACCATCAACACCATCTGGCTTCTCGCTCTGGTGTTCGGCCCGCATCCGATGCCCTTCTTCCTGTTCATCGGCTTCTTCGGTCTGGCGATGTTCCAGTTCGGCTGGATCGGCTCGAACTTCAACTCGCTCGCCATGGAGCCGCTTGGCCACGTGGCAGGCACCGCCTCCTCCGTTCTCGGCTTCATGAGCACGGTCGGCGGCGCGCTGATCGGCGCCGGCATCGGCCAGGCCTTCAACGGCACGGCCCTGCCGATGGTCGCGGGCTATTTCACCGTATCGATCATCGGTCTCGTCTTCGTGCTGATCGCCGAGAAGGGTCGACTTTTCCAACCGCATAATCCAGCCGTCTGATGACGGCGCCATAATCAGATTTCAGGATTTCATAAATGACGCCGCCACATAAGCCGCATACCGAAAACCAGGGGTCCAGCCGTATAGGCATGGGCTTCCTGGAATTCGTCATCACCATTGCCATCATGACGGCCAGCGTCGCCATGGCGATCGACAGCATGCTGCCGGCGTTGCCCGCCATGGGGCATGCGCTCAATGTCGCAAACGCCAACGATGCCCAGCTGGTGATCGCCGTCTTCTTCCTCGGCTTCGGCGTCTCGCAGATCATCTTCGGCAGCTTGTCCGACACCTTCGGTCGCCGCAACATCATGCTCGGCGGGCTGGCGGTCTACGTGCTCGCCATGTTCGGAGCCGCCGCCACCGGCAGCTTCGAGATGCTGCTGGTCATGCGCTTCATTCAGGGGCTCGGCGGCGCCGCGGTCCGCATCACCAGCATGGCCGTCGTCCGTGACTGTTTCGGTGGCCGCGAGATGGCGC
The DNA here is from genome assembly GCA_900471485.1 of Hyphomicrobiales bacterium. Classification (GTDB taxonomy): domain Bacteria; phylum Pseudomonadota; class Alphaproteobacteria; order Rhizobiales; family Rhizobiaceae; genus Rhizobium. Next base: position 17,125 of record UCEU01000017.1, read on the forward strand.
ACGTCATGTCCTATGTGATGATCGTCTTCATGATCGTGCCGATCGTTGCGCCATCGGTCGGCCAGTTGATCATCGCCTACGCCAACTGGCACTGGATCTTCATCCTGCTCGGCATCGTCGGCGCCATCCTCTTTGTCTGGGCAGCGCTCCGCCTGAAGGAATCCCTGCCGAAGGAAGAGCGCATCCCGCTCTCGTTCGGCAATGTCACCGACGGCTTCAAGACGGTGCTCACGAACCGGATCACCTGCGGCTACATGATCGGCCTGACGATGTTCACCGCCGTCATCAGCGCCTACGTCATCTCCGTCCAACAGGTCTTCGGCGAGGTCTTCGGCCTCGGCGACTGGCTGCCGATCGCCTTTGCGGCGACTGCCGGCGGTATCGCTGTCGCCAACTTCGCCAATGGCTTCTTCGTCCGCAAGTTCGGCATGCGTCGCATTTCGCATGTGGCGATGATCCTCTTCACCGTCGTCTCGGCCATCGGTTTCTTCAAGGCGCTCGGCGGCACGCCGTCTTTCGCCTTCGCCTATGCGTTGTTCACGATCCTCTTGATGATGTTCGCGGTCATCGCCACCAACTTCACGGCAATCAGCCTGGAGCCGATGGGCAACCTCGCCGGCACGGCAACCTCGATCACCGGCTTCGTCTCGACCACCTTCGGCGCCATTCTGGGCGGTGGCGTCGGCCAGCTGTTCAATGGCACGGTGCAGCCACTCTTCGGCGGCTTCGCGCTGTTCGGCCTGGTAAGCATCGCAGCCACGCTATGGGCCGAGGGCGGTAAGCTCTTCACCCACCCGGGTGACGACCCGCAGCTTGATCCGGGCGCCGGGCACTTCTGATCATCGGCAAAGACCACCCGGCGCCCCTGCGTGCCGGGTGCAATGCCCGAGATGGACGATCGGCCGCCAAAGTCGTAGTATTGTGTCCTTCTGGAATTGGGAAAATTCCGGCGGGAGGGCACGATGCCTATCTTCATGGACCGGCATGAACTGACCGGCACGTCGGCTGCCGACGTCGCCGAGGCGCATCTCAAGGATCTTGCCATTCAGGACCAGTACGGCGTCAAGTTCCTGACCTACTGGTTCGACCAGCACCGTGGCACGGCGTTCTGCCTGGTCGACGCACCCGACATGGAAACCGCCCAATGCGTCCATCGCGACGCCCATGGCTTCATCGCCACAGAGATCGTCGAAGTCTCCCTCTCCGCCGTGGAGGCCTTCCTCGGCCGTATTCATGACCCGGAAACAGGAATAGCCGCGCTCGGAAAGACGCCGATCGCCGAAGCCGGCCATCGGGCGATCCTGTTCACCGACATCGTCGGCTCGACGGAAATGACGGCGCGTCTCGGCGACCGGATGGCGGCAGAGATGGTCCGCGCCCACGATGCGGTCGTCCGGCGCTGTCTCGGCCAGTGCGGCGGCCGGGAAATCAAGCACACCGGCGACGGCATCATGGCGACATTCGTCAAAACGACGGCAGCCGTCGATTGCGCCATCGCGATCCAGCGGGAATTCGAACGCTACAATGCCGGCAATGCCGAGCAGATCCATATCCGCATCGGGCTTGATTGCGGCGAACCGGTCGAGGATAGCAACGACCTGTTCGGCTCGACGGTGCAGCTTGCGGCGCGGCTGTGCGCGATCTCGCCGAAGGATCAGATTCTGGTTTCGGAAAACGTCTTTCGGGAATATGGCGCCGCCCATATCTTCGGCAACGCCACCCGCCAGCAACTCAAGGGCTTCGCAAACCCGGTTCTGGCATTCCAGTGCGACTGGACGGCGGCCGCAAGCTAGCAGCCGTCGTCCCTCGTGAATTTGGTCAGACCGTGAAGACCTCGCGGCGCATCAGCTCCCAGCTCTCCTTGTCGGGCGTGATCAGCAGCCCGCCATCGAGATGATGGGGCAGATAGGGCGAGCCGTCGAAGCGAGCCGCATAGCCGCCGGCCTCGACGCAGGCGAGCGTCCCGCCGAGATGATCCCAGGGCATCAGCTTGTTGTACATCAGATAATGCACATGGCCGCCGGAGAACGCCCGGTGCTCGTGCGCGGCGCAGCGGTAGTTGCAGATGAAGCGGACCTTGGCGAGATTGGCCAGCACCTCGCCGCGCTTGCCCTGCGGCAGGAAGCCGGTCGAGGCCATGCCGACCATCTGGTCGAGCGCGACGGGCTTGGCGACCGAGAGCCGCTCGGTGCTACCATCAGGCCGCTTCAGCCACGTGCCGGCGCCCTTCTCCGCGATCACCCAGTCGTCGCCCATCGGATCGTAGATGATGCCGGCGATGCATTCGCCATTGGCGACCACCGAGGCCATGACGCCGAATGCCGGAATGCCCGACGCGAAATTGAAGGTACCGTCGACGGGATCGACGATGATCGACAGCGACGCATCCTTCAGCTTGCCGAGGAATGCCGGATCGGCCGCCACCGTCTCCTCGCCGATGAAGAGTGCATTCGACCAGCGCGTCGCCACCTCGGCCTTGATCATCCGCTCCGCCTCGAGATCGGCTTCCGTCACAAGGTCGGTCGCCTCAGTCTTGGCGCGCACGTCGTCGCTGCCGAGCCGACGGAAGCGCGGCAGGATCTCCGCCTTGGCCGCCCGCCTCAGAAGATCCGCCAATGCGGTGATGTCAACGCTTCCGGTGGTCATGCTCTCTTCTCCTTCTTGCTTTCAATCTCAGTCGCCGACGATCTCCGCGCGGATCATCTGCCAGCTCTCGCGGTCCGGTGCGGAAATGATCCCGCCCGTCGTCTCGCCCGGCCTGTAGAGCGTTCCGTTGAACTTCGCGGTATACCCGCCAGCCTCCTGGTGGAGCAGAACGCCCGCCAAATGATCCCACGGCATCAGCTTCAGGTGGCCGATGAAGTGGAACTTGCCCGAGGAAGCCATCCAGTATTCGTATGCCGAGCAGTTGTAGTTGAAGCTCATCTTGGTCCGGGCCATGTACGTGGCGACCCGCGAGCGCATCGGCTCCGGCATGTGGCTGAAGGCCATGGAGCCGACCATCTCGCCGAGCGGCAGCGCCGGCGCGACTTGGAGGCGTTGCGGCTCAGCGTTTGCCCGATGCAGGAAAGACCCCGCCCCCTTCATGGCAAGCAGCGTATCGCCGAGTACGGGCTCGTGGATGATGCTCGCGACCGTCTCACCCTTGACCGTCACCGCCAGCATCGTTGCGAACACCGGCAGTCCGGCCGCGAAGTTGAACGTGCCATCGACAGGGTCGATGACAAAGCCCAGTTCGGCTTCGGCCAGAGCCGGCACCACCGAGGGATCGGCGTCGTAAGCCTCTTCGCCAACAACAAGTGCGCCAGGAAACCGCTCTTGGAGCCTGGCCGTGATATAGGCCTCGGAGAGGAGGTCGGCCTGCGTCACGAGATCGACCGACGATGTCTTCTCGGCGACCTTGGATGCCGCCGCATTGCGGAAACGCGGCATGATCTCACGCTCCGCGACATGGCCAAGGCAGCCACGGAGAAACTCTATGTCATTGTCTGCAAACGTCATTTCAAACTCGCTTGATCGAACTGCCCCGGCTCATAGCAAGCGGGTCATGACTATTCGGTGACAGCGAGCGCCGAAAAGTCGAAAAGCTTGGGGTCGAGCAGATGCGACGGGTTCACATGCGAAAGCGCGCGCAGCATCGTGTCCTTGCGACCCGGCATGCGGCGCTCGATATCGGCGAGCATGTCCTTCATGGCGTTGCGCTGCAGCCCGTCCTGCGAGCCGCAGAGGTCGCAAGGGATGATCGGAAACTGCATGGCGGCGGCGAATTTCGCCATGTCGTCCTCGGCGCAATAGGCCAGCGGCCTGAGCACCATCAGGTCGCCCTCGTCGTTCAGGAGCTTTGCCGGCATCGAGGCCAGGCGGCCGCCGTGGAAGAAGTTCATGAAGAAGGTTTCGAGAATATCCTCGCGATGATGGCCGAGCACCAGCGCATCACAACCTTCCTCGCGGGCAATGCGATAGAGATTGCCGCGGCGCAGGCGCGAACAGAGCGAGCAATAGGTGCCCCCGGCCGGAACCTTCTCCTTCACGATCGAATAGGTGTCGCGATACTCGATGCGGTGCTTGACGCCTATCTTCGCAAGATACTCCGGCAGGATATGCTTCGGAAAGTTCGGTTGCCCCTGGTCGAGATTGCAGGCAACGAGTTCGACCGGCAGCAGGCCGCGCCATTGCAGGTCGAGCAGCAGCGCCAGCAGACCGTAGGAATCCTTACCGCCGGAAAGCCCGATCAGCCAGCGCTTCTGGCCGTTCAGCATGCCGAAATCGGCGACGGCCTGGCGCACCTGGCGCAGCAGCCGCTTGCGCAGCTTGTTGAACGAGACGGAGCTTGGCGCATCGGCAAACAGCGCATGCGCGATCGCGCCCTCGGTCTCAGGCGTTTCGAGCTCATCCGCGATATTGGCTGCGATATTCATTGTCTCATCCGTTCAGGCCCGAGGTCGAAGCCAAATCCCGTCTAGCAGAAAGCCGCGCCACAACCCAGCATCAATCGCCGAAAACCGACCATCCGGTGCGCGCCGCCAGCATTTCCAGCGCAACCGCGCCAAGCTGCGAATTGCCGACCTTGTTCAGCCCCGGCGACCAGACCGCGATCGAGGCGATACCGGGCGCCACCGCGAAGATGCCGCCGCCGACGCCGCTCTTGCCGGGAAGGCCGACGTGATAGGCGAAGTCGCCGGATCCGTCATAGTGGCCGCAAGTCAGCATCAGCGCATTGATGCGCCGCGCTCGCTTGGGCGAAACGACCGAATGACCAGTCATGGGATTGGCGCCACGGGCTGCGAGGAAGAGGCCGGCGCGGGCCAACTGCTCGCAGGTCATCGACAGCGCGCATTGGTGGAAATAGACGCCGAGCACATGCTCGACCGGATGATCGATATTCTTGTAGGCGCGCATGAAATTAGCGAGCGCGAAATTGCGGTAGCCCGTCTGCGTCTCGGATTTGGCGACCTTGTCGTCGATCGTCACCGTCTCGTCATCGGCGAGATAGCGCACGAAGCGCAGGACTTCGCCGATCGCCTCGCGCGGCTCGTGTCCGGCGAGCACCACGTCGGCAACGGCAATCGCGCCCGCATTGATGAAGGGATTGCGGGGAATGCCGGCTTCCTGCTCGAGCTGGACGATCGAGTTGAAGGAATTGCCCGACGGCTCGCGCCCGACCCGCTTCCACAGCCCCTCGCCGACCTTGCCGAGCGCCAGCGTCAGCATGAAGACCTTGGAAATACTCTGGATCGAGAACGGCACCGCGGCATTGCCGACGCTATGGACCCTCCCATCGACCGTTACCACCGAAAGCCCGAACTGGGCGGGATCGATCTTGGCAAGCTCAGGAATATAGTCAGCGACCTTGCCCTCGCCGATGCGCGGCTGAAGTTCAGTATAGATACTGTCGAGGATTGCCTGCAAATCCGTCATCACGACCCCTCTCAAGATAACAAAAAAGCCGCCCCGAGAGGCGGCTTTTCCGTATGCGAAAACGCCTCGCGATTAACGCGAATAGAATTCGACCACCAGGTGCGGTTCCATGACAACAGCGTACGGTACGTCGCTGAGAGCCGGTACACGAGCGAAGGTAGCAACCATCTTGTTGTGGTCGACTTCGATGTACTCAGGAACGTCGCGTTCAGCCAGGCTGATAGCTTCGAGAACCGAAACCAGCTGCTTGGACTTCTGACGAACTTCGATGACGTCGCCGGCCTTGCAACGGTAGGAACCGATGTTGACGCGAACGCCGTTCACGGTCACGTGGCCGTGGTTGACGAACTGACGGGCAGCGAAGACGGTCGGAACGAACTTGGCGCGATAAACGATCGCATCCAGGCGGGATTCCAACAGACCGATGAGGTTTTCAGAAGTGTCGCCCTTGCGGCGAGCTGCTTCGGCGAAGATCGCGCGGAACTGCTTCTCGCGCAGGTCACCGTAGTAACCCTTGAGCTTCTGCTTGGCGCGCAGCTGCACACCGAAGTCCGAGAGCTTGCCCTTGCGGCGCTGGCCGTGCTGGCCCGGGCCGTATTCGCGGCGGTTCACCGGGGACTTAGGACGGCCCCAGATGTTTTCGCCCATACGGCGGTCAATTTTGTACTTGGACGATTCGCGCTTGCTCATCGTATTTCCTTTCAGAATGTTACGGCGGTCTGTTTCCAAACCGCTCGAAGGAAACACGCCCTCCTTTGGCCTCTTTGAGGGAGGCCCGACAGGATTTTCCGGTTACGCGAACTGGAAACTCCACGGGACATGTCAAATGAAACACGGGACATTGCTGCCCCGTGCTGGCGCGGTCTTTAGGGTGAAGTCACTGGAATGTCAATCACAATCCATGGCCGACACCGGCAAAACCGTATGATCCCAAGCAAGCCGGAACGGCTTGCTTCCATGAAAGCCGGAGCGGCTTACTTCATGGCGGCCTTCTGCACCTTCAGGCCGAGCGCATCGCTGATCGTGTAGAAGAGGTCCGTCTGGTCGGTCAAACCGCTGACATTGGCCGCGCGCGGACCGTAGGCTGCGATACGCAGCTGCGAACCGGTATGGCCCTGGTCGTCGACTTCATCAGAGTTGCCGTAGCTGACGGCCATCACGGCGCCGTCCTTGGTCATCAGCGCTTCCGTCAGGCCGGGAGCCTTGGCGCTGGCGTCGATGATCTGGCTGGCATGCGCGTGGTCGGCGGTGACGATGACGAGCGTATCGCCCTTCTGCTCCGCGAACTTCAGCGCTTCCTGAACGGCTTCGTCGAGATCGACGGTCTCGCCGATCTGGCCGCAGGGGTTGGCGGCGTGGTCCTGCTTGTCGATCGAGGCGCCCTCGACCTGCAGGAAGAAGCCCTTCTCGTTGGTGCTGAGGAGCTCGATCGCCTTCGACGTCATCTGCGCCAGCGTCGGCGTGGCGGGTGTGCGCTTCTCGTTCGGCTGGCAAACGACAGGCTCCTTCTCGACATTGCCGTAGTGGCTCGCCTGTGGCCCCTGCCAGCGGATCGGCATGTTGCCGTCGGCGAACAGTCCGAGAACCGGCGCGCTGTCATTGGCCTGCTTGACGGCGGCAAGCTCGTCGGCGCTGGTAACGATCTTGTAGCCGCGCTCTTCGGCCTGCTGGCGCAGCGTCTTGCCCTTCCATTCGCCGGCCTTGGCCATCTCGCCGAAGCTCTTGGCGCCACCGCCGAGCGTCACGTCGGCGCGCGCGTTGATCAGCTGCTCGGTGATCGAGCCCTTGCCGCCATTCTCAAGCGCATTGCTGGCGCACTTCTCGGTGGTCGCTTCGGGACCGTAGCACTTGCGCTGCGTCACATGGGCGACCTGCACGGCGGGTGTTGCGTCCTGCAGCTCTGCGGTGGACACGTTGCCCGTGGCCAGACCGGCGGCCTTCGCCTTCTCCAGCAGCGTCTCGTGCGCATCTTCGCGGATATCGACGCCGATCGCGCCGTTATAGCTCTTCACGCCGGTTGCCCAGGCGGTACCCGATGCGGCGGAGTCGGTCACATAGGTCGGCTTGCCGGTCTTCTTGTCGAGAGAATAATGGGTGTACTGGCCGGTGACAGGCAGAGCATCGATACCCTTGAAATACTGACCGGCGCCGACGGCGTAGTTGCGCGCGATGGTGATTTCGGAATCACCCATGCCATCGCCGATCAGAAGGATGACGTTGTTCGGGCGACCATCGACGATCGCGGCACGATAGGCTTCGGTGATGTCGCCGGAGATGCGGCGCGCGCCCCCGGGCGTGCTCAAGTCCTCGCTGGCGCCGCGCTCCATGAGCTTGGTCGCTGCGGCATCGGCGGCATGGACAGGCTGAATGGCAACGGTGGCAAGCAGCGCTGCTGCGAATGCGGTGATCGCACGGGTGGAATTCGACATGGCCAACATCTCCTCTGGGCAAAAGGTCTATGCCCGCGTGGGGCATGCGGCGTTATCCACCCCTGAGATGAACAGCATGTGACACGAGCAACCCTATCGTGTACCGAACGCCGATACACGACAAAAAACCGCAAGGCGACTTTTATCTCATAATGTGAATATCGAAGCTGACTGCTTTTACTCAGCAGCCGACTGTACGTCATCTACGTCAGGCGCATTGGCATCACCAGGCGCCGTCTGGCAGTTGATGTCGGGGAAGGCGACGATCCGCTTGCCAGAGAAATCGGTGTGGACGACCACCGTCCCCTGCTCCTCGAAATAGCCGAGGAGACGCCGGGCGCGACGGGCCGAATGCGTGCCATAGGCGCGCGCGATGCGGGCGTCGGACGGGCAAGGCTCGCCGCACACGGCAGCCTTGGCAAGCATCAGGAAGACGCCCTGCAGATCATCGGTCACGCTTGATGACAGCGACAGTGCTGTGGTCCAGGCTTCGGTCCCGGCGGTCTCGGGATCGACGCCCGAGCGCGATACGGCGACGCGGCGACGGAATTCCGGCAGCGACATAGGCGATCCCGGCACGCGGCGCATGCGAAGCCGCACGAGGAACTCTTGATAAAGCACCGAATCCGTGCGGAAACCCGAGCCCGGATCGTCGAGGATCTCGCTCAATACGGCTGAGACGCGCTCCTCGCGGTCTTCCGCCGACATCTCTGGCTGGCCGGCGCGGCCTTCGGCTGGCTGCGGCGCGGTGGCGGCGGGTGCGGAACGCGAAAGCTCGGCCAGAATATCCGTGGTCGGACGTGGCGCGGGCGCTGCGCGGCGCACGATCGGCCGCTGGAATTCTTCCGGATCCGGCGTGAAGATCAGGTCTTCGACGTCCTGAGGAGAGTCCGGCAGCGGCATCAGCTTGGGGCTCGACGAACGCGCCGAGGTCTCGACATTGCCGATCTGGATCGGCAATGGCCGACGCGACAGAGCCGGGCCGAGCGCGACGAAATTACCGCGCTTCAGGTCTCGAAACATCTCCGCCTGGCGGCGATCCATGCCGAGCAGGTCGGCGGCGCGCGCCATGTCGATATCGAGGAAGGTGCGGCCCATCAGGAAGTTGGAGGCTTCGGCGGCGACGTTCTTGGCGAGCTTGGCCAGACGCTGCGTGGCGATGACACCGGCCAGACCGCGCTTACGTCCACGGCACATCAGGTTGGTCATCGCGCCGAGCGACATCTTGCGCGCATCGTCCGAGACTTCGCCGGCCACCGACGGCGCAAACATCTGCGCTTCGTCGACGACGACGAGAACAGGATACCAGAACTCGCGATCGGCATCGAACATGCCGTTGAGGAAGGCGGCGGCGGCGCGCATCTGCTGCTCGATCTCAAGCCCTTCGAGCGTGAGAACGCAGGAGACGCGGTGCTGGCGGATGCGGTTGGCAATGCCCGCAAGCTCTGCCTCGGTGCGCTCACCATCGACGACCACATGGCCGAACTTGTCGCTCAGGGTGACGAAATCGCCCTCGGGGTCGATGATGACCTGCTGTACCCACGGCGCGGATTGCTCGAGCAGGCGTCGCAACAGGTGCGACTTCCCGGAGCCGGAATTGCCCTGAACAAGGAGACGGGTCGCCAGAAGCTCCTCGATATCGAGCGTGGCCGGATTGCCTCCCGACGCCGATCCCATATCGATACCAACCTGCACGTCCCCATTCCCCTTCTGAAAATCAACGCCACTCTCTAGCAGATTCGCGGCGGAATGCTCGGCCCGACGAACGAAACCCACAAACAATCACGGGATTTTCGAATCAGGCTGCCTCGTCTGCAACGATCGGGTTCCGCCCCTGCTCTGTTCTCGGTATCAGCATGCGCGTAAACAGGAGGCTGACCGCCAAGGGAACGAGCAGAATGCCGAGGCCGACCCGCAGGCCGAATGCCTCGGCCACGAAGCCGATCGCCGGTGGGCCGACGAGGAAGCCGCTGAGCGCGATAAAGGTCAGGATGGCGACGCTGGCGGCCGCCGGCCGGTCCGTCAGGCTGGCCGATGCCGTAACTGCCAGCGGGAAGCCGACCGATACGCCGACGCCAATCGCCGCGAAACCGACCAAAGCCACCGCCGTGTTCGGCGCGAGCAGCACGACCATCATGCCGGCAAGCGACGCGCAACCGCAGACCCGGGCGATGGCAACCGCGCCAAACCGGCTCTTCATATAATCGCCGCCGAAACGCCCTGTTGCCACGAGGCAGGCGAAGACGGAGTAGCCGAGACCGGTCAGCGCGCCGGTCGCAAACAGCACGTCGCGCAGATAGACCGCCGACCAGTCGGCGATCGCGCCTTCGGTCATGGTGATGCCGAAGGTGAAGGCGCAGATGCCGAGAAGTGCCGCACTCGGCAGCTTGAACGGCGCGCTTTTCGCATGCGACGTCTCGGTTGCCGGATCGGGCCCGAGCGGCAACAGCACGCTGACGAGGAGCGCGATCGGCAGCACCAGCAGCGCGATCAAGGCGATTGACCAGTTCGCCGGCAGATGCAACGCAGCCGCCCCCACGCCAAGCAGACTGCCCGCCATGATGCCGAGGCTCCAGAAGCCATGGCAGCGGCTCATTATGACCAGCCCGGTCGTCTTCTCCGCCCGGTCGGCCTCGACATTCAGCCCGAGTTCAAGCGTCGACAGCGTGACGCCGAGGATCATCAACGCGAAGAACAGCGTGGTGATGTTGTCGGCGAAGGCCGGCAGGGACACGACCGCGAGGAAGGCGACGAAACCATAGATGATCGTCGCGCGTCCGCCGATTTTCGCGACCAGACGGCCGGCGAAGGGCAAGGTCATCAGCGTGCCGATCGGCAGCCCGAGCAGCGCGATGGCGAGATCGGCCGGCCCCATGCCGAGCTTTGCCTGCACATCGGGGATACGCGGCAGCCAGCTGCCGAAGGCGATCGGCTGCAGAAAGAAGATCAGCATCACAAGTCTTTGAAACGACATAAGACATTCCCCTGTTCGCGTCAGGGAGCCGAAGCCCGCGAACGATTCTCCATCTCAGAGCTTGCGATATCGGCATCGCGAAGGAAAGCGCCGACGGCGCGAAAGATCGCTGCCATGGAACGATGTCACCGGACGGTGAGACCAAATCCCTGCATCAGCCGTTTCGTCGAAAAATCCGGATTGCCCGACGTGAAGACCGCGAAGTCGAAATTGTCGGGATGCACGGCATCGGCCACTTCAGGGACGAGGCTGCGCGCGCGCCGCGCGATAGCCTCCGCCGGATCCAGCCAATCGACCGGCCACGGCGCCAGCCTCCTGAAGATGTTGGCCATGAACGGATAGTGCGTGCAGGCAAGCACGACGATATCGGTCTTCCTGCCGTCCTTCTCGACGAAGCACTGTTCGATCTCGCCCATGACGGCCTCATCGGAGAGCGTATCACCGCGAATATAGGCCTCCGCCATGCGGGCGAGATTTTCAGAGCCGACGAGCCGCACATGGCACTGCTGCGCGAAGGACTGGATGAGATCGCGCGTATAGGCGCGCTTGACGGTTCCGGGTGTCGCCAGCACCGATACGAGGCCCGAGCGCGTGCGCTCCGCCGCCGGCTTGATGGCCGGCACGGTGCCGACGAAGGTCATGCCGGGGAATGCCGCGCGCAGATCGGCGCCAGCGAGCGTGAAGGCCGTGTTGCAGGCGATGATGCAGACCTCTGGGTCGTGCTCGCGAAGCAGCCGCGCGAACAGATCGATGATCCGCTCCTTCAGCGCCTGCTCTTCCCATCCGCCATAGGGAAAGCCGGCATCGTCGGCGACATAGATGAAACCGCGTTCGGGCATAAGCACGCGCGCCTCTCGCAGCACCGTCAGCCCACCAATACCTGAATCGAAGACCAGGACGGGTTTCAGCTCATGCGTCGCTGCTGTCATCTTCCTGATGTTCCTTGACGTCTGCGGGCGCCCGGCTTCCGCGCGGATATTGCCGCGAGAAACGGTCGAGGGAGGAGATCACGCCGCGCATCACACTGATTTCCTGCTCCGTGAAGGCGCGGCGGGAAAGGACTGCCCGGAGATTGTCGATCATTTTCGGCTTTTTCGCGGGCGGATGGAAATAATTGCGCGATTCCAGCGCTTCTTCCAACTGGTCGTAGAGTCCGTGCAATTGCTCTTTCGTCGATGGCGTCTGTTCCATCGCCTGGAAGGGAACGCTGCCGAGATCCTCCATGCCCGATTTCATCCACTCATAGGACATGAGCAGAACTGCCTGCGCGATATTGAGCGAGGCAAAGGCGGGATTGACCGGGAAGGTCACGATCTCGTCGGCCAGCGCCACCTCTTCGTTGGAGAGCCCCCAGCGCTCGCGCCCAAAGAGGATGCCGGTCCCCTCGCCCGCCGTAAACCGCGCACGCAACGTCTGCGCCGCCACCACGGGCGAACGCACCGGCTTGAAACCGTCGCGCTCGCGCGCCGTCGTCGCATAGACGAAGTTGAGATCCGATATCGCCTCTTCCAGCGTCTCGAACACCTTGGTGCCTTCGATCACATGGTCGGCCTTCGACGCTGCTGCCTGCGCCTTCTCGTTCGGCCATCCGTCGCGCGGATTGACGAGGCGCAGTTCGGAGAGACCGAAATTCGCCATGGCGCGCGCCACCATACCGATATTCTCGCCCATTTGCGGTTCGACCAGAATGATGACGGGACCTTCCGTCAGAAGAAGACGCTCGCTGTTCGTGCCTGCCATGAAGTCAAAATCCTTTTGCTAGGCGCGGAAATAGCCAAGACAGGCTGAAACGGCAAGGCTTATGCGTCCGGGTACAAGCGATCGAGCGTCGAGCCGAGCATCTCCAGCCCGCGACGCCAGCCGGTGCTTGTGTGCGGCGGGCGATGGCTTGCCGATGCCGGTCCATCGCGATCGACGAAGAAGCACTCCGACTTTCGGGTCGAGACGGCAGCGAGACGGGAAAGGTTGGCCTCGATCAATTCGTGTGCATCGGCATTTCCCGCCGCCGGGTGGTTCTTCGCCATCATCCGCGCCCAATATGTGGCCGCCAGAAAGATCGCCAGCGTCTGCCGGATCTGTCCCGGCCTGGTGACAACCGACCAGCTGGAGCCCAGCGGACGCGCCGCCGTGGCAAGGTCGCGGTAGGCCGCATCAAGCGTCTGCGATTTCAGGATCTGCACATTTCCAGGCTCTCCGGCCGCCGCCGCCTTCAACAGTGCCTCGAGCGCCGAATACCATTTCCCAAGCACCAGATCGAGAGCACCGCGGGTTCGTGCCGGAAAGACGACGAAGGCCACCAGCGTTCCAACGCCTGCTCCCAGCGCCGTCTCCTCGATGCGCAGCAAGAGCAGATCGAGCGTCAGCGAGCCGATCATGCCGTAGACCAGGCAGAGCGCGATCGAAACGAAGAAGGTCATCGTCGCGTAAGACGTCTGCAGGAAGTAGAAGGCGAGGAAGATCGTAGCCGTGGTGATCACCAGCGCCGGCGCCAGATGGTGGCTGAGCAGGGTTGCCAGCCCGAGGCCGATCCCGATCCCGAACAGCGTCCCGACCGACCGCTGCAACGCCTTCATCGCCGTGTCGCCACGCGAATTGGTATTGGTGAAAACGAGAAACGACGCCAGCACCGCCCAGAACCAGCGCTCGCGAGACAGCGCCAGCCCGAGCGTCATCGCGATGGCGGTAGCGATAGTGATCTGCAACGCCGAGCGCATCAGCGGGTTGCTGAACGAAAAGTCAGGCCGCTGCGGCGCGCCGGTTGTCTCGGCAACGCTGGCGATCTCGGAAAAGCCCGTCCCGCGCCCCTTGCTGATGGTCTCGATAAGCTGCGCCTGCGTCTTGCCCAGCCGGATGACCGCCTGCGCCGCCTCCGTACCGCCGCTCTCGTCCGATTTCACGGCCGAGCGCACGCCATGCCGCTCAATGACGCTGTGCACCAGTTCGAACGGTGGCAGGTTCTGCGAGCAGAGCATGATCGCCCCCTCGGCCGCCAGATGCGCATCGAACAGCCGGATCGCCAGCTCGCCCGCCGGTTCCGTGCCGGCGTCGAAAACGCCGCTCGGCGGCCGCGGAATGAAGCTTTCGGCCATCAGCACGACGTCCTTCAGCCGCTCCTCCAGCTGAGTGAGTTCCTGCCGGTCGGCCTCGGTCACACGGCCATCGGCTGCAAGCGCCGCGATCTTGAAGAGTATCTGATTGATCCGCCCGCTGACGCTTTCGAGCGACCGCAGCAAATCCCGCCGCCAATCGTCGGGCAACACAACAACGCGGGCGACATGCGCGATCAGCGAGGCGACGACCGGGCCGATCGCGACCAAGGGCAGCTGTGCGATCGGCGGCTGGAAATAGGCGCCGAGAAAATAGGACATGAAAGCGAACATGCCGATCGCGTGCCCTCGCGGCCCGACCACCCGCGCCGCGGCTGCCATGAATATCACCAACAGGAAAGCCGCGTCCGAGATCAGGCGATGCCCCTCGAGCGTCGCCGCGATGCCGACAACAGCAAGGCTCGCGACGCAGCCGAGCAGCCGCGTTAAAAGCTGCGGCATGCCGCCCTTGTCGCGCACCGCCACGCCACCCTCGATCGATAGCACGATGCCGAGACCATAAGACGCCATCGGTAGCGGCACGAGCAGCGCGTCGATCAGCATCAGCGCGCCAAAGGCAAGCACGACCGTCAGCGTCACCCGCGACGCCATCCGCAGGCGCGAGAGCGCCGGATCGTTGGCCAGCAGCCAGTCTCGGAAATCAAAACCTGATAGCAAGCAGTCGGGCCCCTGGAGCGAAAGAACTGTATCCCCTCGCTCGCTCACATATCGTTGCCGGCATCAAAAGCAAATCAAACCTGAGCGCTTACTGGCCCTTGGCGATCTGCACCATCGTCGCCTTGAGCGAGTTTGCGGGCTGGCCCGGGTCGCCCACGGTGATCACGTCGTCGACCACGGGCTTGCCGCCTTCCTCGATGACCTCGAACTTGACGGTTGTCAGGCCATTCTTGTCCGTGCCGTCGTCCATGCAGGTCGATTTCTTGAACGTGACTACGACCTCGGTCGCGCCGTTGGCAGAAGGCTTGGGATCATAGGTCACGTCCTGCAGCGGGCATGCATCCTCGCCGTTGACGATCACGTCGTAGTCGAAGGGTGAAATCCCGTCTTCGTCGGCGGCCGGGTTCTGCACCGCCAACTGGTATTTCGAGACGAAGTCCTTGCTGTAGAGCGTCGCCAGCCGGCTCGGATCGAAGATGTCCTGCCACTCGGCATCCGCACCCGACCAGTTCTTGGTCGTGGCATCCATGATCTCCTTCACCGGCGCGGTGACATCGGCTCCGAATACGGGGGCGGAGAGGCCGGCAAGGGCCGCGAGAACGAGCGAAATCTTCTTCATGACGAATAATCCGGGGCAAGGGTTTCGCGCGGAGACTAGCCATTTTCCGCCACTTGGCAATGGCGCAAAAACACACAAATCTGCCCTGCTTGCGGCTTTGCACTCCGGGCTCACAATGCTATAGCCCACGGGATTTTATATCACCCACCCGGGACGCATGTCCCTCAAAAGCTTAACGAGGCAGATACATGAAGAAGATCAAGGTCGCCAACCCCGTCGCCGATCTCGACGGCGATGAAATGACGCGCATCATCTGGCAGCTTATCAAGGACAAGCTGATCCATCCGTATCTCGACCTCGACATCGACTACTTCGACCTCTCCGTCGAAAACCGCGACGCCACCAACGACCAGGTCACCATCGACGCCGCCAACGCCATCAAGAAGCACGGCGTCGGCATCAAGTGCGCGACGATCACGCCGGACGAAGACCGCGTCAAGGAATTCAACCTCAAGCAGATGTGGAAGAGCCCGAACGGCACGATCCGCAACATCCTCGGCGGCGTCATCTTCCGCGAGCCGATCATCTGCCAGAACGTTCCGCGCCTCGTTCCCGGCTGGACCAAGCCGATCGTCGTCGGCCGCCATGCCTTCGGCGACCAGTACCGCGCCACCGATTTCAAGTTCCCGGGCAAGGGCAAGCTGACCATCAAGTTCGTCGGTGAAGACGGCCAGGTCATCGAGAAGGAAGTGTTCGACGCTCCCGGCGCCGGCGTTGCCATGGCCATGTACAACCTCGACGAGTCGATCCGCGAATTCGCCCGCGCCTCGATGATGTACGGCCTGATGCGCAAGTGGCCGGTCTACCTGTCGACCAAGAACACCATCCTCAAGGCCTATGACGGCCGCTTCAAGGACATCTTCCAGGAAGTCTACGAGGCTGAATTCCAGGATCAGTTCAAGGAAATCGGCATCACCTACGAGCACCGCCTGATCGACGACATGGTCGCATCCGCTCTGAAGTGGTCCGGCGGCTACGTCTGGGCGTGCAAGAACTACGACGGCGACGTCCAGTCCGACACGGTTGCCCAGGGCTTCGGCTCGCTCGGCCTGATGACCTCGGTTCTCCTCACGCCAGATGGCAAGACCGTCGAAGCCGAAGCCGCCCACGGCACGGTGACGCGTCACTACCGCCAGCACCAGAAGGGCCAGGAAACCTCGACGAACTCGATCGCCTCGATCTTCGCCTGGACCCGTGGCCTCGCGCACCGCGCCAAGCTCGACGACAACGCCGAACTGGCGAAGTTCGCGGCCACCCTCGAAAAGGTCTGCGTCGACACCGTCGAAGCCGGCTTCATGACCAAGGACCTGGCGCTCCTCATCGGCCCGGATCAGCCCTGGCTCTCGACCACTGCTTTCCTCGACAAGATCGACGAAAACCTGCAGAAGGCCATGGCGTAAGCCATCTGAAATATGCAAACGATGCGGCGGGGTTTTCCCCGCCGTTTTCGTTTCGGGGACAGAGAAGGACCAACCGATGACCACGACGATCCGTCCGCTGCAGCCAAGCGACCGCGCGGCCTGGGAGCCGCTATGGGCCGGCTACCAGCGTTTCTACGAGGTCGTCATCCCCGCCGAGACGACCGATCTCACATGGGCCCGCTTTCATGACCTCGAGGAGGAAATGTACGCCTTCGGCGCGTTCGACGATGGCAATCGCCTCGTTGGCTTCGTGCATGCAATCTTCCACCGCTCCACATGGCTGCCGAAATGGACCTGCTACCTGCAGGACCTTTATGTCGACGACACGCAGCGTGGCCTTGGGACCGGTGCGGCCCTGATCGACGCCGTGGCCGATCTCGCCCGCGCCAACGGCGCCGGCCGCCTCTACTGGATGACGCACGAAACCAACGCCACCGCCCGCAAGCTCTACGACCGCATCGCCGAGCGCTCGGGCTTCATCCAGTACCGCAAGCCGCTCTGATCGAGCATACTGCCGAAAACTGACATGCAATTCCTCTAGACGTTGCCTCACGGCTGGCATGCGCCAGATACCCGATGGAAAAACGAGGAGGAAACCATGGCAGACGAACTCGTCTTCTACACCAACCCGATGTCGCGCGGCCGCATCGCCCGCTGGATGCTCGAGGAAACCGGCGCACCCTACACGACCGAAATCCTCGGTTTCGAAAGCAGCATGAAGGCGCCCGCCTATCTCGCCATCAACCCGATGGGAAAGGTGCCGGCCATTCGCCACGGCCAGACCATCGTCACCGAAGGCGCTGCGATCTGCGCCTACCTGGCGGAGACCTTTCCGGAAGCCGGGCTGGCGCCGACGCCGGAGGAACGCGGCAGCTACTATCGCTGGATGTTCTTCGCAGCCGGCCCGCTGGAATCGGCCGCCACCAATCGCGCTCTCGGATTCCACACGCCGGCCGACAAGAGCCGGATGGCCGGATACGGCTGCTACGCCGACGTGATGGACACGCTGGAGAAAGCCGTCTCCGCCTCGCCCTACATCGCCGGCAACCGCTTTACCGCCGCCGATGTCTATGTCGGCTCGCACGTGGCCTGGGGCATGGGCTTCGGCACTTTCGAAAAGCGCCAGGCCTTCGCCGATTACGTCGCCCGCGTCACCGACCGCGCCGCCCATGCGAGGGCCAGCGCCATAGACGACGAAGCGGCGAGCGCCATGCAGAAGAGCGCGTGAGGCTCAGATAAGCGGCATGTAGATGTCCGTCAGGAGCTCCGTCGGCGGGACATCGCGCGGGTTGTTGAGGTAATCCTCGAACATCAACCCGTCGCGCAGCTGCCTGCCTGACGTCGGCAGCCATTCCCCGTAGAGCCACCGATACGCCCTATACATATCGGCATAGGGCCCCTTGTGGCGCAGCACCGCATACTCGCCGCCGTCGAGCTGGAAAGGCTCGAGCGGCGCATCGGTCGCAACCTTTCCATCGACGGCGACACAGGCGATCGAGCGGAGCTTCTCGGCCGGCACGATGTCGGGATCATCGAAATAGACGCCGATCATCCGCATGTCGGGTCGGGCCAATCCGCGCGCGTGGAGCGTGCCGAAAAGCACCTCGAAGGCCTTGCCAATCTCCATGTAGAGGCCGATATGGCGCACGCCGACAAGCGCGACCGGCTCCGTATTCCGTAAGGTAACGTCGAACATCGCCTTGGTCCTTCCGTTAGGTGAGGGTTGGAATTCCTGGTGGCTTCCCTCTTTCCGATAACGGGCCGGCGGCATGCCGTAGACCGATTTGAAAATGCGATTGAAAGACTGGAGGTTGGGATAGCCTGATCGCCTGGCAATCTCCCCGATACCGAGATCCGAGCGGACGATATCGCCCGCAGCGCGATGCAGCCTGAGCCGCTTGACGGTCGCCGCCAGCGTCTCGCCATGGATCGCGCGATAGATCCGGTGCCAGTGAAAGCTCGACATGCAGGCAATCTCGGCGAGCTTCTCCATATCGAGCTCCTCGTCGAGATGGTCATGGATATAAGCCGATACCCGTCTGAGGCGGTTTTCGTAGAGTGCCCATGGCGTGCTGCCGTTCATGTCGAAACCTCATGCCAATTGATCGGCCTGAAGAAACCATAGCCCGATTTGACAAATCCTGCTGACTTGGCGGCAAGGCAAAGAAAAAGGCGGGCGCCCGGAGCACCCGCCTTCGCAATTCAAGCGACAAGCAGCCGATCAGGCGGCAAGTGCCGCCGCCACGGCTTCGAGCGCCTCGTCGGCCTTCGATCCATCGGGACCGCCGGCCTGCGCCATGTCGGGACGGCCGCCGCCGCCCTTGCCGCCGAGAGCGGCGGAGGCGATGCGCACCAGATCGACCGCGCTGAAGCGGCCGACGAGATCAGCGGTGACCGCGACAACGGCGCTGGCCTTGCCGTCTTCGGAAACCCCGATCAACGTCACCACGCCGGAACCGAGGCTGGCCTTGCCGTCGTCGGCGAGGCCCTTCAGATCCTTCGGATCGACGCCGGAGATGGCCTTGCCCAGGAACTTGACGCCGCCGATCTCGCGCACCGCCTCTTCCGAGCCGCCCTGCCCGCCGCCCATGGCGAGCTTGCGCTTGGCGTCCGCCAGTTCCTTCTCGAGCTTGCGGCGCTCGTCCATCAGCGCTTCGACGCGCGTCAAGACCTCGGCCGGCTGCACCTTGAGCGAGGTCGCGAGCGCCTTCACGCGCTCGTCCTGCTCGGCGAGATAGGCACGCGCCGCTTCACCGGTGACCGCTTCCAGACGGCGAACGCCGGAGCTGACGGCGCTGTCGCCGAGAATGCGCACGAGGCCGATGTCACCGGTCGCAGACACATGCGTGCCGCCGCAAAGTTCGATCGAGTAAGGCTTGCCGGTTTTCGCTCCATGCAGCCCCTGGCCCATGGAAACGACGCGGACTTCGTCGCCATATTTTTCACCGAACAGCGCCATCGCGCCTTCGGCGCGGGCGTCGTCGACGCTCATCAGGCGGGTCGTGACCGGCGAATTCTGCAGAATGATCTCGTTGGCCATGTCCTCGACCACCTTGAGCTCTTCCGCCGTCATCGGCTTCGGATGCGAGACGTCGAAGCGCAGGCGATCCGGCGTGACCAGCGAGCCCTTCTGGGCAACATGGGTGCCGAGCACTTCGCGCAGCGCCTCATGCAGCAGGTGGGTCGCCGAGTGGTTGGCGCGGATATGCGAACGGCGGGCGTGGTCGACGGTCAATGCCACGGCATCGCCGGCCTTGAGCGTACCTTCGACGACGGTGCCGGTGTGGACGAACAGGCCCTCACCGCGCTTTTGCGTATCCGTGATCTCGATCTTGGCGTTGTCGGACGAAATCACGCCGGCATCGCCCATCTGGCCGCCGGACTCGCCATAGAACGGCGTCTGGTTGACGACGATCTGCACCTTGTCGCCGCTTACGGCTTCGCCGACGGCCGCACCGTCCTTGACGATCGCCTGGACGACGCCCTCGGCGGTCTCGGTGTCATAGCCGAGGAATTCGGTGGCGCCGTGCTTGTCGCGGAGCTCGAACCAGATCGTCTCGGTCGCCTTGTCGCCGGAGCCTGCCCAATGCGAGCGGGCTTCGGCCTTCTGGCGCTCCATGGCATCGGTGAAGCCGGCGAGATCGACGTTGATTTCACGGGCGCGCAGCGCGTCCTGCGTCAGGTCGAGCGGGAATCCGTAGGTGTCGTAGAGCTTGAAGGCAGTCTCGCCGTCGAGCATGTCGCCCTTGCCGAGTGTCGTCGTGGCGTCCGAAAGCAACGAAAGACCGCGCTTCAGCGTCGTGCGGAACTTGGTCTCCTCGAGCTTCAGCGTCTCGGTGATCAGCGCCTCGGCGC
The DNA here is from genome assembly GCA_900471485.1 of Hyphomicrobiales bacterium. Lineage (GTDB taxonomy): Bacteria > Pseudomonadota > Alphaproteobacteria > Rhizobiales > Rhizobiaceae > Rhizobium. The sequence goes on from UCEU01000017.1 coordinate 37,605, forward strand.
GCACCAGCTCCGGATAGGCGCGGCCCATCTGCTGGATCAGGGCCGGGAGCAGCTTCCACATCAGCGGCTCGCGGGCGCCGAGCAGTTCGGCATGGCGCATGGCGCGGCGCATGATGCGGCGAAGAACATAGCCGCGGCCTTCGGCGGACGGCAGCACGCCATCGGCAATCAGGAAGGCGGACGAACGCAGGTGATCGGCGATGACCCGGTGGCTGGCACGCTGCTCACCCTCGGCCTTGACGCCGGTCGCTTCTTCCGAAGCGGCGATCAGCGCGCGGAACAGGTCGATGTCGTAGTTGTCGTGCTGGCCCTGCAGAACGGCTGCGACGCGCTCCAGCCCCATGCCGGTATCGATCGACGGACGCGGCAGGTCGACGCGCTCTTCCTTCGTCAGCTGCTCGTACTGCATGAAGACGAGGTTCCAGATCTCGATGAAACGGTCGCCATCCTCTTCCGGCGAGCCGGGAGGGCCGCCCCAGATGTGATCGCCGTGGTCGTAGAAAATTTCCGAACAGGGTCCGCAGGGACCGGTATCGCCCATCGCCCAGAAATTGTCGCTGGTCGCGATACGGATGATCCTGTCGTCGGAAAGGCCGGCGATCTTCTTCCAGAGGTTAAAGGCCTCGTCGTCGGTGTGATAGACGGTGACAAGCAGGCGCTTGGCGTCGAGGCCGAATTCCTTGGTGATCAGCGTCCAGGCATGCTCGATCGCCTGCGCCTTGAAGTAATCGCCGAAGGAGAAATTGCCGAGCATTTCGAAGAAGGTGTGATGGCGCGCGGTATAGCCGACATTGTCGAGATCGTTATGCTTGCCACCGGCGCGCACGCACTTCTGCGCGGTCGATGCCGTCTTGTAGGGACGCTGCTCGAGACCGGTAAAGACGTTCTTGAACTGCACCATGCCGGCATTGGTGAACATCAACGTCGGGTCGTTGCGCGGCACAAGCGGGCTCGATGGTACGATCTCGTGGCCGTTCTTCTTGAAGTAGTCGAGGAAGGTCGACCGGATTTCGTTCACACCGCTCATGCTATGCCCTTCAATGCTGCCGTAAGGCAGGTCAGATCTTAAAATTCAGTGGCTTTTATCGCTCGCGTTAACCACTGTCCAGCAGACAAACAAAACCGGCCGCATTCTGCTCAGAGAATGCGGCCGGTTTGAGCGATTTAGCGGGGGATTAAGGCTTATTCGCCGTCCCCGTCATTGGCGTCCGGGCCGCCGTTCTGCAGTTGGTCGGCGATCAGGCCGGCGTTCTGGCGGATCGAGGTCTCGATCTCGCGCATCACCTCGGGATTGTCGCGCAGGAATATCTTGGCATTCTCGCGGCCCTGGCCGAGGCGCTGGCTGTTGTAGGAGAACCAGGCGCCCGACTTCTCGACGATCCCGGCCTTGACGCCGAGGTCGACCAGCTCGCCGGTCTTGGAGACGCCCTCGCCGTACATGATGTCGAATTCGACCTGCTTGAAGGGAGGCGCCATCTTGTTCTTGACGACCTTGACGCGCGTCTGGTTGCCGATCACCTCTTCGCGTTCCTTGACCTGGCCGATGCGGCGAATGTCGAGGCGGACGGAGGCGTAGAACTTCAGCGCGTTACCGCCGGTCGTCGTTTCCGGCGAACCGAACATGACGCCGATCTTCATACGGATCTGGTTGATGAAGATGACCATGGTCTTCGACTTCGATATCGAAGCCGTCAGCTTGCGCAGCGCCTGGCTCATCAGTCGGGCTTGCAGGCCCGGCAGGCTGTCGCCCATTTCACCTTCGATTTCGGCGCGCGGCGTCAGCGCCGCGACCGAGTCCACGACCAGCACGTCGACGGCGCCGGAGCGTACCAGCGTATCGGTGATTTCGAGCGCCTGCTCGCCGGTATCCGGCTGCGAGATCAGGAGGTTGTGCAGATCGACGCCCAGTTTGCGGGCGTAGACAGGATCGAGCGCATGTTCGGCGTCGACGAAGGCGCAGATGCCGCCCTTCTTCTGGGCTTCCGCGATCGTCTGCAGCGCCAGCGTCGTCTTGCCCGAGCTTTCCGGCCCGTAAACCTCGATGATACGCCCCTTCGGAAGGCCGCCGATTCCGAGAGCGATATCCAGTCCGAGAGAGCCCGTCGAAACGGTCTCGATCTCGACCACGCTCTCGTTCGAGCCCAGCTTCATGATAGAGCCCTTGCCGAACGACCGCTCGATCTGTGAGAGTGCCGCTTCAAGTGCCTTGCTTTTGTCCACCGATTTGTCCTCTACGAGCCGCAATGAATTCTGTGACATTCGATCCACCTTTAGGTTATTGAAGCCGCTCAAGCAATGTCGCCGCCGATGCCGATTTTGTACCGCATTTGTTCTCATTACGCAAGTGCCGCGCAAATATCTGAAAGAAAAAGGTAAAACGACCAGTGTTCTACATTTGTTTTATCGATGGAAAGCAAGAGCTTGGGCATAATGCCCACAGCGCGGGCGCGATGATTTCCGAAAGACGATTCGTCTTTCTCGCGCCTTCGGAGCATTGAAATGAAGAAGAAGATTCTCGTGCTGGGCGGGGCCCATGTCGACCGTCGCGGCCGCATCTTCGGCGATACCGCCGAGGGCGCCAGCAACCCCGGCTCCTGGTTCGAGGAGGCCGGCGGCGGTGGCTTCAATGCCGCCCGCAATCTGGCGCGGCTCGGCTACGACGTGACGATGATCTCGCCGCGCGGCGGTGATCCGACCGGCGAGATGGTGAGCGAGGCGGCTGACATCGCCGGCGTTACCGACCGCCCCTTCGTCTTCCTCGATCGCAAGACACCGAGCTACACCGCCATCATCGAGCGCGACGGCAATCTGGTGATCGCCCTGGCCGACATGGACCTATACCGCCTGTTCGTCCCCCGGCGCCTCTCGATCCGCAGCGTGCGCGATGCCTTCGCCGCCACCGATTTCATTCTCTTCGACGCCAACCTGCCGCAGGAAACCCTTGCCTCGATCGTCGCGCGCGCCAACGCGCTCGGCAAGCCTGTCGGCGCCATCGCCATTTCGCCCGCAAAGGCGGTCAAGCTGCTTCCCTGCATGCAGGGCCTGGACTATCTTTTTCTCAACGAAGCCGAGGCGGCGGCGCTGACCGGCGAACGTCCGAACGACCCGGCCCACTGGCCGTCACTGCTTGGAGACATCGGCCTCAAGGGCGGCGTGCTGACACGCGGCCAGCGTGAGCTCATCGCCTTTGCCGACGGCCGGGTGGTGGCGCTGCAGCCGGCGGATATCAAGGATGTGGCCGACGTGACGGGCGCCGGCGATTCCCTTGCAGCCGGCGTCGTGGCCGGGCTGATGCGCGGATTGCCGCTTTCGGAGGCCGTTCGCGAGGGCGCGGCGGCGGCGGCGGTCACCGTCCAGTCGCCGAATGCCGTGAACGACAAACTGTCCGCCGAACTGATCCTGGAAACCTTGCCCCTTGTTCCCGAGGCAAGAATTCTGCATTGAAGCGTCTTATCGACGAAGTGGAAAAGACTATGACGCAAACGATCTCCCCCCTGCTGCCGATCAGCTATTCGAAGGAAGTGGCCAGCGCCAAACAGCGCGGCGCGCCGATCGTGGCCCTGGAATCCACCATTATCACTCATGGCATGCCCTACCCCGGCAATATCGAGATGGCCCGCAGCGTGGAGGCGATCATCCGTGACCAGGGCGCGGTTCCCGCCACCATAGCGGTCATGCACGGCACGCTGCACATCGGCCTAGAGCCGGAACAGCTTGAGCAACTGGCCCAGGCCAAGGACGTGCTCAAGGTGTCGCGCGCCGATCTCGCCTTCGCGATCGCCGAGCGCCGTCATGGCGCGACCACGGTCGCCGCCACCATGATCGCCGCCCAGCGCGCCGGCATCAAGGTCTTTGCAACAGGTGGCATCGGCGGCGTACACCGCGGCGCCGAGGAAAGCTTCGACATCTCGGCCGACCTCGAGGAACTCGGCCGCACCGGCGTCATCGTCGTCTGCGCCGGCGCCAAGGCGATCCTCGACATTCCGAAGACGCTGGAAGTGCTGGAGACAGCGGGCGTTCCCGTCGTCACCTATGAAAGCGAGGAATTCCCGGCTTTCTGGTCGCGCGGCTCGGGTCTTCGCAGCCCGCTGACGCTGAACAGCCCGGCCGCCATCGCCAACTTCCAGACGGTGCGCGAACAGCTCGGCATCGATGGTGGCATGCTGGTGGCGAACCCGGTCCCTGAAGCCGCCGAGATTCCGCGCGAGGAGATGGACATCTATATCGAGCGTGCGCTTGACAGCGCCGAGCGCGACGAGATCACCGGCAAGGCGGTCACGCCCTACCTGCTCAGCACCATTTTCGATCTCACCGATGGCCAGAGCCTGAAGACCAACATCGCCCTGGTCGAAAACAACGCGCGCCTGGCGGCGGAAATTGCCGTGGCATTGGGCGCCTGACGCTCACCGAAGAGCTGGTTCTGGTGGTTTGCCAGAACCAGCAATACTTTGCCGGTTAGAAGCCCGGTTAAGCACCGTTCCGATCACCTGAGGCAGCAGACAGCGCCAGCCGCCTCCGGGGCTCCCACGCGCCAATCCTAGCTGTCCAGCGTTTCCTTCACCACCACCGCGAGCTGCTTCAGCGAGAACGGCTTCGGCAGGAAGCCGAACTTGGAGTCCGGCGGCAGGTTGCGGGCAAAGGCGTCCTCTGCGTAGCCCGAAACGAAGATGAACTTCAGATCCGGATAGTTCTTGCGCAGTTCCCGAAGCAGTGACGGGCCGTCCATCTCCGGCATGACGACATCAGAGACGACGATGTCGACCTTGCCCTCGAGCTCTTCCATGATATCGAGCGCTTCCACGCCCGATCCGGCTTCGTGCACGGTATAGCCGCGCGTTTCCAGCATGCGCTTGCCGCCGCGGCGCACGGCCTCTTCGTCCTCGACCAGCAGGATCACGGCAGAACCGGTCAGATCCTCGGGCTGCTCGGCCGCGGCAGGTGCTGCGGCGACAGGTGTACCGGCTGCAGGCGTTACCGCCTCCGCTTCCGCCGCAATCGCCGGCTCGACGATATGGCGCGGCAGGAAGACGCGGAAGGTCGTACCCTTGCCGACTTCCGATTCCGGCTGAATATAGCCACCCGACTGCTTGACGATGCCGTAGACCATCGCGAGCCCCAGACCGGTGCCCTTGCCAACTTCCTTGGTCGTGAAGAAGGGCTCGAAGATCTTGTCCATGATCTCCGGCGCGATGCCGGTGCCGTTGTCGGCGACCTCGACCACCACCATATCCTCATGCGGCATGTAGGAGTAGTTGAAGGCGGCCACTTCGCTGGCCGTGACGTTCCTGGTGCGGACCGTCAGCTTGCCGCCCTGCGGCATCGCATCACGCGCGTTGACGCAGAGATTGATCAGCACCTGTTCGAACTGCGACAGGTCGGTTTTCACCGGCCACAGATCGCGGCCATATTCGACATCGAGCTTGACGTTGGTGCCCGAGAGCAGCCTGTCGACCAGCATCCTGAGATCGCCCACGACGTCGGTCAGGTTGAGGATGCTCGGCCGCATCGTCTGCTTGCGCGAGAAGGCAAGCAGCTGGCGCACCAGCACCGCGGCGCGGTTGGCGTTGCGCTTGATTTCCATAAGGTCGGCAAAACCCGGATCGGCCGGCCGTGCCTGCAGCAAAAGATGGTCGGACGAGAGCAGGATCGCCGTGAGGACGTTGTTGAAGTCGTGCGCGATGCCGCCCGCAAGTGTGCCGACCGCATTCATCTTCTGCGTCTGGGCCATCTGCGCCTCGAGCGCCTTCTGCTCGGTCACCTCGACGGCATAGACGATCGCCGCCTCCTCGGGGGCCTCGTCGCTCTGGTCGATAACGGCATTCACGTAGAAGCGGAAATGGCGGGCCTCGTCCGTCGGCGTGCGCGAATCGATCGGCGGAATATCGCCCTGCCGGTCCTTGGCGGCCGCCAGCGCCTGCTGCAGCCGCGGCTTGTCGCTATCCTGGACGATGACCTCGAGAAACGCCCCGTTCTCGACGTCATCGCGCGAAACGATGCCCGAAAACAGCTTCAGGAACGGCGCATTGGTCCTGAGAATACGGCCGTTGCCGTCGACGGATGCGATCGCCATCGGCGTATTGTTGAAGAAGCGCGTGAATCGCATCGTCGCCACGGATGCCGACTGCTCGCTTTCGTCGCCCGCCTGGCGGGTGAGAACGATCGTGCGGCTTTCACCCGGCGCGCCGTCGCGCATCGAGGTGACGCTGTGAACGATCTGCACCGGAAGGCTCTGGCCGTTCGACTTCTTGAGGTCGAGATCGAGCGTCACGGTCTTCTTCAGCCCCGGATCCGCCTGCACCGACTGGATCAGCGCCAGCCCCTCGCCGGCCACCAGATCGCCGATGGTGATCGAACCCGGAATGAATTTCGTGAGATCGAGCCCCAGCCACTCCGCCAGCGTCGCGTTCAGATAGAAGATCTCGCCCTTGCGACCGGCCGAGAAAAAGCCCGCCGGTGCGTGGTCGAGGTAATCGATCGCGTTCTGCAGTTCCTTGAAGAACCGCTCCTGGTCGTCGCGCTCGGAGGTGATGTCGCTGATCTGCCAGATGCGCAGCGGCTTGCCGCCGCTTTCCTCGTTCTGCAGCGTACGCGCCTTCAGGCGGTACCAGTGCGCGCCGGACCCGTTCGGCGAAGGCCCGAGCGCCCGCAGCAGCCGGAATTCCTCGCGGCCTTCCTTGCCGTCGCGCAGGCCGTTGGTCAGCCGGTAGAGCGCCTCGTTCGATTCCCGGTGGCGCGACAGAAGCGCTTCCAGCGTCTGCACCTCGGTTGCCTTGCGCGCGCCGGTCAGCGCGCCATAGGCGGCGTTGGCGTAGATGATCCGGCCCTTGTCGTCGGTGATCAGCGAACCGTCGGGATGGCTGTTCAGGAATGCGCGGGCAAGGCTGTCCGACTGGCGCTGCGGCATGACCTCGATGAAGCCGATGACCGACGAGACCAGGAAGAAGATGCCGACCATGGCGAGCACGCCGAGCGCGCCGAGCACCAGTTCGTTTTCCAATGAATTCTTGAAAACGACGAAAGCAGCCGCAGCCCCAATCAGCACGAGAGCCAGGAGGATGATGCGCAGAGCCGTTCCCCCGCGTCCTCCGCGGTCCACGAGCGCTTCGCTATAATCGTCGGCCTGACGCGGTTTCGTCATGTAGTCCCTCGCATTGCCTGCCGGCCTTCACTCGTAACAGAGAGACAAAGCAGGAATCAGGCGCCGATCCCTTCTTAGCAATTTGCGCTCGCCGCCAAAACACTGCTCTCCATGAAGAGTGATTGAATTCACAAGGAACAGCGCCAGTTTCCTCGATTAAATGCAGGCGAAAACACGATGTTCGACTTTCGCTTCGGTCTTCCACGACTGGACAACACCCTTGCCCCTTGTCTACGAAGCTGAAAAGTCGTCATGTGGCCCAAAGTCGCGAAGGAGTAAGCAATATGTTCGATAACCTCATGGACGGCTATGGCAGCCGCTTCCTGATCGCCGCCGCTGCAGTCGCAGTCGGATTGCTGCTTCTTTTCATCGTCTTGTGGTTCATGCGCAACCGCGCCTCCTCGCCCTTCGTGCGTGGCGGCCGCAATCGTCAGCCGCGCCTGCAGGTTCTGGACGCCGCCGCCGTCGACGCGCGCCGCCGCCTTGTGCTGGTGCGCCGCGACGATGTCGAGCATCTCATCATGATCGGCGGCCCGACCGATATCGTCATCGAGAGCCGTATTCATCCCGATGGCGAGCCGGCCCCCGTCTCCGCCCCGACGCCGGCACCGGTGCCAACCCGCTCCCAGCCCGTCATGATCGCCGAAGCCGAGCCCGCCGCTCCGCCGGCTAAGCCCACCCCCTCCGCTGCGCCCGTCTTAGCCGCGGTCACGCCGCCGCCCTCGGAGCCGGCACCTGTTGATATCAGGCCGGAACCTCCGGTCCGTCCCGTCCCCGTGCAGCTCGCCGCGGCTGTGGCTCCGCGTCCCGCGCCGGTCGAACCGCCACAGGCGCCGGCGACCGCACCGGCTCCCTCGGTCGATCCCCGCCCGCAGGTACAGTCGTTCCGCCAGGCCGAAATTCGTCCCACGCCGGCACCGATCGAAACGGATATGGCGGCCGATATTCTCGATTCCGCCCGCCAGCGCGTGCTGCAGCAGCCACGGGTCGAGCCGCCGCTGAGCGCACCAATCGCGCCGCAACCTGCCGTCACCGCCTTCGACGGCGGCGTTGCAAGCCCCGCCCCGCATGCACCGCCGGTGCAGCCGAGCGACTTCCAGCGCATTCTGGAAGATGAAATGAACAGCACGCTCGCCGCCGATCGCATGGCGCCCCCGGTGCACCTGCAGCCGCAGAGCCGCCCCGTTCCGGCTCCCGCTGCAAATCAGCAGCGCCGCGATCCCGAGATGGCGCCGATCACCGGCGCGGACGCCGCCCTGCAGAACGAGGTTGCCCGTATTTTCGGAGAGATGAGCGTCAACCGCGACAAGTAACGCGTGATCGACACAAATAAAAAAAGGCACCACGAACATGTGGTGCCTTTTTTATTCTGTATCGTCTGCGGTTATTCGTCCCGATAGACCTTCTCGCGACGCTCGTGACGCTCCTGCGCCTCGATGGAAAGCGTCGCGATCGGACGGGCGTCGAGACGCTTCAGGCCGATCGGCTCGCCAGTTTCCTCGCAATAGCCGTAGGTACCTTCGTCGATCCGCACCAGTGCTGCGTCGATCTTGGAAATGAGTTTACGCTGACGATCGCGGGCGCGCAGTTCGATTGCCCGGTCGGTTTCGGACGACGCTCGATCCGCGAGGTCCGGATGATTTGCGCTTTCCTCGGCGAGATGCTCGAGGGTTTCGCGCGCCTCTCGGAGGATGTCGTTCTTCCAGGCGACCAGCTTGGCTCTGAAGTAAGCCCTCTGGTTACCATTCATGAACTCTTCCTCTTCCGAGGGTACGTAGTTGCTAAGATCGATCTTCTCACTCAACGCGATTCTCCTGAAGAACATCTCATCTGGCGGGTGTATATCGCGAGGACCGCCCCTGATTCAAGCCAAATACGCTAGGTAAACAGATTTTTAAATCTGTCACAATTTTGGGCTAACAGGCTATTTTCTCACCACTATTTCTAAAGGCTACTCCGCCACCAGTTTCGACGCGTGTATTCCGCCTGCCGATTTTCCTGCAACTTCGGCTGCCTAGGTTGACGTTGCCCCCGGCGAGCCGCTACTGAAAAAAGCCCTCTCGATCGTGGATTTGTCTATGGCTGCCATCCTGCCTCCGCCTTCACGGATCTACCTCCTTCGCCACGCCGAAGCCGCCTGGGCCGCACCCGGTCAACGCGATTTTGATCGCCCCTTGAGCGAGAAGGGTTTCGCCGACGCGGAGATCGTTGCCGATCGCGCCGCCGACAAGGGCTACAAGCCGGACCTGCTGCTGAGCTCGACCGCGCTTCGCTGCCGCGATACCGCCGATGCGGTCCATCGCGCCGTCGGTCTTTCCACCGAGATCCGCTTCGTCGACGAACTCTACAACGCGTCACCGGACGTCTATCTCGATATCATCGCCGCGCAGCAGGATATCAGTTCCGTCATGCTGGTCGGCCACAACCCGACGATGGAACAGACGCTGGAAGCGCTGATCGGCCATCAGGCGCTGACGCAGGCCCTGCCCGTCGGCTTTCCGCCCGCGGGCCTGGCGGTCCTCGACCACGACAGCACGAAGGGTTGGCGGCTGATCGACTTCGTCATCGACTGACGCCTTTTCGTTCCGCGTCGCGGTTCCTATATGGTTTTCACGATTCAATCGGAATTCCGCCTTGCCGCCCAGCCTCACCTCCTTCACCGATGACGCGCGCATAGCGCTGGACAACCTCACGGACCGCGCCTCCGGCCTGGTCAACCCGACTGTCCGCCTCGGCGTCACCGGCCTGTCGCGGTCCGGCAAGACCGTCTTCATCTCGTCGCTGGTGCACAATCTGCTGCATGGCGGGCGGCTGCCGCTGTTCGAACCGGTGCAATCCGGCCGCGTCTCGGCGGTGCGGCTCGAAGAACAACCCGACGATGCCGTTCCCAGGTTTCAATACGAGGATCACATCCGTGCGCTGGTGAAGGATCGAGTCTGGCCCGATTCGACCCGCGCCATCTCGGAGCTACGCATAACGCTCGATTACCAGAGCGCCAGCGGCTGGAACCGCTTCTTCTCGCCCGGCCGCCTGTCGATCGATATTGTCGACTACCCCGGCGAATGGCTGCTCGACCTACCTTTGCTTGCCAAGGACTACAGGACCTTCAGCGAGGAAACGATCGCGCTCGCCTCGCACGGCGTCCGTGCCGAACTCTCACACCATTGGCTGTCACTGACTGGCGGCACCGATATCAACGCGCAGGCCGACGAGATGCTCGCCCGCGACCTCGCCTCCTCCTTCGCCGATTACCTCAAGGCCTGCAAATCCGACGAACGCTCCCTGTCGACGCTGCCGCCGGGCCGTTTCCTGTTGCCGGGGGATCTTGATGGATCGCCGGCCCTCACCTTCGCGCCGCTTGCCCTGCCGCCGGAAGGCCGGCCGGAGAAAGGATCGCTGTGGGCGATGATGGAGCGCCGCTACGAGGCCTACAAGTCGGTCGTCGTCAAACCCTTCTTCCGTGAGCATTTCGCCCGTCTCGACCGGCAGATCGTCCTCGTTGACGCATTGCAGGCGATCAACCGCGGTCCTGAGGCCATGCAGGATCTCGAGCGCGCACTGACCGAAGTTCTCGCCTGTTTCCGGCCCGGCACCAGTTCCTGGCTGTCGTCGCTACTCGGCCGGCGGATCGACCGCGTGCTTGTCGCCGCCACCAAGGCGGATCACCTGCATCACGAAAGCCACGACAGGCTCGATGCGCTCACCCGCCGCCTCGTCGACCGCGCCATCCAGCGCATCGGCATGGCTGGCGCCGGCATCGATGTCATGGCGCTCGCCTCCGTGCGCGCCACCCGCGAGGCCACCGTCAAGCGTGACGGCCACGAACTGCCTGTCATCGTCGGCACGCCGATGGAGGGCGAAACCATTGCCGGCGAGCGTTTCGACGGCTCGAAAAAGACCGCCATCTTCCCCGGCGACCTGCCTGCCGATCCGGAACGGCTGTTCGAGCGCATAGAGGCCGGAGACGACGTCCGCCTGCCCGACGTCAACGTCGTGCGCTTCCGGCCGCCAGAGCTCGAGGAGACGGGCGGCGGCATCAAGCTGTCGGTTCCGCATATCCGGCTCGACCGCGCCATGCAGTTCCTGTTCGGAGATCGCCTCGCATGATCAAGCCTCCCCGCACACCGGCAGCCTTCGCCTTCGAGGACGAACAGAATCAGCAGCTTGCCAAGCAGGCCGCAGAACCGCGCAAGCCCGGCAGCTTTTCCGACGAGATCGTTCTGACCGCGGACGAAGACGATCCTTTCCTCAATCCCGGCAAGGATCTCGCCGACCTTCCGGTCGCCACGCCACGCCGGCGCAACCGCTCCTTCGCCAAGATCGCGCTCGGTGCCTTCGGCGTGCTTTTCTCGCTCGCCTTCGGCCTCTGGACCGACAGCCTGATCCACAATCTCTTCTCGCGCGCCGACTGGCTCGGCTACACGGCCTTGGCCGCGCTCGCGATCGGCATCCTCGCAATTCTCGCGATCGTCGTGCGCGAAACCGCCGGCATGATGCGCCTCGCGGCCGTGCAGACCATCAAGGCCGAGGCCGACGCGGCCATCATCGAGACCAGGCCTGCCAAGGCCCGCGCGCTGGTCAAGAGCCTGGAAACGCTGCTGTCGTCCAAGCCGGAGACGGCCAAGGGCCGCGCCACGCTCAAGGCGGCGGAAAACGACATCATCGACGCGCCGCATCTGCTGGCGCTGGCCGAACGCGAACTGCTAGGCCCCCTCGACCGCCAGGCGCGGGCCCTCATCGTCAATTCCTCGAAACGGGTCTCCATCGTCACGGCCGTCAGCCCACGCGCGATCGTCGATCTCCTCTACGTGCTCTACGAAGCCAGCCGCCTGATCCGTGCCATGGCCGAGCTTTACGGCGGTCGCCCCGGCACGCTCGGCATGATCAGGCTGATGCGCGACGTCCTCGCCCACCTCGCCGTCACCGGCTCGATCGCGATTGGAGACAGCCTCTTCCAGCAGGTTCTCGGCCATGGCCTGGCCTCCAAACTCTCGGCGCGACTCGGCGAAGGCGTCATCAACGGACTTATGACGGCTCGTATCGGCATTGCCGCCATGGACCTCTGCCGCCCACTCGCCTTCCGCGCTCTCAAGCCACCGGGAATCAGCGACTTCATCGGAGATCTCACTCCCTCGATGACCCAGCGCGACAAAAAAACCTGAGAAATGTAGGCGCGCGGAAGAATTCCGCCCCGGCGTGCCGGCTGGTCAATCGAGACCGTATATTCAACGCGTTAGCCCTCCAGGGCAGGCATTCCTGATGGTGCCTAATTGGCGCAAATCCGGTCACATCAGTCGATCGGAAACCAAGCATTAACCATTCTTCGGCAAAACTTGAGCTCAGTTAAGCGATGGTATTCGCCAAGGAAAACCCATGTATCCGCGCAAGTCTCTTCTCCTACTAGGCCTCGCCGCAGTCGCGCTGTCCCCGATCGTCGACATGGCGCCGGCAGCAACAGCCGCCACACGCGACAAGGCGTTCTTCGAATCCGTATCAGGAAGCTGGAAGGGCCCGGGCGAAATCGTTGCCGGCAAATACAAGGGCACGAAGTTCACCTGCAACCTCACAGGCGAGCCGGTCGCTGGCAACAGCGCCGGCATCAAGCTCGACGGCAGCTGCCGCGTTGGCGTCTTCAAGCAGCCGATGAGCGCGACCATCACCCAGTCCGGCAGCAGCTACAAGGGACAGTTCCTTGATGGCGCGGCCGGCAAGGGCCTCGACATCGTCTCCGGCGCTGTCACTCAGGATACCGTCGTGATCGGCATCAACCGCGCCAAGCTCAACGGCGCGATGATCGCCCGCGTCCGCGACGACAAGACGATGAACGTCACGCTGTCGGTCAAGGTCGAAAGCCAGATGATCCCGGTCATCGGCCTCACGCTGACCCGTCAGGTCGACGAGATCACGGTCGGTTCCGTCGAATAATAGCTTTCACAATTCGAAATCATCAAAGCGGCGCCCTCGCCGCTTTTTTGCGTCAGGCGCTCCGCCACCAGTGCCGCCCTTGATCGGCCACCTCGATGCCGCCGATATCGGCGCTCGACAGCCAGTCGCGCACCGATGATCCGTTGACGACAAGATCCGGCGCGAAATCGGCGAGCGGCATCAGTACGAAACCACGATCCGTCATCCTGGGATGCGGCAGCTCGAGCCTCGGTCCTGCCTGCACGATATCGGCGTAGGTCAGAATATCGATATCGAGCGTTCGCGGCCCCCAGCGCTCGATGCGTTCGCGCTTCATCCCCCGCTCGATCTCCAGACAGACATCGAGAAGCGCTTCCGGCGCCAGCCGTGTCTTGACCTCCGCGCAGGCATTGAAGAAGTGCGATTGGTCGGTTTTGCCCCATGGCGGCGTGCGGTAGACACGCGACACCGCAGATACCAGACAGTCCTCGCGCGCATCGATCGCCCGCAAGGCAATTGCCATCGCATGCACGGGATCGCCCACATTGCCGCCGAGGCCGAGCGTCGCGGTCTTGAATGATGTCTCAGGCAAAGTGTTCGACGCTCACCTGGACGAAATCGAGCACGCCAGGGACCGGCGCGTTTGGCTTGCGCACCGTGATCTTGGCCCGCCTGATCTGCGGAAACGTCTTGCACAGGCCCTTGGCGATATCGAGCGCCAGCGCCTCGATCAGATACCGCCTCTTGCCGGTTACTATCTCCTCGATCACGGTGAACGCGATCCCGTAATTGACGGTATCGCCGATCTGGTCGCTCTCCAGCGCGTCGCCGGCCGTCACGTCGAGTTCCGCATCGACGAAGAAGCGCTGGCCGAGGAACTCCTCCTCGTCATGGACGCCGTGACGGGCGAAGAAGGCGCAATTCTGCAGGGTGATGGTGTAGGTGGTGCTCATGGCATGTTTCTCCGCTCGAGATCGTCGCGCGTCTCAAGCATAGCATCGGCGACGGCCAACGCGTCCCTGTTGATTGCGACATCGTGTACACGAAAAATCGCGGCGCCCTCGAGCCGCAGAAAAACGCTCGTCGCCGCCGTACCCGCATCGCGATCCGCGGCCTCTCGGCCGGTTACCGCGCCGACGAAACGCTTGCGCGAGGTGCCGGCAAGCAGCGGCAGGCCGAGCCGGTGCAACGCGCCGAAGCGCGCCATCAGCTCCAGGTTCTCCCGCGTATCCTTGGCGAAGCCGAAGCCCGGATCGAGCACGATGCGGTCGGTGGCGACACCTGCATCCGCGGCGATCCGCAGCGACCGTTCCAGAAACAGGAACTGATCCTCGATCAGGTCGGGCAGCTTTTCGCGGTCACGGCCGGTATGCATGAGACAGAGCCCGGCGCCGGTCTCGGCCGCGATATCCGCGATCTCGGGCTCCCGCTGCAGCCCGAACACGTCGTTGACGATATGCGCACCAGCCGCGATCGCCGCCCGCGCCGTATCCGCGCGATAGGTATCGATGGAGATCAGCACGCCGCTTTCGGCCCGCAGTGCCTCGATCACGGGCAGCACGCGCGCCTGTTCCTCTTCGCTTGTCACCACATCCGCGCCCGGCCGCGTCGATTCCCCGCCGATGTCGATGATTTCAGCCCCGTCAGCGACTGCCTGCAGGGCATGCGCGACAGCCGCGTCGACGGTTTCATACTTGCCGCCGTCGGAAAAGGAATCCGGGGTGGCATTGACGATCGCCATGATGACGGCGCGTTTGCCGAGTTCGATCTCGCGGTCGTGTGCGACCCGCCAGAAACTACTCTGAAGCTTTGCCAACGGCATTCATCCTATCGATCAAAAAAACGGCCGCCGATATTGCGCTGGCGGTGGCTATGCCCCAAGCTCCGGCAAACTTCAACATGAGTATTTGTCGAATGCCCTCCGCACTGCGTTATATGCTTCTCCCGCTTGCCTTTTCCATGGGAATATCCGCCGCCGGCCCATCCTTTGCCGCAGTGGTCGCCACCAAGAGCTATTCCTATTTCAACATCAAGGGGAAAACCGCGGACGAACTCGACAGCCAGCTGAGCACCCGCGGCCCCACCGCCAACGGCTCCTCGTCCC
>UCEU01000028.1 GCA_900471485.1 Hyphomicrobiales bacterium
GCGCGCGCGATCCCGATGCGCTGCGCCTGCCCACCGGAGAACTCGTGCGGATAGCGGTTGATCATCTCCGGCACCAGGCCGACGGCTGCCATGATTTCCTGGACGCGCTCGGCGCGCTGCGCCCGGTTGAGTTTCGGCTCGAATACGGTCAACGGCTCGGCGATGATGTCGCCCACCGTCATGCGCGGGTCGAGCGAGGCGATCGGGTCCTGGAAAATGATCTGCATGTCGCGGCGGGCGGCGCGCATCTCCTCGTCCGAGAGATCGAGCAGGCTGCGCCCCTGCCAGAGGATACGGCCCTGCTGTGTCTTCAGCAGCCGCAGGATGGAGCGCCCAAGCGTGGACTTGCCACAGCCGGATTCGCCGACGATCCCGAGCGTACGTCCTTCCGCGAGATCGAAGCTCACATCATTGACGGCGGTCAGTGTCAGCGGCTTCTTGAAGAAGCCCTTCGTCGGCACCTGGAACTGCGTGGTCAGATGCTCGACCTTGAGAAGCGATCGGTCAGCCATGGGTCAGGAGCTCCTCGATGCGTGGAAACGGATGGAAACAGGCCGCGCAATGCCGCGGCGCCAGCAATGACAGCGTCGGCGGCCGGTCGATACAGTCGTCCTCCGCCTTCGGACAGCGTGGCGAGAAATTACAGCCCTTGGGCAGGTGTTGCAGGTTGGGTGGCCGGCCCGGAATGACGACGAGGTCGTCGACATCCTGGTCCGGACGCGGGATCGCCGCGTGCAACGCCGCCGTATAAGGGTGTGCCGGATTGTCGAACAGCTCATCGACAGGCGCTTCCTCGACGATTCGCCCGGCATACATGACGGCCACGCGGTCGGCGAGGCCGGCGACGACGCCGAGATCGTGGGTGATCATGACGAGCGCGGTGTTCGTCTCCGAGGTCAAGTCGTTGAAGAGGTCGAGAATCTGCGCCTGGATGGTCACGTCGAGCGCGGTCGTCGGTTCGTCGGCGATCAAAAGCTTCGGCTTGGTGAGAAGCGCCATGGCGATGACGATACGCTGGCGCATGCCGCCGGACAGTTCGTGCGGGTAGAGGTTGAAACGCCTGACAGGATCGGGAATGCCGACGCGCTTCAGCATATCGAGCGCCGCCTCCGAAGCGGCCCTGGCGGTCAGTCCTCGATGTACTTCGAGCTGTTCCGTCAGCTGCCTCGAGATCTTCAGCGATGGGTTTAGGGCCGTCATCGGGTCCTGGAACACCATCGCCATGTCCTTGCCGCGCACATGGTCGAGTTCGCGCGGCTTCAGTGCCAGGACATCCTTGCCATCGAGCAACGCCTGGCCGCTGGTCCTGCCGTTCTTTGCAAGCAATCCCATCAATCCGAGGAAAGTCTGGCTCTTGCCCGAGCCGCTTTCGCCGACGATGGCGATGCGTTCGCCGCGGCGGACGGTGAGATTGAGGCCGGAGACTGCCTTCACGTCGCCATCAGGCGTCTTGAAGGTGATCGAGTAGTCCTTGAGTTCGAGCAGGACGTCTTTGTTGTTTTCCTGTGTCATGTCAGCGATCCCTCGGGTCGAATGCGTCGCGCAGGCCATCGCCGATGAAGAGCAGGCTGAGCAGCAGGGCGACAAGGAAGCCGGCCGGGAAGACGAGCAGCCACGGCATGCTCTCCATCGCGTCCGTGCCTTCCGAGATCAGCGTACCCAATGAGGTCAGAGGCTCCTGCACGCCGAAGCCGAGATAGGAGAGAAAGCTCTCCGTCGCGATGATTTCGGGCACGGTCAGCGCCGCGAAGATGACGACGGGGCCGACGAGATTGGGAATAATGTGCCGGGTAATGATCTTCAGCGGCTTCTGGCCGGAGGCGCGGGCCGCTTCGATGAATTCGCGCTGCTTGAGCGACAGCGTCTGCCCTCGCACGATGCGCGCCATGGTCAGCCACTCGAGCGCGCCGATCGCCGCAAAGAGCAGATAGACGTTGCGGCCGAAGATCACCATCAGCAGGATGACGAAGAGGATGTAGGGGAAGGCGTACATGATATCGACAAAGCGCATCATGACGGCATCCACACGTCCGCCCATATAGCCGGAGATGGCGCCGTAGAGCACGCCGATGACGACGGAGACCAGCGTCGCCGTCAGCGCCACGGCCAGCGAGACGCGGGTGCCGTAAAGCACGCGGGCAAGCAGGTCGCGGCCGTTCGGGTCTGTCCCGAAATAATGCCCGTCGGCGAAGGAAGGCGGTGCACGGAAGGCGGCCCAATCCGGATCTTCGTAGCCGAAGGGAATGAGATAGGGGCCAACGAAGGCGGCAAGCACCAGCAGGACGAGCACGATGATCGAGGCCACGGCCGCCTTGTTGCGACAGAGGCGGCGCAGTGCATCGCGGGTGAGCGACCGGCTGACGGGGCTGAGACCCTCGGCCTCCAGCAGTTCGGCGGCGAGCAGTTCTCTCTTTGCGGGATTGAGGATCATCGGCTTCTCACTTTCGGATCGAGCCAGGCATAGGCGATATCGACGAGAAGGTTCAGGAACACGATCAGCACCATGTAGAAGATGACCGTGCCGAGAACCATGCCGTAGTCGCGGTTCAATGCGGCGTTGACGAAGTAGCGGCCGATACCGGGCAGGCCGAAGACGCTTTCGACGACGAGCGAGCCGGTCAAGAGATAGCTGGCCGCCGGGCCGAGATAGGAGACGACGGGCATCATCGCCGGCTTCAGCGCATGGCGCATGATCGTCAGCCGTGGGCCGATGCCCTTGGCCTTGGCGGTGCGAATGAAGTTCTGTCCCATCACCTCGATCATCGAGCCGCGGGTGATGCGCGAGATGCGCCCGGCATGCGGCAGCGCCAGAACGACCACGGGCAGCACCAGGAATTTCAGCGACCCATTGCCCCAACCGCCGACGGGAAGCCACTGCAGGTGAATGCCGAAGACCAGTTGCAGGATCGGCGCGATCAGGAAGTTCGGCAGCACGACGCCCACCAGGATCAGCGCGCCCAGAATGTAATCCGGCGCCTTGTTCTGGTAGAGCGCCCCGAGACAGCCGACGGCGACGCCGATGATGATCGCGAGCAGAAAGGCTGCCGTGCCGATGATGAAGGTGTAGGGCAGGCCGATCATGATCTGCTGCGCGACGGTGAAGTCCTCGGACGCGAAGGAGGGACCGAGATCGCCCTTCAGGAGGTCGCCGACGTAATAGAGATATTGCTGGATCAGCGGCTTATCGAGATTGTAGTGGGCCGCCAGATTCTGGAGGATCACCGGTGGCAACGGCCTTTCGCCATCGAACGGCCCGCCTGGGGCCAGTCTCAGAACGAAGAAGCAGGCTGTTACGGCGATCCACATCACGGGGATCGTCGACAGCAATCGACGGAATGCATAATTGATCATGGTGGTGACGGTCTTTCCTGCGCCGGGTCTTTCGCATCATCGTGATCAGTCGAAACTGGTTCGGGCGGATGCGAAGGCAATAGTGTGGGAAAAGACCCCTCCCAACCCTCCCCACAAGGGGGAGGGCTTAACCCAGCCGATCCGCCGAAGCGTGATTAGGACAGGGTTGGCGCCGCAGGTCTTCTCCCCCCTTGTGGGGGAGATGGCCGGCAGGCCAGAGAGGGTCTTTCTCAAGTTGCAATCACCCCCGGGCAGGGTGAAGACATGCCTCTCTCTATTCCTTGATGGACAGCCAGCGGGTGCGGTGGATGTCCTGGATGTTGTCGACGAAGCCTTCGATCTTCGGCGAGACCACGTTCTTGGAAACGTAGTAGTAGATCGGCAACGCGGCGCTGTCGTCGAGCGCGATCTGCTCGGCCTTCTTGAACATCTCCGCCCGCTTCGTCAGATCGGTTTCGGCATTGCCGTCCTTGATCAGCTTGTCGTAGTCGGCATTCGACCAGCGGCCGTAATTGTTCGGAACGCCGGTCATCAGCAGGCTGAGGAAGTTGTCTGGGTCGTTGTAGTCGGCGAGCCAGCCGGCGCGGCCAACCTGCACGTCACCGCGCTGCAGCTGGTCGTAGTGCACCTTGGTTTCGGCATTGACGAGCTGAACGTTGACGCCCAGCGGCTTCCACATGGCGGCGATGGCAACGGCGATGCGCTTGTGGTTGTCGTTTGTGTTGTACTTCAGCTCAAGCGTCAGCGGCTTGTCGGGACCGAAACCGGCTTCCGTCAAGAGCTTCTTGGCCTCTTCGACCTTCTGCTTGTAGGGCTCGTCCTTCCAGGAAACATAAGCCGGCTCGCCGTAATTGGCGGTGCCCGGCGGCACCCAGGAGTAAGCCGGCAGTTCGCCGGTGCCAAGGATCTGCGGTCCGATGACCTCGCGGTTGATCGCCATGGAGAGCGCCTGGCGCACGCGCTTGTCGGCGGTCGGGCCCTTCTGCGAGTTGATGACGTAGTAATAGAGACCGGAAAACGGCGCGACATGCGCCTGGCCCGGCAGGTTCTTCTTCATCCACTCGTACTGGTCGGTCGGGAAGTCGGTCAGGATGTCGAATTCGCCGGCGCGGTAGCGCTTCAGCGCGGCTTCCTGGTCTTCGAGCACGAAGAACTTGGCGCCATCGATCTTGACGTTTGCGGCATCCCAATACTTGTCGTTCTTCTTGGTCGTGACGTGCGAGCCTGGAACCCATTCCGTCGGCGTGTACGGACCATTGGTGACGATGTTGCCGATCTTCACCCAGTCGGCGCCCTTGGCGTCGATGACATGCTTCGGCAGCGGATAGGCCGTGTAGTGCATCAGCGCGTTGAGGAAGTAAGGCGTCGGGTTCTCAAGCGTGATCTCGAGCGTCTTGTCGTCGATCGCCTTGACGCCCAGCTGGTTGAAATCGGTGATTTCACCCTTGTTGATCTTCTCGGCGTTCTTGATGGTGAACTGCAGATAGGCGTAGTCGGCGGCGTTCTTCGGGTCCATCAGGCGCTGGAAGGCGAAAACGAAGTCGCCTGCGGTCACCGGCTGGCCGTCGGACCACTGGATGCCGTCGCGCAGCTTGAAGGTATAGACCTTGCGGTCGTCCGAGATCGTCCAGCTCGCGGCCTGGCCGGCGACAGGATTGTCATGCGCGTCCTCGGTCACCAGACCTTCGAAGATGTCGCCGGCAATGCGGTTCTCCCAGTCGCCGGACAGTTTCTGCGGATCGAGCGATTGCGGGTCGCCGCCATTGTGGATGTTCAGTGTGGCCGCGTGAGCGGAGAAAGCCAGCAGCGAGCCAAATACTGCGGAGGCTAGAAATCTCTTGGTGAAGACGTTCATGATGGGGGCCACCTTTCTAGGCTTTGCGCCTTTTTCGTCGTTTGTTCCCTGAGTTGACCTGTTACGTGCAAGTCAACGCGCAACCTATCGTAAATGCGGGACGCCGCAACCCCAAAAAGGCATGGCTCGCTTGGCCTATGATTTGCGGCCGGAAAAGCTATATATTAGCCGGATAATGGGAGAAGTGCGCGTTGTCTGCCAGTGTTTCTGCGACCACAACGCAGAAGCCGCATTTGCTAAAACCACTACTGGTTGATTTCTTTCTGTCGGAGGTTTTTGCCTCGGCGAGAAACAAGCGCAGCGTTACGCCTTGGTGACGGTCCAAGTCGATGTGGCATTCGTGATCGTCTTGGCAATGTGCCGTTGATCACGCCACTCGCGTCCCGTGTCACGAATCACGGGCACGCCATCTGGAGAATAGATGTAGTTGCGGTAGGATCCGGCGTAGGCTTCCAGTGGCTTGTTGACGCCTGAATAGAACTGCTTCTCCGGGTCGCGTGAAATATCCATCATCTCTGCGGAGCGGCGTAGAAAAACGCCTCGCGAGATGGAGGGCGAAGTCGTGAACTTCGGAAAGGTGCGAAAGAGCGGAATCTTGATACCCAGCACCTTCGCATACTCGTTGCGCTGGTGAAAATGGCCCCGGCGCGCGATATCCCAATTCTGGTCCGCGGTATGGAAGGAAACCTGCATGATGTCGGGGTCGGCAAACGGCGCAAGCACTTCAGTCCCAAGGTCTCGAAGCGCCACCCAGTCGTCCTCCAGGTGAAGAACGTAATCCGATGTTGTCGCTGACCAAAGTCGCTGTACGGCGGCCGCGAAGCCAGGCTTTTCCGGCTGGAAGATAGTCGCTGTCGGATCGAACTGGCGGATGACATCGATGCACCGCGCATGGTCGTCCTCTGATCCGAAGATTGCATCGAGGTTCACATAGACATGATTGATGCCCAGTCGGTCGAAGACCTTGTCACGAAAACTATCGAGCGTTTGCGCAAGAAGTTCGGGACGACGGCCGGAGACGATGCAGAGATCGATGCTAGACATGAGCAAAACAGCGCCGTCAGGCGTCCTCTAAATGATCGGTCGCACCGGCTCGCGGTCGAGCGCTGGTGGATGGAACGCCATCGGCAAATAGTCAGCGGTATCCATGCAAGCCGGGATGAAACCGTATGCCCGTCGAATATATGAAACGCAGTTATCTGTATATCTGGATGTTGCGCGGTCGCCAGTTCATCCATGCCGCTTTGACCTCTCGCCCGCGGCGGTTATGATCCTCGTACACAAGGGAGGTATACGATGAGCGCTTTGACATTACCAAGCGAGGGTGGCTGCCGCTGCGGTCGCGTACGATTGAAGATCAGCGCCAAGCCGCTTTTGACCATGGCCTGCCACTGCACCGGCTGCCAGACCATGTCCTCAAGTGCCTATTCGCTGAGCGCCGCGATCCCCTCTGACGGCTTCGAGATCACCAGCGGCGAACCCGTCATCGGCGGCCTCCACGGCGCCATGTCGCACCATTATTTCTGCCCGCACTGCATGACCTGGATGTTCACGAAGACGGAAGGCATGGAGTGGTTCGTCAACCTGCGCCCGACCATGCTCGACGACGCCAGCTGGTTCACGCCCTTCATCGAGACATGGACCCGCGAGAAGCTCGCCTTCGCCGAAACCGGCGCGACGCACAGCTATGAGACTCTGCCGGAAATGCAGGACTACGAAAAGCTGACGAAGGATTACATGGAGAGGACCGTCTAGAAACCCTGGAAAAGGAAATCCAGCGCCGCAGTGATGTCGTCGCTTCGGGACGAGAGATCGGCCACTTCCGCGCCGATCTCCGACAGCGGAATGGATGCCATGCGCTGCGTCGCCAACACATAGGTTCGACCATTGATGGCAATGCGCGGATTAAGGCGCGAAATCGCCCAGGACATGCCTTCGATCATGTGAAGCGGTGCCATCACGCGCGAGGGAAGGTCGTCCAGAAAATCGCTCTGCAGGTCGACCGCGAGAACATCGTCGCCTTTCAGACGATAAACGCGGAAGCGCGCCATTCAGAACTGCCGGTATTTGGCAAAGGGCAGGCCGTGCTTCTCGACATAGGCGTTTTCTTCAGCGATCGCCTCGGCGTTCTCGATTAGCCACAGCCTTTCGCGCTCGCTCTTGATGGCGCGCCTGAGGCCGTCTTCGGCGGCCTTGGAAGCATCGAGTTTCAGTTCGCGCGCCTGCGAAACCAGCTCGCTGTCGAGCGGCAGCTCCGATGTGTTCTGATTCGGCTGAGGTTGCGATTGAGACATGGCGATCTCCCGATATGCGCTGATCATAGACGCATATCGGGAGGAAACAAAGAGCCTCAGTCGTCCTTCATCTTCAAGGCGGCAATGAAGGCTTCCTGCGGAATGTCGACCTTGCCGAACTGCCGCATGCGCTTCTTGCCTTCCTTCTGCTTGTCGAGCAGCTTGCGCTTGCGTGATGCGTCGCCGCCGTAGCACTTGGCCGTCACGTCCTTGCGCATCGCCGAGATCGTCTCGCGGGCGATCACGTTGCCGCCGATCGCAGCCTGGATCGGGATCTTGAACATGTGCCTCGGGATCAGGTCCTTCAGCTTCTCGCACATGTCGCGGCCGCGCTTTTCGGCAGCCGTGCGGTGCACGAGCATGGAGAGCGCGTCGACCGGCTCGCCATTGACCATGATCGACATCTTCACGAGGTTGCCCTCGCGGTAATCGGCCAGGTGATAGTCGAACGAGGCATAGCCCTTGGAGATCGACTTCAGGCGGTCGTAGAAATCGAACACCACTTCGTTGAGCGGCAGCTCGTAGGTGAGCATTGCGCGCTTGCCGACATAGGTCAGTTCCGTCTGGATACCGCGGCGATCCTGACAGAGCTTGAGGATACCACCGAGATAATCGTCAGGCGTCAGAATAGTGGCCTTGATCCAGGGTTCGCGGATCTCGGAAATCTTGACGACATCGGGCATGTCGGCCGGGTTGTGCAGCTCGCGCTCCGAGCCGTCGGTCATCGTCAGCTGATAGACGACCGAAGGGGCTGTGGCGATGAGATCGAGGTCGAACTCACGCTCCAGGCGCTCCTGGATGATCTCGAGATGCAGCAGACCGAGGAAGCCGCAGCGGAAACCGAAGCCGAGCGCAGCCGAGCTTTCCATTTCGAACGAGAAGGACGCATCGTTAAGGCGCAGCTTGCCCATGGCAGCGCGCAGGTCCTCGAAGTCGGCGGCATCAACAGGGAAGAGGCCGCAGAACACGACAGGCTGCGCCGGCTTGAAGCCCGGCAGCGCCGTCGCCGTCGGCTTCTTGTCTTCGGTAATCGTATCGCCGACGCGGGTGTCGGCCACTTCCTTGATCGAGCCGGTGAAGAAGCCGATCTCACCCGGACCAAGTGAGTCCACGGCCAGCATCTTCGGCGTCAACACGCCGACGCGCTCGACCTGATACTTGGCGTCCGTGCCCATCATGCGGATCGTCATGCCTTTGGAGAGCACGCCGTCGAGAATGCGCACCAGAACCATGACGCCGAGATAGGTGTCGTACCAGCTGTCGACGAGCAGCGCCTTCAGCGGGCCCTTCTCACCGGCTTCGCTCTTCGGCGCCGGCAGCTGGTGCACGATCGCTTCGAGAACGTCGGGAATGCCGAGGCCGGTCTTCGCCGAAATCAGCACCGCCTGGGAAGCGTCGATGCCGATCACTTCCTCGATCTGTTCCTTGATTCGGTCGGGCTCGGCCGCCGGCAGGTCGATCTTGTTGAGGACCGTGACCAGCTCGTGATTGTTGTCGATCGCCTGGTAGACGTTGGCGAGCGTCTGCGCCTCGACCCCTTGGGAGGCGTCGACGACGAGCAGCGAGCCCTCGCAGGCCGACAGCGAACGCGAGACTTCATAGGCGAAGTCGACGTGGCCGGGCGTGTCGATCAGGTTCAGGATATAGGTTTCGCCGTCATTGGCCTTGTAGTGCAGGCGAACGGTCTGTGCCTTGATGGTGATGCCGCGCTCGCGCTCGATATCCATCGAATCCAGCACCTGCTCCGACATGTCGCGCTCGGCAAGGCCGCCGGTCGACTGAATCAGGCGGTCGGCCAGCGTCGACTTGCCGTGGTCGATATGGGCCACGATCGAGAAGTTGCGGATATGGTCGAGGGGCGTGCGGGTCGAATTGGTGCTCATGCGCCGCATATAGCAGCGCATCCCCTTGCCGCAAAGCGGAAAAGCAGGGTTTCGTTTACGATAAGTCGCGCCGTCAGGCGGCGAAAATAGCGCTTGATTCCACGATTGAACCATGCATTTCTATTATAGTAGAAGTTTGGATCGGATAATGGAACAGGAACTCGAAACCGCGATCGGCGTCAGGATTCGCAGGCTCAGAACCGACAGAAACCTGAAGCTCGACGATCTCGCCACCGCGTCCGGCGTCAGCCGGGCGATGATCTCGCGCATCGAGCGTGGCGAGGCGAGCCCGACCGCGGCCCTGCTCGCCCGCGTCTGCGCCGCACTCGGCCTGTCGCTCTCGGCCTTCTTCGCCGAGGAGGGTGAGGCCGCGCCGCTGCTGCGCCGGCAGGACCAGCAGGTCTGGCGCGACCCCGAAACCGGCTACATCAGGCGCGCCGTCTCGCCGCCGGGCACCACGTCGGATGTCGACATCGTCGATGTCGAATTCCCGGCCGGTGCCCGCGTCAGCTTCCCGCCGCATGCGGCCGCCAGCGGCATGACGCAGCATATCTGGATGTTCGATGGCGAGATGGAGATGACGACGGGCGACAACACCGTGCATCGCCTGCTTCCCGGCGATTGCCTGTTCATGCCCGTGGCCGAAGGCCATGTCTTTCATAATCCCGGCCCCGCGCCGGCCCGCTATTGCGTCGTGCTCGACCGCCGCCGCCATTAATTGATCTCAGGAGCACCCATGACCACCATCCGCCTGCTCGACGCGACAGAGGCGCGCGCCGCGATACCCGATCTTTGCGATGTGCTTGTCGATTGCGTCGATGGCGGCGCCTCCGTCGGCTTCATGCAGCCCTATACGCGTGAAGACGCAGAACCCTACTGGCAGGCCGTTGCCGAGAGTGTCGCTTCCGGCGCCACCCTGCTTTTCGCAGCCGAGATTGAGGGCAGGGTGCTTGGCACCGTGCAGATCGGCGCCGCCCAGATGCCGAACCAGCCCCATCGCGCCGACCTGAAGAAGCTGCTTGTCCACCGCGCCGCCCGCGGCAAGGGGCTGGCGCGCCTGTTGATGCACGCCGCCGAAGAGGAAGCAGCGCGTCGTGGCAAGACCATTCTCGTGTTGGATACAGCCACCGACAGTGATGCCGAGGCGATCTATCCGCGACTTGGCTGGGAGCGCGTCGGCGTCATCCCGGATTACGCCTTGTGGCCGGAAGGCGGTTTCTGCGCCTCGACCTTCTTCTACAAGCGCATCGCCTGATTTCGGGCAGGTCTGACGATCTCAGCCCTGCTTCAGCCTGGGATCGTCGAGAACAGGATTGTAGAACAGTGACAATGTCAGGCTCTTGGCGATCCGCTCGGCCGTCGCCATGAACCACGCCTTCGCCTCGTCGTTGGGTGCGATATCGTCGAGCGTCTGCGAAAACAGCGCAAGCCACTGCGGAAAGAGATCAGGTGTCAGGTTGGATACGCCGACATGCGCCTGCACCGGCTTGCCGCCGTAGGCACCGTTGCGAAACGCCACCGCCGACCAGAAGCTCTTCATCTTCGCCATATGCTCCGGCCACCGGCCGGAAAGCCTGGCGTCGAAAACAGGACCAAGTTCGGAATGCTTGAGAATACGCCCATAGAAGGTTTCGACCAGTCGGTCGATAAACGCCTGATCGATGCCGATCGCCAGCATATCGGCCTCGGCGCGTTCGCGAATGGCAGCCACATGCGCTGCCCGCCCTTCGATTGTCCTGTCCATGTTCACTCCGACCGCCGCATGATGCGACGGCTTTCATATAGGCTGTCGGTCACGCCTGATGAAGATCGCGACACTGTGACAGCGCGTCGCGCTCGATCAGCCGCCGGCGAGCGGTGCCACATGCGGCCAGACTTCGAGCGTGCCGCGATAGATCATGCTGAACGCCACATAGAGGATGATCGCGAGGCCGATATAGGCGATCCAGTGATAACGGTTGAGCAGGCGCGCGATAAAGTTCGCGGCGATGCCCATCATGGCGATCGACAGGATCAGGCCGATGACCAGCACCGTCGGATGTTCGCGCGCGGCGCCGGCAACGGCGAGCACGTTGTCGAGCGACATCGAAACGTCGGCGATGACGATCTGGCTTGCCGCCTGGAAGAATGTCTTGCGGGGCCCTTGCACCTTGCCGTCGATCGCATCTTCGTCGATACCGGCGCCAGCCCGAAGTTCGCGCCACATCTTCCAGCACACCCAGAGCAGCAGGATGCCCCCCGCGAGAAGCAGGCCGATGATGTCGAGAAGCTGCACGGTGACGCTGGCAAGCGCGATGCGAAGAACCGTCGCTGCGAGAATACCGACCAGAATAGCCTTGCGGCGCTGATCGGCCGGCAGGCCGGCAGCGGCAAGGCCGATCACGACGGCGTTGTCTCCGGCGAGCACGAGGTCGATCAGGATGACCTGCAGAAGCGCCAGCAGGCCGGCAGAGGTAAAGATTTCCATGCTGATTTGTCCTCGGAATGGGGCAGGGCCCGAGTTATAGCTTTGACGCATAAAGCACCTGTCGCGGTCGGATCAAGTTGTTTAACCGAAAAATCAAGCGCTTCGATCGTGCAGGCCACCGGATCGAGAGACTTCGATCGCCGGCAAGCGCATGCGAAAACCTGCCCGCCCTTGCCATTGCTGGCCGTTGCGCTTAGCTCTCAGCCGTCACGAATCCGGATATCGCATGCCGCATAAGGTCTCCTTGTCCCGCCTCAAGCTCACCGACTTTCGCAACTATGCGGCAGCGGCGCTTTCGCTCGATGGCAGGCACGTTGTGCTGACCGGCGACAACGGTGCCGGCAAGACCAACCTGATGGAGGCGGTGTCCTTCCTGTCGCCAGGTCGCGGCCTGCGGCGTGCGGCCTATGGCGATGTCACGCGTGTCGGATCCGATGCCGGCTTCGCGATTTTCGCCGAACTCGACGGAATGGAAGGCGAGGCGGAGATTGGTACAGGCGTCGATACCACCGATGAGAACGCTTCGCGCCGGTTACGCATCAACGGAACGCCGGCAAAGACCGCCGATGAATTGACCGACCATCTCCGCCTGCTCTGGCTGACACCATCCATGGATGGTCTCTTTACCGGCGGCTCTTCCGAACGCCGACGCTTCCTCGACCGCCTCGTGCTGTCGCTCGATCCCGCCCACGGCCGCCGCGCCGGCGATTTCGAGCGCGCCATGCGCAGCCGCAACAAACTGCTCGACGAGCGCCGTTTCGATCCGTCCTGGCTCTCGGGTATCGAGCAACAGATGGCGAGCCTCGGCATCGCCATGGCGCTTGCTCGCCAGGAGATGCTCGGCCTCCTGACCCGGCTTATCGAGGAGACGCGGGAAACCTCGCCATTCCCCTCCGCCTCGCTGGATCTATCCGGCTTTATGGATGGCCAATTCGGCCGTCCCGCCGTGGATCTCGAGGATGAATATGCGGCAACCCTTGCCGAAAACCGATACCGCGACGCCGCTGCCGGGCGAACACTCGAGGGGCCACACCGCACCGATCTTCTCGTGCGCCATCGCGACAAGCAGATGGAGGCCGCGCGTTGTTCGACCGGCGAGCAGAAGGCCTTGTTGGTCGGCCTCATCCTGGCGCATGCGCGCCTCGTGGCGAACCTCACCGATCATGCACCGATCCTGCTGTTGGACGAGATTGCAGCGCACCTGGATGAGGGCAGGCGCGCCGCCTTGTTCGATCTGATCGATGCGCTGGGTGGCCAGGCCTTCATGACCGGCACGGACCGGTCCATGTTTTCCGCGCTCGGTGATCGGGCGCAGTTCTTCACCGTTGCCGATGGAAAGGTTTTCGAATGACAGATGCGGATTTCACGTCGGCGGAAGACCATGTTAGCATCGGCCCCATGGAACCGTTGAGCCCGGAAGAAATCGCCCGATACCAGCGCCACATCCTGCTTCCCGAGATCGGCGGGGCCGGCCAGCAGAAACTCAAGTCGGCGCGTGTGCTGGTCATCGGTGCCGGCGGTCTTGGCGCACCGGTTCTGCAATATCTCGCTGCGGCCGGGGTCGGCACTCTCGGTATAGCCGATGACGACAGGGTGTCGCTCTCCAATCTGCAGCGTCAAGTCATCCACGATTCCGGCACGATCGGTGAATTGAAGACGGAAAGCGCGGCCTTTTCCATCGCCCGGCTCAACCCGCACGTCAAAGTGATCCGCTTCGAGGAGCGCTTCTCCGCCGAATCCGCCCGACGCCATCTGTCCGGCTTCGATCTGTTGATCGATGGCTCTGACAATTTCGACACCCGCTATACCGCTGCCGATGCCGCCGAGAAGGCCGGCATCCCGCTGGTCACAGGCGCTGTCGGTCGCTTTGATGGCTCCGTCACCGTTCTGAAGCCTTACGAGACGGCGGAAGATGGAACGCCGAATCCCGCTTACCGTGATCTCTTCCCCGAAAAGCCGCCGGAAGGGCTGATCCCCGTTTGCGCGGAGACCGGCGTGATCGGTGCGTTGACCGGCGTCATTGGCACGATGATGGCGATGGAAGCGATCAAGCTGGTGACTGGTACCGGCGAGCCACTGGTCGGACGCCTGCTGCTTTACGATGCCTTGGCAGCGCGTTTCGACGTGATCCGCTACAAGCGCCGCCGCGCAAGAGCTGCTGCCGCGCAATGACCATCGATCGTATCGGGGCTGATTTCGAGCGCTGGGACGAATTGCTGGCACTCATCCTCTCGTCCTTCGCCTACATGGACGATCGCATAGATCCCCCATCCTCGGCGCACCGGTTGACGCTGCAGTCCCTGGCCGACAAGGCGGCTGCCGAGGTCGCCTTCGCGGCTTACGATGGCGGTAACTTGCTGGGCTGCATCTTCCTTCGCCCGGAGAGCGATTGCCTCTATGTCGGCAAGCTCGCCATCGCGCCCGCCGCGCAAGGTAAAGGCGTCGGGCGTCAGCTCCTGGCGGCCGCTGAACAGGTTGCCGGCGAACTCTCGCTGCCGGCGCTCAGGCTGGAAACCCGCATTGAGCTCGTCGAGAACCACGCCGTTTTCGCCCGCTGGGGCTTCATTAAAACGGCCGAGAACGCTCATCCGGGCTTTACCCGCACGACCTCGATCGAGATGCGCAAGCAGCTTCCCGCTTAGCGCCCGGGCAGTACCCGGTTGGGCGGACGATGCCCGTCGATGAAGGCGCGGATATTGATGATGACCTTGTCGCCCATGTCTATGCGGCCCTCGATCGTCGCCGAACTCATGTGCGGCAGCAGCACGACCTTGCCCTCGTTGGCGAGCTTGATCAGCTTCGGATTGACAGCCGGCTCATTCTCGAAGACGTCGAGACCGGCGCCTGCGATCTTGCCTTCCCGCAGGCTCTTGATCAGCGCCGCCTCATCGATCACATCGCCGCGCGCCGTGTTGACGAGATAGGCAGTCGGCTGCAGCAGAGCCAGCCGGCGCGCCGAGAGCAGATGAAACGTTGCCGGCGTCGATGGGCAGTTCACCGAAACGATGTCGACCCGTGCCAGCATCTGGTCCAGGCTTTCCCAATAGGTCGCCTCCAACTCGTCCTCGGTCACCGGGCTGACACGCTTGCGGTTGTGATAGTGGATCGACAGGCCAAAGGCCTTGGCGCGGCGCGCTACGGCGGTGCCGATGCGGCCCATGCCGACGATGCCGATGCGCTTGCCGTGGATACGGCGGCCGAGCATCCATGTCGGCGACCATCCGGCCCATTCACCCGGCCGGTCGGCGAGCACGCGTGCGCCCTCGCCAAGCCGGCGCGGCACCGCCAGGATCAGCGCCATCGTCATGTCGGCGGTGTCTTCGGTGAGCACGTTGGGTGTGTTGGTGACGGTAATGCCCTTGCGGGCGGCCGCCTCGACGTCGATGTGGTCGGTGCCGTTGGAAAAACTGGCGATCAGCTTCAGCTGCGGCCCGGCTTCCTCGATAAGGGCGGCGTCGATGCGGTCCGTCACCGTCGGGACCAGCACTTCGGCGGTCTTCATCGCGCTTGCCAACTCGTTCTTCGAGCGCGGCGTATCATCGATGTTGAGCTCGGCGTCGAAGAGCTCGCGCATGCGCGTTTCCACGGCATCCGGCAGCTTTCGCGTGATGTAGACCTTCGGTTTTTTCTTTGTCGTCATGAGCGCCGGCGCTGCCTTGTTCAGATGTCCTTAACCAAGACGCGGGATAATTTCCCCGTTCCGGGCAATTTCTACCAGACCCGCGCACGAAGACAAACAAAACTCGTGAGCTAAGGCCGGCCGAATGCCGAACTCCTGACATCAGGCAGAAGCACTGCCTCGAATGCGAGCGAATGGAAGTCCAATGCGTAGCAAAGTCCTGAAATCATTCTTCGCGGTTGCGATCGGTTTCGTGCTTTCGACAGGAACGGCCGAATTGGCCGTTGCCCAGGCCGCCAAAGGCCCAAGCGGCCTGCCGCTGCCGCGCTTCGTGACGCTCAAGTCCAAGCGAGTCAACCTGCGCATCGGTCCCGGCACCGATTACGCGGCCTCATGGATGTATCTGAAGGCCGGCCTGCCGGTCGAGATCATTCAGGAATACGACAACTGGCGCCAGATCCGCGATGCTGATGGCACCGAAGGTTGGGTCAACCAGTCGCTGCTATCGGGGTCGCGCTCGGCCATTGCCGCGCCATGGATGAAGGGAAAGGGCCAGAGCGTCTTCGTCAACATGCGCCGTGAAGCGCTGCCGTCTTCGACCGTTGTCGCCAAGCTCGAACCGGGCGTGATGATGAATATCGGCGAGTGCAACGGCGACTGGTGCCTGGCCAAGACCGACGGCGCCGAAGGTTGGGTGGCGCAGTCGGAAATCTGGGGAGCTTATCCCGGCGAAGCCTTCAAGTAAGGCTTGCGCGCTTCGCCGCATCGGCGAGCGATGCCATGGGACGCGGTCCGACCTGCTGGATGACGATGCCGGCGGCCAGGCAGCCCAGCTTGCCGCAGTCTTCCAGCGCCCGCCCCTGCGTGTAGCCGTAGAGGAAGCCGGCGGCGAAGAGATCGCCCGCACCCGTCGTATCGACCAGTTCCTTGATGGTGATCGCGTCGACGTAGTAACGCTCCTCGCCCTTCAGGATAACGGCACCGTCCTCGCTCATCGTCACGGCCGCGATCTTGCAGTCCCTGGCAATGCTGGTGAGCGCTACTTCGAAATCGTCGGTCTCATAGAGCGCCAGCGCTTCCTGCCGGTTGGCGAAGACGATGTCGACGGTGCCCGAGCGCATCAGTTCCAGGAACTCACTGCGATAGCGATCGACGCAGAAGCTGTCGGAAAGCGTCATCGACACTTCGCGGCCGTTCTCATGGGCGATGCGGGCGCAGTCGCGGATCGCTTCCTTCGCGCGCGGCGGATCCCAGAGATAGCCTTCGAAATAGGTGACCTTGGCCTCGGCGACGACCTCTGGCTCTACATCCTCGGGACCAAGCTCGACGCAGGCTCCGAGATAGGTATTCATCGAGCGCTCGCCATCCGGGGTGACGAAGATCATCGAACGTGCCGTCGGCGGGAACTTACCGCGCGCCTGCGTCTGGTAGTGGACGCCCTGGGCGCGGATGTCGTGCGAGAAGATTTCGCCCAGCTGATCCTCGGCGACCTTGCCGAAATAGGCAGCCTTTCCGCCGAAATTGGCGATCCCGGCTGCCGTGTTGCCGGCACTGCCGCCCGATGCTTCGAGCGCGGGACCCATGTGCGCGTAGAGCAGCTCGGCGCGCTCGGCGTCGATCAGGTTCATCGCCGCCTTGGTGATCTTGTGGTCAGTGAGGAACTGGTCGTCGCAACGCGCGATGATATCGACGATGGCGTTGCCGACAGTCAGTACATCGAATTTGGTCATGAAGAGGGAAATCCCGGTTTTGGTGATAGCCGGTGATCGGTCTTAGCGAATTTTCGCGGCATGGGAAGAAGAAATGCGGCCAGGTCCCGACTCTTGCTGAAAATCCGCGTGGATCGTCATGCGTCCGTCATCTTGAAGCGTTAGTTGTACTTTCAACGGATCGACATGGGCGGCGAGTTCCGCTGTCGATAGGGAAGGCATGATTGCCCTTCGACCCTTTGCCGGTGTTGCTGACCACGGATGAACTGGCAGCATTCATCGGATATCCGGCAAGACCGGATGCGGAAAAGCGGGCTCGGCCCGCTTTTTTTGTCTCTACATCGCCGGTGATTTGCTGTTAGGTCTGTCATCTCCGCATGCAAAGGCAGTCCTTCCCATGTCAGCGATCATCTTCGACGTCCTCCCCATCTTCGTGATGATTTTGATCGGCTGGCTGGTGGTCAAGATCGGTCTCATGAAGGCGGAGATCGGCGACGCGTTGAGCGATTTCGTCTTCAAGCTTGCGGTACCGCTCCTGTTGTTTCGCACCATCGCCGAAGCCGACTTTCACGGCGCTTCGCCGTTCCGGCTCTGGATCGCCTATTTCTCGGGCGTGGCCGTGACCTGGGTTGCTGGCCACCTCGCTGCAACACGCTTCTTCGGCAGAGACGAGCGTATTGGCGTGATATCCGGGGTCTCGTCGGCCTTCGCCAATACCATCTTCGTCGGCTTGCCGTTGGTGCAGAGGACGGTTGGCGACAAGGGACTGGTGCCGCTGTCGATCCTGATCGCCGTCCATCTTCCCGTGATGATGATCATCGGCACGATCATGATGGAGCGGGCCGAACACAAGATTTCCGGCGGTGCCGAGCGCAGCATGGCCAAGGTGATACGCCAGATCCTGCAGAACCTCGTCCGCAATCCGCTCGTCATCGGCCTTGCCGGCGGTGCCGCCATGCACCTGCTGGATTTGCGCATGCCGGGACCCGTCGAATCGATTGTCGATCAGATCGCCGGCGTGGCCGGTCCGGTGGCGCTTATATCGCTCGGCATGGCGCTGCAGAAGTACGGGGTATCGGGCAATCTCGGCATTGCCAGCGTCACCTCGGTCTTCAAGCTGCTGCTGCTTCCGGCATGTGTCTGGGTGGCGAGCCATATGCTTGGCCTGGCGAGCGACTGGACCGCGGCGCTGGTGCTCATCGCTTCGGTACCGACAGGCGTGAATGCCTGGCTGATCGCCAATCGTTTCGGTGTCGGCCACAGCCTGGCCGCATCGACCATAACGGTCACGACAGGACTGGGTGCCATCTCGGTTTCGTTCTGGGCCTACATTCTCGGTGGCGCCGCCCAATGAAAAGCCCGGCGCTGAGGCCGGGCTTGATGGTCGTTCTTACTGCGTTGCCGCGTCGGGCGCATTCGGATCCGGCAGAGGCACCGGAGAATCGGACAGCGTGTGCAGGAAGAGGATGAGGTTGGCGCGATCGGTATCCTTGGGAATACCGGCAAAGCCCATCGCCGTTCCGGCAATGTACTTCTTCGGAGCCGTCAGGAAGTGGCTGAGGTGGTCGAACGTCCACTTCTCGCTGCTGCCCTTGGAAAAGTCCTTCATGGCCGAAGAATAAGCGAAGCCCTCATGCGAGGCTATCGGACGATCTACGACACCAAAGAGGTTCGGCCCGACCTTGTTCGGTCCCCCTTTAGTGCCGTCATGACAGGCCTGACACTTCTTGAAAACAGCTTCGCCGGCCTTGGCGTCGGCCTTTGCCAGCAATTGCGCGATCGGTACGGCTGCGGCGGCCGGCGCGGCTTCCCCGCCACCTGCGGCAGGCTCTTCCGCGACGATGGCAAAGCCTTCCTTCTCCGGCTTCTCCGAATGAAAGATGCTTTCCGAGGCAATGGAAACAGACATCAGAACGAAGACCGTTCCAAGTAGCGCCCCCACCGCCGTATTCACGTATGAATTCATTTGCGATGCTCCCCCTCACAAACCGGCAGACATAAAACCGGTCTGTCTCTTGAAATCGAGCGGAACCTATGTCTTTTGGCTACCTCTTGCAACAGCCGAACGCGTCCGCTGCATGAGACTTTTTGACACCTTTCCGCCGGGATTTGAAGGCCTGAACAATGACTAATCCAAATTTAGACAACGTCCTTGTCCTCATTCCGGCACGCATGGCATCGACCCGGCTGCCTGACAAACCGCTCGCGGATATCTGCGGTCAGCCGATGATCGTCCAGGTCGCGCGGCGTGCGACAGAGGCGGCGATTGGTCGCGTCGTGGTCGCTGTCGACGATCAGCGCGTCTTCGACGTCGTGAAGGAAGCCGGCTTCGAAGTCGTCATGACCAGCACGGATCATCAGTCCGGTTCCGACCGTATCTATGAAGCGCTGACGAAGGTCGATCCCGAGGGTAAGGCGCAGTACATCGTCAATGTACAGGGCGATCTTCCGACGATCGAGCCGGAAACGGTGCGTGCGTCCCTGCGTCCGCTGCAGGACGAAGCTGTCGATATCGCCACATTGACGATCGAGATCGACAACGAGGAAGACAAGACGGCGCCGCATATCGTCAAGATCGTCGGCTCGCCGCTGTCCGGCACCCGTCTGAAGGCGCTCTATTTCACGCGTGCCACCGCACCTTATGGCAACGGCCCGCTCTATCATCATATCGGCCTCTACACCTATCGTCGCTCGGCATTGGAGCGCTTCGTTGCGCTTGGGCCCTCCACGCTCGAAAAGCGCGAGTCGCTGGAGCAGTTGCGGGCGCTGGAAGCCGGCATGCGTATCGATGCCGAGATCGTTGACACCGTTCCGCTCGGTGTCGATACTCCCGCCGACCTTGAAAAGGCACGGCGCATTCTCTCCGCCCAATCGAAATGACGGATCTCCCATGAGCATCAAGACCAACAAAATCGCCTTCCAGGGCGACTTCGGCGCCAATTCCGACATGGCCTGCCGCGATATGTTTCCTGATATGGATCCGCTACCGTGCCAGACCTTCGAGGATGCCTTCGTGGCGCTGGAAAGCGGCGATGCCGATCTGGCGATGATCCCGATCGAGAACACCATCGCCGGCCGCGTCGCTGACATCCACCATTTGCTGCCAGAATCGCGCCTCCACATCATCGGCGAATATTTCATGCCGATCCGCTTCCAACTCATGGTGCTGCCGGGCGTCACCAAGGACGAGGTCCGCACCGTTCACAGCCACATCCACGCGCTCGGCCAGTGCCGCAAGATCGTCCGCGCCAATGGCTGGAAGGCCGTCGTTGCCGGCGACACCGCCGGCGCCGCCAAGCTGGTACAGGAAACCGGTGACCGCTCGATGGCAGCCCTCGCGCCGCGTCTCGCCGCTGACCTCTACAAGCTCGACATCATCGCCGAAAACGTCGAGGACACCGAAGACAACGTTACTCGCTTCGTTATTCTGTCGCGTGACGAGCAGTGGGCGGAGCGTGCGTCGACGGAAGAAAAGCTGGTCACCACCTTCGTCTTCAACGTCCGCAACATTCCGGCAGCGCTCTACAAGGCGCTTGGCGGCTTCGCCACCAACAGCATCAACATGACCAAGCTGGAGAGCTATCAGCTCGGCGGCAAGTTCGTCGCCACCCAGTTCTATGCCGATATCGAGGGTCATCCGAACGACGCAAACGTTCGCCGTGCGCTGGAGGAGTTGCAGTTCTTCTCCGAAAAGGTGCGCATCCTCGGCGTCTACAAGGGCCACCCGATGCGCGGACAGCTGCAGAAATGAAAAAGGGCGCCGAGGCGCCCTTTTTAATGCATCTGTAATTTACTTGTCCGGCTCACAGACCCGCAGCCGATGTCCGTCTGGATCAAGCACGACGAAGGTCGGCCCGAAGTCGAGATCGGTCAGATCCTGCGCGATCGGCAGATGTCGATCGCGCCAGTCACGGTAAAGGTTGGAGACCCCGTTTTCACCCGGCACCATGAAGGCGATCTCGGCCCTGCTGCCGATTGCCGAGGGACGTGGCATCACGCTGCTCAGTCGCCACAGGCCGAGCGTGAAGCCGCCGTCGAGCGCGAAGGCGACGAAGTTGGGCGCCGCGGCGACCGGTTCGCGATTAAGCAGCGCCTTGTAGAACGAAGCGCTCTCGGCGGGATCTCTGACATAAAGAATGATGAGGTTCGGGCTGTTCATGATGGTGTCCCTCGTGCTGAAAATGGGCGTGATGGTACTACCGCCGCCGGCATGCCGGCAGCGTTGGAAAGACTCCGATAAAAAGGCTTAGGGGCGTCGGTTCACCGTTCGCGCGCGTGGCTGCTCCAGTCGATCACAATCGATGTCCCGTCGCAGGTTCTCGGACATCGATTGTGGATCGAGGCGCGGCGTTTCGCTTCGCCTCATGTTGCGCGATGCGTTCTGCATCATGCGCAGCATCAGCGATTGCGGGTACCATGTGTCGGATGCGGCTTCGTCGGAACGCAGAGCGCCGCGCGGTGTCTGGCAAGTGTTCAGGCTCGTCATGGCAGGTCCTCTTGTTTCGATGAACCCACAATAGCGCCACACACTGTCAGTTTATGGCAGTAGTGTTTTCTGTTCGCGCGGTTCGATTTCGCGCTCGCGCCACTCCTGCAGCAACACGGCGCGGCGGCGGGGATAGCGCGTTTCCTGCGGGATCATTTCGACGATGCGATCGGTACGGAAATGACGGTAATCCTGTCGCAGCTCGCACCAGGCGACCACCATCCGGACCTGCTCGGTGTAGCTTATGGCAAAAGGCCAGACGTTGCGGATCGAGACCGCACCGCCTTCGTCGGTGTAGGTCAGCTTCAGCACCCGCTCGCCGCGGATCGCCTTTCTTATGACGCCGAGGTCGGCCTTGCTGGCGATCGGCGGCCGCATGTGGATGAGGAGAGGGGAGGTCTCGATCTCGTCGCGGATTTCGCGCGGCAGCACGTCGGCGATCTTGGCCAGCGCATCCGCACCCGCCGCCGCCAGGCGCGGATCGGCGGCGCGCGCCACCCAGCGTGATCCGAGCACCAGCGCCTCGATCTCGTCCTGCGAAAACATCATCGGCGGCAGCATGAAGCCCGGCCTGAGGATATAGCCGATGCCCGGCTCACCTTCGATCAGTGCACCCTGCGCCTGCAGGCTGGCGATATCACGATAGAGCGTGCGGATGCTGACGCCGGTTTCCTCGGCAAGCATCGAGCCGCTCACCGGCCGCCGGTAGCGGCGCAGCGTTTGCAGCAATGTCAGCAGGCGTTCGGAGCGAGCCATGGTCTTGGCCTACTTTTTCCACTCCACCCAGTCGCGCATCAGGCGATGGGCGATGGCGCCCTTCGGCGGTGGCGCCTTGCCTGTTGTGCCGGGACGTTCGAGCATCTCGATCGTTTCCTCGCGGGTAAACCAGCGGCAGTCCTCGAGCTCCTGCTCGTCGCGGGTGATGTCGCGTGATCTGGCCTCGGCATAGCACCCGATCATCAGCGTGTGCGGCATCGGCCAGGGCTGGGAAGCGTGGTAGCGGATGCGCCCGGTATGGATGCCGGATTCCTCCAGCGTCTCGCGGCGCACGGCGTTCTCGATCGTCTCGCCGGGCTCGACGAAGCCGGCGAGGCAGGAATACATGCCCGGCGCGAAATGCGGCCCGCGACCGAGCAGGCAGAGATCGCGCTCCTCGTCCACGGTCAGCATGATCACCACGGGGTCCGTTCGCGGGAAGATCATGTGCTCGCATGCGGAGCAGACGCGCTTGTAGCCGCCGATCCGCATCTCCATCGCCGAGCCGCAGCGGCCGCAGAACTTGTTGTCGCTGTTCCAGCGGATCAGGCTGGCGCCCTGGGCAAACTCGCCGAGCAGGACTTCGTCGAGCAGCATGTCGCGATAGAGCGACCGGCCGTCGGCGGGCTTGTACTGGCTGGAAAGCTCTTCTTCCGACACGGCGACCGGCACGGCCAGCCGGGGCTCGCCTGTCTTGCGATAGCCGAGCAGAACGGTCTCGTCCCAGTTCGGCTTCAGGTCCTTCAGCTCGTAGCGCGCGAACAGCGGATCGAGCACCTGGCCGTCATGCTTGAGCACCAGCTTGTCACCGCTGAAGGCGAAGATATGGGTTCCGTCCTTCGCCAGCGCCTCGTCGACCGAGCTCTCGTTGCGATGCTCGGAATCGCGAACCAGGTCGTTGGCGGCGAATGCTGTCAGATTGCTGGGTTCCGGATGGGGTACATCCGAATCGAAAAGCGAACGGCTCATGATGTAAGGGCTTCCCGCAACGTCTTTATCAGTTGATCTCGTTTCGCGTCGTCATAGGCTTCCGGCTTGCCGTATCCCCAAACGGGGCCAGGCCAGTTGGCATCGCCCTCGAAACGCGCGATCACATGAACATGAAGCTGGCGGACGATGTTGCCAATAGCCGCGACGTTGATTTTTGTCGCACCGGTCACCGTCTTCAACGCCGAAGCGACCATCTCGGTCTCGAATGTCAGCATCACCTGGTCGAGCGGCGTGAGCTCGAAAATCTCGGTGATATCGGCGCGGCGCGGCACCATGATGAGCCACGGCCAACGACAGTCCTTGGATAGTCTGAGGTCGCAGAGCCCCGTCCGCATGATGCTGATGCTGTCATTCGCGAGCCGGTGGTCGAGTTCGAATGCGTCCAACGGGTATTCCTCCTGATTTTTCCAGAGGCTAGCAGTTTTTTTTGAGCTTGGCTTGCTTTTGATCGCGATATTGCCGATATGTGCCTTCGGGAGGTTGGTGGTGGACGAGCCACTCGCCAACCGGGTCAGGTCCGGAAGGAAGCAGCCCTAACGAGCCAGGCACGGGTCATCGTGCCAGCCTCCCACCCTTCTCTCCATCCTTTGCCCGAAGAGTTCGGGCGTTAAGCAGGGCGATGAGCGACACCGAGCGACAATCACCAGATGCCGCCTCGACAGGCACCGGATACCGGGTGCTGGCACGCAAATACCGCCCCAAGGATTTCACGGATCTGATGGTCGGCCAGGAGCCGATGGTCCAGACCCTGACCAACGCCTTCGAGACCGGCCGTATCGCGCAAGCCTACATGCTGACCGGCGTTCGCGGGGTCGGCAAGACGACGACCGCCCGCATCCTGGCACGCGCACTGAATTACAAGACGGCCGAGATCGACAAGCCGACGATCGATCTCAGGGTTCCCGGCGAACACTGCCAGGCAATCATGGAAGGTCGCCATGTCGATGTCATCGAGATGGACGCCGCCTCGCACACCGGTATCGACGATATCAGAGAGATCATCGAGCAGGTGCGCTACCGCCCGGTGTCGGCGCGCTACAAGGTCTACATCATCGACGAAGTGCACATGCTCTCGACGCAGGCCTTCAATGGCTTGCTGAAGACGCTTGAGGAGCCGCCGGAGCATGTGAAGTTCATCTTCGCGACCACCGAAATCCGCAAAGTACCGATCACGGTCCTGTCGCGCTGCCAGCGCTTCGATCTCCGCCGCATCAGCGCGTCCGATCTCGTCGGCCTGTTCACCACGATCGCATCGAAGGAGGGCATCGATGCCGAGCCTGATGCGCTGGCGATGATCGCGCGCGCGGCCGAAGGCTCCGCCCGTGACGGCCTTTCGCTGCTCGACCAGGCGATCGCCCACGGCGGTGGTGCCGTTCTCACCGAATCCGTCCGCGGCATGCTCGGCCTTGCCGATCGTGCTCGCATCGTCGATCTGTTCCAGCATGTGGTCAAAGGCGACGTGGCGTCGGTACTTTCGGAATTCGAAAGCCAGTACGATGCCGGCGCCAATCCTGTCGCCGTGCTAACCGACCTTGCCGATTTCACCCACCTGGTCACCCGCCTGAAATTCGTGCCTGATGGCGCCAACGATCCTTCGCTCAGCGAAATCGAGCGCACCAAGGCTGCCGAGTTTGCCCAGAGCGTCGCGGTGACCACGCTGTCGCGCATCTGGCAGATGCTGCTGAAGGGCATTCCCGAAGCTGAAGCCTCGTCGCGCCCGGCCGGTGCGGCTGAAATGGTGCTGATCCGTCTTGCGCATGCCGCGCATCTGCCGGCGCCTGAGGACGCGGCTCGCCGGCTCGCCGAGTTCTCCGAGAACGGCGGCGGAACACGACCATCGGCGCCATCTGGCAATGGCGGCGGCGGTGCCACGGTCAATTATCAGGGCAACGTCATGGCCCGCGGCAGCGAAGCGGTCGCGCCGCGCCCGCAATCCTCCGGTCCCACCGCCATGCTGCGCGCCGTGCCCAATCCCAACCCGCAGGCGATCCCGGTCGGTCGCACCGAGGCCGAAGCGCCGGCGCCGCTCGTATCCGTCAAGTCCATCAGCGATATCGTCGATCTCGCCGGCGAAAAGCGCGACGTGAAGATCAAGGCGCTGGTGCGCAATTTCGTCCGTCCCGTTCGCGTCGAACCCGGAATTCTCGACGTCAATCTGACGGATGGTGCTCCCGGCACCCTGCTCAACGAGCTGGCGGTCAAGCTCAAGGAATGGACCGGCATCCACTGGATCGTCAGCCTCAGCCGCGATCAGGGCCAGCCG
Source organism: Hyphomicrobiales bacterium (assembly GCA_900471485.1). Taxonomy (GTDB): domain Bacteria; phylum Pseudomonadota; class Alphaproteobacteria; order Rhizobiales; family Rhizobiaceae; genus Rhizobium. The sequence continues at coordinate 25,674 of UCEU01000028.1, forward strand.
ACCATGGTGGAAGCCGAGGCCAACGCCAAGGCGCAGCAGGTCAGCGATGCGCGCCAGGATCCCGACGTAGCAGCCATCCTCTCGCAGTTTCCTGGCGCCAAGATCATCGACGTCCGCGTCAGGGCGCCGGCGCCCGAGGAAGATGAAGGTACGGTTCAGGCACCCGCGGTGGCTGAATCCGAAGAGGGCGATATCCTGCCCGGCGACGACATAGAATTCTAAGGACCAAGAAGGAGTATGGCGATGCGCGACATCATGGGCATGATGGGCAAAGTCAAGGAAATGCAGGCCAAGATGGAGCAGATGCAGGCGGAGATCGCCGAGCTCTCCGTCGAAGGCAAGTCCGGTGGTGGTCTGGTCACCGTCACCGTTACCGGCAAGGGCGAAATGAAGGGCCTGAAGATCGATCCGTCGCTCTTCAAGGAAGACGACGTCGAAATCCTCGAAGACCTGATCGTTGCTGCCCACAAGGACGCCAAGGACAAGGCGGACGCCGTTGCCGCGGAAAAGACCAAGGCGCTGACCGCAGGCCTGCCGATCCCGCCCGGCTTCAAGATGCCGTTCTGATCGGCCAGAAGGTTTCAATCTGAAACCAGGGCGGCGCCGTTGGGCGCCGCGCTTGTTCCCGACGATCGGCCTATTTCGCGTGCTGCGAGCTGTGCCGTTTCGTCGTCTTGACGGGCTTGGCCGGCGGTGGCGGCGGCTCCCAGGTCAGGATCATGTTGGCGACGCCGGCCGCCACGCTGAGACCCGCGGTTCCCTCCGCCGAAACCGGTTGCAGCGCGATCGAACCGTTGAACCCGCCGAACAGCACATTGGCACCCAGTCCAAGCCCAAGTGTCGCGTTGGCTGCAACACCGGAATAGCTGCCCTGCAGTGCACCGTCTATGCGGTTCGTCGGCGCGTAGACCAGCCAGCTTAGGCCGCCGCCGCTGAGAGCGCCGATATCGATCCCAAGCTTGGTGATGGTTCCCGTATAGTGTTCGTTCGGTCCGGGTGAGGACGGCGTGAAGACGCACTGAAGAGTGCGTTTGGAGCCGACGATAACACCGAAACCGGCGGAGATATTGCAGCCGAGCGCTCCCGCCTTGACCCGTGCGGCAGCCGGCGTCGCCGACAATATGGCAGTGGCTGTCAAGGCGATCATCACTGTCGTGGAAAGTCTTCCGATAAACATGCGAGCCTCCTTAGATTTACACCCCGTGCGTGAAAACTAGGAGGATCGCTTTCATCAGCAAGTGGAGATATATGGAAATCGCTAACTGAAGGCCTCTGGCCGGTCTCTCGTGCTGGTCACTGGTTCTGAGCTTCCAAAACGGCGCGCAGCTTGTAATGGATCGGTGCCGCCAGATACCGCGCGCGGTCGTCAGCCGATAGTCTCCTGCCGAATGTCGCCATCATCTCCGGCATCGTCACTTTGGCGCCGGCAAACGCCTGGTACTCGACCGGAGCATCTGCCGTCACCGTGCCGCCTTGGATCACGCGGCAATAGATGCCCGGCCGGCCGGCTTTCGTGTAGCGCTTGACGAACATTGGGTCGCCCATCTTCGCCGCGAAGGTGGCGCAGGGAATGCGGGCCGAGGTGACTTCGAGAACAAGATCGCCGGCTATGAACCGGTCGCCTACCGCCACGCCACGGTTATCAAGTCCGTCCACGACGAGATTTTCGCCGAACGTGCCGGGCGCAAGCACTCGGCCGAGTTCGCTCGACCACCAGTCGAGCGTCAGGCTGCCCTCGATATAGACGGCCTGGTCGACGCCGCCATGATGCTTGCGGTTGCAGATGGCATCCCCGAGCAAGCCCTCGGCATCGACGATCACGCTGCCGCCCGTGGCATGCTTGTTGATGCCTGTCTTGTAGCTCTTTCCGGGCAGGCGCTCGGCATCGCCGGTGCACACGGCAAGGATTTTCATCGTCGCGCCTTCCTGAGACGTTTCCGTTTTCTCGACATATGGGCTAAGAACCGCACATGGCAAAGCGAGTCACCGGCCCGGAAATCGAAAAACTCATCCAGTTGCTGGCGAAGGTGCCGGGCCTCGGCCCGCGCTCGGCGCGCCGCGCAGCACTCCATCTGATCAAGAAGAAGGACCAGCTGCTCGGTCCGCTTGCCGCCTCGATGGGCGAGGCCTACGACAAGGTCAAGATCTGCTCGCGCTGCGGCAATGTCGACACGTCCGATCCTTGCACCGTCTGCACCGATAATCGCCGTGACCAGTCGCTGATCATCGTCGTCGAGGACGTCTCGGATCTCTGGGCGCTGGAACGCGCCGGCGCGCTCAATGCCGCCTACCACGTGCTCGGCGGCACGCTCTCGCCACTCGATGGCGTCGGGCCGGATGATCTCAACATTCGCGGCCTGATCGAGCGCGTCGGCGAAGGCGGCATCAAGGAAATCATCATCGCCGTCAACGCGACGGTCGAGGGCCAAACCACAGCCCACTATATAACCGACCAGCTGGCAGGGCTCGACGTCAAGATCACCCGTCTTGCTCACGGCGTGCCTGTCGGCGGCGAGCTCGATTATCTCGACGAGGGCACGCTGACGGCGGCCCTTCGGGCGCGAACGGCGATATGAGGGAAAAAGTTATGGCAAGGAATATCCGGCACGCCCTCGCTACGCTGCTCGCCATCCTCTCAACCACCGCTGCCGCCCACGCCGCCCCTTCCAAGGCGGCGGTGGAAGCGCAGTTTGAAAGCTGGGTGCAGACCGATGTCTGGCCGGAGGCGCAAAAGAAGGGCATTTCCCGCAGCGCCTTCGAAGCAGCCTTTTCAGGTGTCGAACTCGACTGGTCGCTGACCGACCTTGCCCCTCCCGGCTTCCCGCCGCCGAAGCAACAGAAGCAGACCCAGGCCGAATTCTCCTCGCCCGCGCCATATTTCAACGACGACCGCCTGAAGCGGCTGGCGGCAACCGGTCGCGGCTTCCAGTCGCAATATGCCTCGACGCTGAAGAAGATCGAGAAGACCTATGGCGTCCCCGGCTCGGTCGTGCTCGCCATCTGGGGCCGAGAAACCGGCTTCGGCGCCGCGAAGATCCCGAATTCAGCGATCGAGGTGCTGGCCACCAAGGCCTTCATGTCGACGCGCAAGGAAATGTTCCGTACCGAACTTCTGGCCGCGCTCGATATCATCAACCGGGGCGATTCGACGCCGGCCGAGTTCAAGGGCTCGTCCGCCGGCGCACTCGGCCAGCCGCAGTTCATGCCGACGAGCTACCTCAAGTATGCTGTCGATTTCGATGGTGACGGCCATCCCAATATCTGGACCTCGGTGCCGGATACGCTGGCCTCGATCGCCAATTTTCTGGTGCAGAAAGGCTGGCAGAAGGGCCGGGGCTGGGGTTACGAGGTAACGATCCCCGCACAGGTTTCCTGCGCCCAAGAAGGCCCGGATCTTGCCAAGCCCATGGGCCACTGGACGTCGCTCGGCATTGCGCGCATTTCGGGCAAAGCCTTCGGTTCCGCTGAAAGCAAGGCCTCGGGCATGATGATGGTGCCGGCCGGTCGCGACGGCCCGGAATTCCTTGTGACGCCGAATTTCTACGTCATCAAGGAATACAACAATTCCGATCTCTACGCCCTCTACATCGGCAACCTCGCCGATCGCATCGCCTATGGCTCCGGCGCATTCCAGGGTGCGTGGGGCGATGTCGGCAAGATGCTGCGCTCGGATGTCGCCACCATGCAAAAGGCGCTGGAGAAGAAGGGCTATGACGTCGGCGGCTCCGATGGCCTGCCCGGCTACAAGACGCGCCGCTCCATCGGCCAGTGGCAGGAAAAGAACGGCATGAAGCCGACCTGCTATCCCGAGGCGCATATGATCGGCAAGCTGAAATAAATTCAGTGGTGCAGGTCGATATGCGCCTTGAAGAAGACGTCGTCGCTTGGCGGAATGGCCTGGCGTTCGATCATCCGATGCACATGCGGAGCGGCCTCGCCACGATGCAGCGCCCGTAGCCGGTCGGTGTTTTCGCCGTCGACCTGGGTCCGGCGCTGGTTGTGGCGGATGTATTCGACCCATGTCGGCGTGTGATAGGTCTCCGTCCAGTGTCCGGGCTTTTCCAGGTCACGCATCAGCGCCCAGTTGCGCGCGCCGTCGCGGATGCGGATGCGCCGCCGCTCGCCCATCAGCATCAGGAACTCCGGCACGTCGCTGTCATCGATCTCGTAGTCCACCTGGATGACCACGGGTCCGCTGCGCGGCGTGATGTCGAGGCCGAGCGACGGCTCGGTAAAGCGGTTGAGCGGATCGAGGTTGAGCGACGCGAAGGCCGGCATGGAGAACTTCAGGCCGATCACGATGCCGAAGAGCATGACGACGGCGGAGAGGAGCAGCGCGTTGGCGACGCCATAGCTGTCGGCCGCGAGACCCCAAAGCCAGCTGCCGCCTGCGATCCCGCCGAACGTCACGGTCTGGTAGAGCGACAGCGCCCGCCCGACCACCCAGCGCGGCGTCGAAAGCTGCACGATCGTGTTGAACAGCGACAGCGCCAGCACCCAGCAGGCACCGGAGATCACCAGCCCGGCGCAGGTCAGTGCCGAAATCGGACTGTAGGCGGCGATGCCGGCGCTGAGCGCGAAGCCCGCAAAGGAGAGGCGCACGATCGTCTCGCTGGAAAACCGCTCGCGCAGCCGCGCGTTCAGCACTGCCCCGCCGATCGCGCCGATGCCGAAAGAGCCGAGCATCAGGCCGTAGGTCAGCGGACCGCCCACCACCAGCTCCAGCGCCACGATGGGGAGCAGAGCGAGGATCGAGCTGGCGCTGACGCCGAAGACGAGACCGCGCAGCATCACCTTTTGCAGGTTGGGCGACATCGAGATGTAGCGCAGCCCAGCGAAGATCGCGCTGCCCAGCGCTTCGCGCGGCAGCGTCGAGACGGGGTAGCTCGGTTTCCAACGCACCAGCGCGTAGATCAGCGCGAAATAGCTCACCGTGTTGACTGCGAAAGCGGCCGCGGCACCCGCAGCCGCGACGATGATGCCGCCGAGCGCAGGTCCGACGCTGCGGGTGATGTTGAAACCGACACTGTTCAGGGTGACGGCGCCCGGCAGGTCCGCGCGCGGAACCATGTCTCCCACCGACGCCTGCCAGGAAGGATTGTTCAATGCCGTGCCGCAGCCGAGCAGGAAGGTGAACAGCAAAAGCAGCCAGGGAGAAAGCAGACCAAAAAATGCAAAGGCGCTGAGCAGCGCCGAGACCGCCAGCATGAAACACTGCGCCGTCAGCATCACGCGCCTTCTGTCGAAGCTGTCGGCAAGCGCACCCGAGACCAGCGAGAACAGCATGATCGGAAGCGCCGTGGAGGTCTGCACCAGCGCCACCATGTCGCCCGAGGCGGTGATCATGGTCATCATCCACGCGGCACCCACCGCCTGGATCAGGCCGCCGAAGTTCGATGCGATGCTGGCGAACCAGATGGTACGGTATGTCTCGTGCCGCAGAGGCGCCAATGTCGATGAGGTATAGGCCACGATTGCTCCCGCTCGATGCTCCCGTCCGCAATGCTATATAAGCGAAAGGCTGATTCTGGCCACAGGCCTCGCGTCCACGGCGCCGCCGATCCCGAGGAGCTTGCAATTTTGCGGAAACCGGCCTATATGGCTCTCAAATCTTGATCGCATTGATGAAGAGTGGGCCGCAAGGACCCGCTCTTTTTTATTACCGCGATCACCCGAAATGCATGAAATTGCTAGGAGCGTATCGCTTGTCGGATCCGACGAACGCAGACAACCAACTTGAGCCGCGGCTGATCACGGAAACCGGCCTCGACCAGCGCCTTGCCGACATCGTCGAGCCCGTGCTGATCGACCTCGGTTACCGCCTGATCCGTGTTCGCATGCTGAACCAGAACGGCGCCACCATGCAGATCATGGCCGAGCGCAACGACGGAACCATGGACGTCGAGGGCTGCGAGGAGGTCTCGATGGCCGTTTCCCCGGTTCTCGATGTGGAAGATCCCATCGATAAAGAGTATCATCTGGAAGTGTCGTCGCCCGGCATCGACCGTCCAATGGTGCGCAAGTCCGATTTCGCGCGCTGGCAGGGTCACCTGCTGAAGTGCGAAACGTCGATTATGGTCGGCAACCGCAAGCGCTTCCGCGGTAAGATCGTCTCGAGCGACGTCGATGGCTTCACGCTCGAGCGCGACCAGGTTTCCGAGGGCGAAGAACTGAATATCGTTATTCCGTTCACGGCTCTTGCCGATGCAAAGCTCATTCTGACCGACGATCTGATCCGTGATGCCCTGCGCGCCGACAAGCTGGCGAAGGCAGAGGCCGCGAACCAGAACGACGCTGAAGACGAAGAATAAACCGATCAACTTGTGGCACCAGGGTAAGGGAACCCCGGGCGCCTAGACGGAGAGAAAAGACAATGGCAGTCAGTGCGAACCGGCTCGAACTTCTGCAGATCGCAGATGCAGTGGCGCGCGAAAAGGTCATCGACCGCGAAATCGTGCTCGCCGCAATGGCCGATGCGATCCAGAAGGCAGCACGCTCCCGTTATGGCACCGAGTCCAACATCCGGGCCGACATCAATCCGAAGACCGGCGAAATCCGCCTTCAGCGCCTGCTCGAAGTCGTCGAGAAGGCCGAGGATTACTCGACGCAGATCCCGCTCGAACTGGCCCGCGACCGCAACCCGGACGCAGCCCTTGGCGATTTCATCGCCGATCCGTTGCCGCCGATGGATTTCGGCCGTATCGCCGCCCAGTCCGCCAAGCAGGTCATCGTCCAGAAGGTTCGCGAAGCCGAGCGTGATCGTCAGTTCGACGAATTCAAGGATCGCGTCGGCGAAATCGTCAACGGCACCGTCAAGCGCGTCGAATACGGCAACGTCATCGTCGACCTCGGCCGTGGCGAAGGCATCATCCGCCGCGACGAAATGATCCCGCGCGAAAACGTTCGCTATGGCGATCGTGTCCGTGCATACGTATATGACGTTCGTCGCGAACAGCGCGGCCCGCAGATCTTCCTGTCGCGCACGCATCCGCAGTTCATGGTCAAGCTCTTCACCATGGAAGTGCCGGAAATCTACGACGGTATCATCCAGGTGAAGTCGGTTGCCCGCGATCCGGGTTCGCGCGCCAAGATCGCCGTGATCTCGAACGACAGTTCGATCGATCCGGTCGGCGCCTGCGTCGGTATGCGTGGTTCGCGCGTTCAGGCCGTCGTCGGCGAGCTCCAGGGCGAAAAGATCGACATCATTCCCTGGTCGCAGGACCCGGCGACCTTCGTCGTCAACGCCCTGCAGCCGGCTGAAGTCGCCAAGGTCGTTCTCGATGAAGATGCCGAGCGCATCGAAGTCGTGGTTCCGGACGAGCAGCTGTCGCTGGCCATCGGCCGCCGCGGTCAGAACGTTCGCCTCGCATCGCAGCTGACCGGCTGGGATATCGACATCATGACGGAAGCCGAAGAATCGGAACGCCGTCAGAAGGAATTCAACGAGCGCACCAACCTGTTCATGGATTCGCTCGACGTCGACGAAATGGTCGGCCAGGTTCTGGCTTCGGAAGGCTTTGCAGCCGTTGAGGAACTGGCATACGTCGACCTCGACGAAATCGCCTCGATCGACGGTTTCGACGAAGATACCGCGCAGGAAATCCAGACCCGCGCCCGCGAGTATCTCGAAAAGCTCGAAGCCGAGATGGACGAGAAGCGCAAGTCGCTCGGCGTTTCCGACGAACTTCGCGGTATCGACGGCATGACCGCCCAGATGATGGTCGCGCTCGGCGAAGACGGCATCAAGACGATGGAAGACTTCGCCGGCTGCGCAGCCGACGATCTCGTCGGCTGGAGCGAGCGCAAGAACGGCGAAACCAAGAAGTTCGAGGGTCTGTTCTCGAAGTTCGACGTTTCCCGCGTCGAAGCCGAACAGATGGTCGTTCAGGCCCGCCTCGCGGCTGGCTGGATCACCGAGGAAGACCTCGCGAAGGAAGCGGAAGCTGAAGAAGCTCCCGAGGCCGAGCAGGAAGTTTAATGTCTACGCGTGAGCCTACCGTTTCTCCTGAGGACGACGATCTTGCAGGTTATGACGTGAATGGTCGCATGTGCATCGTGACGCGCGAAAGCGGATCGCCGGATGAGCTGATCCGCTTCGTCGCCGCTCCCGATGGAACGGTCGTCCCCGATCTGAAGCGTCAGCTTCCGGGTCGTGGCTGCTGGGTGAAAATCGACCGCGCTTTGGTCGACAAGGCCGTGGCGAAGAAGTCCTTCGCCCGCGCCTTGAAAGCGGATGTGAAGGTGGCGGCCGACCTCGGCGAGGCCGTCGACAGGCTGCTGCTGCAGCAGGTCATGCAGATGATGAACATGGCCCGCAAGGCCGGACAGTTCATCACCGGCTCCTCGAAAGTGGATGCCGCGATTAGAAGTGGCGCCGCCATCGCGGTGTTCCACGCGACGGACGCCGCGGCCGACGGCGTGAGAAAGATCGACCAGGCCCGCAAGGCCTGGCACCTCGGAATGGAGACCGAGGAGGAAATACCTTCCTACCAGCTCTTCTCGGAGGGCGAAATGGAAGGCCTGATGGGCCAGAACGCTTTTATCCATGCTGCAGTGCTTGCAGGGCAGGCGGGTGAGGGTGTAGTGAAGCGCGCAAAGATGCTTGAGCAGTACCGCAATGGCGGTCAGTCCCGGGCAGCGGGCGGCGCTGGCCGGCAAAAACAATGATACGGTCACCGGCTTGCCCGGTCCCAACATCATTGATCGACATATTTGATTGACAGGGCCTGATGACGTCATCGCTCCCTGTCCGAAGGAACGGGAACGAATGACCGATAGCAATGACGACAAGACACTGAACGGACCGGGCAAGAAGACTCTGACCCTGAAGCCGTCGGGCGTGAGCCAGGGCACCGTGCGCCAGGATATGGGCCGCGGCCGCACCAAGGCGGTCGTTGTCGAAACCCGCAAGCGGCGCCCGATGCGCCCCGAAGACGAACGTCCCATCACTCCGGTAGCAGCGCCGCCGGCGCCCGTGCGCGCCGCTGAACCGGCTCCCGCGCCAGTGCAGGCGCCTGTTCAGGCGCGTCCGCAGCAGCCGCAGCAGCAGCGTCCCTATCAGGGTGGCCAGCCGTCGCGTCCGCAGCCGTCCTCGCAGCCTTTGCGCCAGCAGGACCGCCCGCGTCCCGTCGTGCTGAACCATCTCTCGCCTGAGGAAATGGACGCCCGCCGTCGTGCGCTCGCCATGGCCCAGGTTCGCGACGCCGAAGACGCGGTTCGCCGCGCCGAGGAAGAAAAGCGCCGCGCCGCCGAGGAAATCGCGCGTCAGGCCGCCGAGGCGGAAGAGGCCAAGGTTCGTGCTGCCGAAGAGGCAGCTCGTGCTGCCGAAGCCGCTGCTGCTCCGCCGGCTCCGGCCGCTCCCGCTCAGTCGGAAGCGCCGCGCGCTGCCGCGCCTGCCGTGCGTCGCACCGATAACGCTGCATCGCCGTCGCAGGCCCGTCCGGCTCCGGGCGGCGCTCCTGCCGCTCCCGGCGTTCGCCGTCGCGAAAACGACGAAGACGACCGTGGCGCACCGCGCGGCGGTGCTCCTGTCCGTGGCCGCGTCGTACGTCCGGAACCGGCAAAGCCGGTCACCACGCGCCCGAAGGGCGACGATGGCCGCCGCCAGGGCAAGCTGACGATCACCGCTGCAAGCACGGATGACGACGGTAACAACCGTGGCCGCTCGATGGCCGCCATGCGCCGTCGCCAGGAAAAGTTCCGCCGTAGCCAGATCCAGGAAACCCGCGAAAAGGTCATTCGCGAAGTCGTCCTGCCTGAGACCATCACCATTCAGGAACTGTCGCAGCGTATGTCTGAACGCGCCGTCGACGTCATCAAGTACCTGATGAAGGAAGGCCAGATGATGAAGCCGGGCGACGTCATCGACGCCGACCTCGCTGAACTCATCGCCGGGGAATTCGGCCACACCGTCAAGCGCGTTTCGGAATCCGACGTCGAAGAAGGTATCTTCGACCGGGCTGACGATGCCGGCGAAATGGTGTCGCGTCCGCCAGTCGTCACCATCATGGGTCACGTCGACCACGGCAAGACCTCGCTGCTCGACGCCATCCGTCAGGCAAACGTCGTCTCGGGCGAAGCCGGCGGCATCACCCAGCACATCGGTGCCTATCAGGTCGAACAGAACGGCCAGAAGATCACCTTCATCGACACCCCCGGCCACGCCGCTTTCACGGCCATGCGTGCCCGTGGTGCGCAGGCAACCGATATCGCGATCCTCGTCGTCGCGGCCGACGACAGCGTCATGCCGCAGACGATCGAATCCATCAGCCACGCCAAGGCTGCCGGTGTTCCGATCATCGTGGCGATCAACAAGATCGACAAGCACGAAGCCAATCCGGACAAGGTCCGTCAGCAGCTTCTGCAGCACGAAGTCTTCGTTGAATCGCTCGGCGGTGAAGTGCTCGACGTCGAAGTGTCGGCGAAGAACAAAACCAACCTCGACAAGCTGCTCGAAGCCGTCCTGCTGCAGGCCGAAATCCTCGACCTCAAGGCCGACCCGAACCGCACCGCCGAAGGTATCGTGATCGAAGCCCAGCTCGACCGTGGTCGTGGTGCGGTTGCGACCGTGCTCGTCCAGAAGGGCACGCTGAAGCCCGGTCAGATCATCGTTGCCGGCGACCAGTGGGGCCGCGTTCGCGCGCTCGTCACCGACAAGGGCGACCATGTCAAGGAAGCGGGTCCGGCCATGCCGGTCGAAGTGCTCGGCCTGTCCGGCACGCCTGCTGCCGGTGACAAGTTCGCCGTCGTCGAAAACGAGAGCCGCGCTCGCGAGATTTCCGAATATCGCCAGCGTCTGGCCCGCGACAAGGCGGTTGCCCGCCAGACCGGTCAGCGTGGTTCGCTCGAACAGATGATGAGCAAGCTGCAGAACACCGGCTTCAAGGAATTCCCGCTGCTCATCAAGGGCGACGTGCAGGGTTCGATCGAAGCGATCATCGGTGCTCTCGACAAGCTCGGCACCGACGAAGTGCGGGCACGCATCGTCCATTCGGGCGCCGGTGCCATCACGGAATCGGATCTGGCGCTTGCCGAATCCTCCGACGCCGCGATCATCGGCTTCAACGTCCGTGCCAACGCACAGGCACGTGTCGCCGCCGAACGCGCTGGCATCGAGATCCGCTACTACAACATCATCTACGATCTGGTGGATGACGTTAAGGCAGCGATGTCGGGTCTGCTCACGCCGGAGCGCCGCGAAACCTTCCTCGGCAATGCCGAGATCCTCGAGGTGTTCAACATCACCAAGACCGGCAAGGTCGCCGGTTGCCGCGTCACCGAAGGCAAGGTCGAACGTGGTGCTGGCGTCCGCCTCATCCGCGACAACGTTGTCATCCACGAAGGCAAGCTCAAGACGCTCAAGCGCTTCAAGGACGAAGTATCGGAAGTTCCGGTTGGTCAGGAATGCGGTATGGCCTTCGAGAACTACGAGGACATCCGCGCGGGCGATGTCATCGAATGCTTCCGCGTCGAGCATATCACCCGTACGCTCTGATCGTGCGAGACTAGAGTTGTGGACGGGCGCCGGATCATATGAGGCCGGCGCCCGAACCTTTTGAGGCCCCGGACTTTTGAGGCCCCAGATTTTTGAGGCAAAGAACAATGGCAACGAAAACCTCGACAGCACAGTCGCAGCGCATGCTGCGCGTCGGCGAGCAGGTGCGCGCCGCGATCACCCAGGTCCTGCAGCGCGGCGAAGTGCGCGACGACCTCCTGGAAAAGACCGTCATTTCCGTGTCCGAAGTGCGCATGTCGACCGATCTGAAGGTCGCGACCGCCTTCATCACGCCGCTTGGCGTCTCCGATCATGACGCGATCATCGCGGCGCTGAGCCGCCACGCCAAATTCATCCGCGGCCGTCTCGGCCCGCATCTCAGGCAGATGAAATTCATGCCCGAGATCCGCTTCCGCGACGATACGAGCTTCGACAATTACAAGAAGATCGACGAGCTGCTGCGCTCGCCCGAGGTCATGCGCGACCTTGAGGACGGCGATACCGACGAAAAGTAACAGAAGAGCCTTATGTCCAAACCACGCAAGCCCAAAGGCCGCCCGATCTCGGGCTGGCTTATCCTTGACAAGCCCGTCGACTTCGGCTCGACCGAAGCCGTCTCCAAGATCAAGTGGCTGTTCAAGGCGCAGAAATGCGGCCACGCCGGTACGCTCGATCCGCTGGCTTCGGGCATGCTGCCGATCGCGCTTGGCGACGCGACCAAGACCGTTCCCTACGTTATGGACGGCCGCAAGATCTACGAATTCACCGTGACCTGGGGCGAGCAGCGCTCGACCGACGACCTCGAGGGCGAGGTTATCGAGAGTTCGGACAAGCGTCCGACCGAAGACCAGATCCTGGCGCTGCTCCCCAACTATACCGGTGTCATCAGCCAGGTCCCGCCGCAATTCTCCGCGATCAAGATCGCAGGCGAGCGTGCCTATGACCTCGCCCGCGAGGGTGAGACGGTCGAAATCCCGTCGCGTGAGGTGGAAATCTATCGCCTGACGCTGCTCGAATGCGAGAACGAAAGCACGGCGCATTTTGAAGTCGAGTGCGGCAAGGGCACCTATGTCCGCGCGCTCGCCCGCGATTTCGGCCGCGATCTCGGCTGCTTCGGCCACATCTCCGGTCTGCGCCGCAGCTTCGTGGCGCCCTTCGCTGAAGAGACCATGATCCCGCTCGCCGAGCTCGTCGCACTGGAAGACATTCAGGATGGCGAAGAACGTCTGGCGGCACTCGATGCGCTTCTGATCGACACCAGCGAGGCACTCTCCTCGCTGCCGCATCTGATCGTCAACGACGACCAGGCCCATCGCCTGAAGATGGGCAACCCCATCCTGGTGCGCGGCCGCGATGCGCCGGTGGAAGAAAGCGAAGCCTATGCCACGGCCCGCGGCAAGCTGATCGCCATCGGCGAAATCGGCCAGGGCGAATTCCGCCCCAAGCGCGTCTTCGGTTAAAGATCAGCGCGCGGTTTGAACCGCGCGCATCTCTCGCAATCAGATCAGGCCTTCGGCCTTCATGGTCGCCTGGACCGACGGGCGGGCGGCAACGCGCGCGACGTAATCCTTCAGCTTCGGCCACGCGTCCAGCGAAACGCTCATCGGCTTCGTCCAGCTCGTCACGACGAACGCATAGGCGTCGGCCACGGTGAAGTTCGGGCCGGTCAGATAGTCGCGGCCGTCGGCCAACAGCGATTCCAGCCACGCGAATTTCTTCTGCAGCACCTCGCGCGCCGCGTCCTTTTCCGCATCGGTCTTGCCGGGGTGGAAGAGCGGGCTGAACGACTTGTGCAATTCGGAGCCGACGAAGCTCAGCATTTCCTGGACGCGGGCGCGGGCAAGGGTGCCGGCCGGAGGCGCGAGATCGGTGGCGCCATTACTGTCGGCGACATACTGCAGGATCGCCGGACCCTCGGTCAGGACTTCGCCGCCGTCAAGCTGAAGAGCCGGCACGGCGCCCTTGGGGTTGATCGCAAAGAAGTCGCCGCCGCTTTCCATGACCTTCGTCTTGGTGCTGACCTTCTCGATCTCGAAAGGCTTGCCGATTTCATGAAGAACGATGTGGGATGCCATGGAGCAGGCGCCGGGGGCATAGAAGAGTTTCACGCAAATTCCTTTCTGGAAACAGACTTGCACGGCGCAGGTGATAGTCGATCGCCTTGCCCGCGCAACCGACATTTTGCATGATCGTCTCTTTGTGATCGCGGCACCAAATCGCTGATCAGGCGCCAAAAACTCCGCTCTTCCATTCATGTGCCGGATATTGTATAGGCAGCGCCAGCATCAGGCTCGCTTGAATGCATTCGCGGCCAAAGCTGGACGACATCCCGGCTTTTGGCGACCTTATCTCCTCTCATCGAAAGGAACATCCGATGTCGATTACTGCTGAGCGCAAGACGGCACTTATCAAGGAATACGCAACGTTCGAAGGCGACACCGGTTCGCCGGAAGTTCAGGTTGCGATCCTCACCGAGCGCATCAACAACCTCACGGAACACTTCAAGGGCCACAAGAAGGATAACCATTCCCGCCGTGGCCTGCTGACGATGGTTTCGAGCCGCCGCTCGCTTCTTGACTACCTCAAGAAGAAGAACGAAGGCCGTTACACCAAGCTGATCACCAGCCTGGGTATCCGCCGCTAAGGCTTTTCGGCGGGCGCTCCTTGTGGACGCCCGCCGCATTTGTTTCCGGGGAACGTTTCTCCGACACCGCAGGACGCCGCAGGCGTTTGCGGGACTGCCCGCGGACCCGGATGGGCCGGATCCGCAAAACCAACCGTTGACCTGTCATGGGGCAGGATTGCCGGATGCTTTCGGCCAAGGCGCACACCTTGGCCCGATTTTCTCGACGAGGAAATCGAGACCGCAAAGCCTCCCGTTGTCTTGCCCATGATGCGTCATCAACAATTGCGGTCGTCTGCGCCGTGCCCTTGGGCCAATGGCGCGCCTCCGCATTGAAGGACAAGACATATGTTCGACACTCATTCCGTGGAAATCGAGTGGGCAGGTCGCCCGCTGAAGCTCGAAACCGGCAAGATCGCCCGTCAGGCTGACGGCGCCGTTCTCGCGACCTACGGCGAAACCGTGGTTCTCGCCACCGTCGTTTCCGCCAAGGCGCCGAAGCCTGGCCAGGACTTCTTTCCGCTGACCGTCAACTACCAGGAAAAGACCTACGCAGCCGGCAAGATCCCCGGTGGCTACTTCAAGCGCGAAGGCCGTCCGTCGGAAAACGAAACGCTGGTTTCGCGCCTGATCGACCGTCCGATCCGCCCGCTCTTCCCTGAAGGCTACAAGAACGACACGCAGGTCGTCGTCACCGTTGTCCAGCACGATCTGGAAAACAACCCGGACGTTCTGTCGATGGTTGCCGCTTCGGCTGCTCTGACGCTCTCCGGCGTTCCCTTCATGGGCCCGGTCGGCGGCGCACGCGTCGGCTACATCAACGGCGAATACGTCCTGAACCCGCATCTCGACGAAATGGACGAGTCGATCCTCGACCTCGTTGTCGCCGGTACGCACGACGCCGTTCTGATGGTTGAATCCGAAGCCAAGGAACTCAACGAAGAAGTCATGCTCGGCGCCGTCATGTTCGGCCATCGTGGTTTCCAACCGGTTCTCGACGCGATCATCAAGCTCGCCGAAGTGGCTGCCAAGGAGCCGCGCGACTTCCAGCCGGAAGACTTCTCCGAACTCGAAGCCGAAATGCTGAAGCACTTCGAAGCAGAGCTGCGCACCGCCTACAAGAACACCCAGAAGGCTGAACGCTACGCTGCCGTCGACGCCGTCAAGGCCAAGGTCAAGGCGCACTTCTTCCCTGAGGGCGAAGAGCCGAAGTACACCGCCGAAGTCATCGGCGCGATCTTCAAGCACCTGCAGGCCAAGATCGTTCGTTGGAACATCCTCGACACCAAGAGCCGCATCGACGGCCGCGATCTCGAGACCGTTCGCCCGATCGTATCGGAAGTCGGCCTCCTGCCGCGCACCCACGGTTCTGCTCTCTTCACCCGCGGTGAAACGCAGGCGATCGTCGTTGCCACGCTCGGCACCGGCGAAGACGAACAGTACGTCGACAGCCTGACGGGCATGTACAAGGAGCGCTTCCTGCTCCATTACAACTTCCCTCCCTACTCGGTTGGCGAAACCGGCCGCATGGGCTCTCCGGGCCGTCGCGAAATCGGTCACGGCAAGCTCGCATGGCGTGCTATCCGCCCGATGCTGCCGTCGGCTGAACAGTTCCCCTACACGCTGCGCGTTGTCTCCGAGATCACCGAGTCCAACGGCTCGTCCTCGATGGCAACCGTCTGCGGCACCTCGCTCGCTCTGATGGACGCCGGCGTTCCTTTGGCTAAGCCGGTTGCCGGTATCGCCATGGGCCTGATCCTCGAAGGTGACCGCTTCGCCGTTCTCTCCGACATCCTCGGCGACGAAGACCACCTCGGCGACATGGACTTTAAGGTTGCAGGTACTGCCGACGGCATCACCTCGCTGCAGATGGACATCAAGATCGCCGGCATCACCGAAGAGATCATGAAGGTCGCTCTCGGCCAGGCACAGGGCGGTCGTACGCACATCCTCGGCGAAATGTCGAAGGCGATCTCCGAAGGCCGTTCGCAGCTCGGCGAATTCGCTCCGCGCATCGAAGTCATGAACATCCCGGTCGACAAGATCCGTGAAGTCATCGGCTCCGGCGGCAAGGTCATCCGCGAAATCGTCGAAAAGACCGGCGCCAAGATCAACATCGAAGACGACGGCACCGTGAAGATCGCATCTTCCTCGGGCAAGGAAATCGAAGCGGCCCGCAAGTGGATCCACTCGATCGTTGCCGAGCCTGAAATCGGCGTGATCTACGAAGGCACGGTTGTGAAGACCGCCGACTTCGGCGCCTTCGTCAACTTCTTCGGCGCCCGCGACGGCCTCGTCCACATCTCGCAGCTCGCTTCCGAGCGTGTTGCCAAGACCCAGGACGTCGTCAAGGAAGGCCAGAAGGTTTGGGTCAAGCTCCTCGGCTTCGACGAGCGCGGCAAGGTCCGCCTGTCGATGAAGGTTGTCGACCAGGCGACCGGCCAGGAAATCCCTGCCGACAAGAAGAAGGAAGAAGCAGCCGAGTAAGCTGCGCCTTCCGAAGACTTCATGGGCGCGGGAATCTTCTCGCGCCCTTTTTCTATTCAGGATCGAGATAAAACGATGAGCAGCGAGACGCTGAAGACACTGTTCCACCCCTTTGTAAGCGGCACCGTCGAGGCGCCCGGCGAGGGCGAGCGCGTGCTCTTCCTCGGCGCCGAGGCAGGCTTCGCCCTGCCGCAGGGCTTTGCCGCCGCGCTGAGCGCCGTACAGGGCTTCCGTCCACTGTACCGGCAGCTACTAGCCCAGCGCATCGAAACCACGCCTGCGGTCGAAGGCGAGGACTACGATGCCGTTCTGGTCCTCTGCAACAAGCACAAGGGCGAGAACGAGGCGAATATCGCGACCGCACTCACCCGCGTGAAGATGGGCGGCCTCGTCGTCGTCGCCGGCGGCAAGGAAGACGGCATCCAGCCGCTGCGCAAGCGCATGGAAGCCTTCGGCCTGTCGCTCGAGCACATGCCTAAGTATCACGGCGTCGCCTTCTGGTTCGGCGCGCCGGCCGATCCATCCGAAATCATCGCCAAGTTCGCCAAGCCGGCTGTGCGCGTCGACGGCCGCTTCGAGGCTGCCGCCGGCATGTTCTCGCACGACCGCATCGACGACGGCTCGGAGTTGCTCGCCTCGCGCCTGCCCACCGATTTCACCGGCGACGTCGCCGATTTCGGCGCCGGCTGGGGCTATCTCTCCGTCGAGATGGCGGAGCGCTCCCCCGGTGTCAGCCGCCTCGACCTCTACGAGGCGAATTACGCCGCTCTGGGGGCCGCCAAGGCCAACATCGAGGAGAACTGCCCGAATGTACCGGCACGCTTCTTCTGGCACGATCTGGCGGGCGAGCCGGTCAAGGACAAGTACGACCTGATCATCATGAACCCGCCCTTCCACGAAAGCCACGCCGCCGAGCCGGCGCTCGGCCAGGCGATGATCAAGACGGCGGCAGCGTCGCTGCGCTCCGGTGGTCGCCTCCTGCTGGTTGCCAACCGCGGCCTGCCCTACGAGCCGGTACTGGCCGCAAGCTTCCGCGAAAGCGGCGAAACCTGCCGCAACGCCCGCTTCAAGGTCTTGTGGGCGAAGAAATAAGGCCTAGGGTACCTCGTCCGCATAGTCGCGTCCGAGGTCACCTTGCCTGTTTCAGAGCGTCATCATGACACTGCCGTTCACCTTGAGCGGCAGCTTCTACGCAACATCGTCCTGCTGAAGCAGCTTTCGCTCTTCCCCGAAGATACCTTTGCGCATCGCGTCTCGGATCGCACGGGATCGGGATCTCTTGTGCTCCTCAAGGTCTCCGCCAGCCCCTATGATCGGGACGCGTATGCCGAGGCGGATTGGGTCGCCTTCATCTCAAGCGACACTCCCACCCTTACAGAACGGCTTCTCGAGCACGTGCCAGAGAATATCGGCGTCGTGTTCAAGGTGGCCAATGATGCCGACCGGCGGGTGATTTCGGCGCGCTACGCAACGGAACAGAAAGCCTGCTATCTATCCTACACCGGGAAGGGTAGCGTCGAGCGCGATATCGACGTGGCTGTCACCGCCGCACCTGGAAACGTCGTTCTCGACGCGCTTGAGAAGCAAGGGCACACCCGTAGCTGGCTGCAAGCCCTGCTCGATGCCAACGAGGCTTTCGTCTGCATCCTCGGTCCGGAGGACGAGCCGCAGTCGCTGTGCTTCGTCTTCCGGAACTATGCGACGGTCTGGGAGATTGGCGGCGTCTATACCGCCGAGAATTCGAGGGGCCGAGGTCTCGCGGGTAAAGTCGTCCGCACGGCCCTGGCCGAACTCGCCAAGAGAAACATGCTCTCGCGCTATCAAGTCAGCGCCGACAACAGCGCATCAATTCGCGTTGCCGAGAAACTTGGCATGCAATGCTTCATGACGCTTACGCACCACCTGCGTTTGCCGAGAGCGTTGCCGTAAAGGCGTTACCGGCCCCGAGGCCGGGAAGTGAGCGGCATCCATTGCTCCCCGGTCGTCCGAAGACGGGAGCGATAGAAACGAAAAAGGCCATGCGCAATATAATGCGCATGGCCTTGCATTCGGTTCCGGCTGGCTGCCGCTTACTCGGCGTCCGCCTTGCGCAGCGTATCGAGCGCCGGCATCGAGGTGATGTTGAAGCCGGCGTCGACGAAGTGGATTTCGCCGGTGACGCCTGCCGCCATGTCGGAGAGCAGGTAAAGCGCCGAATTGCCGACGTGATCGATCGTCACGGTCTTGCGCAGCGGCGAGTTCTGCTGGTTCCACGACAGGATGGCGCGGGCGTCCGAAATACCGGCGCCGGCGAGCGTGCGGATCGGGCCGGCGGAGATCGCGTTGACGCGAATGCCGCGCGGGCCGTAATCGGCCGCCAGGTAGCGCACGGAGGCCTCGAGAGCCGCCTTGGCGACGCCCATGACGTTGTAGTTCGGGATGACGCGCGTCGAGCCGTTATAGGTCAGCGTCAGCATCGAGCCGCCTTCGTTCATCAAAGGCGCCAGACGCTTGGCGATCTCGGTGAACGAGAAACAGGAGATCACCATCGTGCGGCTGAAATTGTCGCGCGTCGTGTCGGCGTAGAGGCCCTTGAGCTCGTTCTTGTCGGAGAAGCCGATGGCGTGCACGACGAAGTCGAGCGTGCCCCAGCGTTCCTTGATCGCGTCGACCGTGGCGTCGACGGACGCGATGTCCTCGACGTCGCATGGCAGCACGAAGTCGGAGCCGACTTCGGCGGCAAGCGGCTTGACGCGCTTGCCCAGCGCGTCGCCCTGGTAGGTGAAGGCAAGTTCCGCGCCCTGTGCCGCCAGCGCCTTGGAAATGCCCCAGGCGATGGAGTGGTTGTTCGCGACACCCATGATAAGCCCGCGCTTACCCTGCATGATTCCCGTCATGTTATTATCCGTTGTAGCGCTGGAAGACGAGCGTGGCGTTGGTGCCGCCGAAGCCGAAGGAGTTGGAAAGCGCGATGTCGATCTTTGCGTCGTCGATGCGCTTGCGAACGATCGGCACGCCGTCGAACTCAGGGTCGAGCTCGGTGATATGAGCGCTTTCGCCGATGAAACCGGCCTGCATCATCAACAGCGAGTAGATCGATTCCTGCACGCCGGCAGCGCCGAGCGAGTGGCCGGTCAGCGACTTGGTGGACTGGATGTGCGGGATCCTGTTGCCGAACACTTCGCGGATCGCGCCGATTTCCTTGCTGTCGCCGACTGGCGTCGAGGTGCCGTGCGTGTTGACGTAGTCGACATCGCCCTTCACCGTCGAGAGCGCCTGGCGCATGCAGCGGATGGCACCTTCGCCCGACGGGGCGACCATGTCGTAGCCGTCGGAGGTGGCACCATAGCCGACGATTTCGGCGTAGATCTTGGCGCCGCGGGCCTTGGCGTGCTCCAGCTCTTCGAGAACCAGAACGCCGGCGCCGCCGGCGATGACGAAGCCGTCGCGGGTCGCGTCATAGGCGCGCGAGGCGGTCTCGGGCGTGTCGTTGTACTTGGAAGACATGGCGCCCATGGCGTCGAACAGGTTCGACATCGTCCAGTCCAGATCCTCGTGGCCGCCGGCGAACATGATGTCCTGCTTGCCCCACTGGATCATCTCGGCGGCGTTGCCGATGCAATGCGCCGACGTCGAGCAGGCCGACGAGATCGAGTAGTTGACGCCGTGGATCTTGAACCAGGTCGCGAGCGTGGCGGAGGCCGTCGAAGACATCGCCTTCGGCACGGCAAACGGGCCGATGCGCTTCGGGCTGTTGTTCTTGATGGTGATCTCGGCGGCTTCGATCAGCGTGCGCGTCGAAGGACCGCCCGAGCCCATGATGATGCCGGTGCGCTCGTTTTCGCTGTAGTCCTTTTCCTCAAGACCGGAATCGGCGAGCGCCTGCTTCATCGCGACGTGGTTCCACGCACCGCCCTGCGACAGGAAGCGCATGGCGCGACGATCGACCAGATCCGTCGGATCGAGCGAAGGGCGACCCCAGACCTGGCACTTGAACCCGTGCTCGGCAAAATCGTTGGAGAAGGAAATGCCGGACTTGGCATCGCGCAGCGAAGCGGTGACCTCGGCGGCATCATTGCCGATCGAGGAAACGACGCCCAGACCCGTGACAACTACCCGTCTCATGTGTTTCGACCTTTTCGTTTTTTCTAACTTGGAAAACCGGGCGTTGACGCCCGGCGAAATCAGGCTTCTTTGTCCTTGGACAGGCCGACGCGTAGGTCGGACGCCTGGTAGATGGTTTCGCCGTCGGCCTTCAGCCAGCCGTCGGCCGTGCCGAGAACAAGGCGGCCGCGCATCACGCGCTTGAAGTCGATGCCGTATTCGAGCAGCTTCGTGGTCGGGCGGATCATGCCCTTGAATTTCACTTCACCGGTCGACAGCGCCATGCCGCGACCGGGCTCGCCGAGCCAGCCGAGGAAGAAGCCGGTCAGCTGCCACATGCCGTCGAGGCCGAGGCAGCCCGGCATGATCGGATTGCCCTGGAAGTGGCAGGGGAAATACCAGTCATCAGGCTTCACGTCGTACTCGGCGCGAATATAGCCCTTGTCGAAGGCGCCGCCGGTCTCGGAGATGTCGGTGATACGGTGAACCATGAGCATTGGCGGCAGAGGAAGCTGTGCGTTGCCCGGGCCGAATAGCTCGCCGCGGCCGCAGGCCAGGATTTCTTCATAGTTGAAGCTGGATTGTTTCGTCGCCATGAAAACTCTAATTCCCCCCGCAGCGGTGCCGATGGATGTGAACGTTTAGTCCAAGTTCGGCGGAAAATGAAGCATTAGCATGGCTGTGCTCCTTCCACCGGCAAGGACAGGCTCTGCGCCTATTTGGTGGTCGCATACAGGAAGGCCAAGGCCGCGACCAGAGTTAATTACGCCAAAACCCCGATTTTCCGGCCTTTTCGCGGCCCATGCCCCTATTGAAGCTATTGAAAGGCATTTGCGCAAAAGTTATATGGCTTAGGGAAACATGATTGCTTGACGCTACATTAAACCGGAGTTCGCGAATGGTGGCTGATGCCCCGCTCACAATCGAAGCAAGATTGCGCGCCGCCGCATTGCGGCCCACGCGCCAGCGCGTCGCACTCGGCGACCTGCTGTTTGCCAAGGGTGACCGGCATCTGACCGTCGAGGAACTCCACGAGGAAGCGGTGCAGGCCGGCGTGCCCGTGTCTCTGGCAACCGTCTACAACACGCTGCACCAGTTCACCGAAGCCGGCATGATCCGCGTTCTCGCAGTCGAGAGCGCCAAGACCTATTTCGACACCAATGTCTCGGATCATCATCACTTCTTTGTCGAAGGTGAAAACGACGTGCTCGACATTCCGGTCAGCAATCTGACCATCGGCAATCTGCCGGAGCCGCCCGAGGGCATGGAGATCGCCCATGTCGACGTCGTCATCCGCCTGCGCCCGAAGCTGCGCTGATTCACATCACATCATCAGGATGCCGGCCGGGCTTCGCCTTGTAGGTGGGAAACGTCCAGCCAAAATAGAGCGCGCCGCCGCGTACGGCGAAGGCTGCCGCAACACCGATCGCCGACGCGACGTAGAGCGGCAATGACAGTTCGTTCGCCGCCGTGAAGATGCCGGCGCCGACCAGCGCCGCGGTGATATAGATTTCCGGCCTAAGGAGAACCGAAGGTTCGTTCGCCAGCAAGTCGCGCAGCACGCCGCCGAAGGTCGCCGTCAGCGTGCCCGTCACGATTGCGATCGTCGGCGAGCCTGTCGCAGCCAGCCCCTTGGCCGCGCCCATCACGCAATAGGCGGAAAGGCCGACGGCATCGAGCCAGATCAGCAGCCGATAGCGTGATTCGACCAGGTAGGCCGTAAAAAACACGAGCACGCCGACCGCGCAGCAGACCAGCACATATGTGGGGTTGAGTACCCAGAAAACCGGCACGCGCCCGAGAACGATATCGCGCACCGTGCCGCCGCCCGTGCCGGTCACGGTGGCGAAAAACAGAAAGCCGATAAGGTCGAGCTGTTTGCGGGAGGCCGCCAGCGCGCCGGTCGCTGCAAAAAGCGCGACACCGGCGTAATCCAGATAGACGAAAAACGGCATTCGGTCCTCCCGGGCCGGCGAATAACGTCAGGACTGAATCACGGCGGCAAGGGCGGCGCAAGGCGGGGCAGGCAAAGTCGCCGGCCAATAGCGTCCTTATCCGACCAAAAGAGAACCCCGTGAAAACGCTCCTGATCGCGCTGAACCTTATTGCCTTCCTCGTCGCTCCGGCCGCGGCTCTTGCCCAGCAGGACCTGATCTCCGATCCGGAGATTTACGAGAAGACGCATTTCCAGAAGCAATGCACCAAGGCCGAGTTCTCCGACAGCTTTGTCACGCGTCAGGATATCAACAACGACGGGCTGATCGACGCGGTGGTCAACGAAGGTGAGCTCACCTGCGATGGCCACAAGGGTCCGCAGTGCAACGAAGACGGCTGCACCTACAATTTCTATCTCCAGGTCGCCGAGGGCGGCTACTTCATGATCGCCACGGCACAGATCTACGGCTACGACTTCGTCAAGCGCTTCGGCAACATGGTCATGGCCATGAAGATGCACCCGCGCTTCTGCGACCGCCCGGACGCAGACGAGGAGAAGGAACCCTGCATCGTCACGACGCGCGTGCGTGGCACCAAGTTCGTGACCATTTCGAAGAAATGACCGCGATGGGTCGAACGATCAGCCGGGATAGAGTTCCGACGTTCGCCCGACCATGTAGTAACCGACAAGCCCGAACCATTCGCGGATCGCCGTCGCCAGGTTCTGCGCATTACGGCTTGGCTGCGTGAAATCGAGGCCCAGCCGTTCCTGCCCATCCGTGCGGTAGTCCGTCGGCCACGGTACGACATCGATGCCCAGCTTGCGGAAGATGCCGACCGAGCGCGGCATGTGATAACCCGACGTGATCAGCAGGCAGTTGGAAAGACCGTTGGCCGCCAGCAGATCCTTGGTGTTGGCGGCATTCTCGAAGGTCGTGCGCGACGTCGTCTCCTCGACCAGCCGCTCCTTGGGAACACCGAACAACGGAAAGAAGCGGCCGGACATGACGGCGTCGCCCTCGTAGACGCCTGACATCGATCCGTCGCCACCAGACACGAGGATACGAGACTGCGGATATTTCCGCGCCAGCCGCAGCGCCTCGATGAACCGGTCTCCACCGGCATTCATCTCGATGCCATGTCGAGCCGTATTCACCTCGTTCTCAAATCCTCCGCCGAGCACGATCATGCATTGCAGGTCTTGCGGGTCCTCGGGCTTCGGGAACCGCTCCTCCAGTCCCTGCAGCAGATAATTGCCGACGGTGGTGTAAAGCGTGACGAACAGGATCAACACGGCCAAGCCCGATGAGGCCACGCTGAGCGCCCGCCACCGAAGCAGTCCCGTCAGCAATGCGACGGCGACAAAGGCGAACGCCAGCGATAGCGGTTGGCCGAACACCCAGACGAGCTTCGAAAAGAGAAACACGGCGCGCTCCTTATGATCTGCCACCGTCTTCTAGCTGATTCGACGCGAACGCGAAGGTGCCGGGATTACCGGGTAGCCGTCGGTGCGCGTGACAACGCCATCTGGTTGAAGCGTCGCTGCAGCCGCGTGGGTATGAAAAGGGCAGCAGCGGCCACCAGGATGGCAAACACGGAGACCACCCAAAGCGCGCGCGTACCGGCCGCCTGCGTCAGGAAGGCACCTGCGACCGCGCCGGCCAGCATGCCGATCCAAGGCACGATCTGGATCGTCCATTCGAGGCGGCGGTCGCCGATGATCCAGCGTCCGATGCCGCGCCCAAAGCGTGATAGCGCGCCCGTCACATAGGTCAGCCCGATCGGTAGTCCCTCGATATGTTCGACAGCTGCATTGACGGCGCCCATCGACGCCACGATCAGATAGAAGCGCAGCATCGCCATGCTGTCGGCGGACAGGACGGAGGCGAGCGCCAAAAGCACGCCGACGGTCGCTAGCACCGCAAACACCCGCCGCCGCGCGAAATGCGCCAGCACGATACCGCCGGCATTGCCGAGCACGAAAACGGCGATCGCCGAGATGAGTACGGCGGCATGGCTGAGGTCGCCGGAACCGATCGCAAGCGCCGCTCGCGTCGTATTGCCCGTCATGAACGACACGAAGTCGCCGCTGAGAAGCAGCCCGGTGGCGTCGGTCATACCGGCGAGAAACGAGATGGCGCCCGCCAGCGCGATCCCGGTCGATCGCCTGCGGACCAGAATGATTCGCCTGCGCCGTTGTCGGGTCATTTTCGCCAATCCTCAGCGATATCGCGAAGACGTGTTCGCCCTGAAGGACGAACTGCCAAGCATCCAAGCTTTTCAGGTTGGATCTCTAGCATCTCGCTTGGCCGAAGCATACTGCACGCAATCTGCGCAATCTGCGCAATCGCGACCCGTGGCGCTATCCGATCGTCATGCGCCTGAGGACGTTCGTCTTCCAATAGAATTGGTGGACGAGCGCACCCAGGACGTGAAGCGCGATCAATGCCCAGAGAATGGCCTTCAGCACGTCCGCATGAAGATCGCCGGCGCCGCCATAACCGAAATAATAAGCCGCGATTCCGGTCAGCGGCAGCGCGATAAGCAAGCCGTAGAGCGCGAAGTGCGCAGCCATTGCCGCCACCTTGAAAATAGCGGGCTCGGCCGGCGGCGATGCCGGGACGCCTTGAATATAGCGCATACCAAGTCGAAGCAGCGCAAGGATCAGAATGGCGATGCCGACATAGGCGTGAATGTTCGCGCCGGATACCTGCTCCGGGGTGACCATGCCGTTCCGTACCATGCTCCGGTGCCAAGTGTTCATCCCATCGGGCAGCAACAGGTTGAACAAGACCAGGACCACCGTCAGCCAGTGGAGGACTCGCTGCGGCAGGGAGAATGCATCCATCATCAAAGCCTCGATGTCGCGTCGCCGCTTGTGTGCGGGCGACGTCGGTTTGCCTGTCGAGACTGCATACGAACGCATGCTGACGACCAGCTGAATACGGACACTCGTCTCCGAAATGCGGCTGCTTCGGGTATAGAAGGTGGAATCAGACGTACTTAACGGCCGTAAACGCGCTGCGTCTAAGAGTTCGATTGTACAGGTACGTATGCAAGAAAAAATTTTGGTGGAGCTAAGCGGGATCGAACCGCTGACCTCTTGCATGCCATGCAAGCGCTCTCCCAGCTGAGCTATAGCCCCATCAGGGTGGACCGGTTTGTGCCGGGCCTGGGATGCTTCGCGAAGCGCTTGTCCTCGTGAAGTGGCGGCTTAATACGTGCGGTTTTCGCAGATGGCAAGCCTAAAAAAACGGCCCGGCGAATTTTTCTCGTCCGGGCCGATAGCTGATCGAAATCAGACGTCTTCTTCGTCGCCGGTCACGCCGATGATATCGCTCATGTCGTCGTCATCGTCGTCTTCGTCGGCTTCGAGGAAGGTGTCGTCGTCGTCATCGCCTTCGATTTCGACGTCGTCGTCGCCCATGTCGGGGATATCGTCGCCGGATGCGCCTTCATCGGCGTCCTCGAGCGAGACCATCTCGACTTCGGTGTTTTCGGTATCGACTTCGGTGATTTCCTCGTCGTCCTGCGCGGCCTCGGCGGCTGCAGCGGCAGAGGTTTCCTCGAAGTAGGAGAGGGGGTAGGACTTGCCCGTATAGGGAGAAACGATCGGATCCCGGTTCAGGTCGTAGAATTTCTTGCCGGTTTCCGGATCGGTACGCTTGGTTCCAAGTTCCGCTTTCGCCACTGTTTGCCTCGTGAGAATGGCCGAACCTAAGATTCGGCGAATTGCCGTTAAAACCGGCGTTCTGTTCGGAATTTATAAGCCGGTCCCCATAATCGTTGCGGGCTTCCATGTCAAAGCTAAACTTTGAAGCAGGCGATGACCGGCGCCGCGCTTTGTGCTAGTGAGCCGCCATTGTGTCTCCGCAACGCCGGTCGGGATGAACCCGACGCTTTGGATAGGCCGCCGCCGATGTATCAGCCACCGCATTTTCGCGAAGACGATCTGGATGTCCAGCACGCGCTGATCCGCGCGCATCCCTTGGGAATGCTGATCACGGCAGGCGCTTCCGGTCTCGTTGCCAACGCCGTGCCGTTTCACCTCGATCCGAAAGCCTCGGCCAAGGGAACGCTTCGCCTGCACCTTGCCAAGGCCAATCCGCAATGGCGCGATATCGCCGCCAGTGCCGATGTTCTGGCGGTTTTCCAGGGCGCCGACGCCTATGTGACGCCCTCCTGGTACAAGACCAAGCAGGAGACCGGCAAGGTGGTGCCGACCTGGAACTACGCCATCGTCCAGGCGAGGGGTGCCGCGCGCGTTGTCGAGGATGTGGAATGGCTGGCGGCACAGATCGCCGCGCTCACCGGCCAGCATGAGGAGACCCGCGAAAAGCCCTGGTCGGTCAGCGACGCGCCGGACGATTTCATCCGCGCCCAGATGAAGGGCATCGTCGGCATCGAGATCGAGATTGCTTCGATCGAGGGAAAATGGAAGGTCAGCCAGAACCGGCCGGTTGCCGATCGCGAAGGCGTGGCCGCGGGGCTCGGAGAACTGCCGGCACAGAACGATATGATTGATCTTGTCCGCCGCTATGGCGGACTGACCACGGAATGAATGCATCATGACCAGTTTTACTATCGCCATCGATGGACCGGCCGCCGCCGGCAAGGGCACGCTGTCGCGCCGCATCGCCGAGACCTATGGCTTCCACCATCTCGATACCGGCCTGACCTACCGCGCCACAGCCAAGGCGCTGCTCGATGCCGGCCTGCCGCTCGATGACGAGCTTACGGCGGAAAAAATGGCCCGCGAGGTTGAATTCGCCGGCCTCGATCGCGATATCCTGTCGAAGCACGAGATCGGCGAAGCCGCCTCGAAGATCGCGGTGATGCCGTCGGTGCGTCGCGCGCTGGTCGAGGCACAGCGCCGGTTCTCCGAGCGCACGCCGGGCACGGTGCTCGACGGGCGCGACATCGGAACGGTGGTCTGCCCCGAGGCACCGGTGAAGCTTTATGTGACGGCATCGGCGCAAGTGCGCGCGAGGCGCCGTTTCGACGAGATCAAGGCCAAGGGGATATCAGCCGATTTCGAGGCGATTTTCGAAGACGTCAAGCGACGCGACGAACGCGACATGGGACGGGCCGACAGCCCTTTGAAACCAGCCGAAGACGCGCACTTGCTTGATACGTCGGAAATGAGTATAGAAGCCGCGTTTCAAGCCGCGAAATCGGTCATCGATGCGGCCTTGAACCGAAATTAGGATTGAGGCGTTCCGCTGGGCTTTGCCCGGAGTGCCTTGAACGACAGCCTGAAATTCCGTCCAAGCGCCGGATTGCCTTCGATGAGAGGGCGGACGGGGATCAGGCTCATTCAACGCGAACCAACCGGCGCATACGTGTCCAGAAATCCGGACACGCAGGAGATTTCATGTCAGTAGCTACTCCCTCTCGCGAAGATTTCGCGGCCCTTCTGGAAGAATCCTTTGCCAAGAACGATCTGGCTGAAGGCTATGTAACCAAGGGTATCGTAACGGCAATCGAGAAGGACTCCGCCGTTGTCGACGTCGGCCTCAAGGTCGAAGGTCGCATTCTGCTCAAGGAATTCGGCGCCAAGGCCAAGGACGGCACGCTCAAGGTCGGCGACGAAGTCGAAGTTTACGTTGAGCGCATCGAAAACGCTCTCGGCGAAGCTGTTCTGTCGCGCGAAAAGGCTCGCCGCGAAGAGAGCTGGGTCAAGCTCGAAGCCAAGTTCGAAGCTGGTGAGCGCGTTGAAGGCGTTATCTTCAACCAGGTCAAGGGCGGCTTCACGGTTGACCTCGACGGCGCGATTGCCTTCCTGCCGCGTTCGCAGGTCGACATCCGTCCGATCCGCGACGTTACCCCGCTGATGCACAACCCGCAGCCCTTCGAAATCCTCAAGATGGACAAGCGTCGCGGCAACATCGTCGTATCGCGTCGTACGGTTCTGGAAGAATCCCGTGCCGAGCAGCGTTCTGAAATCGTTCAGAACCTCGAAGAAGGCCAGGTTGTTGACGGCGTCGTCAAGAACATCACCGATTACGGTGCGTTCGTTGACCTCGGCGGCATCGACGGCCTGCTGCACGTCACCGACATGGCATGGCGCCGTGTGAACCATCCGTCGGAAATCCTGTCCATTGGCCAGCAGGTCAAGGTTCAGATCATCCGCATCAACCAGGAAACCCACCGCATCTCGCTCGGCATGAAGCAGCTCGAGTCGGATCCGTGGGATGGCATCCAGGCCAAGTATCCGGAAGGCAAGAAGATTTCCGGTACGGTTACGAACATCACCGATTACGGTGCGTTCGTCGAGTTGGAGCCGGGCATCGAAGGCCTGATCCACATCTCGGAAATGTCCTGGACCAAGAAGAACGTACACCCCGGCAAGATCCTGTCCACGAGTCAGGAAGTCGAAGTCGTCGTTCTCGAAGTCGATCCGTCCAAGCGTCGTATTTCGCTCGGCCTCAAGCAGACCCTGGAAAACCCGTGGGCGGCATTCGCTCGCAACCATCCGGCCGGCACTGAAGTCGAAGGCGAAGTCAAGAACAAGACCGAATTCGGCCTGTTCATCGGCCTCGACGGCGATGTTGACGGCATGGTGCACCTCTCTGACCTCGACTGGAACCGTCCGGGCGAACAGGTCATCGAAGAATACAACAAGGGCGATGTCGTTAAGGCTGTCGTTCTCGATGTAGACGTCGAAAAGGAGCGCATCTCGCTCGGCATCAAGCAGCTCGGCAAGGACTCGGTCGGCGAAGCTGCCGCTTCCGGCGACCTGCGCAAGAACGCTGTTGTTTCGGCTGAAGTCATCGCCGTCAACGACGGTGGCATCGAAGTGAAGCTCGTGGACCACGAAGACATCACCTCGTTCATCCGCCGCGCTGACCTCGCTCGCGATCGCGACGACCAGCGTCCGGAGCGCTTCTCGGTTGGCCAGACGGTTGACGCTCGCGTCACCAACTTCTCGAAGAAGGACCGCAAGGTCATGCTTTCGATCAAGGCTCTGGAAATCGCTGAAGAGAAGGAAGCCGTTGCTCAGTTCGGTTCGTCCGACTCTGGCGCTTCGCTCGGCGACATCCTCGGCGCGGCTCTGAAGAACCGCGGCGAATAATCGCCAGCCTTCAAGGCTTGAAGAATAAGAGAACCCGCCGGAGCGATCCGGCGGGTTCTTTGTTTTCGGTCTCTTGGGAGGAGGTCGAAAGCTGGCTTATTCCCAGCCGACAAGGCGGCGATAGCGCGCATAGGCCTCGTCGGGGATCGGCTGAACGGCAGGACCGGGTGCCGGGAGGAGCAGATGCTTGGAGGGTGCCGGTGCCGCTATTTCCAAAACTGCTGCGTTCGGTTCGGGCGGCGCTTGCTCTTCGGCGGCAAGCACCGTTGCTTCCTCACCCTGAGGCTCGGCTTGCTCCTCTTCGTCGCCTTCCGATCCGCTGTCGTGGTCCTCGCGATACATCTCACGCGAGCCCGTATCCTCAGCCTCGTCCTTGGCGAACTGATACGGCGCCGGCGCATAGGGCACGCCTTCGACGATCTTCATCATCACGGGCAGATAGGTCGAGTCGATCATTTCCTTCGCCGCCGCATGTGCCGGCTCCGGCGCCACCGCCTGCCGCTTGGCAGCCTCAAGCGTTGCGGCCTCAGTCGGTTGGGCAGGTTGCGCGAGCACAGTTGCCTGCTTGGCTATCCCCTCGCGCGGCACTGCGCCCTCCGGCAATCGGGCAGGTAGATCCTGGACATCGCCCGCAGCCGTATCTTCCAGAGGCGCATCGGTATCAACCGCCTCGAGCAGAACTTCGGCCTCCTGGTCGCGGATGATGGCAACGATAAGATCCGCCTTCTCGCCTGTCATGGATGCCGGAATGGCGGGCCAGGTCTTCGGGATGATCGGATCGCCTGCGGCGAGCCGCGGCTGCACCTGATCGGTGTCGTCGGCATCGGCGACAGGAGCGGGTGGCGTAAATTCGGCCTGATCCGTTTCCTGTGCCTCGACGCCACCGCGCGCCGGGGCGGCATTTTCAGTCAGGCCCTGCTGCGCGCTGGTCACCGGCTTGACCGGCATGGCTGTCTGTTCTGCCACTGCGGTCTCGGCGTAGGCAGCCGCCGCGCTGGTGGTCGCAATATTGGCCGCGGGCTTGTCGATGCTCGCCTTGGGTTCGTTGCCATCGACGCGGAGCGGCATGGGACGCGCAGCCTGTGAGAGATTGCCGCGCTGAATATTGATCTCCGCACGTTGCTCCGGCCGCGCCGGCGAACCGTCGTTCTGGCCATAGGATCGCACGACGGCACGCGTCGCCTGGTCGCCATCCTTGGAGCGTGTTGCTTCGAGATAGGCGGCGATCCTGGCGGCTTCCGGTCCAGCCGGGTTCTTCAAGGCTTCCGCGAGCAGGCGAAGCGGAATGGCCTGTCCCTGCGCGGCAAGCTGTCGCTCGACGGCCTCGATCTTGGCCGGCGGCAGCTTTTCTATCGCGTCGGCAAGGCGAGACGCGAAGGCAAGCGGCGTTTCGTCCTCTCCGCGCGGCGCGGCAAGGGCGTCGCCGCTGCTATCGAGAACATCGAGAAGGGCTTCCACCATGCGAACGCGCACGGCAAGCAGCAAAACGTTGAGTTTGCCGGCAATCGCCGAATTGAGATCGGTGCCCTCGATAGGCTGCGCGGGCACGACTGCCGCCGCGCTATGCACGACACTGTCAGTGCTGATGGCTGCCGTCTGTGCCTGCAAGGAAAAGCTTGCATTTGACGCTGCACGAACCGGAGTCAACATGGAATGCTCCTTCTGTCGTAAGTGCGGTGAAAGCAGATCACGGGAAAGCCGGCATCATGCGGCCCATTGCGTTCCTCCGGCGGGATCGTCCGCCACCGACGCTGCATTGCGTCACGGAACACTAAATATTGAATAAAAGCCTAACGGAGCGAGGTTAAGGAAATCCTAACAGGGTATTCGGCTCGCCGGGCTGGCTCAGCTATGAGCGAAGATGTCGGTCTCTTCCCAGCCAAGAAGATCAAGCTTTGCGCGGGTCGGCAGGAACTCGAAGCAAGCCGTGGCGTGGTCGAACCGGCCGTCGCGGAGCAGGCGATGGGTCAGCTTGTCGCGCAGCGCATGCAGATAGAGCACGTCGGAAGCCGCATACTCCAACTGCGCCTGCGACAGCGTATCGGCGGCCCAATCCGACGATTGCTGCGTCTTGGAGATATCGACCTCGAGCATCTCCTTGAGATTGTCCTTGAGGCCATGCCGGTCGGTGTAGGTCCGGCAGAGGCGGGAGGCGATCTTGGTGCAGAAGACCGGCTGCGTGGTCACGCCGAAGGCGTTGAACAGCACCGCGATGTCGAAGCGGCCGTAGTGGAAGATCTTCTGATGCGTGGGATCGGCGAGCAGCGCCACAAGGTTCGGCGCCTCTTTCTGTCCGGCCGAGATGCGGATCACGTCGGCGGTACCGTCGCCTGGCGAGAGCTGCACCACGCAAAGGCGGTCGCGGCGTGGCACCAGCCCCAGCGTCTCGGTATCGATCGCCACCGCGCCGGTGTAACGGGCTGCATCCGCTATTGAGATATCGCCTTCGTGGTAACGGATCGTCGCGGCCATGCTGTCGTCTTTCGTTCGAAACTCTCTTCTCGCGCTATAGCGCAAACCGCGCCCGCGCGGAACCGTTCCCGGCCGGAATATCGGTTTCTATCGGCCGGGCGCCGATCATGTCGTCAGCAAAACGATCGCATGGACTTAGCTGCGCGCCGCGTCCGGCTCCGGCTGCCAGTCCGGCAGCGGGAAGATCTTGTCATAGGCCAGGTTGAAGACGAAGGCGTAGACCAGATAGAAGAGCGCGAAGGACACGTCCATCATGAACGCCTGCAACATGCTGACGCCGAGATACCAGGCAATCAGTGGCAGAAGCGCCAGAAGCAGGCCGCCCTCGAACAGCACCGAGTGCAGAACGCGCACGGCAAGGCTCTTCTGCGTGCTGCCGGTCAGGCGCTGCATCACATGGTCGAAGCCGAGATTGTAGAGATAGTTCCAGCCCGTCGCGATCGTGGCGCTGGCGACGCCCACGACGCCGATATCGGCCACCGGCATGCCGAAGGCGAAGGCGCCGAGCGGCGTGATCAGGGCAAGGCCGATGATTTCAAAGCTGACGGCGTGGCGAATACGGTCGGATGTGGATCGCATGAATAACCCCTGTGGGATAGTTCGGGTCGTCCCGAGTTTTTGCCCATAAGGGGGAGGTCGTCCTCGCAGCGCTGATATAGGGATATCGGCGGCAAAGGACAAGGTTGCCGCGATCAGTAGTGCGGCGGCCTTGTGATCGCCGGCGCTTCCAGCGCTTGTTCTTCGAGCGAAAGGAAGCGCTCGGTCAGCCGGTCCAGCTTGGCGCGTGTCTGCTCCACCACCTTCCACTGCTCCGTCAGCTGGTCGGACAGTTCCTCGATCGTCTTTGCCTGATGGGCAATGGTTTCCTCGAGATGGGTGATGCGATCCGTCTCATTGGACATCGAGCT
The DNA here is from genome assembly GCA_900471485.1 of Hyphomicrobiales bacterium. Taxonomy (GTDB): domain Bacteria; phylum Pseudomonadota; class Alphaproteobacteria; order Rhizobiales; family Rhizobiaceae; genus Rhizobium. The sequence goes on from UCEU01000028.1 coordinate 58,751, forward strand.
CTCCTTGCCGTAACCGGCCCAATCATCTTGCTCTCCAAAGCGGAAATAGGTCGCAAGGTCAATCGTTTCGAGAGAGGCGCCTGCGGATTCATAAAGTGAACCGTTTGGTTACTAAAAGCCCTTGCCGCGTCTTTTTTTGTGCGCTAGGCCGGTAACGCAAAGGGAGGAATACTGATGGATGTTGGCAATGGATTTCTGCATCCGGACCGGCTCTTTCCGGCCGATCCGGCAACGCGATCAATCGCACGCGAGCTTTACGAGAGCGTAAGCGCTCTCCCGATCGTCAGCCCGCACGGGCATACCGAGCCCTCCTGGTTCGCCGACGACAAGCCCTTCGAGGATGCCGCCTCGCTGCTCGTCATTCCCGATCATTATCTCTTCCGCATGCTGCACAGCGTCGGCGTCAAGCTCGACGATCTCGGCGTTCCCCGCCTCGACGGCAAGCCCGTCTCGTCCGGCCGCGCCATCTGGCGCACCTTTGCGGCACACTACCATCTCTTCCGCGGCACGCCGTCCAGCCTCTGGGTCGATCACGCCATGTCGGCCGTGCTCGGCTGCGAGGAGCCGCTGACATCAGGGAATGCCGATGCGCTCTACGATCACATCAACGCGCAACTGGCCCTGCCGGAATTCCGTCCCCGCGCGCTCCACAAGCGCTTCGGCATCGAGACGATCGCCACCACCGAGGGCGCGCTCGACCAGCTGCCGCACCACCAGAAGATGGCCGAGGACGGCTGGATCGGCCGTGTCCGCACCACCTATCGCCCCGATAGCGTCACCGATCCCGATGCCGTCGGCTTCCGCGAAAATCTCGCCAAGCTCGGCGAAATCACCGGTTGCGACGTCGCAAGCTGGGATGGGCTGATCGAGGCGCATCGCAAGCGCCGCGCCTATTTCCGCCAGTTCGGCGCCACCGCGACCGACCACGGCGTCCCCACCGCCTTTACCGCCGATCTGCCGCATTCCGACAAGCAGCGTCTGCTCGACCGGGCGCACAAGGGTACGCTCGAAGAAGGCGAGGCCGAGCTCTTCCGTGGCCAGATGCTGACCGAGATGGCCGGGCTTTCGGCGGAAGACGGCATGGTCATGCAGATCCACGCCGGCTCGCGCCGCAACACAGACCGCGAACTCTTCCAGACGCGCGGGCCGAACATGGGCGCCGATATCCCGACGCCGACCGATTGGGTCGGGGGCCTCTCGGCACTTCTGGCGAAATACGGCCATGCGCCGGGTCTGCGCGTCCTGCTCTTCACGCTCGACGAAACCACCTACGCCCGCGAACTGGCGCCGATGGCCGGCCACTGGCCGTGCCTGATGATTGGGCCGCCCTGGTGGTTCCACGACAGCCCGGCCGGCATTCGCCGCTATCTCGACCAGGTGGTCGAGACGGCGGGCTTCGCCAACATGGCCGGCTTCAACGACGACACGCGCGCACTGCTCTCGATCCCCGCCCGCCATGACGTCTGGCGCCGCGAAGTCTGCGGCTTCCTAGCGACGCTGGCCGCCGAGCACCGGATATCGCGCCAGGATGCGGCAATCGCCGCCGCCGATCTCTCCTACGGCAACGCCAAGAAGGCCTACAAGCTGTGAGCGAACGACTAAAGAGCCTGACAGGCCTGGCGAAGACCGCCAGGCTCCCTGCCTTTGATCGCACGGCTCTGAAGCCGGGGATACTACATCTCGGCCCCGGCGCCTTCTTCCGCGCCCACTTCGCGCCCTATACGGATGCGGCGCTGGCGCTTGCCGGCGGCAATTGGGGGATCGAGGTGGCAAGCCTGCGGACCGCCGATGTCGCCGATCACCTCAATGAGCAGAACGGCCTCTACACCATGCTGGTGCGCGACACGGAAGGCACGGTCGCACATGTCATGGGGCCGCTCCTGAAGGCCCATGTCGCGACTCGCAATCCCGATGAGCTGATGGCGCGTCTCGAAGACCCCGCCATCCGCATCGTCAGCCTGACGGTGACGGAAAAAGCCTATGGTTTCGATGCCGCCACCGGCGGTCTCGATCTCAAACATGCGGATATCGCAGCCGACCTTGCAAACCGCCATGCGCCCCGCGGCGTCATCGGCTATCTCGTTGAGGGCCTCGCCCGCCGCCGCGCCAAGGGCATTGCGCCCTTTACCCCTCTCAGCTGCGACAACCTTCCGAGCAACGGCGCCGTCTTGAAGCGCCTTGTCCTTGACTTCGCCGGCCGCGTCGATCTCGAGCTCAAGGCCTGGATCGAAAGCGAAGTTCCGTTCCCCTCGACCATGGTCGACCGGATCACGCCTGCCAGCACCGACGCCACCTATCGTGACGCTGAAACGCTCACCGGCCGTGTCGATCTTGCCGCCATCGAGACCGAACCCTTTACACAATGGGTTATCGAAGACAGCTTCGCCAACGATCGCCCGCAATGGGAAAAGGCCGGCGCGCTGATGGTTGAGGATGTCTCGGCCTATGAAAAAATGAAGCTGCGCATGCTGAACGGCGCGCATTCCCTGCTCGCCTATCTCGGTTATATCGGCGGCTATGAATTCATCCGCGACGTGATGGACGACACGGGCCTCGCAGCCCTCGCGCGGCGTCACATGAACGCCGCCGCCGCCACGCTCGATCCGGTCCCCGGCATCGATCTGGAGGCCTACGCCGATCAATTGATAGCCCGCTTTGCAAACAAGGCGATCGCCCACCGCACCTACCAGATCGCCATGGACGGCACCCAGAAGCTGCCGCAGCGCCTGCTGGAGCCTGCGGTGGAAGCACTGGCTGATGGTAGCAAGGCCGAAACCTACGCCATCGCCGTCGCCGCCTGGATGCGTTACGCGCTCGGCACCGACCGCAACGGAAAAGCCTACGAACTGCGCGACCCCCGCGCCGCCGAGATCGCGGCATTGCTGGTGGATGTCCCCCGCAACGGCGGCGCCGTCGCCGCCGCGCTGTTCACGCTCCCCGGGCTGTTCCCGGCCGAGCTCACGGAAAACCTCGCCTGGACCGAGGATGTGTCGAACAAGCTCGACATCCTCATCCAGGACAACAAGCTGCCGCTGTTTTGATGCGGGCGGGGAGGGCGATCAGGCCCTCACCCGCACCATCTCGGGATCATAGAGCGGTTTCAACGACACCTTGCATGGCACCCGCACGCGGGCGACATCAAGCTCGTAGGTGCCTGAAAGCACGAAATCTTCCGTCACGCCCTCGGCGTTGCGCACGTAGCCGTAGCCGATCGGCTTGCCCACCGTGTAGCCGAAGCCACCGCTCGAGAGCCAGCCGACGCGCTTGCCATCGCGGTAAATCGTCTCGCGGCCGAGCAGCACCACGTCGGGATCGTCAGGCACGAAGCAGGCGAGCATCTTTTTGACGCCCGACGCCAGCTGCCGCTCGATCGCCTCGCGGCCGCGAAACGGCGTGGTCTTCTTCGTCTTCACCGCCCAGCCGAGCCCGGCTTCGATCGGCGTATGATCCGGCCCGATATCCGAACCCCAGGCGCGATATCCCTTTTCCAGCCGGCAGCTCTCGATCGCCCGATAGCCGGCATTGACGAGATGCAGCGGCGCACCCGCCGCCATCAGCGCGTCATAGACGGTCGTGGCGTATTCGATCGGCACATGCAGCTCATAGCCGAATTCGCCGACATAGGTGATGCGCAGCGCCCTGACCGGGCAGCCGGCGATGCCGATGGTTTTCACGCGGCCGAAGGGGAAGGCGGCGTTGGAGACGTCGCTGCCTGTGACCTTCTCCAGCACCGCGCGCGCATTCGGCCCCATCAGCGCCAGCACCGAATAGGCCGACGTCACATCGACCAGTTCGGCATGTAGATCGTCAGGAATATTGCGGGCTATCCAGTCGAAGTCATGGGTCGCGAAACCGGTGCCGGTGACGATGTAATACTCGTCCTCGGCGATGCGGGCGCAGGTGAGGTCGCACTCGATGCCACCCTTGTCGTTCAGCATCTGCGTGTAGACGAGCGAGCCCACCGGCCTGGCCACATCGTTGGCGGCGACCCAGGAGAGCGCTTTTTCCGCGTCGCGGCCCTTCAGCGTGAACTTGGCAAACGAGGTCTGGTCGAAGATCACCGCCGCCTCGCGCACCGCCCTGTGCTCGCGGCCCACCGCCTCGAACCAGTTCTGCCGCTCGTAGCTGTAGACGTCCTTCGGCTCCTCGTTGGCGAAGAGATCGGCGAACCAGTTCGGCCGCTCCCAGCCGAGTTTCTCGCCGAAGCACGCGCCCTGCGCCTTCAGCCGGTCGTAGAGCGGCGATTTGCGGCAGGGGCGGCCGCTGGAATATTCCTCGAAGGGGAAGGCCAGCGTGTAGTGCTTGCCATAGGCTTCCAGCGTGCGGGTGCGCACCCAGTCGGTGTCGAAATGCGGGCGGCCGAAGCGGCGGATATCGACCGGCCGGAGATCGTAGGGCGGCTCGCCCTTGGAAACCCACTCCGCCAGCGCCATCCCCGCGCCGCCGGCCGATGCGATGCCGAAGGCGTTGAAGCCGGCACCGACGAAGAAGTTCCTGAGCTCCGGCGCTTCGCCGAGAATGAAGTTGCCATCGGGCGTAAAGCTCTCCGGCCCGTTCAACAGCTGCTTGACGCCGACATTCTCGAGATCAGGCACGCGGCCGAGCGCCTGCTCCATGATCTGCTCGAAATGGTCGAAATTGCTGTCGAGCAGCGTATAGTGGAAACCATCAGGAATGCCCGATGTCGCCCAGGGGATCGGGTTCGGCTCGTAGCCGCCCATCACGATGCCGCCCACCTCTTCCTTGTAATAGGTCAGCCGGTCGGGATCGCGCAGCGTCGGTAGATTGGAGGGCACGCCGAAGGATTCGGTGATGATGTACTGGTGCTCGACCGAGACCAGGGGCACGTTGACGCCGAAGCGCGCCGCGAAATTGCGCGTCCATTGCCCGGCGCAGACGACGACACGCTCGCATTCGATGCGGCCCTGCCCGGTGATGACGGCGCGGATGCGGCCCTTGTCGATCTCGAGGTCGATTACTTCAGTATCCTCGAAGATCGAAACGCCCGCCATGCGCGCGCCCTTGGCGAGCGCCTGCGTGATGTCGGAAGGATTGGCCTGGCCATCGGTTGGAAGGTAAGCGGCGCCGATCAGGTCGTCTGTTGTCATCAGCGGCCAGAGATCGAAGGCCTCCTGCGGCGTCAGAAGCTGCATGTCGAGCCCGAAGGATTGCGCCGTGGTCGCCTGCCGCTTCACCTCCGTCCAGCGTTCCTCGTTGCAGGCAAGCCGCAGGCCGCCATTCATCTTCCAACCGGTGCCGAGCCCGGTCTCGGCCTCCAGCCGTTTGTAGAGATCGACGGAATAGCCGAGCAGCTGGGTGATATTGGCGCTGGTGCGTAACTGGCCGACGAGGCCGGCAGCATGGAAAGTCGTGCCCGAGGTCAGCTTCTTGCGCTCCAAGAGCACGGTATCCGTCAAGCCGAGCTTGCCGAGATGATAGGCCGTCGAGCAGCCGATGATGCCGCCGCCGATGACGACAACCTTGGCGGTCCTGGGCAATTCCTTCGTCATGTCATTGATCCTGTTCGGCATAGGCGCGCTCGAAGCGCGCGCGGTTTTCGGCGGTATAGGCGGCGTAGTCGAAGTCGATCGTCGAGTGGATTTCCGACACCATGCTCCACAGCATCTCGCGCAGCAGCGAAGCGCATTTCATCGCCTGGTAGCGCCGCCAGAGATCCGGCGTCAGCGGCTTTTGGTAATAGGCCTCCAGCATTGCCCGCTCCGCATCCTCGGAAAACTCGTTGTTGGAGGCGAGCCCGCCGAGATCGAAGAGCGGCGTGTTGAAGCCGGCATAGTCCCAGTCGATCAGCCAGAGCCTTTTGCCGTCGTCGAGAAAATTGGCGGCCAGCATGTCGTTATGGCCGAAGGCGATCTCGAAAGGCCCGGCCGCCTGCTCCAGCCGCTCCGCCTTGATCAGAAGATTGGAAAACAGCGGGCTATAGGAACTGCCGGCGGCATCGAGCGTGGCGATATAGTCGCGCACCACGTGAAACACCCAGAAGATCGTGGCCGTGCCGCGAAACTCCCGTGCGATATCGTGGTGGCAGGCGCGCACCAGCGGGATCACGCGCTCCAGCGTCCCGGGGTCGCGCAGGTCCTCCGGCGTCAGCGCTCGTGACTGGATATAGTCGAGCACCAGCACGCCCGGCGCGTGGTGGATCACAGCAGGCGAGAGCCCGGCCGCATGCGCCGCCTTGCTCGCCGCCAGTTCGTTCGATCGGCTGATGTGATGGACGGGGATGTCGTCGCCGAGCCGCACGACCCGCTTCAGCGCGCCGTCGCGGACCAGATAGTTGCGGTTGGTGATGCCTCCAGTGATCGCCGAGATATCGATCGGACCATTCCATATGCCAAGCGCATGTATACGGTCTTCAGGCGTCACGCTGTCCCCCTCGCGGCCTATCCTATTGAAATCTTGGCGAGAAGGCTGCGGGCTGTCAAGCGGGCTAGATCGAGACGCCCGCGCCGTCGAAGATGTGACAGCGCGCCGGATCGAAATAGGCCGTCACGTTGGCTCCGTGTTCCACCTTCTGCTGTCCGTCGAGCGCGACGGTCAGCTGCTGCTTGTCCGGCGTCGTCGTGTAGAGCATCGTCGCACCACCGAGGTTCTCCACGAGGTCGATATTGACCGACGACAGTGCGATGCCACCCTTGTCGACCAGTGACAGATGCTCGGGGCGGATGCCGAAGGTCACGCTCTCTCCCGCCTGTGCGGTCACTCGGCGCGGCAGCCGCACGCTGTTGCCGCAGACGTTGATTGTCGTTTCGTTGCCGCCGACACTTTCGATCTTCGCTTGCAAAAAGTTCATCTTCGGGCTGCCGATGAAGCCGGCGACGAATCGGTTGGCGGGGTTGTTGTAGAGGTCGAGGGGCGCGCCCACCTGCTCGATGCGGCCGGAATTCAGCACCACGATCTTGTCGGCCATGGTCATGGCTTCCACCTGGTCGTGGGTGACATAGATCATCGTGTTGCCGAGGCTACGGTGCAGCCGCGAGATTTCCACGCGCATCTGCACGCGCAGTTCGGCGTCGAGGTTGGAGAGCGGCTCGTCGAACAGGAAGATGCGCGGTTCGCGCACGATGGCGCGGCCGATCGCGACGCGCTGCCGCTGCCCGCCCGAAAGCGCCTTCGGCTTGCGCTGCAACAGCTTCTCGATCTGCAGGATCTGCGCCGCCCGCTGCACCTTCGGCTCGATGTCGGCCTTCTTGTAGCCGGCCGTCTCCAGCCCGAAGGCAAGGTTCTTGTAGACCGACATATGCGGGTAGAGCGCATAGGACTGGAACACCATGGCGATCCCGCGTTTGGCGGGTGCCACCTCGTTCATCCGCTCGTTGTCGAGCATCAACGCGCCACCGGAAATTTCCTCCAGCCCGGCGATCATCCGAAGCAGCGTGGACTTGCCGCAGCCGGACGGGCCGACGAATACCGTGAACTCGCCTGGATCGATCTTCAGGTCGATGCCGTGAATGACATCAAGGGCGCCATAGCGTTTCTCGACCTGCTGAAGAACAACACTCGTTGCCATCGTCAAAAATCCTTCCTGGTCCCTTATTTCGTTTTGGCACGCCAATCGGCGTATTTGGGGCTGTCCGCTCCGATCGGCAGCGCGATATCCTGGCCGCTGTCGGAGGATTGATAGATCGCGGTCACCAGTTCCAGCGCGCGCCGCGCATCCCTTGTCGTGACAGGGAGCGGGCCGTTACCGCTCAGATAGGCGTGGAAATGTTCCATCTGTGTGGTGAAGCGCGGCGCCACCGGCTGCCAGTCGCCGATCACGGCATCGATCCTGTGCTGGATATCGTCGTTGGCGGCGATGATCTTCCACGGGTCGTTGCCGGGCGAGTAGGGCTCGTGGTTGCTCTCGAACGTCACGTTCTCGAAGTGCAACCGCAGTCGGCTGATCTGCTCCTGAGAACCAAGCGTGCAGGACAGCGACACGAAGGCGCCGTTCTCCATCTGAAGGCTCGCCGAGGCGCAATCCTCGACCTCGATCTCGTTGACGCGGGTGGAGACGCGACCGAAGACCTTCGAAACCGGCCCCATCAGGTGCAGCAGCATGTCGTGCAGGTGCAGCGCATGCGTCACCAGAACGCCGCCAAGCTCGGTCGCCCATTTGCCGCGCCAAGGCACGGCGTAATATTCGGGCGTCCGCAACCAGAAGGTCTCGACCGAACCCATATAGGGCTTGCCGGCGATGCCGGCCTCGATGATCCGCTTCGCCTTCTCGATGCCGTCGCCATAGCGATACTGGAAGATCGGCATCAGAACGCCGCGCGCGGTCTTCTCAGCCTCCATGATCGCATCGACGCCTGATAGCGAGCCGGTCAGCGGCTTCTCGCAGATCACGTGCTTGCCCGATGCCAGCGCCGCCACGACCTGCTCGAGATGGATGCCGGGCGGCGTGCAGATATCGACGATGTCGATGCTGTCGTCATCAAGGACCTCCGCGAAGGACGTTGTGCGCGTGGGGATGTCAAACTCGTCGCCGATCTCGCGCAGTCGCTCCTCGTTCAGGTCGCAGATCGTCACGACCTTGAACTTGTCGGGATGCGGCAGGTAGCCCTCGACGATGTGGGAGCGGCCGATGCCGCAGCCGACGATCGCAACTGTCTTGATACTCATCGATCTATATCCATAACTGCATCAGCGCTTCATGCCCGTCGTGGCGATGCCGTCGATCAGCAGCCGCTGGAAGAACAGGAAGAAGAAGAACACGGGCACCAGCGTCAGCGTCGACATGGCGAACAGGCCACCCCAGTCCGAGGCGCTGGTCGAATCGACGAAGGTGCGCAGGCCGAGCTGGATCGTGTAGGTGTTCATGTCGTTGAGGTAGATCAGCGGACCGAAGAAGTCGTCCCAGGTCCAGATGAAGGAAAAGATCGCGGCGGTCGCCAGCACCGGAAGCGACAGCGGCAGCATGATCTTCCAATAGATGCGCCACGGGCTGCAGCCATCCATCATTGCCGCTTCGTCCAGTTCTCGCGGAATGCCGCGGAAGAACTGCACCATAAGGAAGATGAAGAAGGCGTCGCTGGCGAGGAACTTCGGCACGACCAGCGGCAGGATGGTGTTCACCCAGCCGAGGTTGAGGAAGAGCACGTATTGCGGGATCAGCGTCACGTGATACGGGATCATCAACGTCCCGAGCATGATCGCGAACCAGAAGTTCCGGCCGGCGAAGTTGAGCCGTGCGAAGGCATAGGCCGCCAACGAACAGGCAACAACGTTCCCGATCACGGTCAGCACCGAAATGACCAGCGAGTTCCAGAAGAACCGCCCGAAGCTGATGTCTAGCCCCACCCAGCCGCGCACATAGGACGAGAAGTCGATCGACGACGGAATGAGCGAGGTCGAGGAGAATATCTCGTTCTCGGGCCTTACCGATGCCGAGACCATCCACAGCAGCGGATAGAGCATTAGCAGTGAGCCGAGGATCAGCAGCGTATGCACGATGACCGAGGCCGGCCGGCTGCGCTTGGTGATGTCGGATGGCGGTGCCGCGACCGCAGTTGTGATCCCGTTAGTCATCGTAATGCACCCAGTAACGCGAGGTCAGGAACGAGAAGGCCGTGAAGACCGCGATGATCAGCACGAGAATCCAGGCGAGCGCCGAGGCGTAGCCCATACGGAAATTCCCGAATGCCTCCTGGTAGAGATAAAGCGTGTAGAACAGCGTCGAATTGATCGGCCCGCCGGTGCCGCCGGAGATGATGAACGCCGGCGTGAACGCCTTGAATGCATCGATCGTCTGCACGACCGCATTGAAGAAGATGACCGGCGTCAAAAGCGGCAGCGTGATCTTGTAGAACTGCCTGAACTTCGAGGCGCCGTCGAGGCTCGCCGCTTCGTACATGTCGGTCGGTATCTGCCTGAGGCCGGCCAGGAAGATGATCATCGGCGAGCCGAACTGCCAGACGCTGAGCGCCACCAGCGTATAGATCGAATAGTTCGGATGCGAGATCCAGCTCGGCCCCTGGATGCCGACCTGTGCCAGCGCGGCATTCACCAGGCCGTCACCGGCAAACAGCTGCCGCCAGAGCACGGCGATCGCCACGCTGCCGCCAAGCAGCGACGGCAGGTAGAAGATGGCACGGTACACGGGCAGGCCCCGCACCCCCTTGTTGAGTGCCATCGCCACCAGGAGCGCGAAGGTCAGCTTGAAGGGGACGGACAGAACTACATAGGTCAGCGTCACCTTCATCGCCGAAGCGAACTTCGGATCGGCGGTCGCGATGCGCACATAGTTGGCCGTACCCACCCAGCCTGGCGACCTCAGCATGTCGAAGTCGGTGAAGGACAGGTAGAGCGAGATCAGGGCCGGTCCGAGCGTCAGCCCGAAAAACCCGATCAGCCAGGGAAGAAGGAACATGTAGCCGGGAGCATTGGCATTCCACATTCGCCGCCAACGGCTGTCGGCGACCGCTCCCTGATAATGTTCCACCGTCACGGCCCGGTCAGCCGTCGCGCGCATCGCATTGCTCATGTGCATCAACCTCGCGCGAGAATACGCGTGATCTCGTCGACAAGCTGCTTGCCGCCATCGGCAGGCGTCATCTGCGCGAAGCCGACCTGCTCGGAAATGTTGCGCAAGGCCTGCTCGCCTTCACCGGCGCCGGAGGGCGGCGGCGGCGGCAGCTTGCCGGCTAGATCGCCGAGCCCACCCACATACTCGAGCGGAATCTTGCCGACGGCATCGAGCTTCGTGGCTACCACGTCCCGCATCGCCTTCGATTCCGGAATGCCGCGCTCGACGTCGAGCAAGGCCGCTGCTTCGGGGTTCGTCACGAAGAAGTTGACGTAATCCACGGCCTGTTCGAGGGCTTTCGATTGCGCCGACACGGAGAAGAACATCGAAGGCTTGCGGTAGTGGCCGCCCTTCGAGTCCTTGGCGATGCGCATGTAGTTGGTGAGTGCGAGCTTGTCCTTGCTCATCTGCTGGTAGGCGACGAACTGGTTCGAATGCGCATAGCCCGACGCCGATTTGCCGAGCGTCACGGTGCTGGTATCGACGTCGTTCTTGTCCAGAGCCTGGATGTCGGCAGGCACGCAGGCGCCGGCGTCGCGGAACTTGTTCCACATGTCGAACCATTCGGAGGCTTCCTCGACGCCGAAGGCGATCTTGCCGTCGGCGGTGTAGAGTGCCTTGCCGCGCTGGCGCAGATAGTTTTCGAAGAGCGGCTCGTTGCCGCTGCCGTCGGCCATCCCGAACATGCCCTTGCGCTTGCCGGCCTTGGTCAGCTCGGCAGCCATCTTGCCGAATTCTTCCCATGTGGTGGCCTGCGTCGGCAGGTCGATGCCCGCTTCCTGGAAGGCGGTGGTGTTGATGACGGTCGACGCGGAATTCGCGCCGAGGCTGACGCCGTAAAGGTGCCCGTTGACGCTGCCGCCCTCGACCTGAGCCGGGTCGAAATCGCTGAGGTTGAGCTTCGAAGGCATATAGGACTCAAGCGGGGCAAGAGCGCCGCGCCCGGCATATTCGACGATATAGCGATAATCCATCTGGATCACGTCGGGCGCGTTCTTGCCGGCAACCTGTGTTGCCAGGCGCGGCCAGTAGTCGCCCCAGCCGAGAAACTCGCCGGTGATCGAAACGCCGGAATTCTTGGCCTTGTAAAGGTCCGAGACCTTGTTCGTTCTGTCCGCGCGGGGCTGCGAGCCCCACCAGATCAGACGAAGGCGGCTATCGGCGGCATATGCCGGTGCGCCCATTGCGGAAAGCGTGAGAAGCGAGGCCCCACCCGCCATGAAACCACGTCTGTTGATGCTGAACGTCATCTGTTTTTCCTCCTCCCTTGGGGAGCGCCTCCACACGCTCCTTGCTGGTTTCTCTTGCAACAAATAACTAATTGGTTACAAGCTATGGACAAGCATCGGGCCTGTCAAGCACTGTTGTCGTGGGCTCCGGATCGAATTCGTTTTTTACAATCTGTTCTCGACCGACTATGAGCGCAATGGGGGCAAAGGAAAGGGAAGCTGATGGATGACAGCAGCGGCAAAGGGGTTAAGAAGACAGCAAGGCGTCGTGCGCCCGATCGTGTTCTGCAGCGCGATCCGGAGCGTACGCGGGCTGCGATCTTGGAGGCAGCCACCCAGGAATTCGCGGAAAACGGCATGGGCGGCGCCCGTGTCGATGCGATCGCCGAGCGCGCCGGCACCAACAAGCGCATGCTCTATCATTACTTCGGCGACAAGGAGCAGCTCTATCTCCACGTGCTCGAGGAGGCCTATGTCGCGATCCGCACCGCCGAGCGGGCGCTGCACATCGGCGACCGCACCCCGGAAGAAGGTATCACCGAGCTCGCGCTCTTCACTTGGCGCTACTTCCTGAAGAATCCGGAGTTTCTGAGCCTGCTCGGCACGGAAAACCTGCACCGCGCGCGCTGGCTGCGCCAGTCGGTGCGGCTCAAGGAATTGCACTCGCATCTGATCGGCGAGTTGTCGCAGGTGCTGGCGCAGGGCAAGGCCTCGGGCGTCTTTATTCCAACCGCCGATCCGTTGAATGTCTACCTGACGATCGCTTCGCTCGGTTACTTCTATCTGTCCAACCAGTATACGCTCTCGACGATCTTCGGCCGCGATCTCGCGGTGCCCGCAAACCTCGACGCCTGGGAGCGGCACATCGTCCACGTCACGCTCGCCTCGATCAAGGCCTGATCCGAAATCGCGGAAAGCCTATTGACACTCGCGCCGCTCTGTCATCAGGTAACCAATTAGTTACAGAGGGTCGTCGTCATGCGTACGGAGGCGCATCGGCGGCCTGGATGAAGGAGGATCATTCCATGGAGAAACGCCGTTTTGCCCTGATCGGCACCGGAAACCGCGGCACTACAATGTGGGGCAAGGAGCTTCTCGCCGGCTGGCGCGAGCATGTGGATCTGGTGGCGATCGTCGACACCAACTCGCTGCGCGCCGAACGCGCCCGCACGATGATCGGCAGCAACGCCCCGATTTACGAGAATATCGACGCCATGCTGGCCGAGCAGCAGGTCGATATGGTCATCGTCTGCACGCCAGACTATACCCATGACGACATCGTCGTCCGCGCCCTAGAAGCCGGGATCGACGTCATTACCGAGAAGCCGATGACGACAGCCGTGGACAAGATCCGCCGCATCCTCGACGCCGAAAAGCGCAGCGGCCGCCGCGTCGACGTTTCCTTCAACTATCGCTATGCGCCGACGGCCGCCCGCATCAAGGAATTGCTCAACGCCGGCGAGATCGGCCGCGTCACCTCGGTCGATTTCCACTGGTATCTCGACACCAAGCACGGCGCCGATTATTTCCGCCGCTGGCATGCCTACACGGAAAACTCCGGTAGCCTCTTCGTGCACAAGGCGACCCACCATTTCGATCTTCTGAACTGGTATCTCGACAGCGATCCGGAGGCTGTCACCTCTTTTGCCGACCTGCAGAACTACGGCCGCAAAGGCCCATTCCGCGGCCCGCGCTGCAAGCTCTGTCCGCACACCGGGGAGTGCGACTATTACCTCGATCTCGAAGCCGACACCTTCCTCGACACGCTCTACGAGGACCCGTCGGAGATCGACGGCTATTTCCGCGACGGCTGCGTCTACCGCGAGGATATCGACATTCCCGACACCATGGTCGTCAGCCTCCGCTACAAGAACAACGTCCACGTCTCCTATTCGCTGAACACTTTCCAGCCGATCGAGGGCCACCACATCGCCTTCAACGGCACGCATGGCCGCATCGAGCTGCGCCAGTACGAAAAGCAGCCATGGGAAACGCCTGACGAGGATACGATCCTCCTGGTGCGTAACTTCCCCAAGGACGGCGAACCGGCCATGGAGCGCATCGTCGTGCCGCATTCGGCCGGCGGTCACTATGGCGGCGATGACCGCATGCGCAACATGATCTTCAAGGAGGGTATCGAGGACAAGCTCGGCCAGCGCGCTGGCACCCGCGCCGGCGCCATGTCGGTGCTGACGGGCATCGCCGCGCTCGCCAGCTCGCGCACCGGCAAGGTGGTGAAGATCGCCGACCTGATGCCCGAACTGGCCGGCACCACGGATACGAAGCTGAAAGCCGGCTAAGCGATAAGGTCGAGGTCGCGCCGGCCGATCCGGTAGAGCAGCGGCTCGCCCCTGGCGAACCGCTCGATTTCATCGACCGCCATCTCGCCGAGACGCCCGCGCTCCAGCCCGACCGCGCCGGCGATATGCGGCGTCAGGAATACGTTCGGCAGGTCGTAGAAGGCCGAGCCCCGCCCGGGGATCTCGGGATCCGTCACGTCGATAACAGCATCGATACGGCCGGATGCCAGGGTTGCAAGCAGTGCGTCCTCATCGACCAGCGCGCCCCGCGCCGTATTGATCAGCGTCGCCCCGTCCTTCATGCAGGCCAGTTGCTCGCCACCGATCATGTGGCGCGTGGAAGGGAGCGACGGCGCGTGCAGCGAGACGATATCGGATTGCCGCATCAGGTCCAGCAGGTCCACCTTGGTCGTGCCGAGCGCCTGCGCCTCGGCCGCATCGAGCGTCGGATCGAAAAGAAGAACACGATAGGAAAACGGCCGCAGCAACTCGATCACCCGCCGTCCGATGCGTGAGGCGCCGACGATGCCGACGGTGCGGCGATAGTTGCCGATCGCGAGGCTTTGCATGGGGTAGGTGCGGTCGCGGTCGCGGTCGGCGACGTAATGATCGCGGAACCGGAAGACCTGCTTGCCCGCGAAGATGATCGCCGCCAGTGTGAACTCCGCCACGGGCACGGAGTTGGCCTCGGCCGCATGGGTCACCACGATGCCGGCGTCGAAGACCGCATCCTCGACGATCCCCTTCACCGTCCCGGCCGCATGCGCGATCAGCCCGAGTTTCGGCGCTGCAGCAAGGACACTTGCCCCGATCGGTGGACAACCCCAGCCGGTGATCAGGACCTCGGCCTGCGCCAGCACGCTTCTGGCCCGGTCGTCGTCGAAGCGCTGCAGCGGCTGCGGATCGATCAGCCGCCCGATCTCGCCGAGCCGGCGCAGGCTGTCTTCCGCCAGCACGTGCTCCGTACGGAATGGCTGCATGGCAAGCGCGATGACGGGTTTCGTCATGGCATCTGCCCCGGCGCATCGATGGCGCTCACCCTGATACCTTCGGCTTCCACGAGCCTCCTGAGCGCCGCCAGGTCAGGCGCCGCGGGCGGTTTCGTCCAGTCGCCGGCAACGGCACCCTTATCGTGGGCGGCCAGCACCGCGGTCATCAGGATCGTCTCGCCGGCAGCTATCTCGCCGCGCAACTGCGGCACCAGCGTCTTGGCAACGATCATGTTGGTGTTCGGCGGTGCCTTCTGGGCAAGGCCAACACGTCTCGCTGTGGAGCCGATATCGCGGATGCCGCTGAAATCCGCCTCGCCGACCACATGGGCGCTGCCATCATCCGCCACCAACCGGTCCAGTTCGAAATCACGACGCGCGATCGCAAAGCCACCCTCCGCCGTCTGCAGCGGACGGGGCGTGTTGATCCTGTGAACACGGACATGCCAAGGTGCTGAAGGCACAAGCCACGTCTCCACATCGACATCGGCGAAGGGCGACCATCTGGAATAGAGCACGTCGCCGGCGAGCTTTGCTTCGCTGCAGGCCTCGCGAACACGGTAGTGCAGCCCGTCGTCGCTGAAGGCGAGCGCCGAATCGAACGCAGCGCCGGCGAAATTCCGCTCGTCGGATTCGACCGAGAAGCCGTAGCGGCTGGAATAGGCGAACTTGGCGTATTTCTCGGTGCCGAACCGCATCTGCAGGTTTTCCTGGCCCGAAGACAGCGCCGTCACGTCGCCGCCATCACGCATCAGAACCATGCCCGGATGCTTCTGCGGTATCACCGCCGACGCTTCGGCGGGCGGCGTCTCCTTTGCCTTCCAGAAGGGGTGGTCGGCGTCAAGCGCGAGCGGCAGGAAGGCCTTGAACGCCCAATAGGGCGAGCCGGCCGAGTTGTAGTTTTCCGACATCAACAGGTTCGGATAGCCGAAACCGATGGACAGTACGCCATCGCGGTTCGTCATCGGCTTGTCCTTCCACCAGCGCAGATGCTGCAGGCAAAGGCTCTTGATCTCGCCCCAGGGGCGCGCCTCGAGATTGGCGAAGGCAAGCGCGGACCAGAAGCCGGCGCAGGCGAAGCGATAGGTCAGGCTGCGCCCGAAGGGGATCGTCGCGCCATCCGCGCCGAACCAGTGCTGGAAATCGCGCGTGAACAGCACCGCGCGTTCGCGGTAGCGTTTGGCATAGTCGTCATCCACCAGCGTCGAATAGATCAGCCCGTAGAAGTGCATGGCGAAGGGAATGTAGTGGTCGATCCGCCGCACGTTGCCGTCGCGATACCAGCCGTCGCCGATATAGAAGCCTTCGAGCTCCTCGAGATATTGCCGGGTCAGGCTGCGGTCGAATTCCGCGCCCACGCGATCGAGCGCGATATCGACGAAGATGCGGAAGAATTTCCAGTTGTTGTCGGCATAGTCGAATTGTCGCGCGTGCTTGAGATAGGCAATGACATTGCCGCGCGCCCGCGCGTCAAGCGGCTCCCATATCTTTTCCGGTACCAGCGCCAGCGCGAAGCCGAGCGCCGCGAGCTCGACCATGCGCTGGTCGCGACCGTTGACGGCGCCCCAATACTCAGGATGCGAGGGATCGGTGCCGTTGGCGATCCCTTCGGCGTAGCGGTGCCAGTCCTCGAATGCACCGCCGCCGGCGCCAAGCGGTGCCAGCCCCCAGAGTGGCCGCGCGAAGCCCTCCAGATCCGCCGCCGCCCGATCGAAATGCGCTGCCGCGCCGTCGAGCCGCACGCGCGCATTGCCTTCCGAGAAGTAAGGACGCAGCGGATCGAAGAGATTACGCAGCGCCCGGGCCATGTCGTCCCGGGTCTGAAGCGGATTGTCGGCAAGAGGATTGGCGCTGGCGGGATCATAGGTCATCGGCATTGCTCTTGAGATTTATCGGATGTCAGTGGCGGGATGCTTGGATGTCTGGAGTGGCGACCGTGCCGCCGGTCACGGGGGTCACGGCATGGCAGATCTGCCGGGCAGGCACGGTCCGGTCGCGAAAGCGTGTCGCCATCAGATGGACCGCTTCCCGGCCGAGGGCAGCGCGATCGACGCGCATGGTGGAGAGCGGCGGGTCGGTCATCAACGCGCAGGGAAGATCATCGAAGCCCATGATCGCGAAGTCGTCAGGCACGCGCAGTCCCGCTTCTGTCACCGCCTCAAGCACGCCAACGGCAATGAAATCGTTCATGCAGAAAGCCGCGGTATATCCGGAATTCTCGGCAAGCTTGGCCGTTGTCAGCTCGTGCGCTTCCTGGCTGGCGCTGCCGTAAAAAGTCATCGGGATCAGGCATCCATGCGCGCCCTCGACTTCGGCGATGGCGGCCTCGAACCCACGGCTGCGCTCTCGGATCGTATGGCGATGCGAGCCGGTGAGGTGCAGGATCCTGGTGTGCCCGGCATCGAGCAGGCGTCGAGTCGCCTCATAGGCGCCGAAGAAATTGGAGGGTGATACGCCGTCGAGCCTCAGTCGCGGATCCGTGCCGTTCACCAGCACGCATGGCACGGCGTTTTCCTCCAGGTGGCGGCGCAGCTCGACACTCGGATCGATGCCGACGAGAAACAATCCCTCGGCATTGGCCGTCTGCATATAGTCGCTGACCACTTCGGCCGTCGCCTTGTTTTCGCGGATCAGGCGAATCTCAAACGACATGCCGGCCTCCGCGGCAGCCGCGCGCAAACCCTCGACGATGCCTTCGTAGAACACGCTGAGGCCGCCTGTCATGCCGTCGCTGGCGATCAGCGCCAGGCCGCCCGGCATCGTGCCTGCAACGCCGCGCGTCGGGTAGCCGCTATCGGCCGCGACCTTCAGGATATGCTGACGCACGCTTTCGCTGATGCCGGGCTCGTTGGCCAGCACGCGGGATACGGTGGATACGGAAACACCGGCCATCGTGGCGATGTCGGCCTGTCTCGGTCGCTTGGTCTTGATCTCATTCATGATGCTGAGATTATGCAAATAATGCAAATTTGCAAGGGAAAGATAATTTGTTGCATTGGGATAGCATTTGCGTAATCTGGTGGCACTGAGCCCCATAGCTGTTGGAGGATGGCGGGGCGATGAAAGAGGAGGATCAATCATGCAGGTCAATCGCCGTTCATTTCTGATGGGCTCGGCTGGCATCGCCGCCGGTGTCGCTTTTGGTGCCGGCAGTTCCATGCCGGCTTTCGCCGAGGATGCAAGTCTGCGCGCCATGTGGTGGGGATCGAACGATCGCGCCAAGCGCACCCTCGATGTCGCCAAGCTTTACGAAGGCAAGAACGCGGGCGTCTCGATCGTCGGCGAATCGCTGAGTGGTGACGGCTACTGGACGAAGCTCGCGACGCAGATGGCCGGTCGCGCCATCGCCGATGTCTTCCAGCTCGAGCCGGGCACGATCTCCGACTATTCCAAGCGTGGCGCCTGCCTGCCGCTCGATGAATTCGTGCCCGCGACGCTGAAGGTGGATTCCTTCGGCAAGGACATGCTGAAGCTGACGACCGTCGACAGCAAGCTCTACGGCATCGGCCTTGGTCTCAACTCCTTCGCGATGTTCTACGACGAAACCGCCTTCGAGAAGGCCGGCATCAAGCCGCCGACCGCGGATATCACCTGGGCGGAATATGCCGAACTCGCGGTGGAACTGACCAAGGCCGGCGGCAAGGACAATTACTGGGGCGGACCTTATGCTGCCAGATACAACTACGTCTTCGACGCGTGGCTGCGCCAGCGCGGCAAGAGCCTCTTCAAGGACGGTGGCCTCGGCTTCGATGTCGAGGATGCCAAGGAGTGGTTCAACTATTGGGAAGAGCTCCGCAAGAAGGGCGGCACCGTCGGCGCCGATGTCCAGACGCTCGATCAGAATACCATCGACACCAACTGCCTGGCGCTCGGCAAGTCGGCCATGGGCATGGCCTATTCCAACCAGCTCGTCGGCTACCAGCTCATCTCCAAGAACACGCTCGGCATCACCCTTCTGCCGCGCGAAAAGAAGGACGGACCCTCCGGCCATTACTATCGCCCGGCCCTGATATGGAGCGTCGGAGCCACCACCAAGAATGCCGAGGCGGCAGCGAAGTTCATCGACTTCTTCGTCAATGACGTCGACGCCGGCAAGATCCTCGGGGTCGAGCGCGGCGTGCCGATGTCGCCGGTGGTGCGCGAGGCAATCCTGCCGCAGCTCAATCCAACGGAGCAGGCAACGATAAAATACATCAACTCGCTGAAGGATCAGGTCGGTGACTATCCGCCGCCGGTTCCCATGGGCGCCACCCAGTTCGACCAGCGAGTCCTGCGCCCGCTGTGCGACGAGTTGGCCTTCGAACGCACCTCGGTGGCCGATGCTGCGGCGCGGCTTATCGAGGAAGGCAAGGCCGCGATCAGCGGCTGACGCGACCAGGAATCACACATCGCAACAGATCGCGACGGCTATCCAGCTGTCGCGATTTGCTTTTTTTTCTCCCGGGAATTGAGCCGGACAACGAGTGCGTCGCAACATTCGTGATGTCGATGAGAAAACCTTTTCTCACTTGACGATTGCAATGAGAAAAGCTTTTCTCAGCCTCAATTTGAGGGAGGCGATGTGAACGTCATAGGCGGCAAAAGAGGGCGGGTGACGATCCACGATGTCGCGGCGGCGGCGGGCGTCAGCATTTCCACGACCTCCAAGGCGCTGAACGACACGGGACGCATGAGCGCCGAGACCCGCGAACGCGTCAAGCGCATCGCCGGCGAGGTCGGGTTCCGTCCCAATGCGCTGGCCCGCGGTCTCCTGAGCAAGCGCAGCTTCACCATCGGCCTTCTTACCAACGACACCTATGGCCGTTTTACCCTGCCGCTGATGGCGGGCGTGTCCGAAGCGCTGGTCGATCACGGCGTCTCGGTCTTCCTCTGCGCCATCGAGGATGATCCGGCGTTGGGTCAGATCCATGTCGAGGCGATGCTGGAAAAGCAGGTGGATGGCATCATCGCGTCAGGCAAGCGGGTCGACCGTCATCTTCCGGTCGATCTCTCGAACCTGCCGGTCCCTGTCGTCTATGCCTTTACCGAAGGCGATGCCAATAGCGTCACTTTCCGCTCCGACGATGCGCAAGGTGCACGCCTGGCGGTGGAATGGCTGGTCGATATCGGCCGCCGCCGCATCGTTCATGTGACTGGGCCGGACGATTTCTTTTCCGTGCGTGAGCGGGCTGATGCGTTTCGTGCCGTCATCGGCGGCAATGGCACGGTGCTCTACGGGCATTGGGCCGAATCCTGGGGGCAGGAGGCTGTGGAGCGTCTCTGGAGCGGTAAGGGCGAAAGGCCCGACGCGCTCTTCTGCGGCAACGACCAGATCGCGCGCGGCGCGGTCGATGCCCTGCGCGAGCGCGGTATCCGCGTGCCGGAGGATGTCTCGGTCATCGGCTTCGACAATTGGGAGATTGTCGCCGGCCAGACCCGTCCGCCACTGACATCCATCGACATGGAGTTGAAGGAACTGGGGCGCCAGGCCGGTTTGACGGTTCTTGCCCTGGCGGAAGGACGCCCGGTCGAGCCGGGCGTGAGGAAATTGCCGTGCCGCCTGGTGGTGCGGCAGTCATGCGGGGGCAAGTAGCCCTATCGAGTGAGGAACCGGCGCGGAGGAGAGCGCCATTTTGGGAGGAAGTGCCATGATCAAGCGTCTATTGGCAGCGACGAGCGTTGCCACCCTATGCCTGGTATCGGGAGCGTCCGCTGCCGAGAAGATCGAAATGTGGGTTCGCTCCGGCATCGGCGAATCCTTCAAGAAGGTGGTCGAAGCCTATAATTCCAGCCACGAGAACCAGGTCGTCGCCACCGAAGTGCCGTTCTCGGAACTCGTGCAGAAATATGCGACCTCGATCGCCGGCGGTCAGGCGCCCGATGCGCTGTCGATGGACCTGATCTACACCCCCGCCTTCGCCGCGGCCGGCCAGCTGGAAGACCTGACGGATTGGGCGAAGAAGCTCCCCTATTTCAATTCGCTGTCGCCCTCGCACGTCAAGCTCGGTACCTATCAGGACCATATCTACGGCCTGCCGCTGTCGGTCGAGACCTCGGTCTTCGCCTGGAACAAGGATCTCTACAAGAAAGCCGGCCTTGATCCCGAAAAGGCGCCCACCACCTGGGAGGAAATCGTCGCCAACGCCGAGAAGATCAGGAAACTCGGTGACGACACCTACGGCTTCTACTTCTCCGGCGGCGGCTGCGGCGGCTGCATGATCTTCACCTTTACGCCGCTCACCTGGGGCGCGGGCGCCGATATCCTGTCGGCCGACGGCAAAACGGCGACGCTTGATACCCCGCAGATGCGCAAGGCGGTTGGCTACTACAGGGATATGGTCAAGAAGGACCTCGTTCCATCGGGTGCCGCCAGTGACAATGGCGCCAACTTCCTGAGCTTCACCAACGGCAAGATCGGCCAGCAGAGCCTTGGCGCCTTCGCCATCGGCACGCTCGTCACCGAGCATCCGGACATCAACTTCGGCGTGACGCTGATCCCCGGCGTCGATGGCAACCCGTCGTCCTTTGCCGGCGGCGACAACTTCGTCATCACCAAGGGCACCAAGAAGATCGACGCCGTGAAGGAGTTCCTCGAATACATCTATTCGATGGATGGCCAGAAGATCATGGCGAAGTACGGCAGTCTGCCCACCCGCGGCGACATCGCCGACAAGGTGCTGGAAGGTCTCGATCCGCGTCTCGAGGTCGGCCTCAAGGCCATCGGCGTGGCCAAGACGCCCTACACGCTGCAGTTCAACGACCTGATCAACAGCGCCAACGGTCCCTGGGCCACCTTCACCAACGCCGCCATCTTCGGCGACGACGAAGATGGCGCCTTCGCCAACGCGCAGTCGGAAATGCAGTCGATCATCGACAGCGGCCAATAATCTCCCAAGGCCGTGGCCGGGGGCAGTGGCAGTCCCCGGCCGATTTCATCAGCAGCAATGCGGAGTGTCTCGATGACCGCCATGGGTCGAATTCAGCCGGCGCACGTGCGTCAAGGGCAACCGAAGAGGCGAAAACCGAAATCGGAATGGACAGGGCTTCTCTACATCGCGCCGGCGATGGCGCTGGTCATCATGTTCTTCGTGCTTCCCGTGATTTTCACCGGATGGATGAGCCTGCACAACTGGCCGCTGATGGGTGCCCAGCGCTGGATCGGCTTCAATAACTATTTCAGGATGTTCAACGACACGCGCTTCATGTCGGCGCTCAGTTTCACGGCCTACTATACCGTCATCGTCACCATCGTCATTTTCGCGCTGGCCTTTCCTCTGGCGCTCTTCGTCGAGCGCGAGCGCGCCTTCGTCAGCACCTACCGCACCATCATCTTTCTACCCGTCGTCGTCGGCCTTGCCTCCGCCTCGCTGCTCTGGGTCTGGCTCGCCAATGTCGACAGCGGCTTCATCGGTCCGGCCCTGAAGGCGCTGGGACTGGTCGATCGTTCGCCCAACCTGCTCGCGACCTTCGACAGCGCCTTCCTCACCATCATCGTCATGGTCGTCTGGAAGATCGCCGGTTTCACGATGATCATCCTGCTCACCGGTCTGCAGTCGATCCCTGCCGATCTCACGGAAGCCGCCGTCGTCGATGGCGCCAGCTGGTGGCAGCGCTTCCGCTTCATCACCCTGCCGCTGATGCGCCGCACCATCGCGCTGGCGCTGATCATCTCGGTCACCGGCTCGATTCTCGCCTTCGACCAGTTCTACATCATGACGGCGGGAGGGCCGCAGAACCGCATGATCTCGGTCGTCTACTACATCTTCAACCAGTCCTTCGTATCCTTCAATCTCGGCTACGGCGCAGCGCTTTCGATCGCACTGCTCGCCATCCTCGTCGTCATCAGCGTCGTCCAGCTCTGGCTGCTGCGTGTCGGGGAGGAGCGCTCATGAGCGTCGTCACCGGCCGCCGCCGCAACAGGGACCTGCGGGCCGACGCTGCCTTCCACGGCACCGGCATCGGTATCGCGATCTTTTTCCTCGCGCCCTTTGTCATCATGCTTCTCGCATCGCTTCGCCACGGCACCGAGGCGCGCCTGCCGCCGCTGCCGCCATGGCCGACGACGGGCATCAGCTTCGATTCCTACCGGTCGCTGGACACATTCGGCGCCGGCATCTGGCAGCATGCGGTCAATTCGCTGATCGTCTCGCTGGCAACGGTGGTGCTGACGGTGGCGATCAGCCTGCTCGCCGGCTACGGCTTCTCGCGCTACCGCTTCCCCTTGAAGAACGTCTTCTTCGTGCTGATCATCGCCACGCTGATGATCCCGTTCCAGTCGATCTTGACACCGCTCTTCATCATCCTGGCGAAGCTCGGGCTCAACAACTCGCTGTTCGGGCTGACGCTGGTCTATGTCACGCTGCAGCTGCCCTTCTCCGTCTTCATGATGCGCAACGCCTTCGATGCCGTTCCCAAGGAGATAGAGGAGGCGGCGCGCATCGATGGCGCTCAGGACATGAAGATGCTGGTGATGGTGCTTCTGCCGCTCGTGCTTCCCGGTGTCGCGACGGTGGCGATCTTCGCCTTCCTCAACGCCTGGAACGAATTCCTGGCCGCCCTCGTGCTGCTGTCAAGCAACGAGAAATACACGCTTCCGGTTCTGATGATGGCGGTTCGCGCCGGTCGTCTCGGAGCCATCAACTGGGGCGCCGTGCAGGCCGGCGTCGCGGTGATGACCATCCCCTGCCTGATCGTCTTCCTGCTTCTGCAACGCTACTACATGCGCGGGCTCATGGCCGGTGCCGTGAAGTAGCGGACTGAAATGACATCTCTCGAAAAATGGATCACACCATGAATATGCTGAAGAAAGACCGCCAGTTCCGCCCGCTTCCCGTTCCCAGCGTCGATGTGCACGGGCTGTTCGGCGAGCGCCAGGACGCCATCTGCGATTCGACCGCCGAAACCCTGCTGGACCGCTGCGTCGAAGCCGGCATGGTCGCCGCCATCGATACCAGCCGGCCAAGCCCCGGCATCGTCATTCCGATCCAGTCCTGGTCCGGCTCGACACAGATGTTCTGGGACAGCGATCTCGGCAAGTCGATCGAGACGGTGGCCTATTCGCTCTATCGCAAGGCCAACCCGAAGCTCGAGGCCCGCGTCGACGAGATCATCGACATGTACGAAAAGCTGCAGGACGAGGACGGTTACCTGAACGCCTGGTTCCAGCGCGTCCAGCCCGGCCGTCGCTGGACCAACCTGCGCGACCACCACGAGCTCTACTGCGCCGGCCACCTGATAGAGGGCGCGGTGGCCTATTTCCAGGCCACCGGCAAGCGCAAGCTGCTCGATATCATGTGCCGCTATTCAGATTATCTCATCAGGACCTTCGGTCGCGGCGAGGGCCAGCTGCGCGGCTACTGCGGCCACGAGGAGGTGGAACTGGCGCTGGTCAAGCTTGCCCGCGTGACGGGCCAGAAGAAGTATCTGGACCTTGCCAAGTTCTTCGTGGATGAACGCGGAACCGAGCCGAACTTCTTCACCGAAGAGGCGATCCGCGACGGTCGCAGCGCCGAGGATTATCACCAGAAGACCTACGAGTACGGCCAGGCCCACGAGCCCGTCCGCGAGCAGAAGAAGGTCGTCGGCCACGCCGTTCGCGCCATGTACCTCTATTCGGGCATGGCCGACATCGCCACCGAATACAGCGATGACAGCCTGACCAACGCTCTCGAAACACTATGGGACGACCTGACGACCAAGCAGATGTACGTCACCGGCGGTATCGGCCCGGCTGCCTCGAACGAAGGCTTCACCGACTATTACGACCTGCCGAACGAGAGCGCCTATGCCGAAACCTGCGCCTCCGTCGGCCTCGTCTTCTGGGCCAACCGCATGCTCGGCCGCGGCCCGAACCGCCGCTATGCCGATATCATGGAGCAGGCGCTGTATAACGGCGCCATGTCCGGCCTGTCGCTCGACGGCAAGACGTTCTTCTACGAGAACCCGCTGGAAAGCGCCGGCAAGCATCACCGCTGGGTCTGGCACCATTGCCCATGCTGCCCGCCCAACATCGCCCGCCTCCTGGCCTCGATCGGCTCCTACATGTACGGCGTCGCCGAAGACGAGGTCGCCGTCCATCTCTACGGCGAGGGCAAGGCCCGCTTCGAGATCGGCGGAACCGGCGTCGTGCTGACGCAGCAGACCCGCTATCCGTGGAACGGCGCCATCCATATCGATATCGCCCCGGAAAAGCCGGCACGCTTCGCCGTTTCGTTGCGCATCCCCGAATGGGCCGATGGCTCGACGCTGAAGGTGAACGGCGAGCCGGTCGAGATCGCCTCGATCGAGGTCGATGGCTATGCCCGCATCGAGCGCGAATGGAAGAGCGGCGATCACGTCGATCTCGATATCCCGCTGGCGCCCCGCACGCTCTTCGCCAATCCGCTGGTCCGCCAGGATGCCGGCCGCGCGGCGCTGATGCGCGGCCCGCTCGTCTATTGCGTCGAGGCGACGGACAACGGCCCCGGCCTCAACGGCATCCGGCTCGACGGCAAGCTCGCCAATGCCAGGACGTCGGAGATCGTCGAGCTCGGAGACGCCGTGGCCCTGGATATCCCCGTCGTCAGGGAAACGGAGAATTGGGGCGCCACGCTCTACCGCACGACGCCGCCCGCCGCGAAGGAGGCGACCGCCCGCTTCGTGCCTTACCATCTCTGGGACAACCGCGCGCCCGGTGAGATGCTGGTGTGGATCAGGTCTGAAAAGTAAGGCGACGCAGGCGGCACCCGCCCGGGTGCCGCCTGCCTTCACACATCGGTAGGTGGCGCCGTTCTCAGGCGCTGGCGAAAATCCGCTCTTCCGTCGCGGCGACTTCGATCAGCCGCACCCAGTTGCGCGCGATCGTCAGCCCCGTCGCATCGGCCTTTGCGGCGTGTTCTGCCGCAAGCGCCGGATAGCGATCGAGCCAATCCGGCTCCATCCGCCGGATCGATCCCTCGAAATCGACGGTCCAGTCGGCGACGACGCCGGAGCTGGCCTCGAAGTGAAACTGCGTGCCGTAGGCTGCGCGCCCAACGCGAAACGCCTGGTTCTCGACCAAGGGTGCTGTCGCGAGAAGGGTCGCGGCTGATGGCAGCGTGAAGCTGTCGCTGTGCCACTCGAAGGTCGTAAAGGCCTCGTCGAGACCGGCCAGCAGCGGATCTTTCTTGCCGTCATCGGTCTGTCCGATCGATTGCCAGCCGAATTCCAGCTGGAAGTTCAAAAGGTTTTCCGCCCCATGGCCGCGCGCCAGCAATTGCGCGCCGAGGCAGATGCCGAGCACCGCCTTGCCCGATTCGGAAAAGCGCTGCATCAGCTGCGAAAGTGCCGGCAGATAGGGGTAATTCTCGTCATCCAGCGCATTCTGCTCGCCGCCAAGCACCACCAGCGCGTCATGGTCGAAAATGCCTGCGGGAATTGCCTGATCGATATAGGGGCGGAAATAGCTGATCTCGGCGCCGGCTTCGGCAAGTGCCACGCCAAGCGGCCCGAGCGGCGTGTTCTTCATATTTTCGACGATCGCAACGCGCATCCACGGCTCCTGTTCGATTTCAAGCAGAGGGGAACACCAAGCCCCGCTACTTTGCAATATCCATTGCGCCGCGCGCCGGCTGTTCTTAAATCGTCCGAACGAAAGGAATTCGCGATGACCGAGAAGAAAGCCCGCGTCACCATTCTCTACTGCACCCAGTGCAACTGGCTGCTGCGCGCCGGCTGGATGGCGCAGGAATTGCTGCAGACGTTCACCGACAGCCTCGGCGAGGTAGCGCTCATTCCCGGCACCGGCGGCAATTTCGAAATCCGCGTCGACGACCAGCTGGTCTGGGAGCGCAAGCGCGATGGCGGCTTTCCGGGCCCCAAGGAGCTGAAACAGCGCGTGCGCGATATCATCGAACCCGACCGCGATCTCGGCCACACCGACCGCGCCTCGAAGGACGATCGAGGCTAGGCTGGCCGCCCTAGTCGTAGGGCGAATTGCAGGTCTTGTAGATGCCCTCATAGGTCAGGAAGCGGTCCGTCTTCGGATTGTAGGTTCGGTACTGGTTGCGGCACCAGTCGACATGGAACTTCGCGCTTGGCTTGACGGTGGCAGGCGGCGGCTGCGGCGCGTAATAGAGCGGCGCCGGACCGCGCGCGGCTGGGCGATAATAATTTGGGCCCGTGGTTGTCGGCGGCCGGTAGTTCGGCTGCACGTAGTTGGGGCGGAAGGATTGCACCGGCCCATAGGTCATGCATCCGCGCGCATCGCACATCGTCATCGCCGATGCGGGAACGGTCAGCACCAACGGCGCAAGGGATGCAATCAGCAGTGTGACGTTGCGAAACATGGCGGATCCTTTCTGGCTCCCATCAATATAGTGCGCCGCGACCAAAAGCGCATCGCCCCTCTCTCGACGATGATTTTCGTTGTCATCCCAACTTTTTTGCCCCGTGTCAGAAAAACTTCAAAAACGCTGTTGACAGTTACGGGCGACCCCCGTACATCGCTCTCCGTCGCCCAGATGGCGGAATTGGTAGACGCGCCAGCTTCAGGTGCTGGTACCCGAAAGGGTGTGGAGGTTCGAGTCCTCTTCTGGGCACCATTCCCATTGAAATTGCAGAGTAAAAGCCGATCCAATCGGCTCTCTCCTGCATTCAATTTTCCCCGATCACCACCGCAAATATCGCGCGCCCAGAGCCGCGCCCATGACCGTCACGACTGTGATCGCGATGCCGTACCATGTGGCTACGAAGAGCGGGCTGTCGTCGGCGCAGTGCCAGGCGTAGAGAGCGGCGGCGAGGCTGCTTGAGGCGAGGCCCGCCGCGGCGCCAGCGAGTGCCGGGTGCTCCGGCGCGCCGTTCCTGAGCGCAAGCAGGAAGGCCGCGAGCGGCGCCAGCGAGAGCAGCGGGATGAACACCACGCAGTAGCCGGCGCTGCGACCCATCATGTTGGCTTCCCATAGGTCCGAGGGCAAAGCGGCGAGCTCGATCGCCACAGCGGCTAGGAGAAGCATCAGCGGTGCAAGCAATGCCAGCGCGCTTGTCTTGGCGCTGACGCCGGGGCGGCCGATTCGGTAGACGAGGCCGCAGGCGGTGGCGGCGAGGAGCAGGCTGAAGCCGATCTTGAAGAGGACTCGGATAGTCTCGATCGCGCTCATCATGTTGTGGCGGATGCCAACCGTGGAGAGTAGCAGCGCGCCTGAAATCAGCACGCCCGATGCGAGCGCTATGGTGACGGCACGCGTCAGCCGCATCGGTGCAGGGGCGTCTTCCGCCAGAAGCTTGATCAGGTCATCGGTCTTCACGCGTCTCGCTCCGATAAAGTGCCGCCAGCGACTTCAGGGCGCGATGCAGCGCAACCCGCACTGCCCCCTCGCTCATCTTCAGCCGCGCGGCCGTTTCGCGAATGCTCTCTCCCTTGATCGAGATCGAACGGACCATGTCGCGCTGCGGATCCTTCAGCCGGGTAAGCAGGTGCTCGGCGTCCAGCCGGTCCGTGGCGTCGGTCTGTTCTTCCGCCTGCAGCGTTGCCATCACGTCCTCGATCGGCACGTCCACATGCCGTCCGCGCCGGCGCAGGCTGTCGATCAGCTTGTTGCGGACGATGGTCGAAAGCCATGGCCCGATCGGCCGAGCCGGATCCCACGTGCCGCGCTTCAGGTGGACGGCCAGCAGCACCTCCTGCACGATATCCTCCGCTTCGTCGACCGGCGCGCCGAACTGCTGCGCCCGCCGCCGTGCCATTGCGCGGAGATACGGCGTCACCGCTTCGAGAAAGCGGTGATAGGCTTGGCGATCGCCAGAAAGCGCGCGGCGCATCCATTCGGCCCATTCCTCTTCGCGTTGCGAATTCGTCACCCGTTACGATCCCCTACGAAGCGGAAGGCGTCATTGTTACCGGCATCGGCGTTTTTCTGGTTCGCGGCTGAAAGCGACGGCCGCCAAAGCCTTTTCTCCCGCTGTGCGCGGCGCGGCAAGGGGCGCGGCACAAAAATCGATAGTAGAACTTGGCTGTCGGATTGCCTCAGCGAACCGGCTGGTAGTGGCCGCGCAGCGGAACCTGGCTGCCGGTACTGACGACGCCGTCGCGGTCGCAGACATAGACCAGCGTCGGCATTCCGCCGGAACGGAAGATCTGGTCGTAGCGGCGGCGGACCTCGCGGGTTTCCGTTCGGCACTTGAAGTCCTGTTCCGTCGTGGCGTCGGCCTGCGCCTTCACGCCGGGGAGATTGGCGAAGGGGTAGGTGGGCTGCACGCGCGCCTCGCCGGCCCGTTTCCAGTCGGTGGCGAAGCCGGTGGTGGGAGCCGTGGCCGATGAAAAGGCCAGCAAAGCCAGGAAAATCGTCGCAAACCGCATATCTACACCTTCGCCGGGAAGCCGGCACCTCAATATGGTAGTTGATGTAGGCGCGCGCGGGCACCGCATCAAGCGAGGCAGGCCGCCGTTGGCCGTCTATCGCGCAAACGTGACCTCAGGCGGGACGGCGGATATAGCTTCTGACGACAGGGTGGGAGAACAGGCTGGCGAGGATGGCGAAGCCGGCGCCGATCGCGAATCCGGCGAACAATCCGCCCAACAGTCCGGCGATCAGCATCATCTTCTTGCTCGGTCCGTCCGCCTTCACGGGCACTTCCGCTTTCGAGATGACGCGGATGTTGCTGCGCGACAGGTTCTGCTCCTCGCTTGTCTGTCCCGAGCGCTTCAATACGGTTTCGTAGATCTCGCGCGCGGCCGTCGCCTTGCGTTGCAGCTCGTTCAGGCCAACCTGCTTGTCGGAGCTGTCGACCTGCAGCGCCTTCTGCACCGCCAGCTCCTTGGAAATCGCGTCCTCGGCCTTTTTTGCCTGCTCGTAATCGGCGCGCGCCGAGCTCACCAGCCGCTGCAGTTCGCCCCGGATTTCGTCGCCCACGCTCTTCAGCGAGGAGCGCGCGGCCTGCAGGCGCGGGTGGCGGGCGCCCATCTGGCTTTCCAGGCTGCCGACGATCGCCGCTTGCGTCGAATATTGCTGGCGCAGTGTCGCAAGCGCGGTCGAGACCCCGCCGCCGTCCTGCTGGTTGCCGCCGACGACATCGTCGAAGCTGAGATTGGCCGCCGCATCCGCCCGGGTCTTTGCCTGGATGGTCTTGTCCTGCGCGGTCACCAGCAGCGTATTCAGCGAGGCCAGCCGCTGGTCGGAGATCAAGCCGTTCTGCGTCGAGGCCATGTCGTTGTCGGCGCGATAGGTCTCGACCGCCTGCTCTGCTTCCTGCACCTTGCCGCGCAATTCGTTGAGACGGCTGTCGAGCGCGCTGGAGGTATCCTCGTAGAGACCGGTGGAGGCGGTGCTTTCTTCCTGCAGGAAGGAGGCGACCACCTGGTTGGCGAGCCGCGCCGATTTTTCCGGATCGTGCGTCGTCGCCGTCAGCGACACCACGTAGGTGCCGGTCTGGCGGGTGATCAGGAGCGATTTCTGCAGCGCGCCGATGACGGCGGCGCTGTCGGCGCGCCCGCCGGTAAAGTCGGGGTCCTGGTCGAGCTTCATCGCCTCCGCCACGCGGGCGAGCACGTTGCCGGAGGTCAGGATCTGCACCTGGCTGTCGATCAGGGCCGAGATCATCTCCGGCGAGACGGTAGCGGACTGCGTCGTCGGATCGGCAAGCCCGACCTGCCGCGGATCGAAATAGAGGCTGGTACCGGCCGTGAATTTCTGCGGCAGCATCGGCAGCACGGCGGCGCCGGCAATCGCGCCAAGCGCAGAGAGACCGAGAACGATCAGCCGGCGCCGCCAGATGGCATCGACGATCGAGCGCAGGTCGAGCAGCGGTTGGCTTTCTTCGGGTTCCGCGCGCGGCGCAGCCACGGGTGCGACGCCGGCAACGCCGGGCTCGACCGGTGCTTCGATCGGCGGCTCAGGACGCACGGGTTCCACTGGCGGGCGAGGGGGAACCGGCTCGGCGGCGGCTTCAGGTATCATCGATGCGGGTGTCGGCCTTGCGGGCACGAAATCGGATGGTCTGAGCACGGGGCTGCGCGCACCGGTGTCTTCCGGTGTCGGCGAGGGCTCATAGCTGCGCCATTGCGGCAGCCGGCTTACCCTGTTCCTGTCATACAGACTCATACGCGCGCTCATTGGCCGCCATCAGGGGCGGGGATCATCGCAACTTTAGAAATCCTTAGCTAACGGACCGTTAAGATGAAGGTCTGTAGGACGGACATGCATATTCGCGCGAACACGGAAATGAGATCCATGACAGCCAGCTCCTCATCGTGGCGACGCCTGGCGGCGATAGCTCTGGCCATCCTTCCGCTGCATGCGGGCATCGCCGAGGCCGCCGGCCCGTGCCTGCGCGGCATCAATCTATCCGGCGCCGAGTTCGGCGAGCCCGGCGGCGAGGTCTTCAAGGCCTATGCCTATCCCACCGAAGACACGATCGGCTATTTCGCCAGGAAGGGCATGAACACGGTTCGCCTGCCGTTCTTATGGGAACGGCTGCAGCCCAAGCTCGGCGAACCGCTCGATGAGGATGAGCTGAAGCGCATCAAGGATACGGTCGAGCTGCTGCGTCAGCGCCACCTGACCATCATTCTCGATCCGCACAATTATGCATCCTACAACAAGACCAGGATTGGCACGCCGCCCGTCACCAACTCGGCCTTCGCGGAGTTCTGGGCGCGGCTGGCGGTCGAGTTCGCCGACCAGAAGGATGTCGTCTTCGGTCTGATGAACGAGCCCAACGATATCGATACCGACGTCTGGCTGAAGGCCGCCAATGCCGCGATCCGCACCATTCGCGCGGCCGGGGCGAACAACCTCATCCTGGTGCCGGGCAACCGCTGGACCGGTGCTCATTCCTGGATGGCCGATGGCGCCGGCGGCGCCAATGGCGTCGTCATGCTCGGCGTCCGCGACCCGCGCAACAATTTTGCCTACGAGGTCCACCAGTATTTCGACGAGGATTCCTCGGGCACCCACGCCGAATGCTCCGGCAACGACAAGGCGCGCGCGGCGATCAGCCAGATGACGGATTGGGGCCGCAAGAACGGCAAGCGGCTGTTCCTCGGCGAGTTCGGCGTCTCCCAGGATGCCGCCTGCATCACCGGTCTCTCGGCCGTTCTCGGCGATATCCAGAACAATGGCGACGTCTGGCTCGGCTGGAGCTACTGGGTCGCCGGCGACTGGTGGCCGGAAGACGAAACGCTGAATGTCCAGCCGCATGAGGGGCG
The DNA here is from genome assembly GCA_900471485.1 of Hyphomicrobiales bacterium. GTDB lineage: Bacteria > Pseudomonadota > Alphaproteobacteria > Rhizobiales > Rhizobiaceae > Rhizobium. The sequence goes on from UCEU01000028.1 coordinate 90,934, forward strand.
CGAGCGCAAGCAGATGAAGGCGCTGGAGATGGCCGCGAAGGCGCCGAGACCGCCCAAATCCGCCTGCAAGCTGTCGGTGGAGTAACCGGCATGGCCAAGCGGGACGGGGCGCAGAAGGAACCGATCGACTACGCCATCCTGGCCGTCGGTGTGCTCGGTGTGACCTACAACGCCATTCTCGCCTTCATCAACCACAACATCATGCCGCTCGCGCCCGCCCACGTGGTGCTGAGCGAAATCCTGCTGCTGGCCTTCAGCTTCGCCTATATTCTGAAGAAGGGGCTCTACGAGGAGGACCTCGCCCCGCTCGGCTATCTCCTCGCCACGATCTTCCTCACCGTCTTCGTGATGGCGATCAACAGGGCGGGCTATATTGATCATCTCCGCAACGTCCTGATCATCTTCGCCTTCGTCGTCATGGGCCGATGGACCAACGAGCGAACGCTGAAGCTCACCTTCAAGCTCTGCTGCCTGGCGGTGCTGGCAGCCCTGGTCTGCGAGATCATTTCGACGCCCGCCTATGTCGCGCTGTTTCATCCCGCCGAATACTTCCAGAACACCCGCGGCGTGCCTCCCGCCACCTATAGCGACAGCGGCCTGTTTCGCGGCGCGCTCGGCTTCGAGGGTCGCTTTTCCTTCGGCTTGATCGACCATCGCTCCTCGTCGATCTTCCTGGAGCAGGTGTCGCTCGCCAATTTCTGCGGCGTCATGGTGATCTATCTCGTCAGCTTCGCCAATCGGCTCGGTCTGTTGGACCGCCTGATCTTCATCTCCACCGTCGTGCTCATCCTCGTCACCAACGATACCCGCACCATGCTGATCTTCACCATCGTCAGCGCCATGGGTTACGTCATCTATCCCTATGTGCCGAAGATCTGCGATTTCCTGATGATGCCATCGATCGTGCTGGTCGGCTTCGTCATCCATGCCTTCAAGCCGGATGCCCACGAGGACGACTTCGTCGGCCGCATCAGCGGCACCGTCCGCAACATCATGGATATGGATCTGGCGGCTACCCTTGGGTTGGAGCTGGAAAAGGCCACTACCTTCGTCGACAGCGGCTATGTCTATATCACCTACGGCGCCACCATCTTCGGCCTCATTCTCTTCTGGCTGTTCGTCTCCTTCTATCCCGCCGGTCGCACGCCGAACCAGAAGCGCCTCTGCCATGCCGTCTCGCTCTTCATGTTCCTGAACCTGATGATCGGTTCTACCGCCATCTTCTCGATGAAGACGGCCGGCCTTGTCTGGCTCCTGGTCGGCTTCCTCAAGGTGAACGAAGGCGCCACGGCGGGGATACGCGTTTCGACGCCGCACCGGGAACGAAGTTCGTCGCGATATGCCGTAAGCTGATCGTGGCTTTGGGATACGCAGGTCCTGACAGAACTGCTCTTGATAAATCGATGCAGCGACAACAGCTTTGCTTGCCTGCCAGCTTCGCTTTGATTTAAGCAGGCTGCCCGGCCGGTGCCGAAGAAGGAATGTGACGTATGACGACGAAATATGTACTGACGGTTGCCTGCAAGTCGAAGCGCGGCATCGTCGCGGCGATATCGAGCTACCTTGCCGAACAGGGCTGCAACATCATCGACAGCTCGCAGTTCGACGATCTCTCGACCGGCATGTTCTTTACCCGCGTCAGCTTCATATCGGAAGAAGGCGTGGCCCTCGACAAGATCCGCGAAGGCTTCGCGCCGATCGCCGAGAAGTTCGACATGACCTCCGAAATCCATGATGGCGACCAGCGCATGAAGGTGCTGCTGATGGTCTCGCGTTTCGGCCACTGCCTCAACGATCTCCTTTATCGCTGGAAGATCGGCGCGCTGCCGATCGATATCGTCGGCGTCATCTCCAATCACTTCGATTACCAGAAGGTCGTCGTCAATCACGACATCCCCTTCCACCACATCAAGGTGACCAAGGAAAACAAGCCGCAGGCCGAAGCGCAGATCATGCAGATCGTCGAATCGACCGGCACCGAGCTCATCGTGCTGGCTCGCTACATGCAGGTCCTGTCGGACGCCATGTGCCAGAAGATGTCCGGCCGCATCATCAACATCCACCACTCCTTCCTGCCGAGCTTCAAGGGCGCCAATCCCTACAAGCAGGCTTATGAGCGAGGCGTGAAGCTGATCGGCGCGACGGCGCACTATGTCACCGCCGACCTCGACGAAGGCCCGATCATCGAGCAGGACACGGCCCGCATCACCCACGCGCAGTCGGCCGACGACTACGTTTCGATCGGCCGCGATGTCGAAAGCCAGGTTCTGGCCCGCGCCATCCATGCCCACATCCACCACCGCGTTTTCCTCAACGGCAACCGCACGGTGGTATTCCCGGCAAGCCCGGGCAGCTACGCCTCCGAGCGCATGGGCTGACCAGATCAGCGCCCGGTCAGGCCGGGCGCTACGACTTTCGATTGATGCAACCCCTCCCGGCTTGCCGGTAGTCAGTCCTCCATTATCTGCTTACTGTGCGGTAGCGAATCGTTCGGCGGGGGGATGCCATGACCGATGAAGTGCTTGCTCAACGGCTCGAGTTGCCGCGCCCGGATGTGACCGCGGCGGAAGCGGGCGAGATATTGCAGTCGCGCTACGGCCTGTCCGGCACGATCAGCGAACTCGGCAGCCAGCAGGACCGCAATTACCGCGTCGATACCGGCGAGCACCGCTATGTGCTGAAGATCTGCCATATGGCCTACGAGACGCTGGAGCTCGAGGCGCAGAACGCCGCGATCCGCCACATCGGCGAAAAACAAGATGCGCCGCGCGTGCCCCGCATCGTTCCGTCGACGGATGGGCAGGACATCGTTGCCGTCGGCGTCCGCGACGAGACCTTTCAGGTGCGCCTGCTGGAATATCTGGAAGGCGAGGGGCTCAACGAGCGGCACCATCTGCCGCAGGCGTCCGTCGCGGCCCTTGGCGCGCTGTGCGCCCGGCTGGCTCTGGCATTGCAGGATTTCTCTCACCCCGGCCTCGACCGCAGCCTGCAATGGGACTTGCGCCGTGCCGGTCCGGTCGCCGTGCAGCTGCTTTCGGCGATCAGCGACAGCGCCGCGCGCGACCGCATTGCCAAGACCATGGTCGCTGCCGTCCGCCGCATCCAGCCGCTGGCGCCCATGCTGCGGCTGCAGGCCGTCCATCACGACGTCACCGGCGACAATGTCGTCAGCCACCGCGACGCCAGGGGCCGGCTCATCCCGGATGGCGTGATCGATTTCGGCGATATCATCCGCGGCTGGCTGGTGGGCGACCTTGCCGTCACCTGCGCCTCGCTGCTGCATCAGGCCGATGGCGACCCGCTCTACATCCTGCCGGCGGTCAAGGCCTATCATGCGGTCTATCCGCTGACCCCGGAGGAGCTCAAGGCGCTCTGGCCGCTGATCGTCGCTCGCGCGGTGATCCTGGTTGCGAGCAGCGAGCAGCAGATCTCCATCGATCCCGAGAACGATTACGTTCGCGGCAATCTCGAGCTCGAGCGCCGCATCTTCGATACCGCCATGTCGGTGCCGTTCGAGCTGATGGAAACGGCGATTGTCCAGGCGGCCACCGGCGAAGCGCTGCCGCTCGATACCGAGGGCTGGCAGCCACTGTTGCCGGAAATCGATCCGGCAAGCATCGCCTATGTCGATCTCAGTGTCCGGAGCCCACATTTCATCGCCGGCAACTGGACGCAGGCCGATATGGACTGGCGTCTTCTCGCCCGCGCCGCCACTGAGACCGGCACCGCCGCGACGCGCTATGGCGAATACCGCCTGTCGCGCGCCAATCTCTACGGCGCGCGCGCGCCCAAGACCCATGCCCTGCACGCCGATGTCTGCCTGCCCGCCGGCAGCGTGATCGCAGCACCCTTCGCCGGCAGGATCGAGTGGCGCAACCAGCATCTGGCGCTCGTCGGCGAAGCGGCCACCCTTCATCTCGACGGGCTGGATCTGTCGTTGGAGGACGGTGCGGAGGTCGAGGCCGGACAGTCGATCGGTGTCGTCTCCGGCGAAGCCTCGTCCCTCGGCGGCCTTCGCGTCCAGCTCTCACGCCTGTCGAGCGCCGAGCCGCCGCTGTTTTGCGCCGCCCGCGAAGTGTCCGCCTGGTCGGCGCTCTGCCCATCCCCCGCAGCCCTTCTCGGTAGCGGCGTCGAGGTGCCCGCGCCACAAAGCGCGGCGCTCTTCGACATCAGGCAGCGTCATCTGGCGAGCCCGCAGAAGAACTATTACGACCTGCCGCCGCAGATGGAGCGCGGCTGGAAGGAGCACATGTACGATGTCGAGGGTCGCGCCTATCTCGACATGGTCAACAATGTCACCATCCTCGGTCACGGCCATCCAAGACTTGCCGAAGCGATCGGCGAACAATGGCTGAAGCTCAACACCAATTCGCGCTTCCACTACGAATCGATCGCCGCGTTCTCGGAGCGTCTGGCGTCGCTGGCGCCCGAAGGGCTGGACACGGTCTTCCTGGTCAACAGCGGTTCGGAGGCCAACGATCTGGCGCTGCGGCTTGCCTGGGCGCATACCGGCGCGCGTAACATGCTCTGCCTTCTGGAGGCCTATCACGGCTGGTCGGTGGCAAGCGACGCCGTCTCGACCTCGATCGCCGATAATCCGCAGGCGCGGACGACCCGCCCCGAATGGGTCCATGCCGTCGTCTCGCCCAACACCTATCGTGGCGAGTTCCGCGGTCCCGATTCGGCTGGCGATTACCTGGAAACGGTGGTTCCTGTTCTCGAGGCCATCGATTTCAGGGAGGGCAAGCTCGCCGGCTTCATCGCCGAATCGGTCTATGGCAATGCTGGCGGCATCGCGTTGCCGGAGGGCTATCTCGCCGGCGTCTATGGCCAGGTGCGTGCCCGTGGCGGTCTCTGCATCGCAGACGAGGTGCAGGTCGGTTATGGCCGGCTCGGGCATCACTTCTGGGGCTTCGAACAGCAGGGTGTGGTGCCCGATATCATCACCATCGCCAAGGGCATGGGCAACGGCCACCCGCTCGGCGCCGTGATCACGACGAAGGCGATCGCCCAGTCTCTGGAGAAGGAAGGCTATTTCTTCTCGTCGTCGGGCGGCAGCCCGGTGAGCTGCATCGCGGGCATGACGGTGCTCGATATCATGGCCGAGGAAGGCCTGCAGGAAAACGCCCGCCTGGTAGGTGATCATCTCAAGGGCCGCTTGGTGGCGCTTCTCGATCGATACCCGATCGCCGGCGCCGTCCACGGCATGGGTCTCTATCTCGGCCTGGAGTTCGTTCGCGACAGGACGACTCTCGAGCCGGCGACCGAGGAGACGGCGGCGATCTGCGATCGGCTGCTCGATCTCGGCGTCATCATGCAGCCGACCGGCGATCACCTCAATGTGTTGAAGATCAAGCCACCGCTGTGCCTGACCATCGAAAGCGCCGATTTCTTCGCGGACATGCTGGAAAAGGTGCTCTCAGAAGGCTGGTGATCGCCATATCCGGCGTTAACCATTTCGGTCATTTCGAGGCTTACGGTCTTTTAATCAAATGCCCCATTGCCGGAATCAGATGGGCTTCCTATGTCTGGCTGCGTGACGGACGATGCGTTTTCGACCGTCATCTGAATTGCACAAACACCTGCTAGGGTTGTTGCAAGCAAATCAGGTAAGTTGGAATGAAATTTTCCGGATCGTCGATATTTTGACACGTTTCGGAATATGTTTTCGAAGGATTGTCGCTTATTCTCTACCAATAGAGTAGATTATAAACACAGTCATCACCGATCCGGGTGAGCCCGGATCATAAGCAAGCGCTGGACCAAGAAAGGGTCGAGACATGACAGACATTGATATTCTCGCCGGCTTCCTTGGGCGTTCCGTGCTTGGCCATGACCGTCCGGGCGCCCTCTCCCGCCCGAACTGTCGAATGTGACCTTCGTCCCCCTTCCACGGTTTAAGACAAGTCAATTCGCCATCGCCTGCGCAATCCGCGCGGCAGGAGTTCTACGCATGAAAAAAGAAGTTATCGAATACGCAGGCGTTCCCGTCGGGATCGTCATTCCGGATGAAAACCGGTTGAAGTTCATCGCCGTGAAGTTTCACGTTCACGATCTGGACGAGCAGCACTTTGGCTCGCCGGCTGAGGTGAAGCTGGCAATCCACGACCTGATGACCCGCCGGCATCCCAAGCCTATCCATGCCTGACAAGCCGAACCGGCGCGTCAGGCAGCCACGGCCCTATAGAGCCCTCCACGATTTCCGACCGGTCCCGCCAAAAGCAGGGCCGGTCTTGTTTTTTGCGCCGCCTTGCGATCCTATCGCGCGCTGATCTCTGCCAAGGATGCGCCCGTGCTCAATCTTCTCACCGATATCGAAGGCGTCTCCGTCGGCCACGCGACCGATCTCAAGCTCGGCTCCGGCGTCACCGCGATCGTCTTCGACCAGCCGGCGACGGCATCGGTCGTCGTGCTCGGCGGCGCGCCGGGCGGCCGTGATACCGCGCTGCTCGACCCGTCGATGACGGTGGGCGAGGTGGATGCCATTGTCCTTTCCGGCGGCTCGGCCTTCGGGCTCGATGCGGCAGGCGGCGTCCAGTCGGGCCTGCGCGAGATCGGCCGCGGCTTTCCTGTCGGCAGCACGCGCGTGCCGATCGTGCCGCAGGCGATCCTCATGGATCTCCTCAACGGCGGCGACAAAGACTGGGGCCGGCATTCGCCTTACCGCGACATGGGCCATGATGCCTTCAAGGCCGCCGCCAAGGGTGCTTTCGCTCTCGGCACCGTCGGCGCCGGCACCGGCGCCACCACCGCCACCTTCAAGGGCGGGCTCGGTTCCGCCAGTGCCGAAACGGTGTCCGGCCATCGCATCGCAGCCATCGTCGCGGTCAATGCCCTCGGCTCCGCGACCGTGGGCGAGGGGGCTCACTTCTGGTCGGCCCCCTTCGAGCGCAATGGAGAATTCGGCGGCCTCGGCCTGCCGGCGTCCTTCACGGATCGCGATATCGCCATGCGGCTGAAGGGCATGAACACGACAGCCACGACCATCGGTGCCATCGTCACCGACGCCAGGATCACGAAACAGCAGGCGCATCGCCTTGCGATCATGGCCCATGACGGTTTCGCCCGCGCCTTGTTGCCGGCGCATCTGCCGCTCGACGGCGACACGGTGTTTGCCGCCGCAACCGGCCTGAAACTCTGCGATGGCCTGCCGGATTTTCTCGAGCTCTGCCATCTCGCCACCACGGTCATGGCCCGCGCTATCGCACGCGGTGTCTATGAGGCGACGGCGCTTCCGGTCGAAGGCGCGCAGCCGGCATGGCGAGACCGCTATTCCAATCGCCTCTGATCGCATATTGAGCTACTGACATTGCCTGAACGGCGGAGAGGATGAAATGCAGATCCGGGCCCTGATGTATTTCGACGAACTGGTGCGCACCAGCTCCATGCGTCAGGCTGCCGAGAACCTGAACGTCGCCCCCACCGCGATCAGCCGGCAGATCGAGAATCTCGAATATCACTTCGGCGCGCCGCTGGTGGAACGCAGCGCGCGTGGCGTGAAGCTCACCGCCGCCGGCGAACTCCTGGCTGCCCGCGCCGGCCGGACGCTGCGCGAGCTCGACCATGTCGGCCAGCTGATCGATGATCTCAAGGGCATGCAGCGTGGGCGCGTCAGCATCTACGCCAACGGCGCCACCGTCGCCAATCTGCTGGCGCCGGCGCTCGCCGAATTCAGCCTGAAATATCCCAAGCTCCGCTTCGAGGTAACGATCACCAGCGCCCGCCAGGCGATCGAGGCCGTCAGCGGCGCGGAAGCCGATATCGCGGTGACGCTGTTCGCACCGCCCATCTCGGGCACCAAGGTCCGCCTGCGCTCGCAGATCGCTTATGACCTGATCGTCGCGCCCCACCACGCGGCAGCGGCGCTGAAGGAAGTCCATCTCAAGGACATCGCCGATTACGCGCTGGCGCTGCCCGACCAGACCTTCGGCTTCCGCCAGGCCTTCGACACCCTTTTCGAGAAGGCCGGGCTGAGCTTCGAGCCGGTCTTCGTCACCAGTTCGCTGGAAATGCTCAAGGAGCTGGTGCTGAGCGGCGCCGCCGTCACGCTGCTGCCGGCGTTGACCGTCCGCCGGGAGATCGAGGCAGGCCAGCTCTTCGCCGTTCCGCTTGCGCCGAGAAGCGCCATCCGCACCCATGTCGATCTCTGCGTCGCGCCGGATCGTCAGCTTTCCTTCGCCGCCACCAAGCTCCTCGACTTCATCGAACGCTTCATGCGCGAGCGTGCCGCAGCAGTGAAAGAATAGCGCGTCGGGCTTGCATCGCGGGCGGATATCGAGTGTATCTCTTTCGGCTACACCGAGCACACAAAATCGTCATTGTGTGTGCACCTCCGCAATGCCAGTCTATTCGCAAAAGGCCAGTCGTCCTCAACGGCGGCCAGACAGGGGAACATGATGATCAACTCTTCGCTCGCGCCTTCGGCGCGTCTCGCCCGGCGTCTTTCCGTTGGCGTCGCCATGGTGGCCGGTCTCCTGTTCCTCGGCCTGACGCCGGCCGAAGCGGCGAAGACGACGCTCAGCCTCGGCATGACCATCGAACCGACCGGCCTCGATCCGACCGTCGCCGCACCCGTGGCCATCGGCCAAGTCACATGGCAGAACATCTTCGAAGGTCTGGTCACCATCGACGAGGCGGGCAAGGTGCAGCCGCAACTGGCCAAGAGCTGGGACATCTCCAAGGACGGCCTGACCTATACCTTCAAGCTACAGCCCGGCGTGACCTTCCATGATGGCGAGGCCTTCGACAGCACGGCGGCGAAATTCGCGCTCGATCGCGCCCGCGGCGCCGATTCCGTCAATCCGCAGAAGCGCTTCTTCGCTTCGATCGCCTCCATCGATACGCCCGATCCCGAAACGCTGGTACTGCATTTGTCGGCGCCGACGGGCAGCCTGCTCTATTGGCTCGGCTGGCCGGCCTCCGTCATGGTCGGCCCAAAGAGCGCCGCCGACGACAAGACCAAGCCTGTCGGCACCGGCCCCTTCAAGTTCGTGAACTGGGCGAAGGGCGACAAGGTCGAGATCGAGAAGAACGCCGATTACTGGAACAAGGCGGTGTCGGTGAAGCTCGACAAGGTCACCTTCCGCTTCATCGCCGATGCCCAGGCGCAGGCCGCTGCGCTGAAATCCGGCGATGTCGACGCCATCCCCGAATTCGCGGCTCCCGAGCTGATGACGTCCTTCGACGGCGACGAGAAGCTGGTCACCAGGATCGGCAACACCGAGCTCAAGGTCGTGGCAGGCATGAACAATGCCCAGAAGCCCTTCGACGACAAGCGCGTGCGCCAGGCGCTGATGATGGCGATCGACCGCAAGACGGTCGTCGATGGCGCGTGGTCCGGCCTCGGCACGCCGATCGGCAGCCACTATACGCCCAACGATCCCGGCTATCTCGACCTGACAGGCAAGCTGCCCTACGATCCGGAAAAGGCCAAGGCCCTGCTTGCCGAAGCCGGCTATCCCAACGGCTTCACTTTCACCATCAAGTCGCCGCAGATGGCCTATGCGCCGCGCAGCGCCCAGGTCATGCAGGCCATGCTGGCGGAAATCGGTGTCACCATGAACATCGAGCCCACCGAATTCCCGGCCAAGTGGGTGCAGGACGTGATGAAGGACCGGGCCTACGAAATGACCATCGTCGCCCACGCCGAGCCGATGGACATCGATATCTATGCCCGCGATCCCTACTACTTCAACTACAAGAACCCCGCCTTCAACGATCTCCTGAAGAAGGTCCAGGAGACGTCCGATCCGGCGGAACAGGCCAAGATTTACGGCGAAGCCCAGGCCATTCTCGCCGAGGACGTCCCCGCGCTCTATCTCTTCGTCATGCCCAAGCTCGGCGTCTGGGACAAGAAGCTGAAAGGCCTCTGGGAAAACGAACCGATTCCGTCGAACGTGCTGACCAACGTATCCTGGGACGAGTGAGACGTAATGAGCGTCGCGCAAGCCATAGACCCCTCCTCAACCCTTCCTGACAGGGGGGAGGGGCTTTCTTGGCGCGCGTTCGCCGTAGCCGGCGTCGGGCCTACAAGTTCGCTTAGAGCAAGCCGTACCCCCCTCTGCGCTGCCGGGCATCTCCCCCACAGGTGGGGAGATCGGCTGGGCGCGACCGCTCGCTCCACTCTCAATGTTTGGCTCGTGGCTAGCCACAGGTCGATCTCCCCCCTTGTGGGGGA
>UCEU01000016.1 GCA_900471485.1 Hyphomicrobiales bacterium
TCTGCGGGCATGCCCGCAGATTAGCGACTACGGGCCCGGCGGGAAGATCGAGCATTGGCGCGAGTTGATGGGCGCCGCGGTCGTGGTCCGTTCAATGCTTGGGGTCAGCCCATCTGCCTACGAGGAGGCGTGCGGAACTATGGGTGCGGAGAATGCCGCAGTAGCTATGGCCTGCATTTTCGAACGATCGAACATGATCAACTCCCCTGGTGGATACCTTCGAGACCTAGCCAAGCGGTCGGAGCGCGGCGAGTTTTCGCTCGGTCCGATGTTGATGGCATTGTTGAAGGTGAACGGAATGGAAGGGCGCCGCACTGGCTGACGAAGTGCCCAAAAAGGGATACGCGTACGGGGTAGGAGACATGACGGCTTTTAGAGGATGCGAGCGATGTCGCAAGAAGCACGCGCTTTAGGAAGTCGGCGCTCGGATTTCGCGTAAATCGCGGCCATCACGCGAGTTCGCCTATTAAGTGCTGCCTTTTGGGGGGCGCCACGGGAGTAGATGAGTGTTGGGAGCAATTCGGCGCGGCTCACGATCTTGATCAATCGGCTTCGATTAACAAGCTTGCGCGCGTCGAAATTGGCTCTATCTTGCCAATCTCCGCTAGCACCCGTCCCTGAGGCATCCGCAACTCTGATGCGTAACTCTTCCCGAACGGCAGTCCCATGACCGCGCTCGCCAAGGCACGCTTTGCCAGGCTCGTCTTGCCGCGGCTCGACGAGGGGTATCGCCTCGCGCATTGGCTGACGGGAAGTCCGACGGACGCAGAGGATGTGATGCAGGAGGCATCACTACGTGCCTACCGAGCGATCGAATCCCTCGTGGAAAGCAATGCTCGAGCCTGGTTCCTGACGATCGTTCGAAACACTTCCTATTCCTGGCTCGAGCGGCACCGGCCCTCTAAACTGACCTCGATCGAGGATCTCTCCGAAGATACTCGCTGGGAGATCGAGAACGGAGCCTCGGCTGCGGCCACTGAGACACCTGAGGATATCCTGATTGCCAAACACCAGGCGACCGCACTACAGCAGGCGATAGAGATGCTTCCCGTCCATTTAAAGGAAACGCTGATCCTGCGCGAATATCACGGTCTGAGTTATCGGGAGATTGCCGAGGTCAGCGCCATCCCGATCGGCACCGTCATGTCGCGGTTGGCGAAGGCCCGCCAGACCCTGGCCATGGTGGTGCGGGAGGAGCGCCCATGACCATCGACCGGGACACGATGCTGCTGCTCAATGCCTATCACGATGGAGAGCTGTCGCCTTCGGAGACGCTGGCGATGGATGCCCGGCTGGCGCGTGAGCCGGAGCTCGCCCTGCGTCTCGATGCATTGCGATCGATTTCGACGGCGACCAGAAAGGTCCTTCCCGGAGAAGCGGCGCCCGACCGCCTTCGCGCTTCGGTGTTGGCCTCGATCGGACAGGATATGCGTCTCGCCAGTAACGATGAAGACCTCGAAGTGTCGCCGCTCACGCCATGGCGAGCCATTGCCGCGTCGCTGATGATCGGCCTTCTCGGCGGTGCGACAATCGGAGGCTATGCGGTCTACTCACTCCAACAGCAGCAGGAGAAGGGTCAACTGGAAAACGAGATCGTCACCGCGCATCTGAGGGCGCTGATCGCGCCGCAGCCGTTCGATATCGCGTCCTCGGATAATCACGTCGTCAAGCCCTGGTTCAACGGGCGCACGACGATCGCGCCGATCACCCCCGATCTTGCGTCCGAAGGCTTTGCCCTCATTGGCGGGCGTGTCGACCTGATCGGCGGCAAGCCGGTTCCCGTCATGACTTACCGGCGAAATCGCCACATAATCAGCGTGACGGCGCTGGAGCGGGAAGGCGACGACGCCGGACCGCTTCCATCTGTCGTCGGCACGAATGTCGTCGAATGGACCGGCGGCGGCCTCACCTACATCGCGGCCTCGGATGTTAACCCGGCTGACCTCGCGACCTTCGCGAAGCTGTTCAGGGAACAACTGCCCACACCGAGATAGGTTTCCGCAAAATTTATTCCCGCTGACCGCGAATAAAAGTCCTCTCTGCCCGGTTTTACAATCGGTGAACGCGCTGGAGGGGATAATGTCGGCAGTGGAAGCATCACTTTGGGCGGGTGTGGGGACAGGGCTCACAATTGCGATCCCATTCGGTCCTACGAGCCTCTACCTGATCGAAAGAACCTTGTCCGACGGGGTGCGAACGGGAATCGCAACCGGGCTCGGTGTGGCGACGGTGCATGTGCTCTACAGCATGGGCGCGGTCGTCTTTGGTGTGGCTTTGGTTGCCGATACCGGCCGCGCCGCGCTTCTGACACTGATGTCCGGCCTCGTGCTTGCCTATTTCTCGGTCCGGGTCTGGAACATGGAATTTTCGGGCAGGCGCGATAGGCCGTCACCGCACGGGCTGACCAGGACCTACTTCGTGGCGGTCGGCTTTGGTTTTCTCAATCCCCTGACGCCTGCTCTTTGCGGAGCAGCTGTCATCGCCGCGAACAGTAGCCTTGGTACGCCGGGCAGCCTGCTGATACCTGGCATCTTTGCCGGATCGGTCGGCTGGTGGATCACGCTCAGTGTCACGGTCTCGATGTTCAGGAAGCGGCTCGACGCGCGCTGGCTGACTTTGGCAAACCGGACCGCCGGCCTGTTCCTCGCCGCTTTCGCGCTCGCCATGGTCTTCCGTAGCGTGAATGGATTGGCCCTGGCGGCAATGTGACCATTTCCAGACGGCCGAGATTTTCTTCTTAGCGGTTCTTGCGAGGCTTTCGTGATCTTACCCATTGTCTTGGAAATTCGTCTCGCACGTCGATCCATCAAAGCGCTGTCCCGTCACGACCGAAGGCTTCTGATCTGCCGGATGGTTGATAGCCTGGAAGGCGTCATAGAGGTTTCAGGATTTCGACGGCGGCTTACCGATCCGGGCGGTCTTGAGCGGGTGATCGTCAGCACCGAGAATGCCATTTCCCAGATCGCCCTCGCTGAGGATGCCGACTTCCTCGCGATCATTGGGGAGTTTGAGACGTTGCTCGTGAAACTGTCGGAAACGCTTAGGCTTCCTTTGACGAGCCTCCATAAGCAATTGCATTGAACCGGAACGACTTCCAGCCTGCATCGGGCAGCTTGGTGCAAGACAGCGTGGAACGGGGCCTGTTGATGATCGCTGCAATCATTAAGTCTTGAGAGCGTTGAGGACAGTAGCGTCCTATGGTCGAGGAATCGCCCCAGACCTGTGTCACAACATCCGCGCCGCCTTGCCACTGCGCCGTGTCGCACTGTTGTAATAGCTCGACGCTTGCTGCACCGATCGGTGGCGCGACTGCTCCATGGCTTCTGCCAGCGGGATGCGGCGATTGGCGGCTTCCGTCAGGTAGCCCGATCGAAGCCCATGCGCGGAGAACGCCTCAGGCTCTAGCCCTGCCATCTCCACGCGCTGTTTGATGATGAGGTTGATCGATTGCGGGTCGAGAGGGCGCCGCGACAGCGTTTTCCATCGTCCGATCCCCCTGAAGACGCTTCCTTTGTCGATCCTGGCCGCAGCCAACCAGGCATTCAACGCCTCGACCGGCCGCCCGGTGAGATAAACAACCTCGTCCTGTTCACCCGATGTCGTCTTCGTCCGGCCAAGATGAATGGCGATTGAGGGGAGGGGAGGGCCGTCCTTTTGCTCGATCGGCGCCTCGATCGTCAGCTGCTCGACGCGAAGTCCAGCGATTTCGCTGCGCCGGCGACCGCCGGAGGCAAAGGCGACCATCAGGATCGCCCGGTCGCGCAGATCGCGCAGGCTGTCACTCTCGCAAGTCGCCAACAGCCTGGAGAGAACATCAGCGGTAACCGCCTTGGCACTCTTGCGCCGCCGGGTTCGAGGGACCGCGCGCACGGCGAGGCGAACGGCCGCCTTCAGGGGAGGGGAGGTGAAGGCGCCGTCGAGGCCACGCCAGTGGGTCAAGGTCGACCAGCTGGCCAGGCGCCGGCGCACGGTCGCCGGCGCGTGCGGGCCTACGGCCTTGAGAAACCCCTGGCTTCGAAGGCTGCGATCGACATCGGCCGGCATGCCATGCTCGGGATCGTCTTCCCGTCGCTGAGGATCCCACAGATGATGGGCGACGAATTTTAGCAGCAGCGCTTCTGGCGCCGGCCAGGGCAGCGGGCTGCCGGTTGCCGCCAGCGCCCAGGCTTCGAGATAGGCGAGATCCGAGGTGATGGCGCGCAGCGTGTTGTCACCCATGCCCTCGTTGACGAGGTGGCGCAGCGTCTCGACGTCCTGGTCGGTCAGGAGCTCGGCAAGCTCGTCGCGACGTTCGATCGGCAGCACCGCGGCGATGGTGTCGAGCTCGACGGCGCGACGATCGGCGCCGGAAAGAGCCATGGGCTTGCGGTTGCCCACCATCAGTCGATATGGATGTGTGGCCGCCACGCACGGATGATCTGGATGATCTCTGGCTTGTAAGCGTCCGGATAGGAGAGCGTTTCTTCGCGTGCCATCCAGGTGAAGACGGTCACCATGTCCTCGCAGATTTCTGGATCGAGATCGGCAAGGCCGGTCGGGTCGAAGCCACCATGAACGTCGGCATTCCACCAGGCGAGGATGAAGTTGGCCACCCGGCGGCTTTGGCCGGTGTCGCCGTGGGCGACGTTGAGCAGCTTTTCGAGAGCGAAACGGACACGATCTTCCATGCTTGAAGCGCCTTTCTGGACGGGGTTTGGCCCAATTTAGCGGGATTCGCGACTCGTGTCGATCTATTATCGATAACCTATAATTATCGATAACCAGGCGTGGTCTAGACTATCATACGGAGTAGCGAATAGTAATTACGCTATAGCATTCGTTTAACGAATGATTTACCATGAATTCAATGCGTTACGATCTCGCCAATCTACCCATTCAGAGCCTGCTCAAGCCCGTCACCGAGGCGACCGCGGCCTCGTGCCGGCTCGACGAGCGCATCGCGCGCTCAACGGTCGGCGCCGGCCTCCTCGAACGGCAGAATTTCGCCGACGCCTGCGCCTCGCTGTGGCTCGACGGCGAGCTCGTGCATCTCGAGGACCTCGTCCTCCACGACGCCGGCGCCGACGTCCGCGCCCCCACCCACGAACTGACGATCGCCCGCGACGTGCTGCGCAGCCGCCGGCGCATCTCCAGCCAGCCGCCGAGCTGGGCCCTCAGTCCCGATGGCTTGCGCATCCTCCGCCGGACGCAGGCAGAGCCTGGGCCCGGACCATCATTGGCTGACGACCGCGGGGGCGGCACAGATGCGGTTGCTGCCGAACCATCCGGAGGAGGGGAGGGGGAGCGCGACGACGGGGACGAGACCGACACTGACACCAGTGTCTTCGCCGAAATCGATGCGATCCTCGCCCGTTCCAACGCTGCGATTGAAGACGCGAAACGCCCCGGCCGTGCCGGCGCAAGTGGTGGCGCCGCTAGCGGCCGCGACGCTGACAGCAAGGCGCTGGTCTACGATCTCGACTGGGATGAGGATGCGCGGCTCGATGAATGGCGCGACGTTGTGCGGCAGGCGCAGGAGCTGCCGCCGGTGTTGGTGGCGATTGTCGCCCTCGATGCCTGGAACGAGTTGTCGGTGTCGCAGCACGCCCCCTGGCTCGGCCGGCTGCTGGCCGCGGCGCTGCTGCGCCAGGCTGGCATTGCCAGCGGCGGCCACCTGGTGGCGGTCAATCTTGGTCTCAAGAACATCCCGGTCGATCGGCGCCGGCATCGCGACCGCGACACCCGGTTGCTGGCCATCGCGCAGGGCTTGCTGGCTGCCGCCGAGATTGGCCTGAAGGAGCACGACCGGCTGGCGCTGGCGCGCACGATGATGGAGCGAAAGATCGCGGGGCGGCGAACATCGTCGAAACTGCCGGAGTTGGTCGAACTGGTGATGGCGAAGCCGCTCGTATCGGCCGGGATGGTCGCCGAGACGCTCGGCGTCACGCAGCAGGCGGCGCGACGGATCGTCGGGGAGCTCGGCCTACGCGAGATGACGGGCAGGGGGAGGTTTCGCGCATGGGGCGTGATTTAGCTTCGAAGACCAGCATTGGTTCGGGCTGTACGCTCAATCAGTCTGCTCGGCAGACGATGCCTGATCAACGCCTAAAAAAGAAATATTAGGGGCCGGAAGCGGGGCGCCTATGAAGTCCGCATATTCCTGATCCGTAAGATCGCTTCCAAGAAAAGGTTCTGCATCGGCTGCCCGCACCGAAAATTTTGGTTGAGGATTTGGGATAATAAAAACTGGTCTGCCCACCAAACCATCGCGCAAGACGATTGCTCCGAATCCGGAGACGTAGGTCGAGTTGACATGCGATGCGCCATAGTGTCCAAAAAGGGCATAGGACAAGATCCCCATGCGTCGCCGGACGTGGGGCAGCATCAGATCAGCGGCCTCGATGCCGTGCTCTTGGATAGCAATGAACCCTGGACGCGTCGCGGTGAACTGGCTTGCTGCCTTCCGCATCGCCTCAAGCAACGGTTTTGAAGTGTCGTCTTCACGATTGCTCCGCATTACCAAGTAGCAGCCAAAATCCTCCCCCATCGCGCCAGAAATATGGATATTTTGGCCGAGTTCCTTTTTAAAATACTGATACAACGTTTTCTGGTCGATGGCGCCGCTTAGAGGAACCCGGAAAGGTGTCCGAAGCAATTGAAATCCTGTTCCGAAGATTGATGTCGGTGCTCCCGGCAGTAAAGCTGTTTCGCAGGCCCGCCTAAGATCGCGCTGCTCGGTCGTGTTCGATGACAAGCGGGAGTCAAGAGTGACGATCAAGATCTCTTTCTGTTTCAGCTCAGCGTGCTGCGTCAACGCAGGACCGATCGACTCCATAAAGCGATAGAAATCCTTACGGTGAATTGATCGCCCCGCGTCTGCCGACAGGCTCTTGCATTCAACTTCACCGACAAACGAGCCTCGACGAAACAGGAGGTCGAATTGAGCTCGCCCTTCGAGATCCGCGAATTCAACGTCGTACCCATAATCCATTAGTCGTTGAGCGAGATCGAATTCCAGATAGACGGGGGCAAAACCGTTTTCCGCCTTCAAAGCATCGCGTAAACGCCCTTCAAGGACCTGTCGTCCCCTGGGCGATAGTTGGGAATGGATCTCCACAGTTACCGCTGCGAAATTGAGAGATGCCATAATGAGCTCGTCGACTAGATCCGGACGAAGCTTACCTTCCTTCGCCAGGACTTCAGCTTGAAATCCAATGGCCATTTCTAACCAATGATAGTCGGAGACAATTTTCCATCGGAAGTAAGATGCGTCCTTGTCGGTGGCCAGTTGATCGAGGCGCTTGATCCAACGCTTCTCGCCGGCTAACGCCATGAATGGTTGAATGTACTTGGCCAGTTCGTCCAGGGAAGTCGGCACGGTAACAAGCACCTGAGGAAAACCATTACATAATCAAGGTTGTAGAATTCCGTGCGAATATCCAGATTATGGCAACCAAAGTCCAGCGCGAGTCTTGCGGTCCATGTCACCCATCTATCGAAATATTAGCTTTGCGGCAGCCGGCAGTTTCGCCGAAATTATGGAAACAGGCGACGAGATTGTCGTAAGAGGGCAGCTGACCCGCGAAATATGCAATCAGGTTACCGTCCTTGAGCGACCCTTGGAACGGTTTCTATTTCTCCCCGGCCGCCTCAACGACTGCTTTGCCCAGATTGCCGAGTCGATCTGGATCGTCGCAGGACGAAACGATGTTACGTGGCTTTCTCACTATCTGCCGCGCGCCCCGGATTTTTCTGATGATGGAAAAACGTGGCGTGCGGGATATGGGCCGCGACTACGCAACTGGCGCGGTCGATCCGATCAGCTCGATGAGGTCCGAAAGCTGTTACTCAATGATCCTTCAACCCGACGGGCCGTGATGAGCATCTTCGATCCGGAGCTCGATTATGCAACGAGCCGCGATATTCCATGCAACAATTGGATCGGATGGCTCATTCGTGATGGTCGGCTTAATATGAGCATCGCCATCCGAAGCAATGATGCGATGTGGGGTTTCTCTGGGGCGAACGCTTTCGAGTGGAGCGTGCTGCATGAGCTCCTAGCGGGCTGGACAAACACCAGGGTGGGAACGGCGACTTTTTTCGCGGCGTCGTTCCATCTATACGAACGGCACTTCAAAATGGCCCCAGACATTGTTTCGAAGTTCCATGGCATTTCACCCTACGATTTCGGCATTCGAAATCTGCCGCTCTCGGTCACGTGGGACGATCTCGATAGCGTACTCCAGAAATGGTTTTCGATTGAGGAGAAAGTTCGATCCTATCCGGAGAACGAACTTCCTCCTCTCGACGAAGTCAACGACGAGTTCCTTCAAGAATCTCTGAAAGTACTTCGACTGAAATGGCTTGAGCCAAGACTAACCGATACAGAGCTTGCCGCAGAGATGACCAAGCTTAAGGAAAGCGATATAGTCGCCGCCGCCTACCAACATTTCGGCAGGCGCCGTCCAGGCGTGCTAAACAGTATCGAACACCCAAACATCGCTTCATTCTTCCGGGCTTGCAACACACGCTGAACGAAACATCTCCGAGCTTGCTGGTGTTAACCCTGCTTCGATTGCTCAAGACGAGATGCCGTAAACTCACGGAGCTTTCGAACCGCCCGCGTCACTGCCGGTGCCCAGCTTTCGAAATCGGACTTGTCTTTCGAACCCCGCTCGAAAGCTCTGTTTCTGTTGGCCAAATCTTCTATTAGCTCGACGGCCTCGTCGATCTGCAAGTCTCCATCGTTACCAACTCGCAAGTATGTTGCTAGAAGCTGGAGGCCCTCGATCGCAGTGGGGACCCCGTCGGGATTGTAAACGCTAGCGGCGTTCTGAAGATCGTCCAGTGTCCTTTCCCATCCTGACACCGCTTCCAATTGCGATGCTCCATCGATCTTCCTATGCCCAAGTGAAATGGCTAGAAGGTGGATGCGTTCAGGCGCCTGATCGAGCCATCGGTCGATGATGGGCATCGCAACCTGTGTCGGGGTGCGAGATTGGGTTCTAGCGTCGGCGGATATGGTCGTGATGCGGCCGGGGGCAAAACCAAGTTCCCCACATATTTCCCATTGTAGAAATCGAAGCTCGGCGACATTGATTGGCCACCACCGGGCGAATTCTTGAGCACGATAGAACGCAATCGCATCAAGCTCTTGTTTCCCACCCGAACCATTGCGTCGCTTAAACTCAACGAGACAGAAGGAGGCGAATTCCTCTCCCTTTCCATCACTGGTGAAATCTCGGAAAGGATCAACCAACACGGCAACCGCGCGTGTGCTAGCTTTTTCACGAAGGATATTTTTTACCCGAGCTATCTGATCAATCTTGCCTCCGAAACGACGGAGCCGGCCACCATGTACATATGGGATTCGGTGATCCAGCCCTGATCGATCCAGTTGCCACCATGCGACAAGTTCCTTGAGCCAATCCTGACGTTCCTTTTCGTTCAAGGGCTCCACAATCGGGTAATCATTTGGTAGAGGAAGCGAGCCTGGGGAGGACGCTGGAAGGTCCAAGTGTACGATCAGAGTTCCCTCTTTGGCCTCTGATCCTGCCGCCTCACAAGCTCGGTTATATACTTCGTCGATGTCTGTGCCCTGTATGACGACAGGCGCATTCGGTAAAGGTTCGTCGCTCCATATCCGCTTGATTTGGAGAGGGGCCGGCTTCATATCGACGCCGGCTCGAGGTAAGGGTAATGGCTCGATCGCAATCGTTGGATTGAAGGGCATTCCAGAAATCGAAATCAAACGGGCCGCATCTGTCTCTCGCCCCGCTTCGAAAGTGGAACCTGAGATGACCAGCGTTTTCCAATGCGCTTCGGAATCTTGTTCATAAAGATGCTCATATTGCGCGGCGTATTCATGTTTGTGGCCATGGATAACTATGGAAATGCGCCGATCACGCAAGAAGCCGCGAAGTTGTTCGAGGTTAGACATATCAGCAAATGGCTTTAGTTCCTCTCGCAAAGAGGGCGCTCGAAGGTGATGATGAAGGAGGGCGATGCGGAGCTGCTTTCCGGTCGCCGGCTTCTCTGTGGCCTCGATTTGATGGCGTAACGCCTCCAATTGAGCGCTGGACACCCTCGCCATATCGTATCGCGCCAAGCCGTTTAGCTGCTTTCGCAGTACCGTTTCGAGATTTACATCTCCGTCAGACAGGACCGCCGGAATCTTGTCCCATGCATCGGACAATGGGGAGGGCAGGATAGAGCTCACCTGCGACCAGTTGCTTGTGTTGATTGGATATACCACCCATTTGCAGTCTTCGGCGACAAGGGCATGAGAGCCGCCGTCGGTTGGGGCGGTGTCGATCCCGTCGATCCAAGGTGTGATGCAATCGTGCGCCCGCCACGTCTCAACAAATTGCGTGTACCGCTCAGAAGAGCTCGGCGGCGAATCCTGCAAAACATCGTGATTCCCAGGCACAGCAACAATATTTGCCGCCGTGATACCTACGTCAGCCAAGTGCTTTATCAACAACTCAAACAGAATCCTGTGTCCACCTACTTCGCCCTTGTCCTGAGCGTCGCCCGAGAACAATACTCCATCTAGCTCGAGGGCCTCTTTCTTCAGCCTTTCTGCAAGACGGCTCAACATCAACTCAAGCGCGCCCTGGCGGGTCTCTTGCGTGATTCCAGGGATGTTTACCTTGTGGTCGTCTCGGGGAAGGGGATTTCCCGAAGCCATCAAATGCGCGTCGGTCAAATGCAGAAATAAAGCCCGATCTGACACCAATGTCCTCCCATTATTTCCAAGCGAGCCAAAGATGATCTCATGGTTGCATCTTTTGGTGAAATCATAGTATCATGATTTCATGAAACATCCAGCGGTTGCTTCTGAAGAAGAGCAGGAAGAATATCTGCAGGTCTTGATCCCCGCTTCGACGAAGCGGGAGCTGGATATTCGTTCGGCTGAAACGCGCGAACCGCTGCGCATGGTTGTTCTGCGCGCGCTTGATGCCTACGGCTTTGCCGTCCCACCGGAATCGATCAGCGACAGACGCAGGAAGCGAAGATCATGACTGAGACCTTCACACCACTGTCGGTCGACGAATACGCCCTGAAAGCGTTGAGGACCGACCAACGGAGTGATGGCGGCTCTATGACCTTTCCACTGCTCGGCTTGTTTGGAGAGACCGGTAGTCTCCTAAGCGAAGTGAAGAAAAAACAGCGTGACCGCACTTCGTACATGGGATACGCCAGTGCCGTCGCCGAGGAACTCGGTGACGTATTGTGGTATCTGACGATCGTTGCTGACAGAGCAAAGATCGCCCTTGCCGACATCGTCAGCGATGCTGACTCGGGGCAACGCCCCTTGATCTTTTCTTCCATTCAGCCTGCGGTCATGCCACGCCGTACGCAGCCGACGCCCGCATTCGAACGGACATTGCTTCAACTGGCTGGAGCGGTCGGAGGCTTAATGGCAGATCACGAATCAGGGCGCCTCCTCGGTGACAGGCAGGCACTTGTATCGCGCCTAAGAGCCGTGACGGGGCATCTTGTCCAGGCTGCCAATGAATCCGGAACGACCCTAGAAGCAGCTGCGATCAAGAACCTCGCAAAGATTGACGACCGTTGGCCCATGGAGCGGGTGCATCCGGAGCTGCTCGACAGTCACGCCGTTGCGGAAGAGCAACTCCCTCGCGACTTGAAGGTAGAAATCTTTGAGCGTGACGTGGGCGCACGCCGCTATGTTTTTCAGCGCTGTAACGGATTGAACATCGGCGATCGTCTCACCGACAATGCAATGACGCCGGATGACTACCGGTTCCATGACGTATTCCATTATGCCTATGTCGCCACCCTTGGATGGTCTCCAGTCATTCGCGCTCTCTTTAGACTGAAAAGGAAGAGTACCGCCAAGATTGACGAGGCACAGGATGGTGCCCGCGCTATCCTGATCGAGGAGGGAGTCACGACCTGGATTTTCGGCCAAGCTGTGAATCTTAATCTTTTCTCTGGCATGGGCGCGGGAGATCTGCCATTCGACCTTCTCAAAAACATCCGGCAGTTTGTCGGTGGTTACGAGGTAGAGACGGTCCCGCTGTGGCTGTGGGAGGACGCAATCCTTCAGGGATATGCAGCATTCCGGTTTCTGCGCGAGCACCGCCGGGGGCTGTTGCATATTGATACTGCGCAAAGACGCCTCAGGATCGAGGAACTATCGTGATCACGCCCAAGTCATTCACCGCTTCGCTTGCCGAGCTCGAACTCGCCAACGTGTTCAACCCATATCGAGAATGTTGCCCGACACATGATCGATCCGACGCAGCTCAGATCCGCCGTGATAATTTCGAGCGTGGCCTTGAGGCAGCTATTGAATCGCATGTCGATACGATCTGGATTGCTCGGGACCTTGGCTACCGAGGAGGGAGGCGTACCGGCGTCCCACTGACAGATGAGGTGCATCTCGGTGATGCTTCTCGTCTGCTTGGCGGGGTTAAGCTGGAACGGGCAACGATAGGTCCTATCGTAGCTGAGCGGACGGCAGCCGTCGTATGGAATATGTTGTCGATGATCGACGAGCCGGCTGTGCTTTGGAACGTGTTCCCGCTGCATCCTTACGAGGCTGGAGACCCCTTCTCAAACCGATGCCACACCCGCAAGGAGCGCGACATTGCCTGGCCCTTTCTGACGGCGCTTATTTCGATGGTTCGACCAAGGAGAATCGTCGCCATCGGTCGCGATGCTGGTCTCGCTTTGGATGGTGTCGGCGTGCCCGTGTCCACAGTGCGCCATCCCAGCTATGGAGGGCAGACTGATTTTATTGCTGGCTTACGCAAAATCTACGGTCTCGCGGCCGGCGGCGGACCGGCCCGGACGTTGGAGCTGCCGTTCTAAAATCAAGCCACTTTCCTGACAGCAGCAGCTGCATCAAAGTCGGTGAGAAGCTTTTCGATATCTGTTCTTCTGGTTGCTTTTCCCGGCTGGTCGATGACAGCATGGGTTGAGATCACGGTTAGACTGCCGAGGTCGACGCCACCTTCTCGGGCAACGAAATTCATTAGCCGGCCCAGTCCCACGAGATTCCCGAGAAGCTTCTCAATATAGTAGTGATTGCGATACATCACTGTGAGATTGAGTTTCCGCCGACCGGCTGTAGGCGCAAGCTTGAAACTCAAGAAACTCAAGCACTGGCCACCATAAGGGGAGTCATCGACGTCGCGCAGTGGATCGTAGATCGATAGCTCAAACTTGTTCAGAGCCGTTACGTTAGGGTCGCGGATTCGCCTTACGATGTCCTGGAGTGGATTTGGTAAGTTGTCACTTCCGCCTGGCAGATGGGTCATCCGCTCAAAGTAATAGCCAGACCAGCGATCGTTTTTGCGAATCTTGGAGAGAACTTTATCGTCAAAAACTTTGAAAAACTCCGGATAACCAAAGCCTTCATAAAGCCCTTGCGGGAAAATTGTATTCGCGACCGCGTCAACAGCTTTCTCATGCTTTTCGAGAAAGCTGTTGACTACTTCGACCCGAGGGTCACTGCGATCTGCACCAGCTACTGGGTTTGTAACATCAATGATCACGTTATGTGCCTCGTGACCGTGGTTTGCATCGACCAAACGTACGGCCTCGCGCCATGCCGTTACGCAATCAGGCTGCGGCGGAACTGCTAGATACATCCAAGTCCTCCAATAATTCGAAAATACCTTTGAGGCGGGGTACGAGAAAATCTTCCGTGAGCCATGCGTAGCCAGATTTCCCCCAGCGTGGTCCCCAGCTATTTCGCACCAGAACAGAGCGTTTATTATCGACAAGACCGTGAGCAGCGGCGATTACGGCATGGCGGCGGTTAGGTTCGGGCTGTTCATCCTTGGCAGCTGCTACGACACCCTCGCTGGTAGGGCGGAAAAATGATCGCGACGTCGTCATCAAGAGGACCGCCGGCATGCCGCGATCTATCTGCTCGATGACATCTTCAATCGACGCCTTTTTTCCGCGGCCATTTCGACCGTAAACCGGCGAGATACCAGCAGGAGGCTGCCACGAGGCATCATCACTCGACACAGTTGGTTGGTAAGGCCATCTATTCTCTTCGGGCTGCCCATTTTCTCTCAAGGCTGCCAGAATCGCAGTCGGCAGCGCACCCTGCGTCGGCGATCGACTTGTGCGACGCTGTGCGTGGTAGAATAGATACTCGCACGATAGCGGAGCCCAAGGTCCGCGGAGAGCCGCATGGGTATCACTCGCCGCAAAGGCAAGGCATGTTGGTCGAGAGCCTTGGTTACGCGCTGGGCCGAATAGCGGACGGAGGTCTTTTAGAACTACTATGCTGCTCATGCGGCCTCGAGCAAATCACGGCGCTCTGCTCGCGAGAGGCCTTCTTCTTCGGGGCCAGTCAGATCAAAGTCGACCTCAAGCGAACGCAGCGGCTCCTCATCTGGGTCCCAGGGGCGCCGCTCTTCAAGCGCCATTTTTCCCCGATACGAGGAAGTGGGCTGCGCCGTAACTCGGCGAATTATCAGGCCGCCGACCCCATCATCACCTGACTCCAGTTCCTCGCGGACGATAGCAAAGCCGCTGGCACTAAATTGATCCATGTCCCAAAGATAGCCGCCTCCACTATGTTCCTCCAAACGCAGAACAAAGTGGTCGTTTCGGCTTCCATCTAGCCGTGTATCAGCGTCGCGTGCAGTGAGTAGCCAGACGTCTCCCCTGTAGTTGGCCGGCTCATATTGGCCGAGGAGATTAGCCTTCAATTGACGTGGTTTGGTGAGGAGAAGTTCTCGTGCTTGTTTCCTATCGATTAGAGTGTTGCGCACGAGGCTCCAGCAAGTCGCTTCATAGCTGGCGCCTAATCGAAGCGCCAATTGGTAGACGGTACTGGGGCGCCGGAAATCGCTGACAGTCCATCTCTGCCGTGTCATGTGCCAACCCAAAAGCCAAGTCGGAAACAAGAATGCTGTTGCAAAGGCATCTGCTTCGACTTCCTGCATGTCGGAGGCAGGTTGTGCGTTAACAGGCATACGGCGAAGCATGCTGTCATCGTCCAAGCTCGGCTCATGTTGTAAAATGTAGTGACCGAGCTCATGAGCAGCAGTGAAACGCTGGATACTCATCGGGCGTTCCGTTGTCACTAGAATGCCTGGCGATGGCGCGTTTAGGAACGCGCCTAATAG
This sequence comes from Hyphomicrobiales bacterium, assembly GCA_900471485.1. Lineage (GTDB taxonomy): Bacteria > Pseudomonadota > Alphaproteobacteria > Rhizobiales > Rhizobiaceae > Rhizobium. The sequence goes on from UCEU01000016.1 coordinate 15,102, forward strand.
GCCCTTGAGAGGTCGAAGTAGAAGTGGCACGTCCAGTTCATGGATTGCCTTGAAAACATCAACGTTTCCGCCGCGGGCCTCAATCGTCTCTCGCAAAGTCAAATCGCGGTGGATCCGCGCAGCCGCGAGTGTGCCGGCCCTTACTGCTCCAGCATAATTTTGGGCGACCATCCCTTGTCACCTACTGGCTCGAGAACGAAGGTATTCAGCGAATTTCCCAAGTTCGGCACGGTCCTGGGTTGATAGATCGGCAGCACGGCGCGCTAAATGCGCGACATCGGCCGGCAAATCCGATGTGCCTTTATCGTCGCCAGTGAAAAAGCCAACTGGCTGGCGGTAGAGTTTCGCTAAGCGACTCAACTCAATTGCTTCGACCTTGCGTTGGCCATTCTCAATATCCGTCAACGCTGTTCGAGGGATTTTTAGATACTGAGCAACTTCGTCTTGCTTCAATCCAAGATACTTCCGGGCTTCACGCAAGCGTTCGCCCAGGCGTTTCCGCTCAATATCATCTCGGGAGTGTGATGCTGCGAAATCACTCATACCTTGATCCCCTTGTGTTTCTTCCATCGAGACTCGATCTTCGGCAGTAGATGCTGAATTGCTTCGTCTACAGAGGAATATCCCCCGGACTTTACAACCTTGTCCGGCAATTCGAAACCGATCGTCGGTTCAACGTTACACAGGATTGATACCGCAACCAGCGAGTCAACGTGAATTGTCATGCTCGAGATAGCAGAAACGGAAGACGGAAGCGCAATACCGCGCATCGCTGCCTGATTTTTGATTGTGTCAACCAGATCAGCGCGAAGAGTCGCCTCAACAGACGCTGCCGGAAATGTTTGAGTGCTTGGCATTGCTGTCGTCGTCGACACCTACAACTCCTGTCGCAAACTAGGACCTGACAACAAGATAATGTCGGAAAATCAGACATGCAAGCTCTTTTTATGAACCTGTCCGACAACCAAGACTTGCGTTAACCCGAGCGACTACATGGATCAGACTCTTTTTTGGTTAGCCTCCAACTAGTCAGGCGGCCTGTATAGCGGAGATCTTCATGGCGAGATGGGCTAGATAGGCTCGCGCCATTCCTGCATATGGCTGATCGGGAGCGCAGTGAAGCCGCACGATGTCGAGGTAGTCGAGAGCCGATTTCTCTCGAATTTTGGCAATTGTGTCATCCTCTTCGTTGACCGCTGAATTCAACTCCTCCAAAGCCCGGTTACCAGTCCACTGTAAGAAAAGGAGTTTCGACATCCTGTCTTCGGTTAGACGGCGTCGGTTCAGGGCGTAGATATCAATCGACGTTTGGCCGACGCGACTGCCTTCACGAGCGCGAACAGTTGAGAGGTTTTCATTCACAATCCAGTCGAGGTGTACTTCGGGATCAACCCTCGTCGGGTCTATTAGCAGTGGTTGTTCCGTTGCGATGTCCTGCATGTAGTCGGTGACCCATGTCGAATTCGCTGTAGGAAACGCATCGAGCTTGCCAACCGTGACGGTCTTGTTGGACTCGATCAAGGCAACGATCTGCTCTTCTGTCATTCCAGGTGTGTAGATCAGTTGACGACGGCGCTGGTTGCAATGCATGCAAGCGAGCACAAGGTTACTCCAGTCCATCGCCAACCACCAGTAACCGGGGTGATCGACGCCACTATTGATCGCGTCCGTAACCCGCCCTTTTGGCCTGTAGTGCTCGATGTCCGTATCCTGCGAGCCAGCGATTTTGCTTTCGCAGTAGGCGCATTTGTTATGGAAAAGATCCTGCAGTGCATCTCGCACTGTGTTGTCCGAATAAGCGGAAAACTTGGTGCCTTCCGCCGGTCTTCCGCCAACCAGCCCGTCAATAATCTTCTGGCGCTCGACCGAGGCTGCACTCGTTTCATCACTTAAATCAAGCCGTGCCGGCACGTTGCCATCACGATCGACGCGGATCATATTACGCCTCCGCCGTCCCGTCGTTTCCATCTTTCACAGTGTTCGCTGATCCGACTTGGGCGCTGGTCTCTTGAGGCGACATGAGGTCGCTTGTCAATCGTTGCAGCGCGTTGGTCAAAATCGACGCCCGCTTTGGTAACGCGGTCTTGCTTGGCTCTGTGCGAGTCTCGAACTCGGCTTGCCGCAAAACATCAACCAATGCCTGCTCGATCGGTGTATCACCAACAACGAGATTTCGATCAAGATCGCGCTTGAGCCGATTCAATTCCTCCTTGTCACGGTCGTTAAGGTTGTCCTGCCGGGAAGTGAGTTCGTGGTACAAGGCAAGTTTTGCATCGGTTTCCGGGTCGGTTGATCCGAGCCCAAAGAACTCGGATGTCAGAAGCTGCTCCGCTCGCATTCCCTTGATTGCCGGCAAGTTCTCAAGTTTTTCGATCAGCTGATCACGATCCGACCTATGCAGAACGAAAACCTCGCCATCGTGCATGCCCTGCAGGCATAACGGGTCGTGGGTGGTGACTATGAACTGCACCTGCGGAAATGCACGGCGAAGGCAAGACATAATCCGCATCTTCCAACGCGGATGGAGGTGGGTCTCGATTTCGTCGATCAAAACCGTAGCGCTCGCATATTCAAGATTGTCGTAAAACCGTAGAAGCTCTCGGATGATGTCAGTAGCCATCGCGATGATCGACTTGTATCCGACCGACATTTCCTCGAGGCGTGTGCGTCCGCCTGAGGTTTGGATGACAATATGCCCATCCTCGCGCGCAAAATAATCGTTTGCCTCAAGCATCAAAATTTCACGTAGTGCCCGGACGGCCGGCTCGAACTTGGCGTCGTCGCAAGTCAGCAGCCAGTCGGCTGGATTGGCGATTGTCGCCATCGCATCGAACAGCGATCGCGCGCGATACGCAGGCGCTCGAAAGCGTCGGGTCTTCTTGTTTGAAAAATACCGCCTTGGACCGTATGCCAGCACGATCTTCGAGGGCTCTGCCGTTCCATCGAAAGTTGCGCTTGAACTTGTGGCTGTCAGTGTGGCGAACATCTGACCGCCAAAGAAGCCTACTCTCACCTCAAGGGGATCATGCGAAAGATCATCCCACTGGCTGAGGTCGGGTCTGTTGATGAGACCGCCTGGATTGATATCCTCATCGGGAATGAGCCGGTCAAGGGCTTCCGTCTCGACAGTACCCAGAAGGGCAAGCGTAATCGCTTCAAGAACGGTGCTTTTCCCGGTGGCATTCTCCCCAAGCAAGATCATGCAGGGTACAGCTTCCATTGAGGGAGTAGTGTCGGGAAGCCGAAACTCGATCGAACTTAATCCCTTGAAGTTGCGAATGTTGACAGTAGTGATAGTGGCCTTCGCCGCAGGCATTTCCGCGAGGCCCGGCAGTCGTCTGAATGGCGGCAGAGAAAACGACTGTTCGACCATAGATGCTTCTGCCGCTTGCCCCTCAAGAAGCGAGTGGAAGAAGTCGCGACGGCTAAGCGGATCCATCCCACCAAGCTCGTTCAGCATTTGGCTGAGATTCTCGTAGCTTCGACCTTGTTCTGAAGAAGACTGCAGCAGTGCAAGCGCAGTTGCACCGGGATGGCTGCTATTCGGCAACACAAAGGATGCCCCGCCTTCGCGCAAACCGGTCGAGACTGCAAACAATTCTTGGGGTGAGGCTGCCAGGCGATCGACAGTTTCTCGCAAGGCGCGGTGGCGCGCATCGATGAGTTCACGGCGATTAAGTGAAAGGAGCGATATTGTCTCCTGTCCCTTCGTGCTCAGATGATCGACCCTACCGTCCGAACCAAAGCGGAGATGTTTGGCTGGGTCGTCGAAGCAAGGATCAAGCAGCAGCGAGTTTTCTGCTGAGCGCAATTCGGCAATCGTTGCGTTAACTGGGCCGCGGGCTCCATCAATGTAAAAGAGGTTCTGCTTTCGCTTGCGGCAATCTTGGCAAGCCGCCACCATGTTATCCCATTCATAGGCGAGCCAGCTATAGTGGGACTGATCTGTACGCCCGTCCTTGCCCTGTGCAAGCCCAAATGGGCGATGGTGCTCTAGGGATGGGCGGCTATATGTCTCGACACGTTGTTCACAGTATCCGCACCGTCCTCCAAACAGCTCCTCGAGCCCGCTTATTAAGCTGGAATCGGCGAAAACGGTTTGGTTGATTGGTGCTCGTTGCTGTTTCGACAGTCCGTCAGTGTTAGCCGCATACCTCGCCAACTCCTCACGTAGCCTGTTGACCTCAGGGGAGGTCAGGGTCTCGGGGATCTGAACCAATTCTCGAGAAACATATCGCACAGATGCAGCTCCAAGTTGCTTGCGACTCTATGCTGAATTTGGGTGTACAGGAATACCAGAATTAAAGGTTTGGACCAAAAATTCGAATATAAGTGTTACGCGGTGCTTGCGGCGAATATGCATTTATAAACAATTTTTCAGGTCCTGGGCAGGGATCATTGGTTCGATTCCGTTCAACTGCGTTGATAGCGGAACAACCGGTCGATGGTTTGTATCCCATCAAAATGATTGCTCTGTGGCCCGTCATGGCGGATTCGTCCAGCCGTCGATCAAGCACACTTCTGGGAAATGCTTCATAGATTTCGAGGGTGAGATCAGTTCGTCATTGTCGTTGGATATCCTCGTAATTCTGCAGGACTGATCTCACCCTTCAACTAAAGCCGGTAGCCGCCACTCGCTTCGATGATCTGGCCGGTCACCCACCGGCCTTCGTCCGAGGCCAGGAAGGCCACCACCGCCGCGATGTCCGACGGCTCGCCGAAGCGGCCAAGGGCGGTATCTGCTTCGATGGCGGCCACCATTTCGACGCTTTCGCGGACAGCTGCATTCATATCGGTTCGCGTCCAGCCCGGCGCGACGGCATTCGCCGTGATGCCACGGGGACCCAGCTCCATAGCGAGCGAGTGCGTGAAGACGTTGATGCTTCCCTTGGCCATCGAGTACATCGACGCCATCGGCGAGGGCCGTGTGGCGAAGCCGGAAGACACGTTGATCACGCGTCCACCAGAGCTCAGCCGACTGAGTGCGGCTTGCACGACGAAAAACGGCGCACGGACAAAGACGTTGAACATGGCGTCAAAGCTCTCAGTGGTCGCATTGTCCAGCCCGCCAAAACCGCTCCCGCCGGCATTGTTCACGACGATGTCCAGCTTTCTGGTGCCGTTGCGGCTTTCAAGTTCGGCATCAAGCGCCTCGAACAAGGGCGCAATCGAGCCCGCATCCAACATTTCAGCTTTCAGCGCGAAGGCGCTGCCACCGGATTTCTCGATCTCGGCGACGGCCTCGTCGGCACCAGCTTTGCTAGAGTTGTAAGTCAGTGCGACGGTCGCGCCGTCGGCGGCGAGACGCTCTGCGATGGCGCGACCGATACCCCGTGACCCTCCCGTCACGAGAGCAGTTTTTCCATTGAGAGACTGCGACATAGAATTTTCCTTCGTTAGCCGAAATGTGATTTCAGTGATTAGCGGACGAGCTGGCGCGCCGGTTCACGCGATCCGTTCGCGCTCGATCGGGCCCGGATTTGCCTCTACGACCGTGAGGGCCAGGCGCACGAGATCAGCGTCGCCGCCAAATTCGTGATCTGCGATGTGATGCAAGAGCACGCCGACCTGTTCGAGCTGCCTGGCGCCTTCAAGTGGACCGGCGTTGACGGGTTTGAACCCGGCGTCAGCGATCAGACCTCGGGTGACCTTTGCGGCTGCGGCATCGTCGCTCACGTAGAAGATGCTGGGCTGCGCCGGCGATCCCGACCACGCAGCCGCCTCGAGCACCGGAGCCGCCATTAGATTGAACGCCTTGACGATGCGTGCCTTCGGCAGCCGCCTTTGCAGGTCCTCCGCGGTCGAGTTATCGCGCATGAATTCCAAATCGTGGAAGTGCACGAAGTCGGCAGTAACGCCAAGCGGGTTCATGGTCTCAATCACGACCTTACCGTAGAGCGCGTCGCCAACCTCGCTCACGATCGCTTCCACCCGGGGCCAATAGATGGAGAAAAGAACGGCGTCGCCGAACTCCGCAGCCTCGCGGATCGTGCCGAGCCGAGCCTTATCGCCCAGCTCCGCAAGTAATGGCGCGATTTTCCGGTCCTCACCGTCCTTGGCGATAACGAGTTCATGGCCAGCGGCGGCCCAAGCTCTTGCCAGTCGACTGCCGAGATTGCCGGCGTTTAAGATTCCGATTTTCATTAGATATCCTATTCACTTCAACGTTCATGCTTCCTCGCGGAGCGGTTCGGCTGGAAGGTAGGATATCGCTCAGGAATAGATTAGATGCCCGTCGGACCCCAGTCTGTTGTTCGTGCGAGCAACAATGGTGAACCTGCGCTCGGTCGGCGGTCTAGCGCGCAATTCCGAGCTTCAGCGAGGCCTCAGCTTCGGCTGGCATCACTACCATCGCCGAATGCATCGCGGCAAAGATCAACGAAGCCACGTACCTTAGGATCCATGTAGCGCGTGGAGGCAAAAACGGCGTGAACCGGCATCGGTATGCTCGCCCAGCCAGGCAAAATCCGAACCAAACTTCCCTCCGCCACATGTGGCGCAGCCATGAACTGCGGAAGTTGCGCCACTCCCAAACCCGATACGGTCAGGTTCTTGGCCGCAACGATGTTATCGAGCGCGCAGCGTGGCGCCTGCGAAACCTTCTCTGTTGCTTGGCCATTGAAAAGGGTCCAGCTTGCACGGCCGCTGGACGTTTTCATGATGAGGTCGTGGCGCTTCAAATCGTCGACGGTACGGAGCGCCGGCGCTTCCTTCAAATATCTAGGCGCGGCATAGAGACCATAGGTTATCTCTCCAAGCTTGCGGGCCGACAGATCAGAATCTTGCAAGGTGCCGATGCGGATCGCGACATCGATCCCCTCATGAATGATATCGACGAACCGAATTGAGTACACCGCCTCCACCGTGACCTTCGGCCACTTGGACAGATAGGCGGCGATCCAATTGTCGACCCGCGTTGTGCCGAACTCCGGTGTCGCTGTGATCTTAAGACGGCCCTTGGGCTCCTGGCTCTGCTGGGCGACCGCGGCTTGGGCCGCCTCCGCGGCGGCGAGGATCGAAGAGGCGCGCTCGAAATAGTCCCTTCCGACTTCTGTCACGCTGAGCCGGCGGGTCGACCTGTTCAGCAGCCTCGCGCCGAGCTTTTCCTCGATCCGCTGCACGATGCGGCTCACCCGAGCCTTGTCAGTCTCGAGGCGATCGGCGGCAGCGGTAAAGGATTCCTCCATTACCACTGCGACGAAGACCTGCATTTCGGAAAAGCCGATTGTTGATGTCATAGACAACATTCTGTCACGCGCCGTTTGAGCTATCAATCAAAGCGAGCCCCATATCTCCGACATTAATGAGCTAATTCTTGATGGGCTGTTGTCATCGGAACAACAACAGAATCCGGCTGATTCGCTGGGGCGATGATCTGGTCCTCAATCGCGAGGCGTTGCTTCGATGGCATCGACGCGATCCGGATAGAACGCGAGGTATCCCTTAATGATCAGCATGTGGTCGAAAGGATCCTCGTAAGACCAGGCGACATCCTTGGCCGCGCCACCTCGCGCGCTGAAATAGCTGGCGTCGCCCTTGTAGGGGCAGTGGGTGCTGGTGTCGCTGGGGCTGAGTTCGCTGATCACCACGTCGTTGCGCGGGATGTAGTAGACCGGATTGAGACTCGCCTCCTTCAGGATGAGGGCGTCGCGGCTGTCGGCGAGGACCGCATCATCCAGCTTGACGACGACCCTGACCCCCGCCGGAGCGATGGTGATCGGATGGTCCGGACCTGGTTTTCTTCCACCTTGCATGTCGTGTTCCTTTCTGTTGCTCGCGCCGGGCCGGCAGCGGTCGGGCCTCTCTTGACCGTTAGCCGGACGCCCTATGCAAGGGGCGCCCGGCAGCGGATCACTTCTTGACGGTGTCGGCGCTGGCCTGAGCCATGAAGAGGTCGACGTGGACCTGCGGCATGCCCTCGAAGGTGCCGCCGATCGGCGACGGGCGCTTTGCCTCGTCGATCAAGTGCCGAGCGTCTCCGCGCGACACGGGCGTGCCGGGCCGCGTGTAGGCGCGCTCGGCTTCCGGTCCCGTCGCCTGCAGGTCTACCTTCGGTGCGTAGGCCCAGAAGTAGATCGGCGTGCTCGGTTCGACGCGCCAGCTGTCAGCGAGCGTGCCCGCGTCGATGGCATCGAAGCCGATCTTGTCGAAGAACTCGGTCACCGCCTGCTTCGCTCCGGCGTCGTCACCCGCGATCGGCAGCGTCGTGCGGTTCGCCGAACCCTGCGGCGTCGCGTTGGCCTTCATGTGGAGCCAGCTGAGGTTGTGCATACCCTTGACGACCTTCGCCCCCGGCAGACGTCGCTGGATCAGCTCGCTGGAAGTCAGCTCCGCCTTGTCGAGGACGTCATTGTTACCGAATGCGGGATAGTAGTTCGTCTGGTCGAGTACGACCTTGCCCGCGAACTTGTCGGCAGGCAGTTGCTCGGTGGCGGCGATCGGGATCGAGAGCGTGACGATGTCACCTGCCGCGATGGCCTCTTCCGTGGTGCCGGCGCTCGCCAGCGGACCAAGCTCCTCGATCAGGTCCTTGATGGTGTCCGCGCCTCGAGAGTTGCTGATCACCACCTTGTAGCCAGCCGCGGTGGCGAGGCGCGCGACTGCCTTGCCGACGAGGCCGGAGCCGATGATTCCGATTGTTTGGGTCATCTACATTGTCTTTCTTCATAAGGGCGGTAGCCGCCGACAGGATTCATGCGCTCGCACCGTATCGCGCGCCTTTTGACGGCGAGCGCCACAGCAGGCGACGCGAGCGAAGTTATGGATTTGAGGGAAGAGTTAACAGTCGGGCCCCGGGCAACATACTGTTGTCCCTCGAAACGACAATGGATCGCCAGCGGTGTAAGCGCCCCAATCCGCGAGCGACAAGGTCGCTCGATAAACACGCGTCCTGACCAGATCGCTACGATACCATGTGACACCGAACGGCTTCACGCCAAAGAGAGCCTAACGCACGCGGCGCAGCAGATCGTCTCAACTCAAGTCTTCGACATCACTCCTGAAGCCATCGCGGCAGACGTCGACAAACTCCCGCACCTTCGGATCCATATAGCGCGTGGACGCAAAGACGGCGTGGACCGGCACTGGGATACGTGCCCAACCCGGCAGGACTCTAGCAAGGCCACCTTCAGCTACGTGCGGCTTGGCCATGTATCTTGGAAGCTGCACGACCCCTAGACCCGACAGCGCTAGGTTCCTGGCGGCCATGGTGTTATCGAGGGCGCACCGAGGTGCGTGCCACACCTTTTCCGTCTTCTCCCCATTCACCAAGGTCCAGCCCGGACGGCCGCGCGGCGCATGCATGATGAGGTCGTGCCGTTTGAGATCATCAACCTTGCGGATAGACGCTGCGCTCCTCAGATATTCGGGGGAAGCATACAAGCCGTAGGTCAACTCTCCCAGCCTGCGAGCCGAAAGCTCCGAGTCATCCAACGGACCGATGCGAATCGCCACATCGACACCTTCATGAATGATATCGATGAGACGGTTCGTGTACTCCGTCTCGACGGTGACTTTCGGCCATTTGCGCAAGAATGCAGCAATCCAGCCGTCGACGCGCATCGTTCCAAATTCAGCCCCAGCCGTAACTTTTAGGCGGCCCTTCGGTTCTTGACTCCGCTGCGCCACTGCGGCTTCGGCGGCTTCGGCAGCCGCTAGGATCGACGAGGCGCGTTCGAAATAGTCGCGCCCGACTTCCGTCGCGCTTAGATGCCGGGTCGATCGGTTCAAAAGCCGTGCGCCCAGCTTTTCTTCCATTCGCCGCACTATGCGGCTCACCCGCGCCTTATCCGTTTCGAGGCGTTCCGCTGCGGCGGTGAAAGACCCTTCATTCACCACTGCGATGAAGGCCTGCATCTCTAGGAAATCTATTGTTGTTGTCATGGCAACAGTCTGAAACTATTGGACGGATTTATCAATCTTCAAACAACCGACCTTGTATCATTAGGACACAGCCAAGGGCTAGATTCGCATGGCGACAGGCCCGCAACGTCGCAATTCTCTGAGTAACTTAGCCTTTTAGAGGGAAGACCGAAGGTTCGAGTCCCTTCAAGACCGCAGTGCCCGATCTACGAAAGATATCAGGCACCTTACAGCGTGGCGAGAGCACGGTTATTGATCAGACCTGCATAATTTTTCCGGATTTCGACCTTCTGTTCCAGCGCGGCGATGACATCGACCGAAAGGTCCACTCCGTGAAGCCCGGCAATGTCCGGAAGGCCACCCGGAGTGAAGACATTGATCTCGAGGATCTTGTCACCGACGATGTCTAGCCCAACGAGAAACATGCCGTCTTCAATCAGTTTAGGGCGAACCATTTCCGCCACCGCCAGAATTTCGGGGGTGATGTCGGCTGTTGCCGCGGTGCCAGCGGCATGCATGTTGGAGCGCACCTCGCCCTTCGCAGGGACACGACGCAGCGCGGCGTAGGCGCCGTCCCGCTGCAACGGGCGTCCGTTCATCAGGAAAAGACGAATGTCGCCGGCCGTCGCGTCGGGAAGATAGCCTTGCGCGATCAGGTAACCTTCGCCGCTGACAGCCTCGAATATCTGGTTGAGATTGGCTTCCTTACTGGAAGCGATTTTGAAGACGTTTTTCCCGCCGGAACCTTGCAGCGGCTTGAGGATGGCGCCCTGTTTCTGTTCGTCGATAAAGGCGCGGATCTCCTCGATGCTTTTCGAGATAAGGGTCGTTGGGCGAACGGCCTCAGGAAAACCCTGGAAATAGAGTTTGTTCTGCGCGCGGGCCAATCCGTCAGGGTCATTGAGCGTCAGCACGCCGCGTTCGGCCGCCAGACGACCGAAAATAATGCCGGCATGGGCTGCCCAAGGCCGCTCATCGGCATCCTGCGAGGGGTCATTTCGCAGAAACAGGACGTCTATGTCCTCGATCGGGATTGTCTGGATCTCAGCCTGCTCGCCCTGCAATGCCGCTATGAATGCATCAGGCTTCCTAGTCTTGCCTTGTTTGATAGTAGTGGCGCGCACCATCAGGCTATCATCAGGGCGCAATACGAAATCGCCGGGTGTCAGGTAGCAAACCTCGTGGCCGCGGGCGATTGCGGCGAGCGCAAGCGCTGTCGTCGTATAGAATGCGGTCTCATCGGCGATCGAGTTCACAAAAAATGCAATCCGCATCACGTCTCCTGTCGTTGAATCATATCGAGAGGGCGCATGCCGTCTCTGGCGCGTGCCAGCCGGGTGCGACCTTCTTCGGTTTCGAGAAAAAGGGGACGAACCGCCGGCAGACGCAGGAGACCACGCTCCGCCAACTCCTGCATCACCCCGAAGTGCGAGGCGGCTATCTTGCCCATCCAGAAGGGTTCGAGCGCGCCACCGGTGCGCAGGTGATCGAGCAGGGCAAGCAGACCGCGCAGATAGATCGCGTCCTTTGCCAGGCCGCCGCCGCGATAGAGCCGTAGAACGAGATTGAACGCGGCCGGCGGCGTGAAATTATGCTGCTCGACAAGAAGAGAATAGGTTTCAGAGAAGGTTGCGCCGTCCAGCATGGACGCACATCCGACCACCCGTCCGGCGATCAGCCTCAAGCGTGCCGGCGTCATGCCGCCCGACAGGTATTCGGCGAAAACGGCCAGACCTTCCTGCATGCCCTCATATCCCGCAAGGCCGGAGCGAAACAGCCGCAGGCCCTGAGCCGATCCGTTGAAATAGGTCAGCAGGTGGACACCGATCTCATGCGACAGCAGCGGTTCGATCCGGCTCTCGTCCATCACCGTGCTGCTGGCGATCAATAGACGATGGCCAGATACCATGAGGCCGGATGGCAGGTCGTCGCGGAGCTCGACGGAGACGTCGAACTCCTTCAGCCGGCGGCTATAGGCTGCAATCATCGTGCGGGCTCGTCGTTCTACCTGAAAGCAGTCGGCCATCTGGCCCTGTGTACCCCCATCGTCGTCACCGATCGGTTCCGTAGTGTTAAGCTTCGACAGAATGATCAGCGCCTCGCGCAGCAGCGAGGGTTCCACCGGACCGTACAGCGCCCGTCCGAATTCGACAAACTGCGGTTTCTGGCGGGAGGAAAGGAGCGAGAGCTGAAGATCAAGTTCCTGTTGTTTTTCGCGATAAAGCTGGTGCAGGACCGGGTCTTCGAGATGGTCGAAGGAAATCGAAAAGAGCTTCCGTTTTGCCGCCTCGACCTGCAGGGCGAGAGGACGGTACAGAAAGACGGGTTGATGGCCCTCTTGCTTGAAGGCTTCGAAAGCCGACGCGGCATTGATCGGCGTGACCGCCAGCAGGAAATCGAATGTCGAGGCCACCTCGTCAATGCTTCGGTCGACACGCGAGACCGCATCCACGAAGGCTCTGCGTCCGAGTGCCCGATGCGTCTTCGGCTGGAGGATTTTTCCAGCTTCGACGAAACGCGCGATTGCTCGCAGACCCGCGTCGAACAGGACCGACACCAACTGGTCGTGAAGTTCTGGATAAATCTGGTCGCTGCCGGGTTGCCGGTAGACGGGGGCAAACCTGAGGGCAAGTGTCGAACAGCCGAGGTCACGCCCCAACGCTTTATCTTCGCGCGCCGGAGGCGCTTCCGCGCGTTCGACTCGCGGCGTTCGAAACCTTGCCTCGCTGTCGCTGATCGCGGCGGAGAAGATTTCAGCCGCCTCCGCCATGTCGGCGCTCGCCCATATGGCAATCTCGAATGGAGGCAGGAAAGGCGCATCGTCGGTCAGAAACCGATCCTGCTTCAACTCGCCGATGTCGAACAGGATGAATGCGCCGAACTGTTTACGCAGCGGAGCCTCGATCGCCTCGATCACCATGATCGCGGACGCCGCATGCGGAGCAATGAGATAGGACGCATTTGCCTGCGCGATGTCACGCGCTGCCGGTTCTGCCCCGTCCTCGGCGATATGGACGCAAAGGAAGGGAAGCGGCCGGTCGATATGCAGCCGCCCTCCGCCGGGCAGGTCGCGCCGGATCGACTTGCCATCGGCAAGGCACGATACGATCTCGTCAAGCCAGCTGTCCTCACTGCTGCGCGTTTGCGACGAGGCGTGGGTCATGGCTGGCTCGCGAGTGTCTTCTCGAGTATCGGGACGGCTGTTGCAACGATCTGGCGAAGCTGGTCGAGGACGCCGGTATCCGGTTCACCCGTCCATTCATCCATGAAAAACTTCTTGAATTCGACCGCGATTGCGCAGCCCGTTTTGGGAAAATGTTCGTGGATGAACCGCGTCTGTTCGCCCTTGCCCTGGAAGGCGACGTTTTCGCGTACGTCCAGCGGGCTGCCATTGATCGTATGCGATCGGAAATGGGCGATGAGTGCATCGACGACCGGCGCCCAGCGCCCGCGGTCCATTGAGGATGTGCCTATATTGATGTCCGGTGCCTGCTCCGACGGTGTAGGTCGAGCGGTTGGCCCGTCACGGCGATGATTGTAGCTGTGGATGTCGAGAGCGACAAACCGGCCGAACTGGCGCTCGATACTTTTCAGGAAAGCCAGCAGCATATTGTAATAGGCGTCATGGGTTCGTAGGGAGGCTTCTATCTCGTCGTTCGCAAGTGCTCCTGCCCACACATTCAAACCCCATGCCTGTTCCGGCGTGAGATATATGGCGCCCTCGCGATTGCGGTTGATGTCCACTTCGAAACGCGAGCGATGAAAGACGATGCGATTGGGAACATCGCGAATGGTGAACTCGGTGTAGGGATCCTCCTCCCGTAACCGCTCCTGATGATCCAAGCCGAATAAAGGCTGTAGGTTCAGTCGTGTAGAGTGTCCCTCATGGATCGCAGTTGCGATAACAGGCGACATGCCCCGTTCGATAGTCCAAAGCGCTGTAGGGGCAACTGGTGGTGTGATCAGAGTTTTCGGCGAGAACACCCGTTCGATCTCGACTTCAGTTGTCGACGCAGTCATGAATTGATCGGCAGACCTTGCGGATTGCATAGTGGGTTTCTCCAGTGCGATTGGAGAACGCGCGCGCCCATCGTTTGTTACGAACAATAGTCAGAAATTGATCGCCGAAGCGATTTAGTGGCAGTCCAACCAGTTACTGCCGATATCGGTGGTTCCATTCCATTCAACGTGAAAACGGCTTCTTATTTAGATCTGCGGGGTACACCGCTGTCCACCTGATCGAAGTCATCGTTTCGACGGCCCCCGATTAATAACGCGATCTCAGAGGCGGCACGCTTGGCTGGGCCTCGCTCGACTGGGAATGTCCCATCAAATTCGTGCTTGGCGTCGCCACAGCGCGGCGATTGAAAACGTCTAGCAGGTTCGTCAGTCATTTGTTGCCCAGATTTCGAATATCTCGACGCGCCGGCCTATCGCTCTTCAGCATAGGGCGAGTTCTTTAGAAGATGACGGTTGAAATCGGGCGCGCCATCCGTCCACCAGACCGGCCCGCGCTCGCCAAGCGCGATCTTGGCGTCGTCGACCTTCCTGCGGGCGGCCTGGAGCCGCTCCTCGTCGCCAGCGGCTTCCTTTACCGCGCGGCGGGCAGCCATAAGCTCGTTCACCAGGCGTTGCCGCTCGTCTTCCGGCAGGTTGGGATTTGACTTTCTCCACAACCGGCCGCGCACAATGATGTAGCGCCCGTCGGGTGTCTCGTCGGGAGCAGACTTCTCGTTCATGGATCGGCATCCGTCGCCGGCACATCGAGCTCGATCATGACCGGTGCGTGGTCGCTCGTGTGTTCCCATCCGCGCGGCTTCCGACGGACGGAGGCTGACCGCAGCCAAGGGGCGGCGGTTGGCGACAGGAGAAAGTGGTCGATCCTGAGACCAGCGTCGCGCTCGAAGCTGTTCCGCCAGTATTTCCAGAACGTGTAGATGCGCTCGTCGGGGTGGAGGTTCCGCACGCCGTCCGTCCAGCCCTGCGCAACGAGATCGGCGTAGGCTCGCCTAACTTCCGGCCGGAAGAGTGCATCGTCCTTCCATCGTTCAGGCTTGTAGACGTCGAGGTCGGTCGGCATCACATTGTAGTCGCCTGCCAAGACGACGGGAATGTGGAGTTCCAGGAGTTCTGCGGCATAGTCGTGGAATCGCCCGAACCAGCGAAGCTTGTAGTCGAACTTCGTGCCTGGAGCCGGATTGCCGTTCGGAAGATAAAGGCATCCGACAAGGATGCCGTCGACCGCCGCCTCTATATATCGGGAGTGGGTATCGTCGGGATCACCGGACAGGCCTTTTCGTGTGAGAAGCGGCTCTCGGCCACGCGCGAGGATCGCGACGCCGTTCCACGATTTCTGTCCCTGCCAGACGGCACCGTATCCGGCACGCTCGATCTCTTTGGAAGGAAACTCGATCGTCTTGAGTTCCTGAATACAGACGACGTCCGGTCTGTCGTCCTTCAGCCACCTCAAAAGGATATCGAGCCGACCCCGGATGCCGTTCACATTATAGGTGGCGATCTTCATCGGGACGATCGTCAGAGATCGATCAGGGCTATGCCGAGATCGTCTCGCTTCCTGCGCCGGAAGCCCACCGCGCTTTCGCGGAGGATGATTTCGAGAGTGGGGTGGACGACTCCTCTGATGAAGTGGCCTCCCTTCGTCGAGCCGTCCTCGAACCCGAGCACAGCGTGCAGATGCAGACTGGCCTTGCCGTCGTCACCGACGGCGACATCGCCGATGGCGCTCAGGACTTCCGTCTGACTGTCCACCGGGATCTCCTTGTATTTCTTCGTTGTAAAGTCGAAGAAGCCGAGGGTGGCCGACCGGAACGCCCCGATTGCAGTCAGAGATGCGCCGGCGATCTCCTGCTGCTGTGCGAAGCGAGAGATGGCATCGAACGCTTCCTCGCCCTCGTCGAGGACCAGCACCCAGTTCCGTTCGCTCCAGGGGTTCGTGTCGCCAAGTTCCTTGCTCTTCATGTCGATCCTCAGTCTGCTTTATGAATGTCGAGAGACCTGATCCAGATCGTGTCGGAAAGCGTCTGCCCCGTCCTGACCTTGTCACGTGCGATTTCTCGTAGTGTATCCGCCATCTGTCCAAGACTTGCCTCGTCGGCTGCCGCATTCGAGAGCTTCTCGATGGCGCCCGTGGTGACGTAGACATTCCACAGCATGGATCCATCGGTGAGTTGCAGACGGCCGATCTGATCCTGGTACCGTGGCTGCAAGATGTTCATCAGCATGGCGGACCTCTTTCAGATTGTAAGAGAAATCCCCTCCCCAGCGCGGGGAGGGGATTGAACAGGAACTCAAAGGATCGGCTTGCCACCAGTAACGGCGATCGTCGCGCCGGAGACGTAGCTCGATAGCGGATCCGCGAGCATAACGTAGGACGTGGCTAGCTCTGCCGGCTGTCCCGGCCTCTGCATTGGGACCTGCTTGCCAAAGTTCTTCACGTTCTCGTCGGGCATGGTCGACGGTATAAGCGGCGTCCAGATCGGGCCGGGCGCGACAGCGTTTGCACGGATGCCTTTGTCGGCCAGCATCTGTGCAAGCCCTGCAGTAAAATTCTGGATCGCGCCCTTGGTGGTCGCGTAGGCGAGAAGATGCGGGCTCGGGCTGTCGGCATTGATCGACGCGGTATTGATGATGGCGCTTCCAGGCTTCATGTGCGCGACGGCAGCCTTTGTCAGGTAGAACATCGCATGGATGTTAGTCCGGAAGGTCAGCTCCCATTCCTCGTCGCTGATATCTCCAATATCCGAGAAGCTTGCCTGATGCGCGGCATTGTTGACGAGGATGTCGATACCGCCCAGCTCGGTGACGGCGGTCTCGATGATATGCCGGCAGTGCTCGGCGCTCTGGATGTCGCCGGCGACCAGCACAGCCTTCTGTCCGGCCTTTTCGACCCACGACCGCGTCTGCTCGGCGTCACTATCCTCGTCGAGATACGAGATCAGGACGTCCGCACCCTCGCGCGCATACGCGATCGCAACGGCGCGGCCGATCCCGCTGTCGCCGCCGGTGATGACGGCTTTCTTTCCGGCAAGGCGGCCGGAGCCGCGATAGGTGTCCTCGCCGTGGTCAGGAACTGGGGACATCGCGTTGGTCGATCCCGGCATCTGCTGGCGCGGCGTCTGGAAGGGCGGTGTCGGATAGTTGGTCATATCTCTTCCTTCTTATCTGGGGTATTCGCCGGCGGCCTCGCGATGGCGCCGCCGGCAATTTCAGCAATCAGGCGCTGCGAGCCTGCGCCGGGTGACGACCTTCGGCGAATTCCTCGACGATCTTCGCGCAAAAGGCCGGCAGGTCGTTCGGATTGCGGCTGGTCACCAGGCCTTTGTCGGTGACGACTTCTTTGTCGACCCAGCTGCCGCCAGCATTGCGGATGTCGGTCGAGACTGTCGGATAGGAGGTGAGAGTGCGGCCCTTCACGACATCGGCTTCGACCAGGATCCAAGGGCCGTGGCAGATGACTCCGACCGGTTTCTGCTGGGCAAAGAAATCATGCACGAACGACACGATCTTCTTGTCGCCGCGCAGCTTGTCGGCGCCGACGCTTCCTCCCGGGATAACAAGTCCATCGAAATCAGACGCCGACACATCCGACACCGCCTTGTCGACCGTGTAGCTGTTGCCTGGATCCAGATCGCCGTTGACGGTGTCGGCCGATCCAGCCTTCGATCCGATGACGACCACCGTGCCGCCTGCGCCTTCAACGGCCTGTTTCGGCTTGGCAAATTCGACATCCTCCGTACCGCGAGGAGCGATGAGGATCGCAATCTTTTTTCCTTCGAGGGTCATGTCTCTCTCCTTGTATTTTCTATTAAAAGTGTCCGATGAAATCCGACCTTACTTGTTCAGGTCGGAGGCCATTTGCAGGTGGTGCTCAAGCGCCGGACGGGTGCTGGCGGCCCATGCCTTCAGGTCGGCGTTGTCGCCGCCTTCGCCGTAGCGCTTGAACAGATCGACCGCGTCCTTGTGGGCGTCTTCCTGATCCGAATGGTACTGCTTGGTGAAGTCGGCGCCCTGGAGGCCCCTCAGCTTGTTCAGCATGTCCTGCTGTGAGGAGGTCATCGCAGCCGGGATTTGGGCCTGGACCTTTCCGCTGGTCACCAGACCCTTGAGCTCGCCGGTGGTTTTCTCGTGGTCGGCGATCATCTGCTGGGCAAAAGTCTTGGTGGGGGCATCGGAGCGTTCCAGCGCGAGCTTGCTGGATTCGATCTCGAACATGTCGCTGGTAGCTGCTTCCACCACGAAGTCCTCGGTCTTCGGGGCCATCCCGAGTACGGAATTCACGCCGGTCTTCTCGGCTGCGGACTGGGCGAATACGGGTGATGCGATCAGCAGGGCAAGGCCTGCGAAGGCGATGGTCTTCTTCATGAGGGTGGACTCCGTTTGCGGGGTTGCCTTGCGACAACCTCCGCTGCGCCGGATTGTTCCTGCCGACAATCCTGATCATCCTGAAGCGGACGCTCTGATCACAAATGGAACATCGCTCCCGGCCTTTCGTTTCCTCCCGCTCAACAAGGAGACAGACATGGCACACGAAGACGACGATCTGGGCAAGGTATGGAAGCTGGTCGAGAAGATCGGGTTCTGCATGCTCACAACCCAGTCTGGCAGCGACCTGCGCGCCCGGCCGATGTCGGCGCATGCCGAAGAGATCGAAAACGCGATCTATTTTCTGACAGATGTTGCCAGCCACAAGGACGACGAGATTGCCCGTCACCCGAATGTGTGCCTGGCCTTCGCGGATTCTAAAGGACAGAAATACGTCTCGATCTCCGGCACGGCTGAAGTCCAGAACGACCATGAAAAGATCCACGACCTCTGGGCGACGCCCGCGAAGGCTTGGTGGGACAGTGCCGACGATCCGTCGATCCGGGTGCTGAAGATCACCCCGTCCTCTGCGGAATACTGGGACAGCCCCGGCACGGTCATCAGCTACATCAAAATGGCGGCAGCAGCCGTCAGCAGCTCGCGTCCGGACATGGGTGACAACGCCAAGGTCGAGATGTGATCAGGGCCGGTCGGAATCGAGGTAGAGAAGCCTCGTTCCGCACCAGTCTCAATCTGATGCAACCACGCGACCCCATCCCCCCGCCCTTCAACGTTCTCGCTAACGCCAGCCGGGAACAAAGAGGGAAAACTACCTACCGTGCGAGCAAGCGGCATTTGAATCTGAACAACGTCGGTAAGCGTTCTGGCAGGTACCGCGCAGCTGGATGCTCGTCATGGCTCGTCGAGCCGGATCAGGAACGAAAATTCCGACAGGCTATAATGTTGGTCCGACTCCATCACCGCGACCGACCAAAACTGCCTATGCTGGCCAAAGACATCGGAAATCTGCACCACTTCCGCATCTTGAGCACCGCAGCGGCGTGCCCAGTAGTATGAACCCGGTCGGAGTTCGTCTTGATCTATCGGATTCGGTTCTGCCACGAGGTTGCCACCTATGTCTTTCGAGCCGGTATATGGGAAAGTGCGCATGTGGCAAGCTTCTGCTGCTCGGTCAAGGCGCCGCGTCCTCGGCCGAGACCTTCCCACCTTTACGACTTGCGAGAACCTCGGCGAGCAAAACTGGCCGGAGCCCCTGAGCGTCGACGCCGACGTCGAATTGCCGGGGAACGGGCTTGAGACGCCCATGGGAGTGGCCGTGCAGATTTATCGAGCCTTTGCCCATCTGATTCCAGGTGCGGAACGCGTAATGACAGAGGACGAGATGATGGCCGTCTGGTCGAAGCTCCGCGTAGTGCTGGACGCTGGCCCAGCCTTCCGCGCCGGTCGTCGTCTCCGGATCGTTGTTGCCGATAATGAGATGCTTCCGGCCGTTGAGCTCCGCCAGCAGCTCCGGGCATTCACCAGCCTTCGCGGACTTGAAGTCGCCGAGATGCCACACGTCGTCGTCTGTGCCGACGACCGCGTTCCAGTTTTCAATAAGCGCAGCGTCGTGTTCCGCCAAGTTGGAGAACGGCCGCCGATCTATCCGAAGCACGCGAGGGTCGCCGAAATGCGTGTCGCCTGTGAAGAAGATCATGCGGCTAGCCGAAATACCGGGCGGCCGCATATCCGCACGCGCTGGCGACACTCGTCAGGACGGTGCCCCAAATCAGATCGGCGATGGTCATCGGAACCGGCCAGTTCTTGAGCGTCGACAAGTTCGTCATGTCGTAGGTGCCGTAGGCAGCCAGACCGAGGACCGCCGCGTATCCGACGGCCGTCCAGATCGAGCCAGCTTCGAGGCCCGGACGAACGGCAAGCACGACGATGGCGATGGCGAAGAACAGGTAGAAGGCAGCGGCGACACCGAAGTTCGGGGAGGGGAGCATCATGTCGCCGAGCTGGCGCTGATAGAAGCTCCGGGCGACGAGACCGAGCCAGATGGCGTCAATCAACAGGAAGGAAATCAAGGTTCCGGCATATGCGATGCCCATCGTCTTCATGCGGCTGCTCTCCTCGTGTGCGGCGTCGAGCAGAAACCGCGCAGGTCCCGAGCTTGTTCCGGACGACGCCGATCAGTTCGTCTACCAGCTCATGGAGAACGCCCATCCGAAGACACTCTTGTACCAGTCAGGGCCCTGGCGTCCTCGTCCATCAGAGTGCTGACGAGAATGCCGCGTTCCCGGCGGTCGTCCCCAGAGTTCGCTCGGCCAAGCCCGCAGAAAGGCTTTCGATGAGCGCCTGCGCCCGCTCCAGGCAGGCCAGCGGCCCTTCGACGACCGTCGCCCTCGGCTGCTTTTCGTTGAAGTCGATCACCCGATTGCTTCCCGGCGGGCAGATGACGGCGAAATGGTCGCTCGGGCTGTAGATCGCTATGCGGTAGCCTTTGTACTCACGCACGATGCTGGGCATGTCCTGCATCCTTGACGGCAGCAGTCATCGCATGGCGCCCGGATCGGCTTCCAGCGAACGTAGCGCGCGGAGGAGGCGACGACCGGACCATCGCCTCGTTGACCCAGACCTTCTCGCCGACGTCCTCGCCCTGTCGGATTGCGGCCGCAGCCAGGTCGCGATAGTACCCGGCATAGCGCACCAATCTACGGAGCGACCTCTCGGGCGGTGTCGCGGTCGCTCTCATCGCCTCGCAGGTGACGATCACCTGATAGACAGTCGCACCGTCCGTGACGGCGAACTGGCCGTTCTCGAAGTAGATGAAGGGCTGCGGCTCGCAGATTTCGAACTCTCTCACGTCTTCCATCAGCTCGCCTTCTTCTTTTTCTGGTCCTGTTCGAGGCTCTTCCTCAATACGTCCATGATGTTCACGACGTTGGATTCCAGAGCGGCGTCGTCCTTCCTCGCCTTTGTTTTCTTCGCAGACTTCAGTGACTTCTTCTTTTCGTCGATGAGCGCGAGCAGCGCATCCTGGATCGGATCGCTGACCATCTTCGACGACCAGGCCTTCGTTCGCTGCTTCATGAGCTTGCGCACCAGGGGCAGGGCGTCGTCGTCGGCTTCCTCGTCGATGTCCTCGAAGTATTCGTTTTCGGGCCGGACCTCGTCGCCAAACCGCAAGGTCCACAGCACGATCCCGTTGTCCCGTGGTTCGAGGACGACCGCGCGTTCTCGTCGGCCGACCCCAAGCTTGGAGACCCCGACTACGTCGGACGCTTTCATCGCTTCCCGGATGACCGAGAACGCCTCGTCGCCGACCTTGTCGCCGGGCGTCAGGTAGTGTGGCTTTTCGAGATAGATCCAAGGGATGCTGTCCGTCGGCACGAAACGGGAAATGTCGATCGTCTTTACGGTGTCGAGCGCGACGGCGTCGATCTCGTCCTCGGTCAGCACCACGTAGTCGTTCTCGCCGCGGGCGTATCCCTTACCCTGCTTGTCGTCGCGAACCGGCTTGCCGGTGACCGAGTCGACGTACTGGGACATGACCCGGTTGCCGGTCTTCTCGTTGATTGTGTGGAACCGAACCTTCTCGCTCTCCGACGTCGCCGGCATCATCTCGACCGGACATGTAACGAGGCTGAGCTTCAGGTAGCCTTTCCAGTATGGACGGAGTGCCATTGTCGTTCCTCCTCACCCGGCCTTGCGCTGCAGGGCAGCCTTTGGAGCGGCGGACTTCGCGGCCACCCCGCGCGCGGCGCGCTGCCTGCCAGCATTTGCGTTGGCTGCAGTGCGGTTCGGTTTGTCGTCGGACTTCTTCGAGAGCCCGGCGCTCTCGCGCAGCGCGGCGAGCAGATCGTTCGGCTGCGACACCTTCACCGTCTTCCGCTTCGGCACGGGCTTGCCTTCGATCTTAGCCTTGACCAGCGCGGCCAGCGCTTCTTCGTACCGGTCGTCGAACGTCGCCGGATCGAATTCCCCGATCTTGGTGGAGATGATGTGCTTTGCGAGATCGAGCATCTCGCCTTCGATTTTGATCTTCGGTACGCTCTCGAAGGCCTTCTTCGACGACCGGACCTCGTAGTCGTATTGCAGGGTGGTGGCGATCAGTCCTTTGCCGTGTGGGCGGATCAGGACGGTGCGCATCCTGCGGAACAGAACCGTCCTTGCGATGGCAGCGACCTTGTCAGCCTTCATCCCATCCCGCAGAAGGGCGAAGGCCTCGCCGGACGTCTTGTCAGGGGTCAGATAGTAGGGCTTGTCGAAGTACACGTCGTCTACCGCGCCGCAGGGTATGAAGGCCTCGATCTCGAGCGTCTTGTTGCTCTCGGGGACGGTCGCCGCGATCTCCTCGGGATCGATCAGGACATACCGTCCGTCGTCGATCTCAAAACCCTTCACCTGCTGTTCCTTCGGGACGGGTTCCTCTGTCTCGCTGTCCACGAAGACGCGGTTTACCCGGTTGCCGGTCGCGGTATTGATGGTGTTGAAGGCGATGCGGTCCGACGTGGATGCGGCAGTTTAGAGCGCGACGCCGCAGCTCACTTCGCCGACCTTTAGGAACCCTTTCCATTGCGCTCGATGCCCTGCCATACGCTTTACTCCGAATCACCTGGATGGCGAATCAAAGGAGCGAGCGAGTGATTCGTTCCGTCTCGAAACGAATCATTTTTCAATGGCTTAGGAATCTGAGCTCAGAGTTTGATTCAAAGTCGCAGAAGGTGTTTCCCGACTTTCGACGAACCATTCCGCTCCGGCATCGTTCTGATCTGACGTGACGACATTCTTCGTCGCTGCAGCCGGAAATCAGGAAGGAACCGCTCATGGCAATCTCAAGCCGCGTCCGCGACATCTATAAGTCCGAGTTCACGTTCGGAATGGGCGGCGTCTCCCTCGGGAACGAGTTCAACAAGATCACGGACAAGGAGGCGGAGGCCGCTCTGGAGACAGCCTGGAACGTAGGCGTCCGTTACTACGACGTCGCTCCCTGGTACGGGCTTGGTCTCGCCGAGCGTCGGTTCGGCCACTTCCTTCATAACCAGAAGCGTGACGACTTTCTGCTGTCGACGAAGGTCGGCAAGCTCCTGAAGGCATCGAAGGCGAACAGCCACGAGAAGATGTATCCGCTCTCGGACTCTCCGAACGATCTCGTCATCGACTACACGGCCGACGGCGTCCGGCGCTCGATCGAGGACAGCCTGCAGCGGCTGGGCGTCGATGCCATCGACGTCGCCTTCGTCCACGATCTCTCGCCGGACTTCGCCTTTTTTCCGGGGCCGTGGGAGGAGCAGTACGAGATCGCCCGCAAGGGCGCGTTCCCGGAACTGTCGAAGATGCGGGAGGAGGGCATCATCAAGGGATGGGGCGTCGGCGTGAACACCCCGATGGCGATCCTCAAGGTGATGGAAGACGCCGATCCGGACGTCTGCCTGTGCGCCCGCCAATATTCCCTGATCGACCATGCGGACACCGTGGAGAACCTGTTCCCCAAGGTGCGCGAAAAGGGCGTCGGTCTCGTGATCGGCTCCAGCCTGAATGCTGGCTTCATCGGCGGCAGCCCGCGGTACAACTACGGTGCCGAGAACTACAAGATCCCACCGGAGGTCATCGAGAAGCGCCGGAAACTGCGGCAGGTCGCCGAGAGCCACGGCGTCGATCTGCGCACGGCCGCGATCCAGTTCTCCGCCGCACCCGACGTCGCCGTCGCGCTTGTCGTGGGTGCTGGCAGCGACCGTCAGATCCGCGAGGACTGGAACTCCTTGAAGACCAAGGTGCCCGACGAGTTTTGGTCCGAGCTGAAGAGTTCTGGGCTGGTGCATCAGGATGCTGCGCTACCAACGGTCTAGTTGCTGCCTTGAAACCAACGCAATGCCGATCTAAATAAATGTCTGTCGGTATTGCTGACGAGCGCTGGAACCATCTGCCGCTCGCAACGCCAGACTTGCTTTAGACTTTGACCACGGATGTACTGGCAGGGACGAATAGCGAATGAGGAAGGTCGGTGCGGTTTCGCCCCGGCCTTTTTTGTTGCCGCTCACCGGGCATGGCCTCGCGTCGGCTCCCAACATCGACCCGTTCGTTCGTGGACAAAAATAGTGATCTGAAGTATATAGGATCCATCGTTCGCAGACTTTCCAGGGCGCGGGCGGCTGGGAGACAATCCGCTCCTGCCCCGAACCGGAGCGACCCATGTCTGCTTTCTTGGAATCCATTTCCGGTAGCCCCAGATCATTCGAAGGTTCGACGCCGCTTGCCAGCCTGACGAAGGCCATCGCGGCGATGGGGCAGGCCGACACCCCTGAGGCCGTGATCGAAGTCCTTCGCACGACGACGCGGTCTCTGATCGGCTGCGAGGGCGTCGCGATCATTCGCCGGGATGGCGATCTCTGCCACTACATCGAGGAAGACGCCATCGGACCCCTCTGGAAAGGCGGCAAGTTCCCGGCTTCGGCGTGCATCAGCGGCTGGGCGATGATCAACCGTCAAACCGTGGTAGTGACGGACATCGCCAAGGATGACCGCATCCCCTACGAACTCTACGCAGGCACCTTTGTGCGGTCTCTGGTGATGGCGCCCGTCCGGGCAGAAGACCCCATCGGCGCGCTGGGCGCATACTGGTCGCGGGTCTACGTGCCGGCACAATGGGAAGTCGATATCCTCGAGGCGCTTGCGGGGGCCGCTGCGACCGCCATCGAAAAGACACGTGCGGTCCAGTCGCTTGTCGACGCTGCGAAACCGGCTGCGGACCAGGCTGGAATTGCATCCAAGGACTTTGCAGAGGATATAGCGCGCGTCGCCGGGATCGCGGCCGTTCCAACCATCCTCGACGTCGTCCTTCGCATGACTGGAATGGGCTTCGCCGCCGTGTCGAGGGTAACCGAGGACCGCTGGATCACCTGCCAGTCCCTCGACCATGTCGGGTTCGGTCTGAAGGCCGGCGACGAACTTCCGGTCCAGAGCACGCTCTGCGACGAGATCCGCGGACATCGCCAACCCATCGTATTCGACGACGCCGCGGAAGAGCCGCTCTATCGAGATCATCACACGCCGCGCATCTATGGTCTGCGAAGCTACATCTCCATTCCGATCATTCTGCCGAACGGCCAGTTCTTCGGGACGCTGTGCGCCATCGATCCTAATCCGGCCAAGGTGAACAATCCACAGACGATAGAATCGTTCAAGCTCTTCGCCGAGCTCATCGCACATCATCTCCATGCTGACGCCCAGTTGACGGCGACGCGAGAATCTCTCGAGCGGGAGAAGGACATTTCGGAGCTGCGCGAGCAGTTCATCGCCGTCCTCGGGCACGACTTGCGCAATCCGATTGCCGCAGTCGACGCCGGAACCTCGCGTCTGCTGAAGGAAGGCTGGACGGCCCGCAGCCCGCTTGTTCTCAAGCTGATGAAGTCCAGCATTTCCAGAATGGCCGGTCTCGTGGACAACGTCATGGATCTAGCGCGGGCGCGCATGGGAGGAGGGATCGTCCTCGAACGTGCAGACGGCGAGCTCGCGACGACGCTGAACAATGTCATCGAAGAGCTAAAGCTGGCCAATCCCGATCGCGAGGTGTCTGTGGACGTCCGCCTGCCTGCTTCAGTGTCGGTCGACCATCTCCGGCTGGCCCAAATGTTCTCGAATCTGGTCGCGAACGCGTTCACCCACGGCGTCGAGACGGAGCCGGTCCGCATATCGGCGAGCCTGAAGGACGGGCATCTTGAAATCTGCGTCCGCAATGGCGGAACTCCGATCCCTGAAGAGGCTATTTCCAGGCTGTTCCAACCCTTCCGTCGCGGCGATCTGCGCCCGAGCATGCAGGGGCTCGGCCTCGGTCTCTATATCGCCTCGGAAATCGCCAAGGCCCACGGCGGCACGATCGGTGTGACGTCGGACGAGATCGAAACCTGCTTCACCTTCCGCATGCCGGCGGCCTGATTTCCAGGGCCACACAATCGACAGGATATTAGCAGGCTCTGGAACACATGCGGCTCGGGGAGGTTCTTCTCCCAGGCGCGCCGTGTCAACCGGACGTGACGGAGATGGTGGACGCAGCGGTTTTTCCGGTTTCTCGCTGCGGGGAACGAAATCCCAGGCGAGCACCCGACCTGTCCGACGTGACCTCACCGCAACAGGACCGCTTTGCGCGTCCGAGCACGCAGGGATCACCATGACCAAAACGACCGTAGAGATATCCGTGACGAGCGACGAGGGTGTTCGAACCCCAATCGGGCTGATGACCCCGCGCCAGGCACTCGAACTGCCTGGTCACGTCGAGTTCGAAGCGTCTCATCCAGACCACGAGGCGGGTAATACCGACGTGCTCCTCGACCGTGAGATGCTGCAGGATCACGTCGACGCAAGCGAGGTTTCGAAGACCCCCGCTTGAAGTCCGTAGTTCAAGTCATCTAAAGTATCATCACCCGTCTCGACGAATGCGCGCCCGACCTAACCGTCGCGAGGCATGCTGCCGTCCGTGGTGCGAAGGGCGCTCCCCATGACGGGTCGAGTGCCCTTCTTAGATTCTTGTTAGATTCTTGGCATACCTGCGTCTGGTCCTCCGGATTAATGTCCGCGGCCATGTCCATGCCACGTGTAGGTGCCGTCATCATGAAGCCCGGGTGGCACCCATGCCTCGAAACGCTTCGCTGCCGCAACATCGGCGTCATGCAGCATCGCGCTCAGACGCAAATGGTCCGCCTCCATCGTTGCGAGAAGTCGCTCCAGATGGCGCGAAGTGATCGCAGCGAACAGGCCGTTTCCACTGTCACCAACGGCCGGCCGTAATGAGATCCTCGAGCCGACGTCGTCCTGAAACTGAGCAAGCACCTGTCCGGCCGTGACAAGTCGGCGACGGACCTGTTCTCGAGGTTCAGTGACAATTGCCAGACGTAGCCCATTCTCAATACGGGCCTTGGTATTCGGTAGAAGATCCGTATCGAGGATGTCGCTTCCTGGAGCGTGATCCCGGACTGTCGCAAGGAAGGCATCCACAAGATCGCCGGCTGCCTCGAGGACGTCGGCATCTGACATGAAGTCGGTTCCGGCATTCGGACGCGTCTGGGATGTTTGCATGGCGGCTCCTCCTCCGGCAAATAACGCCCGGCGTCTAAGAAAGTTGCCGGCCGTCAGCGGCACACCAGAACGAACCTTCGTTCGGCGCGTTGTAAGACCAGCAACAGGAGACTCCCCGATGGGCACGAACGACACCAACGCCACCCCGGAACAGCGCCGACCCACCGACGTCCATCCGACCCCTTCCAATCCCGAGCCGGCCGACGAAGAATCGATGGCACCCACCTCGGTGCAACCCGCCGGCAAGAAGGACGAGAGCGAGCCGCCAATCGTCAACCCGGTGACGGGTGCCGCTCTCTAAGGCAGACATGAGCGCGACACCGAAACCAAAGAGCGACGACGAGCCGAAGCAGGAGACGATTTCCTTTCCCTTCGACCGGATGACCGTCGCGCGGTTCCGGGAGACCTTCCCGAATGCCCGCTGGTCGGACACCCTCCAGGCGTGGACGGTCCCCGGCAGCTCCGCCCGGCGTCGGATCGACAGATGGCTGGCCTCCGAGATGGACCGGCACGATCCCTACGAAGAGGAACGTGGTCGCGACGCCTACGAGTTCGAACCCATCCTCTCGCCGTACCTCGCAGTTATTTCGACCGGCTTCCAGATACGCACCCCGTATTCCCGGACCGTCGTCGATGAGCTGCGACAGATTCCGTTCGCCAGGTGGAACGGCGACGAGAAGGTCTGGGAGGTGCCATACGCGTCATACGACGATCTTCAGCACAGGTGGGAGGCAATCGAAGAGGCCGCGAAGAGTGCCGAACCCGAGGAGCGGCGGAAACGAGCCGAGGCACGGAAGGGCACCGAGGAAGAGGCGAAAGCGAAGCGCCGGACAGCGGAGCGGAAGAAGAAGCGGCTGCCATTTCCGAGCGACGACCTTCCGCCTTCGGGCAGGCCTGTGGCCACACCCGCCTTTGGGATCGTTGTCATCACGGAGGTCACGGGCGAGCTCGTCGATCCCGTGGAGGTGGCCGAGCATCATCCGGACGCCGACGAGGAGCACGTCTGGGCGGGCTGGCGGTCGGCGACGCTAGAGGAACTCGTCCACACATGGCCTGCGAAAACCGGGCCGGGGGAGTACGAGCGGCTCCGCGGATGGTGGCAGCCGGAGATCGAGGAGCTGCGTGCGGCGAGATCATCGGCGAAGTCGAAAGAGAGGAGGCGAGGAATACAAGATTCTGCAGGTGTGACGCACGAGTTCTTCGGCATGGATGCTGTCCTCGATGATGCGCGGCGTGCCCAGGACTTCGCCGTTAATGATCTGACAAAGGCATTCGAAAAGAAGTGATGGCTGGAAACCGGCTCAGCGATGAGCCGGTTTCCCCGCATTTGTCTGGCGCGAACTCGAAAACGCGGAACGGACTCGCGATACAGCTGCCCGTAGCATCAGTCGTAATTTGGGGTCCTTGGATGCCCCGTCGCCCGCCGTTTAAGATGACGCGCAGTTCTAGCTGGCTGCGACCACCGCTTCGGCATCTTCTCTGTAACGCAAAGAAAATCGGAGGAACACGATATGAAAGCTCTGACATGGCACGGAAGCGGAGACATTCGCTGCGAACAGGTCGACGATCCGGTCGTTCAGCATGATCGCGACGCCATTATCAAGGTGACAAGCTGCGCCATCTGCGGCTCCGACCTGCATCTCTACGGCGGCTTCGTTCCCGGCATGCATGCGGGTGATGTGATGGGCCATGAGACGATGGGGGAGGTCGTTGAAGTGGGTCGCGGCAATTCCAAACTCAAGATCGGCGACCGCGTCGTCGTGCCCTTCACAATTTCCTGTGGTGAGTGCCGGCAGTGCAAATGGGGGCAGTTCTCTCTGTGCGAGCGCTCGAACCCGGCGGGCGCGGAGCAGGCAAAGCAGATCGGCTATCCGACCGCTGGCCTGTTCGGTTATTCCGAAATGTACGGCCGTTTTCCGGGCGGCCAGGCGCAGTATTTGCGCGTTCCTTATGCCGATGTTGGCCCGATCGTTGTGCCTGACGGCCTGAGCGACGAACAGGTCCTGTTCCTCTCCGACATATTTCCAACCGGCTACATGGCCGCCGAAAACTGCGACATCAAACAGGGGCAGACAGTGGCGGTGTTCGGCTGCGGTCCGGTCGGGTTGTTTGCCATCAAGTCGGCCTTCCTCCTGGGCGCGGAGCGTGTCATCGCGATTGATACCATCCCGGAGCGACTGGCGCTTGCCAGAGCGTCCGGTGCGGAAACGCTCGACTATGCGGATGAGGACCTGCAGGAGCGTATTCTCGCCATCACCAACGGGCTTGGTCCGGACGCCGTCATCGAGGCGGTCGGCATGGAAAGCCATGGGGCAGGCGGCGTGATGGAAACTCTTCAGACAAAACTGACGTCGACGGAGCGGCCGTACGCTCTCGCCCAAGCGATCCTTGCCTGCCGACCGGGTGGGACCGTATCGCTTCCGGGCGTGTTCGTCGGGCCGGCTGTTCCCGCACCACTCGGGGCCCTTGTCGGCAAGGGACTAACCCTGAAAACCGGACAGACCCATGTCCAGCGCTATCTGGAGCCACTTCTCAATCTGATCGTCGAAGGCAAGATAGATCCATCCTTCCTGATCACACACAGGATCGGGCTGGAGGAAGGTCCGGAAGCCTACAAGACCTTTCGGGATAAGGAAGACGGATGCGTCAAGGTCGTTATTCGACCGAATGGCTAGGCGGATGTTCGGCGACCGCTCGCATTGGCGGTCCCCGCTCGCCGGTTCCCTTGTTTGGAGGCGACGATATTTCACCGGCGGACCTCGGCCTGATCGGCACAGAGAAGTTGACCAGCTGCGAACGCATTGGAGGCAAGCGATATGCGGGTTGCGTCATGTAGATGCGGTGGCCTGGTAGCCAGGTGCGAGGGCGACCCCCTCCGCGTCTCTGTTTGCCATTGCCTGGAATGTCAGCGGCGCACCGGCAGCGCATTTGCTGTCCAGGCACGGTTTCGCAAGGACCTCGTCACCCTCGAGGGTTCCCACATGCGTTGGCAGCGAATTGGCGAGAGTGGAGAGAAGGCGACCTATTTCTTCTGCCCCACCTGTGGCTCGACCGTCTTCTATGAAAACGAAGGTCTTCCAGACGTTGTGGCGATACCGGTCGGCGCGTTTGCCGATCCGGATTTCCCGGTACCGCAACGATCGATCTTCGAGCGGCGGCAGCACCAATGGGTGCAGATAACCGGAAAGGCGATAGAGCATCATCTTGGAGATGAGGCGGAAGCAGGATGTGAAGATCGCACTTACACGTAGCCGGGTCGCCCTGCCTAGATCAAGCTGCCCTGCTGGACGACCTCGCCGGATTTCGAGACGATGGACGATCCATAAGGCTCACGCGACGAGATAATCAGCGCGTCATCCGGCAGGGGGCGAGCCAGATCCTTCGCCTCGTCCCACAGCGCCCGCATCCACGTCTCCGTTTCCTCCTTCGTCGTGAGCAAGATTGGCATCGCCTTCTCATGGATCGGCTTCACCAGCCCGTTCGGATCGGTCGTCAGGAAGCCGTAGAGATCGTCGGTCGTCAGCCCGTCCTTGACCTTTCGGACGCTCTGCCATCCGGGCACATGAATAACATCAATGATTTTTGCTCGTCGCGAGCGAACCAGGCGTTCGGCACTTTGTCGCCGGGCTCTTGGGCTTTCGGGTCTGGTTCGGCGAAGCTTAGCCGCGCCCAGATGGCCATGCTGCCACGGCTGAAACCCCGGACGTTTTACGACCTCGTCGTCCAGGTGGCGATCGTCCGGCCTGGACCAATCCAGGGGGATATGGTGCATCCTTATCTGCGCCGGCGCGAAGGCAAGGAGGATGTCGTCTATCCGACGCCGGAGCTGGAGGCAGTGTTGGGCAAGACCCTTGGTGTGCCGCTGTTTCAAGAGTCAGCGATGCGGGTGGCGATGGTCTGTGCCGGCTTCACCGGCGGTGAGGCCGATCAGCTGCGCAAGTCCATGGCGACATTCAAGTTCACCGGTGGCGTCAGTAAGTTCAAGGACAAGCTCGTGTCCGGGATGGTGAAGAACGGTTACACGCCGGAATTTGCCGAAAAGACCTTTTCGCAGTTGGAAGGATTTGGTTCCTACGGTTTCCCCGAAAGCCATGCGGCATCTTTTGCGCTGATCGCCTATGCGTCGAACTATATCAAATGCCATTATCCGGAAGCCTTTTGTGCGGCCCTGATCAATTCCCAGCCGATGGGCTTCTATGCGCCCGCCCAGATCGTCGGCGACGCTCGCGCCCATGGCGTCAAAGTCCGTCCGGTCTGCATCAATCGATCCCGCTGGGACTGTACGCTGGAGCGCATAGGCAATACCGATCGGCATGCCGTTCGCCTCGGTTTTCGACGGGTAAAAGGGTTGGCGGCCGCGGATGCGGCGCGGATCGTTGCAGCTCGGATGATGAGCGGCTTCGAGTCGGTCGACGACATGTGGCGTCGCTCCGGCGTGCCGATCGCAGCGCTTGTCCAGCTTGCTAAGGCCGATGCATTCCGGCCGTCCTTGAAGCTCGAGCGCCGTGACGCACTCTGGGCGATCAAGGCACTGCGTGACAAACCATTGCCCTTGTTCCCCGCAGCGGCCGAGCGCGAGATGGCAACGATCGCCGAGCAGAATGAGCCTGAGGTCGCCCTTCGACAGATGACGGAGGGGCACAACGTTATCGAGGATTACGGCCACACCGGCCTGACATTGCGACAGCATCCGATCGCGTTTCTCCGAAAGGATCTCGCCGCCCGCAACATTATCACCTGCGCGCAGGCGATGAATGCCCGCGATGGCCGCTCGGTCTACACGGCCGGTCTTGTCTTGGTGCGGCAGAAGCCGGGATCTGCCAAAGGGGTCATGTTCATTACCATTGAGGACGAAACCGGCCCTGCCAATATCGTGGTCTGGCCAACTCTGTTCGAGAAGCGCCGTCGCATCGTGCTTGGCTCCAGCATGATGGCGATCAATGGCCGCATCCAGCGGGAAGGGGAGGTCGTGCATCTGGTCGCGCAGCAGCTGTTCGACCTGACCACAGACCTGTCAGGCCTGGCGGACCGGGATGTCGAGTTCAAAATGTCCGCCGGCAGAGGTGATGAGTTTGCCCATGGCAGTGGGCCGGATCCACGCGACACGCCGCGACCGGTGCCTCGGCCGAAGGAGATGTATGAGCCTGACCGCAGGATCGAGACGCTGAAGGTGAAAAGTAGGAATTTTCAGTAAGAACAGGATGAGTGCAGCGGGTTGTGAGTTCGATATGGTTCAAGACTTTGGGCTCCCATCCACCTCCCTGCCTTTAGCCCATCCACCCAGCCACACACAAAGTGAGCGGCCGGGTGTTCCAAGCTTACGCCAGAAACTCGATGAGATCCTTGTTCAATCGATCTGGCGCTGTCGCAAATAGGCCGTGCGGCTCGCCATCATATTCGATGAACGTTGCACCAGAGATGCCGCTGGCGGCAGCCCTACCGGACGGATCAATCGGAACGGTCTTGTCGGACGTTCCATGGATAACCAGGGTCGGGATCGTGAACGCCGGCAGGTCTGGCCTGAAGTCGGTCCGGCCGAAGGCGTCGATGCATTCGATCGTCGCTTTCGGACTTGCCATGACGCCGAGGACGAATGACCAGTCCAGCACTGCTTGGCTGACCGGCTTGCTGACGAGGCCGACGCCGTAGAATGTCTTGGCGAAGCTTTGGAGGAAGGCAAACCGGTCTTCACGGACCTGTTTCTTCATGTCGGCGAAAATGCTCGCATCGACGCCATCCGGATTGGAATCATCCTTCAGCAGGTAGGGGACGACGGACGAGACCAAGACGGCTTTTGACACTCGACCTGCTCCGTGCCGCGATAAATATCGGGCGGTTTCGCCACCACCCATGGAAAAGCCAACCAAGTGGGCCTTATCAATCTTGAGGCCTTCGAGCACGGCACTAAGGTCGTCCGCGAAGACGTCGTAGTCGTAACCATCGGCCGGATGGCTTGACTGGCCAAAACCGCGGCGATCATAGGTGATCACCCGATATCCGGCCTCCAGCAGCGCCAGCGTCTGGTATTCGAACATGTCGCCGGTCAACGGCCAGCCGTGGATGAGCACGACAGGATGGCCCGTCCCCATATCTTTGACATGGATTTGGATGCCGTCCTTCGCTTCGATGAATGCCATGGTTGTCTCCTCGGTTTCTCGACGCAGACTAACCGGATAGCGCCGCAATGGTTCCGGCTCCAAACCCTTGCCAACTTTATCGCGGAGCGCCGGAAATCGGCGACCGGAACAATATGGCCCTTGAAGCGGTTTGCTTTGTCCAACCCATAAAAAGGAGGAAACACAATGGACCATACCAATCACGTTCGCCTTGCCCCGACCGAACTCACGCCAGCCATTCTTGAAGGTGCCACGATCTACGGCGCTGACGACCACAAGGTCGGAAAGCTGGACCATGTCCACGGCGTAGGCGCCGCGGAGCAGGCGATCATCGATGTCGGCGGCTTCCTTGGTATCGGCGCCAAGCCGGTGGCTGTGCCGCTGTCTGACCTGCAGTTTATGCGCGACGAGGATGGTGACGTTCATGCCGTGACGAGCTGGACGAAGGATCAGCTGAAGGACATGCCCGAACACAAGCACTGATATCTGACAGCCCGGCCTTCGTGCCGGGCTTTTCATATGCCGCGCAAGCGGCGTGCCGGCTGCAGCAGAGGAACGATCCATGACGACCGACCCGACCACCACATATCCCAAGCCGCCCTTCAACAAACAGACGCAGCCGTTTCCGGGCCTTGCAGGCGAGATGATCCCGAAGCCCGATCATGGCGAGCAATCCTATGTCGGCTCCGGCCGGCTGGCAGGCAGGAAGGCGTTGATCACCGGTGGGGATTCAGGCATGGGGCGGGCCGCCGCGATCGCATACGCCCGAGAAGGGGCGGATGTCGCCATCAACTATCTGCCAGACGAAGAGGCCGACGCCCAGGAGGTCATCGCACTCATCAAGAAGGAAGGGCGCATCGGCGTAGCGCTGCCGG
This sequence comes from Hyphomicrobiales bacterium, assembly GCA_900471485.1. Taxonomy (GTDB): domain Bacteria; phylum Pseudomonadota; class Alphaproteobacteria; order Rhizobiales; family Rhizobiaceae; genus Rhizobium. The sequence goes on from UCEU01000016.1 coordinate 49,354, forward strand.
GCGACCTGCGCGATGAGGCTTTTTGCCAGAAGTTGATCGATGATGCGGCCGCAGCGCTCGGCGGTTTGGATACTCTGGTCAACAATGCCGGCCGGCAGCAACAGGCTCAGTCAATCGCAGACATTACATCCGAGGCTTTCGATGCGACGATGAAAACGAACATCTACGCAATGTTCTGGCTGACCAAGGCGGCGCTGAAACACATGAAGCCCGGATCGGTGATTATCCAGACCACGTCCGAACAGGCCTATGATCCATCGGCGAACCTCGTTGACTATGCGATGACCAAGGCCGCCGGCATGAATTTTACGAAATCGATGGCGAAACAGCTCGGTCCGAAGGGCATCCGGGTGAACGGCGTCGCACCGGGCCCAATCTGGACGCCGTTGCAGGTGGCAGGTGGCGCGACCATGGAAAAACTGCAGGGTTTTGGTGGCGACACACCGATGGGCCGCCCCGGTCAGCCGGCAGAGCTGGCTTCGATCTATGTCCAGCTCGCCGATCCTAAGGCAAGTTATGCCAATGGACAGGTCTATGGCGCCGCCGGAGGTGGCGGCCAGCCGTGATAGCGACTGGCTTAGCCGCCCGCCCACGTAAAACGATCCATCAATCACACCTAAAGGCACGAGACGGATGGGAACGTTGGGTCGTCTGCCTCGTTGGGCCGGCTCATTTGCCGCTGGTTATGGCGGCGGAACTGTGGAGAAATAAGATGACAAACAAGAATGGTGAGACGGGTCGCGACCTGCCGAAAACGTGGTCTGCCCATCACTCCGGGGGTGTCGCCGGGTCTGCGAAGCAAGCAAAAGACGATAAGGGATCGACTGCGCCTCGGGATGAAGGGATTCATCCAAAGGACCCCGATACAGAAAATGATCAGGGCGCCGCGTGAGAGCGCCCTGAGATGCTTATTGTCCATCACCTCAACAACAGTCGCTCGCAGCGTGTTCTCTGGATGCTTGAGGAGCTCGGTCTCGACTATGAGATCCATTTTTACAAACGCCGGCCGGACATGAGCGCTCCAGACGAGCTGAGGCGAATCCATCCACTTGGCAAGTCACCGATTGTCGAACATCTCGATGCCAACGGCCATCGGATCATTCTCGTCGAGACCGGCGCGATATGCGAGTATCTCGTCGACCTTTCTGCGGAAAGGCTTGGCCCTGCTGGCAGGGATGACCTGCTTCGCTACCGACAATTCTTGCACTACGCCGAGGGTTCGGTGATGCCCGTCCTTTTTGCCCTGCTTGTCGTGTCGAAGGTTCCGCTGCTCGGGAGATTAGCGGTCAAAAAGGTTCGCCCGATGCTCGACGTTCACTTGGACTATATTGAGTCAGAACTTGCGACCAGACAGTGGTTCGCAGGAGACGAGTTCACGGCAGCCGACATCATGATGAGTTTTCCGTTGGAAGCAGCGCGGTCTCGGGCCGGCGTTGATGCATCCCGCCCAGCGACGATCGCCTGGCTCGAACGAATCCATGCCCGGCCAGCCTATAGAAGGGCGCTGGAAAAGGGCGGTGCCTATCGTTTCGCAAATTGAAAGCGCACGACTGTGGGATAATTTGTCATCCCGTCGTCGAGTCCCCGAGATCATTAGAGAACCGATACGTTCTCAGCCTTGGACTTTCCGGTCTTGCGATCCTGGCCAACTTCGAACGTCACTTTGTCGCCTTCGCGAAGCGAACTGCCACGCTGCAACGCGGAGACGTGGACGAAGACATCCTGACCGCCGTTTTCCGGCGTGATGAAGCCAAAACCCTTGTCGTCGTTGAAAAATTTAACTGTGCCTGTCGGCATATCATATCCTCATTTCGTGCGGCGCGGTTTGCATGCGAGACGCTACAGAGCGGGAGAGAACGGATCAACCCTAAATCCAGGAGTTGCCTTTAAACGCGGCGGACCGCTCTATCGATTTATAGCCCCCAAGCAACTCGGAGAAGCGAAGTTGCGCCCCCGTCTCCATGGCTACGTCACCAAGATTTCTTTGACCTTCTGCGCGAGGTCATCAAGAGCGAATGGTTTGGTTATCATGTCCATGCCTGGCGCAAGGAAATCAGCGCGCGAGGCTGCTGTGGCAGCATAGCCGGTGATGAAAAGGATCTTGAGGTCGGGACGTGCCGCCAATGCGATCTCTGCAAGTTGGCGACCGTTCAAGCCAGGAAGCCCGACGTCTGAAACCAGCAGGTCAATTCGGCCCTTGCCCTCGATGATTGGCAATGCTTGAGCACTATCGATTGCTTCGAAAACCCGGTAGCCGAGATCCTTCAACACATCGACCACGAGCATTCGGACAGCGTCGTCGTCTTCAACAACAAGCACAGTCTCACCCTCACCACGCGGTACGACCACGTCGTCCTGGCCGGCTAGGTTTTCCGGATCCGCCTCGTCTTCACTTCGCGGCAGATACAGCTTGATCGTCGTCCCGATGCCCAGCTGGCTATAGATCCGAGCGTGGCCACCAGATTGCTGCGCAAACCCGTAGATCATTGACAGACCGAGACCCGTCCCCTGGCCGATTGGCTTGGTGGTGAAGAAGGGATCAAAGGCTTTGTCGATGGTTGCTTGGGACATCCCCGTGCCAGTATCGCTGACCGCCAGCACGACATAGCTGCCCGGCAAGAGCGTTTCCCCCTGTGCCAGATCCGCTTGGCTCAAAGTGACATTGGTCGTCTCGATAGTCAGCTTTCCGCCTTCCGGCATGGCGTCGCGGGCGTTGATCACCAGATTGAGGACCGCACTTTCTAGCTGATTGGCGTCTGTGACAGCCTTCCACGTGTCCGCGTCGGGCATGATCTCGATCTCAACCTGTTCGCCGAGCGTGCGGCGAAACAGCTCTTCCATCGAAATCAAGAGCTCCCCGAGATCGACAGGCTGTCGATCAAGGGACTGCCGGCGTGAAAATGCCAATAGACGGTGCGTCAGGGACGCAGCGCGGTGTGCCGACGAGGTCGCAGCATCGATAAACTTGTCCAGTTCATCGACACGGCCTGCGGCAATTCTTCTTTTGATGATCGAGAGTGCGCCGATCACGCCGGTCAGCATATTGTTGAAATCGTGCGCGATGCCGCCGGTCAATTGGCCGACCGCCTCCATCTTCTGGGCTTGCCGGAGCTGGTCTTCGGTCTGTTCTAGGACGGCCTTCTGATCGCGCTCGACAGTGATATCGCGCCCATAGGCGTAGATGAGGTCATCCTCGCGAGAGGTCATCCAGGACACTACACGCTTCGAGCCATCGGCATGTGCCAGAGTCACATCCACCTCGGCATAGATGTTTTCCAGCGCCTTTCGGAACTCGGGCCGAATGCGGTCCCGCTCCTCTTCGACAACGAAATCGAGAACCTTTTTCCCGGCAACCTCTTCCGGCCGGTGTCCAAGGATCTGGCGCCAGGACGGGCTGACGTCGCGAAATATGCCGTCATGCCCGATTACCACCAGAAGGTCCCGGGAATTCTTCCATACGCGGTCACGATCTCGAACGCTGTCGCGGGCGATCTCAGAAAGCTTCAGGTTTGCCTCATGAAGGCGTTCCTGCGTTTGCTTCGTATCCGTAATATCGAATATCACGCCGACAAATCGGCGCCCGTTCGATTCAAGGTCGTCGACGTATTCGCCTCGGCGCGTCAGCCAGCGCTCTTGCTCATCATCTGCGCGCCGGACGCGAAACTCAATGTCTTCTTCGTTCTGAAACCCGTTCGGACTACTTAGATCAATGAGGGGCTTGTCGTCCCGATGGATGAGATCATTCAAAGTCTGGATGGGAAGTACTCTGGTGGGATGCAGCCCAAAAAGCCGACAAAACTGGTCGGAGACGGCGATCGTACCAAATCCGACGATATGCTCAAATGTGCCAATGCCACCCGCTGACTGAGCGATCCTCAGTTGTTCGCTGGTTCGCTTCTGCTCGGTGATATCAGCGAGCACACCGACAAACTTCACCGGCTCGTCGTTTTCGTTCAGGATCGTACGGCCGCGTGCATGGACCCAGCGATAGCCGCCGTCATTTCGCAGAAGTCGGTACTCTTTGGAAAAAATTTCCGATCCTGCCAGAATACCAGCGACCGCCAGTTTTACCTTCTTCAGGTCATCGGGATGGATCGACGCGAAAAAGGCATTGGTCGTGGCACCATCGGCAAGCGCCACCGGATCCTGGTGGGTAATCGCAGCAAACCGGGCATCTGCAACGAGCCGGCGAGCGGGGATGTCCCACTCCCACCCACAGGTCGCACCAGCGGCATCCAGAGTCAGCTCTAGACGGCGTTTGGCTGCATCAAGTGCGCTGGTGCCGTCAGTTTTAGAATTGGCATCTTCTATCATTGGTGGTGCCGTTGTACCAAGTTCACTCTATGGGCTTTCCGTCATGACGCGATCGATAAAATCAGCGATATGCTGCTTCAGCCTTTCCATCGAAGGCAGATCCATGATCATCGCGATATAGCCGCGGATATCATGCTCTTTCACAGAGAAGTTGATGTAGAGGAAAAGCACGTAGCCTTCCTCTGTCGCGCCAGGCAGCACTTCAAACAATAGGTTGCTATCACCGCGGCGGACATGCGGAAGCGACATTTTCAGCGTGTGCTGAAGCATGTTGCCCATCGAACCGAGACAGCCGTTCAGGATGACATTGCCGGTTTCGGCAAGCGCTTCCTCCTCCATATCGGCGAGGTCCGCTTCTCCCATCTCATCGCCCACAATTGCGCGAACCAAAGACAGACCGTTGCTCTCAGGGAAGATCAGCAGAGCCCGGCCGGAAAACGGCCCCTCGAACTGCTGTTGAATGGCGACGAGCTTCTCGCTCTCCCGCTGGCCGATCAGCGAGGCTGCCGACTTCCTCGTGACGATCTCGACGGACGGCACGGACAGGATGACCTGCTTGTTGACCATCTTTCGAAGGCTGGCAGCTGCGCGGCTCACACCAATGTTGACGAGTTCCGTGAGCGCGTCACGCTCGAGTTCGTCGAGACCAAGAGCCTGACTACTCATGTCGAGGCCTTCTTCAGGCGCAGTGCAGCGCCGGATATGAAGCCACTGAGTGCCTCCTGCGTGACCGGCTTCGGCACGAAGGTTGCATTCAACGATCTGACCTTTGCAATGATTTCGTCCTGAACATTCGCGGTAATAACGGCGATTGGCATGGTTGGATGGCTGGCACGGAGCTCCGCTGCGAGTTCAAGCCCATCTTTGTCCGGCATGTTGAAGTCAAGGATTGCAACGTCGATATGATCTGCGACGACGATCGCGAGCGCCTCATCAGCGCTCGCCGCCTCGATACGAGCCCAGTCCGGTTGAAGTGCTGCAATCGCCTTCCCGGCCACAATACGGGCCAGCTTACTATCGTCTACAACCAGGACTTTTACCGTCATCTCATTACCCGTATATTCAACTTAGCCCAACTTGGCGCGGGCGCGTGAGAACCTTTATGTACCGCAGTATGCCTCGGCAAGTCAGGCACTTTTATCATGGTTTTTCCTGTAAATAGGCGGCAATAGCCGGGAAAATAGTGCCAGCTGCCGAATCTGGAGCTGGTGTTCCATGAATTGCGGGTTTGTAGAGCAGAAGCGCCTGCCAAAGTGCGGTGTGAATGGATGTCGCCTGTGATAGATCGACGACTGAGCCAGGCTGGCTCTCCAGATGGCCGACAAGTGCCTCGACCTCGTCGACATTGCAAACCCCGGACAAAAATATCGTGTTGTTCACAAGGGATACCGTCATCCGATGAGCTCCTCGATATCCAAGACCAGCAAAACACGGCCATCACCCATGAGGGTCGTGCCTGAGATCCCGTGGATCCCGTGGAGCAAACCGGTCAGCGGGCGAGTGAGCGTCTCAGCGCGCTCCGCAATCGCATCGACCGCGATGGCGACCTTCTCTCCACCGGATTGAACGATAAGCACCTTCAAGTCGTGCGAAGTCGACTGCTGAGGCGGCAACTGTAGCAGCCTTCGCAGATCAAGAAGGGGTATCGTCCTGTCGCGCAGGACGAAGGCTTCGCTGGCACGAACGGACTGAATGGCAGCTCTTGGTAGGCGGTGCGTTTCTATGACGTCCGCCATAGCAACCCCGTAGCGCTCGCTCCCGACCTCCACGATCATGAGTTGGGTCAGCGAGAAACTGATCGGGAGTTTCAATATGAATGAAGTGCCTTCACCTGCGACACTTCTCAACTCCACCGTCCCTCCAAGCACTTTGATGGAGTTCTGGACAGCGTCGAGGCCAACACCGCGACCAGACAGGTCAGACACTGAAGACGTCGTGGAGAAACCGGCTGCAAAAATCAGTTGAAGTGCGTCCTCGTCGGATAGATCGGCTGCCTGATGGCGGGCGATAAGTCCGCGCTCGGTTGCAATTTCGCGGATTCGATTGGGATCAATGCCGCGGCCATCATCCGCGACCTCGATTTCGATCTGATCGCCTCGTTGTCTAGCACTGAGATTGAGGCGTCCCCTGGCTGGCTTTGCAACCTGCAGTCTTTCGGATTCGGTCTCGAAACCATGATCGAGTGCATTTCGAACAAGATGAAGGAGCGGCTCGAACAGGCTTTCGACGATTTCGCGATCGGCCTCGACCATGTCACCGTTGATGACGAGGTCGACCGCCTTTCCGAGCCTTCCGGCGGTGTCACGGACGAGCCGGGGGAAGCGACGGAAGGTATGCTCAAGGGGGATCATTCGTGCCTGCGTCACCGCCGCATAAAGTGATCCGACAAGACGCTCGATTTCGTCGTGATTAGACAGGATCCGGCGGCTGAGAGAAGCTTCGCCCGTGCGTCTAGCCTCTGCCGCCAAGGGCAGCAACCCACTCTTGGCAATGATCAACTCCCCGACAATTTCGACGAGCTTGTCGATGCGGGCAGTATCGACCCGCATGGTCGTGGACCGCTCTACCACGGTCGAGCGGTTGATATCCTGTCCCGAAGCCGCTGGCCTTTCCTCGTCGGCCGTTGGCAACGTGACGATCTCCACCTGGTCGGGGATAAGCCGGAACATAGCTTGGGCCTCGGCCGCCGTGCTGCCGGCCAACGCTTCGATGACGAGATGGCAGCGGAATGGGTCGTAGGCTTCTAGCGATGGCCGAGGCTCCTTGAGTGATACGGCCAGATGCCGAAGATCCGGAAGTCTCGCCATTGTGGCGAGCGGATCGTCGCCGTTGAAAAAACACTCTGGGTGCGGGGAGTAGCGGATGGCAATCAGGCCAGCATGGTCCTCAGCTCCTGGGAGATGCTTGCGCAGAGACGTAGCCCAGCCTGGCACCTCGAAAGCGGAGGTCATTACGTGCTCGCCCGCGCTTTCCGTCATTTCTCCCGAAAGGATCCGCAGCAATCTTGGCGCCTGCGCTGCCTGGTTTTCCGACAACCTTCCTGTCTGCGATATGCTGCCGATACTGTCATCAACCCATTGCACCACCGCCAGAATTGGATCGATCAGGGTCGCATCCACAGCGATCTTCCCAGCGCGGGCTTGGCTGAGCAGTTCTTCCGCTTGATGCAGGAGGGCGAGCATCGGACCAAAATCAAACAGGCCGACCGAGCCCTTGAGGGTATGAACTGATCGAAAAGCGCTTTCCAACCTGTCCTTCGCGTTTGGATTGGCCTCAAGGAAAAGAAGGTCGTCGGCCGCCTGCTGGACCAGCTCCCGTGCTTCAACGGCGAATTGGGCGATCAGATCATCCATTCACTTGTCCTTCGTCTCGCGGTAGACGATCGCATCGGGGAACCGTACGGGCTCGAACGTTTCGGAGATCCGTGACATGGATTCTGTATGCCCAAGGCAGATATAGCCACCTGGATACAAAAGTTCATGAATGTTGCGGGCGGCGACTTCCCGTGCGGCCTCATCGAAATAGATCAACAGATTTCGGCAGAAAATGACGTCGAAACGACCAAGTTGGGCGATGCTCGCACGATCGACGATATTGCCCTGCGCGAACGTAACGGATTCTCTCAGGTCACTGATCAGTCGCCGCTGCTGGTCTTTTTCAGGCTCGAAATATCGGTCGAGGATATCAGCAGGTATTTTCGACAGCGAGCGCTGGCCATAATATCCATCGACCGCCTGTTTCAAAATAGCCGTATCAATGTCCGAGCCGGTGATCTCGATATTATACGCATCAACCAATGGCCAGTTTTCCAGTAGCCAAATGGCGATCGAATACGGTTCCTCGCCACTGGAACATGGCATCGACCAGATCCTGATCCGATCGCCTGGTCCTTTGGACCGAATAATATCCGGAAGGATGGAGTTGCTCAGACACGCCAACTGATGCTGTTCGCGATAGAAATAGGTCTCATTCACCGTGAAGCTGTTGATCAGCAATTCCGTCTCGCGCGGATCAGCCCGCAAAAGGTTGATGTAATCTCGGGCAGACGACGAGCGCCGCAGTGCGATGAGATCGGTCACACGGCGCTCGATATAGTAACGCTTCGTTTCCCCGAAAACCATGCCGCTTTGTCTGTAGATGATCGCGCAGATCTGCTCGAGATCCTGAGCGGAGAGTGGCGCTGCACCATCGATGCTGGGGCCGACAGGAGGGTTCACCATCAGCGGACAAGATCCCGAAGCGAAGTTCCTATTTCATCAACGCGCCTGATCTCGCTTGCACCTTGCAGGCGCACCAACTCGCCGGGCATGCCCCAGACAACAGCTGTCTCCTCGGATTCGGCGATCGTATAGCCGCCTTGAGCGCGCAAGTCCGACATGGATTGAGCTCCATCATTTCCCATGCCGGTCATCAGGACGCCAACCAGATCTGTTGGTGCAACATGTTTCATTGCCGAGCGCACCATTCGATCCACACTCGGATGCCATCGATAGGAAGGGTCGCTGGGTGCAATCGTCGCGACAAGCGTGCCGGCACGGGAGGAGACGACGATGTCCGTGTCGCCCTTGGCAATATAGATGTGACCCGCTTCCAGCTTGGTCTGTTGCGTCACCTCTGTCACTGCAAGGGCGCAGATCTTGTCCAGCCGCCGGGAAAACGGACCGGTAAATGTCGCAGGCATGTGCTGGGCGACAATGACTGGAAATGGAAAGTCGGCCGGCAACTCGGTCAATACGGCATCGAGTGCGGGTGGCCCGCCGGTCGATGCCCCAATCAACACAAGGCCAGTCGGGCCAAAGTTGCGGGCAAGACCTCTGTTCGATGGTTTTTGATCGGAAGAGGGCGGACTGGTGGGACGTAGTGCAGAGTGCGCCATACGCACACGCTCGGCCAGGCGTCTGCTGCGCCGAATACGCACGGCTGCGGCCATCCGGACCTTCTCGACAACGCTCGGAGCAAGCTCTTCGATGCCGAGGGAAATTGCACCACCCGGCTTTGCGACATAATCGACAGCACCAATATTCAAAGCCGCGAGTGTCTCTTCTGCACCCTCTTCGGTCAGTGAAGAGACCATGACGACGGGGCAAGGGTATTCGAGCATAATCTGATCGAGACAGGCGAGACCGTCCATCCGCGGCATCTGGATATCGAGGGTCACGACGTCAGGGCGGAAGCTCTGCACCAGTTTCAGGGCCTCGGCTCCATCCCTGGCGAATTCGATTTCGAAATCGCCTTCGTTGTCGAAGATCTGACCAAGAAGCTTTCGCATCAATGCAGAATCGTCGACGATGAGGAGACGGATCACGGTCGCACCGTCCTAGTCTCGCCATCACCGATTGCCGCGATGACATCCTGTTCTGCCCTGGTGAGAAGCTCTTGAGGATCGATCAGGAGGATCATGCGGCCATCCTGCTCAATATGCGCGACGCGATCGAAGACGTCGGCTTGCGTCGACGAAAAATCGGGCACCTCAGAAAGCGCCGACGCCGAAATGGCCTTCACCTCCGATACTTCATCAACAACGAAGCCGGCCTGCAGCCGGCCGAGCGTCAGCACGATCGCGCGGCTCTTGGCTGACTGCTGGATCGACGGTGTGTCGAAACGGGTTCGTTGATCGATGAGCGGGATTGCTTTGCCGCGCAGGTTGATCACGCCCATGACGAAGGGCGGAGCGCTGGGGACACGCGTGATATCTTCCGGGACGCGAATGACCTCGTCGACAGATCGGACGGGCATGCCGTAGCTCTCTACGCCGAGTTGGAAAATCAAAAACTGTTCGAGGCTCTCTCGGTTTTCTTCCTTTTTCACGATCGTCTTCGCTTCCGCGTTTTTGGCAAGCGCCAGAGCAACATCTTGATGGGCGAACAGCTTTTCCGGCGACAAAATGGAAATCAAACGACCTGTGCCAGAAACTCTCCCGATTGCCTCGATTTGTGCCTCCCCGCGCCCCTTCTGAAGCAGCGCAGGAACGACGTCGATCGCATCCTCGCTAAGGCGATGGATAACCTCGATCTCATCGACGACAAGGCCGAGCGGCTCGCCGTCATGCTCGACTTCGACAACATATGAACCCAGATGACCCGCCTCGTGAACATCGAGGCCGAGGAGCGAAGCGAGCGAGACAATTGGAAGGACGCCATCCCGTGAAGGGATGATGCCGATCACGGCAGATGCGTTGTTCGCGACGGCAGAGATGTTGTCTGCCGGAAACAAAGCGACCTCACGAACGTCTTCCAGTGGCAAGCCGTAAAGCTGTCCGGCAATACGAAAAGAAAGGAGCGCGATGATCCTTGATGTCTTCTCCAGCTCAGAAACGCTCGACCGGTGACGTGAACGATCGACCTTCGTGAGCCTGGTCTGCTTGAATGCTGCGTCGAGACGAGAGGCAAGACCGTCTATTGGATGAGATCCGGTATCGTTCGAAAGGCGCATGACGTCATCGACGAGCAGGCCCAAAGCGCCGGCGTGGTCATAGACGATGATCTTTCCGTCGAACGGCGCTCTGGCATGGTCCCCGTGCAAAACACTCTTCATCGACAGGATCGGCAGGGGCTTACCCCTCAAATTCATGATCCCTGCAAGCGCATCAGGTCCATGAGGAACGCGGGTTATGTGGGCGGCCATGACCACCTCCATGACCTGGGCCGCGTCGATTTGGTGCTGGTGCTCCCCGACCCGGAAGACAAGCCGCCTCGTGTCGGCTTCAACGATGGCGGATGTCGCGGCCATCGGCTCAGGCACCGGACAGCTGGAGTTCATCCGCCAGCGAAGCAATCTCTTCGACCGCCGCTGCAAGATCTTCTGCCCCGCGAGACTGCTGCCGCGCGGCGGTCGCTGCCTGTTCGGAAGCCGCGCTGGCCTCCTGCGCCACGACGGCAATCTGCTGAGTGCCTGCCTGTACCTGCTTTGCGGCGACAAGGATCTCTTGTGTGGCGTCCAGGATCGAGGCGCTCCCCTGGACCATAGCCTCCACGTCGGCCTCGGCTGCGCTTAGCCGGTCCACGATCAGCTTGCTCTTGGAAATCTCCGCGTCTGACGCGATCGCAATCATTTCCAATTCGCGTTGTACCGCGGCCATCTGGATCTGAATCTGCCGGATGGTGTCCTTGACGCCGTCGATGTTCTCACCGGCGTCCTGAGCGAGCTTTCGAATGTCCGTCGAGACGATCGCAAATCCGCGACCAGCGTCTCCTGCTCTAGCAGCCTCAACAGATCCACTGACGGCCAGCATACTGGTTTGAACCGCAACGAGGACGATCCGATCGACCGTCCGCTCGATCTGGAAGCCGATTTCTCCAAGCGCGTTCAGTTCGCCCAGAGCATCACGTGTCTCGCCCAGGGCATCGGAGATGCCGGAAGAAATGCGGTTGAGATTGTCTTTGGCAGTCGCGAGCAAGGCTTTGATCTCGACGGCAAGTTGGCCCGAACGCTCCGTGGTTTCCTGTGTCTGAACCGCGCTCTTTTCAATTTGTGCCATCGCCGCGTTTGCCTGCTGCGTGGCTGTCGCCTGTGATTCCGCGCCCCTGCTGATCTGTTCGATCGCGATCAGGATTTCCCCGCTCGCCCCCGACAGTTCCTGAAGTGTCGCAGAGAGTTCTTCTGCTGCGGAACTGACCTCCTCTGTTCGTGCGGTTCGACCAGATTCGTTGACAAGATCGTCGGCAAGGGTGGCAAGCGACTGCGCAGTCTGTTGGCTCTCTTCGAGGGCAGAACTCTGCTGCTGGACCGCGCGTTGTGCCTCGGCCGCCGCGGCGGACTGCTGTTCGGCCGCTGCTGCCACCGCCTCCGCTCCCTTTTGCGCCTCGCGGGTCGCAGCTTCCGCCTCAACGGCAGCGATCAGGATGACCTGGCTGCTCTGGGAAAGAGACGTCAGGCTAGAGCGAATGGAATGCAGTCCCTCGGAAACAGTTCGCCCGGACGCCGTCTGTTCGCGTGCCTTGGTCGCAGCGGAGTTAATTCGGTCTGCCACGCGCCGAACCCCGTCCACGATCGTTTCGGCATGAAGACTGACGTCGCGTGAGCTTCGCTCGGCTACCTCGGCGAGGGCACGCACCTCATCGGCGACAACCGCGAACCCCCGGCCATCGTCACCAGCCCGCGCGGCCTCGATAGCCGCGTTCAAAGCCAGTAGGTTGGTACGATCCGAAATGTCGGCAACCGCAACGGTGGTTGCCCCGATTGTCTCGGCCTGTGCCTTCAATTTGTTGATAACATCAACGGATGCAACCTGGCGCGGTGATGCTGCCTCGATCGCGGCGATTGAACTATCGATCTGCGCTGCAAATTCGAGGATTGAACCTTGGAGGTCTTCGGTTCGTTTGCGCGCGGTCTCCGCCTCGGTCCTCGCCGCTGAAAAGCGAGACGCGAGATGTGTGGTGGCCGAGAGTGACTCGTGTGCTGCACCGGCGGCCTCTTCTGCGCCGCTGGCAATCTGTTCGAGGGCCCGGCGCAACTGTTCAGCGGCAGCAGCTGCCTCGCTGACACCCGTCGCAAGTTCTTCAGTCGCCGCCCCGATCCGCTCAGCAGCCTTTTGTTGGCGCACGCGGGTGCGATCCTGCTGCCGTCGAGAAGCGGTCGATTGTGCCGTTACGGCTTGCTTTTCGACAGATACCTTGGGATTGGCCACCTTGGAGCCCAGTTGTGTCGTCTTTACGAGTGCCATGGCATATCCGTCGAATATCTGGGCCTGGACGTCCCGAGCGTGCTTCCTGCTCGGGGCCGTCTGTGGCAGCTAAGTTACTTGATTTTTATGGCCCAGCGGTGCGTGCAAAGCAATTGCCACGTCTCAAACGAGGGCAAGCGGACGGATTTGTCTAAGGACATGGTCAATATCGTAGGGTTTCGGGATATAGCCGACCTCGGGCGGTAATTCGCCTTTGGGGAGCTTTAGGTACCCTGAGGTGAGAGTGATCGTGACGCATGGCCGCGAGCTTCGCAGGAGGCGTGCCAATTCGATACCGGACATCGACCCGGGCAAATCGATGTCAGTGAAGACGGAGGAAATTTCAGGATTTGCCTCCAGGATAATCAGGGCCTCATCGGCTGTGCCCGCTTCAAAGACCACCATGCCCGCGTCTTGCAGATCTTCAACGAGGCTCATTCTTATCAAGGGTTCATCTTCAACAATGAGCACAGCTACGGGTTTCAAAGTCATCGATGAACACCAACTCGGAGGATCACGAGCCCCTACAACGCTTCCACAGCCGATGGGTTCCACCGCACGGCAGCATATTTGGGGGCGATCGTCTTTATCGTCCTAAAAATGAAATGAGCGCCAGGCGCCATGTCAGGTGCCTAAAAACTTACGCAATGATCAGGAGATTGCATAAGCCTGGATTCTCTTTTGGATAGATAGGCATTTCAATGCGTTGATAATGCTAGCTACTGGGTTGGCGGTTCGAATCGGTTCAAGGCGACGGGCAACTCTTTGAAGCGGCGATGACGATGCGCCCGCGCGGCAGATACTCGGCAAACGGTTTGCGACGGACGATTGCGCTCGAAAGCTTTGATGGCTGAGGTTTTGCGGGCGATATCCGCTGCCAGTTCTTCTTAATCTGGATCAGCTTCGTGCTCATTCCGTCGTAGTTCCATATGCTCCGCAAATAGGTTGCACGCACAGTGCAGCGTGGGTAGGCAAGAAGGTGCGCAAGCTACCTCTTGAACAGCATAATAATACCAACAACTTCAGATGCGAGTATTTCGCCTTAAGATTGCAACCTGTGCTTTTTTTTGTCACTCTAGCGCCCTAATGTGTCTTGGCGGACACGGAAGGACGGAGCGCTCGCCGAACAGCATCGGCGGGCCTTTTAGGTGGACGGGTTGAGGATCTCGAGCTGTTCGCAAGGTCGAAGCAATCCGCGAGACCGCTGATAATTCCTGCTGCAAGCCAAGTCTCGTTCCGCGACAGCGGCCATTCCCCAACGCTCGGGCGGTCACTGCGCCGGAAACTCTAGTTTCCGAACGTCATAGCCGAGTTCGCTTGCTTTGCGGATCATCCGTTGAAGACGAGCCTGCGAAGGCACGGTCCTTGAATAGATCCAAAGGTCGGTCATCGACGGATTGGCGCTGATAAACCAGCTTTTATCGGGCGATTTGTAGAGGACCCAATAGTTGAACGTGATCAGCAATGGATATCGCACGCGCATTTTGGCATTCGATGTCCCGAGATCCAGGATTTTTCCCGTGCCGTGGATCGTTTTCAAGCGGCCGCTGGGCGTATCGACGTGGCAGCCGTCTTCGACGAGGACCTCGTCCGGTGTCTTTCCCCTCCTATAGGTCGAATAGCCGGCAACGCAGCCGTCGGTCAAGAACATCGGCGTGCGCCCTATCTCCAGCCAGGTGCCCTGATAATGGTCCCGTCCGACCTTGGCGACTTCTGGCGCAGCGGCGACCTGCGCTGCGCTTGCGATACTCAAACCGACTGCGGCGGCCGCCAGGGCCAAGTAGCGCGCTATTGATGACATGATATCTCCTCCAGATTGAGAGAATTTCCTACTACTGGTCAGCAGCACCGGGTTCCCTGTGACGCGCGATGCCTGCATATCGCAGCGAGATAAAAGTCGCCAGGCTAGCGACCGCAAAGGCGTTCAGGTTCAGCAAGATCGACAGATCGCTGCTACTCCAGTTGTGGATCGGCATTCCGATCCAGTTGCGGGAGAATACGAAAGCCACGAACACCAAGATGGCGGCGAAACGTTGCCACCACGCCTCACCGGGGCGAAAGGAGAGCGCGACAAGCAGGATGCAGGCTGCGAAGAACAATTCCGTTCCCGACGCCGTCCCGAAGACCTTGGTTTCGAAAACGGTATCGAGCGTGCCAATCAGCGGAAGAGCCACGCGCGCCGCCAGGCTTGAACGCCGAGCAATAAGCGGGATCGCCATAAAGAACGGGGTTGCAATGAGGGAAGCGAGTGACGTCTGCACGCCGCTTCCGACAAGATACCAGACGTAGAGCGGATAAAACGGCTTGTTGAGCACCAGAACCCAGGCAACCGTAACGGTTGCGCTAGTCAATGGGTCAAGCGTTCTCGTCTCCGCACTTATCATGGCGACGGCGTGAGCAGATAATGGCCGACGCCCCAGACCTCGCCATCGTCGTATCCAAACATGCCGGCGGTGGCAAGGAAGAACCAGCGCCAGCGGCGCGTCCATAAAGCTGCGTCCTTGCCGTAGACCCTGACAAGGATTGGCTGAATATGCGAAAACTCGCGATCGAAATTTTCAAGCCAATCGAGCGCCGTTCGTTGGTAATGGGTCCCCGACCAGCGCCATTCCTGCTCCACGGAAAACAGATCCCCGAACCGATGTGGAAGGTCATGGGCTGGCATGATGCCGCCTGTGAAGAAATGCTGGGCGATCCAATCGGACGGATCATCGGGATCAAAACGGTAGGAGCCATTCCTGTGGGTGAAGACATGCAGGAAGAGCTTGCCGTCAGGCTTCAACCAGCCACGTACACGCTCCAGAAGTGCCCGCCAGTTCGACATGTGTTCGAACATTTCCACGGAAACAATGCGGTCGAACCGGCTATCGACATCAAAATCGTTCATGTCGGCGGTAATCACGGTGAGGTTTGTCAGGCCGCCTTTATCAGCCTCGGCCATTATGAAATCGCGTTGCGATGCGGAGTTTGAGACCGATGTGATGCTGCAATTCGGAAAATTTCTCGCGAGATAAAGAGACAGCGAACCCCAACCGCACCCTAGTTCGAGAATGGACATTCCGTCCTCGATCTCTGCATGTTTTACCGTGTCGGCGAGCGCAAGGATTTCAGCATGATCGAGGCTGGTGTCAGCCGGGTAGAGGCAACAGGAGTACTTCCGCTGAGCTCCCAATACCAAAGCGAAGAATTCGGCCGGCACTTCGTAGTGCTGTTCATTCGCCTCCCTGGTGTGGGTCGCGACCGGAAACCGGTCCATGGTTGACACAAAGGCATTCTCGACAGCAGCAGGGGTCGCTGCCATCCGCCGCTTTGTTCGCCCGCAAAGAAAATCGACACCTGCGAGGATGATCCCATCAGTAAGAGGTGCTCGCTCGGCGGTGTTGATGGCGAAGGCCAGCATGTTCATGAATACTCTCCTTGCGAGGTAACGTTGGGTTTGCGAGGGCCCGGAAAGAAGGCGTTGACGCGGCCCTGCAGCGCGCGAAATTTTTCGCCGCGTGAGCGCAGCATATGGTCCTCAAGCGGCGGGATGCCGGAAACATGCACGAGCAACCAGTACATCAGAATCGGCGCTAAGAAGGATGCCCATGTCCCTACCGACGGTGTCAGTGCAAACAACGGCCAAACGCACCAGAATAGCCATTCGAAGAAATAATTGGGATGCCGGGAGTAGCGCCACAGTCCGGTCTCGCAGATCTCCGTCTTGGCCGCGGGCGTGCGGCGGAAATTGCGCAATTGCCAATCGGCAATCGCTTCGCCTGCGAGCGCGACGGTAGCGATAGAAACTGCGACCCAATCTAGGAAACGTGGGAAGACTGCGTCGTTACTGGCGGCGAGATAGACGGCCAGCACGAGAACGAAGGCTGCCAACGCCTGGATCTGCAGGAACAGGAACAGTCGCCACGCCGCACCTCCCCCCCATTCCTCGATAAATTTGGCATAGCGGGGATCCTCACCGGCACCATGGGTGCGAGAGCCGATATGGCTGGCAAGCCTCACTGCCCAGCCGGCGATGATGACAAGGACCGCTATTCGCCGGCCGAAATCGCCATCGCAGAGAAGAGCAGCGGCGATCCCTCCAGTCCCGACAGCAAGTGACCATATCGTGTCGATCCAGCCACTGAGGCCCGTGGCACGTTGGACAGCCCAAGCGCCTGCCATGGCCAGTGACAGCCAGATTGCGATGATGATCAACAACTGCACGTCCACGCTCCTTAGGCCGCGGTGTCTTTTCGCTTCTTTCCATCTACGGCGCCGACGACCGATCGGTTTCGTCACAACGGCTGAAAACACCAAAAAATCCCGCCACCGACGAAACTAAGCAGGTCCCGTCTCCGTATCAGGTGGGGAAGCAGAAGAAGCGAGCCCGAAGACCCCACGCATGAGAGGCATGGATGACAGTTTATGAGCGGATCTCGGGTCGGAAGCGCCTGAATGTTGCCGTCGTTGGCAGCGGGATTTCAGGACTATCGGCCGCTTGGCTGCTATCGCAACGCCACGATGTCACGATCTTCGAGGCGGCGGACCGGCTTGGCGGCCACAGCAATACGGTGGAATTCGAGAGTACGGCGGGTTCTGTGGCCGTCGATACCGGCTTCATCGTTTATAACGAGGTGACCTATCCAAACCTTACGGCATTGTTTCGCCTACTCGAGGTCCCAACGGCGAAATCGAACATGTCGTTTGCAGTATCGCTGAACGACGGAGCCTTCGAGTATGCCGGTGGGAAAGGTCTCGGACTTCTGGCGCAACCGACCAACGTTCTAAGCCCGCGCTTCTGGTCGATGATGCGCGACCTCTTGCGTTTTTATCGGACTGCTCCCCGCGACCTTACCGTCATGGGCGGGATTTCGCTCGACGAGTATCTTAACCGGAATGGTTACGGTCGGGCGTTCCGGGAAGATCATCTTTATCCGATGGCAGCCGCGATCTGGTCGACGCCAGCGATGCGGGTCGGCGACTACCCTGCCAGCAATTTCGTTCGATTTTGCTGTAATCACGGTCTCCTCGAGCTGTGGAACCGCCCGGTCTGGCGAACCGTGAAGGGCGGAAGCCGTGAGTATATCGCGCGCATGACGAAAAACTTTGCCGGCAGAATCCGGCTCTCGACGCCGGTCGCGGCAATTCGGCGAAATGCGGGACGGGTCGAGATTCGTGATAGGCACGGGCAAATGCATCTGTTCGATGACGTCGTAGTTGCAACCCATGCGGATCAGGCTCTGCGGATGCTCTCCGATGCAAGCGACGAAGAGCGCCGCGTTCTCGGAGCCTTCCGCTATTCCCGCAACGAGGCTGTTCTGCACGGCGATGTCAGGCTGATGCCGAAGCGCCGCGCTGCGTGGTCGAGCTGGAATTACGCCGCCAATAGCCCCAATGCTGGTGACGAGCCGATCCAACCATCGATCACCTACTGGATGAACAAGCTGCAGCCGCTTGGCGCCGCGCCACCGACGTTCGTGACGCTGAACCCAACGCACATGCCCCGCGAGGAAACCGTGCTCCGTCGCGAGACCTATGAGCACCCCATCTTCGATCTCTGCACAGACAGAGCGCAACAAGAAATCTGGTCCCTGCAGGGCGTGCGCAACACCTGGTTTTGCGGCGCGCATTTCGGATCCGGCTTTCACGAGGATGGCATTCAGGCTGGCCTTGCGGTTGCCGAAGATCTCGGCGGCTTGCGCCGGCCCTGGCAAGTCACGCAGGAGAGCGCCCGCATCGTGCGCAGACCAGTTGTCAGGCCAGCAGAACTGCCGATCGGGGTGGGGGTATCAGCATGAGCCCGTTTGACGATTTCTCCCGAACTCCTCTTCGCCTGCGCAGCGAGGCCGACCGCCTCGGCTTCGCCGGCCGGTTGATAAAGCGTCTGATTGGCGGCCTTCGGCACGGTCGTCTGAAGATTGTCTTGCCGTCAGGCGTATCGGTCGAAGCGGTCGGATCGGAGCCAGGCCCGGACGCCCTAATCGTGATGCGCCGCTGGCGGATGCTGCGTCGCCTTCTCACCGGTGGCGACATTGGATTTGCCGAAGGCTTTCTCAATGATGACTGGACGACCCCCGATCTGACGGCGGTGATCCGGCTTGCAGCGCAAAATGATGAAGCACTGGCGCCGGCGATCGGCGGCAATCGCTTTATCCGGTTTATGAACCGCATCGGACATTTGCTGAACGCCAATTCGAAACGCGGTAGCCGCCGAAATATCGAAGCGCACTACGATCTGGGCAATGACTTCTACAGAGAGTGGCTGGACGACACGATGCTGTATTCGTCAGCAATCTTCGACGGGGCCACGCCGACGCTCGAGGCCGCGCAACGGAAAAAGCTCGAACGCATCCGCGATAAGCTTGCTCTTTCAGGCGGCGAACGCGTGTTGGAAATCGGCTGCGGCTGGGGTGCTCTGGCGGCAGATCTCGCGAAAAGAGGCAATGCACATGTCCTCGGACTGACGCTGTCACAATCTCAACTTTCATGGGCGCGCGATGTTGCCGACGCAAGCGGCATGGGGGAGCAGATCGATTTGCGCCTACAGGATTACCGCGACACGGACGGATGTTTCGATCGCATCGTCTCGATCGAAATGTTCGAAGCTGTCGGCGAAGCCTATTGGCCAACATATTTCGAGACACTGAAGCGCTGCTTGAAACCCGGTGGCCGCGCCGTGCTCCAGATTATTTCGATTGAGGAGCGGCGGTTCGAGAGCTATCGCGGCAGTATCGACTTCATCCAGAAATACGTCTTTCCTGGCGGCTTCCTCCCGTCGAACAAGGCGCTCGAATCGGCCCTGGCGGCGGCCGGGCTGAAGCTCGTCGAAGTCGACCATTTCGGAAAGTCCTATGCCAGGACCCTGCGAGAGTGGCGGATACGCTTTCACGCGCGCTGGCCGGCAATCGCCGCACTCGGCTTCGACGACCGTTTCAAACGGCTCTGGCATTTTTATCTCTGCTACTGCGAGGCCGGCTTCGAGGAAGGGAGCATTGATGTCGGCCTCTACACGATTGAGCATGCATAATTCACTGCCAAAAGGAGAACTGGCATGATGAAAATGATGATAGCCATGACCCTGTCGATGCTGTCGGGCCTTGCTGTAGCCCATGCCGCCGAAATCGACGGGCAATGGGCGCGCGGAGATGGAAACGCTAAGGTCCGCATTGCGCCGTGCGGGTCGGATATCTGCGCGGTCAATACCTGGATAAAGCCGGGGACGCCCAAAGAAAAAGAAGGTGACAAACTGGTCATGTCAATCAAGCCAGGCGATGACGGCGTCTATTCGGGCACGGCCTTCGATCCTCAGCGAGACCTTACCTACAAGCTGACGGTCACGGTGAAGGGTGACAAGATGACCACGAGGGGATGCGTCGTCGCCGGCCTTTTGTGCAAGGGTGTTGATTGGACCCGGATCAATTAAGCGAGGAGTAGGAGTGATGAGGGAGCTTAGAATAAAGCATATTGGTGTAGCTTATCTCGTGACGCTCCTCGTCTTCGTCGCAATAGACTTCGTCTGGCTGAGCGTCATGGCAAACAGGCTTTATCAACCTGTCCTGGGAGATATGCTGATTGCCGATTTCAGGCTAGCGCCGGCCGTCTCTTTCTATCTGCTTTATATCGCTGGGCTAACGTTTCTGGCGACCAGGCCGGGATTGGAGAAGGGTGCGCCGTTGCGAGCTGCTCTCCATGGTGCCGTTCTTGGGTTCACCGCTTACGCGACCTATGATCTGACCAATCAGGCGACCCTGAAAAACTGGTCTACCATGCTTACGATCGCCGATCTTGCCTGGGGGACCTTCCTTTCGGCCGCAGCCGCCTCTCTAGGCTGCTGGTTTGTTTTGCGCATCTTCGGACCGACCAGAGTCATCTCGGAGCCACCCAGATGATAGGTGCTGTTCGTCGCCTGCCGGCCTCTTCTCGTTTTGACTGGCCGGCACCTCGATTTGTTAGCCTCACCTCCTTGTCTTTCCGAATCGGCGATCTCTATAAAAGGTCGGCGGCAAGGTCTTATCGAATGCAAAGCAATAACATCGCAGATTTGATCAATCGGGTCGCCATCGGCGATCGAGCGGCATTTAGCGCTCTCTATAAAGCGACTAATCCGAGATTGTTCGCAATCTGCCTGCGAATTCTGAAACACCGACCGGACGCCGAAGAGGCCCTTCAGGAGGTTTATGTCAGGGTATGGCAGCGGGCTGAGACCTTCGCGACCGGTTCGGGTTCTCCATCGACCTGGCTCGCGGCGATCGCTCGCAACCGGGCGATCGACATTGTTCGCGCCCGCAAACCTGTCGCAGACAATATTGACGACGCCTATGATCTCGAGGATGACACGGTCGGCACGCCAGAACAGCATGCTGTTGTGGCAGATGAGGGACGTCGCATCGACAACTGCATGCAAGAACTGGAAGCGAGCCACGCCCGGGCTGTCCGACGAGCCTATGTCGAAGGATCAAGCTACGCCGAGTTGGCCGAAGATCTTCATGTACCGTTGAACACGATCCGCACGTGGCTGCGCCGAAGCCTTCTGAAGCTCAGGGAGTGCATGCAGCGATGACCCCTGCCAATCAAACTGAAGGTGGACGGCCCAAAGACGAGGTCCTCGCCGGCGAATATGTGCTTGGAGTCCTATCGATCGACGCGCGTCGAATGGTCGAAAGACGGATTGCCGACGACCCCGCATTTTCTATGCTGGTCGAACGCTGGCAATCCGATCTGTCCACGTTCAACGATGATTACCAGGAAGCAACGCCTGGAGCCGCCGTGTTTGCGCAGATCGAGCGACGGCTGTTTGGCGCGGACCCCGCACCCCTTTCGACCGGCCTTTGGCACGCAGCAGGCTTCTGGCGTTGGGTCTCGCTCGGGACGTCGGCGGTTGCCGTGGCCGCGTTGATGTTCGCCTTCGGCCTCGTTCAAATGACCCCATCCCAGCGTCCGTTGCTGGCGCAGCTTTCCGCTCCCGGCAGTCCCGTCAGCCTGCTTGCCTCGTTCGACGCTTCGAATGGACGAGTGAAGCTCATTCCGGTTGCGAGCGGAGGACAGGAGGAGAAATCGCTTCAGCTCTGGTATGTGCCGGGAAGCGGCAAC
This sequence comes from Hyphomicrobiales bacterium, assembly GCA_900471485.1. GTDB lineage: Bacteria > Pseudomonadota > Alphaproteobacteria > Rhizobiales > Rhizobiaceae > Rhizobium. The sequence continues at coordinate 71,399 of UCEU01000016.1, forward strand.
CCGCGGCCACTGGGCGTCTTTTCGCCCGATGGAAACGGCGAGTTGATAGTCCCGGACGATTTACGGCAGACGATTAGCGTCGGGGCCACACTTGCCGTCAGCCTGGAACCCTTCGGCGGCTCGCCAACGGGCCTTCCTACCGGTCCAATCGTTGCCAGTGGCACCGCTGGGTCTCTCTAGGATGTCGGCTCGAATTCTTGGCCTTGTCGTGACGCTTCTGACGATCGCTGCCGTTGCGATCGGTACGCCGGCAAGAGCAGCTCGTAGAGATGATGCACGGCCAATCCGCATCGATGTTGGTGGGTTGAAGCTCAATAGCGTGCTACTCGAGCCCGGCCGAAAAGCCGATCTGCCGCCGGTCGTCTTCATCCACGGCGCCAGCACCAGCCTCTGCGATCCGATGCTTTCGTTTCGCACGAAGTTGGAGGGGCGCGCGAAGCTGCTGTTTGTCGATCGCCCAGGCCACGGCAATTCGGATTTCGGTGGTGACCTATATATTCTTCCCGACAGACAGGCCGACGTGATCGCCGTGTTGATGAAGAAACGGGGTATCGCGAAAGCGATTATCGTCGGGCACTCGTTCGGAGGAGCGATCGCAGCGGCCTTCGCGGTCCGCCATCCGGACATGGTTTCGGGCCTCGTCTTCCTGTCTCCAGCCGTTTATCCCTGGGAGGGCGGGATCGCTTGGTATTACCGTGCCGCGAGCGCGCCGGTCACCGGCTCTTTGTTCAGCACCTTTGTCGTTCCACCAATCGGCTTTGGAACAATCGGCAGTGCCACGGCCAGCGTTTTTGCGCCGAATACCGTTCCGCAAGACTACCTCAAAAAGACGCGCGCGTTGCAAGCACTGCGGCCGGCGACCTTCCGCCGCAATGCGCAGGAGGTCGCCGCCTTGAGCGGCTGGGCCAAGGTCGCGTCGGCGAACTATCACAAGATCAAGGCGCCGACGGTTATCATCACCGGGGATACCGACAGTGTCGTCTCACCCAGGGTCCATTCCGAGCACCTTGCCCGCGATATTCGCGGGTCACGCCTGATCGTCGTGCATAACCTCGGACACAAATCGGATTTCGTTGCCGGCGATCTTGCGATCACCGCAATAGAGACCGTGGCGGGCCGCAAGACGAATTTGACCAAGGCGAAGCGAACTGTCGAACGCCAGATCGCAAATGATGGCAAGGATTGAGATCAGGCAGGGCGGGGCTTGCTTGGGGATGCCCGCCTTATACAGCCGTGCGGGTCTTTTGCACATGTTCCTGCCGAAGCCATTTCTTGAAATTACGCCCGCATGGGTTCCTGACACGCAACCGTCATTTTATTGACGCGCTCCTGCGGGACAGACGTTGCTTTCGGGCTCCGGGTGCCAGGGATACGCAAAGCTGTCGAAATCGGCATCACCGTCCATGGCGTGTGTGTCTTTCCAGCCAACATCAAGCAGGTCACGAATACCATTGGAGCTGCGACCGTATCGCCGTGGCAAGCGGCTTTACCATCTTGTCCGGCTTCCCTTTCGGATTCCTCTCATCTGGATGGTGCTCTTCGCAGGAAAAAGTCGTTGTCTGGCCGGTTCGCGACCACGGGGGATGAGATAGGTACCAGCTAACAAAATTATTCGCGAATATACGGTTTCCTCTGAAACTTTTTCCCAGACGCCTTCGTCCCTTGTTGCGTCACCCAAATGGGGACGGCCCTGGGAGGCGCGCGACCGCGCCGGGGCATTCAGAGGAAGAGGAAATTATGATGTTGAAGTCCGCACTGAGCGCGGTTGCTGCTGCAGCCATCGTGTCCGCCACCGCTGTCGGCGCCTATGCCGCCAATCCAAAGGTGGGTGGGGCTGCCATGTATGAGAACAAAAACATCGTGGAAAACGCCGTCAATTCCAAAGATCACACGACGCTCGTGGCCGCCGTCAAGGCCGCCGGTCTGGTCGAGACGCTTGAGGGCAAAGGTCCGTTCACCGTCTTCGCGCCCACCAACGAAGCCTTCGCCGCTCTTCCGGCCGGCACTGTCGATACGCTGCTGAAACCTGAAAACAAGGACAAGCTCACCAAGGTGTTGACCTGCCATGTGGTGGCGGCCGACGCCATGTCGAAGACCGTCGCCAAGATGATCAAGGATGATGGCGGCGAGCACGACATCAAGACGGTCGGAGGCTGTGTTCTGAAAGCCAAGGAAAGCATGGGCAAGATCACGCTCACCGATGAAAACGGCGGCGTCGCCCATGTGACCATCGCTGACGTCAAGCAGTCGAACGGCGTCATCCATGTCGTCGATAAGGTGCTTCTGCCGAAGATGTAACAGCCTCAGTTGATGTCACGGAAAATCTGATCGGCCGCCCTTCGTGGCGGCCGGACCGCCTAGGCCTCTCCACCAAAGAATTTCAGCGATATCGCATGCAGAATCTCGTCTCGGTCTCGACCACCGATTTGACCGGAAGCGACCGGCTACTGGTCGCCTGCCAGCTTGGCAATAGGATCTGGGAAGGCGTCGTCGCGAACGGTAGCATCATCTCCGAAGAGGTCAGGTTCGTTCGCGGCAAACGGGCGAGCAGTCCGCCTTCAATGGTTTGTCGCCAATCCTGACCCGACTTCCAGAAAGGAGAACAATGAAAAAGCTTGCCGGCCTCCTCGTCGCCGTATCGATGCCTCTTACCGCCCACGCTGCGGCCAGAATGGTCTCCCAGACTGGTGACTGGGGCGTCTACTCCTTCAAGAGGGACGGAAAGCCTGTGTGCTACGCGTTGTCGGTCCCCAAGGAAGCCAGACCCTCCGACGTCGATCATGGGAAGAACTACTTCCTGATCGCGCCAGCGGAAAAAGGCGGTGGCAACGAACCAGAGGCGATCCTTGGCTATGCGATCAGGGCCGGATCGCCGGTGCAGATTTCAGTTGGCGAGAAGACGTTCAAGATGTTCGTAAAGGACAATACTGCCTGACGCCGCGCGGGAGCCCGAACTCATCACCGCGCTTCGATCCGGGAGCCGGATGACCTTGCAGGCGACCTCGGCGAGAGGAACGCGTACCAGCTACGAATATTCGCTGTCAGGGGTCGCGGCTGCTTTGGAGCGGGTCGCTCGCTGCAAGTGAAGGAGGGCTCAACCGATCCCAAATGCGGCTTTGCTGTCGGGCGTCGCGAGTTCTCGAAGACGGTGCGACGGGGTTCGCCCCTTGCCCGAAAGCAGCAGGTCCAGTTCGTGCTTCGAATTTCCAAACCTTTGCAGAAGGCGCTGCGCTTCGTGTCGGCCAATGCCGTAGCGCGTTAGCAGGCTTCCAACATCGTATCTGGGTTCTAACTCGGTTTCGCTCACCGATGGGAGAGGGCTCTGTTCTTGCTGGGAACGCTGCATGATCAAAACTCCTTTAAAGGAGTAATGGACCAGACGCCCCTGCGGTTCCAGGTGTTATGGAATATATCATATTATGATACAAATGGCGGTTAAATCTGAAGGAGGACGTAAATCGCGCCGCTCCAGATTGCTGCGAGGAACAGGGCGACGCCCGCCACGAATAGTTTGACGTCAAGGGACATGATCAACCGTCAGCGCGGTCCGGTCCAGTTGCTCGCACATCCTGGCGTTCAGTTCAACGTCTGGATCGGTGCGGCCTGAGACACTTCGGACGGGGCCTCGCCGGGGATCGACGCGACCGCGAACATGACCGCGACATAGGTTGCGAACACGGCGGAAAGGATGGCGCTCTTGGTCAACGGTTCACTCCATTATATCATGTGATGACATTCTTTAACCGTTAGCCCATAATGTCAATCCTGAATGCAGGATGAACGATTGCGGGAGGCCAGGGTTTTTGGAAAAGATTCTGATCGTGGAGGACGACGCACTGATCGCGGCGGATGTTCAAGATATCGTGGCGAGTTCCGGCTACGAGGTCGTGGGGATTGCCGACAGTTTCGAGAGCGCGCAGCGGCTCGCCCCGTTCGCAACCATCGCCCTGGTCGACGTCAACCTTCGCGACGGGGCCACCGGGCCGCGGATTGCACAGTATCTCGCGAACGACTTCGGCATCGCGGTGGTGATGGTCACGGCCAACCCCGAAATGATTGTCACCGATCTGTCGAACGTCATCGGTCTTATATCGAAACCTGCCCAGCCGAAACTGATCGGCAGCGTGCTTGAATACCTCAGGACGGTTCGCGAGGGCGGGCGTGGTTCCCCGCCGGAAGGGATGCGTGTCTTTGCCTGAAGGAGGCGGCAGACCATGATCGATAGACGCGCAGAACTCGGTCTCTGGGTGGGTCGGCTGGAAATCATTCTGATCGAACGGGGAGTGCTGAACCAGGACGGCGAGGTCGCCTCCGACGCAGGATCGCGGTTCCCCAAGGACGTCGAAGAGGCGCTGGACGGTTTCATCGAGAAACCGGTCGAGCTCGCCGGCCTGCTCAAGATCTGCCGCGACGCCCGCGAGGGAAGACCGTTGTCTCCCGCAGTTCTAATGGCGGCACATCTCATGACCAAGGAGATACTGCTCGCGCTGCAGGAAGCGAGAGGCGCCCGACGGTAGGGGACTTCCAACGATAATGGCCCGCCCGAAATCATTTCGGACGGGCCTCGCGCCAACCAGGTATCTTATCATGCCTGGTCGAAGCCTAGCTGTCGGTTACTCCCGCATCTCCTCCCGATGGCGGCAGTTCCTTCATCTTGACAAGCTGGTCGGCGCAGGTGTCGGCGGCATTCGTGACGGTCCCGTCGATCCCCGCGATTTTGGCCCAGCCGCCTTCGGTGATGAAATCGTCGCGCTGCCACGAGGATTTAGCCTGCAGGGTTTTGAGATTATTCTCTGCGCCATTGGCGGTTACAAAGTTATGGACGCAGATACTTGCGACGAGGTCCGCCTTCGCATCGCGCACGGCAATCTCGGTCATGACGTTCGCCCGGCCAGACGTCGTCCAACCGCCCCAGGTGAAGCCGAGCACCATTGTTAACGCCGAGGCGCCGACGATCGACCAACCCCAAAGAGTCTTGGAAGGCCGGTATCCCGACCAGCCGCTTTCGCCATTTTGCATAGCTATTCTCCTCTGTTTTATATCACGGCATGATACAAAGTTGAGAGCAGAGGTCAATCACGGTATGATCAAAAAATGGTGACGCCGATCAGGCGAGTTCAGTCACCTGTCGCAATAGCGCGAGGGATTCCGCCAGGAGCGGTTCGTTCTCGAGCATGCCGTCGACATGGATCTTCGCCAGAGCTTCAAGAACCTTCTCGCCTTTCGTCGTCATGCCGATCAATACGCTTCGCTTGTCGTCTTCCGCGGGTATCCGCTCTGTGAGACCTGCCGAGCACATGCGGTCAACGAGCTGGACCGCGCCATTGTGGTGCATCAGCATCTGTTGCGCGAGATCGCGGAGTCTCACTTGGCAGCCCGGCGCCGTGCGCACCACAAGGAGGGCCTGATATTGCTGCGACGTGACACCCGCTTCGGCGAGCGCAGCCTCGCTGAACGACAGGAACCGTCTCATGGCTAGCCGGAAGCCAGCGAGGCCATCATAGACTTCGTCAGCCAGGCCGATTGTTCGGCGTCCCGCTCGAGGCATTCATTAGTCCTTTCAAAATGTCATGATGTGATATAAATGACGAACCACGCCAGGAGAACGGTTCGCGAGTGCGGCCGATGCGGGAGACGGTACCGAGCACCGGCGTCGGCTGGTCACTCGCGGACCATATTCTCCCGATGGTGGCAAAAAGACTGTGCCAATTTCGTGACGTCGCGAGAAAATTACATCAAGCTTGGTAATCGAAGGCCGAGAACGCAGCTATCTGAGACCGATCGGTTCGGTGTATGGGTCGAAGGGGATGGCACCTGGACTGTGTTCGACGTCTTCACCGGCTGGCCGGCGGATTACGACGGACGGTTTCTCGACGGACTGGACCAAGGCGTAGCCGATCGCCTTTGCGCCGTCGTAAACTCTCTGGACAAGCGCCGTCGCAGGACGCCGAGCGGCCGAAAGGGCCATTTCTAGCTCAATTTCAAGCCCGAAGGGTCGGCGCGATTGCCTTTCCGTGCCTTGAAGCTATCTGACCTTGTCTCGAAGAAGGGGACGCCATGAGCTCGCGCTTGATTTGGTCGATATCGGTTTTGGCGCGGCGGATCTGGTTCAGGGCGACGCTCTTCTCCATCGCGGCGGTCGCCACCGCCCTCCTGGCGATCGTCGTCACGCCTTACATCCCGGCGGACCTGTCGACGAAAATCGGCGCCGACTCCGTCGACAACATCCTCGGCATCATCGCATCGAGCATGCTTACCGTCACGACCTTCTCGCTCAGCACGATGGTCTCGGCTTACTCTGCGGCAACGAGCAACGTAACGCCTCGGGCCACCCAGCTCGTCATGGAGGACAGCACCACACAGAACGTGCTGGCGACTTTCGTCGGCTCGTTTCTGTTCAGCCTCGTCGGCATCGTCGCGCTGACGACCGGCGCCTATGGCGAGCAGGGGCGGGTTGTGCTCTTCGTCGTCACCATCGGCGTCATCGTGCTCATCGTGGTGACGCTGTTGAGATGGATCGACCACTTGTCCAGACTGGGCCGCGTGACCGAGACGACGCGCCGGGTGGAGGAGGCGACGCTCGACGCCGTCAAAGCCTGGCGGAAATCCCCGAACTTCGGGGGGAAGGCGCTAGAGACGCACAGCCGTGAGCCCCGGACCGGCGACACGCCGTTTTTCACAGATGAGATCGGCTATGTGCAGCACGTGGATGCAGCGGCGCTCGCAAAGATCGCCGACGAGACCGGGTGCGACCTGGCAATCCTGTCGATACCTGGCAAGCTGGCGTCGCCCGCCCGGCCGCTTGGATGGCTGCGTGGAGCCGTCGGCGAGGACGTTCTGGGTCGGGCCGCGGCCTGCTTTTCGGTCGGCGACGTCCGCTCCTTCGATCAGGACCCGCGGTTCGGAGCATCGGTACTGACAGAGATCGCATCGCGCGCCTTGTCTCCTGCTGTCAACGATCCGGGGACCGCAATCGACGTCATCTCCCGCGCGATGCGAATTCTCTTTTCCTGGCATGGCGCGAGCATCGAGGCGCCTGACGTGATTGCCTATCCCCGGCTCCAAGTTGCGACACTTGAGGCAGCGGACCTGTTCGACGACCTGTTCACACCGATCGCGCGAGATGGAGCAGGCCTTGTCGAAGTCGGACTTCGACTGCAAAAGGCGCTCGCGACGCTTTCCAAGATCGGCCCGGAATTTCGTGCAAACGCCGTTCGCCATTCGAAGGAGGCGCTCGACCGTGCGGCCGCGGTGATGCAGGTCGAGGCCGACATGGAGAGGCTCCGGGCCGCCGCCGTCAATGTCACCGCCGACGACAAGCATGGTTGAGCGGTGAAGCGAGGAGGTTTGGTGGGAATGGAGAGAGAGAAAGATCTGGTACTGTTGCTGGCGAGCGCCGTCGACCAATGGTTTCGCTATTACGAGGTCGAGAATGACCACCATGTTCGGGACGTGCTTTGAAACGCCGCGCTCGATCTCTACAAGGATGGCTACCGATCCGAGGGCGATCTCGCCACGCTGCGGACAGGGACCCGCGTCGGGTTGGTGTCATAAAGATTAACGCGCGTCCTCTGCGATGGTTGACTGACTGACGGGCGTCTTGCGGACCTGCCCGCTTTGATCGCCGTCATCTCCTGTAGCCTCGTTTAAGGGGTCCAGGGAAAAAGTTCTCCGAGCCTCGCTGGCCAAAGCCCGAGATCGTCCTTCACCGCAATTGGCAATGCGTCTCTCTGCTTTACCAGCAAGGCTTGGTGGATAGCCACTTCGAGTGGCTCCGCTCGGCTTGGATGAGATTGGCCTCTGAGCGCCATTTCGCCAGTGATCCCGGCTTTGTCGCCAGCAACAATGATTACATGCCCCGGATAGCTCAAGACGGTTTGATTATCCACCAGGTCGAATTTCTGCATCTGTTTCCCCATTTCCCATGTTTTCGGCGTCTGTCGAGCCTTCCGAGAGAACCTCGGACCGCACCTCCTCAATGGTTCGTCCAGCCCCTCGGAGCCTGACGATCCTAGCAATTGTGGCATAGGCCTTCGGATCGCCTTGGTTGACTGACCAACGCCTGCACCACTCGTCAAGAAGAATGCTCACAGCCACAAGCTCATGGGCATCGATCGGGGCGTCCGGTCGACGATGGAAGACAGGGCTTACGAACCCAATGACCTTCAGGCCTATCGCTGCGGCTGAAAATATCATGCCGTGATATTAATTCATTTTTTGACGTGAGGAAAATGACAATACCGCGAGCGGTGTGCGCTGCTTGGGCAAGCCGAGCAGGTGGACGCGTCAGTCAAGGACTCGCTGGAATGTCAGTCTCCGCCGGGCAGGTCGAGCCCTACCCATCCCACGCGGTTCTCCTCATAGACGCTTTGTTCCGGAACCAGGGAGGACGGCTCGTCAAAGCATCCCAATGCGACCGCGACGAGATCCTCACGGAACTCCGGCAGCCAGAAGACTGTCGACCCGCAGCCGGGACAGAACCTGAACTCGATCGATCTCCCGCTGTCGCCCGACCTTGTGTAACTGTTCGAGGCTCCGAAAGCGGCGACGTTTTCCCTGTCGAAGAAGACCGCCACCCCGAATGCGCTGCCCGTGCGGCGTTGGTATTCCCGGCAGTGGCAGACGGAGATCTTGACGGGGTCCCCCTCGGCCGTGATCCAAAGCTTGCCGCAGGAACAACTGGCTTCTCGTTTCACTGTCACCATGGTGCGCTGCTCCATATGGCCTGTTTCGCTCCCCAAGACGCCGCGAGCGCTATTTCGAGGTATGTCGCCGCCGTTGCTTGTCGAGAGCATTCATGACGATGCACAGGGACCTCGATCCGTCCTCGTGCATTTGAGTGTTGGGCGTCCGTGGTAGTCTGCGGCGAGCCCGGTGAACAGATCGAAGATCGTCCAGGAGCCGTCCTGTTCGCGGCGAATAGAATAGCGGTCAGTGAGATAGTCGCGCATGGTCGTCGGCCAAGTGTGTCACGTTCGAGTTGTTTCCAGTTCTTTCCCTGCCGCGCGTCGCGCCCGGATAGCCGCCGCAATGAACACCCGCGACAGTCCATGGTACAGCGGTTCGCGTGAAAGGATGCGCGAGGTCACGTAGCCGATCATCGACACCGCCATGATCGGAATCACGGCTTGGTGGTCGCCGGTCATTTCGAGAATGATGACGAAAGCCGTCATCGGCGCCTGCACCACGCCCGCGAAATAGCCGGCCATACCCAGGATCGCCGCCAACGCGATGCTGGTGCCAAGCAGAGAGCCGACGGTGCTTCCGAAACCGGCGCCGACGGCTAGCGACGGGGCGAAGATGCCGCCCGGAATGCCTGACAGCATCGACAGGAAGCTGGCCGCAAGCTTCTCGACGAAGAAGAGCAGCGGCAAGGCGTTGCCTTCGACCGCGCCGCGCGCCTGCTCGTAACCGGTGCCGAAGGTCGTGCCGCTGGATGCGACGCCGATGACAGCGATTGCAAGTCCGCAGGCTCCCGCAAGTGCCAGCATGCGTTTTAGCGGTTGCGGTTGCGCCCAGCGGCGGACCTTCTGGCCGAAATGCAGGGCAAAGCCGCTAAAGGCCGCCCCGAGCGCACCGCCGCCGACGCCGCAGATGAGAACAAGTCCCCAATCACGAAGCTCGGTCGGCGCCGCCGATGCCATTCCGAAATAATTGTAGCTGCCCGAAAGCCCGAGTGCGGCCAGGCCGGAGAGGACGACGGCCGTCAGCACCAGCCCGTTGGCTCGCGATTCGTATGTTCGGCTCATCTCCTCTATGGCAAAGACAATCCCGGCGAGCGGCGTGTTGAAGGCCGCAGCGATACCTGCCGCCGATCCCGCGAGGATCAATCCGCGCGCCTGCGCCATGCCGCCGAAGCGGGCGACAGCAAGCATGATCGACGCGCCGACCTGCACCGTCGGCCCCTCGCGGCCGATCGAGGCGCCGGAGAACAATCCAAGCACCGTCAGTACGATTTTGCCGAAGGCGATCTTCAGCGACAGCAGCCGCGTCCGATCTTCTGCGTCATGCAAGTGCCGCGCCGCTATCGCCTGCGGAATGCCGCTTCCACCCGAGTTCGGAAACAACGTCGCCGCCAGATAGGCCGAGAGCACGAAGCCCGCGGGCGTCAGCAACAGCGGCAGCAGGAAGCTCCATTCACCGGAAGTGGTGAGTGATGCAAATGCGTTCTGCGCCAGATCCGCGAGCTTGGCGAAACCAACGCTGATTACGCCGATGGCGAGCGCCCCACACCAGAAAACCAGCCGCGGCTTCCAGAGCGAAAACGAACCCCAGATCACGCGGGAGCGGCGAAGGAGCTTGGAATAGCGGTAACGGCTTGGCATGGCGGACTCGGTACGTGACGTTTAGAAACCTTCTAATGCCAAAAGCGCCCGAAGATCACCCCCAACAATTGAAAAAGCGCCGGATCGGGGTTGGATCGCTCCGTGCCGAACCACAGAGTACGTCATGTTCAGTGCATGCGAAAGGGGACCGCTATCCCTTGGGTCAGACGACGTTTACATGATGCAAACACTGATGAAGAACTACTGCCTGAGGAAGACGATCGGTCCGGAAAGCGAGGAGGCGCGGGACGCCGCGCGAACTGCTGAGGTGGTTTCAGATGGGCGTCACCGATAGGAGCAAACTGCAACAACTGATCCCCTCTCGGACCCTGACGCCGATCGAACTTCGTGACGTTTGCGGGTCTACTCCGTTCTCCTCCGGGCCGATGCCATCAGGACGGCGGCTCCGGCCACGCCCGATGCGAGCGAGCCCGCAAGAATCCCGATCTTCACGTGATCCTGAGACGACGCATCCGGGAAGGCCAGCAGTCCGATGAACAGGCTCATCGTGAAGCCGATGCCGCAGAGCAGCGAGACGCCCGTCATCTGGGGCCAGGTGGCCCGCGCAGGTAGCTGCGCCAACCCGGACTTGACCAGAAGCGCCACCGTCCCAAGTACGCCTGCAAGCTTCCCGAGGAGAAGGCCGGCGGCGACGCCGATGGTCACTGGCTCCGCAAGGACGCCTGCCGATGCGCCTGCGAAGGAGACACCGGCATTGGCGAAGCCAAAGACCGGTACGATAAAGAATGCTACCGGCTTCTGGAGTGCGTGCTCCAGTTTGTGGAGCGGAGAGTCCTCGTGCGAAGCTTCGGGCGCGCCGGGGGTGACTTTCAGCGGAATGGCAAGCGCCAGGACGACGCCCGCGAGCGTGGCGTGAATCCCCGACAGGAAGACGGCGATCCACAGAAGAACGCCGAGCCCGAGATAGGCCCAGATGTTCTTCACGCCGGACCGGTTCAGTATCAATAGGTTTCCTACCAAGACGGCTGCGACAGCAAGTGCAAGGACGTTGATGTCTGCTGTATAGAAAATGGCGATGACGATCACCGCGCCGAGGTCGTCGATGATCGCAAGCGCCGCCAGGAAGATCTTCAGCGAGGCAGGCACCCTGTCGCCGAGAAGGGAAAGGACGCCGAGGGCGAACGCGATGTCGGTCGCGGTCGGTATCGCCCATCCCCTCAAGGTCGCGGGGTCGGAGAGATTGAAGCCGATGTAGATCAATGCGGGCAGCGCCATTCCGCCCGCCGCGGCGGCGCCTGGAAGCATTCGTCTGCTCCAGCTCGACAGTTGTCCGTCCAGCATCTCCCGCTTGATCTCAAGGCCTACCAGCAGGAAGAAGACGCTCATTAGGGCGTCGTTGATCCAGTGCTGCAGACTGAGTGGGCCCAGGTAGGCATGCAGGACGTGGAAGTAGACGTCCGCGACGGGAGAGTTTGCGACGACGATCGCCAGCGCGGCTACAGCCATCAGGATCAGGCCGCCCGCCGCCTCGCTGTCGAGAAACTGACGGAGGGTGGACTTGATGCGGCCTTGGATTGTTTTCGACACGGGTTCGCTCCCTCGATGGAGGTTGATCTCAGTCTCCGTCGATCAGGGGAATCCCCGGCGCACGCAGCACACGCCTGTCTCATAACTAAGGAATGGAGATCGTTTTGCCTAGCGAAATCGGCAGGCGCCGCCCGTTCTGGCAAAGGCTTGAACGGAACGTGAAACGTCTTACCTGTCCAATGCGTAGCCTAACCAGGCCGTGCATCCCATCTGCTCCCACAGGAGGTCGCCAAATGCGCCCCTCTCAAATGCTTTTCCTTGCCGTCGCCGTTGTCGCGATCGTCGGATCGCTCCACCTCGCACTTTCCGTTGGTTATACTGTCGCGCCACCACCCGTATAGGAAGCATATACGATGAGGCCTAGTACCGGAGCCATCCACCAACGCCAGCGCCGACCACCGCGAACTGTGCCAAAGCAAGGACAACCAGGGCCGCGATCACATAGGAAGCCACTCCTTTTTGACATGTATGCGCGTCTTCCAACTAGGCCAGATATCCCGTCTTCTTAGCGTGAAGCCTCGGACGTCCGCAACGCGCGGGTGGCGACTTTCCCCAGCGTCAGGGCGTGCGTTTTCAAGCGACGAGGGGAGCAGCTCAGAGCTGAGAAGAATTCTGAGATTGCATTTCAAACGCAACGTTAGCCGATAGCAACAGGCTGTCGGCTAACGGTCAAGCAAAACAGGCGGCCCGATCAGCAGCCTGTTTCGTTTTCATAGCGTCACATCTTGCCCATGCTCTTCATGGCATTGTCCATGTGCATCTTGCAGTCGTCCATCTTCTTTGCCTTCATGGAATCATGGGCCATCATCATCTCCTTGGACGCCATCTCCTTCTTTTCCTTCATCATCGGGTCCTTCATGCCATCGACCTGCGTCTGCATTTTCATCATCGATGCGTCGTCGCAGTTGGCCATCATCATCGTTTCTGCCGCAAACGCCGGCATCGACGATACGGCTGCCAAAGCGATGGCTGCGAGAGTGATTTTCAACATAGTCTTCTCCTCCAAGTGGGCATGATTGCCCGTTTCAGACCTGCTATATCCCGGCGTACCATTCGTAGCCGCGATCTTCCCAGAACCCGCCCTTGCCGCCCCACAGGCCGGAAAAGCTGTCCTTGATTTCGATTCTCATCAGATATTTTGCGTGCTTGTAACCAAGGTGCCGCTCGACCCGGAGCCGCAGCGGCGCACCATGCGCAACCTCCAGATCCTTGCCGTTCATCGCATAGGCAAGGATGGTCTGTGGGTGGAAGGCATCGATCAGATCGATGCTTTCGTAATAGACGCCGCTGCCATCCATCGTCTGCTCGAGCTCGTCGGCACAGTGAAACACCGCATACCGCGCCCCCGGCTTCAGCCCGACGCTCTGCAGCAGCGGCCCGAGCGGCGTGCCCATCCACTTGCCGATGGCGCTCCAGCCCTCGACGCAGTCGTGGCGCGTGATCTGGGTGCGCTGCGGCAGCTTTTTGAGATCGGCAAGCGACAGGTCGACAGGGCGCTCGACCAGTCCGTCAATCTTCAGCCGCCAGTCGGCAAAGCCGTTCTCGGTCATCCGCATATAGTCTTCGCTGTCGGGCGCCGTCGAGCCGTTGGGTTTGAAGACCGGCGAGATATCCGCTTCGGAAAATTCCCGGGCCAGCTTGTCCTTGGAAATCAGCAGCCGCTGGCCGCGCATCGTCAGGCGCTCGGCCATCTCGAGCACGTTCTGGACGTTCGAATTCTGGGCGATGTCATCGCAGCCGGTAAGGCCGATGACACCGAGACTGGCCGCAGAGCCGATCAGCAGGCGGCGGCGTGCGATGGAGAAGGTCATTCGCTCTTCCCCCCGGTTTCGATAACGTAGCGACCGGTGATCATCGAACGCATGTTGTTCCAGAGGCCCGACAGGATGAACATTGCGACATGGACCATCACGAAAGCCACGATCGACCAGGCGCAAATGAAGTGGATCGACCGCGCCGACTGCCTCCCGCCGAACAGATCGAGCAGGAACGGATAGCCAGTGTCGATACCAGGCGACATGGTCAGCCCCGTCGCCAGCATCAACGGCAGCATCACGAAGATGACGATCAGGTAGGTGAGCTTCTGCAGCGCATTGTAGTGGCGCGCTTTCTCACCCTTGGGAAAGCGCAGCCGGGCGTGATCGGCGATCTCCTGCTTCAGGTGGCGCGGTGATAATTCTTCGGCGCTCGGCGCCAGATCACGACGGAAATGTCCGCAGGCGAAACCATAGAGCGCATAGAGCGAACCGTTGATGACGAACAGCCAGGCAAAGAAGAAGTGCCAGCGCCGGCCGGTGGCCAGATCCTGATAGCCTGGAACCGTCGCCCAGGCGGGAAAGCCACGCTCGGTAGCATCGTCGCCTGTGCCAGAGACGCCGAGGATACCTGTCGTATTGATCTGCAGGCTGCCGATGTTCAACACGCCGCGCGTGCCATTGTCATCGCCGACCGCCGTAATCGACAGCCACGACGGATCGGCGTCGGCGCCATATTGCCCCCAATAGAGCGAGGGATGCGCATTGAAGATCTGCAGCCCGCTCATCAGGAGCAGGCTGAGACAGAGAACGTTGATCCAATGCGTGATGCGCGTCACCAGCGAGTGGCGGTGGATGAAGGTGTTTGTCGGGGCGGTTGGCGGTGTGTCGCTGTAGTCGTCGAGTATCGCCATGATCGTGCTCGATGTCCCGGTTGCGTGATGTTCGCAAGCAGCTACGGAGCCCCGGACGAGTTTGTTACAGCAACGATCAGATTAATTTCGGAAGCGCGAACGACGCAGGTCCGCCCACTGGCCATGCGGGCATCTCGAACGCTTGCGCCACAGCGAGCACCGGGGTCACAAAGCCGTGAAGGCTGTAACATAGCCGAAGTGATTGCGAAGCAGATGGAGAGGTAGCACATCTGGGAGAAACGCAATGACGACATCAATCGTATCACCATTGACGATCGCCACGACGATCCTTGGCCTTGCGGCGGCTTTCACCACGCAAGCATCGGCAGCACCGACCTCTGCGGAGCGATCGCTCACGGTGGTGGAACTGTTCACCAGTCAGGGCTGCTCGTCCTGCGCACCCGCCAATGCCAATCTCGTCAAGCTGAGCAACGATCCCAACGTGCTGGCGTTGAGCTTCTCTGTTACCTATTGGGACTATCTCGGCTGGAAGGATATATTCGGCAAGACGGAATTCACGGCGCGACAGGTCACCTACGAACCGGCCCTTGGTCAATCCGGGCCTTTCACACCACAGATGGTCATAAACGGCCATCGGTCGATCGTCGGCTACGAGCTGAAGGACATTCTCAGCACCATAGCCGCCGAGCCGGCCTTCACGGGCCCCGCGATCAAATTGTCGAACGACATGGCCGCGCTCGACGGAACCAGCAGGCAGTCTGCCCCGGCCGATGTCTGGCTGGTTCGATATGCGCCCGGCACGGTGGAGGTGCCGGTCGCCAGAGGCGAAAATGCCGGCGAGACCTTACCGCATGCCCATGTCGTGCACGCTCTCACCCATCTTGGCACCTGGAGTGGCAAGCCATTGAAGCTGCCGATCCCTACCACCAAGGGCGATCTCAAGCGCGCCATACTCGTCCAAGAGCCGAACGGTGGCAAGATTCTGGGCGCGGCGACCGACTGACGACACCGGCTTGCCGCAGCATGAGCGATGCACACGCCGCAGACGACAGCTGGGCATGAAACGCACACCAGACGGATTCTAATGTCGGTTCCATTCGGACCGATCATGCTGCCACCGACACAGGCCAACTAGCTGGAAACGGAAGCACGCAACGGCAAGCCGGGCCAGATGACCGATTGCCCTGCACCCCTCGACTTCATCATGATCAACATCGCCGTGGATCAAATGGACAAGGACACGGAGCAGAACGCCCAAATGTAGGAGAAGGAAATGCTGCCGGTACCGCGCTTTAAACACATACTGGCGACTGCCTCTCCGTCTCCGGCGCGAGTTCCACAAATCAACCTTATGTTGTTATCGCGTTTCCGCGCGTCAATAGTGGGCCAGATCTCCGGCCTATCAGTCATTGAGTCGGCTGCATGAAATACTGGAGAGTATAGGTATCGGAATTGTAGACTGCCGAGTGTCAACCAAGGGAGATTTCGCCCTGCCAACAGTACAATTCTGAGAACGTCTTAACTCAGCTCAAAATTCTACGGTATGTCTACTCAAGTTATGCGAAATTTAACTCTAATTTATAACGTTAACGTTAGTTAAAGATTGTCTTTATTAGAGAATATGGCAACTTCCGAAGCATGTCAGACCTCGCCTCTCCAAAGTATGAAACTGATCACGCTGAGCGTGCCGGCGAATGCGCCGACCAGTGTCAGCGTGTCCTTGAGAAGCTCATTCTGGCTTTTGTTGAGGCTGGATGGCGCGAACAAGAGGTGGCTATACATCTCGCAGACGCGGCGGAAGATTACGTGATGCATCTCGCCTCGCAACCGCGGGTCCAAGGACAGGCTGCGAACACCAACAAGCAGTCTTTGTAATCTGTATCTCGATCTCTTTGAGCAGAGGGGAACAGGATTTTCATCCGGATCAGTGGATCGCGATGGACTGAGCCGGCGCAGTTGGCTGTAGGTTCTCCGCTAGAGGTTCGCCCTCGAGGATCAGCGAAAACTCCGCGTTTCGCGCGGCGAGGATGAACACCTCGCGCGCGGCGTCGCCGCTTGCTTTTCCCTCAAACGCTTTCAGACAAGCCGCCAGCGCGGCGCGCCAATCCTCTCCCTTTTCTCGTATCGGCCAGTTGTTCATAAGAAGGGACGCCAAACCGGAAACGGTGTTCACAATTCGGTATCTGCCAGGGCCGTCGATGGCCACACCCAAGGGTTTGATCGGTATAGGTGATAGATCATGATGCATGGTCGTCTCTCGTGGTTTTCGCATCAATTTTGAAGGTGGTTGGGCACCGCTAGGCCAGGATGTGCACTTCGACCGCCGCAGCGATGAAGGCCTCGCGTGTCTCTTCAAGCGAGCCATATTCGTCGACCGTCTCGGTGCAAACCGCGATTGCCTGGCGGTAATGGTATCCGCGTTCGGCCGGCCAACGAGATAAGAGGTAAGTCAGGGCCTCTTGTGGACCATCGATTGTCTCGGTCACTCCTCGTCCAATCCTCACGTAGACTGGAACCTCCCACAGCGCCAAGCGCTGCATCTCATCCCTTTCCGGATTCATTTTTCTCCTCCAGACAAATCCAGACGACCAAGAATTTTAGCGCCGTGTTCAAAACCGGCAATTAAAAAAGTTAACCGAGACGCATCAAAAAAATGCGATCTCGCCGAGGCGTCCACGCTCTAATCGTTAGTTTGTGGTGTGGGGGTGTCGCTCGCGGATTGCATGCGTCGCATGCGTAGACGCTCACTTTTTTCTCGTCGTGCACGCATCTCTGCTTGGATGATGGCGGCTGCAGCGTTATCCGTCTCTTGCCGCTCTCGTTCTCGTAGGGCTTGGCTACTTTTCTTGCGGGGTCTTTTCATCGCAGTTTAACCTGAAAGGGCCCCGCCATAGGCGGGGCAAAGCACGTTGGACTGACTAGAAGAAGGGTGCCGAGGCTCATTCCGGCACGCAGGAATAACGTAAAACCACGGTTTTGGTTCAATCTCCGTACGCTGGCAGGCGAAGTGGGATTTCTTTCAACGGGTGGGTTGCCCGGCCGCATTCAAAAAAACGTGATCGATATCGATCATCACCAATCAGTGCCTAGCTTTTCGAAATCGAAGCGGAGACCCTAATTTTGGGAGGAGTTCATGCGGGTACTGATTGTTGAGGATGAGGCAATTATTGCCTTGGAGCTTGAGAGGATCGTCACCGATGCCGGATACGTAGCGCTCGGCCCGGTATGGACAGTAGAACAGGCGCTCGCATATGCCCCTCGTGCGGATGTTGCGCTGATCGACCTCGTTCTTGCAGACGGCTCAAGCGGACCGGCCTTGGCGCGCAGGCTGATCGATCGCCATGGCATGGGGGTCATCTTTGTCACAGGGACCCCGGGCAAGGTTGGTCATGGGTTGGATGGCGCCGTCGATGTGATCGGCAAGCCATTCACAGATGAGCGCATTCGACAAAGCCTCGCCAAAGCTGACTTCAGGTCTCACCGAAGGCCTTTGCATCTTGTTGAGGAATAACAGTTCTCTGTAGCCTGGACAAATCCAGGACTGCAACGAGAGGAGCTTGGCGTGAACCGCTCAAAGCGGGGCCACGCTGTTGGCACTATCCAATTGTCGCGGCACCGGGGGATCCGCCGCGTCACAATTGTACTCACTGCCAATTTCGATGACGGATCATGGAAATCCTGCGGCCGGATAAGGGCGCGTGTCGAACCCGGGTTGTCTCCTTGTCATTGCTGCCGACCGCCCTGCTGCGATGCCCGGGCAGCGTTCAAAGGGAAGAGGAAGCAGGCCCTATGCCGTTGGCGCGATACAC
Organism: Hyphomicrobiales bacterium; assembly: GCA_900471485.1. Lineage (GTDB taxonomy): Bacteria > Pseudomonadota > Alphaproteobacteria > Rhizobiales > Rhizobiaceae > Rhizobium. Next base: position 89,710 of record UCEU01000016.1, read on the forward strand.
CGTCACCTGGTTACGACCTTTCGATTTCGCATCATAGAGAGCTGCATCCGCCCTACGCTGAAGATGGCCTGGCGAATCGATCTCCCTGTCAAACGTCCCTGCCGCTACGCCGACGCTAATCGTGACAAAGGGCGCAACGCTCGACGAAGGGTTGGCAGAGCAGCAGCCTCCACTTCGAATTTTTATTCGGAATTTTCAACGGGCGCGGCTCACTCCGCGCCCGAACTGCTTCACGCAATTGGCGGCGACGCTTTGCCAAGTTTAACTGAGGGTTCACGACCCCAGACACGAAGCTTGCCAAGTTCTTTAACGAACGCTGCGATGTCCTTGCTGCTGGACAACTGCACCGTTCCCTCGTCGAGTTGACCGGCAAAACCAGCTTTCTCCAGGAGCGGGATAGCGGACTGGTCATAGCCGATATATTTGCAGTGCTGGAAGGCGTCGGCGACGAAGTCGCGGGCGGCCGCTTCCTTGACGAGATCCTCGATCGCCTGATGTGACGTCAGGAGGACGACGGCGTCGAAGAGCACCGACGGCCCGCCGTCGATCATGCGGTTTGCCTTGATGAAGCTTCCGTCGTCGGCCGTCACGCCGCCCACCTTCGGAGCGATCAATTCCACAATGGCCTTTTCGGCAACGACCGCCTTCGTCACAGCCTTGAGAAGCTTAGCATCGATGCCGTCGGCAACAAGGATGCCCAGCTTGCGTCCCTCGAACCGCTTTGGTCCCCGTTCGACGATGCTGAGCGCGGGCGAGGCCTCCAGATCCTGACGGGTCGGCATGGCGGCGTCGGCCGGCTTTGGCATTGACTGAAACCCGAGCTTTTGTGCGACCGTGGTCGCCAGCGTCTCGTCGATGTTTAACAGGTGAGACACCATCCGCTCACGAATAGCCACGTTTTCGACCTTGCTGAGCTCGAAGGTGAGCGCCATGGCGATATGCCGCCGCTCTGCCCCGGTCTGGCTGATGAGAAATTGCCGGGCCTGGCTGTAGTGATCGGCAAAGCTTTCCGGTCGCAACCGCACCTTCTGGCCCTGTTCTTCTGCGGCGAAGTGCCGATAGCCGCGGGCCGGGGATTCACGAGGCCCTTCGCCGTGCGAGTTTGGCTGGTAATTCGCTCTACCAACAGGATTACGCATCGCCATATGGCCGTCCTGTTGGAAGTTGTGCATGGGACACTTCGGCGCGTTGATGGGAAGGTGGGTAAAGTTAGGACCGCCAAGACGTTTCAGCTGGGTGTCCAGATAAGAGAAGTTCCGGCCCTGCAGCAGAGGGTCATTGGTGAAGTCGATCCCTGGTGGAACGTTCTGCGTCATGAACGCGACCTGCTCGGTCTCGGCAAAGAAGTTGTCGGGCATCCGATCGAGGACAAGTCGGCCGATCGGCCTTACCGGCAGGATTTCCTCTGGAATGATCTTCGTCGGGTCGAGAATGTCGAAGTCGAACTCATCGGCAAAGTCCTGGTCGAAGAGCTGGACTGCAAGCTCCCATTCCGGGAAGGCTCCCGATTGGATTGCGTTCCACAAGTCGCGGCGATGAAAATCCGGATCGGCGCCGTTGATCTTGACCGCCTCGTTCCAGGCCACCGACTGCAGACCCAGCTTCGGCTTCCAGTGGAACTTGACGAAGGTCGATTTGCCTTCGGTATTCACGAAGCGGAAGGTGTGGACGCCGAAGCCCTCCATGAAACGTAGCGATCTTGGGATCGTTCGGTCAGACATGATCCACATGACCATGTTCATGCTTTCAGGTGTGAGACTGATAAAGTCCCAAAAGTTGTCGTGAGCCGTCTGAGCCTGCGGGAACGCACGATCCGGCTCTTGCTTGGCGGCGTGGACAAGATCAGGGAACTTTATGGCATCCTGGATGAAGAAGACGGGGATGTTGTTGCCGACAAGATCCCAATTGCCTTCCTTCGTGTACATCTTGACGGCGAAGCCACGGACGTCGCGCGCGAGATCGGCCGAGCCCTTGTTTCCAGCAACCGTGGAAAAGCGAACGAACACGGGCGTCTTCTCGCCCGCGCGCTGGAATACATCCGCACGCGTGATGTCTGATAAGGACTCGTAGGTCTCAAAAAAGCCGTGAGCGCCGTAGCCACGGGCGTGGACAACGCGCTCGGGGATGCGTTCATGATCGAAGTGGAAAATCTTCTCGCGGAAATGAAAATCGTCTACGATAAGCGGTCCGCGCGGACCGACGCGCAGCGAGTTTTGATCGTCGGCGACAGGCGCACCCTGTGATGTCGTGAGAACATCACGACCATCTTCGGCGAACTGATGGAGCTCACCGCCATCACCTCGGTGAAGCTGCTGGTCGTGGATATTGGCATTGTCGTCAGAAGAGGCAGTGGAGGCTGGTTTCGCTGGGCGCTTAGCCATAATGAGATCCCCTTGTTGTTTAATCGGACAACTACGAAAAGGCCGCCTCGCGGGCGGCCTTCAGTTGGGCGGGTCGCGACTTTAGGCTGCCTTGCTTTTGCCGGCCGCATTGGCCTGCGCTTCAGCAAGCTGCGTCAGCTTCTGATCAGTGGCCTCTTCCTCGGATAGAGTGGCTTCAAGAAGCGGCACGGCGTCTTTTAGACCGAGCTGCTTTGCCCAAGCGATTAACGTGCCATAGCGCGCGATCTCATAATGCTCGACGGCCTGTGCCGAGGAAATGAGACCCGCGTCCAGCGCTGGAGAGCCTTTGAATTCCTCCATGATTTCTTCGCCCTCGGCGAGTATGCCCTGTATCGCTTCGCAGGTCTTTCCGCGGGCCGACTTGCCGAGGATGTCGAAAACCTGTTCAAGCCGCTCGATCTGACCTTGTGTTTCGTCGCGGTGCTGCAAAAATCCAGCCTTGCCTTCTTCGGATTGAGCGGCACGGGCCATTTTCGGGAGAGCCTTCAGCACCTGCTTCTCCGCAAAATAGATGTCTTTGAGCGTATCAAGAAACAGATCGTTGAGTGTTTTTGTCGTTGCCATCATATTCTCCGTTGATTTGCTTCATCTCCCTGACGGCCTACACGCTTCCAACGCGCGGCTTCGTTTTTCCGTGGGGACGTTAGGTAACCTCCCTCCCATGCGTTTGTTCCTGTCTGCTAGCGAACGATGGGAGAGGAACCCAGCACTTCTGGACAGGCCTACGGAAAGACCGAGACGGACCAACGCCACAGGCGTTACTTTCAACTCCAATGCGCGGGGCCACGCTGAAGCGATGGCGCTTAGTTGTTAGCCGTTGGAAGCAATCAGCTCGATAACTTGGAAACCAGAGGCGGGCTTCGCAAGAAATGCAATGCCTAGCTCGTCATCACGATGGGCAAGCGTGATGAGCCCGGACGTGACGATTATCTTGATTTGTGGCCAGTGGGCTCGAACCTTCGCCGCCAAGCCAAGGCCATCCAAGCTGCCAAGCATGTCGATGTCGGTGAAGAGAACGTCGATCTCGTTGTTTCTAAGATGAACTAACGCTTCGTCTGCGTTGCCTGCTTCAAACGTCTTATGTCCTAATTGATCGAAGAAATCGACAAAGTTGTAGCGGAGCTGGGGCTCATCCTCGACGATGAGGATGCTACGGCCTTTACCGAGACCGTCACGCTCGTTTTGGCGCGCGCGCGAGATGACTTCGGCGCCGTCGCTCGAAGCGCGCGTGCGTTCAAGCAGAGTTCTTTAGAGTACCGCTTGTGCCCAGTGTTTCTCGTCTTGGCCGAAGGGGCGGCCGGCCTGCTCCCAAAGGGAATAGGCCCGAGTGGCGGTCCAATCGTTTCTGTTATCGTCCATGATCGTGTCTCGCAAGCGTGGAGGGTTCAGCTGTCACCGATAAATGCATGAGCAGTTCGTCGGGACTGTTGCCGCGCCGGCTCTTTGCGGCAGCAGAATGTTCAAGGGGCAGGTTGGTTCCGCCCTGCCTCGTTTCTGTGGACGACCTGGAAACGAAACTCGGCATCGGCCTTTATAACAATATCATGTGTACGGCGGCGGATGATGGTCCAAATCGACTAAACAGGGCTTCGGCAACCCGCGGATCTAGCGCATATTTTGCCCAAAACTCTTCGATGTAGTATGGCTTTCCCCGCACAGGCCGTGTCATTAATCACTAGCCTCCTTCAGCTAGCGGCAGAAGGCCTTCGCGGGCAATTTGTTCCCGTACCGACACGAACAAACAGAAGGCCTGCGGGGGAGCGCTCCTAGCTCGCCATAGACCCAGGCGGGGATGCTTGCGGTCTATGTTCGGTTGCTCGAAGTAAGAACCAGGTGAGGTTGAGTGCGGCTGATCGTGTCCACCAGTCGTGAACTATCGAAGATCTCACCGGACAGGAAGTCGGTATATTTGCGTCCGGACAACTTTTCTAGCAGGGTCGGTGTCACATACGCACTCTCGCCTGTCTGCAAAAGATTGACGGGGGGCGTCGCGACAAGAGGGTGGCGAGCAACGACCACGATCACCACTTCGCCCTGCAGCTCACGTGCGTAGGAAATGACGGATGGCCAACCTAGAAGCAGAGGCGTATAGCTCCCCCACCGAAAAAGCCCCCGCTTTTCATGCCGCAGCTCGAGAACGCGCGAGATCACTTTCTGTTTGGTCAAACCAGTCCAAAGGTTTTCTTCCGAAAGCAGCCATGCGCTATCATCGGTGTCAAGCGACATCTCAAGTTGTGCAAAATCTGGCTCGCGGCGGTTGTCCGGGTCGACGAGGCTAAGATCCAGCATCTCGCTTCCTTGATAAATGTCCGGCACGCCTGGCGCAGTCAGCTTTATGATTGTTTGGCTAAGACTGTTCAGAAGGCCGGCGCGGATAAATGGCTGTATTGCTTTTTCGAAATCCATTAGGAATTCTTGGTTATTTGGCGAGAGCAGGTAAGCAGCGTACTCGAGTACCGCCTTCTCATAAATTTCGTTGTTGTCCCCCCAATTAGTGCGCAGCTTGGCCTCACGGATCGATTTTTTCACATATACCAGAAACCGGTCTCGCAGCGCCTTGAGGCTGGCCATGTCTTTGATGTGCAGCATCGGCGGCCAGACACCGAGGAGCGCCTGGTATAGCATCCACTCCACGGTCGGTTCCGGTGCCGGCCCATCGGGGAGGCCGACAATTTTAGCCTGGTTGATGTTGCGCCAACGGGCAACGTGTTCGGCCCAGACATCCGGTGCCTCTGTCAACGTATAGAGCCGCGCGCGCGAATCTTCACTGCGCTTGGTGTCATGGGTCGACGTGCTTGAGATTGCGTCGCGCTGGCGCGCCAGCCGTATCTTCATCGCTCCATGGAAGCGGTCGAGTGAGAATGTGCGTTGCAAAGGCTGAGCACCAACTTCGTTTAGTGCCAACGCCATGTGCTGACGAAAGTACAAGGTGTCCTCGACCGATTTCGCCATCAGCGGCCCAGTGAGTTGCTGGAACCGGGTGCGAAAATGGGCAGCTTCCTCTAACGCCATCTCCGATACGTCGCCCGACAGGATACGGACGATGAGATCGAGCGCCTGAGCGTCCAGCTCACTTGAAACCTTGGCGACGACCTCCGCCAGCAATGCATGGCTGTCCCGCGGGAGATCTGACTTCGTTCCATAGGTGCGGTAGCGCGGAAATGCGATCAAGAGTTCCCGTAGCGCCGATATCACAGACGCCCGGTCGACCGACATGCCTTCTGTCTCGACGATCGAGGCGGCCAACTTGGCCAGCCTCGTAAACTCGCCCTCGAAGTTCTTGTCCACCATGAGTACCTTGGCGGACCGTAGTTCGGCGTCCATGTCAACTTTGCGGCCGACGACATTGTCATATGCATTCCGTAGGCAGTCGATCTTGTCACCATCCACGAGCGCATCGGACAGCGCGCTGACAAATTCGTAACCGGTCGTGCCGGAAACCGGCCAATCGACGGGAATTTGTTCCCTGTCACCAAGGATCTTCTCCACGGTGATGTAGCAATCTTCCCCTGCTGCCAACCGCAGCTGTTCAAGATAGGCCTTCGGATCGGCCAAACCGTCCACATGGTCGACACGCAGGCCATCGACGGCACCGCAATGAACCAGTTCAAGGATGAGCCGGTGGGTGTCCTCGAAAACCGTCTTGTCCTCGACCCGAACACCCGCCAGACCCGTAATCTCGAAAAAGCGGCGATAAGAAAGATCGCGGGGAGCATCCCGCCACGACATCAATCGGTACGGTTGGCGCTCGTGGAGCTCGGCCAGATCGGTCTTGGCGATGACGTTCAACATCTCGGCTTCGCGACCTTGATAGGTTTGCGGCGAAAGCGGATAGAAGCTTTCCAGATAGACGAGGGCCGGCTTGCCGGTTTTCGGATCGAGCTGCACCGAGATGTCGCCATTACCCAATACCGTTTCGAATGTATCGCCGAGGAAAGGCAGGGTCAGACGCTGCGACCAGTCAATGTCGAAGTGCCTGGCGTAGCGGCTCCCGACACCGTTCTCGATAACGTCGAACCACCAGGGCGTTTCAAGCGACGCAGCCATATGGTTGGGCACGATGTCGAGGATCAGGCCGAGGTTGGCAGACCTTAGCACCTTCACCATGCGCTCGAAACCTTCCCGGCCGCCGATCGCGGGATCGATCTCGTTGGGGTCCGTCACGTCATAACCGTGGGTCGATCCTGATGTGGCGGAGAATATCGGCGAGGCATAGATATGGCTGACGCCGAGCCTTTTAAGATAAGGCACCAAGCTGGCCGCCCTATCAAAGCTCATCCCGTTGCGGAACTGGATGCGGTAAGTGGCAGACGGGATCTTCATTTTTTAACTTTCGAGGCAAGACGGACGATGATGGAATTCTTCGGGAGCTGGTCGGCGACATCAGGCCAAGCGAAGATCGTCTCGCCGGGTTGGTCGGGCAGCGGTTGTGCTCGATTTCCTATATTGAGTGCGACGGAGAGCGTGCCCTTTGGAAATGTCCAGGTGACGGCCACAAAGCCTTCGCCGGTTGTCACCACCTCGCCGGCACGGCCGTGGGCCATTGCGAGGAGCGGCACGATATTGGCATGGCGCAGGGCAAGCAGTTTCTTCGTCAGCGCCAGCCAGTCCTCGCCATCGGCGTTGTCCGTCTTCGCCCAATTGAGTTTCGAGGCTTCGAAAGTCTGCTTGGCATTAGGATCTTTCACTGCCTTGTCGTCGTGGCCGACATGGCCTTCGAACTCGCGCGCCCGCCCCTCGCGCACCGTGGTTGCGAGGTCGCCTTGGAAATCGGTGAAGAACAGGAACGGATTAGTCTCACCATATTCCTCGCCCATGAATAGAAGTGGTATGTGTGGTGAAAGCAGAAGCAAAGCGAGCAGAACCTTGGTGCGCTCGGGCCCGGCAAGTGTTATCAGCCGCTCGCCTCGGGCGCGGTTGCCGACCTGATCGTGGTTTTGGAGGAAATCGACGAAGGCGACCGGCGATTGGTCGGCACTGTTGACGCCGCGCTTCTCGCCGGATTGCGGTGAGACCTCGCCCTGATAGGCAAAGCCTTCTGCCAGCACTCGCGCAACCAAATTTTCCGGTTGGATTGCGAAATCCTCGTAATATCCATGCGTTTCTCCGGTCGCGAAGACATGCACGGCATTATGGAAATCGTCGTTCCACTCCCCGGTGAAGAGCGGCACCGCGCCATCCTTGTCACGCGGATGCAGGAAGATAACGTTTCGGCTGTCTTCCGTCGTCAGATGGATATGCCGGCCGGTCATTTCAGCGCGGATGCGCTCAGCTATCTCGATCAGCACATGGCGCTCAGACGTGTCCTCGATCTGGTCGACCGCGTCGAAACGAAGGCCATCGAGGTTGAACTCCTTCAGCCAGTAAAGCGGCGCCTCGACGATATAGCGACGCGCTGCATCGGCATCATAGGCGATGCCGGGCCCCCACGGTGTGAGGCGCGTTTCGTGGAAGAAATCTGGAGCAAGAAGCGGCAGGTAGTTGCCCTGCGGGCCGAAGTGATTGAGCACGATATCGAGCACCACTGACAGGCCATGGCCGTGGGCGGCATCAACGAACGCTTTGAAATCGTCAGGCGTGCCGTAAGCCGCATGTGGCGCGTAGAGAAGTACGCCATCATAGCCCCAGCCGCGCTCGCCACCAAATTGTGACACCGGCAACACCTCGATCACCGTGACGCCGAGGTCGGCAATGTGAGGAAGCTTTTCAATCGCCGCTCTAAATGTGCCCTGTGTGGTGAACGTGCCTACGTGCATCTCGTAGATAACGGTTTCCTCCCAAGGGCGTCCATTCCAGTCGATATTCTGCCAGTGGTAGCTGGCCGGATCAGCTATAACTGAGGGGCCGTCAACGTCTGATTTTTGAGCACGAGATGCGGGGTCGGGCACGACCATGCCATTTGACAGAACGTAGCCGTATTCGGTCCCGGTGATGACGTCATGGCGTTCAACGGTGAACCATCCGTCATGACTACGTGTCATCTCATGTCGCTTCCCACCTAGCTGGAGCGAGACGCTGGCATGTCCCGGTGCCCATACTTGGAACATCGTGCTGCCGCAAGGCGACCGACACACCCCCCAATTGTGCGATGACGTCGGCGAGGCATGCAGGTGTGTCTGTGACCGCATGGTATGCCTTTCACTTCACAGGGAGCGAGCAAAAAACGAGCAGCAGTGACACTTGTTCCATACAATTGGAGTCGTCTTCTATCCGATCCTAAGAAAGCGCCAGGGCGATTGCTGGCGCCGAGCCAGGCCGCCGCGAACTTCACCAGACGCTGTCGACTAGATCAGCCTCCCGCGCCTGGAGGTGCATCGTTCTCCATGAATTCCGGATACTGGACGACTTCGTTTACTATTGTATCGACAGAACGTTCAGGTGGGCTCGCAAGGCGCGCACCCTCGCCACCGGCCGGTGAAGTTGAGCCCGAAGCTATCAACATGGCGCCGGCCCCTTCCAACGCGTTTTGAATAGCCATAGTGCTGCCGTCAGGGGCTCCACCGCCCGCTTCAAACGTTCGCAATAGGGCAACGCTCACCCCAGCTTGAAGCGCGAGATCGTGTTGTGATAGACCGACAAGGGCGCGAGCTGCGCGACATTGATTTGGTGTCAAAGCCTTATCTCCTGCTGATCGATGATACGCCTGGGATTTACGGGGATAAGCCCTTCGGTGTGCCAATCCGAGGGGAGTGAGCAGGCAGCGAGGACGTGAAGACGCGTCTTCAGGATCAATAAAGCCGGCCTGTGCGGCGGCATTAACGGTCTTCCGACCGACACGAGGAGGGAGCGCGCGATATTCGTCGACGCTCAAGTGTTTCAAAAGGATTTCCATACGGAGCGACGGTTGTACAGCACTCATGCGGGTCTCACTTGCTTGATGGAAGCTCCAACGCCAGAATGCGGACGTGCGTTTCCCCCAAAAACAGCCCCACCTTTTTGGCGGGGCGTTTGTGTCCGTTCGTGGCTTCACTTGCAGGCGCTGGCAGCGTCCATGGAATTCGTTTTGTTCGACGTCGAGGAGTTATTCGTACCGCCAGCCTCCTTGCGCTGGCAATCATTGGCGTCGCCGCCCGATGTCCCCGCGCCTTGGCCGTTCATGTTACCCTTGGAGGTGCTGTTGCCGTTCTCTCCCTCGTTCTGGCCGCCGCTGGACTGAGTGCCGCTTTGATTGCTTCCCGAACCGTTTGAGCCGCCGGATCCCGACGACTGGGCCATCGCTGATGTCGCAAGACCGATCGCGAGAAATGATGCCATGAGTACTTTTCCGAACATTGTTTAAGACCTCCGTGGTGTCCCTCACCGCGTCTAAACATCGCCGCATCCAATAGGTTCCCGGGTAATGTTTAACGTATCATCGTGCTTCGATTGAAAGGGCAGGTGAAAGGTTCTCTAAGCCTCCAGCTCCGGTATCAGGGTTATGGATGCACAAGAGCCGGCAAAGTTCGAAGCGCGATCTGGTGCACACCAAGGCCCTCAACGTAAGGGACCAGAACGGGTTTTCTGTCCGAAAGCGTACGCAACGGGGTGCGCGGCTTTGCTTGTGCATGCCGGTCTCTAAATTGTCTCTTGAACGACGATGAGGCAAAAATGGAGGTCCGAATGCCGAGTGCTCCATGGAATGTGCCTGTGAATGTAAGTTTCCCTCATCGTGACCAACAAACCGTCACCGGGCCGTTTGAGGCCATGACGTGTCTCATAGACAGATGGCCGAAGATGAGCGGATCGAAGTTTCTCCGTGCGCGAGTAGCCTGTAAGGCTGCTAGACGGCAGAATATCAGCGGATGCTGCTCGTGTTATCTTCGTAGAAGCGGTGGGCGAGGCGGGCGATGAGTCGCATTAGAACCGGCGCCGTCAGCCAGCATGAAAACGGCATTGGTAAGACTTTGGCATTCAGCTTCATTTGTGGATGCATGTAGTCTGACGGAGGCTGACATATGCTGCGGCAGTTTCAAGGTTTCATTGTCGCGTCCAACTAACCTGGCCTCCAGAGAGTGCTGGAAACAATCGAGCACATAGTTCTCATTCAGGATCTTCATCATAAGTTGTCATGCCAGGCACAGCCGGCAGCCACTTTTCCCGTCGTTTCGTCCAGACCTCCATCTCAGGGATCAGTTCGCTTGGTGCTTCGTCAAGCGATCCGAAGCGGATTTCAACGTCATTGTCATTGAGACAGAATAAGCGCCCACCACATCGCGGGCAAAAACTGCGGCCGGCAAATGTCGAGACTTCACCGGAGTAGCTGAATGTCTCTCGAGGCCAATGCGCGAACGAAGAAAATGACGAACCGCTCTCTTTGCGGCAGTCCGCGCAATGGCACAGTCCAATTCGAAAAGGCTCCCCGTCGACTTTGTACCGAACGGCACCGCACAAACATCCTCCCAAAAGGATCATGCTGTCACCTCTTTTGCTGGCCTTTCTCAGTGCCTTGGTTGCTCGCATGCAGTAGTTTGGAAGCAGACAATACACTAGCAGCTTTCTCATCCAGCGAGTTATCGCTACCTACCATAGTTGGCGCTCATACCAATCGTCGATGTCCTTTTTCGTCCGGTCCTTTTCGTAGCCGTAGCGCTCCTGGATCTTACCTTCCAGTTGGTCGCGCCTGCCGCCAATTATGTCGAGATCATCGTCAGTTAATTTACCCCACTGCTCCTTGACCTTTCCCTTAATCTGCTTCCAATTTCCTTCGACGCGGTTCCAATCCATGACTTTGTCTCCTTCGATCAGGTGAGAGGCTAACGGCCAAATATCCGAAGTGTTCCCCTACATTGTCTTGCAGCGGGCCTGTGCCGTCGACCCGGCTCATGTCGGGAAGCGATCGCGCAAACTTACAAAGATACTCTCGAACATTATCAAAGAGGTGGTTCGCGCAACGCAGCTGTTTCTTCAATATGTGGCTTGGATCGTCGAGAATGACGTGTCACTACCTGGCTCGCATGCGCCCAAAGGATAGAGGGAACTGTGAGCCGGTTAGAGCGTCAACTGCAACTGGTCGGTTCTCGCGCCATCTACCGTCTCAAGTGAGGACAGGGTCACGCCCAGCAAGCGCACGCCCTTCGGTGGCGGGAAGACGGGCTGGAGCAGTGAACTGATGGTCTCCCCGATCTCGCCGGCCGATAAGAACAGCCGTTCGCCCGTCCTGGCCCGAGTGATCTGCGTGAAGTCAGCGTACTTCACTTTCAGTGTGACGGTCTTCGCCCGAATGGCATTGGCTTCGCATCCCTTCTAGCGCCGGTTCGTAGCTATGGATGTCCTGGGCGAAGGTATCTTCGGCGCCGACGGATTTGCGAACTCTGTCTGGCTTGACGCGGCGCTCGTCAATGCCGCGGGCGATGCCATAAAAATAAGGGCCAGATTTTCCGAAATGCTGCGTCAGAAATTGCAGCGACTGCGCCTTGAGGTCGGCTCCCGTCTGAATCCCCAGCCGATGCATCTTCTCGGCGGTCGCCGGGCCGACCCCGTGGAATTTCTTCACTGCCAGCCCTTCAACAAAGGCGGGGCCGTTCCTCGGCGTGATGACGGCCTGGCCGTTGGGCTTTTTGAGGTCAGAGGCCATCTTGGCGAGGAACTTATTGTATGAGATGCCGGCTGACGCGTTCAGTCCGGTGACCGCCTTGATCTTGGCACGGATCTCCAACGCGATCTCGGTCGCGATTGGCATATCTTTCAGGTTCTCGGTGACATCGAGATAGGCCTCGTCGAGCGACAGTGGCTCGATCAACGGCGTGTACTCGGCAAAGATTTCACGGATCTGCTGCGAGACCGCACGGTAGACCTCGAAGCGCGGCGTCACAAAAATCAGATCCGGGCATTTGCGCGCTGCCGTGGCCGAAGGCATCGCCGAATGAACCCCGAATTTCCGGGCCTCATAGCTGGCCGCCGCAACCACACCACGCGCCGCAGCGCCGCCGACCGCCAGTGGCTTGCCGCGCAATTCCGGATTATCGCGCTGTTCGACAGACGCATAGAAGGCGTCCATGTCGACATGGATGATCTTTCTAACGGTCGCGGCAGCCATGACATCCATCGTTGCAACCTCAGGCCGGACCGCCATCAGTCGTCCCGCCTTCGCTGGTCGATCCGAAGACTTGCTCCCAATAACCAGACTCGGCTGCCTCGAGCTCCTCGTCCAACTCAGGATAGGGGCGGGTGTCATCGGGCAATTCGACCCAGGCGGTATCGACGGCAAGCGATGAGCCGACCTGCAAGCTAACTGTACCGGAGTCCGGCCGATCGCATGGCTCGTAGGGGTATTCGTCGAACCTCTCGAGTAGATCCGCGGCGCCGGGCGAGAAATAGTAGATCGGACGCGCGTCCCGGCTCCGATAGAAGGCGGCGACATCCCAGTCGAAGCTGCCGTGGTGCGGCCAAAACAGCTTTAGAAAATGATCTTGGACTGCCAGGCGAAATTTAGGTTCCGGCATCGACGATATTGCGGGGTCGAGTTTGAGCCAGCTCATGTCTATATCCTTTCCTATCTGCAGGAACAAAATAAGAACATTGTCGGCGAGAGTCAAACGATGTGAGTCCAATCGTGCTGTCACGATCACAAAAGCATGGCCTGCTGCAGCGGTTCGCCGTCCTTCGCGACGATCGATGAACCGTATGGCTCGCGAGACGATATGATCAGCGCGTCGTCGGGTAGCGGTCGCGCCAGGTGCATCGCCTCGTCCCATGGCGCCCGCATCCAGACGTCGGTTTCCTCCGGCGTGATCAGCAGCACCGGCATCGCCTTCTTGTGAATCGGCTTCACCAGCTCATTCGGGTCGGTGGTGAGGAAGCCATAGAGGTCATCTGTCGTCAGCCCGTCCTTCATCTTCCTGACGCTCTTCCATTGCGGCACATGAATCCCTGCGAAAAACATCAGCGACCTTTCCTCGTCGCGGGCAAACCAGGCGTTTGGCACGTTGCCGCCGTCCTCCTGGCTGGCCGGATCTGGCTCCGCGAAACTGGTGACGGGCACGAGGCATCGATGCTCGACACCGAACCAGCGCTTCCAATGTGGCAGATTGAGCTTGCGCACGTTGGTGACGCCGCGGTCTGGCTCCATTCGGATGAGCTCGTCCATGTCGACGGTCTGGCCTTTGGCTTCAAGTTTTGCGGCGCGGGCCTCCGCTGCCTGCTTCTGGACGAAGATCGGGGAGGGGAGCCCCCAGCGTGCGTGGACGAGTTGCCTTTTCCCGTCGGCGGTGTTGCGGACGATCGGGCCCATCTGATTGGGATTCATCTGATAGGCCGGCATGATGTTGATCAGGCTCTCCACGTCCTGCGTCCATTTGCTGACCCAGTCCTTATCTTCCATGCGGTATAAGTTGCACATCCGATACCCATCCCTCCCGATAGAACCGGACATAACTTAGCGCATGTCGCGCCGTTCGCTAGTCGAGGCGAAAGACTTCGGCATTGTCCTGGCGCTCGCGCAATCCCTTGTAGGATGCGTGGCGAAGCTTCCTGTCCGCCGTCCAGGCGCGGAACTCGATCTCGGCAATCAAGGTCGGCTGGACCCAGATGACCTTGCTCCCGGCATCACCGGGTTCCACCGGCGGCTGCTTTGGCTTCCAGGCCAGCTTGTCCAGCATCTTCCTCAGGCTCGCGGTCTCGGCTTCCTTGAAGCCGGTGCCAACGTTACCGACATGCACAAGCTCATCGCCTCGATAGGCTGCAAGCACCAGGGAGGCGAAGCCGCCTGTCAGTGTGGTCGACGGCTCGTAGCCGACGATGAAGAAAGCCTCGCTCTCGATGCACTTGATCTTGACCCAGTCGCCGGTCCGGCCGGATCGATAAGGCTGGTCGCGGTCCTTGCCGACAATGCCTTCCAGGCCGAAGCGGCAGGCATGTTCCAACAGGAGATCAGGGTCGGCATCCAGCTCCTCCGAGATTTGGATCGCGCCGTCTTGGCCGTTCAGGAGATCCTCAAGCAGACGGCGACGAGATCCATACTCGACCCCACGCAGATCGTGACCATCGAGATAGAGCAGATCGAAGGCATAAAGCATGGCGTCGGAAGCCCGGTCCCCCGCCTTGGTGCCTGAGGCGCCGAGCGACTTCTGCAGCAACCCAAAATCCGACCGTCCCTCTGCGTGGAGAACGACAGCCTCGCCGTCAATGATCATCGTCGCCGGCCCGAGCGCGCGGGCAGCTTCGGCGATATCAGGGAACCTATGCGTCCAGTCATGGCCGCCGCGTGTCAGGATCCTGACGCCTTGTGGTTCGACACGCACGGCCAGCCGATATCCATCCCACTTGATCTCCCAGCCCCATTGGTCGCCGCGCGGCGGCCTTTGCTTGACCTTGGCGAGCGCCGGTTCAACGCGGTCAGGCATGGGGTCGAACAGAAGCTGCGGCTGGGCAGGGTTGCGTTTCCGCTGCGGCTTCGAGCGGATCGGCGCGTCGGTATCACGAAGGAGCGGCTTTGATCTCGGTGGCTTCGTCATGGCGGCAGTTCAGCAGGGAAAGCTTAAGAACAATGTGACGATCTCAGCTTTATCCCCGTTATCCAAGCGGATTGTGATTTGAGCGACCGACAGCGGAAAAAATTCTCAACGCGGCTAGCTGCCTGATTCCGATAGCTATTCGCTGAATTTCCAATCCTCAGGATAATATTCCCATCCCTTGGGTTGCTTGACTCTTTGCTGCGGCAGGAACAGAAACAGAACATCCGCATTTTGTCCAGTATGATGCTGGTCCACAATAATCAGCCACACGACCTTGAAGGGAGCCGTGAACGATGACTGCTGCCCGAGAGCAGGTGATCTCCGATTTGCGTGAGCGGATCGCGACGATGGAAGGCGTGTCGGCCAGAAAGGTCGGCTGTCTTGCCTTCGGCGTTCCCGAGATCGATGCGAACCTGCCCGGCGGTGGCCTGGCCTACGGCGCATTGCATGAGTTCGCCGGTGGCGGGGCAGGGACTGTCGATGGCGCCGCAGCAGCCCTTTGTGCCGCCGGCATTGCCGCGCGCACCAAGGGCCCGATCGTCTGGTGCCTGACCCGGCCTGACCTGTTCTTCCCCGCCCTGGCGCAGGTTGGTCTTCATCCCGACCGGGTGATCTTCGTCGAGTCCGACAAGGAAGAGGACGTGCTTGCCAACATGGAGGAGGGCTTGGCCTTCGGTGGCCTCGGCGCGGTGGTCGGCGAGCTTGTCCGATTGCCGATGGTCAGCTCCAGGCGGCTGCAGCTTGCCGCGGAACGCACGGGCACGATGGCGCTCGCGGTGCGGCGATGGCGACGGCAAACGGAGGCAAACGATTTTGGCCAGCCGACGGCCTCGACGACGCGGTGGCGTGTCAGTGTCATGCCGTCGGAAGACCTTCCGGTGCCTGGTGTCGGTCGGGCGCAGTGGTTTTTGGAATTGATGCGCGTGAAAGCGGGTGAGTGTGCTGAGTTTCTCGTAAGGGCATGTGATGACAAGGGTCGTATCGATCTATCTCCCGGATCTGCCGACCGATCGGATCAGACGCGACGATCCGTCGATTCCGGCTGAGCAGGCAATCGCGGTGATCGCCAGAAGCGGCTCGAAACGTTGGGTATCATCGGTGGATACGGCCGCGCGAAAAGCTGGCCTGCGTGTTGGCATGCCGGCGGCCAAGGCCCAGGCGCTGTTTCGCGGGCTGATGCTTGTCGATGCCGAGCCTGATGTCGATGCGGCTGCACTTGAACGGATAACGCTATGGGCGCTCAGCCAATACTCCCCGATCGTTGCCGTCGACGGCACCGACGGGATCGTGCTTGATACGGAAGGCGCCGATCATCTTCAGGGTGGTGAACTGCCCATGGTCACGAAGATCTCCAACCAGTTCCTGGCGCGCAAGCTGACAGCGCGCGTTGCGATCGCCGACACCTGGGGTGCGGCGCACGCCTGCGCGCGGGCCATCAGCCGCGAGACCGTCATCGTACCTGTTGGCAAGACCGTTGCTGCCGTCGAAAAGTTGCCGATCACTCTCTTGCGTCTGCCGGAGAAGATCCTCAGTGATCTCCGCACGCTCGGTTTCCAGACTATCGGCGAATTGGCCAATACGCCACGCGCGCCGCTGACGCTGCGTTTCGGACCGGAAATCGCCCGGCGCCTCGACCAGATGTTCGGCCGCGTCGCAGAGCCGATCGATCCGATCCGAACGCCGGAGCTGGTCGAGGTCACAAGAGCCTTCGCAGAACCAATCGGGGCTGCCGAGACCATCGACAAATATGTCGGCCGCCTGATCGTACAGCTGATTGGCGAGCTGCAGAAGCGCGGCCTCGGCGTGCGCCGCGCCGACCTGATCGTCGAGAAGGTCGACGGCAGCAGGCAGGCGATCCGCGCCGGCACGGCCAAGCCCGCCCGTGATGTCGCCTGGCTCACCAAGCTGTTTCGTGACCGGACGGAAAAGATCGAGCCTGGCTTCGGGATCGAAAAATTGACGCTGGTTGCCGTCATGGCTGAACCGCTTGAGGACATGCAAAGGGTCTCGTCCCTGGTCGAGGACGAGGTGAGGGATGTCACCCCGCTGATCGACATTTACGGCAATCGCGGACAACGGGTCTATCGTGTGGCGCCGGTTGCATCAGACGTGCCCGAACGCTCGGTTCAGCGCATCGCCGCCGCATCAGATCCGCTCGAAGTCGCATGGGTCGGTCATTGGCGCCGGCCAGTCCGCCTTCTGCCGCGACCGGAACTGATCACGGCAATCGCCCTCATGCCGGATCACCCGCCCGCCTCGATTATCTGGCGCGGCCGGCGGCGCAAGGTCAAGCGTGCCGACGGTCCTGAGCGCATCTTCGGCGAGTGGTGGCAGCGCGACGCCGAGATGGAGGCGGTCAGGGACTACTTCGTCATCGAGGATGAAGCCGGCGAACGGCTCTGGGTGTTTCGAGCAGGTGATGGTGTCGATCCTGAGACCGGTGACCATCGCTGGTTCATACACGGAATATTCGCATGAGCTATGCCGAGCTTCAGGTCACGACCCATTTTTCGTTTCTACGCGGCGCGTCGTCTGCCAACGAGCTCTTCACCCGGGCAAAAGAGCTTGGCATCGAGGCGATCGGGGTCGTCGATCGCAACAGCCTGGCCGGTATCGTTCGTGCGCTCGAAGCGTCGCGCGCCACCGGCCTGCGACTGGTCGTCGGCTGTCGGCTGGATCTTGCCGATGGCATGTCGGTGCTGGTCTATCCGACCGATCGCGCCGCCTATTCCCGGCTGACGCGCCTGATCACCCTTGGAAAGAGCCGTGGCGGCAAGAACAACTGTGTTCTTCATTGGGACGACGTCGTTGCCTATTGCGACGGGATGATCGGCATTCTGGTGCCTGATCTCGCCGACGAGACCTGCGCCGTGCAGCTGCGCAAGCTGGCCGAAATCTTTGGCGATCGTGCCTATGTGTCACTCTGTCTGCGCCGGCGGCCGAACGACCAGCTGCGCCTGCATGAGATCTCCAACATGGCGGTGCGGTTCAAGGTCAAAGCCGTGGTCACCAATGACGTGCTCTTCCATGAACCGGGTCGGCGACAGCTGCAGGATATCGTCACCTGCATTCGTCACAAGACCACGATCGATGACGTCGGCCTCGAGCGCGAGCGCCACGCCGATCGCTTTCTGAAGCCACCGGAGGAAATGCAGCGGCTGTTTCCGCGTTACCGGCAAGCGCTGGCGCGGACGATGGAGATCGTGCGGCGCTGCACCTTCTCGCTCGAGGAGCTGACCTATCAATATCCGGAGGAAGCGATCGTACCGGGCAAGGATGCCCAGTCTTCGCTCGAGCACTATGTCTGGGAATGCGTGCCCGATCGCTATCCGGAAGGCCTGCCACCTGAAGTACTGAAGATCGTGCGCCATGAGCTCGACCTCATCCGCACCATGAAATATGCGCCTTACTTCCTGACCGTTTTCTCGATCGTCCGTTACGCCCGCAGTCAGGGGATCTTGTGCCAGGGCCGCGGTTCGGCCGCCAACAGTGCGGTCTGCTATATTCTGGGCATCACCTCGATCGACCCTTCGACCAACGACCTGCTGTTCGAGCGCTTCGTCAGCCAGGAGCGCGACGAGCCGCCTGACATCGACGTGGATTTCGAACACGAGCGCCGCGAAGAGGTCATTCAATGGATCTACCGGACCTATGGCCGGGAGAAAGCAGCGCTTTGTGCCACCGTCACGCGCTACCGCGCCCGCGGCGCCATCCGCGATGTCGGCAAGGCGCTCGGGCTGCCGGAAGACGTGATCAAGGCGCTCTCATCAGGCATGTGGTCCTGGTCGGAAGAGGTCTGCGATCGCAATGTCCGCGAACTCAATCTCAATCCCGACGATCGCCGTCTCGCCCTGACCCTGAAACTGGCACAGCAACTAATGGGGGCGCCGCGCCATCTCGGCCAGCATCCTGGTGGCTTTGTCCTGACCCATGATCGGCTCGATGATCTGGTTCCGATCGAACCGGCGACCATGAAGGATCGACAGATCATCGAATGGGACAAGGATGATGTCGAGGCGCTGAAGTTCATGAAGGTGGATATCCTGGCACTCGGGATGCTGACTTGCATGGCCAAGGCGTTCGCCCTAATCCGAGAACACAAGGATCAGGACATCGATCTCGCAACCATCCCGCAGGAGGACGCGGCAACCTATGCGATGATCCGCAAGGCCGATACGCTGGGTACCTTCCAGATCGAAAGCCGCGCCCAGATGGCAATGCTGCCGCGGCTGAAGCCGCAGACTTTCTATGATCTCGTCGTGCAGGTCGCGATCGTCCGACCGGGGCCGATCCAGGGTGACATGGTTCATCCCTATCTGCGCCGGCGCGAGCGCAAGGAGGAGGTCGTCTATCCGACGCCTGAGCTTGAAGCGGTTCTTGGCAAGACGCTTGGTGTGCCGCTGTTTCAAGAATCTGCGATGCGGGTCGCCATGGTCTGCGCAGGCTTCACCGGCGGCGAGGCAGACCAGCTGCGCAAATCCATGGCAACCTTCAAGTTCACCGGTGGTGTGTCGCGCTTCAAGGACAAGCTCGTGTCCGGCATGGTGAAGAACGGCTACACGCCTGAGTTCGCCGAGAAGACATTCAGCCAGCTTGAGGGGTTTGGATCCTACGGCTTTCCGGAAAGCCACGCGGCATCCTTCGCCCTGATTGCCTATGCCTCGAACTATATCAAGCGTCATTTCCCCGAGGCATTCTGCGCGGCGCTGATCAACAGTCAGCCCATGGGGTTTTACGCACCGGCCCAGATCGTCGGCGACGCGCGAGCACATGGCGTCGAGGTGCGCCCGGTCTGCATCAACCGGTCGCGGTGGGACTGCACCTTGGAGAGGATAGGTAACGGCGACCGGCATGCGGTCCGGCTGGGTTTTCGACGGGTCAAGGGCTTGGCGGTCGCGGATGCTGCCCGCATTGTCGCCGGTCGTATGAACCGGGATTTCCAGTCGGTCGATGATACCTGGCGTCGGTCCGGTGTGCCCGCTGAAGCCCTCGTTCAGCTCGCCCAGGCCGATGCCTTCCTGCCGTCGTTAAAGCTTGAACGACGTGATGCGCTCTGGGCGGTCAAGGCATTGCGCGACGAACCCCTGCCGCTGTTTGCCGCGGCCGCCGAGCGCGAGATGCAGACCATCGCCGAACAGCAGGAGCCGGACGTGGAGCTTCGGCAGATGACCGATGGCCACAACGTCATTCAGGACTACAGCCATACCGGTCTGACACTCCGCCAGCATCCGATTGCCTTCCTGCGCAAGGATCTGCAGGAGCGCAACATCATCACCTGCAGCGAGGCGATGAATGCGCGCGATGGACGATGGATCTATACGGCTGGCCTCGTCCTCGTGCGCCAGAAACCAGGGTCGGCCAAAGGCGTGATGTTCATCACCATCGAGGATGAAACCGGGCCGGCCAATATTGTCGTCTGGCCAACGCTGTTTGAGAAACGCCGCCGCGTCGTGCTTGGATCCTCGATGATGGCGATCAATGGGCGGATTCAGCGGGAAGGGGAGGTGGTGCACCTGGTGGCCCAACAGCTGTTCGATCTATCGGCCGATCTTTCCGGGCTCGCCGATCGCGATACAGAGTTCAGGTTGCCAACGGGCAGGGGGGACGAGTTTGCGCATGGCGGTGGTCCTGATCCACGCGATGCGCCGAAGCCGGTCGTTCAACCGCGGGATATGTTTGTGCGCGATTTGCATGTCGATACGCTGAAGGTGAAGGCACGGAATTTTCATTGAATTCAGCAATGAGATTGCGAACAGTCGGTTCGTATCCCTTCACGGCGTCAAAGCCTTACTTCCCATCTATAAGCGGATAATTCGATCGACAGTGAGGGCCCGGGGGTTGGATTCCTTTCAAGACCCTCCAGCTCCAGCTGGAAGCCAGAAAGCGCTCAGTAGCGCCCTTTTTCCTCCTGCCATGGCTCAATTCCCGCAATGCTATGCTCGCGGTTTGAACTCCACCAGGAGCGACTTCAGCTCGATCTCACGAACACGTCGGGCCGCTTCTTCCGGAGAAACCCATGCAAGGATGCGCTGGCCTTTCTCCTTGTATTTGTCTGTTTGCTCTGTCACCTGCACCTGAAACACATCCACGATGGTCGGGGCGACATCGCCATCGTCCAGCAGCTTAAGATACGTATATCTTCCGATTGGATCTCTTCGGGTTTGACCTTTAACGCCGGCTTCTTCCCAGGCTTCTGTCTCTGCTGCTTGGTACGGCTTCTTCTTCTTCATTGGCCACCCCTTCGGGATAATCCAGCGCCCGCTGTCTCGAGAGGTCAGAACGAGGATTTGCAGGTTTTGCTGCTTTCCATCATAACGAAAACAGAGCGCTGCGTACTGCTGGCGGAACGAGCCCGAAAACAATTTGTCTGGATTGGCAGCGAGTTGCTGTAGCAACCCTTGCGGTCGCGCTACTGCAGGCTTTTGCGTTGTCTTCGATTTCTTGATGCTCATGCTACGCCAGTAATGAGTGTATCGCGAATACGGCTGCTGCGACGGAAAGGTGCGGTTTGTGTCGTGCTTTTCAATACAACTCACGGGATAAGGCGACCAATAACTGTGTTGCAGATAAATCCGATGAGGATCGCAATTGGGCTGCGAGGCACAGCGCTCGTCTACCACGATCGCTATTTATCGATAGGCCTCTTTCCCGGCACCACAAATGAACCGTGGCCATTACGTCCTCGAGACCATCGTTGGTAAGGCGCAGCAGTGGATCGGTAGCGTCATTCATCCTTCCGCTTTCACTTTCTCGCCGGGGTATCCATATTACTGCTACGCCGCTCGCGATCAAATCTCGGGTGGGCGCGCGTCAATCTATGCAGCGCCACCGGTGTTCAGTCGTAGAGGTAGTGCTTACGCCATTTCGAACGTGGCACCATCGGACCAATCTCGTAGTCGAGCTGGTGAGCATCAAGGTGCCGTGGTCCGGTTTTGCAAGCGTAGCTGAGGTGGTACCACTCGCCACGGCTGCGAAACACGGCTCCGGGCGCCGTGATCGAGTCTTTTTTCATTCGTGGCTCAGCGAAGGAATAGGCGATCACCTTGTCGACACTGAGTTTGCGGTTTTCAAGGTTGATGCGGAGCATCACTTCAGTATCGCAAGTTTGCTCCAGCCGTGTCTCCATATCCAGTTTCAATAGTTGTCCGTTTAGCTTTTCATCGCTTAACGCAAATCCGCTGTCCTCTGACACGAGAAGGGTAAGCGCGATCGCGACTAGGCACGTTACAGGCTTCAATTGCTGTCTCCAGAGCGCATGATGTCAAGTTCGCAAATCGTGATTAGCACTTCGGGCTAGCCAATCCGCGGCGATTGATCACGTGCCGGTGAAGAAATTTTATCTCCATTATCTTAACCAGCTGATTTCGCGAGTCTTCCACTGTCATTAGAATGTCATAAAACTCAAAGTTCAAGTGGAAAGGTTGTGCCTAGGACAGCAGTTGACGTTTATGCACGCGCGTGCAATATGCACACGTGTTCATTGAAGTGGAGGCTCATATGCACGATATCACCAAGCATACTGGATCTCACGGGCGTGTGGCGCTGTGTAAGCAAGTCATCCGCTCCGCCGGCGAGGTCGTCCTGCACGGATTCCGGAAGGCTACGGTAATGTCTGCCATGAAGGGACCTCAAGATTATTTGACAGAGACCGACGCCGCCTCTGAAACGCATATCCGCGCAGTGATCGCCGAGCATTTTCCAAATGATCATTTCTACGGTGAGGAAGGCGGCGGGGCTATTGGCGACAGGATCTGGGTTGTTGATCCGGTCGATGGCACCGCTAACTTCGCTCGCGGGATTCCCCATTTCTGCATCTCGATTGCCTACGTCGAAGGCGGTCAGACGCAGTTTGGCGCCATCTACAATCCCGCGCTTGACGAACTCTATTTTGCCGAATGCGGTCAGGGTGCCACCCTGAATGGCAAGCCGATCGGCGTTGCCAGGACCGCGAAGTTCGATGCCACCTCAGTCGAGATGGGGTGGTCAACCCGGGTGTCGAACGAGACTTATCTGAAGGTGATGCAAAAGCTTCTCGCGCTTGGCACAAATGTGCGAAGGGCGGGATCTGGCGCCATGGCGCTCGCCTATGTTGCCGATGGCCGTTCAGACGGCTACGTCGAACTCCACATGAATGCCTGGGACTGCCTGGCAGGATTGCTGCTCGTCAGCGAAGCCGGCGGAGCCGTTTGCCCGTTCTTCGAAATAGGCAGCCTTGAGCACGGTGGACCTGTGCTTGCGGCAGCGCCAGGTGTAGCCAGCGGCATCAGCGACGCGGCCGACATCCCGTTTGTGACCGCATCATCGGCGAGCCGACTGGCTGCCTCGGCTTGATGATTTGCCACAACGCACCGGATGGCCAATTCGTACTGTAATGGAAGGATTTTTGGATGGACGGACCCGTCTACTCGCGCCCTGCAATAAGCTTGATCACCGACGCGCTGGGGCCTCACGGGGCGTCGCTTTTCATCGGCGGTGGTGACGGGGCCAGCAACCTCGGTCTGCTTAGACGCTATGGCATCACCACCGTGGTCAATTGCGCCGTAAATCTGGATATCAACTACGTACAGGGCGGCCCCCAAAGCGAAGACATCAGAGCCACTGGCTACGGGGCTGTGCGCTACTACAAGGTTGGTCTGATCGACGGGGAGGGAAGCCCCGATACGATGATGCTCGGAGCCTATTACATTCTCGATGGCGCACTTCGTCAGACCATGCCAAAGCGCCACACATACCCATTTGCCGATGGCGGAAATGTGCTGGTCAACTGCAGAAGCGGCCGCAGTCGCTCGGTCTCGCTCGTGGCGCTTTACATCCACAGGCAACAGCGCGAACGGTTTCCAACGATCGACGACGCCATCGCCCACATCCGTGAGCGCCGTGAATTGCGTCCCGATGAATGGTTCGAGACGCCGAAGCCGATGCTTCTGGCAGCGGCGAAGCGAGCTTCAGGCTGGATCGACATGATCGAGCAGAAAGCGAATGCCGGGTGAGCAGCCGTCGCTTTTCCGATGTCGCAGTGATCGCAGACGCACATTTCCATGATCTGAGCGCCAATTTCTGTCTTCCCGGAAAGACTTCGGCAAGTAAGGGAATGTCGCTGCGTAGCTGGGGCGACACCCGCCAATCTACTCGGGTCTTTAACGAAAGTGTCCGCGCCCTGACGGCTGCACTTGCCGAGGTTGCGAGGCGACAGATTCGTCATGTCGTTCTTCTCGGCGACTACACTGACGATGGTCAGAAAACCACGACTGCAACTTTGGCCGAAATCCTCAAACGGCATCGCGAAACCCATGGTACTGCGTTCTATGCATTGCCTGGAAACCACGATATCTTTGGACCGCGTGGACGCCACCACACGAAAGAATTTTTGACGGGTAACGGCAACATCATCCTTGTCTCTAGTGACGACAAGCTGAGCGGTCCCGGTGTCGTCATCAACGATGCCATGTACTGTGCCGGATATCCCGAAGGTCTCGCCCCAATGTCCGAGTTCGGTTACTTCAGGCGACCCGAATACCTGCACTGGGAAAGCCCGTTCGGCAAATCCGATAGGCCAGCGGACCGGTTTTACGATATCGCGTCGCCTGACGGGTGCAACCAGTACCGTTTGATGGATGCCTCCTACCTTGTCGAACCAGAAGAAGGGCTCTGGCTTCTGATGATCGACGCCAATGTGTTCGAGCCGCTGGACGGTTTCTTCGAGCGCGGTGAAGAAGCAGCATTCACTGACAGCACCGCCGGGGGCTGGAACGCCATGCTTCGCTCAAAGCCCTTCATTCTAAGCTGGATGAGCGACATTGCGCGGCGAGCGCGGTTGTTGAGCAAGACGCTTCTCACCTTCTCGCACTATCCGGTTCTAGATCCGTTCGACGGGGCCGCGGAGGCAGAACGGTTTCTGTTCGGCGAAACGAACGTCGTGCGACGCACGCCTCGTCAGTCTGTACAGGAGGCGTTTCTAGCGGCCGGCATAGAAGTCCACTTCAGCGGTCATCTCCATGTTGAAGGTTTCACCCGAAGAGCACGCGGAAATCGCAGTATCACAAACATCGCGGTTCCCTCGCTTGTCGCCTTCCCACCTGCCTTCAAAGTCGTCGCACCATCAAGCGATCGGATTTCAACCGAAACAATCGAGCTGTCTTCCATCCTCGTTGATGACGCCATTCTGGATGCCTATCGCGCCGACGCTGTATCCCGTAACGAATCTTCCGATCGCGCGTTCGCGGCGAAGAACTACGGTGAATTTCTGCAGGCGCACAAACGAGCCCTCGTCGCCAATCGTTATTTTGTGAAGGAGTGGCCAGCCTCGATTGCGGACTCGATTGCTGTGATGAACGTCTGGGAAGCTGCCTATTGGGTCGCCGAGGCTCAACCCGCCCTTGATGCCGGAATGATCGAGTTCGCCAAGCGCTTGCCGATGACCGAGCTCATTGCTGATTGGTATTGCCTGAGGCAGGGAGCGCAGCTCGCTATTGGTCATCTCGGAAACGACAGGATCGCACTCTATCGACAACTAGCCGATTGCTGCGGGAGTAGACCGCAAGCCCATGATGGTTCGACGCGCGGCTTCCTTGCAGTCTTTTTTGGCGCGTTGGGCTCATTTCTTGAGCGGGCTCAGAATGCCGGCACGGAAGCTGCGATTGCGTTTGCCACCGCAGACAGAATTTCAGCTTGAACAAGTCGAGCTCCTGCGCCAGCCGGTGAAAGGGTCTCGCGATTCAGTGAGTGACACTTATGGAATCAGCGATTATCGGTATCAACCTTTTCGGCGCTGTTGCTCTGTTGCTGTTCGGCCTCAGCCAGGTAAAGGACGGAATGACGCGCGCCTTCGGCGCAAAGCTAAGGGTCGGTCTAGCGAAAGGGACCCGCAGTGGATTTCGTTCGCTGGTCGCGGGTTTCGTCGCAACGATCGCCCTTCAGAGCTCGACCGCGACCGCGCTCATGGTCGCATCATTCGTCGAGCGCGACCTCATTGTGCCGGCGATGGCCCAGATCGTACTGCTTGGTGCAAACATCGGTACCGCTGCAACGGCGTGGATCGTGGCACTCGGCCTGGAATGGCTATCGCCGCTTCTTCTCATTGCCGGTGCCTTCCTGATGCGCCGGCGCTCGGCGCCGATGCAGGGCGCCGGTGCAGCAATTGTCGGTGTCGGGCTCATGCTGCTCTCGCTTCATCTTCTCTCGGGAGCAACGGAACCGTTGCGCCAATCGCCGGCTCTGACCGTCTTCATTGGGATGCTCGGAAACGCGTGGCCTGTCGCCTTGCTGTTTTCCGCACTCCTCGCCATCCTGGCATCGTCCAGCCTTGCGGTCGTCGTGTTGATCCTGTCGCTTTCGGCGAACGGTCAGATTGATACCGGGCTTTTGATCGTGCTTGTCCTTGGGGCCAATCTGGGTGGCGCAGTGCCCCCGGTTCTGGCGACGATGCGGGCGCCGCTGAGCGCAAGACGCGTCGCCGTTGGTAATCTGGTCGTGCGTGCGGCGGGAGTTTGTCTTGCTCTGCCATTGGCAGGCTATGGCGCATTGCTATTGGAGGCATCTCCGTTTCCGCATGCGAACTTTGCCGTCGATGCGCATCTGGCCTTCAATCTTCTCCTGGCCTTTCTCGCCTGGCCATTGTCGACGCTAGTCCTTAAACTCACGGGCTCCATGTTGCCCGATCCGAAGGTGGAAGATGGCGAGATCAGCTTCCTTGACCGCAGCAACCTTTCCCATCCGGTTGCCGCGATGGCGGGCGCGAGCCGTGAAGCAATGGCGGTGGGAGATCTTGTCGAAAAAATGCTGTCGCAGGCAGCGGCCGCGATCGGGCGCAATGACCCGGCCGAGCTCGTCGGTATCGTCAAACTTGAAGGACAAGTCGATCGTATACAGCACGGCATCAAGGTCTATATCGCCAAACTCGGGCAGGATGGCTTGAGTTCATCCGAACACCGCCAGTCGATGGATATCGTCGAGTATGCGATCAACTTGGAACATATCGGCGATATCATCGAAAAGGGTATCGTTCCGGAGATCGCGAAGAAAATCGACCGTGGTCTCCAGTTTTCGGAAGAGGGGAACAGCGAGATTACGGCGTTGTTTGCCCTGACGCTGGACAGCCTGCGCATGGCACAGGCTGTGTTTTCAACCCGCAATCCGGATCTCGCCCGGCGCCTGGTAGAGGTCAAGGAGGAGGTTCGCCGTCTCGAAAAGCAGTCCTCCGAACGCCATTTGCAGCGTCTTCGGGAAGGGCGGTCCGACAGCGTGCAGACGAGCTCGCTCCATCTCGATCTTCTGCGCGACCTAAAGCGGATACATGCACACATCGTATCAGTCGCTCATCCCATTCTCGACAATAGCGGTCTGCTGATAGAAAGCCGGATCCGCCAGGCAGGCTAGCGGGCTGTCTTGCGCTCGACCATCGCAACGGACACGACCTGAAGTCTTGTTTCGGCTTCGTCACTATCGAGGGCGCCGAGCACTTTGTCAGTTAACTCCTCAAGCGACTGCGCGACGGTGGTGAGCTGGTATGCCTTCCATCCCGCTTGGGGGATGTCATCGAAGCCGACGATCGATACCTCTTCGGGAACCTTTCGGCCCATTTCAAGCCGGGCAGCATCCAGAAAGCCGAGCGCAAGCAGGTCGGTGACGCAGAACGCACCATCGATTGCGGCATCAGAGAGCAACTCGCATCCCGCCTTGTATCCGCTCTCATAGCTTGTCGGGCTTTCCGACCAGAGTACGACCTCGATACCTTCAATCGCCATTCGCTGGGTGAAGGCGTGGGCTCGCCGTGTCTGTGCAGGGGTCTGGCTACTGCCCGAAACCACGGCAACTTTCTTGCATCCGGCGTCAACCAGCCGCATTGCTGCGAGGTCCGCTCCATGGGAATCGTCGCTGAGAACCATGTTGGTGTCTGTTCGGTCAAGCCTCTGATTGATGAGGATCAGGCGAACACCGTTGGCGATACACTCATCGACGATCGATGCAGGGGGTTCTCCGGACAGGACCACGATCGCCTGCACTCTAAACTCGAATAGAAGCTCGATCAGCGGCGCGATGTCCTTACGAGCATCGGCAGCATTCAGAAGCAGGCACTGCAGCCCACGTCGCAAGAGACCGATACTCAAGAGGTCCAGTTGCTTCGAAATGAAGGGAGAGCCGAGATTGGCGCCGACGACTCCGATCAGGTTAGACCGGTCGTTGTTGAGGCCCTGGGCCAGGCGGTTGACACGATAGCCTAGTTCGCGCGCGGCTTTCAGGACCTTCCTTCTAACCAGCTTCGAAACGCTCCCGCCTGGAGTGAATGTCCGCGACACCGCGGAGCGGGAAACGCCGGCCCGTTTTGCTACGTCTTCCGCGGTTACAAACGTCGTTGCCATATGCCACTTTCAATGAACTCGAGAGGAACACCACAGGCCACAAAGCTCCGAATTTTCCAACTGGAAAATTTCGCGACCGTTTTGCGAGAGTAGCGCCAAGAATTACCGCGAGGCCAAACAGGCGTTCAAGTCCGGCCTCAGGAACTACGCGCGCGGTCAAAACGGAGCGTTTATTCCATCGCTTGGCTGCGGGGCTGAAAGCCCGTTCGAGAAATATTGGTATAGATCAAAAAAGATGCAGTAAAAACAGAGTGATAGATCGTTGCGCACGTGTGCAATTTTTTGTTGACAAAGATCCACTTTGGATGGATCATGCGTTCTATGTTCAGGCTCATATGGAATAAATATTTCATTTGTCCCTGACTACGAGCTTATCGGAAGGAGCCGGTGGCTCGATGCGAGGCGGATTGCGACGATCCACCTTCGGAGGACATTTTACGTAACCCCTGCTGGGCAAAGCCGCGATGTTTCGCGGAACGGCGCTTTGCGCCCTGAATTCCGGCTGACGCATGGGCTGCGATGATGATGCAATGGGAGGAAGGGTTGAGTTTTTTCAGTGAGACCATGAAAGCGGAGGCGTCACGCAAGACTGCACTCGCTGCACCATCCAGCTGGCAGCGGTGGAGGTATCGTCTGAAGATTGCTGTTCGGGAGCCAACGACCCTCTTTGGCATTCTCGTGGCATTGCTCTTTACCTACCTCATCGTCGTACCGATCATATCGATCGTTCTTGACGCGGTTAGGGTGCAGTTTGGCCATGAGCGACGTCTCGGCAAGGAAGTAGGGGAGCTAACGCTCTATTATCTCGACCGGGCATTCTTCTCGCCAGTTGCCTCCGATCTCTTCTGGCATCCGCTTCTCAACACACTGACAGTCGCATTTGGCGCCATCGCCCTGTCGCTCGTAATCGGGACGACACTCGCTTGGCTGATCAGCAGGACAGACATGTTTGGCCGGCGCTGGTTCGCGACCGCGCTCATTGTACCCTACATGCTCCCCGCCTGGACGTTTGCTCTGGCCTGGACGACGTTGTTCAAGAACCGAACGATCGGCGGTACGCCCGGGTGGTTCGAGGCTACGGGGATGACACCGCCCGATTGGGTCGCCTATGGCCGGTTCCCCATCACCATCATTCTGGCGCTTCATTACACACCGTTCGTCATCCTGCTTTTTGGCTCGGCGCTGCGCCGGTTCGACTCGCAGCTCGAAGACTCCGCCCGCATCCTCGGAGCGCGCCGCTACCAGGTTGCAATCCAGGTTATTCTTCCGCTGATGCGTCCGGCGCTTCTCTCGTCAATGGTGCTGATCTTCGCAAAGTGCCTGGGCGAGTTCGGCGTTCCCTATGTGCTCGGCCTGCCGGTGAAGTTCGAGGTCCTGTCGACTTCGCTCTTTCGCAGCATTGCTTCACGCCAGACAGGTGTGGCCGGCGTTGTGGCAGCCTCGATCATGGTTATCGGCATTATCACGCTCATGGTCGATGCACGCCTGGTGCGCGAGGCACGGCGGTTCGTTACCATCGGATCGAAAGGTTCGATGAACCGACAAAGCCGGCTTGGCAGCATGCGTATACCTGCAACCGCCTTTGCTGCAGCCATTTTTGTTCTGAGCGTCGGCCTGCCGATCCTGACCCTTGCACTTTCGACGGTCATGAAGATCCCGGCTCAATTCACGTTCGATAATTTCACGCTCGACTACTGGATCGGCACCAACCTCGACACAGTGGCCCTGCAGAGTGGTATTCTGCTAAGTCCGGACCTCTGGGCGGCTGCCAAGAACACCTTGATGATTGTCGGGCTTGCATCGCTGACCTCCGGAATTCTCGGCCTCTTCGTTGGCTATGTCGTCATCCGCACGCCGGTTCGCGCTCTGTCCGTCTATCTTCGCCAGGTCACCTTCCTGCCGTATCTCGTGCCCGGTATCGCCTTTGCGGCGGCATATCTGTCGCTCTTTGCCGTACCCCGCGGACCAATGCCTGCACTTTACGGAACGGTGACTATCCTCGTGCTTGCTCTCATCGCTGACCAGATGCCCTATGCTTCTCGCGCTGGCATTTCGGCGATGACGCAGCTCGGAAAGGATCCCGAAGAAGCGGCACAGATCGCGGGCGCCGGCTGGCTGCGACGAATGATCTCGATCGTGATCCCAATTCAGAAGGGATCGCTGGTGACAGGCGTGCTCCTGCCTTTTATTTCAGGGATCAAGGGCCTCAGCCTATTCGTCATCCTCGCTGTGCCGAGCACGGACGTGCTCACGACCTACTCGCTCCGACTGGTTGATTATCACTACACACAGGCCGCCAATGCGGTGGTCCTCATCATTGCTGGCATCGCCTACTTCGGTACGCTGCTGGCCCAGAAACTCACGCGCACAAATCTTGCAGAAGGACTCGGAAGCTGATGCCTACTATCAACCTGCGCGGCGCGCAAAAGAACTACGGCGTAAACTCTGCAAATGCCGTTTCCGATTTAGATCTGGAAATCCGTGATGGCGAATTCATGTGTCTGCTTGGACCGTCCGGCTGCGGCAAGACGACGACACTGCGAATGATCGCTGGGCTGGAAAACCTGTCTGGTGGCGAGATCAGGGTTGGCGAGCGTGTGATCGATTCCGTTGTAGATGGGATTTTCGTTCCGCCGGAAAAGCGGGAAATGGGGTTAGTTTTTCAGAGCTATGCGCTCTGGCCACACCTGACGATCGAACGCAACACCGACTTTGGTCTGCGGCTTCGCAACCTGCCGAAGGCCGAGCGTGAGGCACGTGTCGAAAAGGTGATGCAGGCCCTCGACATCGCGAAATATCGAGACCGCTATCCGTCGCAGCTTTCCGGCGGGCAGCAACAGCGCGTGGCGCTCGCTCGCATGCTTGCGGTCAACCCAGGTGTCCTGCTTCTCGACGAGCCCCTATCGAACCTCGATGCAAGGCTCCGGCTCGAAATGCGTGCTGAGTTGAAGCGCCTTCACAAGGAGTTTAAGACAACAATCGTCTTCGTTACTCACGATCAATGGGAAGCGATGACCCTGGCGACCACCATTGCCGTGATGAACGAGGGCACCCTTCAGCAGATGGGCACCCCGAACGACATTTACGACCGCCCGGCCAACCGCTTTGTTGCCGAATTTGTCGGGAGTCCTCCGATCAATATCCTGACTTTTGGCAAGCCAGGCGTCTCTGATATCGCCGATAAGGCCGAAGCATACTTCTCTTCACGCTACCCGACGCTACGGGGCGTCGCTTCGATTGGCGTTCGACCGGAGGCAATGGGCTACGTCACCAAGATCGAGGATGCGCCCCGAGGCGAATTTGCTGCAGAAATGACTGTCACCGGTGTTCTGCCGACGGGAGGCAGTTGGATTCTCGAGTTGAAGAGCGACAACCACACGCTCTTTTTGACGACCCATGTATTGCCACGTCTCGACGGGGGCGAACGTGTGTTCGTCCATGCCCCGTCAGAGGCACTTCATGCGTTCGATGGGCAAGGAGACCGCCTCGTCGAGGCCGACGCATTGCTTCGCGCCGGCGCTTTGAACTGAACGAATAGCGTTCTTACTGAAGGAGGAGCAGTATGAAGCGAGTGATGAAAGATGGTGTCGGTCGGCTGCTTTGCGCGGTATCCATTGTTGCCGCAACGGCAGGGTCCGCAATTGCTGGCAGTGATTTTGATCTCGACGCGCTCATTGCGGCCGCGAAGAAGGAAAAGCCGATCACGGTCTATGATAGCACCGGGAAGATCGTGGAGATGGCGAAGAACTTCGCCAAGAAGTACGGTCTGGAAGCAGAAGGGTCGAAGGTAAAGGCCTCAGCCCAACTCGAAATGATCATCCGAGAGGCTCGTGCGAACAATATCCAGGGCGACGTATCGATCGTCAGCGACGCACCTGCCGCCGTCGCACAGCTCATTCCGCAGGGCTTTGCGGAAAGCTGGTTGCCGCCGGACCTCGCCGCCAAAATTCCTGCCGAATATCAAGATCCGTTGACCGTGGTCACGAGCGCCAATGTCTGGTCATACAATACAACGCTTTTCGACAAGTGCCCGGTTAGCAATATCTGGGAGCTGACCGAACCGAAGTGGAAGGCCAAGGTGGCAATGCAGGATCCGCTCGGGAAAGCGTCCTATGTTGACTGGTTCAACCAGATGGCAAAGCACGGAGACGACGAGGTGAGGGCGGCCTACAAGGCGCGCTACGGCAAAGACCTGCAAACGGACGAAGCGACTGCCACTGCGGCCTGGGTCAAGGCGCTTGCTGCTAACGCGCCGCTTCTGACGGACGCCGATGCCGCCGCCGCCGATGCAGTGGCTGCACCCGGCCAATCGCAGCCGTTCATGGGGCTGATCAGCTCCGCCAAGTTCCGCGACAACGCCGACAAGGGAATGAAACTCGGTCTCTGCTCGGACCTTAAGCCCTGGCTCGGTTGGCTTTACCCTGGCGTCGGCCTGATCACCAAGGGCACCGATAGCCCGAATGCCGCCAAGCTCTTTGTCCACTTCATAATGACCGAAGAAGGCATCGCGCCCCAGGCGATCGACGGAAAAATGTCGACGAACAAGGACGTCAAACTGCCAGCGGACGAACCTTCGGGGATTGGTGCCGCCCTGAACAAACTGCTGCCCTACTCGATGTCGACTAGCCTCGACGACTGGGACGCTCGGGAGACCTGGCAGGACTTCTGGCGAATGAACTACCAAAAATAAAATCGGGGAGCGGGAGGAGTGAAATGATGAAGGTGAAGAAAATCGATACTGCTGTGCTGGTGTGCGTTGCCGCAATCACAGCCGCATCCATGTTCTGCGATGAGTCGCGCGCCGACGATGCATTCGATCTCAGTGCGATGGTCGAGGCGGCCAAGAAAGAGCCGCCAATCACTGTCTACGCGGTGACGGGCAAGATCGTCGATACGGCCGCGGCCTTTACCAAGAAATATGGGGTAAAGGCGAGCGGCAAGAAGGTGAATGAGGCGACCCAGGTCGAACTGATGATCCGCGAGCGCCAAGCGGGGAATGTGGTCGGGGATGTCAGTGTTGCCACCGATGTTGCGTCCGCAATGGGTGAGCTGTTGCCGGAGGGGATTGTTAGCAGTTGGACGCCGCCGGACCTCGAGGCGGATATCCCTGAAAAACTGCGCAATCCATTGACGGTTGTGTCCGACGCACATGTATGGACTTACAACACCGAGAAATACGCGAAGTGCCCCGTAACCAATATCTGGCAGCTTACCGAACCCCAGTGGAAGGGAAAGCTCGCGATGCTCGACCTTTTCGATAAGCCTCTCTACGCAGACTGGTTCAACCAGATCGAGACGCATCACGACGCAGAAGTCGCCAAAGCATATGAAGACCTCTACGGCAAGAAGCTGGATACCGGCGGTGCCACTGCCACCGCAGCCTGGGTAAAGGCTTTCGCTGAAAACGGTCCCCTTCTTTCGGATTCGACGACTGTCGCCGACGCTGCGGGTGCGCCGGGCCAAGCCGATCCGTTTTTTGTCATCACCTCGACGGCGAAATACCGCGACAACGAAGCAAAGGGCCTGAAGCTCGGCCTGTGCGCGGGGGTCAAGCCGTTCTCGGGATTCCTCTATCCGGGATTTGGTCTGATCGCTACCCAGACGAAAAGCCCGAATGCGGCCAAGCTCTTCGTTCACTACCTGATGACCGAAGAGGGGATTGCGCCCCAGACTGTCGACGGGAAAATCTCAGGCAATTCGAAGATCAATCTCCCCTCTGACGAGCCGTCCGGTGTCTCGAGTCACATTAATGAGCTCATGGCATTCGATGCATCAACTGCGGCCTCCGATCTCGACAAGCGCGAGAACTGGCAGGACTTCTGGCGGATGAATTACCGCAAGTGAAAGCTGATCACGTTTATCGGGGAGGAAGCAAATGAGAAGCATGTCAAATCTGAAGTCTGCCGCGATTGCGGTCCTGGCGGCGGCGGTGGCAATTCCCGCTGCTGCGGCTGATGGGTTCGATCTTGAAGCGTTGGTCAAGGCTGCAAAGGCCGAAACGCCGATCAACATCTACGACAGCACGGGCAAAATCGTCGAGATGGCGGAAAACTTCACCAGGAAGTACGGGATCAAGGCGACAGGAATGAAGGTCTCGGCGAATAGCCAGCTGGAGATGATCATTCGCGAAAGCCAAGCGAACAATGTCCAGGGTGATGTCGTTCTGATCACCGATGCGCCGGCTGCGCTTGCGCAGCTCCTGCCGGAAAAATTTGTTGAGAATTATATCCCGGCGGACAAGGTGTCGACGATACCAGAGCAGTTCCAGGATCCGTTGGCGATTTCAACCAACGCAAACGTTTGGGCCTATAATACCGAGGTGTACGACAAATGCCCGGTCACCAATATCTGGGAACTGACGGAACCCAAATGGAAGAGCAAGGTTGCTGTCATCGATCCTTTGACGAAGGGTAATTACACCGACTGGTTCAATCAGTTGGAGGCGCATGGCGCTGAAGCAGTGGCTGCCGCTTACAAATCGCATTTCGGCGAGGATTTGAAAACTGGCGAGAAGAGCGCTGCCGCGGCCTGGATCAAGGCTTTCGCTCAAAATGGCCCACTTGCAACGGACAGCGATGACAAAGTCTCGGAGGCGGTCGGGGCGTCTGGCCAGAAGGAGCCGTTCTTTGGGCTGCTGAGTTCGGCGAAGTTCCGCGACAACCAGGACAAGGGATACAAGCTGGGCATTTGCACCACGCTTGAGCCTTGGGTGGGTTGGAATTATGTCAAGCTCGGGCTCATTGCGACGAAGACGAAAAGCCCGAACGCCGCCAAGCTCTTCATTCACTATATCCTGACGGAGGAGGGCATCGCGCCACAGATGAAGGATGGCAAGCTCCCGACGAGCATGGATATCAAGATGCCCGATGACGAGCCATCCGGGTTGATGAAAGTCTCGACCAAATTGCAGTCCTACGACTCTTCCACCGGGCTCGATGATTTCGACCGGCGCGAGGAATGGCAGGATTTTTGGCGGGTGAACTACACGAAGTAGCAACGAGGCTGGCGCCGCCTCGCCGGTGCCAGCCGACAGCCTGCCTTTCATCTAAAGTGGATTACAGAAAATGAAGAACCGCTATCTCGGCGATCAGTCGCAGTTTGACGAAGAAACAGTTGCCCGATCGAAACAGTTGAGCGAGATCGCCAAGGGCGCTGCGCTTGCCGTTCATGATCCCCTCATCATGGCTTTCCGGTCAAACGTAGCTGTCGATTACAAAGTTGATCTGCACGACGTCGTTACTGTGCATGACAAACAGGCGGAAAACACAATTAGGACTTTCATTCTGGAGCACGAGCCGGATTCCGCGATCATGGGTGAGGAAGGTGGCCAGACGGGTTCGGGCCGAATTCAGTGGTATGTCGATCCGATCGACGGGACGTCGAACTTTGCAAGGGGGCTCGCGTTTTGGTGCGTTTCGGTCGCAGCCGTCGTCGATGACCGTGTCGTAGCCGGCGCGATCTACGATCCTGTCACCGAGTTTATGTTCTCTGCCGACCTAAAGTTTTCCTATCTCAATGGCACAGAACTTAAGTCTCGCTCTATCCCCGATGAGACTCATGCGACCCTGATCACCGGCTATCCCGTTGCCCGGGATTTCCGACTCGATGGTCGAGAGGTGGCTCTAAGGAATTTCGGTGAACTTGTAGAGACGTTTTCCACGTTGCGACGTCCAGGCAGTGCTGCGCTCAGCATTGCCCACGTTGCTGCTGGATGGGCGGATGCCGCAACAGGATTTGGCGTGAACGCCTGGGACGTGGCCGCAGCGACCTTGATTTTAAAGAACGCGGGAGGTCGTTACGATCCCCTGACGCTTGGTCGGGTTCCCGTTGGGGCGACTGATTTCCTTTGCCCTGGATATATCGCGACGGGGCAGGGAGCGGCATATCCGACGTTGGAACGTGTTGCTAACAGGATATGTGAGACCAGGATTGCCAAAGCAGCGGCTTAGCGGGGCCATGGTCATTACAGTGTAGGCGGGAATTGCGACCCCAAGCTAAACCCTCACGCCATCCCATGGAGAAATGATGCAGATACCACAAGAAACCAATGAGGCGGCTAGCTCATCGCTTCCAAAGCTGAGTTTGATATATGAAGCTCACCCGCGTTACGGCGTAGATATCTTCATCTCCGGCAAGGAGGGCGCGAGTGATCTCGAACTTCTCCGGACGAAAGGCATCACCACCGTGGTCAACTGCGCGGTGAATCTTGACTTCAACTTTGTCGAGCAGTCGAGCCTTGTGGCGGACCACCAAGGAAGCGTCTACGGTCCCGGAGAAATCCGTTATTACAAGATCGGCCTGATTGACGGCGCGGGTAATCCCGACACGCAGATGGTGGCTGCTCACTACATACTGCAGGCGGCGCTAGAGCAGATCCTGCCCGACAAGCCCTCATATCCAAGGCGCGAGCGGGGCAGCGTGCTCATCAATTGCCGTGGCGGTCGGTCCCGCTCGGTCGCTGTCGTCTCGCTGTTTCTGCACCTGACCTTACCTTTGGAGTTCCCAACGCTGCAGGACGCGATCACCTTCGTACGCTTGCGACGTGAGATGCCCGTCGACGAGTATTACAAGGCACCAAAGCCCGTACTTGCCGAAGCGGCGATGCGCGCCGCCCACTGGATACGTATGATTGAGGGCGCGCAGCTGGAAACATTGAGATGAAGAGGTCCCCGCCTACTGTCGAGTATGCAGTCCATGCATAACGCGTCCCAACAACCCATCGCTCCAACCGATTTCGCCTCTTTCAAGCAGATGATCGCTGCCCGCGTGATCGTCTTCTCGGGTCTGGAGGAACGCGTAGCCAGACTGGCACTTGATAAGCCCGAAGCTATTGCCTTTGGCACATTACAATCGGTGGCGAAGGAATGTGCAGTGGGGCGCACGACTGTTTTCAGGGTCGCCCAAGCCACCGGATTTGATGGGTTTGCTGATTTCAAGACTATGTTCGTTCAACACGTCCGGTCGAGAAATACGGTATAGCGATGCGGAAGTTCGAGAGACATACAATTCGCCCGTAAGAAAGGCCAAAAACGTCGCCATAGTCACGCGTGTTGGAAAGAGAGACGGAATTCTTCGCTTCTTGTCCGGAAGAAGATACCGAGTTCGTCCCGGCTGTTAGCCGTTTACATTCTCTTTGCCATGATAATCGATGGCAGGCGCGCGATCTCGCTGAACCCGATCTTCCGGTAGAAATCGGCGACCGGCTCATTCATGTGATTGATGCCGAGATGGACCCCACTTGCGCCCGCAGTCTTTAGCGAGATCAGAAGCTGTTCCAGCAGGGTCGTCCCCAGGCGCCTTCCTTGGGCTTCGGGCAGCAGATTGATATGCAGGTGTGCCGGATAGCGCGATACGATTTCACTTGGTGAGGTCTCAGGGCGCCTGATGTAATCAAGCACGTATCCATCACCTGCAGCTGACGGTTCTCTGTCGACGAACTGCCGGCGTAGCTCCGGCCACCACGCGCGTTCCAGTTCTACCTCGAAGCTTGCCGTATCCACGGCGCCGACGGCATAGCCGACAACCTTACCGAGGCGTGTCAGCACGAAAGCGGTCTCCGGGTTCACGGTCAGATACGGCAGCGCCCAGATGAGGCCGGGATATCGGTGATCGCTGTAAAGGCTTCGGCCATCCCGACCCGCGTCGGCCGTCCGCACGCAGATCTCGAGGATCGCCTCCGCGTCGCCATGCTCTGCCTTGCGAATGTCGAACCCTTCGTTCATGCGGTCACCTTGACGGGCACGCCCTGCAACGCTGCGTCGAACCTCTCCCAGGTATCCGCCATTTCGATCACGCGTCTGTCTCGCCGTGCTTCATCAATCTTGACGGCGGTCAGTCCGGCTTCAAGCGCGTCGATGACTCCAACAGGCAACGAGGCGCCATGGAGGAGATTTTCTGCGATATCGGCAGCCATTTGGTCGTCGGCACCGTAGTGGTCGCTCTCATCTCCCGCGTAGCGTCGCTCGGCCAGCAATTGACCGGTCGATGCGGCGTGGACCGTGAAGTTGTTTCGTACGAAGTCGCCTTCCGCCGTGCCCTTTGAGCCGACGACACAGAAGCGGCGGAATTGGTTCGGAACATTCAAATTGGCGTGAAACGCCATCGTGGCTCCGCTTTCGTATTCGATAAGCGCAGTCTGATAGTCAATGATGTCGGCGTCGCTGTCGAAGACCTTTTCCGTTGTGTTCCACCCGCTTGGCTTGCGGAAATACTGATCGCGCTCGACGTTCGTCATCATCTCCGGGGCGTTCTGCGGCACGAAGGATTTGCGACCGCCGAAGCTTGACACCGCGCTCGCTCTTTTCCCCACAACGCTCGCGTAGATGTCCAGGTCGTGGCAGCATTTCTCAAGGATGTAAGGGCCGGCGAAACGCTCGTAGCGCCTCCAATCGCGCATGAAGAACGCGCCATGATAGGGGGCGATATGTTCGGATGCCTCGATGGAGACGACCTCACCGATCTGCCCCGTCGCCTGGGCGTGACGGAGATCGCGATAGAGGTCTGAGTAGCGCAAGACTAGGCCCACGAGGACCCGGTCGCTTCCGTACTTCGCAAGAAGCGCCGCAAGCTCGAGCGTTTGGGCCTCGCTTATGACCACGGGCTTTTCCGTGAAGACCTTGAGGCCGCCGCGCAGCCCGCTCTCTATATGTTCTAGATGGAACGTGTTGGGTGAGCCTACCATCAGGAGGTCGGCGCCGGACTGAGCTACCATCTCATCGACCGTATCGAACCGGCGGGAAACGAGAAGGCCCGCCGTCTCTATCTGCTGTAGTCCTGCGGGCTGCGGATCCACGAGCCCGACAATGGTCAGGTCGGGAATTGCCTTCTGGAAGGACTGAAGGACATTTGCCATGCGGTAGCCAAGGCCGGCGATAGCAACTTTCATGGGGATCTCCAATGCTTCTCAGGTGTCGAAGGTTGGCTTAGCCAGCCACTCGATCAAACTGTGTTTCTGGGTCGATGGGGGTCTTGCGGCCGCGCATCAATGACAAGCGCCGAAAATCGGGACTGCCATGTGCGATTACGGGAAGCATCGCCGCGCCGACTGCTGAAGCGCTCGGACCGAGCTTGCTTGTCAAAAGCCTTGGTATCTCACGCGCTCTGCGTGCCGAGACGGAAGGCATCAATGGATATGTGCGGTCGACCAGAGATCCAAGGATCGTCGGCGATATCGTTCCTCCGACAATGACCGTCTGCGGATCAAACAGGTTCTCGATAATGGAGACGAGAACGCGGAGCCTTTTTGCATTAAGTTCAAGCCACCGCATCAGCCCGGTATCTCGCTTTTGATAAAGCCCGTCGAGCGCGCCTTCCGCTTCCAGCAGTTGGGTCTCGCAATTCATCGCTTGCGCGAGCTCCTCGAGCGAGAATGGCGTGGCTGCACCTCCGGCTTCGGGCTGCAACTCGTTTGGCCAGTTCAGCAACCCGATCTCGCCCGCATTGTTGAAGGCCCCCTGGAACGGCAGGCCATCGATTATGATGCCGGCCCCCAGTCCGTGCCCGATGAACACGTAGACGAAATGCGTCAAGTCGACATCGCGGGGCGAGCCCAGCTCTGCGATTGCTGCCGACGTTGCGTCGTTTTCGATGATCACGGGCTGACCGGAGGCTCGTTCAAGAGCATCGGCCAATTCGAAATTGCCCCAGTTCTGCCAGCCAGGTGAGCCGACGTAATGTTCGAAATCGGCTTCCTGCAAAGTTGGCATTGCCACGC
The DNA here is from genome assembly GCA_900471485.1 of Hyphomicrobiales bacterium. Classification (GTDB taxonomy): domain Bacteria; phylum Pseudomonadota; class Alphaproteobacteria; order Rhizobiales; family Rhizobiaceae; genus Rhizobium. Next base: position 129,614 of record UCEU01000016.1, read on the forward strand.
CGATACCCCAGCAAGGCGTGCCCTGGCAGCGCTCGACGATGTCTGCGGCGACACTGGACATCAAGGCAACTGTTTCGTTTGGATTCACCCAGGGACTTTCGTTGTCGACGCGAATGATTTCCCGTCCCTTCAGGTCGCACAGCACGCCCGTCAATCGATCACGATCAAGGTGAAAGCCGATCGAACATCCGGCGCCATCGGCCAGCGTCAGCAACTTCTGCGGGGCGCCACGCCCGCCGGCAGCCTGACTTGCTTCGGTGATCAGACCACGGTCGAGCAGGTCGCGGGTGATATTAGATATGGTCTGTGGTTGCAGCCCGGTCAAATTAACCAGGTCGCCTCGACGAATTTCGGCTTTCTGTCGGACGAGGTCGAATACCAGTCGCCGATTGTAACGCCCGGAATAGGCGTGATTGTTGCCAGAGATCGCCACAAAGCCCCCAAATAATCCATTCAATGGATCATATATTGGCGAACATGCGTCTGTCCAGTCTGCACTATTGCTGATATTTCTATTTTCTCTGCACGATATGCGGTTGCCAATGAATTATTTATGCCATTTAATAGATTTATTGATATCGGCAAAAACAAAGGGGAGCCGTCAATGATGAAGAAGTCCTTGGGAGCAGTGCTGTTTTCAGGCGTCGCGCTTGTCGCGAGCCACGGCATGGCGGCTGATCTTGTCGTTTACACATCGCATGGCGAAACCACGTCGGGGCCGGTGCTCGATGCCTTCAAGAAGGTGCGCCCTGATATCACCGTGACTGTCGTGCGCGGCGGTACGGGTGAGGTTGTCGAGCGTCTCCGCGCTGAATCGAAAAACCCGACAGCCGATGTGCTCTGGGGTGGTCCGACCCAGACGTTCGACGAAAACGGTTCTCTTTTCCAAGCTTACGAAAGCAAGACTGACGGCGATATGATCACCGTCGATCCGAACCATATCTGGCATCCCTATACGGTTCTGCTGCAGCCGATCATCGTCAGCACGAAGCGGGTCAAGGCCGGCGATCTTCCGAAGACGCAGGCGGATCTGGTCTCGGACAAGTGGAAGGGGCTTGGATCGCTGATCATTCCCGATCCGGCAAAATCCGGAACGGGCTACACGATTTTGTCGGCGCTTGCCGGGCAGATGGGCTGGGAGTTTGTCGGCAATCTTGCCAAAGGTGCCCGCATCGCGCCGGGATCCGATGATGCCTTCAATGCGGTTCGCGACGGCGAGGCGGCAGTCGGCTGGATCAATGAGGATCTGGGCGCAAAATGGAAGGCCGAGGGACTTCCGATCGACGTCATCTATCCCACGGATGCGGTGACTGGCCAGGTCGATGCACAGGCCATCGTCGCGGACGCTCCGCATGTTGACGAGGCAAAGGCATTTATCGATTTTCTCGGGTCGAAAGCTTCCCACGAAGTCGTGCGCGACGCGACGGTCCGGCGTTCTGCTCGCAACGATGTTACGCCGCCCAGCGTTCTCCCGGATATAGGCAGCCTCAACATCATCTCTCCTGTCGATCCGAAGCAGGTCGTGGTCGCACGCTTCCAGGAACTGATCGGCAAATGAGGTTCTGGCGCGATAATTGGTTGTTCTTTTCGATTGTCGCGCTCCTCGTCTGCATCGCGACTATTCTACTGCCCCAAATAAGGCTCCTGAGTGCCTCCGTCATCGGTGATGGAGGTCGCTTCTCGATCGTTCATCGTGCGGCGGGACTGGAGCCTGTCCCTGAAATGACGAGCCAGTTCACTCCTGACATCATCGAGAAGAACAAGGCATTGCAGGTCACCAAGTCAGGGCAGTTCACGCTCGATATCCTGGATGTCGATCCGACGACAGTTTTATTGCGCTCTGAAAAGCCGATCTCGTTGACGCCGGAGGGTAGCAGCCAGCTCGCGATCTCCGTCGACGGCGTTCGGCTTGACGTCAGTCAGCAGGCACCTCGAGGGCTCTTCAACAAGTCGGCGCCTCAGCCGCTTGCCGGCCAGGCTGATGCGGATGGGAGCCTGTCCTTGCGTCATGCCCAGAACGCCTATCTCAGCTTCGAAGCGCGCGAGCCGACCATCACCGCATCCAACTACCTGGCGTTCGTAACTGGCCGGGACACGTTGCGAGCCACCTTGAACAGCCTCATCGTGTCGTTGTCGGCTACAGCGATCGCCGCCATACTCGGGGTTTCGCTGGCCTATGTCGTGGCGCGCTTCGATGTTCGTGGATCAACGGCGATCGTGTTCCTGACAACGATGGCGTCAGTGTCGCCGCCATTCCTCGGCGCCTATGCATGGCGGCTGCTTCTTGGGCGCAACGGTGTGGTGACGTCCTTCCTCGGCATCGACTTCACCATCGTCGGGATGCATGGGGTGATATGGGTCATCGCATGGCTCGTCTTCCCGGTCATTTTCCTCTTGAGCCATAGCGCCTTTTCGGGGCTGGATGCCTCTCACATCGAGGCTGCCGAAAGCCTCGGCGCGAGGCCGGCAAAGACGCGCTTTTCGATCGAGATACCGCTAGCCATGCCGGGCATCATAACCGGGTTGTACCTTGCCACCATGGCGGCTCTCTCGGATTTCGGAACGCCGAGGATCATCGGGTTGGATCTGAGTGTCCTCCCGGTCCTGATCTATACGTCGTTTCTCAGCGAGGCCGGACGCAACCCTGCACTTGCAGCGACGGGGTCGGTCGTTCTCGTTGCAGTCTCCAGCCTCTTTCTCATGGCACAGCAGGTTTATCTGGCGAGGCGGGGCTTTGCGGTCGTATCGGCACGCCGGCCGGACCGCCGCAAACTCTCAACGACGGGCCAGGTGGCGGCGTGGGTCTTTGCGTCGACGGTGTTGTTCTTTGCCTTTGTCCCGCATCTGACTGTGCTCGCAACGAGTTTCATGGAGTGGCGCGTCGGTCTGCCGCGGTTTTCCCTGACGCTGTCCAACTACGCGACCATGTGGCAGAGCGGGCTGACATCGGCATGGGTGACGCTGTCGCTGGGATTCGCCGGCACGATCGTCGCCTTCGCCGCCGGTCTCGGGATCGCCTTCGTCCTTGTGCGCAAACGCTATCGCGTGATTGCTCCGCTGCTGAGCATGACCGTGATGATGCCTTATGTTATCCCGGGCACTGTCCTCGGTATCGGCCTGATCATGATGTTCAACGAGGCGCCCCTGCAGTTGACGGGCACCTGGTTCATCCTTGCGCTTGCCTATGTGATCCGGAACCTGCCGTTTACGGTCAAGGCCTCGGAAGCTTCTCTTCGCCAGGTTCATCCGGCGCTTGACGAAGCTGCGCTCAGCCTCGGCGCCCGTCCGTTCAAGGTCTTCGTGAGCGTGACCGCGCCGCTCATGCTTGCAGGCGCGATCACCGGTGCCACGCTGACTTTCCTGCATATCGTCACCGAGCTTTCCTCGACGATCGTGCTCTACCGGCCGCCCTGGAAGCCAATGACCGCTGTGATCTTCGAGAACACGCTTGTCGATGCCGACTTCGGCGTGTCCGCGGCGCAGACCATCCTGCTCATGATGATCATCTATATCCCGCTATACTTGGTCGTGCGTTATGGCCAGTCGCAGAGGTTACAGAATGCCTGATGCCATCCATCCAGTAGCGCCCGCACGGGGGTGCGAGGTCAATATCCAGTCGGTTTCGAAAGCCTACGGTCACGTCACGGTGCTCAAGGACGTCTCGATGACCGTGCAACCTGGCGAGTTTTTTACGCTTCTCGGACCTTCGGGTTGCGGGAAGACGACGCTATTGAGGGCTATCGCGGGATTCCACCCCATCAACCGGGGGCGAATCGAATTCGACGGGAAGGACGTCTCGGCACGTCCGCCTTGGGAGCGCGACATCGGCTTCGTATTCCAGAATTATGCACTTTGGCCGAATAAGACCATCTTCGAGAATGTCGCCTACGGTCTGCGGCTCCGCAAGGTCAGCAAGACCGACCTTGCGCGGCGTGTCCGGGACGCACTCGAGCAGGTGCAGCTTCGCAATGTCGAAGACCGTTATCCCGCCGAGATGAGTGGTGGCATGCAGCAACGCATTGCGATGGCACGCGCACTGGTGATCGATCCGCCGCTGCTCTTGCTCGATGAGCCTATGTCCAATCTCGACGCCCGGCTGCGCGTGTCGCTGCGACAGGAGTTGCGCGAGTTGCAACAGCGGATCGGCGTCACGGCGATCTACGTAACGCACGACCAGGAGGAGGCTCTCGAACTATCCGACCGGATCGCTGTGATGAACGGGGGCGTGGTGGAGCAGCTTGCGGTTCCCGAGGACATTTATGCTCGTCCGGCGTCGCGTTTCGTGGCCGAATTCGTCGGTGACGCCAATTTCCTGGAGGGCAACGCCGAGGGAGTTGGCTTCCGCCTTGCCGATGGTCGCACGATGGCCCTTCCTACAGGTGAGATTCAAGGTGCATCCACGCTGTTCATACGGCCGGAGCGGCTTCTGATGACGGCGGCGGGCCAGGGCCATATCGATGCCGTCGTCGAAGATGTTCGCTATGTCGGGCGCAGCTTCGTGCATCGGATGGCATTGGGCCAAGCGCTATCGGTATGGGTCGACGCACCTATGCGGCTGGTCAACGGGCAGCACATGGGGCTTGATTTTAGCGCCGCAACGTTTCTAAGGAGCCAGCCGTGAAGGATGACGAGATCGATCACCTCTTCCTGGCGGCCAAGCAGGCCGCGCGGGCAGGCGGGGCAGAGCTTCTCTCGCGCTTTGGCCGCCTGACAGCCAATGCCGTCAGCCAGAAAGGGCACGCCGACTACGTGTCAGAAGCGGACACGGCCGCGGAGGTCGCGATTCTAAAGGTCCTTAACGAGGCGGCAGCTGGATACGGCTTTCTCGGGGAGGAAACGGGCTACCACGCGGGTGAGAAGACAGAGACCTGGGTCGTAGATCCTCTGGACGGGACAAGCAATTTCGTATGGGGCATCCCGTATTTCGCGGTTAGCATCGCGTTGTGCGACGAGAGCGGCGAAGTGCTCGGATTGGTCTTTGATCCCATTCGAGACGAGATATTTTCCGCCGTTCGGGGAAGGGGTGCATGGATCAACGATGTCCACGTTCCGGCGCTTGCGGCTAAGCCACCAGAAAGCGCGATGGTCTCAATTTCAATGCCCGTGCCGGGGCAATTGCAATGCATCACAAAAAGCCAGTTCCTGGTCGGATTGCAAACGATCATGGATACAGCTGCGGGCGTCCGCCGCCTTGGCTCGGCCGCTCTTGACCTTGCTTATGTGGGTAGCGGCCGCCTCGATGGCTATTTTGAAGACGGTTTAAGTTACTACGATCTTGCCGCTGGTAAGCTTTTCGCACTGGAGGCAGGAGCAGCTGTCACGAACTTTGAAGGTGGAATTGCACGGGAGGGCTCGGTTGTTGCAGGGCAACGATCTTTGCACTCGTGGCTGGCCAGCGTGTTCCGATAGGGTAATTCCTAACCCCGATTACACCATCGGTGCCGTTCTAGCGATTGCAGGGAACACTCCATCTGCAAATCGACGCTATTCCCACAAATCTTTTACATCAACCACTTAATCGAGTTTTGGAAGGTGGGTTGCAGGTTCGATTCCTCTCAAGAGCATTGCAACCAAGTCCGCTGCCACTTCCCTTATTCAGCTTCTTTGAAGCGCACGTCCCAAGGCGTCGGGTTTGGAAAGATCTCCGCCAGAAAGGCAACGAACGCCTTGACGTTTGGATTGCTGCGCCGGCTTTCGGGCCAGTAGGCACTGATATGGCTGCGGTCGACGGAAAACTCTTTCAGGATCGGCACGAGCCTGCCGTTTTCCAAAAACGGCGCCGCAATATATGTAGGAGAAATGCCGATCCCGCCACCGGCGGCAACCACAGATGCAACAGCATCACTGTTGTCCAGGATGGTGACCGCATTCGGAATGATCTCAAGAACCTTGTCGCCGATCTTGAAGGGCCAACGCAGGGTCTGGCCGCTGCTTTGATAGCGGAAGTTCACGCAGTCGTGGTCGATGAGGTCCTCTGGCTTTTGCGGTACGCCGCGAGCGGCAAGGTAAGCGGGTGAAGCGAACGCGCAGATTCTATTCGGCGCCAACTTCTTGGCGACTAGGCGGGAGTCTGCCGGTTCTCCGACGCGGATCGCAACATCAATCCCTTCTTCGACCAGATCGGTGAACCGGTCTCCAAGACGAAGGTCGACGATAACCTTGGGAAACCTTTCCCTGAACGCGGGTAATGCCGGCGCGATCAGATGGACTCCGATCGGGAGCGGCGCCGTCACCTTCATGAAGCCCGACGGTTCCGCGCGTGCGGCAACCGCGGCCTGCTCAATGTCCTCAGCCTCCCGCAGCAGGCGCAAGGCCCGCTCATGCAGATCCCGCCCCTCCGGGGTCAGAGTTAGGGATCGGGTCGTTCGTGTGAACAGGCTTATGCCGAACTGCTGTTCGAGCCTTTGAACGCTCTTGCTGACCGCCGACGGCGAAACTGCCAATGATCGCGCTGCCGCTGCATAGCTTCCGAGCGAAGCAGCCCGCGCGAACGCGATAACACCGGTTAGTCTGTCGAATTGAATTCGTTCCACCATGGAAGGAGTAAAACGAATTCGAGCCTGATTATCAAGATTGATTACCCGGTCTACCTTGTTTCCATCGCGCTTAGAACGGCGCCAAATGGAGATCGAGATGTCTGATATGACTGAATTCAACCCCTCAAATACCCTCAAAGGTAAACGCGTCCTGATCGTCGGCGGCACGTCAGGCATTGGCCTTGCGGCGGCCATCCAAGCGAAGGGTGCCGGCGCACGCGTCACGGTGCTCGGCTCCGACCATGAGCGGTCCCGGACCGCTGCAGCGGAGCACGGCTTCGACGGCTGGCGTGCAGCCGACGTCACCAGCCCTGAAGCAATTCAGATGGCGCTTTCAGATATCGGGCACGTCGACCACTTGGTTCTTTTGGCCGGGACCTTCGTCGCCGGCAAGGTGCTGGAGGCCGACATGACCTACCTGCGTAGAGCCTTCGAAGAGCGCATCTGGGCAGCCATCCACATCTTGCGGACACTTGGCGACAACCTGTCTGCGGATGCCTCCATCACCTTCATCTCTGGCGCACTGGCTGATCGACCGAACGCCTATGGCACGGCCGTCTTAGCTGCCGCTTCCGCCGCAATGGAGGCTTTTGCCCGCGGGCTTGCGGTGGAACTCGCACCACGCCGCGTGAATACCCTATCACCAGGCCCAATCGACACCCCGATCCTGTCCAAGACGTTGGGAGATGGCCGCGCCGCCTATCTCCAATCCCTCGCGCAGAAGCTCCCCCTACACCGGGTCGGTACTGCGGAAGAAGCAGGTGCTGCCGTCGTCTTTCTAATGGCCAATGGATGGATGAACGGCGCTGTGCTCAACATCGACGGCGGCTCGCGTCTCGTCTGAGCTTCGAATTGAAAGATCACATCCATGCCCAGCCTCTTCGATCCTATCCAGCTCGGCGCCATCAAAGCGCCCAACCGTATTCTGATGGCACCCATGACACGGGCCCGCGGCACAAAAGACCACTTGCCGACGCCCATCATGGCCCACTACTACGCCCAACGGGCATCCGCCGGCCTCATCATCAGCGAGGCGATCGGTATCAACCAGCTCGGACTTGGCTGGCCATACGCGACAGGCATATGGTCACGCGGCCAGATCGCCGGATGGCGGGACGTCACTGATGCAGTTCACGAGCGTGGCGGCCGGATCATAGCGCAGCTCTGGCAGATGGGACGGGTCGTTCATCCGGACTTCTTAGGCGGCCGCCAACCGGTGTCGGCATCAGCGACAGTCGCGCCAAATCATGCCCATACTTATGAGGGCAAGAAACCTTACGAGCTCGCCCGACCGCTATCGGTGGATGACATCGCTGGCGTCGTGCTAGATTTCCGGCAGGCTGCTCTCAATGCGATAGACGCCGGGTTCGATGGCATTCAGCTTCACGCTTCGAACGGCTACCTCATCGACCAGTTCCTGCGAGACAGCGCCAATCTCAGGGATGATCGATACGGCGGAACGATCGAAAACCGCGTCCGGTTTCTGAAGGACGCAACACAGGCTGTTGCCGACGCAATCGGCGCCGATCGGGTTGGGGTGCGTCTCTCTCCAAATGGTGAAACCCAAGGCGTACGGGATAGCGACCCCCTCCCGTTGTTTACGAAGGCCCTCGAAGCCCTTTCCGAAATAGGTGTCGCCCATGTGGAATTGCGGGAACCCCCGGTCGATGGAACCTTTGGTGTCGGAGAGGTCAATCCCCTGGCTCGGCATCTGCGGCCGGCATTCAAGGGGCCGTTGATCCTGAACTCGGATTTCGACGCGACCCGTGCCCAAGCAGAACTTGATGCTGGGATAGGTGACGCAGTGGCGTTTGGCCGACCTTTTATTGCCAATCCGGATTTTCCGAGACGCGTCGCTGAAGATCTGCCGTTGGCACAAGATGACCCCAAAACATGGTTCACACAGGGGCCCGATGGCTATCTCGACTATACAAAATGGAGCAGATGAGATTTCTGCGGCGGCGTCGTGCATTGGGGGGATCGAACGGCTCCTGAGTTGGCAAGGCATTTCAGCCTGGGGGGTAGGGGCGGGCTCTTGTAGTGGAATCGTGATATGACCGAGGACGCGCTGCTGTCGCTGACGGGATCGGGCTTCAGCTACTGAAGCAGACCATCGGCGTCGAACTCTTGCCAACCAGGCAAATCGCTGGCCTCGGCATCAGACTGGCTCTCGGCCGTCTTTGGCTTCTTCACCGCCTTCTTGAGCGAACGGGTAATCTTCGCCCGGTAGGCGGCCTGCCTTCTGTTCTCCGCTCTCGCGGCGATATCCTCTTCACGCCATTCATCGACGACGGCCCGGTCAAGCAGATCCTCCACAACACGGGGATCGAACACATGGAAGGTGATCTGCCTTGCGCGGCCGCTCTGTCGCACGGTACGCGTTCCGGCGCTCGGAAGACGGCCGTCCTTCAGCCACCGATGCCGTTCGGTCGCGGAGATGTCGAGGATGTCCTGAATTTCGCGCGGAATGACCGGCAGGTTTTCGATGCCTTCGAGCGCCTGGGTGACGGCTGCTGACGCCGAGGCGAACTCGTGCCCGCTGTTTTCCATCCCAAACACGAGGGCCATGCCGTTCACGTCGAGAGATTTCCGAACGGCCACGGGCAGACGGGCCCGGACTTCCAGAAGAATACCTTTGGCGCGGACAAAGGAGCCGAAAGTGGCGGCGGGCGACAGTGTCCAGGTCTCCACGAGCGCGGGAGCGATGATGATCTTCTGTTTCGGCATCCAGCGTAGATGGGTTTGGCGTTGCTCGGGATCAACAAGGAAAACCCGGTAGTTCCGACAGGCGTTGTCGCAGCATCAACACCAGGGAACTTCGAAGAAGGCATATCAAGGTTGTCATCTTGAGATCGCCGCCGGCGTAACTATCTCGAGTCAAATCCTCGACCTGGAGCATCGAGATGGAAGAAGACACCCTACGCCTCTTCGAAGACGCCGAGATTGAGATTCTGCCGCCGCCGGAGACCCTTTCGGCTGATCCGTCGATTCCCTCATGCGCCTGTTGCGGAGGGCCCGCATCGACCGAGGAAGACTGTTACGGGATCTGCGAGGACTGTCTATCGCCGTGATTTTCACGCGCCGGGCGTCATCGCCCCAAGTTGGCGATCGTTGATCGCTCTCCTGAAATTAGGGCGGCCACTAAGCTGATTTCATTGCGAAAAGACCTTGCTGCGACCATCTCACGCTATACATTGAGCACTGGGACGAACGTTTGCGACGTCGCAACGATTTAGAGTGGGCGCCGATGCAGAACGAAATGGGGGCAACTTTCTCAGGGCAAGACGAGATTTCTCGAATGCTTGAGCGGGGAGACTGGGACCAGTCCATGCTTGGCCCGCCTTCGGTTTGGCCTCGGTGCCTGAGATCCGCTGTCGACATTATGCTGCCTTCCATGGCGCAGATCGTTTTGTTCTGGGGGCCGGACTTCGTCGCCCTCTACAATGCACCCTATGCACCGTCGATCGGACAACGGCACCCGAAGGCTTTCGGTCGCCCGGCACGAGAAAACTGGAGCGAGCTATGGGACGACCTCGAACCGCTCCTGCGCCAGGTGTTGGATAGAGGTGAGACGGTCGCCGCCAAGGACCGCCCATTTTATATCGAGCGGCACGGCTACCCGGAAACTGTCTATTTTGATATTTCTTATTCCCCGATCCGCGATGAAAACGGGACGGTTTGCGGCGTCTTCTGCATTGTCAACGAGACCACAGATCGCGTCCGCGCCGATCGGGCGCTCCAGGCAAGCGAAGAACGGCTGCGGGCGGTAATATCGCAGTCGGCGGCCGGGATTGGCCAAGGGAGCCTCAATGGCGAGATCCTGCACGTCAACAAGCGGTTTTGCGAGATTGTTGGCTACGAGGAACAGGAGCTGCTTGGCAAGAACATCCGCGACATCACCTATGCCGACGATATGCCCGAGCAAACCCGATTGTACCAGCGGCTTGCACAGACCGGCGAGAGCTTCGATCTCGAAAAGCGATATGTCCGAAAAGATGGCAGTCTCGTCTGGGTGAACAATACCGTCTCGCCGCTTCGAGACGATAGCGGCAGGATTCGCCAGGTTGCGGTCGTCTCGATCGATATCAGCGAACGCAAAAAAGGGCAGGAGGTCGAGCGCCAGCTGGCGTCCATCATCGCATCTTCCAATGATGCCATCCTAGGCATCGATCTCGATATGACTATCACGTCCTGGAACGCCTCGGCGGAGAGGCTCTACGGTTACAAGGCGGACGAGATCATCGGTCAGTCTGTACTGATCCTTGTGCCTGCTGATCGGATCGACGAGGAGCCGACGCTGTTGAGCCGCGTCAGGGCCGGATCGACGGTGGAGCCTTACGAAACCAGACGCCGTCACAAAGATGGCCATCTCGTCGATGTTCTCCTCAGCGTCTCGCCAATCTACGACAGTGCCGGCCGGATTATCGGCGCTTCCAAGATCGCTCACGATATTTCTGCGAAAAAGGAAGCGGATCGGCTTCAGGCGGTGCTGATCGGCGAGTTGCACCACCGGGTGAAGAATGTCTTTGCGACGGTCATGGCGATTGCCCGTCAGACCCTGGCAAAAGATGCTGAGGCCAGCGGTGCGGTTACCGCTTTCGAGGCTCGCCTTTCGGCCATGGCACATGCCCACGACCTTCTTGCAGAGGGGCATTGGCAGAGTGCCGATCTCAAGGCTGTGGTAGAGCAGGCTATCGCTCCATATCCTTCGGAGCGGTTTGATGTTTCTGGCGATCCGGTCTTGCTGCCGCAAAAAGTCGTTGCGTCACTCTCGCTTGCTCTCCATGAACTCGGCACAAATGCTGCCAAATATGGTGCACTCTCCAATGCGACAGGCAGAATTGCCATCAGATGGAGCTTCGCTAAAGAGACCGGAGATCTTCGCCTCGTTTGGAGGGAGATGGACGGACCGGAGGTTCTCCCTCCGACCCGCAAGGGCTTCGGGTCCCGCCTCGTCGAACGCTTGTTGGCCGCGGAGCTGAACGGCAAATCGACAATCGCCTATGATCCGTCCGGTGTGATTTGCGAGATCGAGGCGACGATAACGTCTTTGCACTGACAAAAACCGGAACCAATTCCCCAGCCGCGGCATTTGTTGCGGACAATACGATCAGGACCCCCATGCAAGAAAAGGATCAATATCGGACCGATGCCCGCAACGCTGGCGACCGTCTCGTCGCCGGACATGTAAGCGAGGATCCATTTGCGGCCGCGTTCAAGGCAACCCGTATGCCAATGATCGTCACCGATCCGAACCAGTCCGACAATCCGATCATCTTCTGCAACGAAGCCTTCCGAAGGCTGACGGGCTACAGAGATGACGAGATAATCGGGCGCAATTGCCGTTTCCTGCAGGGTCCAGAGACTGACAAAGCAACGATCGCGAGGATCCGGAAGGGCATCGCGGCCGGCCTCGACGTTGCCGTCGATATCCTCAACTACCGAAAAGACGGCACTACGTTTTGGAATGCGGTATTCATCAGCCCCGTCCGGGACGAGGCAGGGACAATCATCTATTTCTTTGCGTCCCAGCTCGATTTCACAACTGTCAAAAGCCGGGAAGCAGACCTGGCGGCTGCGCGCCATGAGGCGGAGGCGGAGGTGGCAAAAAACACCGCCACCCTCAAGGCGGCACTGGAGGCGCGCACGCTGCTCGTCCACGAGGTGGACCATCGGGTGAAAAATAACCTGCTGACGATGGCTTCCATCGTAAAAATGCAGGCACGCATCACCACCGATTATCGGCAAAGGCAGACACTCATGTCGGTCCTCAACCGAATAGAGGCCCTCAGTACAGTTCAGCGAAAGCTGTTCACGCTCGACGACGTGTCGAAGTTTGATATCTCAGAGTTCACAAAGGAATTGGTGACAGATCTTGTCGATGCCACTGGCCGCAACGACATCCGTCTGTCTTTGGATCTTTCGCCGCTGCTCGTGCCCGCTGTCAAAGCCACGCCTTTGTCGCTGATCGTCAATGAGTTGGTCGGCGATGCAGTTCGACGGGGTCTCATGGACGGCGGCGGCGACATCCACGTGCTGGTCAAACGCCTCAACGGTCATTTTCTGATCCGTGTCGAGGACACGTCCGAACCAGTTGAGCCTGATATTGAAAGCACCGAGCTCGGACGCATGTTGATCGAGGCGTCTGCTTTGCAGCTCGGCGCCGAAATCGAACGTAGACAGGATGGCCGCAAGACGGTTGTCGATGTGGTGCTGCTTGTCGGCGACCATCAGGAGAATACACATTGAAAGTTATGATCGTCGAAGACGAAATGCTGCTCGCCATGGAGCTTGAAAGCGAGGTGGAGATGGCGGGCCATCAGGTTACAGGCCTCGCCATGAGCAGCATCCAGGCGCGCGAGCAGATCAACGCGTCGAAGCCTGATTTCGCATTCGTCGATATCCATCTCATGGATGGCCCGACCGGGATCGACGTGGGTCGGGAACTAGCAGCTGCGGGCATTCCGTATGTCTTTGTGAGCGGCAATATCAAGAAGATCCCGGAAGGGTTTGCCGGCGCACTCGGTGCAATCGAAAAGCCCTACACGATGAACGGAATGAAAAATGCCCTGACTTACATTTCCGCAATCGTCGGAGGCGACGAGAGTGGGTCGCCGCCCGCAAGTCTGGTTCTGGCGGAAGACGCGAATGCAGGGAGGCGGTTTGGCTAAGACGCAAGGAGGAGCGTCGGCCAACACGGAGCAATAATGGGAGGAAGTGATGAGTGACAACCAGAACATTTTGAAACAAGTCAAACCGAGGCTGCACGCGTTGATCGATGATCTCGTCGCTAAAGGTGCCGAGAGATCCGCGGTGATCTACATGATCGAGAAAGAATCTACCCAGCTTCGTGATAGGATGGACGAGACCCCAGATCATCAGATCGACGAGCCCTCAAACGATTGGCCGTCGGCGACCAAAGCCCAGTAAGTTTGTCTTGCTTGCCTTCAAGGTAATGATCTCATCGGGCATCATGGTGGGCGGTTGCGATTGCAGAGTTGCTAGCATCGGCATCCTTGGCTTGACGGACGCGCTCAGCTTAGGGCCTCATCGTGTTAGATCATTTCGCGTATCGCGTGAATCACGCGTGACGGATCATAGGGCTTACTGAAAAAGCGGCCGACGATCGGAAGGGTATCATCGCTCATGTGGCGATGACCCGATGTCACGATGATCTTGACTGGTGGCCATCGATCTCGAACCGCGGCCGCAAGTTTCAAGCCATCCATGCTGCCAGGCATATCGATATCGGTGAACATAAGACGAACCTCCGGATGTGCGTCGAGCAGGCTGATGGCGTCGTCGGCGTTCGATGCTTCCAGCACCTGGAAACCTTCGTCCTCTAGCAATAGCGCAATATCCATCCGAACGAGAGCCTCGTCCTCCACGACAAGGACCGTTATACCGTTGCCACCCATCCCCAACGCTCCATCATGATTTCCAGGCAGATAAAATGGTCCAAGAGTATGATAACGTCTCTCGTACGAATATGATCCGCCAGGTTCGGGAATGTCTTCAGTAAGGTGTTTAACCCTTCCGATAACGGATACTGTATCAAGCAGCTTCCGCCGACTGCCGCACAAGTCTTGCCAGCGGACCAGCGGCGTGGCAGCGAAACCCATTACGATCGAACGTGATCGTCGGCGCTGCCCCCAACAGCGAGGCGAGAGCCGAGCGAACATATTTTGTGCCGTAGCCCTGCCGCGTCGGTTGAACGACTTTGGGGCCGCCCGATTCGATCCAGTTCATTGAAAACACGGGCGGATCTTCCTCCGAAACGGACCAGGCAATGTTGACGCTGCCGTCGCCCTGAGACAGGGCGCCGTACTTGATGGCATTCGTCGTCAGTTCGTGGAGGCAAAGGGCGATGGTTGTCGCAGCGATCCGTCCGACAAGGAGGTCCGGGCCGGCAATATTGATCCGAGTCAAGCTCTCACCGTTATAGGGTGCGACGGTTACCGCAATCACGGATAACAGTGAGATTTCGTCTCCGCCTGCTTCGAACACTGCGGTGTGGACGTCGGACAGAGCACGAAGCCGGCCTGTGAAATCTGCCGCAAGCTCATCAACCGTAGACGCGCCGCGTCGCGTCATTTGAAAGATCGAGGTGACGCTGGCAAGAATGTTCTTAATCCGATGATTGAGCTCCAGCCGCAGCTCGACCTCGCGCTCAATGGCATCGCGCACCTGTTTCTGGCGCAACCGGACGAGCAGATTGGTCTGGATGCTATTGGCCAGCTCCAGTCGCGCGACTGGGCGTGTATAGAATTGGAGGCGAGCGCTCGGCCAGGCGTTTTGAAGCTGAGTGCGGATCTGTGCAACGGGAGCCGCGCGCTCAAGCAGGACCAGGATTGGGACTTCGGACCAATCAGGCTGGCCGGCGAGATGATCGCCAATGGTTGCGACGACGGGCGGGCTCAGCGCCTCATGGGTGATGAGGATGACGCCCGGCGAAAGCGCCAGATTTTCAGTCAAATCCTCGCCAATCTGGCCTTGCCTGACTGCGACGTTTTGCTCCTGCAAGGACGCCGCGATGTAGTCGGCATCCTTGCGAAACGGGGCAAGTATGAGCACCCAATCCAGTTCACTCGGCGTTTCATTCATTTCGGGTCAGGAAGGGGGTTGTAGGAAACGACGCTGACGCTGCCGCTTTCTATCAGCAGTTCCTGGATGTTGAGGTCATGTGGACCGTGGCGCTTTTTGACAACGGTGATGTTGCGGCGCAGCCGACCCTCATGCTCCATGATCCGCAGCAGGAGCACGGTGTCGCCGAGGAAGCTGACATCTACGTCGATGCCGACATTCTGACCGATCAGGCCGTGCTGAGCGACAATCAGCATCGTCAGCACGCCCGAACGAGCCAGGAATTTGAGAAGGGATTGGATGTCGCGGACCGCCTTTTCCCGATGCGGTAGCGAGTTCAGATAGCCGGTCAGACTATCGATGACGACGACGCGGACTTTGTTCTGCGTCACCGCGTCCTGGACGATTTGACCAAATTCACCCGGTGAGATTTCGTTCGGATTGAAATCCCGCAGAATGAGCTTTCCATCCTTATGGAACTGCCGAAGCTGCATTCCCAGGCCTTCCGACCGGCGGAAGAACGTTTCCAGCCTCTCTTCGAACAAGAATAGCGCGACGCTCTCGCCGCGGTCGAGTGCTGCGGTCGCATAGAGTGACGACATGGTCGACTTGCCAGTGCCCGACTGTCCTATGACCAGCGTCGTGGTTCCAGCCTCCTGGCCGCCGCCAAACATGTCGTCGAGCGCTGCGACACCTGACTTGATCAGTTGCGGCTTGGTGGTCTCCGACGCAGTATTGGGCATAATGCGAGGAAAAACGATGACCCCTTCACCTTCCCGTATCGCCATGTCGTGATAGCCATCGGCAACGGGGACACCGCGCATCTTGGATACTTCCACGCGACGTCGCACAGCGCCGTACTCCTCCAGTGACTTGTCGAAACGGATGACCCCATGAGCAAGACCCTCTACTTCCTCGCCACTGCGGTCATAGCCGGTTGTCTGTGTGTCAAGGAGAAGTGCGACGACGTTGCGCTTGGCCAGAAAGGACTTGAAACCGATCAGTTCGCGACGAAACCTCGGGGAGTCACCGGTGATCAGGCGGATTTCGAGGAGGGAGTCGTAAACAAGGCGCCGCGGCTTGTGTTCTTCGATAGCTGCCTCGATCGCCTTTCGCGTCTCGTCGAGCCTGAGGTCGGCGGTCAGAAATATGCTCTGGTCATCGGCTTCGCTGACCGAGCCGGATGTCGACAGTTCTTCGACCCGAATGCCATCGAGTGTCCAGCCGTGTGAGACAGCAATGGCTTCAAGCTCTGCCGCCGTTTGCGACAGTGTCACGTAAATACAGCTCTCTCCCGCTTCCACCCCGGCGCGACTGTAGCGCTGCTGTCGTCTTTCCGGAGCCCGGAGCGCCTTGCAGCATATAGAGATTGGATGCCGGCAGACCACCACGCAGAATTTCGTTCAATCCTGTGATGCCTGTGCTGACAACCGCTGGCGCTTTTCGTTTCGGCATAACTCATCTTTCAGAACTGTTAGCGTGATCCGGGCCGGAGCGCGCGCCTCATCGTCGTTGAAAGATGCTTTTCCGTTATATTTGGGTTTCTCAAAACATCAATGACACGCTGGAGGTGTTGAAGCCGCAGGCCTGGCGAAAGGGAGTGTCACAGCTCTACGGCCGGGTCGGTCCCATCGCCAAAGAGTTCCGTGTCAGCAGCACGGTGTGCTTCAGCCAAAAGAACCTGCCGTTCGCGAATGCCCTTATTAAATAGCTTCGCGACCATGATGGTCAGCGTCGCAATCGCTTGGTGATTGCCCCTCAGCTGTCGCTGTTCAACGATCTCCCTCATCACGCTCGCGCACAGGCGCGCATCTTCTTTCGACGGCAAGCTCATAGTTTTCCTCGAGAAGGGCTCGCCTCTGGCGGCGAGGCGAGCCCCAATGATCATTTAGAAGTCCATCCCAGCGCCGGCAGGTAGGGCGGCGGCGGCGTCCTTCTTGGGCTTATCGGCGATCATCGCTTCCGTCGTGACCAAGAGACCGGCAACAGATGCCGCGTCCTGGAGTGCTGTGCGGACGACCTTGGCAGGATCGATGACGCCCTGCGCGTAGAGGTCACCGTACTCGCCGGTCTGCGCATTCCAGCCGAAAGAGAAGTCCGTTTTCTCCCGCAGCTTGCCGACGATGACGGAGCCTTCGGCGCCGGCATTCTCAGCGATCTGGCGCACCGGGGCTTCGATAGCGCGGCGGACGATCTCGATGCCAACCTTCTGATCCTGGTTGGCGGTTGCAAGATTGTCGAGTGCTTTGACGGCCCGTAACAACGCAACACCACCGCCCGGCAGAATGCCCTCTTCGACGGCTGCGCGCGTTGCATGAAGGGCGTCATCGACGCGGTCCTTCTTCTCCTTGACCTCGACTTCGGTCGAGCCGCCGACGCGGATTACGGCGACGCCGCCGGCAAGCTTGGCAAGCCGCTCCTGCAGCTTTTCGCGATCGTAGTCGGAGGTGGTTTCCTCGATCTGCGCCCGAATCTGGGCCACGCGGCCGTCGATCTCGGCCTTGGAACCGACGCCATCGATGATCGTCGTGTTTTCCTTCTCGATCGCCACCTTCTTGGCTCGGCCAAGCATGTTGAGCGTGACGTTCTCAAGCTTGATGCCGACGTCTTCGGAGATGACGGTGCCGCCGGTCAGGATGGCGATGTCTTCGAGCATCGCCTTGCGGCGATCGCCGAACCCCGGAGCCTTAACGGCAGCAATTTTTAGACCACCGCGCAGCTTGTTGACGACGAGCGTTGCGAGCGCCTCGCCTTCGACATCTTCCGCGATAATCAGCAGCGGCTTAGAGGACTGCACGACGGCTTCGAGGACCGGCAACAGGGACTGAAGGTTCGACAGCTTCTTTTCGTGAATGAGGATATAGGGGTCCTCGAACTCGACCCGCATCTTGTCCTGGTTGGTCACGAAGTAGGGCGAGAGGTAGCCGCGGTCGAACTGCATGCCTTCGACGACTTCCAACTCGGTCTCGGCGGTCTTGGCTTCCTCGACAGTGATGACGCCTTCATTACCGACCTTTTCCATCGCTTCAGCGAGATACTTGCCGATCTCCTCATCGCCGTTGGCCGATACAGTGCCGACCTGGGCGATTTCGGAATTGCTGGTGATCTTGCGGGCGTTGGATTTCAGCTCTTTAACGACTGCATCCACAGCGATATCGATGCCGCGCTTCAAGTCCATCGGGTTCATACCAGAAGCAACCGCCTTGGCGCCTTCCTTGACGATTGCCTGGGCGAGGACAGTTGCGGTGGTGGTGCCGTCGCCGGCAAGATCATTGGTCTTAGACGCGACTTCGCGCAGCATCTGGGCGCCCATGTTTTCGAACTTGTCTTCAAGTTCGATTTCCTTGGCGACCGAAACACCGTCCTTGGTGATGCGCGGTGCGCCGTAGGACTTGTCGATGACAACGTTGCGGCCTTTTGGGCCGAGCGTGACCTTCACGGCGTTGGCAAGGACATCGACCCCACGAAGCATACGTTCACGGGCATCGGTGTTGAATTTGACTTCTTTCGCAGTCATTTGTTCACTCCTTCGATAGGCAGCTTTTTGACTGATAGGCTGTAATGCGTGATTACGCAGCCTGCTTCTGCTCGACCTGAGCTTCAATAATGCCCAGGACGTCGCTTTCCTTCATGATCAGCAGATCTTCGCCGTTGATCTTGATTTCGGTGCCGGACCATTTGCCAAACAGAATGCGGTCGCCAGCCTTGACGTCCAGCGCCTGGATCTGGCCGGCCTCGTTGCGCGCGCCAGGACCGACGGCGACAACTTCGCCTTCCTGCGGCTTTTCCTTGGCAGTGTCCGGGATGATGATCCCGCCCTTGGTCTTTTCCTGGGATTCAACCCGACGGACAAGAATGCGATCATGAAGCGGTCGGAACGACATGTTTTCCTCCATTGGACAAAAAAGATGACGCAAAATCTCCTGCCGGACCGGGTGACCAATCCGGATGGGGCGAACCTCATCGGAGCGTTCGCGTGCAAAATTTATTTTCGAGATTTTTCGATTTCAAGAGGGTGAATAGGAAAAATTAGCACTCGATCCAGCTTGCTGCTAACATGCTGAAAGAAAACGATAAAAAACTCCGCAAGCTTAGAAAGCCATTGATCACTGCAAAATTTTACGTCACCCTCGCAATGTCATGAAACGGAGATGAAGCATGCAATTCTCGTCGGATTTCGAGCGTCAGCTCAACGGCTATGGACTGACCACGGCGCATATCCTCTACCGCATTCCCGATTTTGAATCCGTCCTGCAGACCTACGTCTGGCAGGACTACGATCTCGCACCTGATTTTCCCGAAATGCGCAAGTTCCTGGACTTCTGGCGCGACAGCCTCGACGGACCGCTGCACTCCGTCCGCTATACACACCAGCGTCTGATTGGACCGAACGAATGGCGCCGTGTCGAGGGCGAGTTCAAGCCTCAATGAACTCTTGAATTTGATTCTTCCGCTTCCTAGCTCATCGACCGCCCGAGGCGTTGAACTCGGTGTGAGCGCCGATTGCGTATGGAGTGACGCCTGCATGGAAGAGAATATCAACATCATCAAGAGCGTTGGTATCGATCAACGGGAAGAGATCATCGTCGATTTCGCCCGATGGCTTGAAACAGCGTCCCAGGAGGCACTGGTTTATGGCGAAGATCGCTTTGCCATGATGTCGGCCAGCATGGCGGAAGCAATGCGGGTCAATGCCGACGAGCTTGCTCGCGATAATCTAAAAAGACAGAACGTGTGCTGCAGCAGGCCAGCGCGATGATGGCGCAGTTCAAGGCTGCATACCCTCACCGGGATATCAGTCGATCTGTCCAATGAAGGGGCGATGAGGCAGACTTGTCGGCGCGTAGTTAGGATAGGGCATTTCATCTGCAAAAATGGGAGCTGATGAAGTCGAAATTCGTCCGATCTTACAGGGGACAAAATTTTTTGCGCTGCGGATCTTGAATCCAGAATTCTCAAAAACCAAATCGTTTTCCGCCAGCTGCTGAACATAGAGCTGGCCTTGCTGGAAGCGCCGTCTTTCGGCGCTTCTGTACCCATGTTGCTTCAAGGAGGATATGGCTATGGCAACATCATACGACTACGCACCGCTGTTCCGTTCGAGCGTCGGCTTCGATCGGGTCTTCAATCTTCTCGAAAACGCCCAGCGCGCTCGCTCGATCAGCGACTGGCCGCCCTATGACATAGTCAAGACAGGCGATGACAGCTACCGAATCTCGATTGCAGTCGCAGGTTTTGCACAGGACGATCTCGATATTACCTTCCAGTCCAACCTGCTGACAGTCACCGGCAAGAAGCAGGAGGCTTCTGCCGACGCCTACCTGCATCGCGGCATCGCCGGGCGTCCGTTCGAACACCGGTTCGAGCTCGCCGACCATGTGCGGGTGAACGGCGCGGATCTCAGCAATGGTCTTCTCTCCATCGATCTTGTTCGCGAAATCCCGGAAGCATTGAAGCCGAGGAAGATTTCGATCCAGAGCACGCCTGCTCTAACATCAGTCGCTCCGGCTCAGATCGAAGCACAGAAGGCGGCTTGATCGTTAAATTCATCCAGCGAGTCAGGGGCGCCATTCCCGTGGCGCCCGTTAACATTCCGGGTTGGGAAGGAGAGAGCGATGAAACCCGACATGTTTAGAGAACCGGTCACCATCCTTGTCGGCCTCGGCTTTCCGGCCGAGGTGCGAAGCGCAACGGATGCATATCGCCATCTTTGCGAATGGCCAGTGCGGTTGAGGGACCATGCCCACGCCGTCGCATTGAAGGCTTGTGGTGCGGCACTGCGTGGCGAAATCGAGGCCGAGACGGCACGTGGCCTGTTTGCGGCATTCGCTGAGAAACACGATTTGCTGGCGCTGGAAACGAGCGCCATCGCCGCGTCTCGCCTGCGGCGAGATCGGGATCCGCACATCCGGTGAGGAGGCGGCCATGCACAGCGAACTACAACGGGCCGCCGACCAAGCCGCGGCCATGGGACCAGCCGTTCTGGTCCCCGGTGTTCGGCTCTGCCGACCGATCGATGTCGTCGGCGCGCCGTCCCTTTCGGTCGATGATCGTCGCGCAATCCTTGCGGCTTGGGCATCCGACCTTTACGCGGTGGATTCTCAGCCGTCCCTGCGACACATGCCGGGAACGCCCGGTCCCGTGTCGATCGACGA
Organism: Hyphomicrobiales bacterium; assembly: GCA_900471485.1. Classification (GTDB taxonomy): domain Bacteria; phylum Pseudomonadota; class Alphaproteobacteria; order Rhizobiales; family Rhizobiaceae; genus Rhizobium. Next base: position 150,888 of record UCEU01000016.1, read on the forward strand.
GGTGCAGGCGGCGTTAAGGGAACTTGATCGCCGATCTCATTATTGAGCGGAACGCTGGGGAGCAACCCATCGTTTGGGTGCTCTCGATGTAAGCCGAGTAACGGGGACGTTTCGCCGATTTGTCATCGATAGGCTATCTTGTCCGTGGCGTGCCGAAAGCCGGCTCCACGAGACGCAGGTAGTTCTTACTGGGCATACGGGGTCGATGGGGGAACCTTGCTCCCGGAATTTCGACGCTCGGTGGAGCCTTATCGAGCGATGTCACTTCTGGCAATGTCTTGGGCGCCGACCGGCTGAAAGCAGTGGCGCCCACATGCGTTCAGACTGCCAACATCGTGCGGATCATCGTACCACCTCATCGGATACATAGGGCTTGGGCTTAAAGGGCGAGCCTTCTGGAAGCGTCTCTGCTCCAGGGAAACGGTGACCGGATGTCACAATGATCTTTATCGGTGGCCAGCGGTCTCGAACGAAGCCGGCGAGCCGAATGCCGTCCATCGTGCCCGGCATATCCACGTCGGTGAATACGAGCGAAACTTCAGGATGTTGTTCGATGATTCTTATCGCATCGTCGGCGGAGCCTGCCTCCAACACAAGAAACCCCTCGTCCTCCAACTCGGCGGAGATTGATAACCGAAGAAGGGGCTCGTCGTCGACAACGAGCACGACTACAGGCTCCGTGGCATTTGCTGCTCGCTTCTTTCAAAGAGGATGCTCCCGAGATGTAGCGCGAGCTGTATGTCATTTGACGTAGCTATGCCTCTGTCCTGGAAAATCCTGTGGCGACCATCACTGTTGCTATGGGTAGCGTTACTTTTATGAGCGCCCCATTGGTGGCCCAGCGTCTATAACTTGGTACGGGCGCCGCTGGGCGAGCGAACAATCTCTGGACAGATAGAGCGCTATTGAAAAAGTGCAGCGTGCCACAAGTTGACACATTTACAATTCCGTGAGATGGGCGACCTATGGCCAAACGTCTTACACGCAATTTTTCGCTCACGCCCGAGCTTGAAAGTTTCATCTCTGAATGCCTGTCGTCGGGCGACTATGGCAATGCCAGCGAAGTCGTCAGATCGGGCCTGCGCTTGCTTCGCGAGGGTGGCAAACCCGCGATCCCATTTGCATCAACTTGGCCGATCGGAGGGGGGGACTGCGGAAAGATCATCCGGGAAAAGAACTGGTCAGAGACGACGCTCGGACCGATGAAGGATTGGTCCGTCGAGCTCCGCACGACGGTCGCCAACATCGTCAATTCGCCGGTCGCGAAAGTGCTGATGTGGGGACCGGGCCATGTGATGGTCTATAACGACACTTACGCGAAAATCGCAGGCGAAAAACATCCTGACGCTCTCGGCAGCAATGTCGCGGAAGTCTGGCCGGAAATCTGGGACTGGAACCGCGAAATGATTGAAGCCGGCCTTCGTGGTGAGCTTCGTTCCTATCACGATCAGAGCATGACGCTCATCCGAGATGGTCGGCCCGAGCAATTCATCTTCGATCTCTTCTACACGCCTGTTTACGAGGCCGACGGCAGGATCGGCGGCGTGATGTGCACGGTCGTCGACAACAGCGATCGCGTCGCGATGGAAAAACGAGTGAGCGATAGCGAAGACGAGCTCCGCCGCGTAACCGACGCCGTGCCGATGCTGATTTCCTACGTCGATCGTCAGCATATTTATCGCTTCGCCAATCATGCCTACGAGGCGTGGTTCGGTATGAAGCCGGGCGATATGATCGGCAAACACATTGCCGCGGTCATCGGTGAGGGGCCATACGAGAACCGGCGGCCAGACATTGATCGTGCACTGGCTGGCGAAGTCGTGACCGGCGAAGCCGACATGCCGGTGCAGGGCGGCGCGCCGCGCCGCCTCGAAATTCGATACGTACCGCACGTAGCGGCGGACGGATCAGTCCCCGGTGTCTACATTCTCGGCATCGATATCGAAGAGCGAGCGGTGCGGGAAGCCGAGCTCGAAATGAGCAATAATCGCTTCCACACGGCCATGAGGGCGGTGCACGGCGTCCTCTGGACCAACAGTGCCGATGGCAGAATGGTTGGCGAACAGCCGGGCTGGGCAGCACTCACCGGCCAGACGTTCGATCAATATCAAGGGTTCGGTTGGGCACAAGCCGTGCATCCGGATGACATGGACGCGTCAGTCGCGACCTGGAATGCCGCGGTCGAAGCGAAATCCATGTATGTGCATGAGCACCGGGTCCGCCGGCATGATGGCGCCTGGCGCCAGTTCGCCATCCGCGCTCTGCCGATCATCGGCTCAAAGGGTGACATCGTCGAATGGGTAGGCGTGCACACCGACATCACCCATCAGCGCGCGGCCGAGGCCGCTTTGCGCGACCAGGCGGAGGCGCTTTCGCGCCAGGTGCGTCACCGGGAGCGGGCCGAAGAGCAGCTCAAACAGCTGAACGAAAATCTGGAAGCGCGCGTCATCACCGAAATCGCCGAGCGCCGCCAGGCCGAAGTGAAGCTGGCGCAGGCTCAAAAAATGGAAACCGTGGGGAAATTGACCGGCGGGGTCGCGCATGACTTCAACAACCTGTTGCAGGTCGTGTCCGGAAATCTGCAGCTTCTGTCAAAAGAGGTTGCCGGCAACCAACGCGCCGAAGCGAAAATCGCAAACGCCATGGCCGGTGTATCGCGGGGTTCAAAACTCGCCAGCCAGTTGCTCGCCTTCGGTCGCCGTCAGGCGCTCGAACCCAAAGTGGTCAATATCAGCCGTTTCGTCCGCGACATGGACGACATGATCCGCCGCGCGATCGGCGAGGCTATCGAGGTCGAGACCGTGGTCGGTGGAGGGCTCTGGAACACCTTTATCGACCCGACTCAGATCGAGAATGCTTTGCTGAACCTTGCCATCAACGCGCGTGATGCGATGGAAGGGCAGGGCAAACTGACGATCGAGCTGTCTAACGCTCACCTCGATGATGCCTATGCCCGCACGCATGATGAGGTCATGCCCGGCCAGTATGTGATGATGGCGGTGACAGATACCGGGTCCGGCATGCCGCCCGAGATCATCGAAAAGGTGTTCGAGCCGTTTTTTTCCACGAAAGCCGAGGGCAAGGGCTCCGGGCTTGGTCTGTCGATGGTTTACGGCTTCGTCAAACAGTCCGGCGGCCATGTCAAGATCTATTCGGAAGTCGGCCACGGCACGACGATCAAGTTATATCTGCCGCGTGCAATGGAAGCGGAAGACGTCGAGGTCGCTGTCGATAACGGGCCGATTGTCGGAGGAAGCGAAACCGTCCTCGTTGTCGAGGATGACGCGGAGGTCCGTGAAACCGTCATCGCGATGCTGACCGACCTCGGCTATCGCACGCTAAAGGCGGTCGATGCATCGAGCGCGCTGACAGTGATCGATAGCGGCATTCCCATCGACATCCTGTTCACCGATGTCGTGATGCCAGGCACGCTCAAAAGCCCCGAACTCGCCCGCAAGGCGAAAGAACGGCTGCCCAACATTGCTGTGCTGTTCACGTCAGGCTACACCGAAAACTCGATCGTGCACGGCGGCAGGCTCGATGCAGGCGTCGAGCTGTTGTCCAAGCCCTATAGCCGTGAGGCGCTGGCCCGAAAATTCCGGCATGTTCTGGCCAATCAAGCTCAGCGTAAAAATCAAAAGCCAACGATCCATCCGCCGGAGCCACTACCAAAGCTGGACACGCCGCTGATGTCAGCCAAGAGCGCGGCGGCGGCGACTGCGGAAAAAGTCGGACGCGTGACGGTACTGCTGGTCGAGGACGATGCACTCATCCGCATCAATACGGCTGAGATGCTGCAGGATGCTGGACTGATTGTCGTCGAGGCGGGAAGCGCCGAGGAAGCCAAAGCGGCTCTGCAGACGATGGCAGTCGATATCCTCATGACCGACCTCAATCTACCAGGCGCGTCAGGATTAGACCTGGCTGCTGAGGCCAGGGCTCTGAATCCGTCAACGACAATTGTATTCGCCACCGGGGATCCGTCGGCGGTCCGCGGTGAGACAGGTGCCATCGTGTTGGCGAAACCCTATGACGCCGCGAAACTCGCTGAGGCCTTGGCCAGCACCGGGGCATATAGGTTTGCAGAAGGAAATCCGGCACGCAGTGGCGCCGGCAAAGCGGAAGAAGTCTAGGTGCGCGAGCGCTTCCGAGCCTGAAAATGACCTTGTGGTGATACTCGACTGGGCCGACGTGACGTTGCCCGCCCATGCTGATAATAGATGCAATCTGCGGATGACAGCGGCGGAGCGATGAATTGGACTTCATGAAACTGCTGAAGTCGCTCGAAGAACTGCTCTACGAGCTGGTGTCCTGGCTGTTATTTTATCCGATAACGATGTGGCGCTCGGTTTTGAGGCCACTCAACATGATGCGCTACGCCGATACCGAACTCGCCGGCAGGCCGGAAGACCAATACGAAGATACCCTGAGTCCGCCACTTTTCCTGCTCATAACGCTTTTGCTTTCCCAGGGCCTGTCCGGTTCGCTTCCGTCAGTCTTTGACCCGACTGGGGCTGCCAAGCAGCTCGGGTCTGGTTCCAACCTTTTGATCGCGAGAGGCGTGATCTTCGGTGTTTATCCCCTCTCGATGGCGGTCACGCTCCTTCGATGGAAGAAAGTGAGGATCACCCGAGATACGCTTCGGCCGCCGTTTTTCAGCCAGTGCTATGTTGCAGCACCCTTCGCGTTCATCCTTGTACTCGGCATTGATTTCTTCAGCATGCCACAAGAAAAGGGAATTCTGCCGGGCATCATCGCGGTCGCAGTTGCCTTGGTGTGGTACGCACAGGCGCAGATCCGCTGGTTCACACGAGATCTGGACATAAGCGCGATCAAACCAACGATTACCTTCATCGGGGCGTTCATCACCGCTACAGTCGCCGCGCTCTCGGTTGCCGTGATGATCTATCTCGATGCGCAAAGTTTTGCTACCGGGACAGGTTGATTTGTCGATATTGCCAAGCGTGCCGGAAAGATGGATGCCGGTCTTGTGGTCCGCGGCCGCGGAAGGGGTCTCAACGTCTTGTCGGGGTGCAGTCGGACAAGCTCGTCTTTTTGTTGGCATGTCTGGTTGTGTCAGAACGAATGCAACTCAAGGATTTACGCTAAAGTGTATCAAAACTAATCGTTGACGCGGTGCGATTATTCACCTATTCATGCAACATCGATCTTTTGCTTGCCGAGCTTTGTTCACCGCGCGATTGGCACCGCGCTTTAAGCGAACTTCCCTTTCAAAAACAGTCGGTTTTCGTCTGCGCAGCGCATGCTTCGCGGTTCCTCGCTCTATGCTTTGAAAGGGTTCATCATGACCACTGGCACAGTAAAATGGTTTAATTCCACCAAGGGCTTCGGCTTTATCCAGCCTGACAACGGCGCTGCTGACGCCTTCGTTCACATCTCGGCTGTCGAACGCGCCGGTATGCGCGAACTTGTCGAAGGCCAGAAGATCGGCTTCGAACTTGAGCGCGACATGAAGTCGGGCAAAATGTCGGCCTGCAATCTGCAGTCCGCTTAAATCGATATCTGCTTCCCTTTGACCACGGATGTACTGGCACTGCCGGAAGCGATTATCAGTTTGAGGCCAGGCAGTTCGCCTGGCCTTTTTCGTTTTGGCCTCATAGCCAACATCGAGGAAACTCAATGACAGAGACGTATAGCAAATCTCGCCAGCAGGCCGAGACCGCCTTCGGCAATCTCCAGACGCAGTTCTTCGCCAAGAACAATGCGGCGGAGGAGCTTCAATCCGTGGCGCAGGCACGTGATGCAAAGACCTTGAGGCTGCGCGAAGCGCGGCTCGCCAAGGAGCAAGCCGACAGGATGTCTGCAACATCGACGCTGCTTACCAAACGATCAAAGGCCAGTTGATCATCCCAAATACCAACATCAGGATAAAAATTTGAGACACGCTAGAAACAACGAACTTACAGACCGACGCTCCGCTGCCGCGGGCGCGAAGGCAGCTCTTCTCACAGCATACCGTGTAGCAAAGACGGCGGCAGAGCCATCTCAAGCCGCAAGACAGGCGGAGCGCATCTCACGTGTTGAAGCCCGCGAGGCGCGCCGCGTCGAACGGGAACAATTGAAGAATGAGGAGCGCACCCGGATCGCCTCTCTCGCGGCGCAAGAACAGCCAGCCATTGAGGCAGCCGCCGCGGCCGAGTTTGAGGCGCGACAGTCGGCAGAAAATGCTCGGATCTCGCGCGTCGTTGAAGACGAGGCCGCTCGCAAGGCCGAGCGAGACCAGCGTTATGCCGCCCGCAAAGCCCGGCAGGCCTAAGGTCCAAGCGCCCACCTGCTGGGAAATGGGCCGCGGAATAGATCGGGGCGTGACAGAAAGTTGCGCTCGAACTTACTCATCCCTTAGGAGCCTCTCATGGCACCGGACACGAACGAGCTTCAGGCCATCAATACCGCCTGGCAGATAGCGATCCAGGAGATCCTGCGCATGGTCATCCGTGACATGTACCATGGTGGTGGCGAAGCCGCCTTCAGCGCACATATCAAGCGCATCGAAGAAGCGGCCGTCGACAGCATCCAGACCGACTTGAGGCTTCGCGGCACCAGCGAATGGACGGAAATTCTGGTCAAGGAACGGGCCAGTAACTTCGTAACGACGCTCTTGACCTCCTTTACCTATGACCGTGCCTGACAGCGGTGGACGCTGATCGAAGCGTCAATCTGCTGCTCAGGCGCGCCCTGCTCGGACTTTCTTATGGTTTGCGAGGTTGACCTCTCAGGCGCCTGCCTAAATCATTCCAACGTCACAGTGAAAGCCGAGCAGTCGGGCATGGACGAACACAGCGCAGAACGCCTCGCAGCCATAGTCGAATCCTCCTTTGACGCGATCGTCAGTAAGGATCTTTTCGGCAAGATCGTAAGCTGGAATAAGGCGGCCGAACGCATGTTTGGCTATGTGGAAGACGAAGCGGTCGGACAGCCCATCTACATGATCATACCCGACGAGAAACGAGATGAAGAAACCAATATCTTACGTCGGCTGAAGCTGGGGGAGCGGATCGAGCCGTTCCAGACAATCCGATGCCACCGAGACGGGCGGATGGTCCCGATTTCGATCACGATTTCTCCGATCAAGAGCCAGGCCGGCAAACTTGTTGGTGCATCGAGCATTGCCAGGGATATCTCGGAAACTCTTGAAAACGACCGCCGGCTTCGCCTCTTGATGCGGGAAATCAATCATCGCGTCAAAAATCAATACGCCGTGGTCCTCGCCGTGATCAGGCAAACCGCAACACGCGCTCGATCAATCGAAGAGTTCGAGAAGCGGGTTCGCGAACGGGTCATGGCGCTCTCTCATTCTCACGATCTTCTGTCGCAGGTCGACTGGGCCGGTGTCAGCCTTGCCGATCTCGTCGCGCATCAACTCCAACCATTTGAGGTTCTCCAACCAGTCCAGGCCCTCGGTCCGAAGTTGATACTCGACGCCAATGCCGTCCTCAATCTCGGTATGGCCTTCCACGAACTGATCATGAATGCGATGCGCTTCGGCGTGACGGATATCGGCGGCATTTCCGTGACGTGGGGCCTGACGCACGGCGACAACGGGGACACTTTCGAACTCCTCTGGTCCGAGCCCGCGGTTGCTTATGCTGATATACTCGCACAGGGCGAAGGCTTTGGCGCTCTCGTTCTATCGCGGCTGGTGCCGTCCGCTCTGTCCGGTCAAGCGAAATGGACTTTCACGGACGGGCGGATCGTCTGGAAGCTGACGGCACCGCTTGCACGCATCCAGATCGGGCTTGGCTCTGCCGTTTCGTTATGACGAATCGGACCGAGGGCCTTCTTCGCAAGATTGTGCGATGGCTCGTTGACCAAGAGCATCGGAGAGATCCGCGCGTCTCATCGCTTCACCTTGCGGATAGTGGGTAGCAGGGCCCACTTAGGCCATTGATAACACTCAGGCCGCCCGCTAGTTGTGAATTCGGCCATTCTTGAATTTGGTATAGAGAGGTTCGAACATGAGCCAAGCAGCGCCGCAGCCCGAATGGAGCGCCGACGAACTGAGGCGAGCTATCAAGTCGGCGGGTGTCGCGCTTTGGACCTGGATCATCGATGACGACACTTTTGTGATGGATGCTAAAGCATACGAGCTTTGGGATATTGCTGTCGAAACGGACCTTACCTTCGAGCATCTCTCCGCCAAGGTCCATCCGGCCGACCGCGATCGCGTCAGAGCCGCGTTTGTAGCAACTCGGGCTATCGACGGGCCGTTTGAAATCGACTTCCGCATCCTGACTAACGCATCTGACGTCAGATGGATTTCCGCGCGCGGACAGGGCAACGACGGCGATGCCGCGACCAAGAAGATGACCGGCATTTTCCTGGACGTAACCGGCCGCAAACAGGCGGAGGAAGGTCATGAGCTGCTCGCGGGCGAAATGAGTCACCGCGTCAAGAACTTGCTGGCCCTGGCCGCCGGTCTGACGAACATGACCTCACGCGCTACCGAGACGAAGGAGGAAATGGCAAAGCAGCTGACGCAGCGCCTGACCGCGCTCGGCCGCGCCCACGAACTGGTTCGGCCGCTTCCGGATGGGCAGGGCAGTGCGGCGTCGGGGCGTCACTCAGCAACGTCGTTGGCGGCTGGCTCACGGACTTCGGCGGCTATGGCATGGCGTACTGGGTCCATGGCGGCATCGCGGCCCTCGCACTCGCCGTATTTCTGATCGGCCGAAACGCAATTGCGCCTTCACGAAACAAGGATATGGATGTCCCGGCTGATCGCTGATGCACCGGTTGGCGGCCGATCGCAACGGGGTTTGGAAGCTCAATGACTGCACTGACGATGACCTGGGGTATCGCCGCGCTAACTGCACTCGGTGTTATTACCAGGCCTTTCGCCTGGCCGGAGGCAATATGGGCGGTCGCCGGCGCAATGATTCTGGTTGGCCTTGGGCTGATCGGCCTGACTGATGCCTGGACCGGGATCGCAAAAGGGATCGATGTCTACCTGTTTCTGATCGGCATGATGTTGTTGTCTGAGCTTGCGCGTCAGGAGGGATTGTTCGATTGGCTAGCCTCGGTGACCACGGCGTGGGCGAAGGGCTCACCCAAACGATTATTCATCCTGATCTATTCGGTCGGCATCGTCGTGACCGCGTTCCTCTCGAATGACGCGACGGCTGTGGTCTTGACGCCAGCCGTTTACGCGGCCTGCAAGGCAGCGAAGGTACGCGATCCAATGCCCTATTTGCTCGTCTGCGCTTTTATCGCCAATGCCGCGAGCTTTGTTCTGCCAATTTCCAATCCGGCAAATCTGGTGATATTTGGAGGTGGGGACATGCCACCCCTGTCGCGATGGCTGGCGACCTTCGGCCTGCCTTCACTGGCCGCCATCATCGTCACGTTTCTGTTTTTGTATTGGACTCAGCGCTCTACACTGGCGGCCGACCGCGTCGCTTCGGAAGTTGAAACCGCGACCCTATCGGCAAGCGCGAAGTTGACTGGTGTGGCTTTGTGCGTGACCGCTGTCCTGCTGCTCGGCGCGTCGGCTTTGCACTTCGATCTCGGCTTGCCGACATTTGTCGCTGGTTGTGTAGCGACAACCGCGGTGCTTCTCTTGACGCGCAAGAGTCCTTACCGAACTTTGAAAGGCGTGTCGTGGAGTGTGCTGCCGCTCGTCGCTGGATTGTTTGTCGTGGTCGAGGCGCTATTCCGGACAGGTTTAATCGACATGCTTGCGGGCTACCTTTCCGCTGGTGAAGCCTCGTCCCCGACATCGACGGCCGTCAGCGCTGGGGCGGTGATCGCTCTGGTCTCCAATCTCGTGAACAATTTGCCCGCCGGTCTTGTCGCGGGAAGTGCTGTCCAATTGGGGCATGTGTCCGACACGTTAGCTGGGGCGGTGTTGATCGGCGTTGACCTCGGTCCCAATCTGTCTATCACAGGGTCGCTTGCGACAATCCTTTGGTTGACCGCGCTCCGCCGCGAAGGGCTGTCGATCGGAGCCTGGGCTTTCCTCAAGATTGGCTTTGTGGTGATGGTACCGGCGCTCGTCGCATCTCTTGCGATTCTGGCAATGCAATAGCGCTCGGCGTTCTGGCGTTGCGCATCTTTCATAACGGGCATTTTGACAACGCGCTCGCCAATCGGCGCGGGAAATCAGCGGTCTACGCGACCACATTTTTGAGGCGAGGCTCCAGCAGACCGAACTGACAGGAGCCGAGAAGCAAGTGTGTACGGTAAAGAATGGGATCACTCGCCCGCACGTTCAATCGGACCATTAACGCCGAACAACGTTGCCCTGCACTCTGACAGGTGATGAAAAGCTTTCCCGACGGCTCTGGGCCTCACTCAGGGGAGGGTTCAGCTGCTTCGGACCCCGGGCGTCGACTGCCCTTGCTTGTCATCTACACTATCCCTGTTACCGTCTTTTCCGTCGGCCTTGGATCGCTCAATATTCCGCTCCGCGCGTTTTTTCAGCGCCTCCCGGTCTTGGTCGGCGGTCTCAGGATTGCTCCGAGCAGCATCGCTGCCGAGATCTTTGTCTTTCGTCATTTCGAGTACCTTTCGAATTATCGATCGCTGATCGACGGCAGGTGAACCATGATGTCCCGCTGCTCTCTTTCACTCAGAGGGGCAACGTGAGTCTGCCAATACGCGTCCGCTTCCGACGGGTCATCCTCCCAGCTTCTGGTGCTGACAATGTTGTCGTCTACCTTTGCCTGTCGCCGACCGCCCAGGCGCAGATATTCCGTCGCGATCTTCAGGGATCGCGTCTCCGTGTCATCAGGTTTCAGCTGTTCGTCTATTTCATCGCGAGATTGGCCGAGAACCTGGAGGAGTGCAGCGTGCTCCGGTTTGCCGGCTCGCTCGTTAAGGAAAGCGGCAAGTGCCGTGCGGGTCTCGTGGCCGCCGGACGGTTCGTTGGCCTTATGGATGACAGTCATCTCTCCGTCGATTGCCTCCAGAGACCAGCGGTCACCATTGCTGCTTACAGAAAATTCCTTTGCGTCACTCATGCATCGTTGCTTTCTTGTTGCTGAAACAATTGCGCCGGCATTTCGCCACGCCTCGAAGACGATTACTGACGAGTGTCATTGGCTCACATCGTTCATCCAGCGACCTTCATTCCAGCCGCTCCGAGGGGTTCGCCATCTTACATCAACAAAGCTTTCCCATGGACCTCTTTATTTTGCCGATGGCAAAATATCCCGCGGCTGAACGTGGTATAGCAGGTGGCGGCACGATCAGGTGCCCATGGGGATGGCCATGACCAAATTCGCACTTTACGTTCCGCTTGAAGCAAAGCCCGGCAAAGAACAGGAGGTCGCCGAGTTCTTGAGATCAGCAATACCTCTCGTCAACCCGGAGCCGGGCACGATTTCCTGGTATGCGATCCAGGAAGGCGCAAGCTCGTTTGCAATCTTCGATACGTTCGACGATGAGGACGGAAGGGATGCCCACCTAAATGGCCAGATCGCTGCGGCTTTGATGGCGAAGGCCGCCGAAGGCGACTCATTCGCCAAGCCACCACAGATCCACAACATATCCATTATCGCCGATAAGCGGTCGTGAGTGTCGGGCTGTTGTCGCGGTCATTCGTAGCGGCGCTTTTCTTGGCCGGAGAAGGCAGAAAGATTGAGCGCCACATCCGATCCCTTCAGTTCACTCTGAAGCGCTATTGCCCGACGCTGCTCGCGGCAGCGTCGTTAAGAAGAGTAGTCAATGCGGTGACAAGCTGGGCTTGAACGAAAGGCTTCTGAAGCAGAACGCTGTTGGGAACGCCTTGAGCTGCCCACTCCTTGGCGCTGTCCCCGGTCATGTAGATCACTGGCAGGAGCGGCTGCATTTCCCGCGCCCGGCGCGCCAAATCCCAACCGTCTGCTTCTCCCGGCATCCTTACGTCGGTTATCAGGGCGCAAAAGCGATCCGAGTCCTCCTCCAAAGCAAGGACAGCTTCTTCCGCGTTCGATACTGAAATGTGCTCGAAGCCTGCCTCCGTCACGACATTTTCGAGATTTGCTTGAATGAGGAATTCGTCTTCGGCGATAAGAACAAGCAGCTTGCTCCCGTCGCCGCTGATGATTTTCTGAGATGTCTCGGCTGAGTCATCGACCATGACCACGTCCTGCATTTGCAGGCGGGAGCTCTAAGCCCTCAGCCGCCAGCGCCTACGAATTCGTTTGCTGACGATGACGAACAGATAGAGCTTTGATGTGATAAGTCCATCCTCAATCCCACGGAGCTTGGGGATATTGGCCAGGGCATTAGGCAGCGTCCTGAGCCGCCCATTCTTCCGGCACCAGGTTTCGACACACGAGCGTAAACGGCGGCGACGTCCACCAAGGAGGCGGCTGATGGTTTTCGTCCCTTCGAGATCGAAGAAGCGGCACAACGTGACAATTGAGCCACCTCAGTCCGATCATTCTATAAGCGCGCGGCTGCGGCTCGGTCCGCTACTTTGACTTCTACGGCTACGTTCATCGATAGGAAGGCGTCCGTCCCGCCCACGAAGCTTCCTGAAATCGGAACGGCCTGGGCGATGCCGCGGGTCACGGCCACCGGGATCAGGTTGGCGCCGCCCACACTGCGGTTCGTCGGATCGAACGTGATCCAGCCGGCGCCCGGAACGAATACTTCAGCCCAAGCATGGGTTGATCCACTGTCCATCGAGCCGGTGAGTGAACTGTCCGGGTTGAACAGATAGCCCGAGACGATCCGGGCGCCGAAGCCCAGACTGCGCACCGCCTCCACGAATAGTACGACAAAGTCTCTGCAAGAGCCCCAACCCCGGTCAAGAGTGGTCAGCGGCGATTGTGTGCCTTCTTCTTCCCGGCTTTGGTAAGCGATAGAAGATGCGATGCCCAGACTGATATCCTTGAGAAGGGACAGCGTATCCGTTGGCCTTCCCGCGACGAAGCCGCGCGCCCATGTCGCAAGCCGCTGCTCGACGTCCTCATACTGCTGAACCGTCAGCGCTCCGAGGTCAGTCCAGTCGTTGTCGGAGTACAGGAAAGGATAGTTGATTGCCGACGCCGCAATGTCGAAGACGGGCCATGCCGATGCCGTCAAATCGACGGTTGCCATGCTGTCCACCACCAAACTATCGCTTGGGGTCTGGAATGTCGCTGAGGCGATCGCATTGCCGAATACGTCGTTCGACCAGGTCAGCTCAGCCTCGGGGGAAATGGAAATCTCATGCCTCAGCAGTCTGAGCTCGCGGCCTTCACGTGGCCTGAGCATCAGGCGGTGAGGCGACAGCGACACGTTCTTTCGAAAGCTGTAGGTCGTAAGATGATGAATGTTGAGCATCGGCATGAAAAATGACCCTAAAAGTTGATGGCGAGGCCGCCGCCCCTGACACAGGACAGAGGCGTATCTCTCGCGCGCCGCGCCGGCTGATTAACGCATCAGGCCCGCTGCACGAAGCGCATCGTTGATCACCTTGCCGACGCCTCGATCGTCTCGACCTACGGCGTTGTGGGCCAAGCCGGGCTTTGCAAATGCCATTGCCTTGGCGATAACCGCTTCAATGCTTGACGGCGCCCTGCTGTGCTCCAGGCCAAGCTCGAACGCCTCCTCGGCGATGGCGACATCGGCGTCGTCGGCAAGGCCCCATGACCTGGCAATACGTGCAGTAGAGGAAATGCCTGCCTCCAGCATAAACGGCCCCGAATTTCCCAATGGAGCTTTCGCTGTAAACGACAAGGGAACGCCATGGGCCATGGCCTTGATGAGATTGACCTCGATGACCGGTTTGCCGCTTTCGTCGAGCCAGACCTTACGACTATGGCGATTGATGGACCCGATCACATACGGTGTGTCGGAGACATGGTGCACGCCTGCCCATTGATGGACGATCTGCTCGGCATTGACTGGCTTTACCGTCTGATCGTGCGTGCCATGCCAGACAGAGATGCTTGGGAAAGCCCCCCAGCTGGACGCTGCGGTCGTGAGGGCCGACTGCATCTGACTGACGCTGGGGGCGTTCTGGCCCCGCATCCGCTCGAAGGCCTGCCCCACACCTGAAGCGGTCCCATAAGGAAGCCCGCCGATGATCGCGCCGGCCGCAAACAATTCGGGATAGGTCGCCAGCATGACGTTCGCCATCGCGCCTCCGGCCGAAAGTCCGGTGATGAAGATTTTGCCAGGATCGATCCCGTGCGCCTCGACGACGTGGCCGATCATCTCACGGATTGAAAGAGCCTCGCCTGCATCGCGCTGGATATCGCCCGGCTCAAACCAGTTGAAACACAGGTTGGCGTTGTTGGCACGCTGTTGCTCCGGAAAGAGCAGCGCAAATCCCTTCTCTTCCGCCATCTTCGACCAGCCGGTTCCATGGTCGTAGGTCGCCGCATTCTGCGTGCATCCGTGCAGGACGACAACGAGCGGCGTTTTGGGAGCAAGGATGGTCGGCAGGTAAAGCCAGCACTTCAGCAAGCCGGGGTTGGAACCGAAGTTTCTCAGCTCTATCAGCCGGCGCGAATTCATGTGCTCTGGCACATCCGTCTCCTTTGCCCGTCATGGGCACAAGATCATACATAGGTACGAATGCTGCACTGCACAATTTCTTTGCAAAGATTTCGTGATCGGTGCTGGAAAGATCTCAGGGAGCTTCCCGAGTGAGCCGTGCGATAGAGGCCGCTTCACGAAACGAGACCAATCGCCGGCTTCCTTCGTCCCACAGGACCAACTTCACGCATTGCAAACTTTGCCACAGCGTGATCCTGCCTATTTCGGCGAGTTCAGGATGGTTTCGAAGGACCTCCGGCAGGCGATAGTAGGGAACCTTGCTGGAGAGGTGATGCACGTGGTGGATGCCGATGTTACCGGTCAGCCAGCGCAGAGGACGCGGCAGATCGTAATGCGAGGCACCGTGCAGAGCGGCCCTTGGAAATTGCCACTCCGGCTCTTTCGACCAGTGCGTCTCCTCGAATTGATGCTGCACATAGAAAAGCCAGACGCCAATCGACCCCGCCAGGAGGACGATCGGCAGATGAACGACTAGAAAGGAGACAGGGCCGACCGCCCAGATCAGGAGCGCAGCGATCACCATCACTGCAGCGTTTGTGGCCATCGTTGACATCCAGGGAAGTACGCCATCGCGCATCATTCCCATCGGCAGCCGTTGCTGAAACAGGAAAAGCCAGGCCGGGCCGATGCCAAACATCACCAGCGGATGCCGATAAAGGCGATATCCAATCCGTCCCCACCGCGATCGTCCATAATATTCTGTCACGGTGAGAGTGGTGATATCCCCGACGCCGCGCTCATCGAGATTGCCGGCCGACGCGTGATGCGTGGCATGCGCCCTGCGCCAGTAGTCATACGGAGTTAGCGTGAGAACACCGAGAACGCGTCCTGTCCAGTCATCGAAGCGCCGCCGGGCAAAGAAGGAGCCGTGGCCGCAATCGTGCTGGATCATGAACAGCCGCAGCAGAAAGCCCGCCGCCGGGACGATCAGGATCAGGCCCCACCAGAAGCCGTAATGAACCGCCAACGAGGTCAGCGTCCAGAAAGCGGCGAAAGGGATCGCTGTGACGGTCAACTCGAACACGCTGCGGCCCGCGTGCGGCGTGCGATATTTGGCGAGGATTTTGAGCCAGGCTTTTTCGTCTGGGGCTCCCCCGACAGGGTAGGTCAATTGCACGTTCATTGTTGGTGGCCGACTTTCTGCAGGGCGGCCGTGCGATAAAAGTGTTCAGCGTGCTGATAAAGGTTCTCCGCCTCGACATGGTCACCGGATTGGGCGGCTTCTCGGGCTGAGACCATATATTGCTCATATCGTCTCATCAGGTTCTGCGGGCTCGATATTACCGTCGTATCCGCGGCGGCCGGAGCACGGCTGCTGGCAGACAGAGTAGAATTTCGGCGAGGTGATTTCAAAAGAACATTTCAAGCCGTCATAAGGCTTGCTCCATAAAGGTCGTGATTTCGGGATTGATTGACGGCGACTACCATTGGCAAACTCACCAATGGTATCGCCCTTTGGGGCGGCATCGCAGTACGGCTGCCATGTACCGCGCCATTGCGGCCGATTGATGTTGCCTGAACTCCGGCGTCGGCACCAAACGGTGATAACCCAATGCGGAGAGTCAGCCGGTCAGCGTGTCCAGTAGGTCGGCGATCTTGATCGTCGAGAAGTTTGAGAACGTGTCACAGATAGCGTAAGGTAGCACGATCCGATCGTTGTGGCGCATTGCGCCGCATGTGTAGACGACGTTTGGAACATATCCCTCCCTTTCCGACGGCTCCGGGTGAACGAGTGGCTCTTTCGAGCGGGCGAGAACTTTGGACGGATCGCGCTTGTCGAGAAGGGCTGCGCCGATTGCGTATTTTCGCACGGGTCCCACCCCGTGGGTCAGAAGCAACCAACCCTCGTCCAGTTCGATCGGCGATCCGCAATTGCCCATCTGCACGAATTCCCACGGAAATTTCGGCCCAAGAATGATCTCGCCGCCATTCCAGACGTGGAGGTTGTTGGAACGGATGAGATAAAGGTTTTCATTGTCCTGGCGACCGATCATCGCAAATTGGTCGTCGATCTTTCGCGGGAATAAAGCCATTCCCTTGCTCTTGGCGGCTGTCCCGGCGAGAGGCGTCATCCGAAACGACAGAAAATCTTTGGTCTCGAGGAGCTCGGAGCGAATGTCTCTGCCATTATACGCCGTATATGTGGCGTAGTAGGTTTTCCGCCCCGCCTCTTCGAACTCGACGAAGCGAGCATCCTCGATGCCGTTTGACTGAGCGGCGGTCATCGGAAATATCACCCGCTCACTGATTGGCTGCTCGGAGGAAAACGTCAGTTCCAAAGGCTCGTCGGGCGATGAAGGTGAGGGATTGTCGAACGAGGGAATGGACGCAAGCCGCGCCGTGGGTTCGATGTCCACGGTGCCATTCTGATCGACAATTCCCGATCTGAAGGTGAGAGACGAAACATGTCCTTCGCCGACTGCACGCAGGCTTAAGATAAAGCGCTTGCTGCCGCTCGGCACGCCCGACTGATCGGCGTGGGCGACTATGCTCGGGTTGAACAAAGCGGATGCCTCGAAGGAATATTCGTGCATGAAGTATGCGCCGACGAGTTGGCGTTGCACCTTGTTGAAAGTAATGTGGGGCGCGAACGCTTCCTCCATTTCGATAGCGCGCTTTTCGAACGTCGCCAGCAGATTGCGGTGTCGGCCCTCGAAGTTTTGAAGGATCTCGGCAAGTTGCTGCTCTGCGGCCTCGATCTCGAGGCCGAGCACACGATCAACGATGTGATTGGCCCGCGTCTTGTCTGTCGGTTTCAGATCTCGCGGTTCCGTCGCGGGTTTGAAGGGCCGCACCACGACGCGTGTGGGATCGGGTCGTAGGAAAAGTGCCTGGCGGTTGAGAAATGCTGTCTGTGACAAGATGATCTCGATCTGAGTTGAGGCTGCGATGCGTTACGCGGTGAGCGCGCGAAGCGGAGCGAGTGTCGAAGGATGACCGCTGGCGCGCGAAAGCTTACGAAACTCCACAAGGCCGAGGAGATAGCAGACCACGGATTCGCCGCCTCTGTTTTCATTGAGACGCGTGGGATGCAGACCGTCGCGGCAACTGCCTGTTTCGAGATCCACGACCGATAATAAGAGATCGTTGCTGCCGAGGAACCAGGCGAAAGTCTTTGCAGCCTCTTCTTTCCATGTGATGTCGTGGCTGACCCGCCATGCGGCATGACAAGCAGCGATCGTCGCTGTCGCCTCCAGGGGCTGTTGGTCGAAGACCTTCACCTTTCTCGTCCGATCTGTAAATCCATCCGTGCCGATAGGCCTGAATAGTCCTTCAGGGCTCGTCTGTATCGTCATCAGCCACCGCAAGGATTTGAGTCCTGCATCCACGTAATCGGGGCGTTCAGCACTCAATCCCGTCGCGATCAGGGCCTGAGACAGTCGGGCATTGTCGTAGGACAGTCCCTCCTCGAACCAGCTCCAGCCCATTCTCTCGACACGATGGAAGATATCCATCAGCCTGTCGGCCAGTGTCGAACGGATTTGCTGGGCGAACATGTCGTGAGGCGAGACTGCGCAATAGCCGTCCAGTCCCAGCAACGCAAAGGCCCAGGCACGTGGCGAGCCGAAACCTTCAACGGTCGGCAATGCCTGCGCAAACAGGCTCGCGGCCCACGCGCGCCGGGATGGGCTTGCGTCGCTACGGGCGCACTCTCCAAGAGCCCACAGCGTGCGACCGTGGCTGTCTTCCGATCCCTTGTATTCCAGCCAACGTCGGTCGAAACCCATGAAGTTTCGGAAATGTTTCTCGTCGGGGTTCCAGGCGTGCTGCACGAAGGACGCGAAGCGCGCGGTGAGGGCGTCGGGCAACAGTCTCTCGCCAGGCTCGTTCATGGCAACCGATAAGAGAAGCGCGCGGGCGTTATCGTCGACACAGTAACCATGCAAACGATCTGGCACAGAATAGACCGCATGCTGGAACAGTCCCGTATCGTCGCACATCGACATGAAGTAGCCAAGCTGCGGCTCGGGGAGGGCAGGGGTCTTTCGCATCACGACATTGATTGGCGGTGCGAGCTGCCGTGCGGGATTTTGAATTGCGACCTGTGAGAACAATGCGAGATAGCGCTCGGCGATCTTTTGCCATGTCATCGGTCGACTGGTTTGGTAGGCGCGCCGACGCATTGCGTCGCGTCTTGCGTCCTCGGTGAGGAGCGACGCGATCTCGCGTCCAATCGCTGTCGCGTCGCCGAATGGGACTAGCACGCCGCGTCCCTCGGCCAGCAGTTCTCGCGCATGCCAGTAAGGTGTAGAGACGACGGCTTTCCCGAGACCGAAGCTGTAAGCCAGAGTGCCCGATGTCATCTGGGCCGCATTGAGATAAGGTGTGGCATAGACATCGCACATGGAGATGAAATCCAGCAGGGTTGCCTTATCGACGAAGCGATCGAGAAACACCACGCTGTCCTCGATGCCCAGGTCATTTACCCGCGTCACGAGGCTCTCGCGATAGGCCTCACCTTGGTCGCGTACGAGATTGGGATGGGTTGCTCCGAGGATCAGGTAGACCGCATCGGGCCGACTTTCCAAGATTAAGGGCATGGCATCGATCATGACCTCGATGCCTTTGTTTGGCGAGAGAAGCCCGAACGTCAGGATCACCGAGCGCTTGTCGAACCCCAGGTCAGCTTTTGAGGCTGCCGGTTCCGAAAACGGCATGTCGGGAATTCCATGGGGAACGACCTCTATCTTGCCGGCCGGCACATGATAGACCTCCGACAACAAAGTCCTGCCCTTTTCCGCCATGACCACCACTTTGGCAGACAGGTCGATGATTTCGTTCAGGACGCGGCGCTGGCCGAGACTTGGCTCCGCCAGAACCGTGTGCAGCGTGGTGACGATCGGCATCTTCAACCGCGACAGCAGCGCAACGATATGATCTCCGTCCTCGCCGCCAAAAATTCCGAATTCGTGCTGCAGGCAGGCGACGTCGAAATTGCCGGCGTTCAGGATATCTGCGGCATGAATATAATCGTCGCGGTTGTTATCGGCTATCGCGAGACGGACCTCCGGCGGGTAGACGTAGACATGACCATGATCCGTCGTAGCCACGATCGCCGTGGCGACACGGGCGGGAGATTTCGAAACGGCCTGCTGCAGATCCGTCGTGAAAGTGGCGATACCACAGCGGCGTGGTAAAGAATTGCCGATGAATGCGATATTTTTGAGCTGATTCATAGCGAAGCTCCTGACGAGCGGAATGGAATGACGCTTCGCCCTTGGCGACCACTTTCCAGCTCAGAACCGGGTTGCGATCGGCCTTCGGCCGGGAGCAGCCTCAGGAGCCCGATCGCGGGCGAGCTCGCTGCGGTGGCAATGAGCAAGACAATTCCGTCAGGCCCGACATGGATGTCGGCACGATCAGCTTCCGCGAAAAACCCATCGCCGATCCTCGCTGTCAGCAATCCTATTGTGCCGCCTCCCGCGACGACCAGAGCCCAGCTTTCGCGGCTCGCGGTCAACTCCCAAACGGTGTCGGCAGGGAGGTCCAACCGTTCGAGGGTGAAGAACGGACAAGACATGAGCTCGGCGCGCTCGACGGTGATATGGCGTGGTAGCTTCCTGCTACTTGCCGGTTCCAGCCGTGCCACGGCTATGGCTTGGTTGATGTGCAGTTCTCGCGAACGTCCATGATCCCAGATGCGAAACGTCGTCTCGTTGCGTTGTTGGATCTCAGCAATGACCAGACCTGCACCGATGGCATGCACAGTGCCAGCCGGAACATAAAACACGTCACCGGCCGCCGCCTCCTGCCAGTCGAGAAGGCCCTCGATTGATCCGCCGAGCGCAGCGTTCCTGAATTCGAGCTGTGTCAGTGGCCGTTTGAGACCTACGGCGACCTGCGCCCCGTCTTCCGCTGCCAACACATACCAGGCTTCGCTCTTGCCGCTTTTCATCCCCATCGACTTGGCGGTAGCATCATCGGGATGAACCTGTATCGACAGTGTTTCCCCTGTAAACAGGAGCTTCAGGAGGAGTAGACGGTCCGGCCCTCCCTCTTCGCCACAGTCAAACGAGATTTCGCCGACCGGGCTATCCTGATGGTTTTCGATGCCCATGGCCCGAGATCAAGACGACCCCATGGCTTGAGAATTGTTCTCACACTGGCGCGGTCGATTGTCATGGTGGTCTCCTTGATCTCGCCGCTAAGATCGGGGTGACCTGAGATCGGAGTGTGTTATTGCCGCTGCAGCGCTGTCCGTACGGATCTTGGAAACAGCAAGGGCTGCGAACGTGTCTGCGGCGCCGTGATCTTATCCTGGCTCGGCTGCGACAATTACGCAGCATCCGTGACTCAGCGGGTATGCAGCGGCCTCATGGGTTTCGGCCCTTGCCGGTCGTATCCTGCCCTTGGTTGAGACAAACTTGGCTTGCACGATAAAATTTTCGACCGTTACCAGTTCGTCGGGTCTGACGAGTCTTGAGGTTGCTTAAGGAGCGATAGACGGCGCCAGCGTTTTTTCAAATTCCTCCCTCGACACGGGCCACGCCTCGGTGCGCCCGTTGGAGCTAAGGAGCAAGGTCATTGTCGTATGATAAGCCTCCCATGTGACGTCGATGGGCTCCTCATCAATCTGAAGCTCGAAGACGCCTGGTGGATGAGGTTGCGCCATCCCGGGAAGCTGGAACGGTCGAATGATAGCGATGCTTTTCACTGTTGCTTTCATGACGGCACCGTTCCTGTGGGGAGAATGCTGGAATGCTCTGTGGCGGGCAAGGAGAGCGGAAGCGGCGATAATACCGCCGATCCCTTTATCTGCCGGCATTTCTGAGGAGGTCTATTTCCTTAGCGATTGGGCCCAGGAGCTTCCGCAATCGGTTCTCCTCCACCTGACCGAGGCGAAATCTTTTTGCAAACTCGCTCACAAGCACAGTTTTCGCTGTTCCTGGTTGGAGCGGTGGAGCTGATTTGGCTGGATGATGCACGATCGTATCCTTCAGGATCACGGTATGCTTAACGAAAATGCGCGAGATCCAGCGTAATCGCGCTGGATCGAACTTTGGAATAAGCAGAGGTCGCAGCTTTCAGAATTCTTGGGCGCAACGCATCGAACGCCGTCAAATAATCTGCCTCGGTGGCATTTCGGTGCGATTTCTCGCAGGCCAAGACTTCAGTCGCCAGATAGAATTTGATCTCGAACATCCCGTCGTATCCGGTAAAACGGACACAGCGATTTCTGTCGTCAAAACTACGAGTTTCGTTCGGGAACGAAATCCCCATCAGCGCCCACCTTCATCTTGCCATCGATCAACAGCGCTACCGTCGGGTTGGGGATCAAGGCTTGCTCGCGTCGATGACTGTTGCCGCTTGGCGAGAGAACTCAGGAGAGCCGATTTTGTCCTCACACCCCTGCGGAACTCGGTTGACAGAAAGAACGAGGCTTCACGTTTCGTGTCGGAACTCGCGTCCGACTCAGATCCCCGGAGGCCGGCCGATCTTAAGACTTCCCTGACCAACTTGAAGCCGGCGGGTTCGACATGCGGTGCTGCTGGATTGGAAGACATGAAATCCTCCTTCGTTGGGGCAAGGTTTTGCACCCTTGGTGACAGCGCCCTGAAGACGAGCCGTCACTACCATCTAAATCGTGCTGAAATACTGGATTACAAGGGGAGGCCGGGTAAGGAGGTTCGGAGCCATCACCAAGGACCGTTAAGACCTAAGCTCGAAGACCAAAGAGGGAAAAGGATTTCTGGCATCGACGCGAACAAATAGCGGGCCGGAAGTCCAGTTCCCTTCAAGAGCGAGAAAGATATCGTCTGGAAATGATTGATCCTCGATTCCGGTATATGATGACTGGGACAAAGCCCCATAAGCGGGAAGGGGGCGACATCCGCCATGCCTACAGCCCTGACGACAAAGCTCGCCAGCGCACTCTTTCTATGAAGTCAGTTCTCTGAACAAAAACTTTCGCAACAACGGTGCGCTCTGAGAGTTTCGTCATCATCGGAACCACAGGAGGCCAGCATGGCAGACCACCGCACCCTCACCATCCGCGCGAATTTCGACACGCGTGAAGCTGCAGACCTCGCGGTAGAGCATCTCGTGCAGCAACTTGGCATTCCGCTGCCTGACGTATTCGTGCAATCCGCCGCAACGGCCAACACGTCCGGATCGAAGGCCTGGGGCGGCGACGCGGCGCACGGCGGCGGCACGCGCGATGATGCCCTCCTTGCAGGCGACGTCGTAGTCTCCGTTGACATCGCCGCTAGTGAGCTTCCCAAAGTCAACCGGATTTTCGGAGATCTGGGCGCGATGCGTGTCTCGAGGGATTGACGAATGAAGCGCGCTGCCTCTGTCGGACCTGCACGCAAGATCCTGATAACCGGGGCGAGTGTCGCCGGCAATGCACTTGCGTGGTGGCTTGCGAAACGAGGCTTCGACGTCACCGTCGTCGAGCGCCATCCCCATTTCCGTGAAGGCGGACAAAATATCGATGTTCGTGGTGCGGGCCGCGAAGTCCTCAAAAAGATGGGTCTCGAGCAGGCGGTAGCCGATAGCGGGACCGGTGAGACCGGCGTTCGGTTTGTCGACGCGGACGACAAGACTGTCGCGCAGTTTGACGTTGATGAGCTTGGCGCCGATGGTCCGACGGCCGAGCTCGAAATCCTACGTGGCGATCTTGCGCGCATTTTCTATGACGCGTGCGGCGAGGGCGTGACGTTCAGGTTCGACGATACCATCGAAGCCGTCGCAGAGACCGGGAACGGTATAAACGTACGTTTCAAAAGCGCTGCCCGCGAGGAGTTCGATCTTGTCGTCGTCGCCGAAGGCGTCGGCTCCGCCACCCGTGAGCTTGTCTTCCCTGGTGAGAACAAGCCCAGATGGCTCGACGTGACCATGGGCTACTTCACCATTCCCAAAGCTGTGGGTGATGGCCGCCTCTGCCGCATCTTCACGGCCGGCGAGGGACGGAGCATCTGGTTGCGACCTGACAACAAGGGCACGACACGGGCTATCCTCACCGTTCAAAAAGAGTCCGATGGAGACGATAGGCTCACTCGTGAGGAGCAGGTCTCGTTTTTGCGAGAGCGTTTCGCCGGCGTGGATTGGGAAGCGGATCGTGTTCTGCGTGGACTGGAGACGACGGATGACCTCTATTTCGATGTCCTTCGTCAGGTGAAAATGGAGCGGTGGTCAAAAGGTCGGGTCGTGCTGACCGGCGACGCGGCATGGTGCGCGACGCCGATTGCAGGAATTGGAACCACTCTCGCGATCGTCGGCGCCTATGTTCTGGCAGGCGAACTGTCTCGGTCTCCTGACATTCAAGAAGCGCTGAAGCGTTACGAGGAAACCCTTCGGCCCTACGTCGAGAAGGGTCAGAATGTGCCGAAGTTTGCTCCGAAAATGCTGCAGCCACAAACATTGCTGGGAGTCGCCGTGCAGCGAAGCGTTCTGCGCATTGTCGACACGCCCGGCATCAAGCAGCTCGTGACTAAACTGTTCGTATCCAGCACTGACGACTTCGAGTCGCCCGTGTACGACCATGTTTCGGCATAGTGCAGAACTTACCGGTTGCAACACCTTCTGGAACAAATAAATCATTGGAACTTCTAGGTTTTCAGCGGGTTTCCGATTCATCCAACAGGAGGAAACACCAATGAAGAAAATTACACTCGCCACCGCCGGTCTGCTCCTCGTTGCCACTGGCGCATTCGCACAGAGCGAAACGCCAAGCACCTCGCAGACCACGCCGGCGATCAACACCGAGCAGAACCCCGGCGCGCCAGTCGCTGGCAAGAACAGCTTCACCGAGGCTCAGGCGAAGTCTCGTATCGAAGAGGCAGGTTACACCGACGTGGCCGGCCTGAAGCTGGATGATCAGGGCGTATGGCGCGCCACAGCGTCCAAGGACGGTAAGCCCGGCAATGTCTCTCTGGACTTCCAGGGCAATGTCACGCTCGCCAAGTAAAAAAACGACAACAGAGGAATCCCCATGAAAACCACGATCACAGGTCTCTACGACAGCTACAATGACGCCAAGGCTGCCGTGAAAGCTCTCGAAAATGCAGGCGTGTCATCTGATGACATCAGCATCGTCACAAACAAGGCCAACGGCCACGTCGACGTCGAAGGGCAGGGTAACAAGGCAGGTGAGGGCGCTGGCACTGGCGCTGGCGTCGGAGCCATCGCAGGTGGCGCAGGCGGTCTCCTGACTGGCCTTGGCATGCTTGCCATCCCAGGTGTCGGACCGGTCGTTGCAGCCGGCTGGCTCGCCGCCACCGCGGCTGGTGCTGTTGCAGGTGCGGTTGCTGGCGGTGCTGTCGGCGGTATCGTGGGTGCGATGATCGACTCCGGCGTGCCGGAGAATGACGCCCACTTCTATGCCGAAAGCATTCGTCGCGGTGGCTCCGTTGTGACGGCCCGTGTTGAAGAAGACCGCCGTGCATCTGCCGAAGCGATCCTCAACAACTCGCCACGTGTTGACGTCGCCGCTCGTCGTGCGAGCTACACCGAGCAGGGTTGGACCCGCTTCGACGACGCTGCGAACCCTTATACGCCCGAACAGATCGCCGCCGAGCGCGACCGATATCGCGTCAATCGTCTGTAATCCGCTTCGAACGGATTTTCTTAGAGCCCCGCATTTGTTGCGGGGCTTTTTGCATGGCGCATCGGCACCTTTCCGTTCCACCAGCGTTGTTCCTGCAATAGCAGCGGGAGAATGCACATGGTTATCAAAAATGGCGACGTCGCATCGCCTAAAGTCACGGAAACAGCAACAGAAGCTCGTCAAGGAAGCTACGGTAAGCCCGTCTTCATCGTTCTCGTGTGTGGCATGCTCTTGGCGTTGCTTGCATGGGGTGGCGTTGAAATATGGGGCGAGAGCATCGATCAGGACGCTAAACCCACGGCCTCGATGAACAACAACGCGGTTAACGCACAGCCATCCGCGGCTGGCACGTTCGACAACAACGCCGCCGACGGCAGCGGTCGCCCGCCAGAAGCAACCGACCGATCGCCAACCCCGAGCGGTAGCGGCAGCGGCCCGACGCAGGTGACCACACCAACCGGGACCGAGAAAACCCGGTAAAGCTACAGGATTGCCGTCGCTCCAAAAAGGCTCCGATGAAATTGCGCTCTTCCGAAATTTTATTCGGAACAGGGGCGCCTAACGGAAGTTCAATTCCCGAGATCATGAGGATCTCTTACGGAGGAGAATGATAATGGCATCTACAAGCACCGACACGTCGCACTCCAAGGGTGGCTCCAAGTCGAGCTCCGGCAAGAGCGCATCATCGACGACCAAGAGCGCAAGCGATTCCGGCAAGCAGGGCGGCTCGCATGAGCAGCACGTCAAGGCCGGCGAGCAGAGCCACAAGAACTCGAAGTGACGTCGAATGCTTCTGTGTGAATGTTCATCGGGCGCGGATCAATCCGCGCCCGAAGGGTATCAGGCTATCGGAGCCGACGCCTTGCCGAGCTTGACCGAGGGTTCGCGACCCCAGACACGAAGCT
Source organism: Hyphomicrobiales bacterium (assembly GCA_900471485.1). Classification (GTDB taxonomy): domain Bacteria; phylum Pseudomonadota; class Alphaproteobacteria; order Rhizobiales; family Rhizobiaceae; genus Rhizobium. Next base: position 176,835 of record UCEU01000016.1, read on the forward strand.
TGCCGAGCTCCTGGACAAACGCCGCGACGTCTTTGCCGCCTGACAACTGCACTGTTCCCTCGTCGAGTTGGCGGGCAATACCAGCTTTCTCCAAAAGAGGCACGGCCGACTGGTCGTAGCCGATATACTTGCAATGCTGGAACGCGTCGGCGACGAAGTCGCGGGCAGCGGCTTCTGTGACGAGATCGTCGATCGCCTGATGCGAGGTTAGAAGGACGACAGCGTCGAACAGCACGGACGGGCCGCCATCGATCATGTGGTGCGCTTGAACGAGGCTGCCGTCGTCTGCGGTAACGCCGCCGACCTTCGCTGCGATAAGCTCGACCACTGCCTTTTCGGCAACGACTGCCTTCGTTACCACCTTCAGGAGCTTCGCATCGACGCCGTCGGCAACGAGGATGCCGAGCTTGCGACCCTCGAAACGCTGGGGTCCGCGTTCGACGATACTGAGTGCTGGCGAGGCCTCGAGATCCTGACGGGTCGGCATCGCGGCGTCCGCAGGCTTTGGCATGGACTGGAAGCCCAGTTTTCGCGCGACCGTGGATGCCAGCGTCTCATCGATGTTCAGCAGGTGCGATACCATTCTCTCACGTATCGGCAAGGACTCGACCTTGCTCAGTTCGAACGTCAACGCCGACGCAATGTGGCGCTGCTCTGTACCGGTCTGACTTATGAAGAACTGACGTGCCTGGCTGTAGTGATCAGCGAAGCTCTCAGGACGCAGTCGCGCCTTCTGTCCCTGTTCCTCGGCTGGAAAGTGCCGATATCCGCGCGCTGGAGATTCCCTTGGGCCTTCCCCGTGCGAATTCGGCTGGTAGTTGGTTCTGCCGACAGGATTGCGCATCGCCATATGTCCGTCCTGCTGGAAATTGTGCATCGGACACTTCGGCGCATTGATCGGCAGATGTGTAAAGTTCGGGCCGCCGAGGCGCTTCAACTGCGTATCGAGATAGGAGAAGTTGCGCCCCTGGAGGAGCGGATCGTTGCTGAAGTCGATGCCCGGTGGCACGTTCTGCGTCATGAAGGCGACTTGCTCGGTCTGGGCGAAGAAGTTGTCCGGCATGCGATCGAGCACCAGGCGGCCGATCGGTTGTACTGGCAGGATTTCCTCCGGAATGATCTTCGTCGGATCGAGCACGTCGAAGTCGAAGCTGTCGGCGAAATCCTGGTCGAAGAGTTGGACAGCGAGCTCCCATTCCGGGAAGTTTCCGGTCTGAATGGCGTTCCAAAGATCGCGGCGGTGGAAGTCCGGGTCGGCGCCGTTGATCTTAACGGCCTCGTTCCAGGCGACGGACTGGAGACCCAGCTTCGGCTTCCAGTGGAACTTGACGAAGGTCGACTTGTCCTTGGCGTTGACGAAGCGGAAGGTATGGACGCCGAAACCCTCCATGAAGCGAAGCGAGCGCGGGATCGCGCGGTCGGACATCACCCACATGATCATGTGCATGCTTTCCGGCGTCAGCGAAATGAAATCCCAGAAATTGTCGTGCGCCGATTGCGCCTGTGGGAATCCGCGATCTGGCTCCGGCTTGACCGAATGGATAAGGTCGGGAAACTTGATTGCGTCCTGTATAAAGAAGACCGGGATGTTGTTGCCGACGAGATCCCAGTTTCCTTCCTTGGTATACATCTTGACGGCAAAGCCACGGACGTCGCGTGCTAGATCAGAGGAACCTTCGCTGCCGGCCACTGTCGAAAACCGCACAAAGACCGGCGTTTTCTCACCGGCACGTTGAAACACGTCGGCACGGGTGACGTCGGACAAGGATTCGTAGTTTTCAAAAAAACCATGGGCGCCGTAGCCACGGGCATGGACGACCCGCTCGGGAATCCTTTCGTGATCGAAGTGGAAGATCTTCTCGCGGAAATGAAAGTCGTCAACGGGAAGCGGTCCGCGAGGGCCGACACGCAGGGAATTCTGATCGTCGGCGACAGGCGCGCCTTGCGAGGTCGTCAGGACATCATGGCCATCTTCAGCGAACTGATGCAGTTCGCCTCCCGCGCCGCGGTGGAGTTGCTGATCGTGGATGGTCGCTGTGTCGTCGGTCGATACGGTGGATCCGGGTTTCGCTGTGCGCTTGGCCATCTTGATGTCCCCTTGACGTTTAATCACAACTACGAAAAGGCCGCCCAGCGGACGGCCTTCGATTTCCGGCTGTTGGTTTAAGCGGCCTTGCTTTTGCCGGACGCGTTGGCCTGCGTCTCTGCTAGTTGAGTCAGCTTCCGATCGGTCGCTTCCTCCTCGGCCAAGGTGGCTTCCAGCAAGGGAACGGCATCCTTCAGGCCGAGCTGCTTCGCCCAAGCGATAAGAGTGCCATAGCGGGCGATTTCATAGTGCTCCACCGCCTGCGCCGACGAAATGAGCCCTGCGTCTAATGCTGGAGACCCCTTGAACTCCTCCATGATTTCCTCGCCTTCTGCGAGCATGCCCTGGATCGCCTCGCAGGTTTTGCCGCGTGCTGGTTTGCCGATGAGTTCGAACACCTGCACGAGTCGCTCGATCTGTCCCTGCGTCTCGTCACGGTGCTGCAGAAAACCAGCCTTGCCCTCTTCCGACTGAGCGGCACGCGCCATCTTCGGAAGGGCCTTCAGAACCTGCTTTTCCGCGAAATAGATGTCCTTGAGGGTGTCGAGAAACAGGTCATCGAGTGTCTTGGTCGTTGCCATCGTGTCCTCCGTTGATCTGATTGCTCCCATTTCGGCAATGCGCGTTTATCGAGTGTGGGAGACGGCACTTAACCTCCGTGCGGGGTGTTTGTTCCGGCGCATGAGACGAGCGCGGCCATGGCGAACGCTGTAACGATCACATCGACGACGACGGCACGACCCCGAGCGTAGGCGTTAAAAACACATCGTCTTCGGTGCGATCGTTCGCTCCATCAATTACTTCTGAACGCACTTCTTCATCGGTCCATCCAGCATCTACAGCCGACGCGACTAATTCAGCTTGTTTTTCCGCCTCAGATGCTTTCGAGGTTTCGTTCAGGTGCCTACGCGCAGTGGCCAGGCACTGCTTCAGATCTTCGATGCGGGCGGGATCGCCAACAGGGTGGGTTGGGGATGCAACGTACGTCATGATGGCTCCTCTCGTTTTGACGTTTAACCGCGAGAGCGACCCGAAGTTCCGCCGCGGTCCTCAATCTGTTCGTGCACGCCTTTTTGAGTTCATCAGCGAGTAGCGCCACACCGAGTGCTCCTAGGCTTGCGGATCCCCTGCGAAAGATGTCTGTGAGGTCGGCCGACGACCTTTCGCATATGAGCTGAGCCAGGTCGGCGTTCCTCACGTGCTTGATATCGACGATACGACGTCCGGAATGGTGTCCGACCGTTTGCTACCATCGCGCCTCTCCACCAACACGGGGCGACCGACTGATGCTTGCTATCCGGTTCCGCGCCAGAACGTTCGCAAGGGCGCGGTTGGGGACATGACTTTCCTCGGCTTAGGCCGAGGTCTTTCTTGGAACAGCCGGAATCGACCCTCCTCGATGAGGCTGTCGTTATCGAAGCATCGCTCTTTAACTCCGAGCGTCGCGCAACATTATCCCCTATTGGCAGCCGACTGGGCTCGCCCGCCAATCAGCTCGAGAAGCTCGAATCCAGAGGCAGGCTTCGCAAGAAACGAAATACCGAGTTCTTCATCGTGATGAGCAAGAGTGATCAATCCCGATGTCACTACGATCTTGATCTCTGGCCAGCGAGATCGAACGGTTGCTGCAAGACCCAAGCCGTCCAAGCTTCCCGGCATGTCGACATCGGTGAAAAGGATATCGATCTCGCTGTTTTTAAGATGGATCAAGGCTTCATCGGCATTTCCTGCCTCAAGCGTTTGATGTCCTGCTTGATCGAAGAAGTCGACGAAGTTGTAACGCAGTTCAGGCTCGTCTTCGACGATAAGAATTCTGTGGCGTGTGCCGATACCGGGCGCTGCAATGTGCTGCGCGCGTGCGACGACCTCTGCTCCGTCATTTGACGCCCGCGTTCGTTCAAGCAGATCTCGTTCGAGCACCGCCTGTCCCCAATGTTTTTCGTCCTGACCGAAGGGTCTCCCGGCTTGCTCCCAAAGCGCGTAGGCACGCGCGGCGGTCCAAGCGTTTCTGTCGTCGTACATGATCTCTTGCTGCGAAAGGAGGCCACTGCCCCCGAACTTGCTTCGAAAATGAACTGCCAGCGCTTGGTGTTCGAACCCTTGCTGCTGGCAACGCGAAAATGTTCATCTAACGGATTGGTTCCTTCGAACCGAACGGGTTCGCGCGCCAGCACAACGCCGCTGGCTTTGGACGCTGTTCTTCTCATCGAGGTGCTCTTGACGTGATGGACCTTTCGATACGGACGTGGCTCTGGCCGCTGGGCTCGGCGACGTTATCTACTCCGCTGAAACCGTTACGGAACACTACGGGCATGATTAGTTCAGGTCTTTGCAGAAAGTGACAGAGGTCGGCGACGGGTCCATCAGGCCGCCTCCTGGGCACGCGGATGTGGCCAGGGACCAACTCGCTCGCGCGGCCGGACTGGAAGATAGAGCGAAAGATCGTTCGCATTTTATTAAATATGTTCACGAACAATGCGCTTCGAGGGGCGATCTAAATCTGGGCAAGCGAGTTGATCTCGCAACCAAGAAGCGGAGACTGCCGATGTATCAGCGTACGGTTCTCATCGTCGAAGACGAATTCCTCTTGAGAATGGAGCTTGCCGACACGCTTGGGGACGAAGGCTACGACGTAGTTGAAGCTGCGAACGTCCTGGAGGCTGTGGCTGCCCTAGGGCAAGGTAAGATCGATGCGGTGATTACCGACGTCGACATGCCGGGCGGTCTAAGCGGACTTGATCTGGCAAAGATGATATCGGTTACGCACCTTGGTGTGCCAGTCATCGTCGCCTCAGGCAGACATCGCCTGCGGGACGACGAGCTGCCAAGTGATGCAGTCTTCATTCCAAAGCCATACGGAATGGATGTCATCGTTTCCAAACTCAGCGAAATGATCGAGCGCACGAAGCGGAAGATGGTCGGCTAGCGAGCTCAAAACGAAGTGCACTTCACTCGTGGCTATCCCACTTCGGGAGCTCGAGTTCGATCATGACCGGGGCATGATCGCTTGTGTGCTCCAACCCTCTCGGCTTCTTGCGCACGCTCGCCGACTTGAGCGACGGCGCGATCGCCGGACTGAGCAAGAAGTGATCGATCTGCGGCCCGGCGTCACGCTCGAACGAGTTCCGCCAGTATTTCCAGAAAGTGAAGATGCGCTCGTGCGGATGAAGATGCCGGACGGCGTCGGTCCACCCCTGTGCGACGAGATCCGCATAGGCGCGACGGACTTCGGGCCGGAACAGCGCGTCGTCCAGCCATCGCTCAGGCTTGTAGACGTCGCGCTCGGTTGGCATCAGGTTGTAGTCGCCAGCCAGCACGACGGGCACCTCCAGCTCGAGCAATTCCACGGCGTAATCCTGGAGACGTCGAAACCAACGAAGCTTGTAATCCCATTTGGGGCCTGGGGCCGGATTGCCGTTCGGAAGATAGAGGCCACCTATCAGCACGCCGTCGACAGCGGCTTCGATATAGCGGCTGTGGCTGTCGTCGGGATCGCCTGGCAAGCCTTTTCGGGTAAGGTGTGGTTGCTGCCCACGCGCGAGGATCGCAACGCCGTTCCAACTTTTCTGTCCGTGCCAGATCGCACCGTAACCGGACTTCTCAAGCTCATTACGCGGAAACTTGTCGTCGGTCGTCTTGAGTTCTTGAAGGCAGACGACGTCAGGCTTGTCCTCCTTCAACCACTTCAGGATGATTGGCAGGCGACCCATGACGCCGTTTACGTTGTAGGTGGCTATCTTCAAGGAATCCCCCAGGTGAGGCGATGCCGGACAGGTCGGGTGCTCGTCTGCCAGTTCGTTGGCCGCAGTGGGAAACGGGAAAAGCCGCTGCGTTCGCCATCCCTGCCACGTCCCGTTGACACGGCCCGCGCTCGGAAATGGAATGTCTGTGGCGGATGAAAGTTCCAAGATCACGCCGGCCTTGCCGGACCTGCAACCGCCTCCATGTTCCTCGAAACAAAAATGATGGAGGAAGCAGTGGTGGAATGGCTAAGCAGTCTCGGTGTTCACGCTGATATAGTCCAGGATCTGGCGGTATTGCTCGTCGCCTATGTGCTGGCGCTTCCGATCGCCTGGGACCGTGAACGGAACGAACGGAGCGCCGGGCTTCGGACTTTTCCGCTCGTCGCCATCGCTGCGTGCGGGTTCATTCAGGCGGCGGAGACGATCACGCGCGAAAACGCCGAGGCAACGGCGCGCATCGTCGAGGGCCTGATAAACGGCGTTGGGTTCATAGGTGGCGGTGCAATCCTGGTTGGCAAGGCGAGCATTCGCGGCACCGCGACCGCCGCCAGCCTTTGGGCGACGGGCGCTATCGGCACCGCAGTGGGGCTTGGCGCCTACGAGACCGCGATCGTGCTGTCCATCGTCACCTTCGCGACGCTGCGAGTCATGGCAAGTTTCAAAGTCGAAGGCAATGAAAGTTCGGCGGTTCTCACCGTCTCCGACGAGAACACCGAGCAAAACAGGCGGTGAATTGTCGTCCCCTTTTGCCGGGAAGAAGAACACCTATTCGACCGTCCGCCGAAGATCGCGAGCGATTGGCTTGATCGGACAGCTACCAGACAGGTTGGGTATTCTATCACTCAGGCGTTGCTCCAAGGGGGTATAAAGCAAGGAAGAACTTATGAAGATGAAGCTTATCGCCGCATTCGCCGTCATTGCCGCCACACCGGCTTTGGCGTTCGCAAGCCCCAGCTGCACGACCGAGCCAAAGTCGAAGTGGATGTCCGAAGATGCCATGAAGGCGAAGATCGATGCGCTTGGCTACAAGGTCAAGACCTTTGAGAACACCGGCAACTGCTATGAGATTTACGGCAAGGACAAGGACGGCAAGCGGGCCGAAGTGTACTTTAACCCAGTTTCTGGCGAAATCGCTCAGAAGGGTGACTGACCAATGACGACGATCGGACCGAGAATGGAGGGCGGTCCGCCCTCCAGCAAAGTGCCGACAATCAAGGTCTGGGATTCGATTGTCCGGATCTTCCACTGGACGGTTGTTGCCGCTTGCACGCTCAACCTCTTTATTCTCGAGGAGGGTAAGTACTGGCACCGCGTGACGGGTTACGTCGTCGCAGGCGCGATCGTCGTTCGCGTGCTATGGGGATTTTTTGGCACCAAGCATGCGCGGTTTAGAGATTTTTTGCCGACGCCCGGTCGGGTGATGGTACAGATCCGGGAGATTGTGGCGCGCAATGAGCGCCGATACATCGGGCACAATCCGCTCGCCTCAGTCATGATGCTGGTCCTCATCGCCTTGCTTTCCGCAACGGCCCTGACAGGCTGGATGACGACGCTTGATGCTTTCTGGGGCGAAAAGTGGCTTCAGCAATTGCATGGAACGATTGCCAACAGCATTATGGTCCTGGTCTTCATTCACGTTGGCGCCGCCATCGTGGAAAGTTGGAGACATCGGGAGAACCTCGTCTGGTCGATGGTCACGGGGCGCAAGAAGGCATGAGAATTCTGCTCATCGAGGACAGTGCCCGGCTTCGCGACCTCATCTGCGAGGCCATCAGGGAGATTGGCTGGAAAATCGATGCCTTCGAAACGGCTGGGGACGGGCGCTCAGCGCTTGCAGACGCCGAATACGACCTGCTGCTTCTCGATCTTGGTCTACTCGACGAAGATGGAATCGATGTTCTGCGAGATCTCCGAGCGTCCAAGATCCAGACGCCGGTGCTCGTGCTGACTGCCCGAGGTTCTATTGATGAGCGGATAGCAGGGTTGGATGCCGGCGCCGACGACTATCTCGCAAAGCCCTTTCACAACGGCGAGCTCATCGCACGAATACGCGCGCTTTTGCGCCGATCCCCCGTTACGATAATGCCAGTTTTGGAATTTGGCGCCCTTCAATTCGATGTAGCCTCCCGCCAGGTCACTTGCCAGGGAACGGAGCTTGGCCTTGCACCATCGGAGAAAAGCCTGTTGGAGCTCCTGATGCGAAGTGGGGGCAGGGTGCTTGCCAAGTCCAAGATCGAGCACGCTTTCTCTGAGTGCCAGTGAGCGGGATGGCGACGACCTCGGCGATCAGGTAGGCGGTCTGGATCCAGCTCATTCGGTCCGGATCGATTTCAAGCGCGGATTGTATTGTCGGCAGCGACGTCGCCACGACCTGCACGTCGAGGATGGCCATAAACATACCGGCACACATTGCCACGAACCCGACCCACACCGAAAACGGAGTGCGGACACCTGACAAAAGATCAGCGGCGGGCAGGATGTCGAGATCCTGAAAGCGCTGCATTCTCGGTCTTGATACGGACAACGAGAACGGTCGCGTTGGCGATAGAGAATACCAGCGCGTAAAGCGGTTGGCCAAGGCATAATGGAAGCACTGCGATTTCGCCGGCAACGACCACATAATTGGGGTGCCGCATAAAGCGATAGGGCCACTCCTCAACAAGCGTCTCCCCGGGCACCACAATAATACGTGTCGTCCAGCGTGTGCCGAGCGTCAGCAGTGTCCAAAGCCGCAGAGCCTGGAGAAGGGCGAACGCAGCGAGCCAAGTTAAATCCACCGTGACATTCCATGACAAAATCCACAGGCCTGCCAGCCAAAGCGCATGGAGCGCGACGATCAAGCCGTAATGCTCTCTGCCAACCTCCTGACCACCTCGTCTTAGCAATGCTCGAGTGTTGCTTCCTGCGAGCCACAGTTCACCCACGCGCTCAACGGTGACAGCCGATAGCAATAGAATCGGCCAGATCATCAAGTTTCCCCGGGAAATGCAGGAATGCGATGTTCGTGGGTTTGGCGTCGCGTCGCCGACGGAGGGGGTACTCACCGCTGTCAATCAACCGTCTTTGTGAGCTCAGCGACGCCAACACTAAGATTAGTGCCGACCAAAATACCAGCAGCGATTCAATCCGTTAACGTCCGTAATTCGATGATCTCTGGCTCGATATCCTTAAGTAACAAAAAGTTTTTTCGCTAGTTAGGAAGTGAAGTTCCATTATAGAGAAGGGTATTGAGACGGCAATGTTGCGATGGAGCGGTTTCAACCGCGTCGCCCATCGGCTTTATCTTTCTACTCCTCTATCTGCTGCTGTTTTGAGTCTTGAAGTCAATGCAGAACCATAATGTGAATCACACCTGCGGCCGCCGAACTCGCCTGTACGCTAGCGCACCAGACTTAAGTCCGGGGCTCACTTTACAATCATTCTTAACTGAAGCATGCCTTTATACCCCTATCAATTTAGGGGACAGTGCATGTCATTCATTTTTAGGCTTCTTTTCCTGGTGCTTGTGTTTGCTTCCGGTGGCGCGCAAGCTGCCGATGACGACTGGCATGTCGCGAAAACGACAAATCAGGTCAAGTTTACCCTCGATCGAGCGAATTGGTCAGATGTCCATGTGGGGGATGTGATTCCAAACAAGGCATGGCTGTCGACCGGACCTCGAGGGCGGCTGCAGCTTACGCGAGGCGTCGAAACGATCTCGCTGCAACCCAGCACCCTTGCGTCCATTACAACGTCTGGCTTTTTCTCACGCAAGACTGAGATCCTTCAGCAGGTCGGTTCCGTTGACCTCGAGATTGAAAAGAGAAGTCAGCCCCACACGACGGTTCAGACGCCGTTTCTGGCTGCCGTAGTTAAGGGAACCATCTTTCACGTGACGGTTGGCAAGACCAAGGCATCCGTCTCAGTGGATCGGGGACTGGTTGAAGTTACCTCATTTGCAAGCGGGCAGCGCTCTGACATTGGGCCTCGCCAAAGCGCGACTGTCGATCGCAAGAAAGGGATGTCGGTATCGGGGCAAGTCGAACCATCCATTGTCAGCGTGCCACGCTCGGCTGCGCGCATACCTGCGATCGGGCAAGTGAAGCTCAGCGAAGCGCCGGCGACCGCTCCCCGCGTCTCTTCAGGTGAAGCCGCGTCAGATAAGAAAAGCGACAATGCGGGTGGAAAAAGCAGCACTAATGGAAACGCTGGCAACGCCAGTGGAAGTGGCAACAGCGGCCACGATGGTGGTGGAAACAGCAAAGGAAATAACGGAAACGGAAACGGCAACGGTGGTGCAAGTGGGAACGGTAACAGCGGCGGCGGGAACGGTGGCAACGGAAACAGCGACGGCGGCAGTGGGAACGGTGGCGGCAACGGCAACAATGGCGGTGGAAATGGAAACGGCAATAACGGGAACGGAAATGGTAATGGGGGTGCAAGCGGAAACGGAAACAGTGGAAATGGTAACGGCGGCAGGGGCAACAACAAGTGATTGCCAAGTCCAAGGCTCTCTGGAGGTCGCTAGCTAGTAGATCGGGATCTGTTGTTCTTCGACTTGCTCTGATTGTGACGATGATAGCATCGCCGTTGGTCGCGACCGGCATGTTTATGGTGCAGAATTGGAACGACAACTTCGTCGCGAACCGATTTCAAATGGCTCCCCGCAGTGCCTCCGGGACGATCGCGTTCATCGCCATCGATAAAAAGAGCTTGGACGCTATAGGTATCTGGCCTTGGCCACGTGGCGTATACGCCGAGCTGATCGACCGGATTTCCGCTGCTGGTGCTGGTGACATTTTCATCGACGTTGACTTCAGCACACCTTCCCAGATGTCGGAGGACAATAAGCTTGCTGCAGCTCTGGACCGAGCTGGGGGAAGTGTGCTCCTCCCTGTTTTCCGCCAGCAAGTCACGGCTAAGGGATCTGAAACTATGATCACCAAACCGATTGGCCTGATTGCCGAGAAGTCATGGCCAGTGTTTGCAAATGTTGAGTTGGATCCGGATGGCAATGTTCGTCGCTTCTCGCTTGGAGAGGAGTCTGCTGGTGTCCCTACCCAATCCGCTGCGGCTACTTTGGCAAAAACAGACAGGCATACCGGGTCGTCTTTGATTGATTTTTCGATAGGTCCGGATACCGTACCGACATTCTCTTTGTCCGACGTGCTCAGCGGTCATGTGGGTGCCGATGCGCTGAGAGGGCGGTCGATTGTTGTTGGAGCTTCGGCCACTGAACTGAAGGACATCTTTCCCGTCCCGATTTATGGCGTATTGGCTGGTCCAATGATCCATATTCTTGCAGCCGAAACCTTGTTGCAGAACAGGGAGCTTCGCACCTTCAACCAAATGCCCTTTGAGTTGTTTTTTTCCGCGGTGCTGATCGTGGTCGCACTGACTTGGCGCTCGATCGGCATCGCAAGCTTGGCGATTCTTACGGGATCGTTGGGGTCGCTGATCGAAATCGGCGCGTTTCTTCTTCAAAAAGAGTTCGGTTTCATCATCGGAACGGCCGTACCCTGGCTGATCTTGTTGCTTTCCTTTCTGATGTTCCTCAATGAACGGGTCGATTTCGGACAAATGCTCATTGTCGTGGCAAACGTCGAGAGTCGAAATGCCCGCCGTTTGATGGAACGGATTATTCAAGACAGTTCCGACGGTGTCATCGCGTTTGACAGTCGCCTAAAAATTATCGAAGCCAGCCAATCTGCCAGGCAGCTATTCAATACGAAGGTCGGTAACGATCTTTTCGACCATGCCGATCCTACCGTTGTCGAAGCAGTGCAGGTGCTCATCGCAAGACATTGTGCGGACCCTTCGGAAATTCATTCGACCACTATGGAGTTCTCGACGCAGGTCGGTGCGAAGACGGTTCATCTTGAGGCAGTCACAACGATCTCGCCAAACGAGCGAACTGACGCTACCCAGAGTGATGCCGGCTTTGCTGGCTGCCTCATTTTACGAGACGTGACAGCTCGTCGACTATATCACGAGCGGCTGCGATACCTGGCGGAGCACGATGATCTCACTGGCCTCCTCAATCGTCGCGAGTTCGCAGCACGCCTTGATGTGTCCGAGGAGACCTACCAAATCGCGGTGCTTGACGTCGAGCGATTTTCTGGCGTTTGCGCGACCCTCGGTCGGGACATCGGTGACGACGTTTTAAGGGCTATAGCCACCCGCCTGCGTTCAGAGTTCGGCGAGGGCCTCATCGCCCGATTGGCGGGCGACGTTTTTGCAGTCGCTTTGAGTTCCCTGGACCTTCAGGAGGCGGAAGGTGTCGCTTTGAGGCTTCTTGATCTGTTTAAGGATCCAATTGCCGTCGGGTTCACCTCAGTCCCGGTCGGTGTTCGGGTTGGTGTTGCGCAGGCGGCTGATGACAGTGCTGAGAACCGCGTTAGGTACGCCGAGTCCGCGCTGGATTTGGTACGCTCTGCGCCGGGTCGGCAATGGGCGCAATATGATCCCGCTTCGGCCGTACGCCAAGCGCGAGCGCGGCGTCTGGAAGCTGACATGCGAGAGGCACTCGTACAAAACCAATTCTTCTTGCTGTACCAGCCACAAATCGAACTCGCAAGCGGTCGGCTGATCGGCGCTGAGGCTCTTATCAGGTGGCAGCATCCGGAGTTTGGTTTGATTTCGCCTGTCGAATTCATCCCGATTGCAGAGTCGACAGGCCTTATATGCGAAATGGGGCGCTGGGCGCTGATAGAAGCATGCACAACGGCAGCCGATTGGCCAGAGCACACCACAGTGGCCGTCAACGTATCCCCTGTTCAGTTCGCACAGTCCGACGTTGAGGAGATTGTTCAGGAGGCTATAGCCGCTTCCGGTTTGGCTGCGTCGCGTCTCTGCCTCGAGTTGACCGAGTCCACGTTTTTGGAGCAAGGCGGACCAACTATCGAGAAAATGCGTAGGTTGAGAGGCGCAGGAATTTCCATAGCACTTGACGATTTCGGCACGGGCTACTCGTCAATGAGCTACCTGGCCTCCCTTCCTTTGGATAAGTTGAAAATCGACCAGTCTTTCGTGCGGGTCATGAACGCCGATGGGGGAGTTCTGGAAATCGTCAAAGCTGTTGTTTCGCTGGCGCATGGTCTGAAGCTCGCCGTCGTCGCGGAGGGGATCGAAGGCAAGGCTGAGGTCGAAACCTTGCAACGGCTCGGATGCGAAACGGGGCAAGGCTATCTCTTTGGGAAGCCACAGCCGGCACGGGAGTTGTTTAAGCCTAAAGTTATGCATCTGGCTTTTGGGACGTAATCAATCAGGGCGCCTTGCGCCATATTTCAGCAATCTTCGATCGCGATCCAAGGACCGAATTTCGAGGTGCGCCAGGAGTTTATTTCCCTAGTCACCCTCATATTTCGTGAATGGGCTATAAACTCGGTCAAGCACGGCGTGTTTGGTGCGCCAAAGGTCCGACGTCCCCTCAGACTGAAGTCGGAGGTGAGATTCTCAGTGGAACGGATACACCAAGCAAGCATTTACCTGCGGTCTAATAACCCGAGGTAAAGCCCAATGAACAAAACCATTCTTGTTATCGCACTAGCTTTCACGTCCATTATTGCCGTCCCCGCGGCGTCCTACGCAGATACCGTCGTCATTCGTACTGATGATGGTCCTCGCCCGCATCGTGGTTGGGAACGAGGCGAGCACCGTGGCTGGGATAATGATCGGAGAGCACGAGTCGTGCGTGAAGATTATGGCCGCCACCCGTCTTGCTTCACGAAACGAGTTGTAACCTATCGGGATGGTGAGCGAGTTTCGCGGACAACCAAGGTTTGCCGCTAACTGAAGCCAAGTTCGCTCCACGGAGCCGGATCGTAATCCACCTTCCGGCTCCTGTAGTTTGTGCTTCTCGGCGCGATCACCGACAGGCGGCAGTGATTTCCTATGTTACATGTCGTTCGAATAAATTGGAGATATCCTCAGGCCGATAGCAATTTGTTTACCATGCAGCGGTAGCTTGGCCATGTCACGGGAAACACCCGGACAGGACAAGTGCGAGGGTTGCATTTGTATTGAGTAGCGGCACCTCGCCTCGTCTTTGTCGGGGATTGATGCGCAACCGCCATTTACAGAGGCTTTTCAGGAAGCATTATCGCTTTCGCGATGCTAATCGCTAAACCTGCATGCGATCCGAACAGAATTTTTGTCCCAAGGATGCGGCGGTCTACATCCGCCCACGCCACTGCTCCACCTGGGCGCCTCAGCAGGCTTATCGGCAGCCGGAGCCGCTAGTGCTATCGTGTAAAAACAATCCCTGGGCTCCACGTGCTAAGTTGGCGGCAGTTGAGCGGCTCTTTCGGTGTCTTGCCACCAATAGGTCTGTCACGAGGGACAGTGACCGCTAGTCAAGGCTCACAGGCTGTCCATGGGGGTCCGCAAGTAGGCCCGCTCCCATGCATGCTTGCGCTCGTGGAGTTCGGGCCGTGACACCTTCCCGCTGTCTGCGAGCAGCCGTTCAATAGCGGATAGGACAGCGCGAAAGTAAGTTTCCGACACATCGGCCGCCCCATTCTTGGCCGATGCTCTGATCTCCGCGCCCAGTGCATTAGTCCAAGATGCTGAGGAAATATGGCCAGACTGGACAAGAAGGTCCGCCATGGCGAGCGCCTGAGCGTGCCAAGGCTCCAGAAACGGCGGCTCTCCATCCCTCGTGACCAGTATTTTCGAAATAAAATTGTCATGCGGGTTCAAGATAGTTCTCCCACAAGTCGACGAACACTTGGTCGACGGCATCCGTCGCCTCCGGCCAGAGTTCGCTCGCATCGAACTTCACTGTGCAAAGATGTTCAGCTCTTCCACTACCTTGCGCTGATGCGTCAGGAAGCCGGTTGGCTCCGTGATGTGCATCGACGACACCACAGCGTCCTCGAACATATCCAGGCAATCTTGAATGTCCGGGCGATCCCAATGCCGAACATCGAACAAAATCGCCACGTGAGAACAACGCAACCGTGCCAACTTCGCAGGAATAGCGCTTAGGGTTCATGACATAGTTGCACGCACCCTCGGCCGGATCGGCTGCATACACGGGTTCAGGAAGAAAGGAGGACTTGCCGGACCTGATTTCAGCCAGCGTAATATAGCCCTCATCGACGAACTGTGCCGCGAGGGTTGTGATCCACTGATCGAAATACGGTCGCGTCAGGTAGTCCGTGGGTACGATCGTTTCGCGGCGGTGCCGGAACCAGTCTATCGACCATCCCGAGCCAAGTGCTGAGGACTGAACGATGCCAAATGCCCGGGCCTCCCAGTCGGCGTGAAAGGCACGTCGTCTTGTTTGTTTGGAACTGGACCAAAGCCCTCCCGGCCACCGAGATCATGGACCCCATCCATCAGCTCACCTCGCTTGACGGATGAAGGTCCCGCTGAGTGCCGATCATGGAATTGCTCGTCACTAATAGTGCAAGCGCGTCCTCGCTCAAAGCGTCGAGCCCAGTGGGCCTCTGCGGCACGATGAGGTAACGTCGTTCCGACGTTGAGTCCCAGACGCGCACCTGTGTCTCCGCGTCAAGTTCGACTCCGAACTCCTTGAGCTCGCCTCTAGGGTCTCGAACAGCCCGCGCACGGTATTCGTTGGATTTGTACCAGGCCGGCGGCAGGCCGAGCAGCGGGAAGGGATAACAAGAGCACAATGTGCATACGATGAGATTGTGAACCTGTGCTGTGTTTTCGACCGCCTGGAGATGGCCCGTGGCATGCCCAGCGAAGCCCAGTTCAGCTATGGCCGAGGTCCCGTTCGCGAGAAGCCTTTTCTTGAAACCGGGATCGGTCCAGGCTCGCGCGATAACGGCTGCTCCGCGCTTGGGTCCAATTTCATTTACATCTCGATCCAGGCGTCTATTGCCGCCGCGTCGAGCAACTTCTTCTCCGTCAGCAGGCTTTCTAGGGCTTTGGTTCGAAGAGCAGGCTCGGATGGGAGATTGCTGTGGAGCTCGTGGTGAATGTGAGACAGCTTTTTGGAGTCGAATAATGTCATGGCAACGTCCCGTCTCGGTGGTGCGGTCACTCCGCTATGCGAGCGCCGCGATTGCTGTTTTCAATCCTACAGCAGAACGCCCTGCGGACTAAGAAAAAACACTCCACCTCAGACCTAGGTCTGACCTGCCTCAGACTGAGGTCTGACGCCGGAACCTGCAGCAATTACAGCCGTTTGTCTCCCAGCGACAGAGCGTCGCAAAGAAGAGGAGATGAAAATGTCTTTCAAACTTACAGCGACTGCGATCGCAGCAATCACCCTCATGTCCGGCGTTGCCATGGCGCAGTCGGGCACCGTTAACGGCGCGGCCGGCGGAGCGGTCACCGGCGCCATCGTCGGTGGTCCCGTCGGTGCAGCCGTGGGCGGCGTCACGGGCGCCGTGGTCGGTACAATCATCGATCCGCCGCCGGCAAAGGTCGTCACCTATGTTCGCGAAGCACCGGCTCCGGCGGCCCCTGTCGTGGTGCAGGAAAAGGTCGTCGTCGGTCATGCCTTGCCAGAGACCGTCGTGGTCACGCCGGTTCCCGAGAACCCGAAATACGGCTACGCGATCGTCAACAACGAGCGGGTCATCATCGAACCTTCGTCCCGCAAGGTTATCCAGGTCATCAATTGATCGAGCTCGGTTGGGCGGCGCTGCGCATGCCGTGCCGCCCAACCCGATTGATCTGGTGCCGCCGATGGGCGGTGGGCAAACATCCTCACACAACAACGGATGACGACAATGAACGGGCTCGCAAGCGTTGCGTTTGGAATAGCCACGGTTGTGGGCACGGTTACGGTCGCAGCCGCCGTGGCATCGATCGGCATGGCGGAGAACACGGAGCAAGGCTTGCGCGGTCTGAGGGATACCGATTTCTGGACGACAGAGCCCACGCGTGTCGATCCCGCGCTTCAAACCTATGAGAGGTTGCCTCCCGCACTTTCGACATATGCGATGGCTGACAGCCGGAGGGTCGCCGCGAAGCGACCGGCCGCGGCCGCGCCTGTGGTCGCCGATATCCCGCCGCCATCGATCGAAATGTCGACCGAACATCTGAATTGGTGCGCGTCGCACTACCGGTCGTTCGATCCAGCGACTAACACTTATCGCTCATTCCAAGGCCAAGTTCGCGTATGCCAGCCTCTATCAGAGAAGAATGGTGACGCTCTGGCGTCCGCGTCATCAAGTGCCGCCGACCCATTGGCCAATGCGGTAATCTGGTGCGCCAATCGCTACAAATCCTATCGCGCGGAAGACAACACCTATCAGCCCTACGATGGCCCCCGCATGAAGTGCACGCCGCCGGCTGAAGCCCAGACGGTCGCAGCAAACGAATAGTCGAGCCATCTCGGACCAAAGCCCGTGTTACCGACGGGGTCATCGTGGTTAGCTTTATGCACACGACAGGAGGGCGGGTAGTGCCGTCAAAGATGACAGCTGAGATCCGGCAAGCCCGCAACGGCTTGCAGTGGATGGATTACGATGAGCGCATCGAACTGGTGTCGCGCATATTGTCCGAACTGCGGGCGATCCGCAGGGACGTGCTGGACCGTATCCGAGCGGGCAAATGCATCTGGCTCGACACGCTGATCGCACGAGCGTCTTCGGAGCTTATCCAGATCGGCGCCGTGGATGATGTGGAGTTTCAGCTGGTGCTGATCGAGTTCGAGAAGCTGCTCGGAATTTTTGACGCGCCGGACCCCGACCTTCGCCATTTGTTACCGACGATACATTAGGAGCGGTCATGCGTGTTTTGATTGTCGAGGATGAGCCGGCTGTTGCGCTAATGGTGGAAGACATCGCAATGGCCGAAGGCTTCGCGATCGCGGGTATCGCGAGAAACACAGCCGAAGCAATGGAGCTCGCGCCCGAGGCCGATATCGCAATCCTGGATGTGCGACTGGCAGATGGACTAACAGGGCCAGAGATTGCCATGCAACTGGTCGAACGCTTCGAGATCGGCATCGTCTATCTGACGGGAAATCCTGATCTTGTCGCGGACCAGGGCGGCGTACACGTCGTCGTCAAACCACCGGACACCCCACGCGTCATAGATGGCCTGCGTCAGGCGGCGGCATGGCGTAGTCGGCATCGAAAATAGTATCGAACGCGGCCTATCACCAAGGAATACGTTGAGCCCACAACACGAACAGGAGCATACGTTGACGGAGATTCAAGCCAAGCACGCCGGTAGCGAGGTGGATAGACAACTTACCGCTGCAGAGATTGTGTCGTCCGACCCTGCGTCATCGCGAGAATGCTCGCCTAATGGCAAAGACATGGCCACTCAATTGGAGCGCGGCTTCGATCTGTTAATCTTCCTGCAGGAAATGGACATTCTGGCCGATGAACTTGCAAAGCTTCCCCCATCGATGGATAGAACTGCACTTGAGCTCCGGCTGGCGCAGATGCGGCAGGTGGTTGAATTTCGCCACAAGCAGCGCACGGATCGCCAAGAGGTCGAATGACCGACACGAAAGATCCGTGCAGCGTAGATCCACGTGCGGCCGTCTGCGTAGACAATGGGCATAAGGCTGGAAAGGGCGGATTATCATGCTTTCAAGGCGCAGCTTGCTCAGACTGGGATGCGGTGTGACCGTCGCTCTTGCTGCCTCGGCGATGCCACTGACGCTGAGCTTCGGGCTGTTTCCGACGCCAACCATGAATGCCGCTCAGGCGAAGGACGGCAATAACGGCAACGGCAATGGCGGTGGCGGTGGTAATGGCAACGGCGGCAACAATGGTAACGGTTCCAGCAATGGGAACGGCAACGGTGCGGGCAACGGAAACGGAAATGGTGCTGGCAACGGCTCCAGCAACGAGGGTGGCAACGGCAGTGGCAAAGGGGGCGCGGGCGCAAGCGGCAACTCCGCCAAGGGCGGCGGCTCGTCGCCATCATCTCCTTCCGCATCGGCTGCATCGGGCGTTCAGGCCACCGAAGGCACCGATGGCAGTGTCGATGTTCGCCACAGCAATGGCATAACCGAAACGCTGCGTCGCGGCCGCTACATCATGCGGGATTCGAAGGGCCGAACGATCGTTGACAGGCAGGCGACGGCCAATGATGCTCGTCGTCTGAACCGGCTTGTTCGCTGAGCTCTATGGGCTTTAGCCTCGCCCACGCCAGCGCAGGGCGGCCTCGGTTCGATTGGAAACACCCAGTTTTGTGAGGATCTGCGTCATGTGATGCTTGACGGTCTTCTCCTGCAGATGAAGCCGCAGACCGATATGCTTGTTGGACAGGCCTTCTCCCACAAGATCCATTACCTCGCGTTCGCGCGGCGTCAGGCTGTTCTTGGACGGCTCCTTGTCCAGCGATACGTCGACCACCTTCGCGGACATGGCTGGGGACACATAGCGGGATCCCTTGAGGATCGTCCTGATCGCCTTCGCGAGCCCCCTGGAGCCGACGCCCTTCAAAACATATCCCATCGCGCCCCTTTGAAGCGCGCCCAGCAGCGTGTCGATCTCCTCGGACGCAGTCAGCATCAACACCTTCGTCGATGGGCTGTGTTGCAGGATTTCACCGATCGCGCTCTAGCCTCCGCCCGGCATCGACACATCGACCAGCATGACATCGGGATGCTTGTCGGCCGCGATCATCGCCGCGTCGTCGCTGGTGGCACCTTCTCCCACGACCAGGAAGTCCTTGATTTCGGAAAGGCTGCGCGTCACACCTTCGCGAAATAGCGGATGGTCATCCACGATCCCAACAGTAATGGACGTCATCTCTGCTCTCCCGTTTCCATCGGTTCGAAGGTCATCGTCAGGATCGTGCCCTTGTCCCCGGTCTTCACTTCAAACGTTCCGCCAAGACTATCGACCCGCTCGCGGAGCCCGACAAGCCCGAGGCTCGATGGCCTGACATGGTTCGGATCGAAGCCCTCGCCTCGATCACTGACCTCAATCGTGACATGCCCGCGATGAAGGGTGGCCCAAACGGCCTGCTGAATGCCGCCGGCGTGACGATGGGCGTTGTTCAAGGCTTCCTGAATGAACCGGTAGCTACAGATCTTGACCGCCGCTACCGGCTCCGAGCCGTCCTGCTCGATCACCGTGTTGACGGTGGTATCGGTTCTCATTTGGTGGGCCTCGGTGACGCGGTTGACGATTTCGGCAAACGAAGCCTTTTCGATCTCCGGAAGCACCAGTCCCTTGCAGATATCCTGGATCTCGGTCATCGCCTCGGCGAGGCTGGAGCGGATCCAGGAGAGCTCCTTCTCACGCTCGTCGGGCTGCGTTTCCGCGCTGATCAGCAATTCGCTATCCAGCCGCAGCGAGGCATAGGCGATGTGTTGTGCAGGCCCGTCGTGGAGATCGGCGCCTATGCTGCGCAGATATGTCTCGTTCAATGATGCGGCGCGTTGGGATGCGCGCTGTAGCCTACCCTGCAGCCCCTTGTTCTCGGCAAGCAATGCGGAGAGTTCCGCAACGCGTTTGGCGAGATCTCTTTGCTGGTCCTCGATCGTTCGGCTCCCGCGAAAAACCAGTCCTGACAGGACGGCGAAGAATACGGATGTGAGACCTGCGACGCCAAACCAGCTCCACAATCTCGCCCGCGTCAGGCTTTCACCCAGCCCTTCGGCCGTCTCGTAAAATTCGAGAACCGCAACAGCTTGGCCCGACCAGGGCTGGAGTACGGGGTTGTAAATCTCCATTAATGGCTTGCCGAGCGAACGTTCGGTGGTGCTTTCGGGGTCGTCGGCGATCTCATAGCGCGCAACCAGCGTTCCGGCGAATGCCTGGCGAAGCTTGTCGTTGACGGCAAACTGCTTTCCGACAAGCGCCTTGTCGTTGGAGTAGAGAATTGTCCCGTCCGCGCGCCACAGCTTGAACGACACCAATCGCTTTCCAAGCGCTCCTTGCCCAAGCGTCTCATCGAGCGCCAGCGCGCTCGCCTCGTCCAGCGGCGCAGCCTTCTGCATGTCGGGAAGTAGCGGAGCAACGACACTGTCGACATAAAGGGCGGTCGCCGCGCCGGAATTATGAATCACCGCATCTTCGATGACCTTCGACACCAGATAGCCGACGATGAACATTGCCGCCAAACTGACAAGTCCACCAACCACGACAAATCGCAGGGCGAGAGAGCGGGCCGTCCAGCGGGAAATCCAGTTCATGATCGACCAGTTGTAGTGAGACCCCCGATACCTATCGCTCATTCAGAATTTTTCCAGGCGCGGGAGGATGCATCGCAGGCGGAAGACATCTCTGCCCCTCGTTGAGCCGCGCTTATCTCGGAACGGGCAACACGCGTCAATGTGCCATCGTCCAAGAGCGTGCACTGACAACCCAGGTCACCCTTTCTTAGGGCTCAATCGATCTGCGATCCGACCGTCGGAAGGACCTATACGCCTGTGTCGGCGTCGACAAGGAGGGACTTAAGTCTTACCAGCGGAACCGAAGGGGCTGCAGCGAGATTAGTTTTGCATTCACCGAATGGTTCTCCAAAGCGAGGACCGGGAAGGAGTGCCGTTATGAAGTTTGGTTCCGATAGCTTCACACACGAAGAATGCTGCTCGCAAGGCCACAGTTCTGCTTCCACGATCGCAACGATCCAAGCAGCACTGTCCGCCGACCCTGATATGGACAGTAGTGCGATCACGGTCCAGATGATTGGCCCTGTCGCGGTATTGGAGGGTTACATATCGCATGCGACCCATCGTGACAAAGCGATAGCGATTGCTGCGATGGTCGTCGGGTTCGAGAACGTCCACGATCGAATGTTGAGCCGTTTTTCGGGCCATTAGGTCTGGCGTTTTCGCTGCCTGCGACTTAGGTCCTGCCGTCCCCTCGACTGAAGTCCAGGGTATGGAACAGAGGCCTCAATTGGCGGTTTGATCCACAGCGGAATACGCCGCTGCAAAAGGAGGAAACGTCATGGAACTTAGAACAGCAGGGATCGTAGCCGCGGTATTGATGACCGCGAGTTCAGCCTTCGCACAGTCTGCGATGGCCCCGGAGAACGTCATAACTTTCGTTCAGAAAGCTCCGGCGCCGACAACCCGGGTTGTTGTCAAGGAGAAGATAGTGGTCGGTCAGGCGCTCCCCGAAACCGTCGTCGTCACACCAATCCCGGATGAAACTGGCTTCGCCTATGCGATCGTCAACGACGAGCGGCTCATCGTTGAACCCTCGACCCGTAAGGTGATCCAGGTCGTCCAGTAACGACCTTAACGTCTGAACCTTGGACGGCGATCGCCGTCAATTATTAACAATGGGCCGACATCCACCGCATCGCTATGCGGGATGTCATGGCGCGCCCAGATGTTGGAGACTATGATGAAGAAGCACCACATCGCCGCACTTTTAGCTGCACTCTCTCTCAGCGTTTCGCCGCTCGCAACCATACCTGCCGACGCTCAAAGTGATACGAAGCCAAAATCGGGATCACAGACCGAAACACAATCTGGAGCAAGCCCGACCGGTACCGGGCCCGGTTCGCAGGCTGACCAGTCACAGTCCGGCTCCAGCACCTCTGGCGCCGATTGCACCCCTGATGCTACGGGCGCTTGTCCGCAGGGAAAGGCCCAGAAGCAGCAGACGGACGGTGAAGGCTCCGGCATGCAGAAGAAATCCATGCGGCCGTCGAGCGATGGCTCAGCATCCGATGGAATCGACTCCGGCAAGACATCGACGGACATGAAAGCCAAGTCCGGATCGCAGGATACCTCTGGCGGTGCGAGCACTGAACAGAAACCCGAGCCCGGAACGGGAGGCGCAGCCGCAAAGAGCGACACACACGTTTCCAAACCATCCGAGACCCAAACCAAAGCCGGCGGCACGTCGAGGCAATCGACGGATCAGAACGCAACGACAACCAACAAGAATTCAACCGACGCGACCGTAAACAACACGACCACCAACAACAAGACCAACGTCAATGTCACGGTCGAGCAGCGGACCGAGATCCACCAAGTGATCAAGGAAGTTCACGTCGCCCCGGTCAGGGAGGTAAACTTCACCGTTTCCGTCGGCACGAGGATCCCGAAGAAGGTTCGCCTCGAGCAGCTGCCGCCGAGAATTGTAAAGATTGTTCCGGCGTACGAAGGCTACCGTTTCTTCCTGCTTGCCGATGGCCGGATCGTTATTGTCGATCCGCATGCGCTGACCATCGTCTACATCATTGAGGCCTAACAGGAAGTGCCCGGCGGCGTTGGATCACGCCGTCGGGACCGCTAGAGGAACTCGCATCTGCAACAACTAAGTCTTGGGCGGCAAGGATCAGCTAGTGAGGCTTTCGATGGCCCCAGTTCGGCGATCTCCTCCCTGCGTGATCTGGCGATGTCAGCCCTCGAATTGCATGGTTAGGTACGACCTCCGGAAGCATCTCACCCATTTTGGACTGTCTACCAAACCTATGTTCGAGCTGCCGCGACAATTCGACGGGATCTGTGATCCCCTCGTTGACCAGCTAAACAAGCAGTCTGGCCGCGGCATCGCAGGTTGAGATGTCGTCAGAAAATTCGGGCACTTTATAGCCGGCCTCAAGCAAAACGCGATGAAGCGTTTGGAGTTGGTCTGGGCTGATATTGTGGGGCATGTGACGACCCTCACAGTGCTGGAACTTGTATCTTAACGTAGATGCGGGTCGGAGGTCCCGACCATGGGGTCGCGCGCCAATGGTTCGAGCACGATTGGTGCAGCAAACTATCCCGGAACTCTGAACCGCTCCGCACAAACACCCTCCAGCCTGGAACGAGCTGTTACCTTCAGCTAGCGCTTCTAAGCCGCCTTGACGCGCCTGCGCCATGGAGGACGAAGGCAAATGGCCCCCAATCTGTTCCATATTGGCGTATCAAGGACGAGAGCCTTATCACTTCGATGCCAGCGGTTAACGTTGAAGGTTCTTGTGGTTGCTATCTCAAGCCGTATCAGACCTCCGTCCGATGTCGGGCCGGCGATCTTCCGATACCTTCGCAATTCTCTTGAACGACAAATGCCCGTCGCGTTTGCGGCTCTATTTGGAGGAAACGATGCGCTTCACCACCATGGCTTCCATTGCTGCCCTATCATTTGCAATCGCCGCAAGTCCCCTCGCAGTCGCCGGTTTCGACCTGGCGGCCATGGCGAAAGGCGGAAATGGTGGTGGCAATGGAGGGGGAAGCGGCGGAAGCAACGGTGGCGGTATTCATGGCAACAGCGGTGGCCAAAGCAGCAGTTCCACGCATGGTAATTCAAAGTCTCAAGGCAACACCGCGAGAGGCAAATCAGGCGAAGCTGTTGGTCAGTCGCAGTCTAGGAAAGCCGAGCAGACGACAAGCGTTACCTCGAAAGAGCGCAGGGCTTCTAATGAACTTGCCGGCTTGAACTCACTCAATCGCAGCTACAAAGCCTATCTGCACACGTCTGATCCTCGAATGACCGCTATTTCGGCTTACGCTGTGGCCTACGCCCAGTACGAACTCGATAACGGCGTTGAGCCATCTGAGAATGACCCGATCCTCGGAGACCATGCCCTGGAGGGTGCGCTGGCATCGGCGACAAAAATCGGGGAAGTTAGCCCGGCCGCTCTCGAAAAGGCCAAGTCTATTCTCGGTGTCGGCGACGCCGATGGAAAGATTGACCAGATCAGAGCCACGCTCAAGCCGACAGACGATGCCAATGCTGTGGTTGTTCGCTCGAATTGAGCGGGAGCAACATCTAGGCATCGCCTCTTCAAACAGGTCGGGACCTTCTCGACCTGCGATGGGTTTTCCAATCGGGCGGCCAAGGCGGGGCCGCGACCAAGACTATTTCAGCCATGGCTCGCTGTTTTGCCTGACCGCCGGCGGCTCCATTCCATCCAAGAATGGGTATCAGATGTCTATCAGGTCCTGCACTGTTGATTGCCACTGAGAACTGACCCGGCGTTTCCACCGAGAATTGACCCGCCTGTTAGGTATGTTTCGGGTCTGCGGTCGTGGTCAAGTTCCTCGTTTTCTCCTTTGTCGTTTTGGTGTCATGCGCAGAGCTGTTCTTGAAGCGGAAGCTGTCGTTTCCGGTTTCAAGGATGTGGCAATGATGGGTAAGCCGATCGAGCAATGCCGTGGTCATCTTGGCGTCACCGAAGACGCTGGCCCATTCGCTGAAGCTGAGGTTCGTCGTGATGATGACGCTGGTTCGCTCGTAGAGTTTGCTGAGCAGGTGGAACAGCATCGCACCGCCCGACGCGCTGAACGGTAGGTATCCAAGCTCATCGAGGATCACGAGATCGGAGTGGACAAGGCGATTGGCTATCTGCCCAGACCGTCCTTGCGCCTTTTCCTGTTCCAGCGCGTTAGCTCGACGGTCGAGAAGAACCGAACCCGTTTGTGGTGATGCTCGATGGCCTGAACACCTATCGCGGTAGCAATGTGTGTCTTTCCCGTGCCGGGGCCACCGACAAGAACGATGTTGTTTGCGTCGTCCAGGAAGTCGCAGCGATGAAGCTGTTGCACGAGCGCCTCGTTGATCTCGCTGCTGGCGAAGTCGAAGCCATTCAGATCACGATAGGCAGGGAAGCGTGCCGTCTTGAGCTGGTAGGCCGTCGAGCGAACCTCCCGTTCCGCGGTCTCTGCTTTCAAGAGCTGCGAGAGGATCGGAACGGCAGCCTCGAACGCCGGCGATCCTTGCTCAGTCAGTTCGCCGACGGCTTGTGCCATGCCGTGCATCTTCAGTTGCCGCAGCATGATGACGATTGCACCGCTCGCTGGATTATGACGCATGGCGGGCCTCGGTCTTTCTCAAGGCATCGTATCGTTCGACATTGGCCTTGGGCTCGTTGACAAGCGTCAGGGCTTGCGGCGCATCGATCGTTGGCGGCGTGAAGGATTTGCCGTTAACGAGACGGTGCAGCAGGTTCAGCACATGCGTCTTGGTTGGAACGCCGGACTTCAGCGCCATGTCGACCGCCGACAGGACGGCCTGTTCGTCTCTCAATGGCAATCAACACAACCTGGACAAGCGGTTGCATCCTAGGATGGGATTACTCGATGGCGTGTGACGAGCGGGCGGTGAAGGTCCAGGTAAAGAACTGCGCAGGTGCATACATTTTGACCGGTTCGATTATCCGGGCACCGCTGGTAGAGATTTCAAAATGCGCTACGCGCCCATCCTACCGAGGGGTTGGATACTTCTTAACAACTCCTCCAGTTCCATAATTATGGTTAAGCGATTTTCTCCTATAAGTAACTGATAAATAACAATAAAATCTATTTTTCTCACGAGTGCGAGTGTCGTTATTTGCCGCGTGGCTCACGTAACGTGTGGTGCCGGGCGAGCACTGAATTTTGATTCCTGCCCCGAGCTTGAAATTCTGTTAGGCGCATCCAGATATGTGGTCGAATTCGCTCGTATTCTTTGGGAGAATATTGTGACATTTCAATTAAATAGGACATTTGGCTCCGAAGAGTTGAACGTGATAGAAGGGGTCCTTCGCGATTGGTGCGGAAAGCATAAGGTTGATCCGACGTCGGCGGACGGGGTCCTAGCAGGTGCAGTGCTTGTCAGCCTGTTCCAGGCCGGTAATGTCACGGTTCCGACGCTGGAAAAGGCGGCAACGACGCATAAGTGGCTGTCTGAGTTCAACCGATAGTCCACATGATGCGGAGCACCCGAATTGAATTCCTCAGTTCACTAAAAGTGGCTCAAAACGTCGACTTTGCCCAAGCGTTAGCCACAACGGCTCGAAGAGCTTTCGCCGGATAGTGGTCCTCGCCGTGGAGCCGTGGCAGAAGCATGGTGCCACATCATCGGCAGCCAAGCTTCCGTCCAGCTTGAAACATTCCAATTGGCGAAGGGTTGCGCAGCTTTAGGGTACAAGCCCTTCGCCTTTCACTCAGGCGAATCCAGAAACTCCCAAGCGACGGAAACCACGTTAGCTCAATTCTATGGTCGACAAGATCTCTCGGCTGGCAAAAAGAAGCCCCGCGCGATGGCGGGGCAATGGCGCTGATCCAGAGTGGGCATATAACGTCGAGCGCGTGCCAATGTTCCATTCGAATGACTTTTTTAATTCAGCAAAGGGATAGAAACGCCAATGCTGCGTAAGGGGCCCGTTTCGGTGACGGAGCTAGGAGAGCGCGGCGATGAGCACTTTGTGCTCTTGCCGCTACTTTGCCCGATCCTCGGCAGACGGCCAATCGTTCGACGGCTCGTTAATTTCTCCTCTTGGCCTCTGCAACGGATGTTCCCGCAGTCTCGCCACCTCTTTTTCGATGACGTAAAGGACGGCGTGTTTTTCCGGGGCCTGCTCGATCAGATCGAGAACTAGCGCCTCGACTTTTGAGCCGATTTCGGAAAGGATGTTGCGGTCGGGCATGGCGTTTCCTCCTTGCCGGGAGAAATTCAGAATCCCGCTCTCGGTTCCACCGCGGCAACTATTCGGCAGCGTCCAAATCTGCGAGTTGGCTCCTGTTGAGCACGATGCGTGCACAGAGGCCCGTTGGTTCGAAGTTTACCTCCACATAACCACTGCTACTCGACAGCGAACTCTTAAGAAGGCGACTTCCAAAGCCTCGCCGCCGCGGATGAGGATCAACCGGAGGCCCGCCCCGTTCCCACCAGTCGATCGCCAGCACCCCGCCTTCAAGGGAACCTGCAACATTCACCCTCCCGTCGGGCACGCTTAAGGCGCCGTATTTCGCAGCATTCGTGCCCAGTTCATGAAAAATCAGCGAAAGCCGGGCTGCTGCCTCGGGCGTCACACCTACAGAGCGGCCCGTCACGCGCACACGGTCGCCAAACGGCAGCAGCACGCTCCGCACCATGGAAAGCACGTCTTGATTCCCGTCGGCGCTCATCGGGGCCGTTAGCGCATGGCCCAGGGCAACCAGCCGAGCGTCGAATGTCCGCCGTTGCTCTTCAGGGCAGCCGTCGTTCTTGAAGGTCAGGTTCGCGACGGCTTTCACCAGCAACCGGATGGCGCGTCGATTTCCTCGGAGACGGTGGAGAGGAAGTCTCGATCAAGGTCGCTGACGGCCATGCGTCGAGCGAGAAAGAGGCCATCGAGGCAGCCAAGGAAGTAATGGTTCAGTTGACCGCATTCGGCACCCGCGGTGGCGGCCGCAGCGTCAATGCATACGACGCCGCGAGCAATGGCAACTTCGACGACGACGAGCCGTTGTTAGATACTTGGCACTGATGGTGTCCGAGAATTCATTTCCGCACACGCCCGATGGGCGATACTTCCTCGTCAAAGGTCGCCTCTGGCGGCTCTCTGATCCCGCGCTCCCTGAGAGCGAACGGCAGCGGCTAGTTTCTGAACTGATGGATGCACGTCGCGCCGTCGGAGATGCTGGCGAGGATTTAGAAGCAAAGGCAGACGCTCGGAACCGGGTCAACGTTACAAAGATCGCCCTTGGTGAAAGAGGTCCAGTCTGGTGGAACGATGGATCACCGGATTTCAACAGGAGACTGGCGCTCAATACGCCCTACCGCGACTGGTTCTCAGCTCTTCCGGACAAGTGAAGTCGAGACCACGGCGGACAGGTGGGACGCTCGCCTGCCGTTTCGTTGGCCATCGCGAGAAACTGGAAAAACCGCGATGTTCGCCATCCCTGTCGTGTCCAGTTGACATGCCATGGTCTCCTTTAAGGAATGAGCAAGCACCCAACACGTTCCGCCTTAGGTGCCACTGTACGCTTGCGCACCGAAAGCTGTGCGGGCGGAGCGTTTCATGCCCTAATGCGAGGCCATCGACCGAAGCGTCCCAGCGACTTTCGCGGTATTGTAAGGCTTCGAGTAGAACACTGCCCTGTCCGGCAGCACGTAACCATCAGGTTCCGATGGCCTTTTCGGGCAAATGAAGATAAAAAAGGCTCCACCGCGAGCCAACGATCCAAATTCCTCGAGCGGGTCAGTAGATGGTAGTTGAGTTGCCCGATACCGCCACCGGATCAACCAGCTTTCGAATGTACTGAGAGAGACCGACGTCGCCGCGTATCGGATCTTCAGGCAACTCTATGCCTTCGATGCTCGCCCTCATCATCCGGGCATACGCGTCCGCGGCCGCATCCGAGAAGCCGAGTTCCTTGTAGCTGGCTTCTATCTCCTCAGGCGGGGTCGTTTTGAGCAACACCGCGTGCCCGAGCGCGTTGGCGAAGGCAGCAGCCACATCCATGAACGTATGTCGCTCAGGTCCCTCGACGTAACGGATGCCAACGTCCGAGGTTGGCGACAGAAGTCTCAAAGCTGCCTGCTTGCCCAGATCGATTGGCGACACCATCGGCATCAGCAGGTGCGCAGGGAATGGGGGGTTGTGAACTCGCCCTTTCTCGCTTCGTCGAGAAGCGGCTCCAGATTGGTAAAGTAGTAGGCGCGGCGGTTGACCGCCGCAGGGATCCCGGTCGCTTCGATCATCCGCTCGAAACCGTAAAGCACGGATAGATCGCCGATCCTCTCGCCCGGCTGTGCGCCATATGTGGAGACGACCACCACTTTCTCAAGTCCGGAGCCGTCAAGCGCTTCAGCGATGCTGGTCGCGGTCGCCCTTTCGACGCTGTCGGTATCACCCTCAGGATCCGCCGGGGGATTGAGAAGGAGAGCTCGGCGAGCATTGCGGAAGATCGACCTCAGCTCAGCGGTGTCCATCACGTCGACAGCTTTCGCGTTCACTTCCGAGGCGATCAGTCTCTCGGCCGACACCTCCCCATGGGTCAGGGCAAGAAACGGGATGTCCGCGGCCAACAACTCCGAAGCCACCGTGCGGCCGATGTGGCCTGACGCGCCCAGTACGACATGGGTGAAATCGGTCATCACGCCATTCCCTTCTTGTTGATCTCCGCCGTGGCTTCCGCCGTCTTTTCGAGATTGAGGCCCATGCTACGGAGGACGCCTTCCGTCTTCGTGAACTGCAGGTCACCATATTCGACAACCTCGATCCGGTTGCCCCAGGGGTCGAGAAAATCGAGAAAGCCTGTGTCGAGAATGGTAGCCCCGGCGGCGGCCGCGAGCTCTCGGACCGAACTGCGATCATCGACCACCAGCCCGAAATGTCGGTTTCGGTCGGGAGCTTGATGCCGCCCTCGGCTGAGGGCCAGGAACTGGTCTCCCATGTCGAGGAAGGCCATCTCCAGCTTTCCGTCTTCGCCTTTGTGAGTACCTCGTAACTCGAACGCGAAGATGGAGCCATAGAACTTCAGCGCGCCTTCAACGCTCGCGACCTCGAGGGCGACGTGGTTCAGACCGACAAGGCGGGGCTTGCTCATATTGCTCTCCACGAAACGCGATCAGTGAGAGACGTGCTGCGGTTTGCCCTTGCGCTTCGTTGAGGCGAAGTCTTCCAGTTGCTTTTCGGACATGGAGTCGACCATTTCCTTGGACGCGCCTTTGAGTTTGCTCTTCGGCGTGTCTCCACGCTTTGCTGAAAGAGCGGCGCCGGCGGCTTTCTGCTGTGCTTTCGATTTCGCTGGCATGAGAAGTCCTCCTTATCGACACAAAACTCCAGAATGACGCGCTAGTTCCCTTGGTGGAAGACGCCGTGCTTTTGCAAAACACCAGAAGCGATGGCCGGAAAAGAGCAAATGGCGGCCTCTTTTTTCTGTTTGCAAACACTGTGAACGTTGCCTATCGATCCGCGGAACATAGACCTGAAGAAAAATCCTGACGGTTCGACAGATATTGTCTTCGCGCCGACCAAGCCAATGGATTATCCGAACTGGGTGCAGACGGTGCCTGGAAAATCGTGGTTCACGATTTTTCGCCTCTACGGCCCGCTGAAGCCATGGTCGATCGATCCTGGAAACTTAAGGACTTCGTCGAGGTCAAATGACAGCGGTCTTCAACTGCAGCCCACCGAGCGGACGACGGCTCCACCGATCCTTTGCGTGCCGCGGACGCCTCTTCGTGCATCGAGCCATCTGGCTTAATCACCTAGCCACCTTCACCAGTGCGGGCGGCCACCACGTGCCATTCGAGACGCCATCAAGCGGTCCGTAAAACCGAAAGGTCAATCTGAACTTCTGACCCCTGGGTATCGGCAGCCAGTTTCCATCCGGTGCCCCAAGCGGCTTCTCGCTCGCAAAGTAGAGCGTGAGCGAACCGTCATTTCCGTATTCCGGATGCGTCTGGTCGTTAAGCAGGAAACGGTCTAGGGGATTGGGCAGCACCCGGAAGCGGACGTTGTCCACTGCGATTACCGACCAGAAATACTTCGCGAAGCGCGTCGGCAGTTCGTCTTTCGGAAACGTCATCTTGTAGACATGGTCGCCCGACAGATCGTCGCCATCCGCGTCCTTGCCGCCACGGTAGTAAAGCACCTCGGGCTTGATGTTCGCCCAGATGCCACCGTTATTGACTAGCGTGCGCGCCGTATAATCGAGGCCGTACTCGCCAACGACACCGGGTCGCGCCCATCCGTTCTGAATAACGCCGTGCCCGATCGTCAGGCCAGCCTTAGCGATCTCAGGAAAGGCGTTCTGCTTGATCACGGCGTCCACACGCTCTCGCTCGTTCGGATCCTTGATAGCAGCTGCAATTTCGAGAGCGGCCTTAGACTGCGACTCCAATCCGACACTCAGATCTGGCTCACTGCCAAGAGCAGTGGTTGCCGCTTCGAATGCTTCTACGCCAGGGAGATGCTCGAGATCGAAGATCGGCGTTGTTGGCACCTCGGGAATTCGTGGATCTCCGGTCGCCCGCAGCTTAAACTGATGCTGCAGCGCCTCCGCCTTTGGCTGATCGCTTCCAAGCGCAACGCGGGAAAGAACGCGGGCAGACTTGACGGGAAGATCGATGCGCAGTGCGTCTGCTGGGAGGTTAACCTTAGAGCCACGCAGGCAAACTGCGAAGTCACCATATGCTCTGCCGGGGAATACGCGCTCATTGATGTTCGCAAGCGTTTCGCCCCAGCCATTTAGGAACTGGACTGTGTAGTAGCGGTCATCGATACTCGGGACGGTCACGATCGTGCAGCTCGTCTCATCAACGGCAATCCATGCCTCCGAGTATGCTACGTCGAGATTGGGATTCGGCCAGTCGACCGCGCCGGGTTTGCGGTGGACGAGTTCGTTCCACTTGAAGCCCTCTTTGAAATCGAGTTGCTGTTGCCTCGTGATCAGAAGGCGACCCAACAGGTAAATATAGGCCTCGCTAATCTCCTCGTCGCTTGGCTGAGCGGCGGCTTGCATCGGCGCCGACGACACAGCGGCAAAAATTGTCACGAGAGTGAGCGCTGTGCGAATAAACCTCATCTGCTCCTCCAAGCACTGCCGAAGAAAGCATTGGTTTGTTCTGAAAAAAATGGAAGTACGCAACGGTAAACGAGAGGGTAAACGGACGTCGCGATGAGGCTTCCGGAATGTCGCGCCTGGTGACGCAATTGCACCAACGCACAATCGACACAGCGATGTTGGCGACACGACGGCCCCCATACACTCCGCCCGCTTGGCATTCCGGACGACGACGCCATCTGCGGTTTGCTCAGACTGAGGAGGAGATCGGCCTGTCAGTCCGCCTCATGCACCACCCAATGCGACGACGCGCGGATCATAGGGTAGAGAGCCTCGTCAGTTCGGGATTGCGCGGCTCTTTGCCCGGAACGCGGTCGGGATTCTGAGGCGGGGTGTCCATTGGCGGTGATGATGGCGGGCATGGTAGGTTCGTTTGTGACTCACATTGGGCGATTCCGCCGGGATCGCAACACGTCGAACTGTTGGGATAGTTCCGGCCGAATTGTTGCCAGCAGGGTGCCTAATCGCAAAGGGCCAGCAGATAACGCCAGCCCTTCCTCGCTATCGACGCCATCTTCAGTCAGGAGCTACCGTTGACGGGGGGCGAACATCGGGTCCTGGTGAGTTTTTGCGGCGTTTGCCGTTGAATTCGTCGGACGCGTGCTGATTTGCCTCGGTTACCTCCTCGGCTTGACGTTCGGTTTCGGCATGCTGGTCCTCGGCGCGCTGCCAGTGGTCTTCGTGCTTGCCGTCCGGTCTCCCTTCCTCTTCCCAAATCCTATAGGCGCGCTCGCGTCTTTCCTGATCTTTATCCATCATCGGTCCTCCTGTTGCTGGCCGTAAACTTCCATCACAGCGCTCGGTTCCGCATCGTACGATGACACTTCGGTGATTATCGGCCGGGTAGGCCGAGGTCGTGTGCGTCAGCCTACGTCTCGTAAGGAACAATCAACTTCGTCAAGCATTCTGCCGCCAACAAGGCAGGAGGTCGAGATGATAGACACCAAGCAGATAGAGCGTCAGCGTCCGCTCCGCGGCAGACCGTATACCATCGACGAGTTTAGGTTGAAGTATCGTCTCGACGCCGGAACGGCAGAAGATCTCTTTGCCCGGTTTGGCCCATCCTCCGTTGAACTTGACCTGTTGATGGCCGCGAAGCGCCGGACACCGTCGATCCATTCGATAACGCAAGACATCGGGCTCTGACATGCCGCGATATTTCTTCTATTCTTCTCGCTTTGGGCCACCAATCATCAATCTAGTACGCTTGAATCAAGATGGCTGAAACTTTCGCCAAGATGTCGTCGCGCGTCGCTGATCAATCCCTCGGCGTCTCGAAGTCCCTCTTTTGATAGCCGCATGAGAAGGGTCGCAATCTGCAAAACGGATTGCCTGTCGCGCTCGACGCCAAATTCCCTGCAAAGAGATTTAAGCGCGACATTGATTGCCGATACATCTGACCATTCCTGCATTTCGGTCTCCAACAGCGCTTACATTCAACGCTCAAATCGTTCTAACATCTGTCTCAACTGAGCATTTTGGAGCTCAAGTTTTCGCCGCAGCTCGAGCCGCAATTGTGCGATTTCATCATCAAGCGCGAAACGATCATCGAATTGGATCAACGGTTTCCCAGCTGTGGGCCTCTCCCGCGTGCGAAGATCGACCGCAACGTTGCGCCGACGCCGCTGTTTTTTAACTGCGGGAGACTCTTCTTTTCCCTTAGCGGAGGCCGCCGCAATCGCCGCCAAAGTGGCCAAGTCATCGATGTGCTCTGGCTCATCAACCGGAACACTGGCCGGTATCTCCGCATCATCTACACGGGATGTCGGCGCAGCGTCCACAACCGGCGCCGGCTCCGCTGCGCCCTCGCGGTCCAGCGATTTAGGGTCGTCAGATGACGCCGGCACCTCCGACACATCATCCTTTCCAGATCGCTTTGTCAGTCCGACAAGAAACTTCCATGGAGATTTCATCGTGTAATCCCCTCTTTTTTCGACACAGAAAAACTTGTCCGGTAGCGAGCATCGTTACCGGATAGGAACGCAAATGCGCGGACACGCTTTAGATCGTCCCCGTTGTTCCGAGCTTATGAATGCCCAAGGCGCCGACGAAGATCGGCATTCTCAGTCCGCAGCTTTTCAGCGAGCTGCTTTCGCAAGCTTCGATTTTCTTCTTCCAGCTGAAGAAGATCGGCAAACTCATCACCAGAAACCACGGCAGAGTTCGCTGTTTCTGCCGGTTTGGACCCGCGCGGTTTGCGCGGCTGCTTTGCGGAGGCCTTTGCCTGGGGCGTATCTGCTTTCGTCTTCTTCACACGCGCGCTCTTCGCGGTCTTGGGCTTGGATGCCGCTGCCGGTTCTCCAACAGAGCTGTCGGACGCGGCGTCGAGTGGTTGGCTCTTTGCGCGTGGTCCGCGTCGCTTCTTCGGCTCGGGAGCCGGCGACGTATTGCTTTCAGCTACACCGTCCGGGCTGACACTTAACGATTCTTCCGCCATATGTTCCTCCTGAATTGACGCTCCAGTTGTCGGCAGATGCTGTGCCGCTGTCAACGGCACTCGAGATTCCTGTCTCTCGGAACGATTTTTGTCGGATCGATTTGCGGCTGTTGAACTGTCGTTGGACGCCGCGTCGGCTTGCACATCGCGGGAGATGGACTTCAGATCGAGGTTACCCCAGATCGACGTCGGTTTTAACGGCTGCCGCCTGCTGCCACGCTTGTACTCAACCACGAAATTATTCGGTGGTCGTTTCATAAAGCACGTCCTCGCTAGTTGCGTAGCCACTGCCTTTCACTCAGCCGCGTCACCCTGGTTTCCAGGACGTTGGAAAGACATCTAGCTTCCGTCTCTCTTATTCACGCCAATGCGTCAAGCCACAACGAATTCGCTGAATCCAAGCGAGTTAGGCGACACGCTGCCTGTTGTGGGGCAGACCTTGAGTGGAAAGACAAATGTCCAGCAGGGTGCGCGCCCGTCCGTGAGAAGGCAGTCCAATCCCGCTCTCTTGCGATGGCGTCCTGACCCAGGTCCGGATCTTCTACGATCAACCCGCAAGGGGTCCGCAGCCAAGCTGCGGCCGCTCGGGCTGCGCCCTCGCGATGATCGCGCCCGTCCCAGGGCCTTTTGAGGAGCCATCGAGCGGGAATTAGCCCGCTCCCGAATGGAGCCTCGCACATGTCGCACGATCTTTCTCTCGCTCAGTCCCACGCCTTCCAGCTTTCCCGCGACCTGATGGTCCCGGTCACCGTCTTTGAAGTCGGCGGCGAGTATGGCGTGCTGCCCTCTGACGAAATCGACGCAAGCGACGACCTCGACATCGTGCACGAATATGAGCCGTGGTGACTTATGGTCACCTCAGGCTCGACCGCCCTGCTTTGCAGGGCATCTCACACAGCCAGCTGCACATAATCGGCTCATTGAGCCTCCGGTCCTCAGCGTCGGGCATCGGAGCGCAGGCAACTTCGCGATCGCAACTCAGCGAAAAGGAGACCGCGATTGCCAACCCCACTCTACCTCCGTCTTCGAACCGAAGACCCGGCCAATATTCTTTCGCCACTCGCTCGGATGGTTCACGACCATTATGAGCGTCGAGCCCATGACGCCGAGCGTCGGCGCCAATTTACCGCTGTCGTTCTCCACTTTGGCTATTGGTTGAGTGACCATGTTGTCACTTTGGATAGCTTCACGACCGATCACATCGAGTCGTTCCTGGCCGAGCACGAGAACGGGTGCCGTTGCACCAGCTTTTGGAAGATGCGCACGGGGGTAAAGTCGATGCGATACGCATTGAACCTCGCGGTGAAAATGAGGGCGCTGCGCCTGATCCCGCCCACGAACCTGGCGGCGATCGATTGCGAAGTCCAAGCGTTCGACAAAATGCTCGATGAGGTTTGGGGCCTGTCCGCAGGCTCACGCCGAAAGCATCGCAATCTCGCCCGGCGACTGCTGCTCCGCTTTGTGAACAATGGCCGTGTCGATATTGCCGATCTCACCCCTTCGCATATTCGCCAGCTCGTGCTCGGCGGTCGCGGATGGAAGCCTGCAACCATTCGCAGCTATTCCGTCTCGATCCGGTGCTATCTACGGTATCGAACTCTCTTGGGCGATGATGTCCGGCAGCTAAAAAAAGCCATACCGGCACCTGCGATGAAAACCCCGGCCAAACTGCAAGTCGGCTTCAGCCCGGCGGAGTTGGAGCAAGTGCTGGGTGCCTCGGCGGAAATCGGCCGAACCCGGAAGAGAGTTCATGCGATCATAAGGTGCCTGGCAGACCTCGGCATGCGATCGATCGAGATAACCCGTCTGACACTCGATGACATCGACTGGGAGAAGGGGCTGATATGGGTGCGCTCAACGAAATCGCGTCGGGCCGATCCCATGCCGCTTCCCTATGCGACCGGTGAAGCGATCGCCGACTATATAATCCATGAAAGGAAGGCTACGGGACATAGAGAGGTCTTCGTCCGGCATGTGGCACCGCTCGGAGAACCGATCACCACACGCTCCGTGCAGCGAGCCGTCTATAGTGTCTACAACCGATTGGGCTGGGACTGCACCAGAGTCCATATCTTCCGTTATACGATCGCCAGCCTTCTGGTGAACGGCGCTGTGCCGCTGAAGCAGGTTGCGGATCTCATGCGGCACAGGAGCGTCGTGACGACTGCTGCCTATGCTCGCGTCGATCAAAACAGGCTGGCAGCCGTGGCTCTGCCGTGGCCGGGAGCGAGCGCATGACCGGATCAGAAACGATGCTGTCCCGCGCCGAGGCTTACCTCGCTTATCGCCGAAGCCTCGGCTTCAAGCTCAGAATTCCGGGAAGGATGATCACCTCCTTTGCCCGATATGCCGACAACAGGGGGCACGACGGCGCGCTATCGTCAGACCTCGCGCTTGATTGGGCCAAAGCCGAGGCAAAGTTTGCCGATCCGTTCACATGGGCAAGGCGTTTGGAGGTGCTACGGCCATTCGCCACCTTCCTCGCTGCGGAGGACAGCGAAACCACGTTCCCGGCCTCTAACCCCTTCGGACGCACGAAGCGGCGGCTTGCTCCGCATATCTTCACGGTGGAGGAGATCACGGCGATCATCGCCGAGGCGCATCACATTCGCCGGGTTCA
The DNA here is from genome assembly GCA_900471485.1 of Hyphomicrobiales bacterium. GTDB lineage: Bacteria > Pseudomonadota > Alphaproteobacteria > Rhizobiales > Rhizobiaceae > Rhizobium. The sequence continues at coordinate 213,858 of UCEU01000016.1, forward strand.
GGCCGCCGGGACGCTGATGATGCCGGCGCTAATAGGCCTGCTGGCCTCGACCGGGATGCGGATATCGGAGGCGCTTGGCCTGCGGATTCAAGATCTGGACCTCGAGGCTGCGCAGATTCTGGTGCGTGAGGCGAAATATGGCCGCCAACGACTGGTCGCCCTCCATCCGACGGCTATCGCCGCGCTCGAGATCTTCTTCGAGCGACGAAACGCGATATTCCCATCACGGCCCGCCGACCCGGTCTTCATGAGTGAGCTGTCGGGCAAGGAGATGAACTACATGCACGCCTGGTGTGCCTGGTTCCGGATTACCCAGAGGCTGAGTATCCGACCCCGCGGTGGCCACCCGTTCGTGCGCATCCATGATCTTCGACATAGCTTCATATGCCGTCGGCTCATTCTCTGGCAGCAAAGCGGAACAGAGATCGATGCGGCGATGATGATGCTGTCTACCTATGTCGGCCATGCCAATCTGCTCGATACCTATTGGTACATCGAGAGCGTACCTGAACTGATGGCAATTGCTGGCCACCGCTTCCAAGGAATAGCAGGTTTTGGAGGCGACTTCGATGACTGACACGACACCTTCCTTTCCGACCCTGCTGCAGCGCTTCTTCGTTGATCATCTTCGCCAGCAGAGAGCGGTAAGCCCTTGCACGGTCGCGGCCTACCGAGACACGTTCAAGCTTTTGCTGGCGTTCGCAGAAAAGAGCATCGGGAAATCACCCACAAGCCTCACCTTGCCCGATCTCAACGCCGATCTCATCTTGGCCTTCCTGGATCACCTTGAGCGTGATCGGGCCAATAGCGTCAGGAGCCGAAATGCGCGGCTGTCTGCGATCCGGGTCTTCCTCAAGTATACCGCACATGAGGATCTGACTGCACTTGCGGTCATTGAACGCAGCCTTGCCGTGCCGCAGAAACGGCATGACACGCAAGTGCTCGGATACCTGACCCGACCCGAGGTCGAGGCGGTCATCAACGCGCCCGATCCTAAAACCTGGGCCGGCAGGCGTGACCGGGCACTGTTTGCATTCCTCTACAACACTGGCGCGCGCGTCTCAGAGGCTATCGACCTTCAGGTCGGTAGTGTCATTCTCGAAACTGCGCCGGTCGTCCACCTGCTTGGGAAGGGGCGGAAGCGTCGGAGCGTGCCGCTTTGGAAAGAAACGGCACGCACGCTGAAGCGATGGATGCAGGATCTTGATGATCGCGGGGCGGACGGCCACCTCTTTCCCAACAGCTCAGGCGGGCGCTTGTCTCGCTCCAGCGTAAGGCAACGCCTCGACCTCGCCGTCGATGCTGCCGGCGGCGTCGTTCCGTCCATCAAGACGAAGACCGTATCGCCGCATACCTTCCGGCACACCACGGCCATGCACCTGCTTCAATCCGGCGTCGATCTGACCGTGATCGCGCTTTGGCTCGGACACGAGGATATCAGCACGACCCATGTCTATATGGAGGCTGACCTCGCAATGAAGGAGGACGCGCTCAGCCGGCTTCAGCCCGTCAACGCGACAGGCGTTCGCTACCGGCCGCCCGACAAGCTGATGGCATTCCTTCAGGCGCTATAAGCAAGGCGCTCCCGGCGTGGCGCCCGGGAGCCCACCAGATCGGCGGTTCAAGCGCAACACTGAGACGACACACTCGCCGGCCCGCAGCAAGATGATTTGGGCTGTTCCTTCGCCAGCCACCGATCCCGCGGCTTGCAGCTCGCCGGCCGAGCGGAAAGGGACACTTCGAAGGTGCCGGCGACGAGCCGCGGTGCAGACGCGCAGTACAGGGCCATCGGCCGGACTCCGTCGCTAACCTCGAACGTCAGCTTTGCTGTCGGCTCAAGCTGCACACGGTCGGAGACTTTGCGGATGATCGCCGCGAACTTGCCGGCCGGCATGTGCGTCCGACCATCTTCGTCGATATCCCAGAGCTGGACGAAGATCTCCGACCAGGCTTCCGGGTTGGCGCCGCAATCGAGCGCCGAAAACATCCCGGCCTTCACCTCGGTGACGTGATAGCCAGGCCGGACGGGACTGCCATCATAGCTGAACACCAGCGGGGCATTGGGCGCCACCGCAAGCACATCGAGGAGATGGCCGAGACTGATGTCGGTCGAAACTGACTTGTCGATCGCGTTCATGTGGGTTATCCCTCCATCCAATAGTTCAAGGATTGTTGAAGTATGGATGAACGTCAAGCCCTTTCATCGTTCGCCGCGCTGTCCCAGGAAACGCGCCTTGCCATCGTCCGGGCGCTGGTCGTGGCAGGGCCTGAAGGATTGGCCGCCGGCGTGATTGCCGAGCGCATGGGCGTTTCCGCCACCAATGTCTCTTTCCATCTGAAGGAACTCGAGCGGTCGGGATTGATCTCCCAGCGAAGAGAATCCCGCTCGATCATATACAGCGCCAGCTATGAGGCGCTCGCCGATCTTGTCAAATTCCTGATGGAGGACTGCTGCGCCGGTCATCCGGTGATCAGGGAGAATGTCGAGCGTGCCGATGACTGCTGCATCCCGGCCGCCAAGGGTGACGTCGTTGCCTAGTTCGAAAATCTCAGCCGGGCTTGTCTCGGCACTCGGCCTGACACAGATCATCGGCTACGGCACGCTCTATTACAGCTTCAGTATCCTGGCCCCCGGTATGGCGGCGGACCTTGGATTGTCCCTGGCCGAAGTGTTCGGGGTGTTCTCCATATCCCTGTTCATAGGTGGCCTGTCGGCCACCTATATCGGCAAGCAGATGGACCGGATCGGTGCTGCCACGATTATGACCATCGGCTCGACCCTTGCTGCACTGACGCTCGCCCTATGCGCCTGGTCGCCCTCGGTCGCGATCTTCGCCATCGCCATCATCCTCCTCGAAGTGTCGTCCGGCATGGTTCAGTATCAGGCGGCATTCGCAGCGCTGGTCGAGAGCGATCCCCGCACGGCCTCCCGCAGCATCACCTATCTGACACTGATCGGTGGCTTCGCCTCAACGATCTTCTGGCCAATCTCGGCCGCGCTCACCGGCTATCTGTCCTGGCGGGAGATCTATCTCGTCTTCGCGGCGTTGAACCTGTTTCTCTGCATGCCGCTGCACTTCTGGATCCGAAGCCTTGGACAGAAGACAGGCGACACGGCAACCCGACCGCGCGAGACGGTCATCGGCGCGATCCCGCCGCATGCCCGGCGCCGCGCGATGGTGGTCGTCTCCTTTGCCTTCGCGCTCCTCGGCTTCACGCTCGCCGCCATCCTTGCCCATATGGTGCCGATGCTAGGATCGATCGGGCTGGGCGCCGCAGCCGTCGTGATCGGCTCGCTGTTCGGCCCGGCGCAGGTTCTGAGCCGTCTGATCAACATGGTTTTTGGGAAGAAACTGTCGCCGCCTGGGCTTGCGGTCCTGTCGGCCGTGCTCATCGTCTTCGGCGTCCTGATCTTGCTGATGACAGGCAACTGGTTGCCCGGCGCGGTCGCCTTCGCCATTTGCCTCGGGCTCGGTTCCGGCATCAACAGCATCGCGCAGGGCAGCCTGCCGCTCTATCTGTTCGGATCGGACGGATATGGTGCGATCACCGGCAAGATGGCTGCCGCCCGTCTGGCGGTCGGCGCGGGTGCGCCCTTCGTGTTCGCGGCGACCATGGAAAATATCGGGCTGAGCTTCGTCCTCGTGGCAAACGCATGCCTCGGGACGATCAGCATCGCGGCATTCGTCGCGGTGGCAGCATCCTGCCGGCAGCCTGCCACCGCGACGGCCTGATCCGTCAGATCGACTTGAGCGAGACCCGTTTCTCCAGCTCGGCCGCCTCTTCCTTCCGCTCGCTATATCGGTCGGTGAGGTAGGAAGAGGCATCGCGGGTGAGAATGGTGAACTTCACCAGTTCCTCGCAGACATCGACGACGCGGTCATAATACGAGGACGGCTTCATCCGGCCATCGGTGTCGAATTCCTGAAACGCCTTCGCGACGCTGCTTTGATTGGGGATGGTGATCATCCTCATCCAGCGGCCGAGGATGCGCAACTGGTTCACAGCGTTGAAGGACTGACTGCCGCCGGAAACCTCCATCACCGCCAGCGTCTTGCCCTGCGTCGGGCGGACGGAGCCGAGCGACAGCGGGATCCAGTCGATCTGCGATTTCATGATGCCTGTCATCGCGCCGTGGCGCTCCGGGCTTATCCAGACTTGGCCCTCCGACCACTGGGTCCCTTCGCGCAGCTCCTGAACCTTGGGATGGCTGACGGGTGCCTCGTCCGGGAGCGGCAATCCGGCCGGATCGAATATCCGCACCTCGCATCCGAGGCGCTCGAGCAGCCGACGGACTTCGAAGGCAAGCAGACGGCTATACGACACTTCCCGGAGCGATCCATAGAGGATCAGGATCCGTGGCTTGTGGGTGCAGAACGCCGGGCGAAGGGATTCTGGCGAAATCGGCTGAAGATGGTCGTCATTCAGTGCGGGAAATGTGTCAGACAATGCGCTTTCCTTCCTGGTCGAGGACCTGTTCGCCGTCTTCCTTCGTGAACGGCCCTTTGAAGGCGTCGACCGGCAGAATGTCGAGCACGACCTCCGAAGGGCGAGCAAGCCTGGTGCCGAGCGGCGTGACAACGAGTGGTCGGTTGATCAGGATGGGGGTGGCGATCATCGCGTCCAGCAACTGGTCATCGGTGAGGTCCGGATTGTCGAGGCCGAGTTCCGCATAGGGCGTGCCCTTCTCACGGATCGCTTCGCGGACCGTCAGTCCGGCATCTGCGATCATCTTCGATGAGCTGCTCGCGCGATGGCGGGTTCTGCAGGTACTCGATGACGGTGGGCTCGATCCCGGCGGCGCGGATCAGCGCCAGCGTATTGCGAGACGTGCCACAGGCCGGATTGTGATAGATGGTGGCGTCCATGGTCAGGGCCTTTCGATGATGGTGTTGCGGGAAACGGCGGGCGATGCCTCGTACCAACTCTTCGAGCGGTTCACGATCCACACGACCGAGAGCATGACCGGCACTTCGATCAGGACACCGACGACGGTGGCGAGTGCCGCGCCCGACTGAAATCCGAAGAGGCTGATGGCGGCGGCAACCGCGAGTTCAAAGAAATTGCTGGCACCGATGAGCGCGGAAGGGCCGGCGACGCAGTGGCGCTCGCCTGCCAAGCGGTTCAACAGGTAGGCCAGCCCGGAGTTCAGATAGACCTGGATCAGGATCGGCACGGCCAGCAATGCGATGATGGCCGGTTGGGCGATGATCTGCTCGCCCTGAAAGGCGAAGAGAAGCACGAGGGTGGCGAGCAGCGCGACGAGCGATACCGGCTGCAGCTTCCCAAGCAAGCGGTCGAGCGCGCCTGTTGTGTCATCGGCCGTCAGGTAGCTTCGCAGCACCTGTGCGATGATGACAGGCACGACGATGTAGAGCGCGACCGACAGGGCAAGCGTCGCCCAGGGAACGGTGATGGCCGAGAGGCCGAGCAGGAGGCCGACGATCGGCGCAAAGGCGACGACCATGATCGCGTCATTCAAGGCAACCTGCGACAGGGTGAACAGCGGTTCGCCCCGCGTGAGGTTCGACCAGACGAACACCATGGCGGTGCAGGGTGCGGCGGCAAGGATGATCAGGCCTGCGATATAGGAGTCGATCTGATCCACCGGCAGAAAGGGCCGAAACAGCCAGCCGACAAACAGCCATCCCAGCAATGCCATCGAGAACGGCTTGATCGCCCAGTTGATGATCAGCGTGACACCGATCCCACGCCAGTAGGAGCCGACCTGCGCCAACGACCGGAAATCGATCTTGAGCAACATCGGGATGATCATCAGCCAGATCAGGATGGCGACGGGGATGTTCACCTTGGCGATCTCGGCGCCACCCATTACCTGGAAGACGCCGGGCATCAGGTGGCCGAGGGCAACGCCGACGGCGATGCACAGGAAGACCCAGATAGTCAGGTATCGTTCGAAGGTGGACATCAGGCCGACTTTCCCTGTGGCGAGGTCGAACCTTCCATCGCGCCGATCTGGCGGAGCTTTGTCTCCAGCGCCAGTCGATCGATGGAGGCGAGCGGCAGATTCACAAATGCCAGTATCCGGTTTTTGAGAAAGCGTGCCGCCTGAGCGAAGGCGCGCTGCTTGTCGATGTCGAGGCCGGAGACCGCAGCTGGATCCTCGACGCCCCAGTGGGCCGTCATAGGATGGCCGATCCACACGGGGCAGGCCTCGCCGGCGGCGCTGTCGCAGACCGTGAAGATGAAATCCATCTCCGGCGCGCCAGATGCGGCGAACACGTCCCAGCTCTTCGAGGAGAAACCGGTCGATTGATAGCCGAGCGTTGCCAATTCCTTCAGGGCATAAGGATTGACCTCACCCTTCGGCTGGCTGCCGGCGGAATACGCCTTGAAGAGACCGCCGCCCTCCTTGTTGAGGATGGACTCGGCGAGAATAGAGCGAGCAGAATTGCCCGTGCAGAGGAACAGCACGTTATAGGTCTTGTCAGTCATGGTCGTTGTCCGTGTTAGGTCGGAGGCCTGTTGAGGCTCATGGTGGGCAGCAGGGCGTAAGTTCTGCGATCAGCGGTGCGCAAAGCTCTGTCGAACCGCCACAGCAGTCCTTGAGCAGAAACAGCGTCAGCTCCCGAAAACCATCGAGATCGGCACGGTAGATGATCGATCGGCTTTGGCGCTCGCTCTTGACCAGTCCGGCACGGGATAGCGTTGCAAGATGCGCCGACATCGTGTTTTGCGGGACGTCGAGCAGCCGCGCAAGTTCGCCGGCCGGAATGCCGTCGGGTTCGTGGCGCACCAGAAGCCGAAACGTCTCGAGGCGGGTGTTCTGAGCCAAGGCCGCGAGGGCCGTAATCGCGCTATTGCTTTCCATATATCCAGAATAATGGATATATGGACAAAGTCAATCGCCTCGACGTGAGGCGGATTATGTGCAGCTGGCTGTGGGAGATGCCCTGCAAAAGCAGGGCGATCGAGCCTGAGGTGATCATAAGTCACCACGGCTCATATTCGTGCTTATGCTCACCTCCGCATAAGCACGAGTTCTTCCCTTGGCCGGCTCATTGAGCCGGCATTTGCCGTTCCGCGTGCCGCTGGCGACCTGTCGGCGGCAAGGGAAGCTTCGCCGCGGGCGGTGCAACCTTGCACCTTGCTTCCCGCGCCCTTGCCCCCTCTGCTCTTCGCGGCGGCCGGAAAATATCCCCCCGCTGTGCGGGAAGTTAAATTGAGGAGCGATCGAGAGAATAATGAAAAGAGAAGAAATCGAGAAAATCCGTGAAGCAGTAAGCTGCGCCGCCGTCCTTGAACAGGCTGGCTTTGCGGTCGACCTGAAGGAAAGCACGCGCCGGGCGGTAAAGTTTCGGCGCAGCGCCGAAATCGTCATCGTCACGCACGAAGGCCGCGGCTGGTTCGACCCATTGAGCGATGACAAGGGCGACGTCTTCGGCCTTATCGCCCTGCTCGAGCATCTGACGTTTTCGGACGCGGTCGACCGGGTCGGCGAGCTCGTCGGCTACAAGGCCGAGCCAATTATATGGAAGAAGCCACCTTCCAAGGTTGAGCCTGCGGATATTCAGAAACGATGGCAAGGCCGCCGGCTTCCAGCCTCGGGATCCGGGACCTGGCGGTATCTCCGCTGGATGCGCGCGATTCCGACCTCCATCTTGCGCGCGGCCGTCGATCAGGGGATCGTTCGAGAAGGACCATTTGGTAGCATGTGGGCCGCGCATACTGATAGCGCCGGACTGGTGGTCGGATGGGAGGAACGCGGGCCCGACTGGCGCGGCTTCTCCACAGGTGGCAGCAAAGTCCTTTTCCGCCTGGGCGCGGCTGACGCTCTTCGTCTCTGCGTGACAGAGGCCGCGATCGACGCGATGAGCTTGGCCGCGATTGAAGATCTGCGAGACGGCAGTCTTTACCTCAGCACCGGCGGCGGATGGTCTCCCAAAACCGAAGCGGCGCTGCTGGACCTTCTCGTCCGCCCTGGCGCCCACCTCGTTTGTGCCACCGATGCCAATAGTCAAGGCGATGCATTTTCGCTTCGTCTCGAGACGCTAGCCGCGCAGGTCGAAAGGCCCTCGGTTCGTCTCCGGCCGCCTGCGGACGACTGGAACGTAGTCATGCAGGAGAGAAAGGAGAAATTGAAGAGTGAAGGAGGTGAGAGGCGTGCCGCATCGCCACCGACCGCATCAAGGGAGGCTTCGCCCGGCTGAAGCCGGCCCTTGACACGGCCGGTCGGGATGCCGGCGGCCCGGAAGGTGTCATGAGGGACTGAAAAGACGGTGATGGAGTGGCCACGCCCAAGTCCCCAAACCCTGAAGGAGCCAGAGATGAACACCCCTGCCCCGATCCGAAAGATCTTCGAAGGCGTCGCAACGCGCCCGCAAATGTTCCGGCTGTTCGATCGCCACAACCAGCGCCCCAACCGATGGCAGACTGATGCTGCTCCTCTCTATAGCGGCGAATGGTTCGAGATTGACGAGGCACATTATGACTACATGCTCGATATCCTGCCGCCATTGTGGATGCGCGGACCGATCTTCGCGCTGCGCGAATTCCTGACCGGCTCGGTTACGAGCATTTTCTTCGCGCTACGGATCGACGGGAAGGTCAGGTATTTTCACGGTTATTCCGACCTCTCCAATCACAATTCGGTCGAGGAGATGCGAGCGGCGATCTTCGCGCGCGAAGCACAGCCGGTTCGCGCCATGACCCGCGACGAGCGCCTCGAGCATATCTGGAGCAGCACCGCCGATGCTTATCGTGGCTATGCCGGCGATCGCTTTCCATCGGCGATGCAGGGAAAGCGCACGGTGATGCTGTGGAGCGGCACCGACGGCACGCTCCTGAAGCTGCTCGACGACCTCACCGATGACGAGATCGCCGCAAAACTCCCCGTTCACATGCGGTATCTCCCAGTAATCGCTGCCTAAGCGTCGCCACCCCATCAAATCCTCCAAGCGCTTCCAGCCCGTTATCGCGGCGGGGGAGCGATGGTGCGCATCCAAAAAGGACCACTCCCGATGAACAACGATCCATTCACGCTCGACATGTTCGGCAGTTCTGCACTGTCTTCTGGTCTCGGCCTCGGCGTTACCGCCCTTGGCGGCTTCGACGTCGCAGCAGCCAATGACGACGATCCGGATCCCACGCCGCCGCCCCTCGCCCCGGAGTTGCCGGCCGGGGTGGCCCCGACGGGTCGGCGGGGACAGCGTCAGAATTTCTATCTCGATGGCGACCGTGAGCTCGGCGCTTCGTGGAAGGATCGCGCCCGCGACAATGTCGCGGCAATCCTGGTCGCCGACAGCATCGCGAAGCAGGAGAGGCCAGCAACGCCTGAGGAGCAGGCCAAACTGATCCGCTTCACGGGCTTCGGCGCCGGAGAGCTTGCCAATGGCATGTTCCGCCGGCCGGGCGAGGTCGATTTCCGCGACGGATGGGACGCGCTCGGTTCCTCGCTCGAGACCGCAGTCTCTGAGGCCGACTACGCCTCGCTGGCCCGCTGCACCCAATATGCCCATTTCACGCCTGAGTTCATCATCCGAGCGATCTGGGCCGGTCTCGCCAAGCTCGGTTGGCGCGGCGGCCGTGTGCTCGAGCCCGGTATCGGAACCGGACTGTTTCCGGCGCTAATGCCGGAACAATACCGCGACAACGCTTATCTCACGGGTATCGAACTCGATCCGATCACAGCTCGCATCGTCCGCCTGCTGCAGCCGCGGTCTCGGATCATTGAAGGCGACTTCGCACGCACGGATCTGGCGCCGATTTACGACCTCGCTATTGGCAACCCGCCTTTCTCCGACCGCACGGTCCGCTCGGACCGCGCCTACCGATCGCTGGGCTTGCGGCTGCACGACTATTTCATCGCCCGCTCGATCGATCTTTTGAAGCCCGGAGCATTGGCCGCCTTCGTCACGTCGCATGGGACGATGGACAAGGCCGATACGACCGCGCGCGAGCATATCGCCAAATCCGCCGACCTGATCGCGGCGATCCGTCTGCCCGAAGGCAGCTTCCGCCGTGACGCCGGCACGGATGTCGTTGTCGACGTCCTCTTCTTCCACAAGCGCAAGATGGGAGAGCCGGAAGGCGACCAGACCTGGCTCGATGTCGATGAGGTTCAGGCCGCGACCGCTGATGAGGGAGCAATCCGCGTCAATCGCTGGTTCGCCCGCCATCCCGCCTTCGTGCTCGGCACCCATGCCCTCACCTCCGGGCCGTTCGGCGAGACCTATACGTGCCGGCCATGCGTCGGTGTTGATCTCGAAGGTGCCCTCGCCGCGGCGATCGATCTCCTTCCGACCGGCCTCTACGACGGCGAGCCCACTCCCGTTGATATTGAGCTGGAAGACGAGCTCGCAGAGATCGTCGACCTCAGGCCGACGGACAGCCCGGTTCGCGAAGGCAGCTTCTTCATCGACAGAGCCAAGGGGCTGATGCAGTTGCTCGATGGTGCGGCGGTGCCCGTGAGCGTCCGCAAGGGCCGCACTGGTGACGGGATTCCTGAGAGGCATGTGCGGCTCATCTCGAAGCTGATCCCGATCCGCGATGCTGTTCGCGAGGTGCTGAAGGCGCAGGAGGCCGATAGGCCGTGGCGTGATCTTCAGGTGCGTCTACGTCTCGCATGGTCGGCCTTCGTGCGCGACTTCGGTCCGATCAACCACACGACCGTTTCGGTCCAGGAGGATCCGGAGGCCGGCGAGGTGAAGGAGACGCATCGCCAGCCGAACCTCGCGCCCTTCCGCGACGATCCCGATTGCTGGCTTGTCGCGTCGATCGAGGATTATGATCTGGAGACCGACACGGCGAAGCCGGGTCCGATTTTCGCCACCCGTGTAATCGCTTCGCCGATGTCGCCTGTCATCACCAATGCGGCTGATGCGCTGGCGGTGGTACTCAATGAGCGCGGCCATGTCGATCTCGATCATATCGCTGAGCTCCTCCATTGCGATATCTCCACAGTCGTCGATGACCTCGGTGACACGGTGTTCCACGATCCTGCCGATGGTTCCTGGAAGACGGCTGATGCGTATCTCTCTGGATCGGTCCGCAGCAAACTGGCTACTGCGCAGGCAGCGGCAGAGCTTGATCCGGTCTACGAGCGCAATGTTCGCGCCCTTCAGGACGTTCAGCCGGCCGACCTGCGTCCGTCGGACATTACCGCACGTCTCGGCGCGCCGTGGATCCCGGCCGCCGACGTCGTCGCCTTCGTCAAGGAAAGGATGGAAGCCGACATTCGCATCCATCACATGCCGGAACTTGGCTCATGGACGGTCGAAGCGCGACAGCTCGGTTATTCGGCGGCCGGCACGTCCGAGTGGGGCACGAGCAGGCGGCATGCCGGCGAGCTGCTTGCCGATGCGCTCAACAGCCGCGTCCCGCAAATCTTCGACGTCATAAAAGACTTCGATGGCGAGCGGCGGGTGCTGAACGTCGTCGACACAGAGGCGGCACGCGACAAGCTGCAGAGGATCAAGCAGGCGTTTCAGGACTGGGTCTGGACCGACCCCGATCGCACAGACCGCTTGGCGCGGGACTATAATGACCGTTTCAACAATATCGCGCCGCGAAAATTCGACGGCTCCCATCTGAAACTTCCCGGCGCCTCTGGCGCCTTTGTTCTTTATGGCCACCAGAAACGCGGCATCTGGCGCATCATCGCCGATGGTTCGACCTATCTCGCCCATGCCGTTGGCGCTGGCAAGACGATGACCATGGCAGCCGCGATCATGGAACAGCGTCGGCTCGGGCTGATCGCTAAAGCGATGCTTGTTGTGCCCGGCCATTGCCTGGCGCAGGCAGCACGCGAGTTTCTGGCGCTCTATCCGAATGCCCGCATTCTCGTCGCCGACGAAACGAACTTCACCAAGGACAAGCGCGCGAGGTTTTTGTCGCGGGCGGCCACCGCCACCTGGGATGCGATCATCATCACCCATTCCGCGTTTCGGTTCATCGCGGTGCCGTCGGCTTTCGAGCAGGAGATGATCCAGGACGAGTTACAGCTCTACGAGGATCTGCTGACCAAGGTCGATAGCGAGGACCGCGTTTCGCGCAAGCGGCTCGAGCGGCTCAAGGAAGGATTGCAGGAACGGCTCGAAGGGCTCGCGACCCGCAAGGACGATCTGCTGACGATCTCGGAGATCGGTGTCGACCAGATCGTTGTCGATGAGGCGCAGGAGTTTCGCAAGCTCTCCTTCGCCACCAATATGTCGACGCTGAAGGGCATCGATCCGAATGGCTCGCAGCGCGCCTGGGATCTCTATGTGAAGTCTCGCTATATCGAGACGAAGAACCCCGGCCGGGCGCTGGTTCTCGCCTCTGGCACGCCGATCACCAATACGCTCGGCGAGATGTTCTCGATCCAGCGCCTGCTCGGCCATGCCGCCCTTGCCGAGCGCGGGCTGCACGAGTTCGATGCCTGGGCATCGTGCTTCGGCGACACGACAACGGAGCTGGAGATCCAACCATCTGGCAAGTACAAGCCGGTCAGCCGCTTTGCATCCTTCGTCAATGTCCCTGAGCTGATCGCGATGTTCCGCTCGTTTGCCGACGTGGTCATGCCGGATGACCTGCGCCAATATGTCAGGGTGCCCGACATCTCGACCGGCCGGCGGCAGATCCTGACCGCCAAGCCGACAGCGCTGTTCAAGACCTATCAGCAGACCCTCGGCAGCAGGATCAAGATGATCGAGCAGCGCGAGGGTCCGGCCAAGCCAGGCGACGATATCCTGCTTTCCGTCATCACCGATGGCCGCCACGCGGCAATCGATCTTCGTTTCGTCATGCCAGCGGCCGACAACGAAGTGGACAACAAGCTCAACCTCCTGGTCCGCAATGCGCATCGCATCTGGAAGGAAACCGGCGATGCCATTTATCGCCGCCCCGACGGTAAGGACTTCGATCTGCCGGGCGCCGCGCAGATGATCTTCTCCGATCTCGGCACGATCAACGTCGAGAAGACCCGTGGCTTCTCGGCCTATCGCTTTATCCGCGACGAGCTGATCCGGCTTGGCGTGCCGGCGTCCGAGATCGCGTTCATGCAGGACTTCAAGAAGACCGAGGCCAAGCAGAGGCTATTCGGCGATGTCCGCGCCGGCAGGGTCCGTTTCCTGATCGGATCCTCGGAAACCATGGGCACCGGCGTCAATGCGCAGCTGCGGTTAAAGGCGCTCCATCACCTCGATGTCCCTTGGCTGCCGTCGCAGATCGAACAGCGCGAGGGCCGCATCGTTCGCCAGGGAAACCAGCATGACGAGGTCGATATCTTCGCTTACGCCACCGAGGGCTCGCTCGATGCGTCCATGTGGCAGAACAATGAGCGCAAGGCCCGCTTCATCGCAGCTGCCCTTTCTGGCGACACGTCGATCCGCAGACTTGACGATGTCGGCGAAGGCGCCGCGAACCAGTTCGCCATGGCCAAGGCTATTGCGTCCGGCGACGAGCGACTGATGCAGAAAGCCGGCCTCGAAGCCGACATCGCGCGGCTTGAACGGCTCCGCTCCGCGCATGAGGATGACCAGTACGCTGTCCGCCGGCAGATGCGAGACGCCGAACGCGAGATCGAAGTCTCAACCCGGCGCATTGGCGAGATCGGCCAAGACCTGAAGCGGCTGCAGCCCACATCAGGCGATGCCTTCAGCATGACGGTGTTCGGCGAGAGCTTTACCGAGCGTAAGGGAGCTGGTCGCGCCTTGATGAAGGAGATCCTCACGCTTCTGCAGCTGCAACAGGAGGGCGAGGTGCATCTGGCGGTCATCGGCGGGTTCGATCTCGTCTATGAAGGCGAGCGGTTCGGCAAGGGTGATGGCTATCGCTACGAAACCCTCCTTGAGCGCACGGGCGCCGATTACGAGATCGAGCTTGCAATTACCGTCACTCCACTGGGCGCCATCTCACGGTTGGAACATGGCCTCGACGGGTTCGAGCAAGAGCAGCGCCGCTATCGTCAGCGTTTGGATGACGCCGATCGACGCTTGGCGTCCTATCGTTCCCGCATGGGAGGGATGTTCCAATTCGCTGATGAACTCCTTGAGAAGCGCCGCCTTCTCCGTGGGATCGAAGAGGAACTAGCGACCGCCACCGTCGATGACGCCACGCAGGAGGCCGCTTAGATGCCCGGTCGGAACCGGAAGCAATCAGGCTTCGCCTGGTTCCGGTCGCGCCCGCCCGCGCGCGAGGCGGTCGCGTTGCTCCGCCTCCTTGACGGCGAGACTGTCGAGGTAGCGCTCGCGCATCTGCTTGATATCGATCTCGCCGCGAACCCATTCGTCGACAAGCGCAACGAAGGCCGGGTCTTCATCGATGGCCACGCCATGGGCTTTCGCCCTGTCGATGGCACGCTGCGCGATGGATTTGCGGGTGCTGGGGTCCGTGCTCATCGTGCCTCGACTTGGGAGTGATCAGGTGGGCGTCGACATCTATCAGTGGGTTGCAAAAGCCGCGACTTGAAATCTGACCCTATCAACAATATCTGAGCATCACTTCCCGTTTCGATGATGTCCTGTCGCCGGCAACAACCGCGGCTTTCGATATTGTCCGGGATCAAGAAAAGGGCGCTCCCCACGCGGGTCGAGCGCCCTTTTCGCTTTCCATGCCTTGACCGATGCTCGAACGCGATGAGATCAAAAGAGAAAATATGCGGGAATCGATGCCTTTTTATCTTGTCACCCAGACCTCTCTCATCGAAGCTGAAGACGAGCATGCGGCTGCTCGAATTGCGGTTGACTAGATCCGCTTCGGCGACAAAGTCGCTGTCACCGTGAAGTCCGACGAGACGACTGTCTCGCACCTCATCGTTCCTGCGAAACCGTCTGTTTCTCGCGCAGCCCCGGTTGCCGATCTCGAAGCTGCCGGTCAGATCCACGCCATTTCCCCTCCCCCACCGTCGGTCCCTGAGACCGATCGAAAGGCAACGCTGAAGCGGATGATCGCTGACGCGTTCTCGCTTCTGAAGCGGCGTCCGTAGGTCTACCGGACCGGTCATGTTCGTGATCGGTGTTGACGACCCCTGGTGTCCCCTCGCGCCATTTGGCCCGGTTGTCGCCCCGATATGCATTAGAGGGTCTTAAAGTAAGGGGAACGGAAAGGGAATCGGTCGCAGATCGGTCCTCCTGCCGCCGCTTTCGCTCAATCGCCGCCTGCGCGATCCCGGCTGGTCGCCCTTCGCAGGGCAGTTGCCCCGCTTGACCTGCCCAGCAGGGATGCTCGGCCGCGGTTGCGGCAGTCCGGCCGCCCCGCGGTCCGGGAGGTGTCTTCGAGAAAAATGAAGACAGGAAGGGTCAGCAAGGCGCTGGCCCCGCAAATCTCCTGAAAGGACAGTCCCATGCAGATCAAGTCGATCGATCCCCGCGCTCTGAAGGAAAACCCCGACCGCATGCGTCAGACGAAATCGTCGCCGCAGGCCGATGCGCTGATGCTGGCGACGATCAAGACCGTCGGTATCGTCCAGCCGCCAGTGGTGGCGCCCGAGGCGGATGGTGGCAATGGTTACATCATCGATGCCGGCCATCGCCGGGTGCGCCTGGCGATAGAAGCCGGTCTCGAGGAAATCGAGATCCTCGTCGCAGATGCCTCAGATGACAACGGCGCCATGCGCTCGATGGTCGAAAACAGCGTGCGCGAAGCGTTGAACCCGGTCGACCAATGGCGCGGTATCGAGCGGCTGGTCGCACTCGGCTGGACCGAAGAAGCGATCGCCGTCGCGCTGGCGCTACCCGTTCGCCAGATCCGCAAGCTGCGGCTGCTCGCAAACGTCCTGCCGGCAATGCTGGAGCAGATGGCTCTGGGCGACATGCCGTCCGAGCAGCAGCTTCGGATTATTGCAGCCGCCGGCGAAGGCGAGCAAAAGGAGGTCTGGAAGGCGAATAAGCCGAAGAAGGGCGACACTGCAGCCTGGTGGACGATCGCCAATGCACTGACCAAGAAGCGCATGTACGCCAAGGATGCGAGCTTCGGCGACGATCTTCGCGAGGCCTACGGCATCGAGTGGGCGGAGGACCTGTTCGCACCGGCTGATCAGGACAGCCGCTACACAACCAACGTTGAGGGCTTTCTCGGCGCTCAACATGAGTGGATGACCAACAATCTGCCGAAACGCGGCGCGATCGTCGATGTCAACAGCTGGGGCCAGCCGGAACTGCCGAAGAAGGCCAGCCAAGTCTACGGCAAGCCCTCGAAATCCGATAGCGCAGGTGTTTATCTCGATCGCGACGGCAAGGTACAGACCGTCCACTATCGCATGCCCGAGGCGGCCAAGCCGAAGGGCGGCATTGCGAATGGTGCCGACAATGTCGTCGATAACGACAACGGCTCGACACCGAAGGTGCGTCCTGACGTCACGCAGAAGGGGCAGGATATGATCGGCGACTTTCGCACTGACGCCCTGCATGATGCCCTCGGCCGCGCTCCGATCGAAGACGATATGCTGATGGCGCTACTTGTCCTTGCCTTCGCGGGACAGAACGTCCGCGTCGACTCCGGCGCAGAAGGTGGTCTCTATGGCGGTGCGCGCTTCGGGCGCCATGCGGCTCGTCTCCTCGCCGAGGACGGCAGGATGTCCTTCGACATGGAGACGGTTCGCGTCACGGCCCGTGCGGCCCTGATCGATGTACTCTCGTGCCGGCGCGGCATGTCGAACAGTGGCGTCGTGTCGCGTATCGCTGGCGAGGCAATCGGTGCGGACAGCTACCTGTCGAACATGGGAAGCGAGGAGTTCCTCACATCCCTCTCGCGTCAGGCGCTTGAAAGCGTCGCCAAAGATGCCGGCCTTGAGCCGGGAGCACGCGTCCGCGAAACCCGCTCAGCCCTCGTCACTCACTTCGGAGGCGATGCGAACCTCGTCCATCCCTCCGCTCGGTTCGCGCCGGAGCCGACGGAGGTCTTCGCCCTTCTCAAGCATCTTGATCACGACAACGGCCAGCAGGACGAAGTCGAAACCGAAGCCCTGTCTGATGACGCGCATGCCGAGGTCGGTGCCTCTGATGTAGCCGACTACGATGACAAGCCCGGCACGCTCGACGATCACGAAGCGGCTTACGGTATCGCGGCCGAATAATTGCACCAATCCCTTCCAGCTTTTCAAAACCTCCGCCGGTTATCCCGGCGGCGATTTGCTTTTAGAACCTTCAAACAAGGAGCCCGGCCATGAACGGAGCCACAACTCTTTCCGCCACAGATCGAGTGTCCATGTCGCCAGCGACCGATGACGTCGAATTCGGGGTTAGCGCCGACGGATTTCCCGTTGCACGTATCGGCGAGATCCTCCTCGGTATGATTTCCAACGGAGGCGGCGACTTCTTTCTGGCCAGTGCTTGGCGCATCACCAAACCGCTTGCTGAGGTGCGACATCACCATTTCTATGGCCATGATGGTCGCGTGCCGGACGAAGCTGCCTTTCGTCTGAGGGCGATCGAAACCGCGCAGCACATGCGGGAACTATCTGCCTTGGCTCGCGTGCAGACACGCATGTCCGCGACCACGCCGTGGGGCGGCTCACAGCTAGCGACGATCTATGCCGAGGGAGTAGTGAGCCACTCGACCTCAGGGCATGGGGGCTTTCATCTATCACCCGGCCGAAATCGTCAGGTCGATGCATCGGTTCGAAGCGCGGGCGGCTGGTACGAGGAAGACTGCGAATGGGCGATCGTCGCCTTGACGTTCCCGGATCTCTTCACAGGCTACGAGCGCCGATGTGCTGACGACGCTGCTCGTAACAGCTTTCCGGACTATTGGGAGAAGCTTCGCGGCCGTCCTCTTAGTGCCGGCGAATCCTGGTCGAAGGATCGCACGGAGTTCGAGCGCGTACATGCCGATGACTGGGTCGTCATCTCTGCGATCATCTCCACTCAGCATTTCGGCATGACCGAGGTCGTCGCCACCAAAGGCGGCAATCGCGGGTTCCAGATCGAGGAATGCCGTTTTCTCGTCAGTCATGACGAGTACGGCGGACGAGGGCGTTTTGGATTTGTCATCAATCTCGCGCGCCATGCCGTTTATAACGGTCCGTCGAGCTTCGTGGGTTGGAGTACGAGGGCGGCATGATGGCACCGGTAATGTCACCTGAAACTCAGCTCTCTCGCATGGAAGACGCTCGCCGCCAGACCCAGAGGCAGCTGGAGCTCATTGACAGGCAGATTACCCGCCAGATGACGGCAATCTTGCCGCAGCTTGCGCGGCGCCAGACCGGATACCATCGCGGAAAGGCGCCGGATGGCCGCACCTTGCTCGAGCGCTATCGCGTCAACCTTGCCGGGCTAACCGCAGAGCGTCAGCCGGAGGCCGAAGCGTTATCGAGGAAGCTCGCTCGACAGGACGCTGCGATAGCAGCACTGCGCGATCGCTTGTCTTCTTCCGGCCAACACGCGAGCAAGGGGGGCTGATGACATGGCAACGATAGGCGACCTCGAGCGGAGGGCTGGGATTGGATCTTCCGATGCTGAGCGTACCGCGTTTTGGCTGCGGTTTCATCATCTCGACGGAAAAGCGTGCCTCAATGCTGGCGTGGCCGAGCTCAAGCGCATGATCGCAGAACGCGAAGGAGGGACGGAGTTGCGTACTGGCGAATCCCGGCGTCAGCGATGGCCGACTCCGAGTGACGATCAGAAGGCTGCTTTACAAGCATATGCCGACAGGCATGGCCGACGCTGGAAGAGCATCATCAGTGAAGTCTGGATGGGTGGGCCGCCTCACGACGATGGCGGGATCTTGCGCGGTCTCCGCAACACCCATGGTCCCACATGGCTTCAATCATACCGGTTGCCGAAAGCAGCACTCGGGGGACAGTCCGACTGCATCGCAGCGGGCTCGTACGTGGGCGCCAGCGAAGGCGAGGAGTAGAGCAGGCTGGAGCCATATCCATGTCGTGTCCGGTGATGGCACCGTGACGGTTTGTCCTTCGGTTTTGCTGCGGTCTGAACCAGCGTCCGTCCGCTTCAAGGCCGCTATCGCGCCGCGGGGCGGCCGGAACCCGCCGTCCTGCACGGAGCAGCTCCGCTCGGCTTCGCAGGGCAATTTTCCTGCTTGCTCGCAGATCGGCTCCGCTTGGCCTGGCATGTCCGGACCGTGAAGCGCCCGTCTTCCGCCGGTTCGTGGCGACCGCACCGAAGGGCAAGCCGGCACGGGGCCGGAACCGCTTCGGCTCGAAAGGAAAAGACATGGCTAAGCCCACAAACAATCCTCGCCAGACCGCCCGGGTCGTTCAGCTCCGCAAGGGCGCCACCCTCGAAATGGTCCGCCTTACCTGCCCAGACAGCGCCCAGGCGATCAAGATCGCCGAAAGCTTCGGGAACGCTGTTGTCGACAGCGGCGGGATCCGAGATCTTCACGAACGGCTCATCGTCGAGACCGCGGATGCGCTTAGCGAAGGCCTTGGTGACCGGGCCATGCAGATCCACCTGCAGCGGATCGTCGGCGCCTATGTCGGCTCTGCCCACGGCGCAGGTCAATTCTACAGCAATGCCGTCACCCAGGCACGCGATGCTACCGCCAAGGCGGCAAACGACACACGAGACGAAGATCTAGACGGTCCCGTCGGCTACGATAGTACCGCCCACCGCAAGCGGGAGTTTGCCGCCGACATGGGCATTCAGGCCCACGCACTACGGATGGCAGCTGAAGGTGCTGTCGCTGCCTACAAGCAGATCGTCGGCGAGAACTGGAAGCCGTTCGATCGCCCGATCGAAAACCCCGGACACTCTGTCGACCGCAAGGCGGCCGCGGTCCAGATGTCCGCGTTTGACTGACACACTACGGCGGGGTTCGCCCCGCCTTTCATTGTCACATGGCGCCTGCCATTGCCCCGGCGGCCACTGCATAGCTGCAATGCACAATAAATGTTTTCCAGATGGTCAATATTCAGGCATAACGCCTGCAGCTGATGCACATGACGGTCTCCTCCCAGTTCGTCGCATTGGCTGTTCCCCTCTGGAGGTTTATTGACCTTCAAACTTTGTGGGCCGCGGCTTTCGCCGTCGGCCCTTTTTTCTTGCCGCGTTTCTAGCACCATTCTGATGTGATCATGCGTGCGACCACTATCGGCAACGAATGTGGTGAAGCGGTCATTTCTTCAATCCGGATGGACGGGCTTTCCGTGATAGGTCTCGCGGAACGCTTTTGCGTGTTTCTTGTCGGGCACGGTAACGATTACGAAGCGACGCCCGGTCTCAGGATCCCCTTGACTGGACAAGTCGATCATCCAGATCGTTTTCGGCGCCAGGGTTGTAAGCTCGATCAGCTTTTCCATGGTCGGATCATCATTCGCCTGGACGGCAAATGGGAGCTCATATGCGAAGGTTTCTTGGCTTGCCGGCCCGCTGAGCTGTTCCCTGAACCATTCCCACACGCTCCCAAAGTCCACGGGAAACGGTCCAAGGTCAACGTTCACCTGGACTACGTCGCGCGCGAAAATGACCTCGCCGTCAAAGAATGTGTGAATTCCGAGAAAGTACTGGGAAAGTTCCAGGTGAGCGGAAAGAGCCTCGCGGAGGATCTTCAGGTTCGATGTTGTCTGGAACATACAGGTCTCCGTGGGCCTACCAAAGAATTTCAGCGTGATCAATTGCAACAGGCAGATAATGATCTGGAGCGCTTGCCGCAAACGGTCGAAGTTTCGACCTTAAATCTAATGTTAGTCATGCTTCAGGCAAGATTAAAACGACAAGTTGCTGAAACAACGTGAATTTGAGAGGGCGACTTTGCAGATTGTTATCGACACGATCGACCCGGAGGGAAAATGCCGTGCTCTAGTGGTCGAAGCCCTTCGATGCGACGGCGAGACACTTTTTGTCCGCAAGGGAACTTGCGATTTGGAAGTAGCGGTTGCCTCCATCGTCGACTGGACGCCGATCGATGACGAGACGTCACATTCCCTGACACTCGACAGGTGGATTACCAGGCGCGAGGATGTCGTCTGTTTCTGATGGCAATCGGCACAACGTGGCGGTTTTCGACAGCGACGGGATCGGAGATCTTCACGAACGGCTCATCATCGAAACCGCGGATGCGCTCAGTGAAGGCCTTGGTGACCGGGCCATGCAGATCCACCTGCAGCGGATCGTCGGTGAGAACTGGAAGCCGCTTGATCGTCCCGTGGGAATCCCGACCAATCCCTGAATCGCAAGGCGGCCAAAACATAGATTTCCGCCTTCGACTGAGGACGCGCACCGAGACGGGGCTCACGTCCCGCCTCTAGATTTCCGAGTCCGCAACGAGCGTTGACGTGCCAATACTCGTTGCTGTCCGGTGGGGCATAATTACTACTCTCCGTCGCCCTTTGGGTCGGGTATAAACGGGCTCGGAAACTCAGTGTCATCGGGCAGCGTCACAATCCTCGCAGTCAGTTTGCGGATCCTATCGATCGTAAAGGCGTTGTCGGCAAACCAGAGTTCGATGACCGTGGGGTCAAGGGAATCGACCATAGCCGGGGCTGGAACAATGCAGCCAGATGCCCTGATGGTGCGAATGTTTTCTTGGTACCTCCGGATGCGTTCTTCCAATGGAAGCTCCGGGCCGTGCTTTAAAAGCTTCTCCTTTGGCCACTCTGCCATTTCTGGGTCCCTCTTCCGTCAGTTCGCTTCAATTTCCTGCGCTTCGCGCCAAAATTGAAATTCGAAAATGCTTCTAGCACGTTCGCATTGTTCTGCGAGTGAGAAAAATTGCGAACTTATAGGTAGGGCGCCACTGTACTGCGGCCCGTCTCGGGCGTTGGACCTGCAGGAGCCGCCCACGTCAGGCAACGGCTTCGCCGTCCTCCACGTCGTTTCGGCCGTTCCGGTGCAAGCCGTGCGCTTATGCCTCCTGCTCTTGGTCTCCGCGACGGGGCCGCGATTGGCGCGGCTCCAAACAGTGGAGAAGAGAAATGAGCAGGAAGACCGAAAGCCAGCGCATCGACATCTATTCCCGGATCACTGATCGGATCATCGAGGAACTCGCCGGCGGGGTCCGCCCGTGGATGAAGCCCTGGAATGCAAAGAATACCAATGGCCGGATCACCCGCCCGCTTCGCCACAACGGCCAGCCATATTCGGGCATGAACGTCCTCCTGCTCTGGTCAGAGCAGATGTCGCGTGGCTTTGCTTCCTCGATGTGGATGACATTCAAGCAGGCGTTGGAACTCGGCGCCGCGGTTCGAAAGGGCGAGACCGGATCGACGGTCGTATTCGCGAGCCGATTCACCAAATCCGAAGCGGACGGAAACGGTGGAGAGGTCGATCGAGAGATCCCGTTCCTCAAAGCTTATTCCGTGTTCAACGCTGAGCAGATCGACGGATTGCCCGAGCATTACTATAGCCGGCCAGAGATCGTGCTCGATCCCATCGCACGGATCGAGCAGGCGGATCGGTTTTTCCGCAACACCGGTGCGGTGATCCGCCATGGCGGAAATCAGGCTTTTTATGCACCCGGTCCTGACGTCATCCAGATGCCACCCTTCGAGACCTTCAAGGACGCTGCAAGCTACTATGCCACGCTGAGCCATGAAGCGACCCACTGGACTGCGGATGAGAACCGCGTTGGCCGTGACCTGTCGCGCTATGCCAAGGATAGGAGTGAGCGTGCCCGTGAGGAGCTAATTGCCGAGCTTGGCAGTTGTTTTCTTTGCGCAGATCTTGGTATCGCCCCCGAACTTGAACCGAGGCCTGACCACGCTTCGTACCTTCAGTCGTGGCTGAAGATATTGGCCGACGACAAGCGGGCAATTTTCCAGGCGGCCGCGCATGCGCAGCGCGCAACGGCATTCCTTCATGGGCTACAGCCGGAGGCAGCCGGTAGGCGGGACGCTGCTTGAGCGCTTGAAGTTTCAGGGAGCTTATGGTCGGTCGTCGCGCTCGGCGGTGGCCGGCTCTGCCAACGCGTCACATGGGGCCAGACCTTCCGGGCTGCTTAAATCCAACTTTCCCCAGATCGAAGGCTTAGAAGCGGAAGGCTTCAGCTTCCGGGACTGCTTGATTTCGACGATAAACGGTTTCGTCTGCTTTGCCATATGTCCTCCAGGCGATGATTCGCGGGGCAACTCTATCGCGGCGAATTTCTCTCGCAAGCGGACCTTGGTCGGATGCCTTCGAGGAATGTGCATATCTTTGTCGTGGCCTTGGCAGATTGCTGATCAGCTGCGGCCGTTCATTGGTGACCCCGGTGCGGGCCGCCATTGCCATATCCCTTCCCTTGCCGACAGGGCTCCATCCGCGGGCTCGATGAGGCATGTCTGGCCGAAGAGCGGCTACGCCTCGCTCGTATTCCCGCAACGGCGCTGCGAGACTTTCATCCCCTGACGGCTACACCGTCATTCCTCGCGAAACAAGAAAGCCTCTCCGCGCCGCCCTCCACGGTGTTCCGGCCCTAAGGCCCACCCCATTGCGCAAGCGCAATGGGGACCCCGGGGGGTGCGGTCCGATCGTCCCCGGCCTTTGCGACTGCCATCGAGGCCGCAATGGAGCGGCCCGAAACAGCGAAAAGGAATACGACAATGGCTACCATCGGCACCTTCACCTCTACCGAAAGCGGCTTCACCGGCACCATCAAGACCCTCAACCTCAACGTCAAGGCTCGCATCAACCGCGTCGAAAACCCCTCCGACAAGGGCCCGCACTTCCGGATCTACGCAGCCGGAGCCGTCGAACTCGGCGCGGCTTGGCAGAAGCACTCGGAGCAGACGGGCCGCGACTACCTCTCGGTCAAGCTCGATGACCCGAGCTTCCCCGCACCCATCTACGCAACGCTGACGGAAGTCGAAGGCGAAAAGGAACTCCAGCTGATCTGGTCCCGCCCGAACCGGGACTGAGCAAACAAGCCCCGCCCGAAAGGGCGGGTCCATAGGCTTCCCAAAAACTTAAAGCCGGACCAGGCTTCGAGCCTGGTCCGGCTTTCTTGGTGGCACACGAGAGGGAGGGATAGCTGCTCAGAAACCGGGAGTGTGCCGCTCGTGCATGCCGACCTCAAGGATGAGCGGTTCCCCCAATTTTCTCCAGCCGCCGATGGCGCCCTCCGCAAATCGGCTCCCCCACTCCCCGGCCCTGCCGGTCGCTTGCGCGATCCCTGACCCCGCCATCCCCTCCCGGCGGCTGTCGTCGTCTTTCACACTCAAGGAGCTCAGACGATGACCTACAACATTGAAATCCAGATCGAGGAACTGCGGGCCGAACTTCGTAACGCGTGCGACGTGGGCGAGCGTCGCCAGATTCAGGCCGAACTGGAAGTTGCCCGGGCGGAGCTTGCGGCCGTCGCCCTGCGGAACGAGACCGTTGATCGAGAGCCTCCGTCCTGAGAAGCAACCGATAGCACGGCGCCATTGTCGACTGTCGCGGTGCGCCTGTGATCCCATTTCATCGACATCAGGGATAGTGCGTCTCGGACGTCGTGCCGCAACCTGATGGCGTCAGAATTTTCCCCGCCTTCGGCTTCCTCGCGAGCCAAAATTCAGCCGCCCTCAGGTCCTCCACTTCGCTGCGGTCGTTCCGATGCAGCACTCCTTCCCGATCAGCATCTCATCCCCGCGATGAAACGCAATCACAGGAGAACCACATGCAACAGCTCGCCAAGTTCCTTACCGCCACCGGCCGCCGCCTGCGCACTCTCGGCAAGGTCATCGGTCACTTCTTCCGCAAAGGGAAGCTCGGTCTGAAGGTCGCGATCAAGATCCCCTTCTTCGTCGACATCGAGGTCAACTTCGAGACCGACTGGAACCGGCGTCCGTAAGGCGCCCCGAAAGGTGGAGCTGGCCCGCTCCGGCGGGCGGATCCTCAGCACCAGGGTTCGCGGCGGCCTGACCAGGTTCGCGCCAGACCTTCGGAGACCAACCGATCGCCGAGGCTTCTTCCGTCGCGGACGAGTACCCGGAGCTTGCGGCCGTAACGATCTGTATCACGGCCGGGCCAAGCCTGGAGTTGGAATGGCCCCTCATTGACGAGCTTAATCAACCGTTCGGTTGCCTTGTTGCCAAGTGCTAGTTCCGACGCGCATTTCGGCGTGCTGATTTCGGGCGCGTCGATATCGGCAACCCTCACCTTCTGGCCGTTGATCCACAGCGTATCGCCATCGACAACGCAGTTGTAACGAGCCCCGGATGCACATTTAGGATAACCCAAGGTTCGCGCGGATTGCGCGGCTTCACCGTACGAAACAGGGGAGATGGCCCCTAGCAGAACAGCGGCTGATATGACGCCTGTCAGAAGTGATTTCACCGGATTGCTCCAAGCTTGATGCGGGTAGATTGAGCGCATTTATCAGATTCGCCTGAGATCGCTGACCTCGTTCGATAGCCTCGGGCCCGCTTCTGCCGGGTGAGTTCGAGGAAGAGGGACACCGCATCTTTCTCCCGTTCGAAGTGATGGATCAGTGTCTGGCCGCTGCTGCCGATCCGTCCCCATCGCCGCGTCAGGCAAAGTTCTCCGAATAGATTGGCGTCGATCGACATCGCATAGTAGCGCGCCATGTTGTTGGCGTGGTCCGTGCGTTCGACATAGAGCTGATAGGGCTGAGCGATCATGACCGAGAATCGCGCGTGATGAGTCCGCGGTCCAACGACAAATATGAATCGGTTTCGCGTGTTCGATTCAATCTGGTGAAGCGTCAGAAACGTGAGGCGGCTTTGGGCGATCCGCCTTCGGCGTACGGCTCTATTCGCCACGGCGAACGAAGCCCGCAGGCGGTCTCCGCCCGTTCGGGTCACGATCCTCTCGCTGCGCGGAGGCATGGTTCAGTATCCAAGATAGCCAAGGATATCCGCGCCATGATATTCCCCCTCCTCGTCTGCATGCGCGATGACCTCGCCAGCGGCTTCATCGACCAATGCTTTGTCATCTTCTCGGACGGGGGCTCTCACTTTGTGGATGCGGCATTCCTCGATCGCGTCTTCAGCCGTAACCTGTGCCTCACACGCTTCCCAATATCGCATTACTGAACCCTCTCGCGGTCAATTCTGTTTGGGCGAAGCCGGGACCTCGCCGCGCTGTTGAAACCTGTTCTCCCCAACGCATGACTTCATGTCCGGACGACGAAACCAGATCGCGCGGCCGCATCTCAACGGCGCATTGCCTGCGGTGAAGACGATCTGCTCGTCCGCGCGCATGCGCAGGACCTCGTGCGGCTGGATGAGCTGCCTGGAGGCAAGCTGCTTCGAGCGAGTTCGTGACGAGCCGCGCGATTGGAAACTACGGCTCACCTGGTCGATCTCGACCGTCGTCGTCCCGCAGCGGCGTGATATGTAATCGGCTGTTTCCGGGTCGTTGATGGCGGCAAATGAGATCCAGCTGGCGCTCTCGAACCATTTGCTGGACGCATCACGTCCGCCATAGGTTTCCCGCAGCTGGCCGATGGACTGGTAGATCATCGTGAGCGTGATGCCGTACTTTCGGCCGGCATCACGCGCCGTCTCCAGCACCCGCATGTATCCAAGCCTTGCGACCTCATCGAGGAGAAACAAGGCCCTTCCCTTAATCGCTCCATCCCGGTTGTAGATTGCGTTGAGGAACGACCCGATGATGACGCGCGCGAGGCCGGAATGCGTCTCCAATGTCTTGAGGTCGATGTTGATGAACACGTCGGTCTCGCCATCGGCCAGCGCCTCGGTGGAGAAGCTCGAGCCCGATACCAGCGCACCGTAGTTCGCATAGCTCAACCAGTGCGTCTCCTTGATCGCATTGGCGTAAACGCCGGAGAATGTTTCCGGCGTCATGTTGACGAAGGCGGCGACATTCTCCTTCACGAAGGCGGACGCGGAATTGTCGTAGATCTCCTGCAGGCGCGCGCGCAGCTTTGGCTCTGGCTCCGACAGATTCGCGCGAACCTGCCTCAAAGTCTGGTGCTTCGGGTCCGTGTGGCCGGAGAGGCAAACGTCGGCAATCATCGCGGTCAGTAGCTGCAGACCGGATGACCGGAAGAAGTCATCGCGAACGCCCGTCGCGCGACCGCTGTCGCTTATGATCCATGAAGCGACCGCTGCAATATCTTCTTCCTTGGTGGCGCCATGACGACCGATCCAGTCGAGCGCGTTGAAGCCAGAATCAGCGTTCTTCGGGTCGAGGACGATGACGCGCCGGCGCGCTTTGCGCCGGTGCTCCATCACCATTGGCGCCACCTCATTGGATGGATCAAGCACGATAAGCGAGCCGCCCCATTTGAGAGCGGTCGGGACCGTCACCGAAGTCGTCTTGAAGCCACCTGAGCCAGCGAACACGATCCCGTGCGACGAGCCGAACGAGCCGTCAAAACACAAGAGCGGCGCGGAGCCACCCTTACCCCAGGTCGTCGGCTCACTCGGTCGAAACGCCCTCGTCGCTGGATCGTCCCGGTCGACACGATAGCGCTCGCCGATAACGATACCGCCGGTTTCCGCAAAGAGCTTCTCCGCGTCCTGCATCGTCATCCAGTCCGCTTCGCCGTGCAGCGCGCGCTTGCCCCGGATGCGTCGCGGCTCGCTTCGCGAGAAAGCCGCATTGCCCATCCTGGCGACGCGCAGGGCAAAGAATGTGGTGAGCAGGGCTGCGCCCGCTCCTGTGATGGTCGAAGGATCGGCATAGGACAGAAGCGTCCTTCCCATGGGGACTTGGCCGGCAAACGCCAGCAGGCGCGATCCCTCGCTGACCGCTGCGACGACGATCACGCCGAGACCGCCTGCGGCGACACTCCAACCAGCCGCCTTGACGTTGATCGACCCTCTCGTTCCGAACAGAAACATCAGCCCGCAAGCGCCGGCGAGCGCATAGGGCAATGCCAGCCCAATCCGCCCGAGCATCAGCTTTGCCTGATCGGTCGTTCCGAACGCCGAGAGCCACCGTTCGATGCCGGGGAGGATCAAACAAACGGCGATCATGGCAACGGCCGGAATAGCGGCAACAAGGATTTTCCTAAGCGTCATCGGCAAATGCCTTGGCACCGAGTTCACTCAGGCGGGTTCGCTCCGCCTCGTCAGCTTTGATCCGCTGGGAGGCATCGATCAGTAGACCGAGCAAGAGCGCGCGTTTTTCGTAGCGCAGGCCTGCCTTGACGATCAGGCCGCCGAGCTCGATCTTCTCCCGCGCATCCTTCTTGCGAGCTTCAGTCGCTGTCATCTTTTGCATTCGCTCAAGTCTCCGCAGATTGGCCCACAGCCTCGCCAGCGCCGTTCGCCGGCGTGGTCGTGGGTTTGCGTCCCTGGACGAGTTTCGTTCCTTCGCGAAACCGGCCGGCGACCTCTTCGAATGCTGACAGAAGATCAGCCTCCTCGACCTCGATCTCCCCGATGCCCGCACGCAACGCGATACGCCCGATGCGCTCGGCATCACGTGTTTCGGCCTGCTTGAGTTGCTCCTGCAAGCGAGCAATCTCTTCCCGGATTTTGGCGGTTGGTTTCTTCATGGGTGCGGCTTCCTCGTTGGTTTCAGTCCGATCAAACCGAACCTTGCCCCCAATTTCCTCCCGATGGAAAGGTGCAACGTTGCACCTCGCCAAAGCGCCAGCTTTCGGCGAATGATCCCGCCGTTCCGAAGGAGCGGATCCGAAGGGCGCAATTATACGTCGCTGGCGCGACGCTTTGCTTTTATCCCCTGGCGGGGCCTTCCGCTCTCACGAACAGTTTGATTTCGTTCGATCTTTGGAGCTCGTTCTCATCGTGGCCGTCCCGCATTTCTCAGTCAGCATCGTTGCCCGCGGCTCCGGCCGCAGCGCCTTGCTGTCAGCGGCCTACCGGCATTGTGCCAAGATGGAGTTCGAGCGGGAAGCACGAACGATCGACTATTCCCGCAAGCAAGGTCTGCTGCATGAGGAGTTCGTCATTCCCGAGGACGCGCCGGAATGGCTGCAAGAGATGATTGGCGATCGTTCGGTGTCCGGTGCCTCGGAAGCTTTCTGGAACAAGGTCGAGGCCTTCGAGAAGCGCAGCGATGCGCAGCTTGCCAAGGATGTGACCATCGCCCTGCCGATCGAGCTCACCGCCGATCAGAACATTGCCCTCGTGCGCGACTTCGTGGAGCGGCACATCACCGCCAATGGCATGGTCGCCGATTGGGTCTTTCACGATGCTCCCGGCAATCCGCATATCCATCTGATGACCACCTTGCGGCCGCTGACCGAGGGCGGGTTCGGCGCCAAGAAGGTCGCGGTCTTGGGCGCTGACGGCAATCCTGTTCGTAACGATGCCGGCAAAATCGTCTACGAGCTTTGGGCTGGCGGGGCCGAAGACTTCAACGCTTTTCGCGATGGATGGTTTGCGATCCAGAACCAGCATCTGGCACTCGCCGGTCTCGATATCCGCATCGATGGACGGTCCTTCGAGAAGCAAGGGATCGAGCTGACACCGACCATCCATCTCGGCGTCGGGACGAAGGCGATCGAGCGGAAGGGTGACGCTGCGGAGGAGAAGGTCGCGCTTGAGCGGCTGGAGTTTCAAGAGGAACGCCGCGCCGAGAATGCCCGGCGGATCCAGCGCAACCCGGAGATCGTGCTCGACCTCATCACCCGCGAGAAAAGCGTCTTCGAGGAACGCGATGTTGCGAAGGTCCTCTATCGCTATATCGACGATGCGTCCCTCTTCCAGAACCTGATGGCGCGGATCCTGCAGAGCCCGCAGACGCTACGGCTCGACCGTGAGCGTATGGATCTCGCCACCGGTATCAGGGCAGCCGCAAAATACACGACGCGGGATCTCATCACCGTTGAAGCGCGGATGGCCAATCAGGCGATCTGGCTGTCGCAGCGATCCTCTCACGCGGTCAAACCACCCGTCCTAACGGGCGTCTTCACTCGTCATGATCGCCTGTCGGATGAGCAGAAGACAGCGATCGAACATGTCACTGGTCCGGAGCGGATCGCCGCCGTCATCGGGCGTGCAGGCGCCGGCAAGACGACGATGATGAAAGCGGCGCGCGAAGCGTGGGAAGCGGCCGGTAATAGGGTGGTCGGAGGCGCACTGGCTGGCAAGGCGGCCGAAGGCCTCGAGAAGGAAGCGGGCATTGCCTCCCGCACGCTTTCGGCCTGGGAGCTGCGATGGGATCAGCAACGCGACCGGCTCGACGAGAAGACCGTCTTCGTTCTCGACGAGGCCGGCATGGTCTCGTCGCGGCAGATGGCGGGCTTCGTTGATGCTGTCACGAAGACGGGGGCAAAACTCGTCCTGATCGGGGATCCCGAGCAGCTTCAGCCGATCGAAGCAGGTGCTGCTTTCCGTGCCATTGCCGAGCGGATCGGCTATGCGGAACTCGGGACGATCTACCGCCAGCGCGAACAATGGATGCGCGATGCCTCGCTCGATTTGGCGCGTGGAAACGTCTCGGCTGCGCTCGACGCCTACGCGGATCGCGATATGGTGCGGACCGCCTGGACCAAGGACGAGGCGATCACGTCCTTGATCGCCGACTGGGACCGCGAATACGATCCGGCCAAGGCGACCCTGATCCTTGCCCATCGCCGTGTCGATGTGCGGCTGTTGAACGAGATGGCGCGCGGCAAGCTGGTCGAGCGAGGCCTGATCGAGGCCGGTCATGCGTTCAAGACGGAAGACGGGACGAGGCATTTTGCGGCTGGCGATCAGATCGTCTTCCTGAAGAATGAAGGGTCGCTCGGCGTCAAGAACGGCATGTTGGCGCACATCGTAGAGGCGCAGCCAGGGCGCTTCGTGGCCGAGATTGGCAACGGCGAAGATAGACGCCAGGTCGTGGTCGAACAACGCTTCTACACCAATGTCGATCACGGTTACGCCACCACGGTCCACAAGAGCCAGGGCGCCACCGTCGACCGCGTCAAGTTTCTGGCGTCGAGCACGCTGGACCGGCATCTCGCCTATGTCGCCATGACCCGCCACCGTGAGACAGCCGAGCTCTATGTCGGCCTGGAAGAGTTCGCTCAGCGGCGCGGCGGCGTTCTGATCGCCCATGGCGAAGCGCCCTACGAACACAAGCTGGGCAACCGGGACAGCTACTACGTGACGCTCGGTCATGCCGATGGTCAGGAACGCACGGTCTGGGGTGTCGATCTGGCGCGGGCGATGAATGAATCGAAAGCCGCGATAGGTGATCGCATTGGCCTCAAGCACGTCGGATCGCAACGCGTCACGCTTCCCGACGGCAAGGAAGTCGACCGGAATTCCTGGAAGGTCGTGCCGATCGAGGAGCTGGCGATGGCCCGCCTTCATGAGCGGCTTTCGCGCTCTGGATCGAAGGAAACGACGCTCGATTACCAGGACGCTTCGCACTATCGCGCGGCGCTGCGCTTTGCCGAGGCACGTGGCCTCCATCTCATGAATGTCGTCCGCACGATTGCCCACGACCGGCTCCAATGGACCGTCGGTCAATCGTCGAAACTCGCCGAGCTTGGCGCACGCCTTGCCGCCGCAGCCGTGAAGCTCGGCCTTGTCGGAGCGAAGTCGACCGCGTCGACACCGTTTGCAATCAAGGAGGTAAAGCCCATGGTCTCTGGTACGACGACCTTCCCCAGATCGATCGCTCCGGCGGTCGAAGACAGGCTCTCGGCCGACCCCGCCCTCAATGACCGCTGGCAGGAGGTTTCCGCTCGCTTCCATTACGTCTTTGCGGATCCGCAGGCCGCCTTCAAGGCGGTCAATGTCGACGCCATGCTGACGAATGAGACGGTTGCCGCAACGACACTTATGCGGATTGCCGAGCGGCCGGAAAGCTTCGGCGCGCTGAAGGGCAAGACTGGCCTGTTTGCGGGCAGCGCCGAAAAGCATGCGCGCGATACAGCTATCCTCAACGCGCCGGCTCTCGCCCGCGATCTGCAGGGCTTCATCGCGCAACGCGCGGAGGCTACCAGCCGCTATGAGGACGAGGAACGCGCGCTCCGCACCAAGCTCTCGCTCGATATCCCTGCCCTCTCAGCATCCGCAAAGCAGGTGCTCGAGCGCGTGCGCGATGCGATCGATCGAAACGACATCCCCGCTGGTCTCGAGTTTGCCCTGGCGGACAAAATGGTGAAGGCCGAGCTCGAAGGATTTGCCAAGGTGGTGTCGGAGCGCTTCGGAGAAAGAACCTTCCTGCCACTCGCGGCAAAGACCGCGGACGGCAAGGCGTTCGGGGCAGCGTCCGCGGGAATGCAGCCGGTCCAGAAACAAGAGCTGCGGTCGGCCTGGAACACGATCCGGACGGTTCAGCAACTGGCTGCGCATGAGCGGACAGCCGTGGCGCTCAAGCAGGCGGAAACCCTGCGCCAAACCCAAACGAAAGGGTTGTCGCTGAAATGATGTCACACGAAAAACCCACTCCTGCCATAGCGCGCCAAAGGCGCCCTGCCCTCGCCCTGATCGCTTCCTCATGTGGTGTTGCCCTTGCACTGATTGCTGGCGGCGCCGTCGGCGGCCTGCGGATCAACACCACGCCCAGCGAGCCGCTTGGTCTATGGCGTATCGCACGCCTTGATCGTCCGGTTCACGTCGGCGACATGGTGTTCGTTTGCCCGCCTGAGATCGAAGCTGTCTCTGAGGGTTTCGCGCGAGGCTACCTTCGCGCGGGCCTATGCCCGGGCGGGTTTGGTCCGCTCATTAAGACCGTGGCGGCGATTGCCGGTCAACGCATTGATGTCGCCGGCGACGTCATGATCGATGGGCGGCCGATCGAAAGCTCTAATCTCGTATCTCGGGACGGCCAAGGACGACCTCTGCGCCCGTATGTGGGAGGGACGATTCCGGCCGGCTTCCTGTTCCTGCACTCACCGTTTCCCGGGTCCTGGGACTCGCGATACTTCGGGCCGGTCCCTGCGTCTGGTGTCCTTGGTTTTGCAAAGCAGGTGCTGACCTATGCGCCCTGATTGGATTCAACCATTTGCCCTCGCGCTGGCTTCTTACACGACTGGGTACATTGCCTGGAGCGGACACGCATTGGCGCTTCCCGCAGCAGTCGCGTTTCCGGCGCTCTGGTCTCTGGCGCGCAGTCGCCGCACCGCTAGTCTTGTTTCCGCCGCCTATTTTCTGGCGGCGTCGCGTGGCCTGCCGCAAGGCGTGGCTGCCTTTTATCAATCCGACATCTGGCCGGGACTGATCTTGTGGATCGTCGCGTCAAGTGGCTTTGTTGTCGTCCACGCCGCCGTGTGGTCGCGCCAGTCTGGGGGTTGGAAGGCCCTGCGATATCTGGTGGCGATGATCCTTATGGCCCTTCCGCCATTCGGCATTGTCGGCTGGGCCCATCCGGTCACTGCGGCAGGCATTCTTTTTCCAGGGTGGGGATGGTCAGGGCTTGCGGCAGTGACAGCCGGTCTCGCGATCATGACGACGCAATATAGACCGGCTGCAGCCATCACCCTCGTAGGTTTCTGGCTCTGGTCCGCCGCATTCTGGACCACTCCCGACATAGGGCGTGGGTGGCAGGGCGTCGACCTTCAGCTCGGAAATAGTCTGGGTCGAAATAACAGTCTTGCTCGCCATAGTGACCTTGTTGCAACTCTGCGGTCAGCGCGTCGCCCCGACACTGCCTACATGCTCCTGCCTGAAAGCGCGCTCGCGTTTTGGACGCCATCGGTCGAAAGGCTTTGGCAGCAGCACCTAGTCGGTAGCGATCTGAGCGTCATCGCCGGGGCGGCTGTCGTTGATCACGATGGATACGACAATGTGCTTGTTCGCGTCTCTTCCACCGAAAGCGAGATCCTCTACCGCCAACGTATGCCGGTGCCTGGCTCGATGTGGCAGCCTTGGTTGCCTCTGATTGGAAGGAGCCGCGGAGCCCGAGCGAACTTCTTTGCAAATCCGATCGTGTCCGTTGGCGGCCAGCGCGTGGCTCCGCTCATCTGCTACGAGCAGCTGATCATCTGGCCCGTTCTGCAGTCGATGCTCCATGATCCATACCTCATCATCGCCGTCGGAAACGACTGGTGGACCAAGGGGACATCCATCGTCGCCATTCAGCGCATCAGCACGCAAGCCTGGGCACGGCTGTTCGGTAAACCTCTCGTGATGTCCTTCAACACCTGATCTGGAGAAAGACCATGGACGCTGCTCTTATCGCGAAATGCGCCGACCCAAGCCTTGCCCCCGCTATCGTCGAACAGTTCATTTCCGCCGTCGGTTCCGACGATCCGCTGGCCGTAACCGTGAAGGCGGATGGCCGGCTGGTTCTCATCCCCAAGCCTGGCTCGCCCGACGAGGCGATGGCTGTGGTCAAGGACTATGTCGGTCATGCCATCGTTCGCGTCGGCATCACCCAATTTCCCGCGGGCGTTGGTGTTGGCGACCCGTCACAGCTTCAGCCAGACATGTTCGACGCCTGCTCGAACTTGCGGACGGGGACCGGCATATTTGCAAAGGTCGCCCGCATCGTCACCAAATGGTATGGCCGCCCCACAAATAGCGAGCTCCTTTCGCAATTGGTCGATGATGCGATCTACGCTTGGAAGACAGGAACCTTCGAGGGCGACAACGTGTTCCGAGCCAACGATCCCGGTGGTCCGACCTTCATGAATAAAAGCTCAGAAAAGCCGGCTGATGATGGTGAACCCGCGGCGCCTCCACCCGAAAGTGAAAATAGATCACAATCAGACGAGCCGGGTAAGGCCGCGGAGGCAGGAATAAGGATCGACATTTCGCGGATAGGCGGAGGTAGATAAGCCTGATTTGGGCGCCAAAAATATAGCTTTCCCTGTCTCTGCCGGATAAACTCAGTGCCAATGACAGCACCTCCCGAATATCACCTGTTTATAGACGACACCGGCAGCCGAGATCCCGACCATGAGCTTCCTCAACAGCGAAAGGACGGCATGGATTGCTTTGGCTTGGGCGGGTTCCTGATCAAGCAAGAAGATATCGGTGAGCTACAGGTACGACACTCCGCATTCTGCGCTGAGCATGGGATCGACTACCCGCTGCACTCGCACAAAATTCGTGGCGGTCGCGGAGATTTTGGTTGGCTAAGAAATCCTGAGAAGGCGCGGCTTTTCTTTCCGGAACTCGACGCATTTATCCTCTCCCTGCCCGTGATTGGGATTGCAGCCGTCATCGATCGACCGGGATATGTCTTGCGGTATCGCGAGAAATATCAAGAACGACTGTGGCTGATGTGTAAAACCGCCTACTCGATCCTCATTGAGCGGGCGGCAAAGTTCGCGGATAGTCAAGGCCGGACCCTTCGGGTTTTCTTCGAGGCGAGCGGCAAACACGAAGACCGGGATCTGATGACCTATGCCAAGGCGCTCAAGGCCGACGGAATGCCATTCGCGGGCGACGGCGCAAATGCCTATGGCTCGCTTCCTCCAGAGGAATTCCGGCGGATCGTCAGAGGTGAACCCAAGCGCCGGACCAAGGAGGCGGCGATGATGCAGGTCGCTGACCTGATGCTCTATCCGATGGCCAAGGGTGGATATGATCCCACCTATAAACCGTATGTCGATCTCATGAAGTCGGGCAAACTGATCGACGCGCTCGTTCCAGAACAGGACCGGTCGAGCCTCGGAATCAAATACAGCTGCTTTAAATGAAAAAAGGTCCTTGCGGACCTTAATTCGTTTCGGCCAGCGCCTAGCGCTGACCCCGGAGCGTTGCTCTACTGGAAAAGTAGTGCACGTAAAACTGTTTTGCAAGTTTGATTTGGGCGAGTCGTCAGATTTGGTGCGGACACGCTCTGAAGCTCTAGCAGGGCGTTCGGTCCTATCAATAGAGAAACCGTTTCAAACTCAGACCCGCATGCAGGATGTACGGCAGCCGTCCAAGGGAATAATGGCCACAATTCAGCTTCAAGATCTGTGGTCGGCCACCGTCGTTCTTCAAGCTGGATAACAGGCTCTCCGAGATCGCTGGCATCACAACCTTGTCTCTTCTGGCCAAGACAATCTGGATATCGAGCTCCGGCCGTGCCAAACGACGCGTGTAGTTCTCGAGATTGAGTGGACCCCATGCTCTCCTGAGATCAGCCAGCTCGATCTCATGCTCCAGGCTGCTGCGGATAGTTCGAGTGGCGCGACCGGTCCAAACCATATCCGCAAGGCTCCCACCTGGCAGAAACAGCGAAGCCTTCGAAACGCTCAGATCATGGGCCGCAATCAATCCTGCGACCCAAGATCCAAGGCTCATGCCCAGGACAGAGATTTCTTGGTAGCCTTCACCCTTCAGCCAGCAGATGAGTTTTTTTCCATCACACACGGCCTGCTTCACCGCTTGGATCGTACGACCAAGGTTGGCGCTCAACATATAATCCGCGTGCAATGAGCCGGGCCGGCCACGCTCGAGGTGATAAGGCATCGCGATCTCGACGACCGTGATCCCGCGCCGTGACAAAAAGCCGGCAATTTTCGCGTTTCGAGCCCGCGCATTCCAATGGTGAAAGATCACGAGTGCCTTGCGGAGGGATCCACTTCTAGTGATCTTCGCCCAGACGATATTATTCTCTGCGACATCGGTGGATATGTCCGAGGGGAATTTAACCCAATCCTCGTTCACCTCGAACCGATGATTGCCGCGATTTGGCTCATCGAAAAACCCAGGATCAATCGATGCTTCATCCGCGCGGTCACAGAATTCAGAAATGCTCTCGATCTTCTCACCGGGAAAGGCACGCCCGGCATCCAGAATGAAACGCGTCGCCTCCTTACCGTCTTCACCGCGTCGCGCGCGCTGTTCATCCCACTGGTCAAGCCACCTAAGATACAATTTGCTTGCTTCCTACGTCATTGGAGCGCCGCCTGCCTGGGCCAGGTTCAATCAAGCTGAACACCGCGACGACCACACCGATACCCAAAAGGATTGAGAATCCTACGAAAGCGTCGATCAGCAGGTATGCAGCAAACAGCAATGTCACGACCGCCGCCATCGTCCAGAGAGGTTGTTGAAATCGCCCAGCGATAGCTCGGATCGAGATTGAACCGTAGACAAAGACGACGATGGTCGAAAGGGCGACAAGTAGGCTGCTGTAGTGGGTAGGCATGCGATAGTGAAAACCATTGCTCGCAGCATCGCGGCCAGCCAGCACCGAAGAGAAATCCCCGCCCAACCAGTTGAGGATGTTTCCGGCGTTCGATGTCAGATAGGAACTCTGAGCCTTCATGCACAACGCGACGAGAAGGCCGAGGATTGTGCAACGGAATACACCGCGCATTAGTCTCAGGCACAGCTTGTGCACTTCGCCTCGGGACCCAGTTTGATGAAGGGCCGCCGCGTCCAGGCCAATTTTCTTGAGGTCGTGGATCATCGTGTAAAGCAAAATGAGCCCGGCAAAAAATAGATAAAAGCACAGGCACATGTAGAGGTAAGCGAGCGCAGTGAACACGATCGCCAGCGGGACCGAAATGACCTCCGGGCGCACAGTTGCCAGCGTCCCCCAGCTTGTCGCGTAGTCTGCTCCGCCTTCCAGTAATGGGACGAGGCAAACGCCAATCCATTGGAAAACACCGGCGAACAACACGCAAATCAGGAAAACTGCCCAGTAGGACAAGGAGGACGCCTGCACCTGGCTAGCCCATCCATCGCCGCGGGTGCTCGTGTGGCTCCACGTCCATAGCTTCAGGCGTGCCTCTCCTTTCCAAAAGGCGAGCAGCTCGGCCACGATTGCGAAAAACAGCGGTAGGAGCACCATGAAAAGGATGGTCCAATTCGGCGCCCAGAGAAATCCAACCTCTTTCGCGACATTGTCCGCGCGGAGATAAGCGGCGCTGTGAATCCCCAAGATATAGGAAAGGAATCCGAGAGCCGATGCGCCTGCAAACACCACGGCTGGCAAGTTCAGCGGCGAGCCGCCGCTAAAAAACGTCTCCGATCTTCGCGCTAAACTGAGGCGCGGTATCTTCCGAATGTCATCAGGTTCCGGATCGGTAGGGGGTGTAGGCTCGGCCGGTGATAACGTTTCGTGGTCAACTTCGAGATCAAGCGGCGGATTTGGATGTTCTGGCGCACGGCCATCTACCTTTTTCGCTTCCCGTCTCTTGGCCTGCAGTAGAGCTTGGGCCGCACTTAACTCTACCTGCCAAGCCGCCGTTGATTCCGGATCATCACATCCGAACACCCTCGCAAGCCAGCGGATATTCGCCGCGCTAACTCCCCTGTCGTTTTCCTGAAACCAAAGCTGAACAGTCCTCAGATCAACCCCAACGCGGTTCGCATCTATCTGTGAGATCGCCTCGGCAAGCAGCTCTGGTGTCCAAGGACCAGCTGGAAATCCGTCTTCACCGATTGCTCTGCCTGCGCCCGCCGCAGCCAGTTTCTTGAATAATTCCTTCCAGTCGCTACCGTCTTTGGGCGGAGGCAGAAATAATTTCCCGTTCTGAAACAATCGATTACCAGTTCTGATTTCGTTTCGTTTCGCTGCACTTCATATTACATCGTGCCAAATCACTCAATCACCCTTTATCGAACTCAGGTTGGATAAATTTCGCATAAACGCATAGCGCGTGGTCGACATGCGCAAACAAATGAATCAACCTCAGGACGAGTTGGCGCGCGGTGTCAACGTTAGTCGAAGGGTTGGGCAGGAGCGTCCAGGTTCTGCCGGTGTAGTCATGAAGCACGGCACCGGGGAACCAGCACTGAATGGAGGGGATTGACATGGACCAACTCGTCGCAGGGCTTTTGGAGATCGGTGCTGCCGCACATGATGACGCAACGCTGAAGACCGCTTTGGCCGATCTGGCAGAACAGTTCGA
Organism: Hyphomicrobiales bacterium; assembly: GCA_900471485.1. GTDB lineage: Bacteria > Pseudomonadota > Alphaproteobacteria > Rhizobiales > Rhizobiaceae > Rhizobium. Next base: position 252,351 of record UCEU01000016.1, read on the forward strand.
GTTTACGGGTTACGGCTACGCCAAGCGGCTCACAGGCGACTTTTACGTGATCTCAAACCTATCGCCTGATTGGCTGAAACGCAGCAGGAAATTCGATGGGGAGCGCCGGCATCCAATCATGAAGCGAGCCCAACAAATGCGTCGCGCCTTTGTTTGGTCGGCTACGGAGGGACAGGGGACGATGCCGGAGGAAGACAAAGTCTTCTATGAAACGGCATCGCAGTTCGGGATCCGGTCAGGCCTCACCCTCCCGATTGCAATTTCCAATGGCGGAATTTCAGTGCTCAGCTTCGTCTCGCCGAAAGAGGTTCTGCGAGGTTGGGAGGACGTCGATCCAATCGCCGCATCGTCTGCGGTTGGTCAGCTGCACGCCCGCATCGAACAGATCAATGTAACGCCATCGATCCAGGAGCCGTTCTATCTATCGCCGAAGGAGGCGACGTACGCTCGGTGGCTTGCTCTAGGCAAAACCGTAGAAGACACAGCCAAAATTGAGGACGTCAAATACAATACCGTCCGAATCGCGCTCGCTGATGCCAGGCGCCGCTATGACCTCTGTAACAACACGCAGCTTGTGGCTTTGGCAATCCGACGGGGCATGATCTGATCAGACCTCCGGTGTCCGCCCCAGAATGTTGATAAGCGTTGTGAGTGCACACATCTGCGCGTGCATTTCGATTGTCGCTTCCAGATATGCTACATGCGCGTCGCTTGGGTGTTTATCGACCAGCAGACCATCGGGGTGGGCGATTCGGAACAGCCTCTCTGCACGGTCGACCAGGGTTCGGTGCTTCTTGATCGCATCGACCGTCAGCCCTTCGATCACGTGCTCGGACTCGTTCGAGAGCAATCCGACAATCGGCCGTAAGTCGATGTCCGACGTCATGTCATTTCTCTCGTGATCCATAATTACTCAACCCCTCGCATGACCTGCGCCAACCGGATCGCTCGTGTGAGAATCGAGCAACATGTCGCGTACTGTCTTGGAAGTCATTTTAGCGATTGGCCGGTAACACTTCCACTGCAGTTTTGCAGCTTGCAGGATCAGGCGTTCCCAGTCGACGCGGGAGCCGGTGCCCTACGGAACAGCTCGTTTGCTAAACGCTATTGTGATTGCCTGCTCTTGCTGCTCAGAGGTGAGATGCACCTCGTTGATCTCTGTGTCAGGACCGACAACCTCAAAGTCGGCGGGCGTTCGGTCTTCAAACATCCGGTAAACGTTCATTGCTGCCTCTACCGGACTATCGGCTTCGACGAGCAAGCTGCGTGAGGTCACTTTGTAAAACGGCATGCTCTTCCCCCGGATCGTTGCCGATACGTCTAGCATCCGGGGAGGCCGCATGGAACGGCCACCATCTTGAAGTCACCTCGGCCGGCTCCCAAATGACCAGATAGCAAACACGGATCGGCACCATGAGAGCGGAAGCTACATCCATCACGAAGACTTCGCTGGAAGCTCTGGCTGCGATTGCGAGGTTTCGGCACCAAAGGCGTCTGGGTCGAGTCTGGCTCATTGGTGACCGTCGGGTCGCAACCCGCACTATCGAAGCGCTCGAGCAGAAAGATCTTGTGCGAGAGGTCGCGTTCAACGGGACCCCGGCTTTGATCTTAACCGACGAAGCCAAGAACTTCCTCGCTGGAAAGCACTAGCGGAACATGGGAGCTGCCAACGCGAGCCTGATCGGATCAGCGACGCACTGATGGCTTACCAAAGAAGCGGTCGCGCTCTTCCATGACTTCGCGCCCCGCAGCATAGAGGTGCGCAATCGCCTCGCGAATGTCCGTGAGTGCCTTCACAGTCCGCTTTGAAATGTAGTCGCCGTCGGCTTCAACATTTGACTGCAGTGCATTCGCACAGTCTATCGAGAGCTTATCAACCTCTGGCGCGATAGCGTAGAGCTGTTGCATCACACGGTCGAGATCGACCTTCGCGCGCTCTGACATTCTATCAACCATCGACTGCTCCTTGTCCTTATGAGCCCGGTAGCGTGTCAGACTTTAACTTCTGTAGTTTCCCGGGAAAATAATGTCTTGGTCAACGAGCACATTGAACCTGTACCCTGGCCTGATCTTGATCGTCGGCTGGACATTGAGGTTTTTCGAGATTGTCTGTTCCGCGACCCTTCCAAAAGTCTCGGCAAAGTTCCGACGTGCCGCGTCTGAGGCTGTGTCCTGCGTTGCAAGAGTCGAGCTCTCAGGCATCGACATGTCTATCCCGGTCCCGATCAGCGCGACCAGCGCGGCCGACCCGAACGTCCTGATATAGTGGTTATCGACTTTGTCGTTGAAACCGCCGTAGCCCTCCGAGTCTGTCCCAGCCATGCCGCCGATTTGAAGGGTCGATCCATTTGGGAAGATGATGTCGGTCCAGACCACGAGAACGCGGTTCTGCCCGAATGACACCTTGCTGTCGTATCGGCCAAGAAGCTTCGTGCCTTGTGGCACCAGTGTGTAGTGGCCAGTTGCGCTGTCATAGACGTTCTGGCTGATTTGGGCCGTGATGCGGCCCGGCAAGTCGGAGTTGATGCCCGTGATTAGCGTGGAAGGTATCACCGATCCACGTTTGAGCTCGTAGGGTGATTGCTGTGGCACGACCTGATTGGGCAGGTAGCCGAGATCCTTGATATCAGCGTTGAAGAAATCTTCCTTTGACGCTTGTCCATTCTGATCGACTTGACCGGCCGCGCCCGCTCTCAACGCTGCGGCATAGAGATCTTGCGCGCCGCTCGACGCGGTGTTCGATTGACGCGCTCCAGCAGATTGAGCGACCGGCGATTGTGCCGAAACATCTGACATGTCGACCTTCAGCGGCGAATCGAGGGCCGCCCCCCTCGCCTGCAGGCTTGCCATGCGCTGGCGCTGCTGTTCGCGGAAGATCTGTTCTCGCTGTTCGCGAAGCATCCTGGCATTCCACTCCTCGTCCGATTCCATACGGGACTTGCTCGGCTGCCGTGGTTCAACCTTTGGTTCCGCCTCTACCGGACGAGCGGCTTCCTGCTGCTGCTGAACAGGGGTTCGCTGAAACACCGGCTGCTGTTCCTCCCGGTCACCGATAATGCCATCTTTGACACCCCGCTTCAGCTGATCGGCGAAAGTCGAAGCGGGCGTTCCGGAACCGCCATCGTTCGGATCGTGCTGGCCAAACCTCAGCCCACGTGAGGAAAGGCCGTAGACCAGAACGGCTAGGAACAGAACCAGGATCCCGATACCGACAAATAGAGGCACGCGGTTGAGGCGCTTCATCCCTTTGTCGTCAGCCGATTGATTTGACGTTCCCAGTTGCAGCGATTGGACCATGATCGTCTCCGCCTGTCAGTTTCGCTTCATGAGGGAAAGAGGGCTTGCCGGCGTCGCAATACCATTGCTGACTGAATATGCCCGGCCGAGCGACATGGTGTCCGTCGACAGGCGCGCGAGGACCTGCCCGTCTACCGCAGCAATCGAATAGGCCAGCTCTACCGGCTTGATTGAATCCTTCGCGCCCGCGTTGTTGTCATCCGTAACGACTGCGAAGCCCCAACCCTTCAACGCCGCCTCGAGCGCAACGGAGTATTCAGACGTGTCCTTGTGCAGTTTGATGGGAGTGGTCGTCGATCCGGCTTGCTCGGCGAACCGTCCTGCCATGTCGCCGGCAATAGCGCCAGCGGCAGGCCCGGTGATTTCGGCGGGTGCAGCAGTCGTGGAGAGCCCGTCTGTCGCAATTTGGCATCCAGATAGGCCGAGCACGATTGCAATCGGAATGAGGCGATGAAGCTGCATGAATTACCCTCCCCGCCGGATCGTGATCTTCTGCTGTTTCCAACCGACCCCTGATATCAGGATCGCCTTGTCGATATTGTAGTCGACGATCATCATGTCGTTCTTCATCCGGTAATTGACGATGCGGTTCTGGCCGCCCGAGACGACGAACAGGACCGGCGCATCTTGACCGGAGATTGCGCGGGGGAACTGGATGTAGGTCTTCTGCCCATCGGAATAGACGCGCTTGGGGCGCCATGGAGCGCTCCCGCTCAAGACATAGGAGAAGGCCAGCTGTTCGGGAGCGACACCTCCCTCCGGTCCCGTCATGGCCTGGATGCGGGCGTTGATGTCGGAGAGCTTTGTGGCGACATCCTCGGGATACTCGAACCCGACTCGGGCCATGTACTGCGAGGGGTGCGATTTCAGCTGGACATGATACGTGCGTCGTGACGTCGTCACCACCATTGAGGTGACAAGCCCCGGCTCGGACGGCTTGACGATCAGGTGGATCGCCTGACCACCGGCGGCGCCAGAGGTTGCCGGTTCGACCTTCCACCGAACAGTATCGCCGACCAGCACGTCGCGGACGATTTCGCCGCCCTGCAGCTCGATATCGCAGACCTGCAAAGGCGAGCAGACGACAGACGGCTGCGTCTCACCGAAGAGAAAGATCACCTTACCGTCCGGTCCACGTGTCACCAGTCCGGCCTGTCCCCGCCATTTACCGGAAAGGTTCGTCCCCTTCACCTCATTGCCCGTTAGACTTTGAGCAATAGCCGTCGTCGAGACCGCGGCTAATAAGGCAAGCGCCAGCATGCAGCCAAGAGCGGCGTGTTTGTGTTTGATCCTCATTGCAGATCCTGCCCTTAAAGTTGCGCGGTCCAGTCGAAATCGGTCACATAGACGCCGATCGGATTGAGCCGGATTGTTGCTTCATCTTGTGGTGACGTGATCGACACGGTCGCGATCCCTCGAAAGCGACGGGTTGCGACCTCCTTGCCTTTGCGATCACGCTCGTACTCGGTCCAGTCGATCTGATAGGTCTGGTTCGAAAGCGCGACGATGTTGTTCACCTCGATCGCTACTGTCGCGTTGACTGCTTTTTCGAACGGCGAGTTGCCTCGAAACCAAGCGTTGACCTTTTGCGTCGAAGCGTCACTCGTTCGCAGCAGGGCATAGGTGCGGTCGATATATTGCTTTTGGACCACCGCATCCGGCGTGATCGAACGGAAGCTGGTCACAAAATTCCCAAGGGTCGCGCGAACGACCCGCGTGTCGGCGTATTCGATCTGCTGCGGGAAGCCGCCGGAAACCGTGTTCCCAAGTTTGTCGACCTCGACGATGTAAGGGACGAGCTTGACCTGCGTGCTGAGATAGAGCGCGTAGCTGACGCCGATAACGGCCAATCCCAGGCTCAGGATGCCAACGGCCCGCCAGGCGGAGGCCGCCTTGACGTAGGAGCCGTAACGTTCTGACCATTCCTGCCTTGCGGCAAGATACGGGTTCTCAGGTGCGGGATGCCCTGCCATGTGTGTGATCCTGTCCGTGAACTATGGTTTGTCCGGTCTGTCCGGAGGGGGTGGCGGAGCTGAAGGATTGCCCCTTGCCTGATCGAGTTTCGCGTTGGCCAAGCCAAGAAGCGAGCCGGCATAGGCGCCGGGCGACCCGATCGCCTTTTCCTTCGCGGCGGATCCGGCAGCCATGGCGCCGGAGCTGAAACTTGCGCCCATACCTTTGAGCACCGAGCCTGCGGCCGACGATCCGCCGGCGCGCGCTGCCTGCGCGGCAGCAAAGCCAGCGCCAACCGCACCAGCGCCAAGAAACGCTCCACCCGCTGCGAACGAGGCCGTCTGTCCGCCGTGGCGGATTGTCTCCATGCCGCCGGAGACTGAAGCCCCCTGCACGACACCCTGGATGATGTTCGGGACGTACATCGCGATGATGAAAACGACGACGGAGATGCCGGCGATCGCGAGCGTGGTGATGAATTGGTCGCTGTCGGCCGTTGGCGCCTGCGCGAGGCCAAGCAGGACGTTGGATCCGATCTTGGCGATCATGACCAGGGCCATTAGCTTCATCCCAACTCCAAAAGCGTAGACGAGATAGCGGACCGCAAAGTCTTTCGTGAAGGACGAGCCGCCGAGCCCAAGCATGATCATGCCTGCCAGCAGGCCAACATACATCTCGACCATGACAGAGACGAAGATTGCCGCGACGAGGGAGAAGCAGATAACGACGATGCCCATGGCAAGCACTGCGGCGATCGCCAGGGCATTGTCTTCAAAGACCCCGAACTTCGCCTGTTCCGAAATCTGAGAGGCGACGCGGATGCCCGCGTCGAAGACTTCGGCCGGAGACGCAGAGCCGCCACCGGCGCCGATCTGGAAAAGGCTATCTACCACGGCCTTGGCGAAAGTCGGTCCCTGTGTGAGTGCAAAGGCGAAAAAGCCGATGAACATGATGCGCCGGACAAGCTCGGCAAACCAACTGTCCAGCGATGCCGCCTGGATCGCGAGCCACACGGCTGCAATGCCAACTTCGATGCCCGCAAGGATCCAGAACAGCGATTTCGCAGCACCCATGACCGTGGTTTCCCACCCCTTCGCGGCCGTCGAGACCTGGTTTTCCAACTCTGTCAGAACTTGCCCTTGCTGGGCGAGAGCCGGCACCGCCAAAACGAGGAAGGCGATACCGGCAACGAGGATTGTGCTCGTGCGACCGCGCTTCACCATTTCGGGCGCATCTCCTGGCCCTTTTCGATCGGCGGGAGGGGCTTGCCTGAGCTAAAGAACTTCTCGCGCGTCGCTCTTTGCTCTTCACTCATCTGGGATCCAGCGGAGCTTTCTCCACGCGTCAGAACGACGGTGGTGATCGCAGCAATCCCTTTGATTACGATGCACACAGAGGCGATCAATAAGGGGCGGGTCACCAGCGGGGCTCCATTTTCTGTCCGGAGGGAACGGATTGGACGTCGGCATTGAAGAACTTCTCCCGACGCGCCTGTGCGAGGTCCTTGTCCGTTTGTTCGCTCTGCAGCCAGGTCCCCATCATCGTCGTCTGCTGGGAGACAATGCCGCGGAGCTTCTGCATCTGTGCGACCTGCTGAGCGGCGATCTGGTGGCCGACTTGGAGTGCCTTCATCTGGCCGTCCGCCGATTGCGACATTGATCGCAGCTGACCCATCGTATCCTCTTCAGTGTCGAACTGATCGGCGGTGAGGCTCGCAGCCTTGAGGGTGTTGGAAATCGTGGCGCGGTTCGTATTCGACCACGTCTGATAGGTCGACGAAAAGCTCTCGGCGTTCGGCAGGTTGGTCTTCAAATCCGAGTAGCTCTTAAACCGTTGCTTCAGGAGATCGTCGGCATTGCCCATGGAGAAGGCGATGCCCTGACCCTGGTTGACGACATCGCGCAGTTGGTTCAGATCGCCTTCGACCTGCCCCCAAATGTGGTTCGGAAGCTGGGCCGTATTCTGCAGCATGTTCTGATAGATATTGAGTTGGTTCTGGATCTGCTCGGCGAGCTGCGTGATTTGTTTGATCTGATTGTTGATTTGTTCGGTCGACTGGCCAACAAGGTGGATAAGCTCACCATTGTTGAGCATCTGCGTCATCTCGGTCGCGCCGGTAACCGCGCCTCCTGCGTAGGTGGCACTGGGCGTTGCGATAAGCCCGGCGGCGACCAATCCCGCCGCCAACCATTTGCCGAGTGTCAAAAACTGGACTGCTTCACTCATAGCGGTTGATCCCCCTTTCGATGAGCCACTGACCCGGCCATTCGTGGCCGTGGGTCGACGAGAGTTCCCTGATGCGGGCCAGATCGGCTTTGCCAGAAGCGCCGACGAAGGAAAGTGTGACCGGACCCAGCGACATGTCGAAAAGCCTGCGGCCGTCGGGCGACGTCACGTAGTATTCGCGTTTCGGGATGGCATTCGCGACGATCTCAATTTGCCGCTCGTTGAAGCCGATCCGCTCGTAGAATTCGCGGGTGCCGGTTTCCCGGGCGGCGCCATTCGGAAGGCAAATCTTGGTCGGGCAAGATTCCTTCAGCACGTCGACGATGCCCGAGCGCTCAGCATCGGAGATGGACTGAGTCGCGAGAATAACGGCGCAGTTCGCTTTGCGCAGCACCTTGAGCCATTCCCGGATCTTGTCGCGGAACACCGGATGGCCGAGCATCAGCCATGCCTCGTCCAGAACGATGAGGCTCGGCGTTCCGTCGAGCCGCCTCTCGATCCGTCGAAAAAGATAGGTCAGGACCGGCACGAGATTGCGCTCGCCCATATTCATCAGCTGCTCGATCTCGAAACACTGGAAGCGCCCGAGCGTCAGGCCATCCTCTTCCGCATCGAGGAGCTGACCCATCGGGCCATCGACCGTGTAATGATGGAGAGCATCCTTGATCTCGCGCATCTGGACACCACTGACGAAATCCGAAAGCGAGCGGCCAGGCGCCGATGCCATCAATCCAATCTGTCGCGAAATCGCGTTTCGATGGTCAGGCGCGATCGTCACGCCTTGAAGCGAAACGAGGGTCTCTATCCACTCGGAAGCCCAGGCTCGATCCGCGTCGGTCGAGAGCTCGGACAATGGGCAGAAGGCAAGAGTGGCCCCCTCCCCTCTTTCGCCACCGATCTCATAGTGGTCACCGCCAACGCCGAGCGTCAGCGGCAGCATCGAATTGCCCTTGTCGAAGGCAAAAACTTGCGCCTTCTCGTATCGGCAGAACTGCGCGGCGATCAGCGCGAGAAGGGTCGATTTGCCGGACCCGGTTGGTCCGAAGATCAAGGTGTGACCAACATCGTCGACGTGAAGGTTTAGGCGAAAGGGCGTCGACCCGGATGCCACCTGCATGAGCGGCGGGGCATCAGGCGGATAGAACGGGCATGGCGCGGACGGCTGTCCTGACCAGACAGAGTTCAGCGGAACGAGATCTGCCAGATTGCGCGTATTGATCAGCGGTTCGCGGATGTTGCAGTACCAGTTGCCTGGCAGGCTGCCGAGAAAGGCATCGGTCGCATTCAGCGTCTCGATGCGAGCCCCGAAGCCTTCCGCTTGGATGAGGCGACGAACCGCCTCCGCCTTCTCTTGCAGCGCCGACCGGCTCTCGTCGAAGAGAATGATAGCAGGCGTGTAGTAGCCGTAAGCCACCAATTGCGACGAGGCTTCAGCGATCGCGTCCTCAGTCTCGACGACCATGGCCATCGCGTCCTGATCGACCGACCGAGACTGCGTTTGGAATAGCTGGTCAAAGAACGGCCGCACTTTCTGCTGCCACTTCTTCCGGGTCCGCTCCAGGCGCTGTTTGGCTTCCTCTGCGTCGAGGAAGATAAACCGTGACGACCAGCGATAGGTCAGCGGCATCAGGTTCAGGCTGTTCAAGATTCCCGGCCAACTCTCGGCGGGAAGCCCATCGATGGCGATCACACCGAGAAATCGGCCTTCGACCCGCGGCGTCAGTCCGTGTTCCAGCTCCGCAGTCGCCAGCCAGTCCAGGTACATAGGAATTTCTGGCAGGCGGACGGGATGGTTCTCGCCGGTAATGGCAAATCGAATGAACTGGAAGAGCTCGTCGTAGCGTGCAACGCGAGCTCCATTCCGTTCGGGAACCTCTCGGGTGTGCATGCGCTGTACCGAGAGAACATTGCCGAGATATTGCTCAATCTCCCGGATCGAGCGCCGGAACGCATCGAGAGCGGTATCGGCATATTTTGCTGAGCGACTTTCGGTATCCGAGTAGATGTAGCGGGTCAGGCCGGATCGGCGTCGCTCTGGCGGTCGGTAGGTCAAGATAAGCGCGTGCCTGTTTTCAAAATGCCCGCGTTCCTGCCCAAAATGCCGCCGACGCTCGTCATCGATCAGCGACGTGACAGTGTCGGGGAAATAGCTGCGCTCTGCGGACGGATATTCCGTCGTCGGCACCCGCACAGCCTCGACCTGGATCATCCAACCCGTACCAAGGCGCGAGAGGATTGCGTTGATCTGACGAGAAAGCTCGTTGCGCTCGAAATCGGTCGCGCTCTCGGAATCCGGACCGGCAAAATACCACCCGGCCATCAGACTGCCGTCCTTCAGCAGAAGGATCCCGTTGTCGACAAGGCCGGCATAGGGGACGAGATCCGCGAATGATGGACCTGTTGATCGAAATGTGCGTAAGGCGACCATCGCGAGATCCTCAGTAACGGCGCCAGGGCGCGGAGGTCGGAAGGTAATGCGCCCGATAGCGCATATGGCGGGCATAGACTTTGCGCATCATGGGATCGGACTTCGCCATCATGCGGAGCGCGCCGACGACCACGATCCAGATTGCAACGCCGAACAGGGCCGAGTAGATGGTCAGCACGACGAAGATCAGGATGATCGCCGCGAGCCCGGTCAGCAGCACGAGCTCTCGGTCCGCTCCCATCAATAGGTTCGGCCGCGACAAAGCGCGATGGATCCGGTTACGATGAAGCCCGGAGCCAGCGTCAGCCATGACGCCCCTCCCCTCGCCCGACCCGATTGGAGTTCGGGACCGCGGTATGCTCGGCGACAATCGAGCCGCCGATAGAAGCCCCGGTGGAGCCAAAGAGGCCGACGATCGTCGTCGCGCCAAGCAGGATCCCCGCGACTAGCACGACATACACCAGTCGCCGCGCGAAATCATTGAGCTCGCCGCCGAAGATCAGCATACCGCCGGCAATCGCGACCGCAGCGAGCGCGATATAGCCAGCGACCGGTCCCGTTATGGATTGCTGGATCTGCTCAAGCGGGCCTTCCCACGGCAGGCTTCCGCCGCCTGAACCTGCAAGAGCTGGTCCGGCGAGTGAGACGCAAAACAATGCGCCGATAATTCCCAAACGGAGAGAGCGATTATGCTGCATGACTGTCCTCGTCGATCTGCGGATAGTGTTCGGTCTGGTAGCGCGAGCCGTTGAAGCCCTCGACATGAAGCACCTCCCTCACCCGCCGGCCCCGCCCGGCGCGTTCGATCGAGATGACGAGATCAACCGCCTCGCCAATCACGGCCTGCATCGGCTGCTGGCTGGCCTCCGACGTCAGTTGCTCAAGGCGGCGAAGCGCCGACATAGCCGAGTTCGAATGGATGGTCGTGAGGCCTCCTGGATGTCCTGTGTTCCAGGCTTTCAGCAGGGTCAGTGCCGCGCCGTCGCGAACCTCGCCGACGATGATGCGGTCGGGACGCAAGCGCATCGTGCTCTTAAGGAGACGCGCCATGTCGGCCGCATCAGTGGTGTGGAGGCAGACGGCATTCTCCGCTGCGCACTGGATTTCGGACGTGTCCTCCAGGATCACCATTCTGTCTTCCGGCGCGGCCGAAACGATCTCGGCGATCACAGCGTTGGCGAGCGTCGTTTTGCCTGAGCCCGTCCCGCCGGCGATAACGATGTTCAATCGGTCAGCAATGGCGCTGCGGATAATCGACGCCTGCGCTTCCGTCATGATCTTGGCGGTCACGTAGTCGTCTAGGGGAATAAGCCGCGATGCGCGCCGGCGGATCGTGAAGGTTGGCGAATTGACGACGGGCGGCAAAAGACCTTCGAAGCGATGGCCGCCAATCGGCAGCTCACCAGAGATGATTGGTCGTTCGCCATCGGCCTCGGACTGCAGAGCGTGCGCAACCGAGCCGATGACAGTCTCGGCCGCGGTCGCCTGCATTTCGCCGGCTGGTGCAACGCCATGGCCGAGGCGCTCGATGAAAAGCTTGCCATCTGGATTGAGCATAATCTCGACGACCGTCGGATCTTCAAGGGCAATGCAAAGGTGTTCGCCGAGGGCGTCCTGGAGTTTGCGGACAAGGCGAGAGTGCGACTGAAGCATGGGTGGGCTCGTCTCCTCGTTTGAGTACGGGAGGAGACAGACCTTGGTCGCCACGCAAAGTCCACGTGCAATATTGCACCTCGCGAGTCGCGCCCGATTCCGTCAGTTTAGGTTCGAATCAGGAGATCGTCGGATTTCGCTTCAGCGATCTATGCCCTTCAGTCACAGGAAAATTATCTCGTCAAAAACGGCAGGGTCTCAGCTAACCCAAGGATTTAACGAGCTTATCAGGTAAAAGTAGATGAATGCGCGAACCCGAGTTAAGGCTTTGTTAACCATTAAGTTCTTGCAAGAATCGCGGTATTCCGCAATCGTCACGCTGAAAATACCGAAATCGTAATTTATCCGTGATGAAAGTTTTGAGCGTGAGCAAGCCGCTGAGATCCACAAGGGTAGTCCCGCAGAAAACCGTCGACGAGACGATCGGCGCCCATGCCTCTTTGATCAGCTCGCAACTGCAGTCGATCAGCGAAGCGATATTTCCGCCGACAGCCAGCAAGACCCTTCGCCGTTTCACATCCGGCGAAGCCGCCAAGCTCATTGGCGTATCCGATTCGACGCTGAGGAAAATGAGTCTGGCAGGGGATGGTCCGCAGCCGGAGCTGACCAGCAATGGCCGTAGGCTTTATTCGCTCGGCCAGATCAACGAGCTGCGCGAGCGGCTTGCCTCAACGTCCCGCGGCCGGAATTCCCACGACTTTCTACCGAGACGTGGTCCCGAAGATCACCTGCAGGTCGTTGCCGTTACCAATTTCAAGGGCGGATCGGGCAAGACCACCACATCTGTTCATCTGTCTCAATACCTCGCTCTGCAAGGGTATCGCGTTCTAGCTCTGGATCTAGACCCACAAGCGAGTCTTTCGGCGCTTCTTGGGATTTTGCCGGAAACGCATGTCGGACACAACGAGACGCTTTATGCATCGATCCGGTATGACGACGAGCGGCGCCCGCTCAGAGATGTGATCCGTCAGACCTACTTCAACGGTCTAGATCTGGTCCCGGGCAATCTAGAGCTGATGGAGTTCGAACACACGACGCCACGCGCTCTGACTGTGGCAAGCAAATCCGAACAAGAAATCTTCTTCCTCCGAATTGCAAGCGCTCTCGGCGAAGTCGCAGATGATTACGACGTCGTCGTGATCGATTGCCCTCCACAGCTCGGATATCTTACACTCAGTGGCCTCTGTGCGGCGACATCTATGGTCGTGACGGTTCATCCACAAATGCTCGACATAGCATCTATGAGCCAGTTCCTGCTGATGACACACGACCTCCTGGCGGTTGTGCGAGAAGCCGGCGGTGAGCTGCGCTATGACTTCATCAAGTATCTGTTGACTCGCTTCGAGCCGCAGGACGCACCGCAGACTAAGGTTGCCGCTCTTCTTAGAAACCTGTTCGACGACAGCGTCATGACCAACCCGATGGTTAAGTCGGCTGCGGTCTCTGATGCCGGCCTCACCAAGCAGACCCTTTACGAGATTGGACGCGAGAACCTGACCCGTTCCACTTACGATCGCGCCATGGAGTCGCTCGACGCCGTCAATCTCGAAATCGAAAATGAGATTCGCGTTGCATGGGGTCGTACGAGAAAATGAGCGCCCTCCCCTTTCCAGTGCATTTGTTGGGAGTTCCCAACTCTATGAACCTGCGTGTTTCGATCGCGCGCAGATGGCGTGGTGCATCGATCATGGCTTGCCGTGAAGAAGCGAAGATCCCTGCATCGAGTTTGTTGGGAGCTCCCAACTTCCTACAGGAAGATGAGTGCGCTTTACGTGTTCCGAACGAAAATAGGAGTAGCCGATGAGCCGGAAAGACACCGTCAATTCGCTCTTCATGCGAAAAGTCGAACCGGCTGCACCGACCCCGGCAGTGAGCAAAAGCCCGGAGCGTGTGCGCACCGGTGCTATCTCAGCAATGGGTACGTCCCTGCAAGAGATGAGCGAAGGCGCTCGCTCTGCTGCCCGCCTTCAGGAGCAGCTTGCAGCCGGGCATATCGTTATCGAGATTGATCCGTCTGCAGTTTCCGATTCCTCTGTCAGTGACCGCATTCCAATTGGTGTCGATCCCGGTTTCGACGACCTCGTTTCTAGCATTCAGCAGTACGGCCAGCAGGTGCCTGTTCTGGTTCGTCCGCAAGCCGATCATCCCGGGCGTTATGAAATAGCCTATGGCCGACGCCGTCTCCGAGCCGCCGCAAAACTGTCTCTGAAGGTCAGGGCCGTGGTTCAGGCGCTGAGCAACGAAGAGTTGGTCCTTGCCCAAGGCAAGGAAAACCTTGAACGGCAAGACCTGTCTTTCATTGAGAAAGCTCTTTTCGCTCTCCGGCTCGAGGAGGCTGGATACAAGCGCGAAACAATCATTGCCGCACTCTCCACAGACAAGTCCGACCTCAGCCGCTACATCGCGGTCGCTCGCTCGCTGCCTTTAGATGTTATTCAGGCTATCGGTCCGGCGCCGAAAGCTGGCCGTGCCCGCTGGATGGCTCTGGGTGAAACTTTGCCGGCATCGAGAAGAAAACTGGACAGCGCGATTAGCGAGCCTGACTTCACAACACTGCAATCCGACGAACGATTCGCAAGGGCGCTCGCTGCGACGGTCCCACAAAAGAAGAAAGCCGGGCAGGGTGAGCAATGGAAGAATGCAAAGGGTCAGAAGGCCGCCACCATTGAGCGCTTAGGCAAAACGACGCGGCTTACGTTCGATGAGCGCGTGGTCCCAGATTTCGCATCGTTCGTGACTGAGCGACTTGAAGAACTGCATGCCGAGTTTGAAAAAACGCGGAATGGCTAACCGGCATAACAATGCCATACGATTTGATACGACGAAGAGGAAACCAGGTAAAGAAAAAGGCCCCCGAATGTCCATCCGGAAGCCCATTTCTCTCGTTTAGCACCTAGAGAATCGCACTTCCCGGAATCACTGTCAAGAGTCGATGGACGCCATCTCGGCGGGACGATGATCTTTGCCTTCTTGAAAGGTGAATGACATGCAAACGGAGAGTGTAACGACGCCCTTTGGGCGGCGATCGATGACGCTTGCCTTGGTGAAAGGGCAGCTTTCCATCGCAGAATCGAAGGCCGAGAAGCGCGCGGACAGGTGGAAGGTCTTCCGCGACATCAGTGAAGCGCGCGAACGTTTGGCTCTCCAGGATCGAGCCCTAGCGGTTCTCAATGCATTGCTGACATTTTATCCGGACAACGAACTCAACGTCGAGCGCGGCTTGGTCGTTTTTCCTTCGAACACGCAGCTCTCGCTCCGCGCCCACGGCATGGCAGGCACGACGCTGCGTCGACACTTAGCTGCGCTGATTGATGCCGGTCTTATCCAGAGACGTGATAGCCCGAACGGAAAGCGCTATGCGCATCGAGACCGCGACGGGGAAATTGAGCAGGCTTACGGTTTCGATCTCACCCCATTAGTAGCGCGTTCCGCGGAACTCGCTCAGCTTGCACAGGATGTAGTTGCCGAAAGGATCCGTTTCCGCAGAGCCAAGGAGGCTCTGACCATTTGCCGGCGCGACGTCCGCAAGCTTATTTCTGCCGCTGTAGAGGAGGGCGCTTGCGGCAACTGGGATGCCATTGAGGCTGCATATGTCGGGATCCTAGCCCAGCTTCCGCGCTATGCGACACGTCTGCAGGTAGAGGCTACCCTCGATGAGATGGAGCTCCTTCGCGACGAAGTCATCAACCAGCTGGAAATCCAGGTGAAAGCTGAAAATATGGATGGCAATGCTATCCAATATGGTCGCCACATACAGAATTCAAAACCCGAATCCATTACTGAACTTGAACCTAGCTCTGAAAAAGAGCAGGGCGAGAACTTGCAGCAAGAAACCGAGAAGCAGGGTGGGGGAGCGGGCGGAAGACAGCAACACATCGAGCCGATCAAAGCGTTTCCGCTGAGCATGGTTCTGCGGGCATGCCCGCAGA
>UCEU01000010.1 GCA_900471485.1 Hyphomicrobiales bacterium
AGCAGTGGGACAAGCCCGAGTATGACGGCCGAGCGGGCGGAAGCGCGCCTACCCCATTGGGACGTATGGCGCGCGCACACTCCACCGTCATGCTCGGTCTTGTGCCGAGCATCTGCGCACGCCTCAGCTGGCTCAACGTGAATGGACGCTTGGCGTGACAGCATCCTCAAGCACTCTTGAGCGCGTTCCCCATCCTGGCTATATTACTGGAAATACCAGGAGGCCGCCCATGAGCAGTTCGCAGAAACGCGCTATCCAGAATTATCGCACCCGCCTCAGCGAGCGTGGCCTTTCACGCTTCGAGGTGCTCGGGCGCGATGAGGATCGCGATCTGATCCGCTCGCTTGCCCGTCGTCTTGCCGATGATACGCCTGAGGCCTCGGAGCTACGCGCGACTGTCAGCCGATCCATATCGGGCGAGCCGCCGGCAAAGGGCGGCATATTGGCTGCCCTGAGACGCTCGCCTCTGGTCGGTGCCGACCTTGATCTCGATCGTCCCCGAGATGAGGGACGCGAGGTCGATATTTGACCCGCTTCCTGCTCGACACCAATATCATCAGCAACATCACCAAGCCGATGCCATCGCAGGCCCTGCTGGAGTGGATGTCGGTGCAGATGGATGACGATCTCTTCATCGCTTCGCTGACGATCGCAGAAATCCGCAAAGGCGTCCTGGAAAAGCCCGCCGGTAAGAAACGCGATCAATTGGAAACATGGTTCGCGGGGCCGGAAGGGCCTCTGTCCCTCTTCTCCGGCCGCATTCTGCCCTTCGATGAGGCGGCCAGCCTGGTTTGGGGGCGGTTGATGGCCGAGGGTAAGGCGAGGGGGCGGCCGCGCAGTGCTCTCGATATGATTGTCGCCGCCATCGCCGAGGCCAACGGCTGTATCGTCGTCACCGACAACGAGCGCGACTTCGACGGGATCGACTACATCAACCCGATGCGCGGTACCGTCTGACACCACCCCACCAACAAAAATGCCGCCAAGCGCATCACGCCGGCGGCATCATGATCAGCGCGAGGCAATCAGCCCCCTGTCTTCAAGCGTGACGCATCACTCCCACTCGATCGTGCCCGGCGGCTTGCTCGTCACGTCATACACCACGCGGTTGATCCCGCGCACTTCGTTGATGATGCGGGTGGCGGCGCGGCCGAGGAATTCCATGTCGTAGTGGTAGAAATCCGCCGTCATGCCGTCGACGGAGGTGACGGCGCGCAGCGCGCAGACGAATTCGTAGGTGCGGCCGTCGCCCATGACGCCGACGGTCTGGACCGGGAGCAGCACGGCGAAAGCCTGCCAGATCGCGTCGTAGAGACCAGCCTTGCGGATTTCGTCGAGATATATCGCGTCTGCTTCGCGCAAAATCTCCAGCTTTTCGCGGGTGATGCCACCCGGGCAGCGGATCGCCAGACCTGGGCCCGGGAAGGGGTGGCGGCCGATGAAGCTGTCGGGCAGGCCGAGTTCCTTGCCGAGCACGCGCACTTCGTCCTTGAAGAGTTCGCGCAGCGGCTCGACGAGCTGCATGTTCATACGTTCGGGCAGGCCGCCGACATTGTGGTGCGACTTGATCGTCACCGACGGACCGCCGGTGAAGGAAACGCTTTCGATTACGTCGGGATAGAGCGTTCCCTGGCCGAGGAAATCGGCGCCACCGAGCTTCTTGGCTTCTTCCTCGAAGGTCTCGATGAACAGGCGGCCGATGATCTTGCGCTTGGTCTCGGGGTCGGAAACGCCTTCGAGCTCGCCGATGAACTTGTCGGCCGCATCGACGTGGATCAGGTGCAGATTGTAGTGTTCGCGGAACATGGCGACGACATTGGCCGCCTCGTCCTTGCGCATCAGGCCGTGGTCGACGAGCACGCAGGTGAGCTTGTCGCCGATTGCCTCGTGGATCAGCAAAGCCGCGACCGAGCTGTCGACGCCGCCGGACAGAGCGCAAAGCACGCGCTTGTCGCCGACCTGCTTGCGGATCTCCTCGACCGCCTTCTGGCGGTAGGCAGACATCGACCAGTCGCCCTTGATGCCGGCGATGTTGTGAATGAAGTTGCCGATCAGCTTGGCGCCATCTGGGGTGTGCACCACCTCGGGGTGGAACTGCACGCCGTAATACTTGCGCTTCTCGTCGGCGATAAAGGCGTAAGGCGCGTTCGGCGAAGTCGCGACGACCTTGAAGCCTTCAGGCAATGCGGTGACGCGGTCGCCATGGCTCATCCATACCTGATGGCGAGAACCCCTAGACCAGAGGCCCTCGAACAATGCGCTGTCTTCATCGACCTCGAGGAAGGCGCGGCCGAATTCACGGTGATGGCCGCTCTCGACCTTGCCGCCGAGCTGCATGCACATCGTCTGCTGGCCGTAGCAGATGCCGAAAACGGGAAGGCCGCTGTCGAAGATGATCTGCGGTGCGCGGGGCGAACCCTCATCGACCGTCGAGGCCGGGCTGCCGGACAGGATCACGGCCTTCGGCTTCAGGCTCTTGAAGCCTTCTTCGGCGGACTGGAAGGGAACGATCTCGCAGTAGACGCCCGCTTCGCGCACGCGGCGCGCGATCAGCTGGGTTACCTGGCTGCCGAAATCGACGATGAGAACGCTGTCGGGATGTGCTGTCTGGGTCATGGCGAGCCTTTAATGAAAAGCACCCGGTCTTGCAATGCGGGAAATCCGCCGCCGCGGGATTTTATTGCATCGATTGTCCCGCTTTCGCAGGGCCTGTAGTTCAAGAAAGGAGCGGTTTCAGGAGCGTCGAAAGCGCTAGAACCAGAATACCCCATCTTCCAGCGCGGTGAACAGGCTGTCGGTGGCGTCGGAAAGCTTGCGGTCGATCACATGCAGATATTCGGTCCAGCCGGAAATGTGCTGCAGCTCCTCGACGCCGTCGGAAATCCCGCGAAGGCCGATCAAGGGCAGATTGTAGGCCTGGCAGGCGCGCAGGATGGCGAAGGTTTCCATGTCGACCATATCGGCGTCGATGGAAGAATAGGCCGCGCCGGAGACGACGTTGCCGCCGGTCGAAAGGCTCGCCTCCGCGACGCCGGGGATGCGCAGCGGCAGGTCGATGACGGCCGGCAGGTCGAGAAACGGCGTGCGCCCCTTTTCGAAGCCGAGCGGCGAGGCATCCATGTCGCGATAGGAAACGGAGGTCACCTGATAGACCTCGGTCTGCTCGAGCTTGGCGGAGCCCGCCGAACCGAGCGAGACCACGAGCTGCGGCAGCTCGCCCTGGTGCTCGAGTGCCGAAAGCGTGCGCGTGAGCACCACGGCGGCCTCGACAGGGCCGACACCCGTCATCAGCGGCTCGAAGCGCGAGCGCAGGAAGGGACCGTATTCGGCCTCGGCCGCCATCACGAACAGGATGGATTTGCCCGCAACGGATTTCAGCTCGAACGTCATCCGGAAATTCCCTCTCTGCCGCGTATGATCATCATGGTGCTGGTCATCGAGGCGATCAGCTTGGCCGGGCCGTCGCTGATCGCGTAGCCGCGCCCGTCGGCGACGATGATGTTGGAGCCCGGCTTGGTGATCTCGCCGCGAAACAGGAAGCGCTCGCCGCGCCCCGGAGACATCAGGTTGACCTTGAATTCGATGGTGAGGATCGATGCGTCCGGGTCGATGACGCTATAGGCGGCAAAGCCGCAGGCGCTGTCGAGTGCGGCCGAGATGATCCCTGCATGCAGGATGCCGTGCTGCTGGGTGAGCTTCACGTCGAACGGCAGCTCGATCTCGACGATCGCCCGTTCCACTCGCGTCAGCTCCGCGCCGATCGTGTGCAGCGCCGCCTGCCGCGCGAAATTCTGGCGGATCCGCTCGCGAAAGTCGCCGTTGTCCTCGTTGGTCATCTGCTTTGCCCCCTTGCGCGGGCGAAAGTGCCATGCTGCGCCGCATCGCACAAGCACCACGAACGCCTGATCGGTTCGCTTTTCGCCGCATCCCGTGGCCTAAATCGGGTCGTAAAGATTGGATTCAGTCTTTCTTGGTAATTTTCCATTAGCATTTCCAGTTCGTGGTCCCGCGCCGGCATGCGTATCGCCGTCGCCAGTTGTTTTGCGTGCGAGTTCCTATGCGTATACCGGTCGTGCCAGCACTCCTCATCGCTTCCCTGACCTTGTCGGGCTGCACCTCCAGTTCCGGCCCGGCGAGCATTCTTGCAAGCGTTCCCTCGCGTGAAACGACAAGCTCCGTCGTCCGCCCGAGCGCCCCGGTTCCCGCCGCCGATGTCGGTGAGGTCGCCGCCCGCGCGCCGATGTCCCAGCCCGCGCCGCCGCAGGAAGAGCTGGCATGGGCGGGGCCGATCCCCGAGCCGCAGGGCTTCCTGCCGGAAACCAGGACAGTCGCCATGCCGATGCCGTCCGATCGTCCCGTCACCGCCATGCTGGCGCCGGATGATCCCGTCATCGCGCCGGCGACGCGCGGGCGCACCCGCTCGCTGGTCTACAGCCACCGTTTCCGCGACGCCAAGCCCATCAATTTCGGCCGTTCCTCGCCGCGCAAGCTCGCCGTTCACGGCGTCGACGTCTCGCGCTGGCAGGGCGATATCGACTGGCAGAAGCTGCGTACCCAGGGCGCCAACTTCGTCTACATCAAGTCGACCGACGGTGGCGATCACCTCGATCCGATGTTCAAGACCAACTGGCGCAAGGCCCGCGAAGCCGGCCTGAAGCACGGCGCCTATCATTTCTTCTACTGGTGCCGAACTGCTCGCGAGCAGGCCGATTGGTTCATCCGCAATGTTCCCCGCGAGGCCGGCGCCCTGCCGCCCGTCATCGATGTCGAGTGGAACGGCGAATCCAGCTGCAAGCGCCGTCCGTCGCGCGAGGATGTGCTGGAAAAGATGCAGGTCTTCATGGACAAGCTGGAGCGTCACTACGGCCAGCGCCCTATCATTTACACCGCCCCGGATTTCTACCGCGACAATCTGCGTGGCGCATTCCCGGATTATCCCTTCTGGCTGCGTTCGGTGGCAGCGCACCCGTCGCAGGTCTATCCCGGCCGCAAGTGGGTCTTCTGGCAGTATTCCGGCTCCGGCATCTCGCACGGCGTCGAGGGCCGCATCGATCTCAACGTTTTCCACGGCAGCGAAGAGGACTGGCACGACTGGGTGGCATCGCGCAGCTGATGCGGTTTGCTGCCTAAAAGGCGTGGGAGCCCGGCAACCCGGCACCATGGTTGGCCGCGGCCGTCGAATATCGGCAATCTCAGTTGAGATAGACGATGGAGGCGTTGAGCGTGGTGGCGAAGATCACCCAGGCGGCATAGGGGACGAAGAGCAGCGCCGCGATCCGGTCCGCCTGCCAGCGGTTGCCGATGAAGGCGAGGATGAGCAGGAGCAGCATGAGGATGATGGCGAGCGCCACGGCCGGCGCCTGCAGGCCGAAGAAAAACGGCGACCAGAGGAAGTTCAGCACCATCTGCCCCGCCCAGATCAGCATGCCCACGGAAAGATGCCCGCGCATCCACGTCCGCGCGCCGGCAATCCCGATCAGCACGTAGAGAACAGTCCATGCCGGCCCGAAAACCCAGTTGGGCGGGTTGAACGGCGGCTTGGCCAGCGATTGGTACCACTCGCCGGGAAGATTGTTGACGCCGATGGCGAGCCCGCCACCCAGCACGATGGCGACGAAGATGATGTAGGTGAGGGCTTTGTTCATGCGACGGAGATAGGGCGCCGATGGCCGCCCGCCAGATCAATATTGCATGCGATTCAACCGATCGTGCGATGATTGCGATTGCCCGTTCCGGCGTTCGGCATATGCTTCGCCGAAGCAGGCATCGGAATACACGCCAATGGCAACCATCGCACAATCCTCGCAGGTCTATGAAGCCTGGCTTCGTGGCCAGCTCGGGGCCGATCTCGTCGAAAACGATCTCCTGCGCAAGCACATGAAGATGCGCGCGAGCAGCTTCTCCTTCCTGCGCGCCACCTACTGGCGCTTCGCCGAGACCATTCTCGACATCTGCCCGGATTTTGCCGCCGCGCCGAATGTGCTGGCGATCGGCGATACGCATCTGGAAAACTTCGGCACCTGGCGCGACGTCGAGGGACGGCTGGTCTGGGGCGCAAACGATTTCGACGATGCCGCCGTCATGCCCTATGCGCTCGATCTCGTCCGCCTCACCGCAAGCGCGCTGCTGGCTGTCCCCGCGCACGGCCCGGCTTCCGAGACCATCGCCGCCGCCGTGCTGTCGGGCTATCTGCGGGGCATCCAGTCGCCGATGCCCATCATTATCGAGCGGGATCACAAGTGGCTGCGCAAGGCGCTGGTGCTGCCCGATAGCGAGCGTCGTGCCTTCTGGGAGAAGTTCGCCGCCCTCCCGGCTGGCGAAAAGCCTGCGCCATCAGCCTATGCCGAGGCGCTGCAGGTATCGCTGCCGCCAAACCATGCCGCCTATGTGCCGAAGCCACGCACGGCAGGAACGGGCAGCCTGGGGCGCCCGCGCTTCATCGCCTATACGGATTGGCAGGGCGGCCCGGTGCTCCGGGAAGCCAAGGCCATGCTGCAATCGGCGTGGTCGCTCTGCCACGCGCCACAGGATCGCGCCATCCACGCGGTCGAGATCGCGGCCGGTCGCATGCGGTCTCCCGATCCGCACTACCGGCTGATCGGCTCCGTCCTCGTGCGGCGGCTGTCGCCGAGCAGCACCAAGATCGAGATCGACCGCAATCCCGATCTGCTCCTGTCGTCGGACATGCTTGACCTGATGGGTTTCGAGATCGCCAATTGCCACGCCGGCGACCCGGCAGCGGCAGGCTCTATCCTGCGCGATCTGAAGTCGCGCAAGCCAAACTGGCTGTCGGAGGCCGCAAGAACGGTCGCCGCCCAGATCGGCGCGGAACAGAAGGCGTGGTCACACGCGTCGTGAGGGCGCGATCCTGATGATGTGCTGGTCCCAGGCGACATCGCTGCGGGTGCCGAGGAAGTCACCCTCGTAGGAGGAGACGGCGAACCCGCTCTTTGCCGGCGCGATGCCGGCGGCCTCGGCCACCACGTCCTCGC
This sequence comes from Hyphomicrobiales bacterium, assembly GCA_900471485.1. Lineage (GTDB taxonomy): Bacteria > Pseudomonadota > Alphaproteobacteria > Rhizobiales > Rhizobiaceae > Rhizobium. Next base: position 6,993 of record UCEU01000010.1, read on the forward strand.
GAAGAACGCGTCCGGTCGCGATGTCGATCGTCACCGACGTCCCGCCCTTGGGCGAGGTAACGCCGACGAGCCCGTCCTTGCGGTTCACCGCGATGGCGCCGACATAGTTGGCGAGCCGGCGGGTGGTCTCGTCCGGCAGGTCGACGAAGCGCAGGTCTTCTCCCTTGGCGAATGAGCCGACCAGCGGCGGCAGGTCGTTCCGGTGCCCTTCGTACTGGCAGGCGAACCAGATACGGCCGCTGTCGTCGATGTCGACATGGCGGGTCGAGACCTGGTCCCATTGCGGCGGCAGCGCGTGTTTCTCGATCAGCGCACCGCTTTTTGCGTCGATCAGCGTCAGAGACGGCTGCATGCTGTTGAGATTGAGCTTGGTACGGCCGAAATCGGGATGCGTCTCGATGCCGCCATTGGCGACGATCAGCATCCGGCCGTCGTCCGAGACGGTCATGTCGTGCGGCCCGACGCCATAGGTCTCGTATTCGCCGATCCGGGCAAAGCGGTTGCTGGCGTCATAGAGGCCGATCATGCCGCGATTGGCGTCGAAGTCGTTCTCGCTGGCGTAAAGGATACGGCCGTCGGGCGAAAACGCGCCGTGGCCGTAGAAGTGGCGGTTGTCTGCCGCGGCGATCACGATCGGCTCGGCCTTGCCGGTCACGTCGAAGATCATCGCATAGGTGCCGGGCCGGCGGGCAAAGGCGACGGCGCGGCCGGTCGCCGGGCTGAAGGCCATGCCGTGCGCCCGCGCCGGCAGCGCCACCTGGTCGATGATCTCGCCACGCTCGCTCACCGTCGCCACGGCAAAGCTGCCGTTAGCGGTTCTGAGACCGGAAGCGTAGACGGCGTCGGCCCGTTCCAGCGCCATCAGCGTACGCGGCGTCAGCGCCGCCAGAAAGCCGATCCCGGCCGCTTTGACGAAACTGCGTCGGTCGATCGCCGCCGTGCGCCACATCGGCCTTAGTCGCCGTCGGAGAAGGAGAAGCCGGCCGAGAGGCCGATGGCGGCGCCGTAATTGTCGCTGATGTCGGTGATCAGCTTGCGGGTGTTGGCAAGCAGCGCGTCGAGCTTGGTGCGTTCCGGGTCGTTGGTCGCCACCTCGATATCCGGGTTCAGCTTCGGCACCGTCTCGAGCAGCGACTTGAAGTTGGCGTCGATCGCGTCGGCGATGGGCTTCTTGTCTGATGGCAGCAGCGAGGCCATGTTGGCCTTCTGCCAGAGCAGCCGCAGGCCGTCGAGATTGGCGGCCATCGATTTCCAGGTGTTCTTCGAACGCCAGTAGATCGCCATCTTCGGCCGCGGCGTCGCGTCCTTGCCCTTGTAGAATTGCTCCAGCCGCTGGTCGCGGACATTCTCGGCGCCGTGCACGAGAATGCCGAGCAGCGCGGTCACGGCTTCCTTGTTGTCCATGAAGTCGTCGCTCTGCGGGCCGGGATGCTTCCAGCTCGCCTGTACGCCGTCGGGCTTCTCCCAGGCGGCGACCACTTCGCCGGCCTCGCGCTGGATGTTGCCAGCAACAGCCGCGCCATAGAGGCAGCGGAAGCTGTTCTTCTGGGTGGTCAGGTCTTCCGAGCCGGTGCCGTAGAGCACGTATTCCAGCGCCGTCAGTCCCTGCAGCGCCACGCTCTTGGCGGCGATCGCGTCGACCGTCGTATCCTTCGGATCGGCCTTGGCGATCAGCGTCTGCACCTGGCGGAGGCCGACGCCCTTGCGGTCGGGATAGAACAGGATGTGTTCGAAGAGATTGTCCTGGATGACAGGGCCGGTCTGCACGATCTCGATCACCGACCAGTAGCGGATCGTGTCGTCGAAGGCCGATTTCGCCTTGTCCAGCGTCTGCTGCGTGCCGTCCTCGCAAAGATCCTTCATCGCCGTGGTAAGCCGCGCCGCGGACTGCTGCGCGTTGCGGTAGCCGGGGCGGATCACGTCGTCGATCGCGCGCTGCATGACACCGGGCACGGCCTCCTCGTTGAGGCCTGCCTGCGTGGAGGCGTCTTGAGCGGCTGCGGTGGAGGCGAGGGCGAGGCAGAGGACGAGAGGGTGCCAAAGGCGCATCAAAGGGACTCCAGGAATGTAATCAGTGCCTGCCGATCATCTTTCGGCCGGGATGCGAAAGCGTCACGCGCCTTTTGCGCCTCGCCGCCATGCCACAGGATCGCCTCGGTGAGGCTTCGCGCACGGCCGTCGTGAAGGAAAAAGCTGTGTCCGCTGACAGTCTGGGTGAGACCTATACCCCATAGCGGCGGCGTGCGCCATTCACGTCCACTTGCAAAACCAACCTGTTGTCCGTCCGCTAGTCCGTCGCCCATGTCGTGCAGCAGGAAATCGGAATAGGGCCAGATCAGCTGGAAGGCCTGTGCCTTGTCGAGGCTGTCGCGGCGGGTCACGAACTTCGGAACATGGCAGGCGGTGCAGCCGCTCTCGTAGAACACCTGCTTGCCCTTCAGTGTTTCGGGAAAGCTCGCCTTGCGGCGCGCCGGCACCGCGAGGTTGGCGGAGTAGAAGGTCACGAGGTCGAGGATCGGCCCCGGCGCTTCTTCATTTCCGAGCCGCTTCTGCACGCCCATTGGCATCGCCTTGCACTTGGCCTGAGCCTGTGTGCAGTCGCCATGCGCGTCGGGCCGGTCAGGTGTAGAGATGCCGATGTCGTTGGAGAATGCGTCGGCGCTCTGGTCGCGCACGCTTGCATTCTGCGCCTTCCAGCCGAAGCGGCCGAGCGCGGGCTTGCCGGTGCGGTGGTCGCGCACGATCGCCGCCTTGCCGCGAATGCCGTCGCCATCCTTGTCGTCGGGGTCGGCATGCGCGAGGATATCGGCCTCGGGGATCGCCTCGATCAGGCCCAGCCCGATCATCGCCGGCGCGACGCGCGGCGAAATCGTCGTCGTCGGGTCGAGCGGCCCGTAGCCGAGGTTCTCGACGGAGTAGTGTGGTCGCCGCAGCGATGCTGTCTCGCCGCCGGCGAGCGTCACCGGCTCTTCGGTGTAGGCGATCTTCATCTTCCCCTCGGAGGGAAGGCCGGGCACGGCGAGGTCCTGCAGCTGGTGGCCGTAGATGGGATCGGGGAAGTTGACGATGTCTGCATCGGCGATGGCGCGCTCTTCGTCCGCCGTCTTCGCCGGCCGCGCCAGCCGCAGGAACATCGAGGTGGCGCTGACGCCGCCTTCCGGCGGCTTGCCGCGCCCGTCATTGACGTGGCAGCTCATGCAGGAGCGCGCATTGAACAGCGGCCCCAGCCCGTCGGAGGCCTGCGTCGACGAGGGTGCCGAAACCCAGAGCTTCTTGAACAGCGCATTGCCGAGCCGGAACGGCTGCTCTTCTTCGAATGGAATGGTCGCTGAGATGTGCGAGAAGGAATCCTGCGTCACCGGATCGATCGACGTCGCGCCCCCCGCCTGCATGGCCTCGTATTGTTCGGCCTTGGAAAAATCGGTGGTCGGTCGCGTCACATCGGCGACGCGCTTCGCGTCGGCGTCGGTAAGATCGGTGCGTTTCGTTGGAAGATCGAAATCGGCTGCAAGGGCGGCGGAAAGACCGGCGATCGTGGCGCACAGGGCTGCGCTGAGAAGAAGACGACGGGCCGGGACAGGCGACATTTCGGAGTTCGGGCCGCCTCGATAGCGAAGCGGCCCGCCTTTTCACTTATTGGAAGACCGCGCTAGGATTATCCAAGCTGTCGGAACCTTCAAGCTTGACCGTGCCGAGATCGAGCGCGGCGATGACGCGCTGGACCGACTTGGTCTGGTCGACGAGGCCGTCGATGGCTGCCTGAACGACGGCGTTGCCCTTCTTGTTGCCTTCGCCGATCATCTGGTCGTACTTCTCGACGTTCTGGCCGCGCTTGGCCATGACGTTCATCGCCTTCAGCGTCTTGTCGAGCTTGGCGCGCATCTCGTTGTCGAGCTTCTTGTCCTTGGCGGCGACGAGATCGTGCAGCGACGGACCCTTCATCTTCGTACCGTCGACGCGGGTGTAGTTGCCGGTATAGGCAGCAGCGATGCCGATCGCGTCGTTGAGGTGCGAGTTGTAGGTGTTGTCGGAGAAGCAATCATGCTCTTCTTCCGGATCGTGCAGGATCAGGCCGAGCTTCATGCGTTCGCCGGCAAGCTCACCGTAGGAGAGCGAGCCCATGCCGGTCAGGATGGCGACGAGGCCGGCCTTCGGATCGGCTTCGACATGCTTGGTGGCTTCGCCGTCCGGCTTCCAGTTGTCGGTCATTTCCTGCAGGTCGGAGACCAGCAGCGTCGAGGCCGACTTCAGGTATTCGGCGCGGCGGTCGCAATTGCCGTGCGTGCAATTCTTAAGGTCGTAGTCGGTGGCCGGGCGGTTGCCGGCGCCTGGGCCGGTGCCGTTCAGGTCCTGGCCCCAGAGCAGGAATTCGATGGCGTGATAGCCGGTCGCGACGTTGGCTTCGATGCCGCCGGCTTCGGCCAGCGTGCCGGAGAGAAACTCGGGCGTCAGCTTCGAAGCGTCGACATCCTTGCCGTCGATCTTGATCGTCTTGTTGGCGATCACGTTGGCGACGTAGAGCGAATTCTCGTCGCTCTCGGTGCCGTAGGAGGCGTCGACGTAATCGATCAGGCCCTCGTCGAGCGGCCAGGCGTTGACCTTGCCTTCCCAGTCATCGACGATCGGGTTGCCGAAACGGTAGACTTCGGTCTGCTGGTACGGAACGCGCGCCTTGATCCAGGCGGCGCGGGCGGCTTCCAGCGTCTTGTCGGTCGGTTCCTTGAGGAAAGCGTCGATCGCGGCGTCGAGGGCCTTCGCGGTGATCAGCGAGTCCTCGTACTTTGCGTGGGCGACTTCGGTGTAATATTTCACGACGGCAGCAGCATCCGGGGCCGCCGCGCGGGCGGGAACGGAAGACACGGCGATTGGGGCGATCGCCAGCGCCAGCGCTGCGTAAAAATTCCTGTTGAGTTTCATGGGATCCTCTCCTTGACGGGCGCTGCGTATGGCGCCCGGCAAGGGTTTCTTCGCGCAAAAGCAAACTGGTGTCAAACACTCTAGTTTGGAATGATTTTAAGGAAGCGCCGTGGCTGCGCCGTTCCATTCGCGAAGGCTGAAAAAGCCCGGTTGTCAGGCCTTCCTCTGCATCCGGCAGAAGAAGAAGCCATCGGTATCGGTCGAGGCCGGTGTCAGCGTGATCGTCTCGCCGTCCGACGAGCGCGGCCGCGGGCTGTCCTTGCCGAAGAGGCTGTCCCAGGCGGGCAGCGCGCTGACGATCCGGTAGTCGGGATTGTCGGCCACGAAGCGGCGGACCTGCTCTTCGTTTTCCTGCGGCAGCACCGAACAGGTCACGTAGATGAGTTCGCCGCCATCGCGCACATGGGCGCTCGCCTGCGTCAGCGCATCCTGCTGCTGCTGGGTGCGCTCGTCGAGGTTCTTGGCGGTGAGGCGCCACTTGGTATCCGGGCGCCTGCGCCATGTTCCTGTTCCGGTGCAGGGGGCATCGACGAGAACCTTGTCGCAGCGGCCTTCGAGGCCCTTCAACGCCTTGGCGTCGTCATGCACCTGCACATTGCGGGTGCCGGCACGCTTCAGCCGCTCGATGATCGGCGCCAGTCGCTTGCGGTCGGCGTCATAGGCGTGAACCTGGCCCTTGTTGTGCATGGCGGCCGACATGGCGAGCGTCTTGCCGCCGCCGCCGGCGCAGTAGTCGAGGATCTGCTCGCCGTCGCCGGGCAGCACCAGATCGGCAACGATCTGCGAACCCTCGTCCTGAACTTCGAACCAGCCTTTCTGGAACGAAAGCTCGGCTGTCACGTTGGGAAGACGGGAGGCCCCTTCGCCCGCGGCAATCCGGATGCCGTTGCGCGCGATCCTGGCCTCCTGGGCACCGGCTCTCTCGAGCGCCTTGATCGCCTTCTCGCGGGTGGCTTTCAAGGTGTTGGCGCGAAGATCGAGCGTCGGCCGTCCGGCAAGCGCCTGGGCCTCGGCAAGCCAGGTGTCACCGAAGGTCTTCTGGAAGGAGGATTGTACCCATTCAGGGATGTCGCCCTGAATATGAGCGGGAGCATCGGCAAGCTGCCGGCTCTGGAAAGCGGAAAGGGCCGCGTCCGAAAGCGGAGGTGGCGCGAACTTGTCGTCGGCAAGCTCCGCTGCAAGCGTCTCGGGTGTGAAGCCCCACTGGCGGAACATGACGGCGTAGGCGATTGCCGCAGCGCTGTCGTCATCCATCAGCCAGGCATGGGAGAGCCGCATGCGCAGCGCGTCATAGACGATATTGCCGATCGCGGCGCGGTCGCCCGATCCGGCGAAGCGGTGGGCGAGGCCCCAGTCCTTCAGCGCGTCGGCCACCGGCCGTCTGCGGGCGTCGATATCCGCCAGAACTGAAATCGCCCCTTCGAGCCGTCCGCCCAATCGCATTATACGGCTCCTGATCGCCTGAGTAAGATTCCGGGCTTGTGAACAATCCGCAGGAAGCGCGACAGACGCAGCGGACTGTACACAAGTCTCTCAACCGCGTGGTAACCGCGATTGACGGCGAGAGCAAGCGCGGGCGGGCGCTTTAGCTGATGACTTCGTAGCAGACCTTGGCGGTGCCGCTGCTGACCATGCCGATGTTCTGAGCTGCGGCACGGGAAAGATCGAGAACGCGACCGCGGATGAAAGGACCGCGATCGTTGACGCGAACGACGACGCTGCGGCCGTTGTTGCGGTTGGTGACCTTCAGCTTCGTGCCGAAGGCGAGAGAGCGGTGCGCTGCAGTATTGACGGAGGGGTTCATGCGTTCCCCGGAAGCGGTTTTGGAGTGAAGTGCGTACCATGAAGCACCGCCACAACCATTTGCCGCAAAACTCTCCATCGGAAGGATGGTAGAACAGGCTGCAATAGTTGTCGCTGCGATAATAGAACGGCAGATTTTCTTCAAAACGGATTGTCCCTCAACTGTTGAACTTGCGCCCTTGCGGACGGCGGGGGCTTAAATCCGGCCAAAAATGGCGAAAAAGTGCCTCGGACGATCACGGAATGTTACAAACTGTAATATTTGTGATGAGCCGGCGAATGATTCGATCCGCGGAAAAATCCACGTCGGTGGAAAAAGGGTAATGGAATCAAGTAAAATTAGAACATTTTTTGCGGAGAGGACTCTGCGCAACCCGGGATCACAAAATTAACGAAAATAATTTTGCGCGGACGTCATAATCTTTGCCCCATTTGGGCAAATTCAAAGGCCGTTAACCATAATATAGAGCGAAATTTAGCTTTCGATATACGCTAAGTAGGAATTTCCTACCGTTTCATCGCTTGCGATGTTTCTCGCGCGCGGCGAATATGGCCCGCTCGCGTCAGCGATAATTATGCACCAATTGCGCGAGTGACACCTGGTAGTTGGGGTGTGCGAACACGAAGCCCGCGGCCTTCAGCTTGGCGTTGGAGACCCGCTTGTTCTCGCCATAGAAAGTGCGCGCCATCGGCGTCAGCTCGGCGGTCTCGAAGGCTTGTTCCGGCGGCGGGGTCACGCCCATCAGTCGGGCTGCCTCGACGATGATATCCTGCGGCGGCGCCGGCAGGTCGTCGGTTACATTATAGATGCCGCCGATTCCGCGATCGGCAAGAAAGCGCGTGGCGCTGCCGATATCCTCGACCCGGATACGGTTGAAGACCTGGTCCTTCTTGATCAGCCGCCGGGCGGTGCCGCGCTCCAGATTGCAGAAGGCATTGCGTCCCGGCCCGTAGATGCCCGACAGTCGCAGCACGGCGGCCGGGATGCCGAGCCGTTTGCCCGTCGCGATCCAGCCTTCTTCCGCCTCCAGTCGCTCCTTGGAGCGTCCTGATACCGGATCGCAGGGCGTCTCCTCGTCGATCCAGCGCCCCTTATGATCGCCATAGACGCCGACCGTCGAAAGATAACCGATCCATTGGAGGCCGGGCATGAGCTTGGTGATGTCGCCGCCGGCAAGCCGCAGCAGCGGATCGCTGTCGCGCGGCGCGATCGATTGGACGAGATGTGTGGCACTCTTCATATCCGCAAGCAGCGCTTCATCCAGCGTCTCGCCGTCGAAGACATGCGGGATGATACCGTGCTCTTTGAGCGCCGCCGCCTTGTCGGCGGAGCGCGTGGTGCCGGACACGCGAAAACCCTCGGCGAGAAAGGCCTTGGCGATTGCCGTGCCGGAGTAGCCGCAGCCGAAGATCATCACATGCATCACATCACTCCCGCCAATCGCCACTCGTCCAGCACGTCGCTGTCTTCCTCATTGGCTCTTTCTGCCGCAAAAGCCGCAAGTTCGCCAGCCTCCATCAGACGCGACAACGCCCATATGGCCATGGCGCGCACAACGGGCGAAGCGTCATGCGCCAGCGCGCGACATCGCTCTATATATTGCCGGTCGCCGGAATTGCCGGCGGCGATCAGCACGTTGCGAACGAACCGGTCGCGGCCGATGCGCTTCACTGGAGAACCGCTGAAGAAGCTGCGGAAGGTCGGATCGTCGAGACCGAGCAGGAAGGCGATCGACGGCTCCTTCAGATCCTCGCGCGCCTGCAGCTTGGCTTCCGATGCCTCGCGGGCGAACTTGTTCCACGGGCAGGCGGCCAGACAGTCGTCGCAGCCATAGATGCGGTTGCCGATCAGCGGCCGGAGATCGGGATCGATCGGCCCCTTGTGCTCGATGGTAAGGTAGGAGATGCAGCGCCTGGCGTCGATCTGGTAGGGGGCGGGAAAGGCGTTGGTCGGACAGGCATCGAGGCAGGCCCGGCAGGAGCCGCAGCGGTCCGGTTCCGGCGCATCCACATCGAGATCCTCGGTGGTGAACATAGAGCCGAGGAACAGCCAGGAGCCGTGCTCGCGATTGACGAGGTTGGTATGCTTCCCCTGCCAGCCGAGCCCGGCGGCGGCTGCCAGCGGCTTTTCCATCACGGGCGCGGTATCGACGAAGACCTTCACATCAGCACCGGCGCGCGCCGCAAACCGCGTGGCGATCTCCTTCAGCCGGCCCTTGATGACGTCGTGATAGTCGCGGTTGCGCGCATAGACCGAGATCGCCGCCTTGTCAGGCTTGTCGAGAATGCCGCGGGGGTCTTCGTCCGGTCCGTAGTTGAGCCCGAAGACGACGATCGAGCGGACCTCGCTCCACAGCGTCAGCGGATCGCCGCGCCGGTCGCGCGTCTCTTCCATCCAGGCCATCGTCCCGTGCCTCTTGGCATCGACGAACTGGCCAAGCCGGACCTTGGCCTCGGGTATCGTGTCCGGCCGGGTGATCCGGCAGAGCTCGAAGCCGAGCGCGCTCGCCTCCGCCTTCACGAAGGCGGTCAGCGTGTCGCGGCGTTTCTGTTCCTTGGCTTCTGCGGTGCGTATGGGCGCGTTTCGCTCGGGCATTGCGGCCCTCGTCAGAAATCCAGATCGGCGTAATGGGCCACGGGCGTCAGGCCGCGCACGCGCTCGGCGAGCAGCGGGCGGAAGGACGGGCGCGACTTGATGCGCTGGTACCATTCCTTGACCAGCGGCGATTCCGACCAGTCGATCTCGCCGAGATAATCGAGAATGGAGACCGAGGAGGCGGCCGCGAGATCCGCGTAGCTCATGCGGTCGCCCGCCAACCACTGGCGCGAGCCGGCAAGCCAGGTGAGGTACTTCATGTGCTGGCGGATATTGGCGCGCGCCGTGCGCAAGATCTTCGAATCCGGTGCGCCGCCGCCCTGGTCGGCGGTCATCTGCAGCTTGTAGACGCGCTCGCGCGCCAGCGGCCGCGTCACGTCGGTTTCCATCTTCTGCATGAACCATTCCGCCAGGCGGCGGATTTCCGCGCGCTGGAACGGGTCTTCGGCAAGCAGCCGGCGGTCGCGCTTCAGGACACCGTGGGTCTCGTCGAGATACTCCGAGATCACGGTGGCGCCACAGAGCGCCCGCATGCTGTCATCGACATAGACGGGCAGCGTGCCGGCCGGGTTCAGCGCCAGAAAGTCCCGGCGCTTTTCCCAGGTCTGTTCTTCGATCAGGTCGGCCTGATAGCCGTATTCCGTCAGGATGAGGCGTACGAAGCGTGACGCGGATGACATGGGGTGATGATAGAGCGTGGGCATCGAGACTCGGATTTTTGATGGGTGGATGCAGGTCTGAGGGACGCGACTCTTGTAGCGCCCTAGTCATGACTCATTCGTTGAAGCTATAGAAGTTTGGCCCTTCCAATACAAGCGAGTCGGGTCATCCGATGCCTGACAAAGGAAATGGACAGCATTGATCATTTTCAAGAGCCTCCTCCCGGTTCTTTCAACGCCTTTGTCCGGCGATATCAGACGCCGTTTCCCCCAGCGGCATGAGCGCAATTCAAATCCGACCGAACCCCGAAGCGGAGACCATTGATGGATTACATAAACGCCGTTCTTCTTGGCATAGTCGAAGGCATTACCGAATTCCTGCCGATCTCGAGCACCGGCCATCTCATCATTGCGGAGCAATGGCTCGGCCACCGGTCGGACATGTTCAATATCGTCATCCAGGCCGGCGCGATCCTCGCCGTCACCTTCATCTACTGGCGCCGCCTTCTCGACCTCGTGCTCGGCTGGCGCGACCCGGCCAACCGTGATTACGCCGCCAAGCTGATCATCGCCTTCCTGATCACCGCCGTGCTCGGCCTGATCGTCAAGAAGCTGGGCTTCGAACTGCCGGAAACGGCGACCCCGATCGCCTGGGCGCTGATCATCGGTGGTTTCTGGATGATCGGAGCCGAGTGGCTGGCCGCCCGCCGTCCGCCGCACAAGGAGATCACCTGGCTCGTCGCCATTCTGGTCGGTATCGCCCAGGTCGTCGCCGGCGTATTCCCCGGCACCTCGCGTTCCGGCGCCACGATCTTCGTCGCCCTGCTGGCCGGCACCAACAACCGCGCCTCGGCCACCGAGTTCGCCTTCCTGGTCGGCATCCCAACCATGTATGCGGCGAGCGCCTACGAGCTCCTGAAGACCTTCAAGGACGGTGGCGCGGCCAACGAGGACTGGACCTCGCTCGGCATCGCCTTCGTCGTCTCCACGATCGTCGCCTTCATCGCCGTCAAATGGCTGCTCTCCTATATCCAGAGCAACCGCTTCACGCTGTTTGCGATCTACCGCATCATTCTCGGTGTGTTTCTGCTTGGCCTTGCCGCGACCGGCGTCATCGCCTGATCCGGACTTGTCCGATGCATTCGCGCCCCAAGGGTGCGGATGCATCGCTGTCATCAAGACAAAGAAAAAGCCGATACGCGAGTATCGGCTTTTTTGTTATCGGGCGACCGATCCCGTTTCGCAGGGATCGACACCATAGGCCGGCGAGCACTCGCCCTTCACCGCTGCAACCGAACCGGGAGCAACGAAGGAACCCGCCAGAATAACCAGCGCCGCACACGCAAACAGGAGCGCGATTGACCTACCCATGGAAGAAAGCCCTTTCAAATTCGTTTGGCGCGCAGCAAGTCGCTGAAGCCATTGCAAGACGCGCCGGGTGTGTAGTCAGTGGAATGGCAAATAGCAATAAAGGTTCCTGCTAAATTTGGTGTTAATTCCGCTAATTTTTCGGTGCGGCTTTTATGCAACGGGCCGCCCATCCGCATGGGCAAAAAAACACGCGAAGCTTGCGCGATTCTGGAAAACTCATCCAATGAAAACGCCGCCCGCGAGGATCGCGAGCGGCGCTGTGGATAACGCAATTGCTGGATCAGGCGGCCTTGCCGGAGCCCGTGTACTGGCCCTGCGGGCGGTACTGCACGAGGTAGGAATCGACCACCGATCCCACCATCGTCGGCACGACGCCGATATCCTTCAGCGTGCGGCCTTCGGCTTCAGCTTCCTTGGAGACGACATTGTCGGTCTTCAGCAGGCGAACCTGGTCGGAGGTGATCGGCGGCTTGATCAGCGGTACCAGCGAGGCAACGCTGCCGATCAGCGAGGCGAGGCCGAACGGGATGGAGACCAGCGGGTTCTTGCGGCTGGTTGCCTTGAGCACTGCCTCGAGACATTCGCGGAAAGTCAGGACCTCGGGACCGCCGAGTTCGTAGACCTTGCCGCCCTCGACCTTGCCTTCAACGGCCTTGGCGACGGCTTCGGCGATGTCCATGACGTAGACCGGCTGGAACTTGGTCTTGCCGCCACCGATCAGCGGCAGCACGGGTGCCATGCGCGCCATGTCGGCGAACTTGTTGAAGAAGTCGTCTTCCGGTCCGAACACGATCGACGGACGGTAGATGACGGCATCCGGCTTGATCGACAGGATCGCGGCTTCGGCGCGGCCCTTGGTGCGGGCATAGGGCACGTCGGAATTGGCGTTGGCGCCGATCGCCGAGATATGGACGAGCTTGGCGCCGACGCCGCGCGCGGCCTCCGCCACGGCGCGCGCGCCGATTTCCTGCACGGCTTCGAAGGAGTTGCGGCCGGACTTGAAGAGAATGCCGACGCAGTTGACGACGTAGCTGGCGCCGTCGACGGCACGCTCGACGCTGTCACGATAGCGCAGGTTCGCCTGCACGAAGGAAATCTGGCCGACATTGCCGAGCGGCTGCAGGAAGCCGGCGAGATCGGGACGGCGAACCGCGACGCGGATGCGGTAGCCGCGCTTGGCAAGCGCGCGAACGACGTGCCTGCCCACGAAGCCGGATCCTCCGAACACGGTGACGAGTGGCGGCAGGTTGGCAAGTGGCATGGCAGGCTCCTCGAAAGGCTCAATGGTGGGATCGGTCTGTCTTCGTCTTAGACCAATCGCGGCGCGACGAAAAGGGCCATCTGGCCGCAGTTCTCATGCCTTATAAATCGCTTATACACCCTCGACGACGACCATTTCGGCGTCGGCGATTTCCTGTCGGATTTTCGCGGCGATCTGGTATTCGGGGGAATTGTAGCAATCCACCGCGTGCTGCATCGAGGGAAACTCGATGACGACGTTGCGAGCGCGCGCCTTGCCTTCGAGCTCGGTGATCGCACCGCCGCGGGCAAGAAAGTTTGCGCCGTACTTCTCGAAGGCGGGCTTTGCCGCCGCCACGTACTCCGGGTAGCGCTCCGGCACGCGAACATCGACGCGTGCGATCCAGTATCCCTTAGCCATCGGCTCTCTCCCTGTGCGTTCGATCTATTGAAGTGCAGCCGACATCTCGGCAAGAATGGCGCGTGCCGCCTCGCGCGGGTCGGCGGCCTTGACGATCGGGCGGGCGACGACGAGATGGCTCGATCCGGCCTTCAGCGCATCGGCCGGCGTCATCACTCGCTTCTGGTCGCCCTTGTCGCTGCCGGCCGGACGGATGCCCGGGGTGACAAGCGCCATGTCGGGGCCGATGATCTTGCGCACCGCGGCCGATTCCTCGGCCGAGCAGACGATGCCGCCCATGCCGGCAAGATGCGCCTGTTCGGCGCGGCGCAGCACCAGCGTGTGCGGATCATATTCGTAGCCGGCGGAAATCAGGTCCTGCTCGTCCATGGAGGTGAGCACGGTGACGCCGAGCAGACAGAGATCGGAGCCCTTGGCCGCAGCGACCGCCGCCTTCATCGCCTTCGGATAGGCATGCAGCGTCAGCATCGACATGCCCATCTTCACGATGTTCTCCACCGCCGATGCGACGGTGTTGTCGATGTCGAGCAGCTTCATGTCGAGGAAGACCTTCTTGCCGCTCTTGGCGAGGTCGCGGGCGAATTCGAGGCCGCCGGCAAAGGCCAGCTGGTAGCCGACCTTGTAGAAGAGGACATCGTCGCCGAGCGTCGAGACGATCCTCTCGGCTTCTCCGAGCGTTGGAACGTCCAGTCCGACGATCAGCCGTTCGCGTGCGTCCATGTCGGCTCCAGCCATGTCACATCCATCCCTGCCATGTTTCGATGGGCGTCCAGTCGCATGATAGCCGTCGATCCGCAAGGCTGAAACAGTAGAGATTTCCCCCACCGCCGGGCTGGTCGCGGTCGCGGCCGATCGAGCGTCCCTCCAGGTGGCATTTCAGAAGCGTACCCACGCCGCCGTGGCCGACGAAGGCGATCGGCTCGCTTGTGTCGTGATCGGCAAGGATGCGCTCGACGGCGGACACGATGCGTTGCTGCGCGTCGATTGCCCGCTCCCAGCCGTGAAAGCTCTCTTCAGGATTGGCGAAGAACCAGTCGGCCGCCTTCTCGAACTCCGGCGGCGGCAGGAAGCCGGTGGCGGAGCGGTCGTTCTCGTGCATTCCGTGCACGATCTCCACCTGCGCGCCGCATGCCGCGGCAAGGATCTGCGCCGTCTCGATCGCCTTGGTCTCATCGCTGGAAATGATCCGCCGCATCGTCAGCGCCCAGGTGCTGCCGGCCGCCTCATGCACACGCGCGGCGCCGAGTTCCGACAATCCCCATTGCGGCACGGGGATGTCGGGATCGATCCTGACCTGCGGATGGGTGATGTAGAGACCGAACACGTCAGCCTCGACGGTAGATCCAGAGCTGCGCCGGCGGAATGTTGCGGACGATGAAGTCGAAGTGCTGGATATGGTAGCGTTCCGGCCGGGCAATGATCGGCGAAACCGGACCATAGGAAATCTGTACGAACGGGCGTCCGGGCGGAAGCCGATCCAGCGCGCTTTCCAGCATGGCAATGCGCGCCTGCATCGGGAAGTTCAAGAGCGGCACGGCGGAAACGACGCTATCGAACGTCTGGCCGTCCATATGGGCAAGCGTCTTGTCGAGATTGAACGCGTCGCCATTGATGATGTTCACGCCGGGGTAGAGCCGCACCAGATGCTCGTAGAAGTCGGTCGAATATTCGATCGCGACAAGCTTTTCCGGCTTCACGCCGCGCTGCAGGATGGCCTTGGTGATTGCGCCGGTGCCCGGTCCGAGTTCCAGAACGGGCAGGCCGGAATTGGGATTGATGACGCTTGCCATCTTGCGCGCCGTGATCGACGACGTCGGAACGATGGATCCGACGGTCTTCGGTCCCTGCATCATGCCCTTGAAGAACCGGATCTCCTCGTCGAACTTCTTGCCCAGCCGTTCCTTCAGACGCAGACCCATGCCGTTCTCCTTCTTGCATAACGCTGGCTATCTATTTGCAATCAATTAATGCAAAAACAAGGCCGAGGCGTCGCAGATGACAAACTATTCGCGGCAAATGCGACGCGCGTCAGACGCGCATCGGCATCAGCACGTAAAGGGCATCGTCACCGGCAGTGTCGCGAATGAGCGTCGGCGAACCGGCATCCGCGAGCAGGAAGATCGCCTGGTCGCCGGAAAGCTGAGCCGTGATGTCGAGCAGGTACTTGGCGTTGAAGCCGATCTCCATCGCGTCTGTCTCGTATCCGACAGCGACTTCTTCGGTGGCGCTGCCCGAATCCGGGTTGTTGACCGTCAAGAGCAGCTGTCCGTCCGACAGCGCCAGCTTCACGGCGCGGCCACGCTCGGACGAAATCGTCGAGACGCGGTCGACGGCCTGGGCGAAGCTCGTGCAATCGACGCGCATTTCCTTGTCGTTGCCGGTCGGGATGACGCGCTGGTAATCGGGGAAGGTGCCGTCGATCAGCTTCGAGGTCATGACGATCGAGCCGATGGAAAGGCGGATCTTGGCGTCGGAGACTTCGACCGTGACCATCGCTTCGGGGTTGTCGACCAGCTTCTGCAACTCGCCGACCGTCTTGCGCGGAATGATGATGCCAGGCATGCCTTCCGAACCGGACGGCGCCTTGACGTCGGCGCGGGCAAGCCGGTGGCCGTCGGTGGCGACGGCGCGCAGCTTCAGGTCGCCTTCGCTTTCGATCGTGTGGAAGAAGATGCCGTTCAGATAGTAGCGGGTTTCCTCGGTCGAGATCGCGAACTGGGTGCGATCGATCAGCATCTTCAGTTCCGTCGCCTTCAGCTTGAACGTATGGCTGAAGCTTCCGGCCGTCAGGTCGGGGAAGTCGTTCTCAGGCAGGCACTGCAGCGAAAACTTCGAGCGGCCGGACTGAACCGTCATCGAGCCGCCGTCGGTGCTGGTGGCGAGCAGCACTTCCGAGCCGTCGGAAAGCTTGCGCACGATGTCGTAAAGAAGATGGGCCGGAACCGTGGTCGCGCCCGGCTGCTCGACATTGGCGGGCGTCGCTTCCGTGACTTCCAGGTCGAGGTCGGTCGCTTTCATGTCGAGGCTCTGGCCTTCGGCGCGCAAAAGGATGTTCGACAGGATCGGGATCGTGTTACGGCGTTCAACCACGCGGTGAACGTGGTTCAGCGACTTCAAAAGGTTGGACCGCTCAATAGTAATACGCATGGGATGCTACCGCTTTCGACCGTTACTGCCCGGGCGCGGATGGCGCGCCCCGGAAATGCCTTTGCCCAGAACCTGGGACCGGAGGAGTGGACGGGCAAAATGGCAGAATTTTGCGGCTGAATGCAAGAGGCGCAAACGTCGCCATCCCTGCAATTGCTGTTTTCGCTGCGGATGCTCACAGAAATCACTGTTGCGGTGGAGGCGCGGCTACTTGCCGAAGACTTGGAGCTCGCCCATAAAGGCCGGAAGCCAGAAAGGGCACACATATCTTGAACAACGAAGACGCGACAGCTGAAGGCGGTAAACAGCGGGGCTACCGGCTGCACAACATGACGGTTCCCGCCCGCCCTCTGGAGCCTGCGCTTTATTTGGTCGCGACGCCGATCGGCAATCTTGGCGACATCACGCTGCGCGCGCTCGAGACGCTCGCCGGCGCCGATGTGCTCGCCTGCGAGGATACCCGCGTCACCCGCGTTCTGCTCGACCGCTACGGCATCCAGAACCGTCCCTATGCCTATCACGAGCACAATGCCGACGAGGCCGGGCCGCGATTGCTGGCCGCGCTCGAGGCCGGAAAGTCCGTGGCGCTGGTGTCCGATGCCGGCACGCCGCTCGTCTCCGATCCCGGCTACCGCCTGGCGCAATCGGCGATCGAGGCGGGTTACCGCGTCGTGCCGATCCCCGGCGCGTCGGCGCCGCTCGCGGCTCTCGTCGGTTCCGGCCTTCCCAACGATGCCTTCCTCTTCGCCGGCTTCCTGCCGACCAAGGACAAGGCGCGCCGCGACCGGCTCGGCGAATTTACGGGCGTTCCCGCGACCCTGATGTTCTTTGAATCGCCGCACCGCATCGCAGCCACGCTGGTTGCCGCGGCCGACGTGCTCGGTGGCGACCGCCAGGCTTCCGTCTGCCGCGAGTTGACGAAGAGCTACGAGGAGTTCCGCAGGGGCACGCTGTCGGATCTCGCCGCGCACTACGCCAATGTCGACAACGTAAAGGGCGAGATCGTGCTCGTCGTCGGCCCTCCGCCGGAGCGCCCGGTCGAACAGGCCGACGTCGACACCATTCTCGCCGATCTCGCGAGAACCTTGCCGACGGCGAAGGCCGCGGCGGAGGCCGCGCGCCTCACCGGGCTTCCCCGCAAGGAGCTCTACCAGCGCCTGCTCGACATGAAGGGCAGCGATGGCTGACGGGGACGGCGCCAGCAATCGCCGCAGGGCGCTTCGCCGGGGTCATCTCTCCGAATATCTGGCTGCCGCCTACCTCATGCTCAAGGGCTACCGCATCGTGGCGCTGCGCTATCGCACGCGGCTCGGCGAGATCGATATCGTTGCACGCAAGCGCAACCTCGCCGTATTCGTCGAAGTGAAGGCGCGCCGTGACCATATGAGCGCCATCGACGCCGTGTCATATACGGCGCAGAACCGCATCAAGGCGGCCAGTGACATATGGTTGTCACGGCAGCGGGATTACGCTTTGCTTTCGCAGCGTTACGATATCGTCGCCGTCGTTCCCGGACGCCTGCCGCGGCATTTTCCGGACGCTTTCTGATCGCCTTTGCAAGCGCGTGCAGATTCCTTTGGCTGTAACACTCTTGTCACAAAACCATTAAGGGGCCGTCACAGAAGGCCTCTATTGCACTCCTCGCGCCCAATAACGGGTGGAGAGGGATTTAGCCATGTTCAAGAAATTTACGATGGCGGCCGTGGCCGTGAGCTTCTCGGCCTCGTCGTCTTTTGCCGCGACCAATATCACCTGGTGGCACGGCATGGGCGGCCGCAACGGCGAAGTCATCAACGAAGTCTCGCAGAAGTTCAACGAAAGCCAGACGAGCTGCGCCATCACGCCGGTCTCCAAGGGATCGTACGAAGAAGCGCTCGCAGCCGGCATCGCCGCTTTCCGTTCGGGCGAACAGCCGAACATCCTGCAGGTGTTCGACGCCGGCGCCGCCACCATCATCAACGCCAAGGGCGCTGTCATCCCGGCTGAAGACCTGATCAACAACGCCGGTTACAAGTTCGACCGCAACGCCTTCATCCCCGGCGTTCGCTATCTCTACGCTGCTGCTGACGGCAAGTTCGTCGGCATGCCGTTCAACTCTTCCGCTCCGATCATGTACACCAACCCGGAAGCGCTGAAGAAGGCTGGCGTCGAAGCCCCGAAGACCTGGGAAGAGTTCGAGGCGATCGCGCCGAAGCTCAAGGAAGCCGGTTACATCCCGCTCGTCCAGACGCAGCTGACCTGGGAGTTCACCGAGAACTTCTTCTCGCGCAACAACATCCAGTTCGCGACCAACAACAACGGCTACGACAGCATCACCGACACCAAGCTGAAGGTCACCGACCCGAACCTCATCATGATGTTCGAAAAGCTGAAGGCCTGGAAGGATGAAGGCTACTTCGCCTATTACGGCGCCGGCTGGAACGACAACCAGAAGCCCTTCGAAGAAGGCAAGGTCGCTCTGTGGATCGGCTCCTCCGGCTCCTTCGGCGGCCTGAAGAAGACCGCAACCATGCCCTTCTCGGCAACCTTCCTGCCTTACTGGGGTTCGATCAACGGCGCCGGCAAGAACACCTTCATCGGTGGCGCGGCTCTCTTCGCGATGGCCGGCAAGCCGGAAGCCGAAAACAAGTGCGTTGCCGACTTCTTCCAGTTCCTGACCTCGCCTGAGATCCAGAAGTTCTACCACCAGGCCACCGGCTACGTCGCCATCACCGAAGCAGCCTACGATCTCGCCAAGAAGGAAGGCTACTACGAGAAGGAGCCTGTCGCCGAAGTCGGTATCAAGCAGCTGAAGCTCGAAGGCGGCGAATGGTCCAAGGGCTATCGCCTCGGCTTCTACCCGCAGATCCGCTCGATCATGGAGCGCGAATACAACCGCATCTTCGCTGGTGAAACCACCGTCAAGGACGCTTTCGACACTATCGAGAAGGAAGGCAACGAACTTCTCGCCCGTTTCGCAAAGACGGCCGGCTGATTTCAGCCATCTCGACTGTGACAGTCAACCGGGGCCTCCTTTCTCAGGAAGGGAGGTCCCATTATCGATAGAGGACCGCGCGTGGCCTACACTCCATCCCAACCCCGCTTCGGCCGGTTCATTCCGGGCCTCGCGGCAGGCGCCAGGAAACCGGCAGTCGCTGCCGAGCCGGCAGGCGCCAAGCGCGTCCAGTTTTCGCCGTCGCTGATCCCCTATCTGTTTCTGGCACCGCAGCTCGCGGTGATCTTCATTTTCTTCTACTGGCCATCCGTGCAGGCGGTGCAGTCTTCTTTCTATATCGAGGACCCCTTCGGCTTCGGTTCGACCTTCGTCGGCCTCGCCAATTATTCCGACGCGATCTTCAGCCCGGAATATTTGAGCATCGCCAAGTTCACCGTCGTCTTCACGGCATTGGTGACCTTCTTCTCGCTGGCACTCGGTCTGCTGCTGGCGGTCAAGGCCGATGCCGTCATCCGCGGCAGTTCCGCCTACAAGACGCTGCTGATCTCCGTCTACGCCATCGCTCCGCCGGTCGCCGGCCTGATCGGCATGATGTTCTTCGACCTGCATATCGGCCCCTTCGTCAAGCTGGCGGCCTGGTTCGGTTGGGACATGCAGGTCGGTCTCAATTACTACGACACGGCCTTTGCGCTGATCGTCGTCGCGGTCTGGAAACAGATCCCCTACAATTTCATCTTCTTCCTGTCTGGCCTGCAGGGCGTGCCGGTCTCCGTGCGCGAGGCAGCTACCATCGACTGCCGCTCGGGCTTCCGCCGGTTCTGGACGGTGACGCTGCCGCTTTTGGCGCCGACCGCCTTCTTCCTGCTGATCATCAACATCACCTACGCGCTGTTCGACACCTTCGGCGTCATCGATGTCATGGTGAAGGACAAGCCGGCCAACAATCCGATCACCCTTGTCTACAAGGTCTACATGGACGGCTTCCGCGGCAACGATATCGGCGGCTCGTCCGCGCAGTCGGTGATCCTGATGATCGTCGTCTTCGTCCTCACCATCATCCAGTTCCGCTTCATCGAGAAGCGCATCCACTACACGTGATCGGGGAAGACCAATGTACAAGACGAAACCTCTCGATCACCTGATCCTCATCCTCGGCGCGCTGTTCCTGATCGTGCCCGTGATCGTCGCCTTCATGACTTCGACGCATGAGGCCGCCGAGATCCACACCAAGGGCCTGATGATCACGCCCGGCGACAACTTCGTCGGCACCTACGAGAAGGTGCTCACCCAGAAGGGCGGCTTCACCGGCCAGATCACCGGCCTCAATATGGTGCTGAACTCGCTGATCCTTGGTGTCGGCTTTGCCGTCGGCAAGATCGTGCTGTCGATGATGGCGGCCTATGCCATCGTCTACTTCCGCTTCCGTTTCGCCACGCTCGCCTTCTGGATCATCTTCACGACACTGCTTCTGCCGCTCGAAGTGCGCATCATGCCGTCCTACGAAGTCATGAGCAAACTCGGTCTGCTGAATTCATACACCGGCCTGATCGTGCCGCTGCTCGCATCGGCGACCGGCACCTTCTACTTCCGCCAGTTCTTCAAATCCGTTCCCGAGGAACTGCTGGAAGCCGCCCGCATCGATGGCGCCGGGCCGTTCAAGTTCTTCGTCGATATTCTGATCCCGCTGTCGCGCACCATGATGGCGGCGATCTTCATCATCATGTTCGTCTACGGCTGGAACCAGTATCTCTGGCCCATGCTGATGACCACCGACGAGAGCTTCTTCACGCTCATGCGCGGCATCAAGTCGATCCTGCAGGTCTGGGTCGGTTCGCAAATTCCCGATTACAACGAAGCCTTTGCGCTCGCCGTGCTGGCCATGCTGCCGCCGGTGCTGATCGTCGTGATTTTCCAGAGATGGTTCATCAAGGGCCTCACCGAGAGCGACAAGTAAGGAAGAGAAACATGGCACGGATCGAAATCTCGAAGGTCTGCAAGGATTATCATGGCGGCGTCCGCGCCGTGAACGGCGTCGACATCTCGATCGCCGATGGCGAGTTCATCGTCCTCGTTGGCCCGTCCGGCTGCGGCAAGTCCACGCTGCTGCGCATGGTGGCGGGGCTGGAGGAAATCTCGGACGGCACCGTCAGCATCGGCGACCGCGAGGTCAACCGCATCGACCCGGCTGATCGCGACATCGCCATGGTCTTCCAGAACTATGCGCTCTACCCGCACATGACCGTCTACGACAACCTCGCCTACGGTCTGAAGAACCGCAAGACGCCGAAGGCCGAGATCGACGCACGCGTTGCCGAAGCCGCCCGCATGCTGCAGCTCGAGCCCTATCTCGACCGCCGCCCGCGCGCGCTCTCTGGCGGCCAGCGCCAGCGCGTCGCCATGGGCCGCGCCATCGTCCGCAAGCCGGCCGCCTTCCTCTTCGACGAGCCGCTGTCGAACCTCGATGCCAAGCTGCGTGTCTCCATGCGTGGCGAGATCAAGCGCCTGCAGCGCCGCCTCGGTACCACCTCGCTCTACGTCACCCACGACCAGCTGGAAGCCATGACGCTGGCCGATCGCCTCGTGGTGCTGAACCGCGGCGAGATCGAGCAGATCGGCACGCCGCTCGAAGTCTACCACCGCCCGGCCTCCACCTTCGTCGCCAGCTTCATCGGCTCGCCGGCGATGAACCTCTTGAAGGGCGAACTGCACGGCGACAAGCTGGCGCTCGGCCCGAGCCTGATCGACCTGTCCGGCGTCGCGCCGACCTCGGGCGCAGTCACGGTCGGTATCCGCGCCGAGGACCTGCGCCTTGCTAAGGCCAGCGAGCCGGCGCTTGCCGTCACCGTCGATTATATCGAGGAGCTTGGCGCACAGCGTCTGGTTCACGGATTGCTGGGCGATCAGCAGATCACGGCGGTCTTGTCGCCTGAAGTAGAGATCGGGCAGGAACTTCGTCTTGCCATCGCGGCGGAAAAACTACACTACTTCAATGTAGAAACCGGAAAGCGTATTCTTGCCGGTGCGGCAATCACCGCTTCCGTTACGGTGGGAAAAGAGATCGCCTGACGCGATATACTGCAACCAGGTAAAATCTTCGCGATTATTTCTAAGCCATATTTACAACTACCCCCTATGACGTCACTATCGTTTGAAGTGAACTGCGGGGGTAGTTTATGGCATGGCATTTAACGCTGGCGAGCGTAGTCGCTATGGCTGCGCGCGCGGTACCTTTTTATGTGCCGGTGCAGCCTGCGGGGAAATCCTTCATCGCCGAGTCCGAGCGGCAGCTTGCCATGGTCTCGACGCCGATCAATCCGGAATGGATCATATCCGGCGAGCCGCAGGCGCGCACGGCCGAGCATTCGCGCAGCCACGACGATGCGGCCCTGACCGCTATGTGGGACTGCACGGCCGGTGAATTTCGCTGGTACTTCGGCTGGGACGAAACGGTGATGGTCGTCGAGGGTGAGGTACACATCGTGGCCGAGGACGGCACCGAGCGCACGCTGCGAGCGGGCGACGTTGCCTTCTTCGCCGCCGGAACATGGGCGCGATGGACAGTGGACGACTATGTCCGCAAGGTCGCCTTCCTGCGCAAGCCCTTTCCGCGATCCGTCGCCATGGCCTACCGCCTTCGCAACATGTTGCGAGGAACGGCCCAGAGCAGCGGTATCGCCAACTGAAGGCACGTCCGCGGGCGGCGTTGAAGTCATTGATTGACCGTTGCGTTCCTGATCTCCGCGGCCTACATCTGTCCGGCATCAGCTA
The DNA here is from genome assembly GCA_900471485.1 of Hyphomicrobiales bacterium. Classification (GTDB taxonomy): domain Bacteria; phylum Pseudomonadota; class Alphaproteobacteria; order Rhizobiales; family Rhizobiaceae; genus Rhizobium. The sequence continues at coordinate 29,849 of UCEU01000010.1, forward strand.
AGGGACGGAAATGGCCAAGATCAAGAACGTAGCGGTCCAGATGGACCATGTCGCCTCCATCAACATCGCGGGCGATTCCACCTTTGCCATGAGCCTCGAGGCGCAGTCGCGCGGCTACCAGCTTTTCCATTACACGCCCGACCGCCTGAGCTTCCGCGACGGCAAGCTCTTCGCCTCCGTCGAGCCGATGACGCTGCGCGACGTCAAGGGCGACCATTTCGATCTCGGCGCGCCCGAGCGGGTCGATCTGTCAACCATGGATGTGATCCTGCTCCGCCAGGACCCGCCCTTCGACATGTCCTACATCACCTCGACGCATCTCTTGGAGCGCATCCACCCGAAGACGCTCGTCGTCAACGACCCGGCCTGGGTGCGAAACTCGCCGGAGAAGATCTTCGTTACCGAGTTCTCCGACCTGATGCCGAAGACCCTGATCACCAAGGATGCCGGCGAGATCCGCCGCTTCCGCGAGGAAATGGGCGACATCATCCTGAAGCCGCTCTACGGCAACGGCGGTGCCGGCGTCTTCCATTCGACCCGTGACGACCGAAACCTTTCCTCGCTGCTCGAAATGTTCGGCCAACTCTTCCGCGAGCCCTTCATCGCCCAGCAGTACCTGCCTGACGTGCGCAAGGGCGACAAGCGCATTATCCTCGTCGACGGCGAGCCCGTCGGCGCCATCAATCGCGTTCCGGCCGAGCACGACAGCCGCTCCAACATGCACGTCGGCGGCCGCGCCGAGGCGACCGAGCTGACTGCCCGCGAAAAGGAAATCTGCGCCCGCATCGGCCCGGCGCTCCGAGAACGCGGTTTCCTCCTCGTCGGCATCGACGTCATCGGCGACTACATGACCGAGATCAACGTCACCTCGCCGACAGGCATCCGCGAAGTCAAGAAATTCGGCGGCGCCGACATCGCCAGCCTCTTGTGGGACGCGATCGAGCGCAAGCGGGCGTAAGGCGGGCCAGGGGACGGGCGACGACGCCTCGTCCGCGTTGACCCAGTGCCGGCAACGCCACCTGTTGTAGGCGAGGGCGCTACACTCTCTAACGTCATGCTCGGGCCCGTC
>UCEU01000022.1 GCA_900471485.1 Hyphomicrobiales bacterium
CCCATCGCCCTCATCAGGCAACCACCCTCACAACCGCCCCGCCAACAACCCGATCGACCCGACATCGGCATTGGCAAACGCCAACCGCAGATATCGCTCCCGCCCTTCCCCGAAATAGCTCCCGGGAATGCATACCACCCCCGCCTCCTTCGCCAGCCGCTCCGCGACGGCGGCCGAAGACAGCTCCGTGAACGGATGGCGGACGAAGGCGAAATAGGCGCCGATGGCGCCGATCTCCCAGCCCGGCAGCGCGGCGACCACGGCCCGCAACGCATCCGCCCGGCGGGCGATCTCCAGCCGGTTTTCCGCCCGCCATCCCGCCAGCAGCGGCAGCGCCTGCGCCACTGCGACCTGGGCAGCGCGCGGGGCGCAGATCTGCATGTTGTCCATCACCTTGATGATCTCGCCGATCACCCGCCTGCCCGCCGTCACCGCGCCCAAGCGGTGGCCGGGAATGCAGAAGGATTTCGAGAAGCTGTAGAGCAGCACCAGCGTCTCCTCCCAGCCCGGCATGCCGATAAGTCCGTGCGGCGGGCCGTGATCCTCGGGCAGGAAATCGCGGTAGGTCTCGTCGACGATCAGCCAGGCGCCGTGACGCTGGCAAAGCAGGAACAGCGCCCGCAGCAGCTCCGGCGGATAGACGGCGCCGGTCGGGTTGTTCGGCGTCACGATCGCCAGCACCTTGGCACCCTTGGCCAGCGCCGCCTCGGCGGATCCGAGATTCGGCAGGAAACCGTTATCGGCGTCGCAATCGACCATGACCCTGCTGATGCCGAGCATCGCAAGCGTCGTGTCGTGGTTGAAATAAAAGGGATTGGTCAGCGCCACCGTATCGCCCGATCCCGCAAGCGCGATCGCAACCGACATGAAGGCCTGGTTGCAGCCGGCCGTCATATGGATGTTCTCGGCAGAAACGGCCGCGCCATAGACCGCGCTCACATGATCGGCATAAGCCTCGCGCAGAACCCGCTCCCCCTCGATCGGCCCGTAGCCGGTCATGGCCGGCGATGCGGCCGCCTCCCCCAGCAGTCGCAGCATGTCGGGATGCGCGGGATAGCCGGGCACCGCCTGCGAGAGATCGATGAGCGGCCCCCGCGCCCCGTCATAGGAGCGCCCCCAGGCCATGACGGACGGGATCGGCGGCGGCGAGAGCAGCGAAACGAGCGGATTGGGAACGGCGGCAGGCATGGGAATCTCTTGGGCGTTGAGGGACCGGGTGGCAGGACACCCGCACTTCTGCACGGAAACCAGCGCTCGGCAACATCCTCGTCCGGCACGATATCGCCGGGCGAGCCACCTCAGGCGCCGCAGCGCACCTGCAGCTTGGAGAGCTTCGGCACCTCGATATGCCGGCTGGCGGCAATGGCGATGACGCCATCGGCCTTCAGCTTCGAGAGTTGCCGCGACACGGTCTCGATCGTCAGGCCGAGGAAATCGGCGATCTCGGCGCGCGACAGCGGCAGGTCGAAGCTGCGGCGCTCGCCGTCGGCTTCCGGTTCGAGATGCGTGGCGATCAGCATCAGGAAGCTCGCGACCTTCTCGGCCGCGGTCTTGCGCCCAAGCGTCACCATCCAGTCGCGGGCCTCGTCGAGCTCGCGCAGCGTCTGGGCCATCAGCCGCTCGGCAAGCGACGGATTGCTGCGCACCAGCCGCTCGAGCGTGGCCTTGGGAACCCGGCAGATATTGACGTCGGAGGCAGCCTCGACCGAGACAGCGTTTTCCTCAGCGTTCAGCCGCCCGAGGAAATCCGGCGCAAACTGCAGGCCGACGATCTGCTGGCGGCCGTCCTCCAGCGTCTTGGTGAGCTTGACGACGCCGCGAATGACGGTTGCGTATGATTCCACCGGCATCCGCTCGCCGGCAAGCTCGTCGCCGGCGGCATGGTTGGCGAGATGCGTGTGCGCGGACAAGGCCAGCAATTCGTCAGCTGTCAGCGCCCCACACATCCCCTGATGGCGGACTTCGCAACTGCGGCAACGCACTGGTATATTTGAATTATGTATGTCTTTGCGCATCAAATCAGCTCCGCGCGGAGCATAGTCAGGGCACTCGCGAAAGAACAGCTTTTTCTTGATCAAGATCAAAGTCCGTCTGTCGGCGCGGCGTTATTTGTCGATCGAAAGGACCTCGTCATGAACCCAGATATCATCGCCCGCTATTCCGCCCCCGTTCCGCGCTACACCAGCTATCCGACCGCCCCGCACTTCCATGCAGGCGTCAACGAGGCCATGTATCGGCGGTGGCTGGAAGAAAGCACATGCGGCGCCTTGTCGCTCTACCTTCATGTGCCCTTCTGCGATCGTCTCTGTTTTTACTGCGGCTGCCATACCAAGCAGGTCCGCCGCTACGATCCCATCGCCACCTATCTGGAGGCGCTGAACGCCGAGATCGAACTGGTCGCGAACGCGCTCCCCGACCGCCGGCCTGTCAGCGCCATCCACTTCGGCGGCGGCTCGCCGACGATCGTCAACCGCGCCGATCTCGAACGTCTGCGCACCACGCTCGATCGTCACTTCGACATCGCACCGGATTGCGAGATCGGCGTCGAGATCGACCCCACCCATGTGGATGCCGAGAAGCTCCGCGCCTGGAAGGCCTTCGGCATGACCCGCGCCAGCGTCGGCGTGCAGGATTTCGAACCGGTGGTGCAGGCCGCGATCAACCGGCCGCAGAGCTTCGAGCAGACGCTTGCGGTCGTCGGTACGTTGCGCGAACTCGGGATCGGCTCGATCAACCTCGACATCGTCTACGGCCTGCCGCACCAGGACAAGGCGATGCTGCTTCGCACCATCGCGCTCTCGCTGTCGCTCGCCCCCGACCGGCTGGCGATGTTCGGCTATGCCCATGTGCCGTGGGTGAAGAAGCACCAGTCGCAGATCGACACCGCAACGCTCGCCGGCCCCGCCGAGCGCTTCGAGATGGCAAGGGCCGGCGCCGACGCCATTCTTTCGGCCGGCTACCTGACCGTCGGTATCGACCACTTCGCCAAGCCGGCTGACAGCATGGCACAAGCGCTGCTAGACGGCGGATTGCGGCGCAATTTCCAGGGCTACACCACCGACGACGCCGACACGCTGATCGGCCTCGGGGCCTCATCGATCGGCCGCCTGCCGCAGGGCTATGCGCAGAACATCGTGCCGACGGGCCAGTACATCCAGGCGGTCTCGGTGGGCAGGCTTCCCATCGCCCGCGGCTTTGCCTTGTCGGACACCGACCGCGCGGCTGCCGCCGCGATCGAAAGCCTGATGTGCCACAATGCCCTGTCCCTCCCCGACCTGCGCGCCCGCTTCGGCCGCGCCGCCGATGCCGTCTGCCGGGATGCCATGCGGGTTTACCACGCCGACGAGGACGGCCTCACCAGCTTCGACGGCAGCACGCTGACCTTGACGCCGGAGGGCCGTCCCTTCGTGCGCGCCATCGCCGCGAATTTCGACCGCTATCTCGATCAGGGCGGCGCGAAACATTCTCTCGCGGTTTGACCAGGATCAATTCTAGGGACGCCGAACTCCCCTATAGCTGACCGGACCAAATTGACGCAGTCGGCATTTGCCGATTGCTCAAAGTCAATTCGCAGATACAGTAATTTCAGAAATTTCTGAAATCACAGACGGAACAAAAACCCATGAACCTGCCCCCGCTCGTACAATCCTTCGTCCTGCACTTCGGCGAGATGGGCTCGCGCTGGGGCATCAACCGCACCGTCGGCCAGATCTACGCGCTTCTCTACGTCTCGCCCAATCCGCTCTGCGCCGAGGACATCGCCGATGCTCTCGGCATCTCGCGCTCCAACGTGTCAATGAGCCTGCGCGAGCTGCAGACCTGGAACCTGGTGCTCCTCAAGCACAAGCCCGACGACCGCCGCGACTTCTTCACCACGCCCGACGATGTCTGGCTCATTCTGAGAACGCTGGCCGAGGAACGCAAGAAGCGCGAGGTCGATCCGACGCTGTCCGTTCTGCGCGAAATCCTCATGCAGCGTCCCGCCAGCGAGGCCGAGCGGCATGCCCAGGAACGGATGGGCGAAATGCACGCCCTGATCGAACAACTGACGCACTGGTACGAGGACGTGAAACAACTTGAAACCGAGAGGCTTGCAACGCTACTCTCGCTAGGAGCGAAAGTGACGAAGTTTCTCGAGGCCAAGGATCGGGTCGTTTCACTCGGTCGCGGCCGTCGGCCCAATCCTGCGAACAAGAGCTAGCGCCATGGCACGTGCTTCCTCAGACGCGAATGGAAAGATGGCTTCGGGCAAGCCGCGAAGAGCCGTGCGACAGCCGCCGGCGCTGCGCCGCGCCGCCGCCGTGCAGACACTGGCCGCCCTCCTCTGGCTCCCGCAGGCAGCCCTTCTCGCCCTTTCGGTCGGGCGCCTTGCCGATGGCGGAGATCATCGCGCAGTCCTCTGGCCTGCCCTGGGCATAGCACTGCTCGGTATGGGAAAAAGCTGTCTCGAGGCGGCTGGCGGCCGCATGGCGTTCAAGGCCGCCCGCGCCGACCTCAGCATCCGCCGCGCCGTGGCCACCGCCGCCCTGTCGCGCCGCTCGCCGCTCGATGCCACCCGCCCCCCTTCGGGAGAGGCAGCAAGCGTCATCGCCGAGCAGGCGGAGATGATCGTTCCCTATCTCTCGCGCTTCCTGCCGGCCCGCTTCAAGGCGACCGCCGTGCCGCTCGCCATCCTCGCCTGCGTCTTCCCCATCTCGTGGATCGCCGCCCTCGTGCTCCTCGTCGCCATGCCGCTCATCCCAATCTTCATGGCGCTCATCGGCTGGCAGGCGCAAGCCGCCAGCGAGAAGCAGCTCACGGCAACCGGCGGCCTCAACGGCTTCCTGCTCGACCGCCTGCGGGGCCTGACGACCATCCGCTCGCTCGAAGCCGTCGACGCCACCGCGCTGAAGCTGCGCGCCGACGCCGACACGCTGAAGAACCGGACCATGGCCGTGCTGAGGATCGCCTTCCTGTCATCGGCGGTGCTCGAACTATTCTCGGCGCTCGGCGTTGCCATGGTCGCGGTCTATATCGGCTTCTCGCTGCTCGGCCAGATCACCGTCGGCGCCTGGGCAAGCGGCCTCGACCTCACCACCGGCCTCTTCATCCTGCTGCTCGCCCCCGCCTTCTTCGAACCGCTGCGCGAACTGTCGGCCGTCTGGCACGACCGCGCCTCGGGCGAAGCGGCGATCAAAGCGCTTGAAGCACTGAGCGCCGAAGGCATGACGCTCGCCAACGCGGAAAACGATGACAGCGTCGAGGCCGGCGAAATCCGCTTCGATGCCGTCAGCTTCGGCTACGGCAAGGACGCTCCGCTCGTCCTCGACAATCTCGACCTGCGGATCAAAAGCGGCGAGCACGTCGCGCTGCTCGGCGCCAGCGGCTCGGGCAAGTCGACGCTGCTCGCCCTGATGGCCGGCCTCGCACCTTCGAATAGCGGCCGTATCGCCATGTCAGGCAGGACCGGCATCGCCTGGATCGGCCAGAAGCCGCATATGTTCGCCGGCACGATCCTAAAGAACGTCTCGCTCGGCCGCCCCGGCATTTCGAAGCAGGCAGCTGTGGATGCACTTGAAACCGCGCATCTTGGCCCCGTCGCCGCGGCCTACGGCCACCAGCCGCTCGGCGATGCCGGCATCGGCCTGTCGGGCGGAGAAGCGCTGCGCCTCGCCATCGCCCGCGCCGCCGCCGACCCTGATATCCGCATCATCCTCGCCGACGAACCGACCGCCCACCTCGACAGCAGGACGTCGGACGAGATCGCCGAAAGCCTCATCGCACTGGCGCGGGGCAAGACGCTCGTCGTCGCCACCCACGACCCCCGCCTCGCCGCCCGCATGAACAGCACCATCCGTCTCGATCAGGACCTTCTGCAGGAGGCCGCCGAATGACGCGCTCGTTCACCCACCTGAAACCCGTCCTGAAGCTGTTCTTCGCCGAGCGCCGCACCGGCCTGCTCCTCGGCGCGCTGATGGCGATCATGACGGTCGCGGCCGGCATTGCCCTGCTCGGCCTCTCAGGCTGGTTCATCACCGCCACCGCGATCGCCGGGCTTTCGGCGGCGGCCTTCACCTTCGACGTCTTCGCCCCGGCCGCCGGCATCCGCTTCCTCGCGATCGTCCGCACCGCCGCCCGCTATGGCGAACGGCTGACCACGCATGATGCCACGCTCTCCGTGCTGGCCGCGCTGCGCGAACGCCTCTTTCGCGGCTGGGCCATTTCCGGCGCCGTCCGCGACCTTCTCCGCCGCCCCGCCCGGCTGCTCTTCCGCCTGACCGGCGATATCGACGCGCTGGATTCGCTTTACCTGCGCATCTTCGTTCCGGCAGGTGTTGCAATCGCCGCAGCGATCGGCACGAGCGTCGCGCTCGGCCTGCTGCACCCGCTGCTCGGGCTCGCCGCCGGCGCCTGGCTGCTCTCGGCCGGTTTCGGCATCCCGCTATGGGCCGGTCGCCGGGCGATCCCGCATTCGCGCCGCCGCACCCATGGCCTCGAAGCCCTGCGGGCCCGCACCATCGACCTCGTCGCCGGCCAGACCGACCTGATGATGGCCGGCCGTCTCGAAGCACAAAGCGCCGCCATCGCCGCGGCCGACCGCTATGGCGCCGCCGCGGACGACCGCCTCAACCGCATCGAAGCCGGCGTCACCTTCGGCTTCGGCATCGCCTCGACCCTGCTTCTGACCGGCTGTCTCCTGGCCGTCGCGGCCCTTGCCGGCAACGGCGCGATCACAGCACCGGTGGCAGCCCTCGGCCTGCTCATCGCCTTCGCCGCCGTCGAACCCTTCGGCGGATTGCGGCGCGGCGCCATCGAACTCGGCCGCACCCTGCTCGCCGCCCGCCGCGTCGCGCCCCGCCTTTCGGCGACCGAATCCATCTGTCGGCCAGACGCGCCGGATAGCAGCCTCGCATTCCGCCTTTCGGGCGTCACCGCCCGCTACGACACGTCGAGTCGACCAACGCTGCAGGGCATCGCACTGGAGCTTCCCGCCGGCGCAAAACTGGCACTCGTCGGCGAAAGCGGCGCTGGAAAATCGACGCTGCTGGCGCTGCTTGCCGGTGAACTTCAGCCTGCCGAAGGCAGCGTCCAGACCCTGCCGGCCACCCTGCTGACACAGCGCACCGAACTCTTCCAGGACACGCTGCGCGGCAACCTGCAGCTGGCAAGCCCGGCAGCCACCGACCAGGAACTGCGGGACGCGCTTTCCGCCGCCGGCCTGTGGAGCGACGTCGCCGCGCTGCCCTGCGGTCTGGATACCCAACTTGGCGAAGGCGGCATGGGGCTTTCGGGCGGCCAGTCGCGCCGCTTGGCGCTCGCCCGCCTGTTCCTGCGCGACACTCCGCTCTGGCTGCTCGACGAACCGACGGAAGGCCTCGACGGCGCGACCGCTCGCGATGTGATGGAACGGCTGTCGGCCAAAGCACGCGACCGTGCACTCGTCGTCGCCACCCATATCCGCCGCGAAGCAGCGGTGGCCGACATCATCGCCGTCGTCGAAGGCGGCCGCATCACACAGGTTTCACGCCGCGGAGAGACGGCGTTCGAAGAGGCTTTGAACCGGCTGAGACCGGACTGAGCGACACCGCATGACCGCCAGGCAATTCGGCTTGGTGGGAGATCTTCATACCCCCATGGGGCGTGGGAGAAAGACAATGGAACTAGACATCGTTGATTTATCGCGTTTCCAATTCGCGCTGACCGCGCTCTATCACTTCCTGTTCGTGCCACTGACGCTCGGCCTGTCCGTGCTGCTCGCCATCATGGAGACCGTCTATGTCATGACCGGTCGCCAGATCTGGCGGCAGATGACGAAATTCTGGGGCACGCTGTTCGGAATCAACTTCGCCATCGGCGTCGCCACCGGCATCGTCATGGAATTCCAGTTCGGCATGAACTGGAGCTATTACAGCTACTATGTCGGAGACGTCTTCGGCGCGCCGCTGGCGATCGAAGGCCTGATGGCCTTCTTCCTCGAGGCCACCTTCGTCGGCCTGTTCTTCTTCGGCTGGGACAAGCTCTCCAAGGTCGGTCACCTCACGGCGACATGGTGCGTGGCGCTCGGCTCCAACTTCTCGGCACTGTGGATCCTGATCGCCAACGGCTGGATGCAGAACCCCGTCGGCTCGGCCTTCAATCCGCAGACCATGCGCATGGAAGTGACGAGCTTCTTCGACGTGGTGTTCAACCCGGTTGCCCAGGCGAAGTTCGTCCACACGGTATCGGCCGGTTACGTCTGTGCCTCCGTCTTCGTGCTCGGCGTCTCGGCCTGGTACCTCCTGAAGGGCCGCCACATCGAGATCGCCAAGCGCTCGATGACGGTCGCCGCTTCCTTCGGCCTCGCCTCGGCGCTTTCGGTCGTCGTCCTCGGTGACGAGAGCGGCTACCTCGCCACGGAAAACCAGAAGATGAAGCTCGCCGCGATCGAGGCCATGTGGGAGACGGAGCCGGCGCCCGCCGCCTTCACCGCCTTCGGCTTCCCCGATCAGGAAGCGCGCGAAACCCACTTCGCCGTCCACATCCCGTGGGTCATGGGTCTCATCGGCACCCGGTCGCTGACGACGGAGATCCCCGGCATCGACCAGCTGGAACTGCAGGCCGAAGCCCGTATCCGCGACGGCATCAAGGCCTACGACGCGCTGATGAACATTCGCGCCGCGCCTTCGCCCGACCAGGTTGCGCCGGATGTCCGCGCCGCCTTCGAGACCCACGGCACTCGCCTCGGCTACGGCCTGCTCCTGAAGCGCTACGTCGACGATCCCCGTACCGCCACCGACGCGCAGATCACCCAGGCGGCGATGGACACCATCCCGCACGTGCCGGTTCTCTTCTGGTCGTTCCGCATCATGGTCGGCGTCGGCATGTTCCTGATCCTCCTGACGGCGACCTTCTTCTGGCTCTCGGCCCGCCGCCACCTCGACAAGTACCCGCTGCTCCTGAAGATCGCGGTGCTGGCGATACCGCTTCCCTGGATCGCCATCGAGGCCGGCTGGGTCGTCGCCGAGATCGGACGCCAGCCATGGGTCATCGAAGGCGTGCTGCCGACGGCCATGGCCGTCTCCAGCCTTGGCGCCGGCACGGTTCTCCTGACCATCATCGGCTTCGCCGCCCTCTACACGGCCCTGATCGTCGTCGAGATGACGCTGATGATCCGAGCGATCCGCAAGGGACCGGAGCCGGATCACGATCCGGAAGCGACCCTGATCTCAACCACCCTCGTTCCCGCCGCGGAGTGACGCATCATGATCCTCTTCGAACTCATAGACTACGGAACCCTGCGGGTGATCTGGTGGCTGCTTCTCGGCATCCTCCTGATCGCCTTCGCCGCCACCGATGGCTTCGACCTCGGCGTCGGAACGCTGCTTCCCTTCGTCGCCAGGACCGATACCGAGCGCCGCGTCGCGATCAACACGATCGGCCCGGTGTGGGAAGGAAACCAGGTCTGGCTGATCCTCGGCGGCGGCGCCATCTTCGCCGCCTGGCCGCCGCTCTACGCAGTCTCCTTCTCGGGTTTCTACCTCGCCATGTTCGCGATCCTCTTCGCGCTCATCCTGCGCCCTGTCGGCTTCAAGTACCGCTCCAAGCGTGAAAGCGCACGCTGGCGGAGTAACTGGGACTGGGCGCTGTTCATCGGCGGCTTCGTCCCCTCGCTGATCTTCGGCGTTGCCGTCGGCAACATGCTGCAGGGCGTGCCCTTCCGCTTCGATCCGAACGACATGCGGATCGTCTACGAAGGCACCTTCTTCGGCCTTCTCAACCCCTACGCCCTGCTCTGCGGCCTGCTCTCGGTGGCGATGCTGGTCATGCACGGCGCGGCATGGCTGGTGCTGAAGGCCGACGGTCCGGTGGCGATCCGCGCGAGAAGCTACGGCAGCGTTGCCGCCGTCGCCGTCATCCTGCTGTTCGCGCTCGCCGGCATCAGCCTGGCGCTCGGCGTCCACGGCTACCGGATCACCAGCGACATCAACCCGGCCGGCCCGTCGAACCCTCTCATGAAGATCGCCTCGCACGACGGCTCCTGGCTGGCGAACTACGCCAGCCATCCATGGCTGCTGATCGCCCCGATTTGCGGCTTCCTCGGCGCCGCCGCCACCCTGCTTGCCATGCGCGCCAAGTGGGAAGTGGCGACGCTGCTCTTCAGCAAGCTCTCGGTCTTCGGGATCATCTCGACCGTCGGCGTCTCGATGTTCCCGTTCATCCTGCCCTCCTCGCTCGATCCTAAGTCGAGCCTGACGGTCTGGGATGCCTCGTCGAGCCACATGACGCTGTTCAACATGCTCGTCGCGACCGCGATCTTCCTGCCGCTGATCATTGCCTACACCAGCTGGGTCTACAAGGTTCTCTGGGGCAAGGTCGACGCCGATACCGTCAACGACAAGAGCGGTCACGCTTACTGAAAGGAGACTAGACGATGTGGTATTTCGCCTGGCTACTCGGCCTTCCGCTGGCCGCCGCTTTCGCCGTCCTCAACGCCATGTGGTACGAGCTGGTGGACGACGCGACGAAGAAGCACGAACGCTGACCGTCGCTCGCTGAAAACAAAAAAGGGTGCGCTCGCTCGGGTGCACCCTTTTCGATGAGCAACGAAAGCTCAGTAGCTCGCTTCGACGAAGATCCTGGCCAGCGCCTCGATCCCCGCCTGATCCTGCGCATCGAAGCGCGCGGCGCTGGGGCTGTCGAGATCGATGACGCCGAGGATGCGGCCGTCGTGATGCAGCGGCACCACCAGTTCGGAACGCGATGCGGCATCGCAGGCTATATGGCCGGGGAAGGCATGCACGTCCTCGACGAGGATCGAGCGCCCTTCCTTCACCGCGGTACCGCAAACCCCGCGGCCGACGGCGATGCGCACGCAGGCCGCCCGCCCCTGGAACGGCCCGAGCACCAGTTCGTCTTCCGACTTGAGGAAATAGAAGCCCGCCCAGTTCAGATCCGGCATCATCTCGAACATCAGCGCCGAGGTATTGGCGGCATTGGCGATGATGTCACGTTCACCCTCAAGCAGGCCGTTGAGCTGCTGGGCGAGTTCGCGGTAGAATTCCGTCTTGTCGGCGGTGTCGATCGTGGCGGCTTGGAACATCTTCGGCGTCGCTTCTGCTTCGTGGGTGTTGCCCCTCATATAATCACGCGGTCCCGACTTGCCAATCGCCGGAGGAGCAACGACGACAGACCAGGTCACGTCACGGTGATATCGACGGCGCGGCCTTGCCGGCCCGCAATCGGACTCTATCTAGAAATGTCGATCACGACCGATTTGAGATCGTGACCGGACCACCCGGAATGCGTGGCGGCTAGCCGCGGGGTGGAAAGACGAATGCGCGGCATGCGCGTTGACGAAGCCTATTGTGGCATCCCGTGCCGGCCTCGCCCGTCTCCATGACAACAGGCCGGAAGGGTTCTTCGATTTTCCCGGCTGATAGATAGAGCCATTTATTTTAGTTGAGGTAACGACGATGACACCGGAAGACAGACGAGCGGTATTCAGCCACCGCCAGATCGCAGCCATCATCAAGGGCATCGCGCAGGAAGACGGCTCGGAGACGCCGATCACGGGAAAATCGCTCGGAGAAGCGATCCTGTTCGTATCGGAAGAAGCCGCGACCAGTTCGGCCAGCGCTCATGTGATCTATGGCGAGCACCATTCTTTGAGCTACACGGATTGCCTGAGCGTCTATCGCGACTATGGCGCCGCACTCCGCCGCCCGCCGAACTGACATCCGATGCCGAAGCGCAGCGCCGGCCTGTTGATCTACCGCGTTGGCGACGCCGGTTGCGAAGTTCTGCTTGTCCATCCCGGCGGCCCCTATTGGGCCAGGAAGGACGAAGGCGCATGGTCGATCCCGAAGGGGCTGATCGAACCCGGTGAGGACGAGCTTGAAGCGGCGCGGCGCGAGACCCGGGAAGAACTCGGCGTCGCTATCGACGGCGATTTTGAATACCTCGGCGAATGCAAACAACCCGGCGGCAAGGTCGTCGTAGCCTGGGCTGTGAAAGCCGACGTCGATACGACCAAGATCAGCAGCAATCTCTTTCAGATGGAATGGCCGCCGCGCTCGGGCACGATGGCCGAGTTTCCCGAGGTCGACCGAGCCGGCTGGTTCGCGCTCGATGAGGCCGAACGCAAGCTGCTGAATGGTCAGCAACCGCTACTGCGCGAATTCAGCCGGCGTGCGCCAATCGGGATGCATGCGGCAAAGGGCGATGCAGAGCCGCCACACCCCTAATTTAGCAGGGCAGCCACGCGTAATCGGCTAGTGCAATCCCTCGGCTACGAGAGGTAAGAGAGCAACAAGCTTCCTCTCAAAACGATTCCGGCTTCATGACAGTCCCCCACTCCCCGCTGCGCGGCGTTCTCGTTGCATTCGCCGCCTATGCCGTCTTCGCCTTCAGCGATGCGTCCATCAAGATCATCGACGGCGCCATTCCGCCCTACCAGATCGCCTTCATCGGCGCGGTCTTCGGCATCGCCGCTCTTCCCTTCATCAAGGCGAAGGGCGATTCATGGCTCGATATCGTTAGGACGCAGAACCGGACCCTGTGGCTGGTGCGCATGGTCTGCGGCGCGGTCGGCGCCATCGCCTCGATCATCGCCTTCACCGAACTACCAATGGCGGAAGCCTTCTGTCTCCTCTTCCTGCTTCCCTCCTTCGTCACCATCCTCTCGGTGATCTTCCTCAAGGAGGATGTGCGCTGGCAGCGCTGGGCGGCTGTCATCGTCGGCTTCGCCGGCGTGGTCGTGGTGCTGCGCCCCGGCTTCCGCGAACTCTCGATCGGCCACCTGGCGGCAGCGATCGGCGGCATCGTCGCCGCGATCTCGATCGTCATCCTGCGCAAGATGGGTCCGGCCGAAAAGCGCCTGTCGCTCTATGGCGCCGCCCTGATCGGCACGCTCGGCGTCAGCGGCGTCCTGACACTCTCTGAGATCGTCGTCCCGACGCCGAGCCAGTGGCTGTTCATGGCAAGCTATGGCCTGCTCGGCGCAGCCGGCAATGTTCTCCTGATGACAGCAGCACGCATGGCGCCGGCCAATCTCGTCGCCCCGCCGCAATATAGCCAGATGCTGTGGGCGATCGCCTTCGGCTACCTCATCTTCGACGACAGCATCGACCTGCCGATGGCGGCCGGCATCGTCCTGATCGCCTTTTCCGGACTGCTGACGCTGGCGCGCGAGAAGAAGCGCGGCACCGCGCTCCCCCGCGCTGTCGTCTCGACCGACAACCAGGCACCGCTCGCCACTTCGACCGAGCCGGAGGATCAGGCGATCACCGGCTGATCGCCCCAAACAGCCGACAAAAAGAAACCGCCCTCGCCATGTCAAGACAGAACGAGGGCGGTTCTTTTTTCAGGCGCTAATAGTTAGCGGCGCAGGACCGGGCAGCCGCGGACATTGCCGAAGCTGATCTCATCGGCGCCACGGCGCGTCCAACCTTCGACAACCACGCGGCGCGGTGTGATATCGACGACGCGTGCGCGACGGAAGCCGTAGTCACGGGCGATATCCTCGGCCAGGCGCGGATCGCAGCCACGCGCACGCGGCGGTGGCGGACGATAGTAATCCGGCGGCGGCGGGCGATAGTAGCCCGGCGGTGGTGGCGGCGGTGGCGGACGACCGCTGCCGATATAGACATCGACCTGGGCGGCGACAGGCATCACCGTCCCCGCCAGCGTGCCGGCGGCGAGCAGCGCTGCGACGCCCGCCCTGGCAAGAAAATGCATCATCGAATTCTCCCTTTCGCTGCGGCGCGAACCGCAGCCACTTCCATTCACCCTACGCGCCGGCATCGGCCTTCACGGATAAGTGACTGACATACGATTCGCACATGGCAGCCTGAAAATGGCACCGCCAAGGCAAGCGGTGCTTCTCTTCACACCCGCGTCGCGTCAGCGACGGATCAGCGGGCAACCACGGACATTGGCGAAGACCATCCGGTTCCAGCCGTAGCGGTCACGGCCCGATACGACGACCCGGCGCGGCGTGATGCTGGTGATGCGGGCGTTGCGCATGCCGCTCCACCGCGCCTTCTGGACGGCCTGGACCGGCGAGCATCCATGGACCGGGCGATGATACTGGACGTCGATGATGGGCGCACGGTCGGGAGAAGCGGCTGCCGCTGTGGACAGCGTTGCGGGAACGGAAGCGAGTGCAAGAAGGGCGGCAAAGGAGGCTTTGGCGATGAAGTGCGTCATGACAATACTCTCTAATCAGGTTGCATCGATCTCCGACGAGGAGATTGACCTGACCATAAGCCTCTGAAAATGAACGCTGTTCGAACCCGACATTCACCCGACGTTCAGCCGCCGAGATGCAGCACGACCTCGCGCCGGTGCGGCCGGTCGCGATGTTCGAAGAGATAGATGCCCTGCCAGGTGCCGAGCGCCAGCCTTCCGCCGATGACGGGAATCCCGATCGAAACCTGCGTCAGCGCCGCCTTGATATGAGCCGGCATGTCATCAGGCCCTTCTGCCGTGTGGATCACCCAGCGCATCGACGGATCGGACGACGGCGGCACCAGCCGGGCGAAAAATCCGTCGAGATCGGTACGCACGTCGGGATCGGCGTTTTCCTGAATAAGGAGCGAGCACGAGGTGTGGCGGACAAAGACGGTGAGCAACCCTTCTTCCATGCCGCTTGCACGCACGAAGGCTGCGACCTCGCCGGTAAATTCGTAGAGACCCTGGCCACGGGTGGCCAGGGAAATGATCTTCTGCGGCATGGTACTGTTCCGATTCGATAGAATGGCGGTCGCGGCTACAGTCGCAGGAAGGCCTCGAAGCCGCCATAGATCATGCGCTTTCCGTCGAAGATCCCCTTGCACTCTTCGCCCTGAAGCCTGGGATCGGCCATGACCTTGGCAAGGATATCGTCGCGCTGTTGGCGGCTCTCGTAGATGATCCACGAGAAAACCACCACCTCGTCGTCCGTCGCCTGTACCGCGCGCGGAAAGGATGTCAGTTCGCCATAGGGCACGTCCTCGGCGATGCATTCGGCATATTCCCTGGCGCCGTACTCCTTCCAAACCTCGCCGGCCATCGCGGCAAGCTTCTTGTACGCCTCGATATTCTGCTTCGGCACGGCCAGCACGAAACCATCGACATAAGACATTGTCTTCTCCTTCGTTGTTCCACGCATCAAGGACGTGCGAACATCCGCCGATCCGACAGCGTGGAAAGCTGATTAGGAGAATAGGCGCGCCGCAGCTTCGACAAGGCCCGCGGCGGCATCGATCATTGTTGGCACTGCGTCGTGGCGCGCAATGTGCGGAACTGTTCGACGAGGAAGTCGACCAAGGCCCTCACCGCCATCGGCAGGCCTTGCGTTGCGGTAAAGACCAGATAGATCGTCGCCTGCGACATCTGATACTCGGGAAGCAGGCGAACGAGGCGGCCCTCCCTGATTCCCTCGGCGCAGACATGGTCGGGAAGCAAACCCACGCCGACACCGGCATAGATCGCCTCGAGAAGTGCCGGAACGCTCTTGCAGCTCAGCCGAGGCCGGTGCTCGTGCCGATAAGGCGTGCCATCCGGTCCGGTGAACTCCCAGACATCCGAATCTTGCCAGTCCACCGAGGGCGACAGGAAGGAAACCGTCGCCGCGTCGGCAAGAGAATCGATGCCGCCCGTGGCCGGCAGAGAGGCCGCCAGTTCGGCGTTAGCGACAAGGATGAGATCGACCTTGCTCAGCACACGCATCGTCAATTCGGAATCGGTCTCTTCCGCGAACTGCGCGCGAACTGCCAGATCAAGCCGCTCATTGATGATATCGACACGCCGGTCGGTCGCGAGAATCTGCAACTGGACCTTCGGATAGCGATTGAGAAACTCGGGAAACATGGTGCCAAGCGATCCTTGCAGCAGACCGTTCGGCACGCTCACCCGGATTGGCCCATGCGGCTCACCGGATGCATCGCTGATCGTTCGAGCGGCGCGCTCCGCCTCGCGCAGCATATTTTCGCAGTGCGCATAGAACGAATTGCCGATCTCCGTGACCCGGAAGCGTTTGACGGTTCGTTCCAGCAACCGCACCCCAAGCCGCTCCTCCAGCGCGGCGATATGCCGGCTGAGTTTCGACTTGGGCACATTGAGCACCCGTCCCGCAGCAGAAAAGCCGCCGTGCCGCACGACGGCAGCGAAATAGACGAAATCGTTCAGATCCTGTAGCATACCGTAATTCGGCATGGATTCCTCGTATTGATAGAGCGAAGCAGGTTCGCCAGTCGCCCTTTATTCCTCCGCCGCGTCATATGCCAACCGAGACTAAAAACATTTCGTTCCAAATTTGGAACGCTGCGTTCCAACTCGCGAGCTTCAGTTTTATACCGCAGCGCAGTATCAGCAGCAGCATATTCAGTTTCGGCATGTCCGTTCGACAGCGCCGCATGCGCATGTAAGCGCCATCGTAACAGTTAGAAGCAAGCACGTCCCACAGTGGGGCGCATCACGCGTTTTCACTTTAGTGTGTTGATATTGTTGCACAAAAACAACATTGAAAACACAAACAATAGCGTACTTGGTAATTTGATGCACATGCCGATTGTAAGTTTGGGATCGGAATGGGATTAGGACACAGCGGTTCGCTGATCCGCGCGCCGAAAGGCAATTACACGGAGCAGCCCCAACTCACTTCGGCGATCTGGCGGCAGTTCAATGAACAAGGAAATGGATTTAAAATGAACATACGGATGGTTTTGTTGGCGTCGGCCGCAGCCCTTGCTGCCTCCTCGCCAGTCTTCGCAGCTGACGCGATCGTCGCTGCCGAGCCCGAGCCGGTTGAATACGTTCGCGTTTGCGATGCCTACGGCACTGGCTACTTCTACATCCCGGGCACGGAAACCTGCCTGCAGATCAGCGGTTACATCCGCTTCCAGGTTGACTCGGCTCCGAACGAAGCAACTGGCTCGAACGGTGGTTCCGACTGGAACGCATGGACCCGCGCTCAGGTTCAGTTCACCGCCAAGAGCGACACCGAATACGGCCCGCTCACCGGCGTTATCGTTCTGCGCGTCGATGGCGACAACCAGACGAACCAGGACTCCAAGCTTGACTCGGCTTACATCGACATCGCTGGTTTCCGCGCTGGTCTGTTCTACAGCTGGTGGGATGACGATTTGAGCGGCGAGCCGGACGTACTGTCCAGCTACTCCACGCTGCACAACTCGATCCGTTATCAGTACGAGTCTGGCGACTTCTACGCCGGCATCTCGGTTGATGAACTGGAAGACGGCTACTACAAGCCGGGCGAAACCTCCAACAACGTTGGCGTTGCCTTCGGCGTTGGCGGCAAGGCTGGCGTAGTTAGCTACCAGGTTATCGGCGGTTACGACACCGACAACGAAGACGGCGCGATCCGCGGCATGCTCTTCGCTGACATCGGACCTGGCACGCTCGGCCTGGCTGGCGTTTGGGCTTCCGGCCTGAACAGCTACTACGACGAGTCGGAGTGGACGATTGCTGCTGAATACGCTGTCAAGGCAACCGACAAGCTGACGGTTACCCCGATGGTTCAGTACTTCGACAACTACGGTCATAACGCTACCGACACCGACTTCAGCAACGACGACGCTTGGAAGGTTGGCCTGACGGTTGACTACCAGATCGTTGACAACTTCTACGCCAAGGCAACCGTCGACTACACCGACGTTGACCACCAGGACGACGTGACCAAGGGCTTCTTCCGCCTGCAGCGCGCATTCTAATCTGACGATCAAGTACCCCGGCTTGCCGGGGTACGCACCACAGTATTGCGTTTCCTGATCCGATTGACCTCCGATCAGTTACGGGGATTGGTCCGGTTTCCCTGCCGGACCGATCCTTGTTTTGTTTTGGGGATGTTTATCCCGCGCAGCGACACCGCCAACGCGTCCCATACCTCCAAAAAATCTGAACTAAGCCGGCCGAACCTCGATGGAATCGACACGATCCGGATAGAAGGCGAGATAGCCCTTGATGGCGCTGACCGCGTCGTGCGGGGTCTCGTAGGTCCAGACGGCATTCGCCCCGCGTTCACCACCCGATACGATGCTGAAATAGGACGCCTCCCCCTTGTACGGGCAGTGGCTGTGATGATCGGTGCGTGCCAGTTGCGTCATGTCCACGTCGTCGCGCGGAATATACTGAACGGCCGGATAGGACGCTTCCTTGAGCGTCAGCGCGGCCCGGCTATCGGCGAGAATCCGCCCATTGACCGTCACCACGACACGCCCGGGATTGGGCGTCACGGTGATCGGATGATCGGGGCCGGGAATCTTGAAGGGCTGGCCGGACATCGGATTCTCCTTTTCGGCGAACCAGATGGATGTAGGCCATGACGCGCCGCTTTTCAGCGGCGGACACGATTTTGTGCATCAATAAGCCTGGCTTTGCCCAGCAGGCAGCAGCGCGTTCAGTGAACGGTATCGGGATACAGCTCGGTCTCGAGGATCGACAGCGCCTCTTCCAGAGACGCAACCAGGATGTCGGTAAGCTCGTCGCCACGGCTCTCGATGAACGCCGCCTTGCTGGCTTCGTCCTGCAACTCGAAAAACCGTTCAAACTCGTTCGACATTCCATTCACCTCATGTGACGCAGCTCTCATGCTGCAGTCAGCAAGCACTACGTCTCCTGTCTTGCCCGGAACTGGACTCCGCCCCGGCCGTCAGAATTGCGGAAAACCCCGGCTCTTCCATTGGCTCTTCGGCACCGGGTCGCCAACCTGGAACGCGAAGGACACGATCTTCGTCGCCCCCCCGTCCACCTCGCAGCGGAAACTCAGATTGTACCAGCGGCTGTTGGCGCGAAACGCCCCGCGCTTGATCTCCAGCACGTTACCCTGCTGCAGGCGATAGGAAGGCAAAAGCTCAGGCCGGTATCCCTGCGGCGAATGCCTGAGCTGTTCGCGCAGTTCCGTCGCGCAGAGCTCGGCGGCGCGCATCCCGCGCGGCATACCGTCGATCGCGGTGCGCGCCACGGCGCCGCCCGTGTCGTTCTGCGAATAGAGCTTCTTCACCTTGATCAGCGGATCGGCCGCCGGCGTGGCCGTGGCGGCGGGGTCCGCCTTGGCCGTCTCCGTCGGCTTGGCCTGCGTGATTTCGGTTGTCACCACGCCGGTTGCATCGGCGGCCGGGCCGTTGTTTTCCTGATGCGCATCGGCGACATCGACCTGCGGCAGGTTGATATCGTCAGGCATCGGCTTGGCCGGAGGCTTGTCATCGCCCTCGGGCTTTCCGGCCGATGCGGGATCGTCAGTAGGTTTTTCCGCGTCAGGCGCACCCGCGGGCTTGCCCGCCTCGGTCGAAGCGTCGCCATCCTCGGCCTTCCGCGGACCGCTTGCCTTGTCGCCAAATTCGAAGACGGGGCGCAGCGGCTGGATCGGTTGCGGCTTGCCCTCCTGCCCCTTCGGCTGCTCGCCGGCCTTCGCCTGTTCGGCCGGATCCGGCTTGGGCGGCTCCTCCGCCTTCTTTTCCTCCGGAGGCTTTTCCGGCGGTGGAGGCGGCGGCTTCGGAGCCTCCGGTGGCTTCTCCTCGGGCGGCTTAGGCGGTGGCGGCGGTTCGGCCTTGGCCTCCTCCTTCGGTGGTTCAGGAGGCTTTTCGTCGGCCTTCTGCTCTTCCGGCTTCGGCTCGTCGGCAGGCTTTTCCGCCGCTTTCTGCTCCTCGGGCTTTTTCTCCTCGGGCTTCGGCTCTTCCGGCACCTTCAGTGCAGCCTGTTCCTCCGGCTTCTTCTCTTCGGGCTTGGGCTCCTCCGGCGGCGGCACCAGATCGACGTTGACGGTCTCTTCCTCCGGTGTCTTCTGAGGTTCCGGCAGTTTCAGCAGGAAGGCCCCGGTCACGACGACGTGCAAAAGCACGGAGGCGAAGACGCCCCAGCCGAATGCTCCCCATCGCTTTCCCGAAACCTGCTGCATACCCACGCAAGATGCCCGACCACAAACTACCGATGTGGTCTTTTAAGAAGGCAGCATCAAGCCGTAAAACAAAAAAGCGCGCTATCCGAGCGAACCGATGATTTCCCGGTAGGCAGCCTCGGGAAACGCCTTGAGCGTCCGCGTCCGAACATTCCCGGCCATGCCCAGCGACAGCCCGAAACGCGCCATCACGGCATCATCGGGCGCCTCGCAGATCGCCACGAGATCGTGATCGCCGAGCGTCAGGAAGAAATGCTGGAAGCTGCCGCCCATCTCTCCCAAAAGCTTCTTGGAAGCGTCGAGCCGCTTGGCGGATTCCCGCACGTTGCGAATGCCCTGGTCGGTCCAGTTGATCAACACGATGTAAGTTGTCATGGCACACCTCCCGGCGGAGGGTTTTGATCCGTGCAGACATATCGGCGAAATTTTCGCCGACGCTGCGGCGATCCCCTCCCCATCCGGACATATTACGCCTGTTGCCACGCGCGAAAAAGCAAAAAGCCGGACACGAGGCCCGGCTTCTTGAATGTCTGTTGCTGTCTCGAAACTTAGCTGTCGAGGAACGAGCGCAGCTTGCGCGAGCGGCTCGGATGCTTCAGCTTGCGCAGCGCCTTCGCTTCGATCTGGCGGATACGTTCGCGGGTAACCGAGAACTGCTGGCCGACTTCCTCGAGCGTGTGGTCGGTGTTCATGCCGATGCCGAAGCGCATGCGCAGCACGCGCTCTTCGCGCGGCGTCAGTGATGCCAGAACACGCGTCGTCGTCTCGCGCAGGTTCGCCTGGATGGCGGCGTCGATCGGCAGCAGCGCGTTCTTGTCCTCGATGAAATCGCCGAGGTGCGAATCTTCTTCGTCACCGACAGGCGTTTCGAGCGAGATCGGCTCCTTGGCGATCTTCAGGACCTTGCGGACCTTTTCGAGCGGCATGGCGAGCTTTTCGGCCAGTTCTTCCGGCGTCGGCTCGCGGCCGATCTCGTGCAGCATCTGGCGCGAGGTACGAACGATCTTGTTGATCGTTTCGATCATGTGCACCGGGATACGGATCGTGCGGGCCTGGTCGGCGATCGAACGGGTAATCGCCTGACGGATCCACCACGTCGCATAGGTCGAGAACTTGTAACCACGGCGGTATTCGAACTTGTCGACCGCCTTCATCAGGCCGATATTGCCTTCCTGGATGAGGTCGAGGAACTGCAGACCGCGGTTGGTGTACTTCTTGGCGATGGAGATGACGAGGCGAAGGTTCGCTTCGACCATTTCCTTCTTGGCGATACGTGCTTCGCGCTCGCCCTTCTGCACCATCGACACGATGCGGCGGAATTCGGCGATCGAGATGCCGGTTTCCGTTGCGAGGTTCTGGATCTCCTGGCGGATATCGCGGATCGTGGTGTTTTCGCTCTTGGCGAATTCCTTCCAGCCGCGCGCGGCCAGATTGCCGATCGACTTCATCCAGTTCGGATCAAGCTCGGCGCCCTGATACTGCTCGAGGAACGAGTCACGCTTGACGCCGTAGGATTCGGCCAGGCGCAACAGGCGACCTTCGTTCTGCATCAGTCGCTTGGAGATGTCGTAGAGCTGCTCGACGAGGGCGTCGACGCGGTTCTGGTTCAGCGACAGAGACTTGACGGCCTTGATGAGCTCATCCTTGAGCTCCTTGTAGCGGCGCTCCTGGGCCGACGACAGCGTGCCGGTGGCCGTCAGGCGCTGCTCGACCTGCTGGTCCTGCAGCTTGCGCAGCTTCTTGTAGGTCTCGGCGATGATGTCGAGTGTCTCCATGACCTGCGGGCGCAGTTCCGCTTCCATGGCGGCCAGCGACAGGTTGGATTCGTCCTCGTCCTCTTCTTCCTCTTCCGGAGGCAGGCCCTCACCGCCGACATTGGTGATGTCGTCGTCGCCGGAACGGCTGCGGCGGGTCTTTTCCTTCTCCTCGGCGGCCTTGCGGTCGGCCTCGATCTTCTCGGGGCTCTGGAACTGCGGGGCAGCCTTGGCCTCGGGGCCGGAATAGGTGGTTTCGAGATCGATGATCTCGCGCAGCAGCGTCGTGCCTTCGTTGAGTTCGTCGCGCCAGATGATGATCGCCTGGAAGGTCAGCGGGCTCTCACAGAGACCACCGATCATCGTTTCACGGCCGGCTTCGATGCGCTTCGCAATCGCGATTTCGCCTTCGCGCGACAGGAGCTCCACCGAGCCCATCTCGCGCAGGTACATGCGAACCGGATCGTCGGTGCGGTCGGTCGGTTCCTTCTTCTTGGCGGTCGCAAGTGCGGTACCGCTGGAAGGAGCAAGCTCGCCGCCTTCGCTCTCGTCGTCGGAGCCGGAATCGTCGTCGCTGCTGTCGCTGGCGCCGGCCTCTTCCGCTTCCTCGTCCTCGATCACGTTGATGCCCATGTCGGAGAGCATCGACATCGTGTCTTCGATCTGTTCGGACGTCACTTCCTCGGACGGAAGAACGGCGTTCAGCTCGTCCATCGTCACGTAGCCGCGCTTTTTCGCGGCCTTGATCATTTTCTTGACCGCGTCATCGGAAAGATCGAGAAGTGGGCCGTCGGTGCCGCCGTCGCGTTCGACTTCCGCTTCTTCGTTCTCTTTGACCTTGGTTGCCATTTATATCGTCGCCTTCCTGACGCTATTCAAACTCGCTGCGATGAACGGCATGTCATGCCGGCCCGCCGCAGACGGCCGTCTCGAATCACATGGTCCCAAATAAAGGGATGAGATTTAATGCCTGATTAACCACGATTGCCGGCGCCGGACGACAGAGATTTATTGTCACCAAATGTCTGGCCATGGTTGTGCGATCTGCCCTTGACCCAGTTCACCGTTTTCCAGTCGAACGGTGATTCCCACATTTTTCGTTTTCGTCAAGCTTTTACAGAAAAAAAGCATCAGAAAACCCGGAAAACGCCTTATCCACAGGCTCGGCACCGCGCAAGCGATTGCCACCCTTACATAGGATGTCACCGCCAGAAGACAAGAGTGGCATGCATTCTTCGAAATGCGCCGGCCTGTCGCATATCCGCAATCGCGTGAATGCTCTATTGCGACCTGCCGTCCCAGGGCTGGATCTCGATCGCCGCGAGGTCGATCGCGGGGATGCAGCGCACGTTGATGCAGGCCATCTCCGTGCCATCGGGCATCTTCCCCTCGGCATAGGGCGCGACCCCGCATGTGGCGCAGAAGTGATGCTGGATGACATGGTGGTTGAATGTGTAGGTCGAAACGGCCTCGCGCGGCGTCTTCAGCTCGAACTTGTCGCGCGGCACGAAAGCGAGCAGCCCGCCCTTGCGCCGACAGAGCGAACAGTTGCAGTCGAGCGCCGAGGTGAACTCGCCCTCGACCGCAAAGGCGATCTTGCCGCAGTGACAGCTTCCTTCATACATCATGTCATTCTCCTCCCATTACCAGTCCATCACGACCTTGCCTGAGTTGCCCGACCGCATCGCCTCGAAACCCTCGCGGAAATCGTCGATGCCGATGCGGTGGGTAATCACGGGCGCAAGGTCCAGCCCGCCTTGAACGAAGGCGATCATCTTGTACCAGGTCTCGAACATCTCGCGGCCGTAGATGCCCTTCAGATTGAGCATCTTGAAGATCACCTTGTTCCAGTCGATCTCGAAGCCGGCAGGCGCTATGCCGAGAATGGCGATCTTGCCGCCATTGTTCATCTTGTCGATCATGTCGCGAAACGCTGGGGCCGCCCCCGACATTTCCAGACCGACATCGAAACCCTCGGTCATACCGATCGACTTCATCACGTCGGAGAGGTTCTCCTTCGATGCGTCGACGACATGATCGATGTCGAGTTTGCGCGCGAGAGCGAGCCGCTGCGGATTGATGTCTGTTATCACGACCTTGCGCGCGCCCGACCGCTTGGCGACCAGCGCCCCCATGATGCCGATCGGCCCGGCGCCGGTCACCAGCACGTCCTCGCCGACCAGATCGAAGGACAGTGCCGTATGCACGGCGTTGCCGAACGGATCGAAGATCGCCGCGATCTCATCGGGAATATCATCAGGGATCGGCACGACATTGGCTTCCGGAATACAGACGAACTCACCGAAGGAGCCCGGACGATTGACGCCGACGCCCAGCGTATTGCGGCACAGGTGACCGCGCCCGGCGCGACAGTTACGGCACTTGCCGCAGACGATGTGCCCCTCGCCCGACACCCGCTCGCCGACATGATACTTTGTCACCGCCGAACCGATCTCGGCAATCACGCCGCAAAATTCATGCCCCACCACCATCGGCACCGGAATGGTCTTCTGCGCCCACTGGTCCCAGTTCCAGATGTGCACATCGGTGCCGCAGATCGCCGATTTCCTGACCTTGATCAGCACATCGTTCGGCCCGACCTCCGGCACCGGCACCTGCTCCATCCAAAGCCCGACCTCGGACTTCGACTTCACCAGCGCCTTCATCATGTTCGACATATCAATGCCCTTCTAAAAACTCAGCGGCTTGCACAGATACCTGTCTGAGATGCTCATTCGACCATTTTGCCCACGTGTTGAACTGGGGAGGAGCGAGACTAGGTATGACAAAGACGCCAGTACCGTTCACATTCCAAAATCGCGGCTCGCCCGGCCCCTTTGGAGGTGCGGGCAGTTCAACTCCCATAAATTTTCCCAGCTTCCTCGCTGTATCGCTTCCGTGGGCGATTATGACCTTGGGAGAAATTATCTTGAAAAGTGAGGCAAAGATCTCGCTTCCGCGTTCAGCCCCGTGCGTGTGTGTGTCACGCCGTAAATCCGCACTCATAGGCGTCGAGTAACAAATGACGTTGGTTTCAAGAACACCGGATATACCCTCGTTCCGTAGCAGTTCCACCAATCGATCCGTGTTTCGGCGCGTAGGCGATGCTCGCGCCACCAACCTGTCATAAAGACCCCGACACGTTTCGTTACCCCGATTGAAAAGGCAATCGATAAAATGATCGTGCGATCCAACGGCATCGACGTCGAAGCCGTTACGCTGATTTTTTCCAACGGTGAATAGATCACAATCAATTGGATTGGATAAGCTAGTCATCCAAGGTCGTGGATACTGTCCGTTTAGCGGGCGAGTCAGGGCCCTAATCTTAGACTCCAACTGCTCCGACTTACCTACCACCTCGGCTACCTCCCTGGCACAAGTCACTCAAAAACAATTAGGCTCGTCAAATCACACCCAGCTCGCACCCGGCCTCGGCGAACGCCGCAATCGCCCGCTCGACATCTTCACGCGAATGCGCCGCCGACATCTGCGTGCGAATACGCGCCTGCCCCTTGGGCACCACGGGGAACGAGAAGCCGATGACATACACGCCCTTGTTCAGCATCAGCGCCGCCATGTCCTGCGCCAGCTTCGCATCACCCAGCATGACGGGGATGATCGGATGTCCCTCTCCCGCCAGCGTGAAGCCGAGCTTCGTCATCTCCGAACGAAACAGATCAGCATTCTGTGACAACCGTTCCCGCAGCGCATCGCCATGATCGATCAGGTCGAACACCTTCAGCGACGCAGCCGCGATCACCGGCGCCAGCGTATTGGAGAACAGATAGGGCCGCGACCGCTGCCGCAGCCATTCCACCACCTCCGCCTTCGCCGACGTATAGCCGCCCGACGCGCCACCCAGCGCCTTGCCGAGCGTTCCGGTGATGATATCCACCCGCCCCTCGACACCGCAATGCTCGGCCGAACCGCGCCCATTCTTGCCAACGAACCCAACGGCATGGCTGTCGTCCACCATGACCATCGCACCGTACTTCTCGGCGAGATCGCAGACGCCCTGGAGATTGGCGATGATCCCGTCCATCGAAAACACGCCGTCCGTGGCGATCAGCTTGAACCGGCTGCCCTCGGCCTTCTTCAACTCCTCCTCGAGCGCCGCCATGTCGTTGTTGGCGTAGCGGAAACGCTTGGCCTTGGAGAGCCGCACGCCGTCGATGATCGAGGCATGGTTCAGCGCATCCGAGATGATCGCATCCTCTTCACCGAGCAGCGTCTCGAACAGCCCGCCATTGGCATCGAAGCAGGAGGAATAGAGGATCGTGTCGTCCATCCCGAGAAAGGACGAAATCCTGGCCTCGAGCTGCTTGTGCTCTTCCTGCGTTCCGCAGATGAAGCGCACCGAGGCCATGCCGTAGCCGTAGCGATCGAGCGCCTTCTTGCCGGCTTCCGCCAGCTCCTCATTGTCGGCAAGGCCGAGATAGTTGTTGGCGCAAAAATTCAGCACCCGCTCGCCCGAGGCAATCGCGATCTCGCCGGCCTGCTTCGAGGTAATGACCCGCTCCGCCTTGTAAAGCCCGGCCTCCTTCAGGCCGGCAAGCTCGGTGCGCAGATGGGAGAGGAAGGCCGTTTTCATGAGACAATGTCGCCTGTTTGAGAGTTTCCAGTTGTCGCAGGTACCATATCACCGCGCGTCTTGTCGCAAAGAGCCTATCGCAAATGATGGCGCTTCAGTGATGGCTTTCGCATAAAACACACCAATGGCAGAGCTTTTCGGAAGATGATAAACAGTTGCGTGAAGGGAGAGCAGTGATGGCTCTTTATATCAATGATGAGGACGTCGACCGGCTTGCCAGCGAGTTCCAGGAGCTGACGAAAGCGCCGACGAAGACTGAAGCCGTTCGCCGCGCATTGGAAAATGAGCTTGCCCGAGTTCGAAAGACCGCACCGATCGAAGAAAAACTGGCCAAGGCGAAGGCGATAGCCGACGCCATGGGCAAGGGTGATCCTGAGTTTGACATGAAACGTTTCACTGACGAAATGTGGGGCGATTGATCTTGTTCATCGATGCGTCGGCAATCGTCGCCATTCTCACGCGGGAAGCAGGTTACGAAGAAATCGAAGAGAGGCTTTCCGACGCCCAGCAAGATGTCTTCCACGTATCTCCGTTGGTAAAATTCGAAGCTGTTCTCGCGCTTGCGCGCCAGAAGGCGCAGACCGCCGGTTCAAAGGCTAAGCCGTCAGCACGGATGATGGGTGAAGCGACAAAGGCGATCGACGCCTTCATCGAAGGTCTCGATATCCAAGAAATCATCATCTCAATCGAGATCGGGGAAGCCGCCATTGATGCTGCGGCGACCTACGGCAAGGTCGTTGGCCACGTCGCGAGCCTGAATTTCGGCGACTGTTACGCATACGCCTGCGCCAAGGTGCTCGGCGTCAAATTGCTTTATAAAGGCAACGACTTCATCCATACGGACCTCGCCTGACCCCTCACCCATCAAACCCCAAAATCACCTCCAGAAACGCATCCCCATACCGCTCCAGCTTCGATTGCCCGACGCCGGAGATATCGAGCATTTCCTTGTGCGTTCGCGGGCGATCGGTGGCAAACGCGATCAGCGTCGTGTCGGGGAACACGACATAGGGCGGAACACTGAGGGAGCGGGCGATCGCGGTGCGCTCGGCGCGCAGCGCCTCGAACAGAGCATCGTCGGCCCCCGACAGAACCGAGCGCCGCTCGGCCCGCGCCACCTTCTTCGTCCGCCGCTCCGAGGCCGGGCGGTCCTTGCGGAAGAACACCTCGCGCTCGCGCTTGAAGACGGCGCGTGCGCCCTCCTCCAGCTTCAATGCCCCGAAGGCCGCGTGGTCGACACGCACCAGCCCCATGGCAAGCAACTGCCGGAACACCGATTGCCATGTACGGGCGGCAATCTCCTTGCCGGCGCCGAAGACAGGCATGCCGGTATGGCCGAAGCGCTCGGTCTTCTCGTTGACGTTGCCGATGAGGACATCGACGACGTGGCCCGTGCCGAAGCGCTCTCCGGTGCGGTAGATCGCCGCCAGCGCCTTGATCGCCTCGTCCGTGCCGTTCCACGTCTCGACCGGCTTCATGCAGGTGTCGCAACCGCCGCAATTGCCGGCATGGCTTTCGCCGAAATGCGCAAGGATCGCCTGGCGGCGGCACGACGCCGTCTCGCAGATGGCAAGCAGCGCGTTGAGCTTGGAGCGTTCCACCCGCTTGATGTCGTCGGCGGCATTGCCCTCGTCGATCATCCGCCCGCGCTGGATCACGTCGGCCATGCCGTAGGCCATCCAAACCTCGGAAGGAAGACCGTCGCGCCCGGCACGACCGGTCTCCTGGTAGTAGGCCTCGACGGAGCCCGGCAGGTCGAGATGGGCGACATAGCGCACGTTCGGTTTGTCGATCCCCATGCCGAAGGCGACGGTGGCGACGAGGCAGAGATTCTCTTCCTTGAGGAAGGCGTCCTGGTTGGCGTCGCGCAGCGACCGGTCCATGCCGGCGTGATAGGCGAGCGCCCGAATGCCCTGCGTATTCAGCCATTCGGCCGTATCCTCGACCTTGGCGCGCGAGAGGCAATAGACGATGCCACTGTTACCCTCGTGGCCGGAAAGGAACCGCAGGAGTTGCTGGCGCGGCTGGTCGCGCTCGACGATCTCGTAGCGGATGTTCGGCCGGTCGAAGCTGGTGGTGAAGACCTCGGCATTGTCGAGCCCCAGCCGCGCGACGATGTCCTCGCGCGTATGCGGATCGGCCGTCGCCGTCAGCGCGATGCGGGGGACGCCGGGGAAATGCTCGGCCAAACGTCCGAGCTCGCGGTATTCCGGGCGGAAATCGTGGCCCCATTGCGAAACAGCGTGGTTTTGGCGCAACGGCCTCTGATATTTATGGGATAGCCCATTGATATCAGAAGCTTACTCGAGAATCAATACCTCCGATTTTTATTCCCTCAAGGACCGTCACCAATGGTGACCAATCGGAGATGGGACGATCGGTCAGGTTGCGGTCTTTCCTCCAGATCGACGTATTTGTCGATCGCCGCGTCGATGACTTTGAAGAACTGTGGATCTTTACAATCACTGAATGCGTATATAACCCGTTGAAGCCGCCGACACGTGCCCTCGTCCAAGTCCCAACTCACGCCGATGAGCGCATGCATCATGTCTTTGCGGGCGTCGAGGGTCGGTTTATTTCGTTTGAGTTTTTGCCGCAGCTTCGCCCTGTCGAGATAGTATCGCTCCATCGTTCCCGGACTTTTGTGCCCGGCTAAATCCGCCAGCCGATTAAGTACGGTGTTAGTGATCGCGACGTCGCTGCGGTAGCCTGCCGTCGCAAGCTCCTGCGTCCACAAAAGCCAAGCCATCTCAGTAAAATAATACGCGCGAAGCCTGTGGCCGCTACCGGCAATGTCCAGACCATTGAAAGCATCTTTGACGATGCCGACGATACTTTTTGTTGAGAGCCGAGCCCCATCTCTTGTGGAGGAGAGGAAGACCGCATCGTGATCCAGGTGAATCTTGCCGTCTGCCGTCCAGCGCTCGAATAATGCCTTGCGGACCGTCCATACCCCAATTTCGAGAAGATCTATTATGAGGTCGATCGGAAACTCGACGGACCTTTCGGGCTTCCCTTTGGTCTGGACGGCCACGTTGATCGTCGTGTAGCCGCGGGCGGCGTGCCTCTCTAACCCTGAACGAATCTCTGATTGGAGCTGCGGGTCATCGACCGCCTCATCGAGAGGGTTGGGTTGAAGGCTTGACCGCCACCTCCCAGTCGAAATGTTGACAATCTTCAAGTTCGCCAACGCATCCGCAATTTTTTGCAGTGAAAGACTTGCCGTCTCCTTAGCGCGAAGTCCGGCGCGGGCCTCGCAGCACGCCACGAGCCAGTTTCTCTCCGCTGCATAAACCTGGAGCGCCTGCTTCCAAGATCCATCCAGGGGCTCCATTGCGGCCGCCCTAAGGTGTTCAAGGATTCGTTCGACCTGGTCGTCGTCCGGCGTCGGGCGATTGGGAGCTTTCCGATCGATCTTGCTCCAGCCGCTCCAACGGGCCTGCCCCCCAACACGCCGGGTGGTAATCGGAGCGAGGCTTTCCGAATGCCCCACGAACTGGAGCATCGGCTCCTCCCCATCGAAGGGCATCGCTCTCCTGATTCTCTGGTAGAAGGTGAAGATATGATCGAGCTTTAGTTCAACCTGAGCCGCTGCCAGTTCGCCTTCCTTTACTCTCTCAGTGAAGGTGCTGCGGAACGACCTCATTACGTCATCGGTACCGGCCGAAACCCAATCAAGGCCGACATTCGTAGTATGGCAGAGCCATTCTCGCAGGGAATATGCGTCCGGCTCCATCGAGGACTTCGCTTTGAAAAGCTTGTTCAGCCAACCATAAGCGAAATATCGAAGGAACGGCTCAAAGATCGATCCATCCATGTGTCGTATACGCGGGATTCCTGACATGTCATCGTCTCGCCACATGAAGCCCGCCGGCGTTCGATCCATTATAAAGTCATTCGGGATGTAGATCATGGATCCGTCTTCCTCTGCATGTCGGTCTGAACCCTGGCTTCGATACGACCTTGCCCTGTGAGGAGCGGGAAAGGAGAAGGATCGCCGAGATCGCCCTCCGGCCACTCGAGGCCCTCCGAAGTCCGTTTCGCGAACAAATCGTGGTAAAAGTCGCTCACTTGCTGGCCCTCTTTTTTTTTGCTGGCGTCGATCCTGGCTTCAGCGCGGCGAAGCTTGTCTTCAAGAGAAGCCTTCGCCGCGATGAGATTGGTATTCTGAAGCTCGAGCGCCAAAGCCCTGTCCTTCCACATGTCCTTCTCTTCCGCGGGCTTGGCCGTTCTTCCGGCTGCGAGGAGCTTGCGGGCCTTGATCCACTTCGCCATCACCGCCTTATTACGGATGCTCCTGGGGTTATCAGGAGCGTCGTCACTCCAACTCCATAGCTTCTTCTTCGGATCATGCCATTGGCGAAGCTTGCTCCGGCTTCCTCCCTTCTTGCGCCAGTCAGTCCCCGTCGGAACGCCACTGCGGGACCACCGATGCATCTCAGTGACTTTTCGACGGAGCGACGTGTCGATGCGCTTTTTCTGCAAAGATGGGTCGAGTCTCTTGAACTCGTCCATCGTCATTTCGCGATCCCAAATTTCGTCGTCGCTCACAGCCCGCCTCCCCGCTGTGCAGGGCCCGCAGCAGCAATATCGGCCTCCAGTTCTGCGAGTAGATCCGCTCCGTCGTGCTCAAGAGCCGTGGTTGCAGCATGAGTTACAGCGTGACGGCGGTGGTTGACCTCGCTGCGAAGTGCAAGTTGGCCTTCCTGGAAAGCAGCACCGAAACGGCAACCGACGCAAACCCGATTGCAGGCGAAGTCGTAGTCCGGCATAAGTGCTTCAGGTATGGCGTCCTTCTTCCAAGGCGCTTTGCCCTTCGCCTTCAGCTTCAGGCACTCGGCATCGGCCCGGTGTTCCTCGTTGTGCGGATCGGCAGCGCACCACATATTCGTGCCGATCACCGGCTCCAGAAAGTGGCTCTTTGCGTACTGGATCAACCGCTCGAGCAAAGGGGCCTCGAGCGCGCTCGGGTCGTTGGCTCTCGAACCGATCCGGACGGTTCCCATCGCGCGCTCGGCGATCGCCTGTACATCGCTGAACAGAGCCTTGCCCCCTGCCCCGATAACGCTCTCCGTTCCTCGCCACAGTCCCAGCATTTTTTTTACGAACATCTCGCAGCGCGGCTCGTCGAAAGCCTTCTGATGCTCTTTCAGGTAAGATAGCCGCCTATATGCGCTATCGACCCATGCTTGGTCTTCCTCGGTCCGGTTTGAGACGGAACTTCGCAAGCGCACCTCGAGCTCAGTCTTCAACCGGTTGATTTCGCCCGGCAAGATCATGGTGAAGTAGATCCGTGTCATGTTTGGGTCGTTATGCCGATACATGAGCGAAAGCGCGTCGGGATGGCCGCCAGTCAATCCGTAGTAGTACCAGATTCCGTACCCGCGCCGTAGCATATGAATGCTGAGATCCCACCGGTTACGGCCCTCAGGCGGGGCCACGCCCATGAATTCCATGAACTGATCAATGGTCTGATGGAACCGCGACGAATTCAGCCGCTCGGGCTTCTTGGGATCGAATGCGACCTCGAACAGCCATTCTTTTCCAGTCGCCTGGCGGGTGTCGGCAGAAAGCTCTTCGAGTGTGGTTACGACGGTCTTGAGGATCGATGGTACCGGGATATCTACGCGGTCTTGGTCCGTCTTGCCGATATATATTTTCATCGTCATGAGGCCGTTTTCGCCCTCGGTGAGGCAGCCGAAGTGGGCGCTTCGAACACCAATGTCCCGGCGCGCCGCAAAACCGGCGATGAGAATGGCGCAAGCTGCGAATAGATGCCGAACTGCCTCGTCCAGCAGGATCGTTTTAGGGGGTAGTGGTTCTCGCCTGGCCGCGCCCAGGTTCCAGATCGGCCAGATGCAAAACCCGCCCTCGGGCATAAGCATGCTGGCACTCGCCATCTCGTTATCTCGAGTTCCGAGCGAGTCCCAATGACGAGAGGCGTGAAACGTAGCCAGAATGTACTTGGAGTAGCTTGCCACGTACCTCGCTGCCGCAGTCATGGCCCTCATCATGTCCTCCGGAAGAAGCGTATCGGTCCTACCGCCCTCTTTGCGATCGCGGTTCAGGATCGCGTCCAAGGACATCGAATCAAACGGGTCCTGCTCCATCCGGTCGTGGTCTAGGTCACGCTCTGAGAGCCTGAACAGGTACTCAAGGATTTCGAGGTAACTGTGCAGATTGCGCCTGCCGTTCGTATCTGACAAAATGCTTGGCCTGGCCTGGGTCTTCGAAGCCGGATCATCGCTGCGAACGTTGTCGACGCCCTCGTCCAAATCGCTGGCATCCAGGCCGGCCGAAGGGTCAGCATCCAGGAGGGCTAACTGGAACGACGGTGAGCGTGCAATAGCTGCGACGGTGACGCCGAGCTGAGTGGCGAAGCTGTGGTTGATGACCAAAGCTTCCGAGCTTGTGCGTGCATCCAGCACCAGGTCGAGCCTTTCCTCGATGGGGACGAGTGCCAAGGTTCCCCCTTTTGTGAGACGCTTGGAAAAGTCGGACGCGAAATCCTCGGGGATATCGGCAAAGGACCGATAACCTTCCGCGATGCGATAACGAAGCACCCAGTCGAACTTTCGGGCCATCTGCGCGACGTAAGTCGCATCGAGCCCTCCATTTCCTCGCGCGCCGATCGACAAGGAAGTGAGCACAAGAACCTTCTTGGTCAAGCGGTCAGCATTGAGCGAGTTGTGCGAGAGAAGGACATTCGGAAAGTCGACGGCCGCGTCGAACGAAACGAGATGCTCGACCTCCTTCCGCTTCTTGGTGGGGTCGGCGGTTGCGATAATCCAGCAGTTGTGCGTCAGGTCACGGTTCTTCCCGCGCGACCATCCCGTAGTCAGTCGCTTACCAATAGGAGTGGATGGGCGAGTGGCGACGACGGCTGCTGGGATGGATCTGGCGCCCAGACGCGCCTTGTATGTGGAAAGCTTCATCATTTGATTGCTCCTGAGAGATTGAGTGGGGTGAGAGCGACGAACCCTTGACGCAGATCGTCGTTGAATTCGTCCCTGATCCGTTCAAGGAGACGGCCCATTCCCGCTTCTTTGAGCTTCGCGAAGATCGCCTTCGTGAATCCTCTTAGGGGTATGCCTATGAGCGACCAGCGGCGCTGGTCGGCAATCTTCTCCTCGAGATCCAGGGACACGCTGATTGCAACAAGTGACCGGAGTTGCTCGTCCGATGGCGTGAAGCGGAACGCCGGTGGCCCTGCGACAGGCGTAGAAACACCGTAGCCGACAGCGCTCGCAACCCCTGACACGCGCGCGAGGTTGTAGAACCAGGTGTGCTCTTCAGGAGTCATTAGAAACTCAAGCGGTTTGCCCACTTCGGCCACGATCAGAGACTGAATGGCATTCTGGAAAAACCGTGTGCTTTGCTCGAGTTCGCGTATGATGTCAGGTGAGTTCAGGTAGACGGGAAGAAGCCCCCCGGTACCGGCGTGATTGGCGTCCGTTCGCAAGGATTCGACCGTGTCCACCACTCTGAACATCATCTGAAGGTAGGACTTACGGATCAGTTTGAACGTCAGGCCTGGACTTGCGAGCGGCCCGCTTGCAAATGTCGTCGCTATATCGCGCGTGTTGAGCGAGACACCGCCGGCCAGAGAGATGCTTTTGAAGAACCGCTCATGAACGCGTCGGTTCTTGGTATAGCCATCGAGAGGCTCCACCAGTGGTCGTATCAGCTCCAAGGCCACATAGGCGGGACTCGTGTACCCGACCATCGAACGCTGATCGCAATCCCCCCAGCTCTCTGCCCGTTCAGCCTCCTCCCAAGCAGCGACAGCATTAGCCGCCCTCATCCCGCTGAGTTCGGAATGTTCCAACAGGGTTTGAACCAGGTGCCCAGCGCGATTTTTGAACACTTCCACGAACGAAGCGCACGCTATGCCAACCTCGTCCATCAAGCGAAACTGATACACCTCAGGCAGAATGTCCTCAATCGGTTGGCGGTTCCAACCGGTGTCACAGCAGAACACTATCTTCGCTGCCATGAGCGGGGGGTTAGTAGCGCCGATGCAGCAATGCACCAGAGTGACGATTTGCTGGAACTCGAGCGACGCGACGTCAGGAACAAGTACGCCGAGGCCGGCCTTCCGCCATGTCTCCGGATCTGCCATTAACTCCATAGAAGCGCTGACGGCTTCGGACTTCGAGTGGTCACCGTACCTCGAAAACCGGGACTTCCCGGTTCGCTCGAAACTGAGGATTTCCGCTCTCACGACGGTCGAGATCGCCCTGCAAGCCACGCGCGCCTCTTCGGGAAGGCCGGTAGCGATCCCCAAGCGCAGCGGTTCCGCAGCTTTGAAGAACGACACATGCTTCTGAAGGACGTCCATTGCGGCGTCGCTGACGACCTTCATCGAGACGCGGAGTCTCGCTGCACCGGTAAGGTTTGCGGTTTCAGGGAAACCGAGATCCGTGATCGACGTGCTGACTGCGGGAACGTGGGTGAACTTCTTGTAGCGGCGCGAGAAATGCGGGTAGTTCCGGTTGGTGAGTTCAGACATATGTTCCAGGAGGTGAGAACAATTGCGCATCAATCCCGTGACAGTCACCGCGGCGAAGGCTCCTGACCTTTTCATAGCCGTCTCACACTCGTCGATTACTGACTTGATCGCTGAGGGATCGCATCGTTCTTTGCCGCCACCGGAAAGCGCGCAAAGCAAGGCGTCCGAATAGCTGGTAGGATTCAACCTAATGTACGACATCAGGTAGCGGAATCCGACGATCTTCGTTGTGCCTCTCAGTTCCTTTGCCTCGAAAGCGCGAAAATCATCGCGGAACTGATCACCCAGTATCGATCCGATCTCCTCGACGCTCATCGGTGGAAACGGCGGCTCGACGTCCACTGCCTTCCGCGGCCCCTTCGGGTTTTTTAGCTTGAGGGGAAGAAACTTTGGCAATTCCGGATAGATTGATGTGTTCAGACCCAGCCATCGGAATACGGCGACCGCATTCCTGGCATGCTCCAAGGCGATAGCTTCGGAATAGAGTTCGGACGCCAGCAAGCGCTCGTAATTTGCCTTCAATGCCTGCAGTAGGGCGTCTTCGAATTTTATCCTCTCTGCCGACCACGCGTCCGGCGACTTGAGATAGAGACGGAGCATGTCGTAGCGGCCGTCGTCTTCGATCATCCCGAGCAGCAACCTCGGGGCTAGCACATATTTCGTCCGTTTGTTTTTTGATTTGAGGAACGACGTGTATTCCGTCACTGCCTCGGCCAGATGCGGATACCCTCGTTCGAATTCCTCAACCGTTAGTGCGAGCGAATTCGCGCCCGCGAAACGTTCTTTCGCAGCTTCCATTTGTTTCACCTATGTCTGTTGGTTGTCTGAAGTCTTCGGCGCCCTGATGAGGCGTCCTAGGACTCGCCGTATCAGTCCACGCTGGGCTCAGTCGAAATTCCCAGACTTTCCGATGGAGTTAGCAGCGCCGCGGACGCCATCGCGGGCGGCGTCCATGCTGGATCTGATCCACGTGTCGTGGCTGCCTCAAGGACTCCCACTCATCGTCTTCGATGCCGAGCCACCCTCCGAAACCCTCCCGGAGGACTGACAATCCTACGGATTCACCGATGCCGGCGTCCGACAGTACCTCGAGATACCCACGCACGCGCTCGTCCAAGGATTCGGGGGCGAGATAGAAGTCCGGAACTGAAGGATTCCCGCGCCCTGCGGCAGCGCAGAGATCTTTGAAGGTGGCGTGTCCGAACATTTTTGCGAACAGGTGTCGCCGGCCTTCCTCGATGACGAGTCCTTGCGCATGTATCGACTTTTCGAAGATGCCGAAGAGACTCACGACCGTCCCGAGATCAAGGAATTCTGTTTTCGTATTTGCAACCCTGATGCGCGTTCCATGTGCCTTAGGCGGGCTTCGTTCACCGGAGAAATCCCACCAAGATCCAAATGTCACTACCTTCAGCAAGTGCTCGGCTTCGTCGATGGAAAAGTCATTTTCGGTGAGTACGGTCGCATACTGCCGGTAACGTTTCTCCGCAACGTCCCGGTCAACGACACGATCTGGCTCAGACCTGTCCGCTAGGCCGATGCGGGAATACAGTTCCTCGTAACCGTCGTGCCCGAAGATTCGGGAAACGATTGTAAGCGCGTCGTAATGCGAGATGAGGTCGCCCCAGCTACGAACTTCTCGCTTCAACCTCTTCGCCAAACCCTTGACGATGCCGGTATTTCCAAAGTCGACAACTACACGGGCTGGCTTCCCTGATGAACCGTAAGCGGAAGCGAGGGCATTCCCAGCAGGCCGGGCGCCCGTCCAGCCACTAACATGCGCCGGCACCTGGCCGAGCCCAGGCTTGTCGTTCGCCATCGTCATGGGCTGGTCCTCAGACCGACGGGCGCCGTCCTCGCGACCTCGACTTGGAGCGGAGGGCGCCGATAGCTCCTCCTGTCCGGGCAAGGACGCTACATTGAGACGCGGCCGTTCCGCCCTCGTCCCAATGGGATCTGGTAGAGAAACCAGTTTCACTAAAGTCAGAAGTCTTCGTTTTGAGTTCATCGTTCTTCCTATACAGTCACAGGTTGTCGTTACCCGAGACGACGGCGTCCGAATTGACGATGGAAACTGTGATGCGGGGTCGGGTCTGCAAACGCAGCGAGGCCGCGTTTGAACGGTTCAGGTTCAACTGATTCGTCTGTCCAAGTGAACGAAGGGCGTCCAAGCGCGCCGCACGACGGGTGGACGCCGCTCAAGTAGCTTGAACGATCACTCGATTAGAAGAGAATGATGAGACGAATCCGCTATTTAGCCGAAAGACGCAGTTGCGCATCGGCGGGCCGTTGAAAAACACTAGCGGTTTCAGAGGGATGGTGCTAACACATCGGCATGGACCTTTCTGAGGTTCTGTTGGTCGGGCGGGCTAGTTTGTTCACGACGGGCCCGCTCGACTCGCTACTGGAACCTATCGGATCTCGCGTACGCGAACAATAGGGACTGTACCCCCGAACTATGTAAACAGGGATTTTATCGTTGGTTGATATCAGCGAACAGTTCGAGACCCTCCTTCTCGCATTACAGAAGCAGATTGTGCATCGGGAAGAGGAACTGGCCCAGTTCCAAGTCCGTGCCGCCCAGTACTGCGCGGACCAGGAAGCCGAGATCGAAAAGGCGAAAACGCGCCTTGAGATCATTCGGGCCGAAATGGGCGAGCTGATGAAGGAACCCCTTGTCGACAACCCCCTCCCTTTAAGCGAGCACGGCAAGTCTACCGCGGTAACCTCAATGAACGAGTCCGACCGGATAAGGGAGGCCGCGAAGATGATCTTGGCGGAGGTTGGCAAGCCGGTGATGCAGATGGAACTCAAGCGCAAAATGGAATCGAAGGGGATTTACATTCACGCGAAGAACCCTGTCGATCTCATCCGTTCTGCCTTGAGAAGGGACCGTAGTTTCAATCATATTCGAGACAAGGGCTGGACGCTCGCAAGCGACGTCTGACGAAAGCCTCCACAGCGAACATCGAGGCTCCTGAGCGAGTTCGTTGACAGTCCGGACCCCGTCCAGGCAATCTACGCGAAAACGGGGTGCCTGAAATGCTCGAATTTGTTTCCGAAATCGGCGATCGCTGCGTCTATCATACTGCCTACAAGGACGGCCGATGCTTGTGGGAAGGGGCGGACCCCATGACCTTGCTGGACACGGATGAGTACGTGCTCTGGCCCTGTGGCGAGGTCGCGCCCCTATGCAAATATTTGCAGAAGCACAGCGACCTGTCGTTAACTGCACAGTGGCGCCTGTCTCCCACCACAGGGGTTTCCGGCATCGCGCTTATCGACGAGACCGGCAGGCACCTGTATGGAACCATCTTTGTTCTCTTTGAAGGCAGCCCACTCGAGCAGATACGAAGAGCCTGAGCAAGGCCAGGCTCCCTCACCGAAGAGCAATCTCAAGTGCGTCGAGGAAACGCTGCCCGTACCGCTCAAGCTTAGTTGGACCGACGCCCGACACATCGAGCATCTCGTCAAGCGTTGCGGGCCGCCGGGTCGCGAACGCCACGAGGGTGGTATCCGGGAAGACCACGTAAGGGGCGACGCCAATCTCTCTGGAGATGGCGAGGCGTTCTTGGCGGAGCGCCTCGAAAACCTCGCGGTCGTCCGCCGAGAGGCCTGAGCGGGACGTATAGCTTGAAGTGTCTGCCGCCCTTTTCGCACCCCGCGTGACAGCGCGGTCACGCCTAAGCGTCACGGATCTTTCCTTCTTGAAAACGGCGGCGGCCGCCTCCTGCAGCTTCATCGCGCCGTACTCGTCGTGCTCTACGCGAATGAGGTTCAGAGCAAGAAGCTGACGGTATATCGACTGCCAGCTTGCCGCGTTGAATTCCTTGCCCGCTCCGAAGACCGCGAGGTCGACGTGGCCGAACCTTTTCGTCTTGTCCGTCACCTTCCCGATGAGGACGTCGATGACATGCCCTACGCCGAACCTTTCTCCGGTCCGGTAGATCGCCGCGAGCGCCTTGATAGCGGCGTCGCTGCCGTCCCAGGTCTCGATCGGCTTCGTGCACGTGTCGCAATTGCCGCAGTTGCCTGGGTGTCGCTCGCCGAAATGTCCGAGGATTGCCTGCCGGCGGCAGGCGGTCGTCTCGCAGATGCCGACCAGCGCGTTCAGCTTGGCCCTCTCGATCCTTTTCACTCGATCCGAGGCGTCGCCTTCGTCGATCATCCGCCCGCGTTGGACGATGTCCTGCATTCCGAAGACCATGAACGCTTCCGACGGAAGCCCGTCTCGACCGGCGCGCCCTGTTTCCTGGTAGTAGCCTTCGATGGACGACGGAAGATCGAGATGGGCGACATAGCGGACGTTCGGTTTGTTGATCCCCATGCCGAACGCTACCGTGGCGACCAGACACAGTCCTTCTTCAAGACGGAAAGCGTCCTGGTTCGCCGCTTTAACCGCGGGGTCAAGCCTGGCATGGTAGTGCTTTGCTCGGACGCCGTTCTCATTCAACCACTCGACGGTCTCCTCGACCTTCTTGCGGGAGAGACAGTAGACGATGCCGCTTTCGCCTTCATGCCTCTTCAGGAAGTCCAGCAGTTGGGCCCGCGGATTGCTTCGGGGAAGTATTTCGTAGCTGATGTTCTTTCTGTCGAAGCTGTCGACGTAGACCTGCGCGTCGGCGATGTTCAGCAGCTTGACGATGTCCTTCTGCGTGTGCGGATCCGCCGTGGCGGTAAGCGCGACGATCGGAATGCCGGGGTACATGTCCTTCAGGCGCCCAAGCGCAAGGTAGTCCTTCCGAAAATTATTTCCCCAAAAACTGATGCAGTGCGCCTCGTCTACGGCGATCAGTGAAATCCCGTCCGGCCCGAGCATGGACTGGAGTCCTCCGGCCGCGACACGTTCAGGCGTCACGTACAGCAGCTTCATCTCTCCTGCTCGCAGTCGACGTCTGACCTCCGCCGCCTCGTCCGAGGGCTGCTCCGACCACAATGCCCCCGCGGCGACGCCGAGTTCCTTGAGTTCCTCGACCTGATCTCGCATGAGCGCCACCAGTGGCG
This sequence comes from Hyphomicrobiales bacterium, assembly GCA_900471485.1. Classification (GTDB taxonomy): domain Bacteria; phylum Pseudomonadota; class Alphaproteobacteria; order Rhizobiales; family Rhizobiaceae; genus Rhizobium. The sequence goes on from UCEU01000022.1 coordinate 39,717, forward strand.
ACACGACGACCGCCGTCCCGCGCATGCAAAGTGCGGGAAGCTGAAAGCAAAGAGATTTGCCTTTACCGGTAGGAAACAGGACAAGCGTATCGCGACCCGACAACACGTTGTCGACGACATCCCCCTGCATCCCTCGAAATTCGGGATATCCCCATACGCTGCGAAGAACGCTGAGGGGCTCGCCAACCGAATCCGCTTCGCGACCCCGTTTCATTTCATATGCGCTGTTTGGCAATTCGCGTTTCCATTTCGCGGTACAAGACTGATTCGAGATCGCGGCTGTTCTCAAAGCCTATCACATCAAGCCGAAGGCAGGGCTCCAAGATCCGCCCAGCTCCCAATAACACATTTGCAGGGCGTTCATCTCCTGCAGGGATCAGTGTCGACTATCAAACAACGGTTCTGTTGCGGGCGTCCAGCCTCCCGTAGCATTATCATGCCGGCCACCGGAGACCAGGACTGAGTCACACCTGACCACGCGGGCCTCCTGCATGCGCCGGTCCGACGTGGTGGAACTGTGGTCTCTTGCCCGCGTTGTGCATGATCGTCGCAGGAAACATGATATGAAGACCGTTGTTCTTGCCGTAGCCCTAGCTCTTTCCGCCACACCTTCGTTCGCCATATCGCGGCTCAATCCGCTCGCGATGTCATGCGCGCAGGCACGGTCGGCCGTTCATCAACAGGGCGCGATCATCTTTCGCTCGACGTCGCCGCGCGGTCTTCCGCTGTACGATCGCTTTGTCCGCAACAGTCGCCTGTGTGACGCCAACGAGTATGCCGAATGGCGGAACATACCGACGCGTGACGACAAGACCTGCCCCGTACTCAACTGTAAAACATCGACAACCTCGATGGCACCTTCATCGTCCCTGACAACTATCTTTAGATCGAATACTATCGTCGTTCCGATCCAGCGGCCGGGCCGGACCTAAGAAAGCTGGTGCCCCATCGTGGATACGCAGGGTCGGAGAGATCGCTAAGCATACCGCCATGGATGAACCGGATGGCGGGACTCGGCATTTATGAGGAGTATCTACGTCCTCATTTGCATCCCGTCGATGCAGCATCAATGCACCTTGGGGAGCGGCTCCGAGAGAACGGACTCTGCCAGTCTCCTCAACATGCTCCTCGCCTCTTCGTGCTGCTCGGGCTCCCAGTTGGCGACAAGCGCGGCAAAGCGGTCGCGATACAAGGAGACAATCCGTTCGTAGATCCTACGGCCCTCAATCGACAATTCGACCGAGCCGTCATGCCGTCGCTCCAGCAGATGCAAGTCCAGCAGGACTTTCGCGGCCGAACCGTCCTCCGGCAAGGCACGCCCCACTCTTCCCGTCCGAAATAGAAGCCACAGTGCGTTCGGTGCCAGGTCCAGCCCAGCAGTCGTTGCAACGTCGCGCAGCACGAGATGGCGGTTTTCGCGGCGCTCAAGATTGACCACGATCGTTTCAAGTTCATCGACCGACCGGGCGTTGCGGGGCATCGCGAGTGCATTGGCGACGCTGTCCGCACGGTGAGACGAGCGTAGAGGTATTTCCCTGAGAAGCAGCGTCAGCAGGAAGGCCACCGCGGCCAGAACGGCGGCCGTTTGGAATATCGGGCGCAGGGCCTCGGTGAACGCCGTGCCGTACAGAGTTTTTGTCGCCTCCGGCAACGCCTGGATCGCGACGGGGTCAAGCGCCGCCGGAATGCCGGCAACACCCTGGAGGCGGACCGCCAGTGCCGCCGCGAAGATCGCGCCGAAAATGGACACGCCGACGGAGCCGCCGATCGACCGGAAGAGTGTGACGCCCGAGGTGGCGACACCTAGGTCTTCGTAGCGAACGGCGTTCTGTGCCGCGAGCACGAGAACCTGCATGACCATCCCGAGGCCGAGGCCCAGCACAAGCGCGTATCCCGCCGCGGTCCAGACGGCTGTCTCGACCGAAAGCGTCGACAGCAGCCCGAGACCTATAGCCATGATCGCGGTACCAGCAATCGGGAAAAGTCGATAGCGCCCGGTGCGGCTGATTATCTGGCCACTTGCGATCGAGCTGGTCAGGACGCCTGCCATCATCGGCGTAAGATGGAGGCCTGCCGAAAGAGGTGTGAGCCCTTTGACCACCTGCATGTAAAGCGGCAGGTAGGTTACGGATCCAAACATGGCCAGCCCCACCACGAGGCTGACGAGCGCGCAGACGGTGAAGATCCTGATCGAGAACAGATGCATCGGAAACATCGGGGCAACGGCGCGCCGTTCAACGCCGACGAAGAGGATGAGGGAAACGATCGACGCGGCCGCAAGCGCAATCGCCGCTAAGGACGTCCACGCCAGCGTTTGCCCACCGAGGCTCGTGAGCAGGATTAGGCTGGTCAGTGAGATCGCGAGCAACAAAGCGCCTGCGTAGTCTATGGACGGACGGACGCCGACCGCCTTGCGCGGCAGGACGGCGCCGATGATCAGCACCGCGGCGATCCCGAGTGGGAGATTGATATAGAAGATCCATCGCCATGTCAGATGGTCGACCATGAAGCCTCCGATCAGAGGTCCAAGTACCGTTGACAGTCCAAAGACGGCCCCGAAGAGGCCCTGATACCGTCCTCGATCCTTCGGCGGGATGATGTCCCCCACCACGGCCATGGTCGTGACCATGAGGCCGCCGCCGCCCAGCCCCTGCAGCGCACGGAAGAAGATGAGCTGGAGCATCGAGGCGCTCATCCCACATAGGGCGGAGCCAAGAAGGAAAAGGACGATGGCCGCCTGAAGCACCAGCTTGCGGCCGAACAGGTCTCCCAGCTTACCGTAGAGCGGCGTCACGACGGTCGTCGCGAGCATGTAGGATGTCACGATCCAGGACAGGTGCTCGAGGCCCCCGAACTCGCCGACGATCGTCGGCAACGCGGTGGAGACGATCGTCTGGTCGAGCGATGCAAGCAGCATAACGACCATCAGCGCCGCGAACACCGTACGTACCCCTGTCCGTCCTTCCCTGCTTGTTTCCATCCCGTCTCCTGCCTCCTATGAGCGGAAACCCGCTCGACGTCGAATAGGTTCCGGTTCTGACCGCTCAAACGCTATGGTTCTACCGGGCCCGTTTCCGAGACGCGGCTTCGACAAGAGCCCTGATCTTCCATCCCGCGCCAGGCCACCGGGCTCGCCGTTTGTTGCGGGGCCTTGCTCTTCAGCTCCTCCTTTTCGATGGAGGGTGCCGCGGCCCAGTTAGCCAGTTAGCCAGTTCGCCTTCTCCCGTGTCGAGGAACCCGCGTATAGCCTTGGCAAGATCGTCTGGGTTCTCTTCGGCGACATCATGCTCGCTATCGATGCCGAAGTTCCACGAGTCCCGTAGCGACACTGGAACATCGGTCGGATGCAGCCGTTTAAATGGCTGAGAGAGCGAGGGCGCGTTCAGCAGAAAGTGAGCGAACAGATCGCCGCACGCACTTCGCGTTCGGAAAACGGCTTGCCTATGAACCCCAATGGTTTCCACTGCAAAGCCCGCGGCCGGGTACCTTCCTCGAGATTGCCGGACACGAAAAGCGACGGGATGTCCCAACGCTGCCGAAGCTCTCCCGTGTCAACGCCGTTGAATCCTCTGGCCAGTTTTCCGTCCATAATGGCGACGTCGACCGCGCCGCCGGCGGCATCCGCGAGCGAGACGGCCTCCGCCACGTCCGAGGTTTGACCTACGACGATGTAACCCGCCTCCACCAGCATGTCCTCCATGTCCGGGGCGAGAAGCGTCCTCGATGATCATGATCCTGAGGGACATCAGCTTTCCCCGTCGCGAAAGGTCAAGTTCGCGCCGTAACCGCTGCCCGTGCTCTCTCGGTCATTGAACTTTCCGTCAATTTAAGCGGCCATCGTCGTAACGATCTTGATTCCGAGTTCACCCGGCTTGGCGGCCCTGCCGGCAAAGTCGGCGTGGAGGTCCGGAAGGCCACCGTCACCTCGTTCGAGCGAAGATTTACCCCTCGAAAGGCTGGTCGCACCGAATTTCCTGACACGCGTGCAACCAGCGCTCTGGCGGGAAAGCTGGTGCTCTTCGGAGGTTTTTTACGGTCGAAGTTACCGTTACGTACTTCCATCGGCGCTCATAAACATGAAAGCTATCCGCCGACCCCAAAAGCCCGCGATTGCCTGATGGAGTTCGCTTGAAAGACGATGTCCTTCTCACATTCAATTCCGGCTCATCGACGCTCAAGATTGGTGTGTTCGAGATTGTCGACCGCGAAGCCAAAAGCTCCGGTCGCGCCAAGATCGACTTCGATAACTTTCCCTTGGCACTGGTTGGAGAAATCGCAGGTGAACGCGTCGCGACGCCCCTTGTATCGAGCGACGGACAGGACGTCGGGGAGGTCGTCAGGCAGGTGTTCGAATATGCAGCCGACTGCCTTGGTGGCAGCATAGTGGCGGCCGCTCATAGAATCGTCCATGGTGGACTGAGGTTCCAGGGTCCGGCGCTGCTTGACGACCGATGCATCGACGAAATCGAAGGCCTGGTTCCTCTCGCGCCGCTGCACCAGCCGGCCGCTCTCCGTTTCATCCGCGCCGTAAGAACGGTGGAACCCGCGCTCGTGCAGACGGCGTCGTTCGATACCGCATTTCACTCCTCCCAGGAGGATGTCGTCCGAAGACTGGCGATCCCGAGGGCGCTGCATGACGATGGCATCCGGCGGTACGGCTTTCATGGCATCTCCTACGCGTATGTCGCCCGCAAACTTTCGGAGATAGATGAGGAGGCAGGTCGCGGTCGTACGGTCGTCGCCCATCTGGGCAGCGGTGCTAGCCTTTGTGGAATGATGGCCGGGGTCAGCAGGGACACCAGCATGGGTTTTTCGGCATTGGACGGAGTCCCCATGGCCACGAGACCGGGCTGGATAGATCCGGGCGTACTACTCTACCTGATGCGCAAAGGCATGCGTCAGCCAGAGCGGATCGAAGACTTCCTCTACCACGAATGCGGCCTTCTTGGTGTCTCGGGGATCAGCGGGGACACTCGGGTGCTTGTGGTCGATCAGAGAGTTGAAGCCCAACAGGCCATAGACCTCTTTTGTCTGCGGGTCGCCGGAGAGATAGCCAGACAGGCGGTGACGCTGGGCGGGCTCGAAGCAGTGGTCTTCACGGCGGGCGTCGGCGAGAACCAGCCTGAGATACGGGCGCGCGTCGCCAGCAGGCTGCAATGGCTTGGCGTCGAGCTGGACGCTTCGCGTAACGAGGCCCGTTCTCACGTCGTCAGCACGACATCAAGCCGCGTCAAAGTTTTCGTCATCCCAACGAACGAAGAGCAAGTGATCGCCGACGAGGCTTTGTCGGTACTGACCCGTCACAGATTATGAAGGAGAACCTCGTGAACGCAGAAGCCGCGAAGACCATCGGCGACGCCGAACTCTCTCTGATCGACCGCTACTGGCGAGCAGCCAACTATCTATCCATCGGGCAGATCTACCTCATGGACAATCCGCTGCTACGCGAGCCCCTGGATTCGGAGCATATCAAGCCACGCCTTCTCGGCCATTGGGGAACTACGCCGGGACTGAATTTCATCTACGCGCATCTCAACCGCATCATCAGGGCTCGCGACGTTGAGGTCCTGTATATCTGCGGTCCCGGCCATGGCGGGCCAGGCATGGTCGCCAACACCTATCTTGAGGGAACGTATAGCGAAATCTATCCAGAAATCGCCGAGAATGAGGATGGCTTGCGGAAGTTGTTCAAGCAGTTCTCGTTTCCAGGCGGGATACCAAGCCATGCGGCGCCGGAAACCCCCGGATCCATCCACGAGGGCGGAGAACTCGGCTACGCCCTGGTTCACGCCTTTGGGGCTGCATTCGACAACCCCGGCCTCATAGCGGCCTGTGTCGTCGGCGACGGCGAAGCTGAAACCGGGCCTTTGGCCGCGTCATGGCATTCGACGAAGTTCCTCAATCCGTCCCGCGATGGCGCCGTGCTGCCGATATTGCACTTGAACGGCTATAAGATCGCGAATCCGACGATCCTCGGCCGCAGCAGCGACGAAGACTTGACCAGCCTCTTCCGCGGCTACGGGTACGAACCCGTCTTTGTGGAGGGCCACGAGCCGGATCGGATGCATCGCAAGATGGCTGAGACCTTGGACTACGCGTTCGACAAGATTCGCGAACTCCAGGGGGAAGCCCGAAGTAATGCTGCGTCGCCAGGAGTGCCACGCTGGCCCATGGTGGTCCTTCGCAGTCCGAAAGGCTGGACCGGTCCGAAAGAAGTGGACGGCAAGAAGGTCGAGGGCTTCTGGCGGGCCCATCAGGTGCCGGTGGCGAACTGCCGGGGCGATGACGGTCACCGGAAGATCCTCGATGACTGGTTGCGTAGCTACAAGCCAGACGACCTGTTCGACGGCAGCGGTCGGCTAAGGGAGGAACTGCGGGCGCTTGCTCCGAAGGGTGGTAGACGAATGGGTGCGACGCCCTTCGCCAATGGAGGGCTCCTTCGCAGGGAACTGGCGACGAAACCAATCCGTGACTTCGCGGTCGACGTCGGAGAGCGAGGCTCGCAGCAGGTGCAGTCCACGGAAATCTTCGGCCACTACCTCAGAGAAGTCATCAAGCTGAACGCGGACACAAAAAACTTCCGGGTCTTCGGACCCGACGAGACAGAAAGCAACCGCCTCGGGAGCGTCTTCGATGAGACGCAGCGGGTCTGGATGCAGGCCATCGAGGAGTACGACGTTCATCTCGCCCGCGAGGGCCGGGTCATGGAAATTCTGTCTGAACACCTTTGCCAGGGATGGCTCGAAGGCTACCTGCTGACGGGGCGGCACGGGATTTTCTCGTGCTACGAAGCGTTCATCCACATCATCGATTCAATGCTCAACCAGCATGCTAAATGGCTTAAGGTCACGCGCGAACTCGAATGGAGGAAGCCGATTTCGTCGCTCAACTACCTCCTGACCTCTCATGTTTGGCGTCAGGATCACAACGGCTTCTCCCATCAGGATCCTGGTTTCGTCGACCTTGTTGCGAACAAGAAGGCCGACGTCGTGCGCATTTATCTTCCACCCGACGCGAACACGCTGCTCTGGGTGGGCGATCACTGCCTCAAGACCTACGACCGCATCAATGTCATCGTGGCGGGCAAGCAACCGGAGCCGCAGTGGCTATCCATAGACGAGGCTGAGAAACACTGCAGGGCCGGAGCAGGCGTCTGGGACTGGGCGAGCTACGAAGACAACACGATCTCCCCGGACGTGGTGATGGCGTGTGCGGGGGATGTCCCGACTATAGAGACGCTGGCCGCGGTGATGCTGCTTCGCGATGCCATTCCGGACCTGAAAATCAGAACGGTGAACGTCGTCGACCTCCTGGCCCTACAGGATCCGGAGCAGCATCCGCACGGGATCGCGCATGCTGAGTTCGACCGCATCTTCAGCAGGGACAAGCCGGTGGTCTTCGCATACCACGGCTACCCCTATCTCATCCACCGGCTGACCTATCGTCGGACCAACCACGGCAACTTCCACGTCCGTGGCTTCATCGAGGAGGGTACGACGACGACGCCCTTTGACATGACGGTGCTGAACGAACTTGACAGGTTCCATCTGGCACTCGAGGCGATAGCGCGCGTGCCGGGTTTGGCGGAAAGGGTCCCGGAGGTCATCCACAGGTTCCGTGCCAGGCTTGTGGAACATCGGGCGTACGTGCAGGATCACGGCGAAGATCTCCCCGAGATAAGGGATTGGCGGTGGCGACGGTGAAAAGGAGCCCGCCTACTTGGGCGTGGGGAGTACAGCATCGGCGTCTGTGAAATGAGCGCCGCAGGACAATTGCATCTCGGACTGTGGCTCGAGGCTATCGGCTCCAGGATCGATCAAACGTCTTCGGTCCGCGCACCTCTTGAATTTCATTTCGGTGAAACGATCTTATCGCAACTGGAAATCTTGGATCCTTGTTGGGGTTTGTAGAAGGCGCCAAACCAGAAAGCCCAACCAACGACACGAAACAAGCAGTTCTTCATCATGAACCTTCCTGCGGGCCGCCGAATCCTTGCTGGAACCCGCGCAGCGTCGTGCCGCCGGAATTCGGCTCGCCACCTGAACTCGTGCCATCGCTCCAGCGTCTCAAGGAAAGGTGGCTCGTCGTGACAGCAATGCGGCTTTGGCGACAGCGCCGACCCTTTATGCCAAACCGGAGGTTAGGCATGAAACGTACCAGGCACATTCCTACGGGCGCGATTTCCGAAGAGGATCCCGTCACCCGCCGCCTTGTGGTGATCTCTCGCTACGTCGAGAACATCCGACGCCTGTCGCGTTTTGCCGGACGTGTCGGCCATGCCGAAATCGGAGTGGAATTGATGAAGATCGCCCGCGACATGGAGAGCATGTCCTACGACATCGCGGTGAGCACGACGGGGACGGTAATCCTGAGACGGGCGGCGAAGCTCATCGGCATGGTTGAAAATCTCGTGGAAAGACAAGCGAAGAGAGGCATCCTCCACTAGCACGAGGTTCCAACCCGCTGCTGTTGAACCACGGTCGCCAAACCGAGCCTTCTCTGATCGCCCGGTTCAATCAACGGCGCGCCGTTTGGTAGAGATACGGCTGTCGAAAAACGGCCCTCGTTTTGATGGCAGGAGCGACCGAACACCTTTAGCTCGCGGGTCCCATCAAGCCCTGCGAGCGCCATGACAGAAGAGTACAATCCCTCCTCGAATACAAGCGCGTCGTGCGCGTCATCAACCTTCAAAGCTTCGGCTTGCGTACGCGGCCGCTACCGACAATGACGAAGCAATTCATCCTCGCCGCGATCGCTCTCCTCGAGCAGCAGGGCGATGAGCATCTGAGGGCGCTGCGCGATAGGCCGCGGCGCTAGGCGCTGCGATCTCAATCCTCAGCGAAGCCAGCGCCCTTTCCGCCGGTTCGAGCTCCCGTAGGACGATGGTTTCGTGACGGCGATCAAGACCTCCGCCAGCCAGCGCGGCGTCCACGACCTTCAAGACGTCGGTCGCCTCGACGACGACCCTCGTCGTCCGCTGTCTGGACGACGGTTCCGCGCTGCGCTCCATGGTCGGGCGTCCGGCGGCGACGTAGCTGATCCCTTCGAGAAGATAGACGACGAGACTAGGATCCTCAATCGTGCGTATCTCGTCAGGAAAAGCACGTCCGATTGATGACCCTGAGGTGCGGTGTGGCGTAGGTCATCCCCACGGATTCCGCAGCCTGCGCCAGTCGCTGAGACTTCGGGCACACGCCTCACTCCCGGAGGAAATCGAGTCGGCCACGCCGGGAGCTCGGGAGCTGAAATTCTCTGGCTGACGAACTCTCGTGCAAACAGTTTTTTGGGCGATGTTACCGTAACGTACTTCTGTCAGCGGATCTTTTCCCTATCATCTTTCGAGCGCGAGGCCGAGTCGGCTTAGTTGTCATCGATCGAGGGGACATCCATGACGAGAAAGTTGATACTATTGCTGCTTACGATTGCGGGGTTGTGCGCCGTGTCGTCCGCATCCGCCGCAGACCTTCTGCCAGTAACGGCGCCCACGCCTGGTGTCTCATCGCCGGAGCGGTGGAGCTTCTCCTTTTCTCCTTACTTCTGGATGGCTGGCCTCGACGGGGAAACTTCGACCTTGGGGCTTCCGACCGTCGACGTCAGCCAGGACTTTGGCGACATTCTCAGCGGTCTGGATTTCGCATTCATGGGAGCGGGCGACGCCCGATACGATCGCTATAGCATCTTCACGGACATGTCCTATGTCCGGGTCACCACCGACTCGGCCACGCCGCGAGGGATCCTCGCGGACGAGGTAGACCTGAAAACCGTGACGTTTACCGCGCTTCTCGGGGGTGCCTACACCGTCTACGAGGATGACAAGGCACGGCTCGACGTTCTTGCAGGCGCACGCTACTGGCACCTTGAAACCACCCTTTCGTTCGGCGGCGGCATCCTCGCAGGCGTGTCTCGAACAGACAAGCAGGACTGGGTCGACGCCATCGTCGGCGTGAAAGGCAGTTACGCCTTCACCGATCATATCTACATGACGGGGTGGGGTATGATTGGCGCGGGCGGCGCGGACCTCGACTGGGACGTTCTAGGCGCCCTCGGCTACAAGTTCAACGACACAGTGTCCGCCGTTCTCGGATACCGGGCACAAGGCGTCGACTACAGCAACGACAGCTTCTCGTACGACATGATCCAGCATGGGCCGATCATCGGGATGACGATCAGGTTCTGAACGGGGTCTCCAAGTCCTGGGCGGACGCCGCGACGCTTGCGCCTGTTTGGCGTGGCTGAAAGTGGAATAGAGACGCAAGGAAGCATTGATGCGAAAGCCCTTAATCCTCTTTCTGACGCTTGCGCTCTCCGGCTGCGGCCATCCAAGCGGCGTCATGACCCCCGTCGCCATCACCGCGCCTACGCCGAAGACGGCACGGGTCGACATGCTCGTCGCAACGACCAGACAGCCCTCCGGCGATCCCGCCACGCTTTTCAACGGTGAGCGCAGTCCAAAGCCATCGATGACCGACGTCGGCGTATCGATTCCATCTAACCGAGAGGCGGGAACCGTTCAATGGCCGAAGAGGTTGCCAGCGAATCCCGCCACCGATTTTGCAGTGACGCGCGTGCGGCAGATCAAGACCGTTCCGGAAGGAAAGACGTGGTTCCGCCAGCACATCGTCGGCGGTCATGCGCTGGTCTTTGTTCACGGGTTCAACAACACATATGAGGACAGCGTCTTCCGGCTTGCTCAGATCGTCCACGACAGCGGCATGCAGGCGACGCCCATCCTGTTCACGTGGCCGTCCCGCGCCCAGCTTTTCGCCTATGAGTACGACAAGGAGAGCACGAACTACTCGCGCACGGCTCTTGAGCAGGCGCTGCGGGTTCTCGTGGAGGATTCCGACGTGAAGGACATAACTGTTCTCGCGCATTCGATGGGAACGTGGCTGGCGGTGGAGTCGTTGCGTCAGATGGGCATCAGAGACGGGCGCGTGAACTCCAAGATCAAGGACGTCATTCTCGCCTCTCCGGACATCGACATCCAGGTCTTCGCCAAGCAGTACGCCGAGATGGGGACTCCCAAGCCTAAATTCACGATCTTCGTCTCGCAGGACGACCGGGCGTTGGCGGCCTCCAGCCTGATTACCGGACGCGTCGCGCGTTTGGGCGGCATCGATCCGACTGCAGAGCCGTACCGGTCGAGGCTGGAGGAAGCCGGGATCACGGCGATCGACCTTACGAAAGTGAAGTCCGGCGACAGGCTGAACCACGGCAAGTTCGCCGAGAGTCCTCAGATCGTACAGCTCATTGGGCAGCGCCTGATGACCGGCCAGCCCCTGACCGACTCCAAGGTCTCGCTCGGACAAGGCATTCAGGCTGTGGTCGGCGGTACGGTGAGGACTATCGGCTCGGTCGCCACCGCACCGCTGACAGCGGCCGAGAAACCGGCTCGTCGGCAGAACGGCGACGATGTGCGCGACGAGCTGAAAAGCGATCCGCGTGGGAGCGCCCTCACTCAATAGACGCACGCCGCTTTTACGTTCGGATTTACCGTAACGTACTTCCAAGCCGACCTTTCGGGACGCAAGGTGATCGGGACGTCGCACTCCGCGACGGCGTATGATCCCAGGGAGATCTCATGGCCCCTCGTGATGAAATCATAAAGCTCGGCAAACGCATCGGCCAGTCGATCATTGGTCAGGAATCGATGGTCGAGCGCCTTCTCCTCGGACTGCTCGCCAACGGCCATCTGCTCGTCGAGGGGCTGCCGGGGCTGGCGAAGACGAGAGCGATCAAGAGCCTGGCGAAGAACCTCGAGGCTGAACTGTCCCGCGTCCAGTTCACGCCGGATCTGCTTCCCGCCGACATCACCGGCTCGGAAATCTACTTTTCCGAGGGCGGCAAAGGTGAGTTCAAGTTTCAGCAAGGCCCCATCTTTGCCAACCTGATCCTAGCCGATGAAATCAACCGTGCGCCTGCCAAGGTGCAATCCGCGTTGCTGGAAGCGATGGAGGAGCGTCAGGTGACCGTCGGCGGCAAAAGCTACCCGCTGCCCGAGTTGTTCATGGTCATGGCGACGCAGAACCCCATCGAACAGGAGGGGACGTATCCCCTCCCCGAGGCGCAGCTAGACCGCTTTCTCATGCATGTCGAAGTCGGCTATCCCGACGAGAAGTCGGAAGCGGCGATCATGCGCCTCAACCGCGACGAGGAAAACGCGTCACACGGAAAAGGAAAGCATGCTCCGCCTGAGCGCCTAGATCCTCAAGCGGTGTTCGACGCCCGCGTGGAGATCGGCGCAGTGACGGTGTCCGACCCCGTTGAAAACTATATGGTCACCCTCGCCTTCGCGACGCGATATCCCGACCGATATGACAAAGACCTGGCGAAGCTATTGCAGGTGGGCGTGAGTCCTCGCGGGGTCATCGGGCTCGACAAGGTTTCACGGGCCTATGCGTGGATGAAGGGTCGCGACTACGTCACCCCTGACGACGTCAAGGCGATCGCCAACGATGTCTTCCGGCATCGCCTGATCTTGTCGTACGAAGCGCACGCTTCGAACACCACGCCCGATAAGGTGATCGATCGGATTATTGAACTGGTTGCGGTCTCATGAACGACGACGGCGTCTACGTCACGACGGATCACCTCGTCGGGCTGGAGGCTCTGGCGAGAGATATGAGGTTCGTCCAGAAAGCCCGGAGCCATCGACAGCTCGCGGGCCGCATGCAATCCGCGATGCGCGGCCGCGGACTGGTCTTCGAGGAGCTTCGCGACTACCTGCCCGGTGACGACATCCGTTCCATCGACTGGCGAGTGACCGCCCGAACGGGGAAACCTGCCGTCCGCGTGTACGGAGAGGAAAAGGAGCGGCCCGCGATACTGGTCGTCGACCAGCGGATCAACATGTTCTTCGGTACGCGGCGGTCGATGAAATCGGTGACCGCGGCCGAAGCCGCGGCCCTATGCGCCTGGCGGATCCTCGGATCTGGCGACCGGGTGGGCGGCTTCGTCTTCAACGACCGGACGATCGAGGAAATCAAGCCTCACAGAAGCCGGAACGCCGTTATCGCCCTTGCCGACGTGATCGCAAAACAGAACAGGGAGCTGCGGGCGGACGACCGTCGAGACGTCGGCGTCGTACAGCTCGATGCCGTACTGACCACCGTCGCCAACATCGCCCGCCACGATCATCTCATCGTCGTGATCTCCGACTACCAAGGACATTCGGCGCTGACGCGGGACATGATGCTACGGCTGTCTGCTCATAACGACGTCGTCTGTCTACTCGTCTACGACCCCTTTCTCCTTGAACTACCGAGCTCCGGCGGCATCGTCGTCAGTGGTGGCGGTCCTCAGGCCGAGCTGGCGCTGAGGACGGCGAGCGTCCGCACGTCGATCGCCGCGTTCGCGCGCAGCAGAGGCGAGGAGCTTCTTGCATGGCAGCAGGAACTCGGTCTTCCGATGCTTCCGATCTCCACCGCTGAAGACACAGCCCCCCAGCTCAGGCGCGTCCTTGAGCAATCGGCGTGGCGACAACGGAGGCGTTGATGGATCAGCAACAGACGCCAGATCCGATAACCCAGGCGGCACTGCGGTCATTGCACGACATTGCGACGCCGCCGCCGGTCGCCTGGTGGCCGCAGACCTGGGGCTGGGCGGCAATAGCGCTGTTGTTTGTTTTCGTTCTGACGCTCTGGGTTCTTATGTTCATCCGCCGATACCGCCGCAACGCCTATAGGCGCGAAGCAATCCGCCTCATCAACGAGATCGAGCCGAAGATCCTTGAGCCGACGACGAGGACCGAGGCAGTCCTGGAACTCGCCGCGATCCTGAAGCGGACCGCCCTCGCCGCATGGCCGAAACAAGAGGTCGCCTCCCTGTCGGGCAGCGCCTGGGTTCAATTCCTTGACGAACACGACGACGACGGGGCGGGACATGCCCTCGAGCGTTTGCTGGACGACGTAGAATACCGACCTCCCGGTTTGGACAGGCTTCCATCAAACGTCTGCGGCGACTTAATCGCGTCTGCGCGAAAGTGGATCGAGAGGCACCATGTATCAGCTTGATCTGCCGTGGCTCCTCGTGCTCCTCCCGCTGCCACTTCTCGTATGGTGGCTAGCGCCCGCCCATCGCCAGGCGTCCGCTTCAGTTCGGCTACCCTTCTTTGCCGAAGTCGCCCAAGCAGCAGGCGTCGTGCCGACGGAAGGCTCTGTCGTCGCCCGGCGTAGCTGGCCACAGCTCGTGTGTGAAGCTCTCGCATGGTGTCTGATCGTTGTGGCGCTATGCCGGCCGCAGTTCGTCGAACCGCCGATTGAGAAGGTCGAGCCCCAGCGCGACCTGCTTCTCGCACTCGACCTATCGCAGTCGATGGATACGAAGGACTTCCGATCGCCCGACGGCAGTCAGGAAGCGCGGGTGGCCGCAGTCCGGCAAGTCGTCTCCGATTTCGTCCAACGTCGGCCGGGCGATCGTATCGGCCTTGTCGCCTTCGGCGACGCTCCCTACCCGCTGGCGCCGTTCACGATGGACCACCCTCTGGTCCAGGAGATGATTTCGAATGCGCTGCCCGGAATGGCGGGACCGCGCACCTCGCTCGGCGACGCCTTGGGGCTGGCGATAAAAATGTTCGAGAAGACGACGGTTGCGGACAAGGTGCTCATCGTGCTTACGGATGGAAACGACACTGCCAGCCGGATGCCGCCGCTGAAGGCTGCCGAGATCGCCAAGACCAAGGGCGTCGTCGTCCATACCGTAGGTATCGGCGATCCGGCAGCAACAGGTGAGGACAAGCTCGATACGGGAACGCTTCAGAAGATCGCCGAGCAAACGGGCGGCCGATATTTCTTCGGGGCAGACCAGGCGCAACTCACGTCGATCTACGAGGTGCTCGACCGCATTACACCCGCCGATCAGAAGAACCTCTCATGGCGGCCTCGCATCGAGCTCTTCCACTTACCACTATTGGCCGCGGCCTTTGTGCTCGGCGCATACTACGTGGTCAGCGGTTCGGTGTCAGCGTTCAGGCGGAGGGTCGCTGGATGATTTCCGATTTTCACTTTCTCAGGCCTCTAATTCTGCTGGCCCTTGTTGTTCCTGCCCTCCTGGCTTGGCTGGCGCAACGCTCCAACGACGTCCGCATCCAGTGGAAGGGCATGATAGCGCCGCACTTGCTGGACAGGCTTGTGGTCGACGCCGCAGGACGGTCGCGGCTGCGACCTTCCTGGTTTCTGGTTGCGCTGCTTGTCCTGTCCATAACCGGGGCGGCCGGCCCGACGCTTCGTCGGGAAGCGCCCCCGTTCGTGGAGGACACCGCGCCGCTTGTCATAGCGGTCGATCTGTCGCAGACGATGGACGCGATCGACGTCGCTCCATCGCGTCTGGAACGGGCCAAACTCAAGATCAGAGACATCGTCGCAACGCGCAAGGGCGCACGCACGGCCATGATCGCCTATGCCGGCAGCCCACATTTAGTCCTGCCATTGACGGAGGACGCTGCTCTGATCGAAAATTACTCGGACGCACTTGCGACGCGGATCATGCCGACGCCCGGCCGGAACACCGGCGCGGCCCTGTCGATGGCTGCGGAGCTCCTATCGAAGGAAAAGACGTCAGGCACCATTCTGCTGCTTACCGACGGCGTCGAACCTGCAGCCTCGGACGCTCTCAGGTCAAAGGACAACGGCGTGATCATCCTCGGCGTCGGGACTGCAGCAGGCGGGCCAGTCAAATCCCCTGACGGGAGCTTCGTTTCGGACGCTTCCGGCAGCCGCCTCTTTGCCAAGCTCGACGTCGCCGGATTGAAGGCGCTCGGCTCCGACACCGGAGCGGACGTGGCCACGATCACAGACGATGATACCGACGTGCGTTGGATCGCCCAACGGGTTCAATCAAATTTCTCCCAGAAGCAGGCGACCGAGGGCGACCGGTGGCACGATCTGGGATGGTGGCTGGTGATACCAGTCGCCATGCTGTCGGCTTTCTCATTCAGGAGAGGATGGGTTTTCCAGACAGGAGCGCTTCTTCTGGCCATCCGGCTGCTTTTGCCTGTCCCCGCCTCGGCGGGAGGCCTGCAGGACATGTGGCTCACCCCGGATCAACAAGGCCGCCTCGCGTACCAGCGAGGAGTTTTCGATGTCGCCGCCGATCGCTTCTCCGACCCGATGTGGAAAGGGGTCGCGCTCTATAGGGCCGGCAAGTTCACTGAAGCCGTCGATGCGTTCGCCTCCGTCGATACTCCCGAAAGCTGGTACGATCAGGGCAACGCGCTGCTTCATCTGTCGAAGTTCGCCGAGGCGGTGGCGGCCTATCAGAAAGCACTGGCGACGAGGGAGGACTGGTCCGATGCGCAGGCGAACCTTGCCATAGCTCAACAGCTTCTCAAGGCCAAAAAGCAAAAGGATGATGAGCAACCGCAGGATCCAAATCAGAAAGCGGACAGCGTCCAGTTCGACGACAAGGGCAAGCAAGGCAAGCAGGGGCAGATGAACATTGCTGAACAGACCTCCGAGATGTGGATGAAGAACATCAACGTCAGCCCGGCGGACCTCATGGCGCGCAAGTTTGCTCTCGAGGCCGCGCGGAGATCCCCATGAAAACGTTGACCTTGCTGTTCCTAATACTGGCTTCGGGCGTAGCGGAGGCCGCCGAGCCTTTCGGCCGGGCGTCGATCGAGGAAACGCGCGGACTGGTGCCTGGCCAACAAGTGCATGTCTCGGTGGACGTCTTCGCACCGGATTTCTTTGTCTCGCCACCGCAGTTTCCATTGTTCGACGTCCCTGGAACACTTGTCACGCTCTCCAACGAGCGAACGCAGAACCTTCTGCAGACGATCGACGGCGTTCAGTACGCCGGTATACGACGCGTCTATTCGATCGTCCCTCAGACCGCCGGCTCGTTCGAAATGCCGCAGATTGCGATAGAACTGGGTTATGCTAGGGATGGCCAACCGACAAAGACAGAAGTGAAGGTACAACTTCCAGCGTTCGAGGTCGTCAATCCTCCAGTGGGGAGCGAGCAGCCGGTACTTGCCGCAGCCGGCCTCACCTTGGCACAATCTTTCGACCGGGACCCCACCGGCCTGAAGGCCGGCGACGCCCTTGTGAGGACGATTACGATCGCTGCACAGGATACTCAGGCCATGCTTATGCCTCCGGTAGAGTTGGGAACTGCGGTCGGCCTTGCCCAATACGTGAAGCCGCCGATCCTAAACGACGGTATCGAACTTGAAACCGGAGTCGGCCGTGGTCGCAGCTCGAGCCTGGGAAGCTCGCGAACCGAGACCATCGTCTACACCGCCTCGGAGCCAGGTAAATTCCAGATCCCTTCGGTATCGTACTCCTGGTTCGACGTCGATGCTCAAGCCTCAACGACGGACGACCTTCCTGCAAGTGATGTCGTCGTCGTCAAGGCCGACGCGGCAACCGAACGCATCGAGCCAGATTTGCGGCCGCAGGAGCCGGCAGCTCGAGGGCACGTCCGGACCGCAGCTCTTTGGGTTTGCGCGATCGCGTCGCTGGTTGCAGCGCTGTGGATCGCGCGGCGCGCGGCGCCCTGGATTTGCGGTGTTGCGAGCCGGCAGACCATCCGGATGAAAAACTCCCGTGCGGCTAGGCTTCGTCGGGTGCGAACTGTTGTCAAAGTTGGATCGGACGGGGACGTCTACCAGGCGCTGCAAAGCTGGGTCCATAGTCTTGGATATCGATCGCTGTCCGATTGGGTTGTTTCGGAGGGAACGCCTCAACTCGCAGGCCAGATCGACATTCTCGAACGAAGGCTGTTCAAATCCCCGGACGTCGATCTGGATCGCGTAGCACTGGCGCGGCTCCTCGACACCCGCAGCCAAACTCGCCTCCAACAAAAGTCCGTTCTTCCGCCACTCAATCCAGGTTCTGCGGTTTAAGAACGGTGTAGCCGGCCAACGAGGAGCTTTTCCTCGGAAGGCAACGGTAAATCCGCATCGGTTTTACCGTAACGTACTTCTCTTTTACGCCATGTCTGCCGATGCTGCCGTTCTGACCCGGAGGCAGTCATGACACTCGCGTTCGACATTTCCAGAGAGAAGCACGCCGTGGACGGAATGGTCTTCATTCCAGGTGGAACCTTTACGATGGGTTCCGACAGCCACTATCCGGAAGAGGCTCCGGCCCATCCGGTGACGGTGGACGGATTCTGGATGGCGCAAACACCCGTGACCAACCGGCAGTTCATCGAGTTCGTCAAAGCGACGGGCCATGTGACCATCGCTGAGAAGACGCCAGACGCGAAGGATTATCCGGGCGCCCTGCCGGAGATGCTGAGGGCGGGCTCGCTCCTGTTCGAACAGCCGAAGTCGGTGAGCGGTCCTAACGTCTCACAGTGGTGGAAGTTCAAGTTCGGCGCGAACTGGAAGCGCCCGCTCGGCGGCATCAGCGATCTTCGAGGCAAGCTCGATCATCCGGTCGTGCACGTCGCCTACGCCGACGCCGCGGCCTACGCAGACTGGGCCAGCCTGGACCTTCCAACCGAAGCCGAATGGGAACTTGCCGCCCGTGGCTGTCTCGATAACTCCGAATATGCGTGGGGCGACGAATTCATGCCCGACGGCGTCGCCATGGCAAACACCTGGCAAGGCGTCTTCCCGACCACCAGCCTGAAGCCCAAGGGGCAAGAGCGAACAACGCCAGTGCGGTCGTTTCCTGCAAACGGTTACGGTCTTTACGACATGATCGGCAATGTCTGGGAGTGGACCCAGGACTATTGGTCCACGCATCATCCGGCACCTGCGAGGCACGCCTGCTGTATCCCCAGCAATCCCCGTGGAAGCGACGTCGAAGCAAGCTACGATCCCATGCAGCCTCAGATCCGGATCGCCCGTCGGGTTCTAAAGGGCGGTTCGCACCTCTGCGCTCCGAACTATTGCCGACGCTATCGTCCGGCCGCACGCCACGCCGAGCCAGAAGATACATCGACCAGCCACGTCGGCTTCCGCTGCGTCAAGAGACCAACACCATAGGAGACTCGTTCGATGCCATACAAGCACACGATGAGAAGCGGCGATATCCGGAGCATCGTCTATGCCTCCGTCATGGTCGCTTTGATCCTCGTCTTGGCAAGCGCCGTCTTTCCCAGGACCGTATTCGCGCAAGCGGCGCTGCCGTCATGGAACGACACCGCGGCGAAGTCGAGGATTATGGAGTTCGTCAAGGCGACGACAACCGAAGGCGGCGAGCACTATGTCGCGCCGGAAGACCGGATCGCGGTCTTCGACAATGACGGGACCCTGTGGTCAGAGCAGCCTTACTACTTCCAGCTTGGTTTCGTTCTCGACAGGATAAAAGCCCTGGCGCCGCAGCATCCGGAATGGAAGGAGAAGGAGCCCTTCAAGTCGGTCCTTTCGGGCGACCTGGCAAGTGTCGCCAAGAGCGGCGAGATGGGCCTGGTAGAACTTGTCACGTCGACCCACGCAGGAATGACGACCGACGAATTCAGCAAACTTGTTACGGACTGGTTCGCTACCGCGCGTCATCCAAAGACCGGTAAGCCATTCGACACGATGACATTCGTGCCGATGGTAGAACTGCTCCAGTATCTACGGGCCAACGGCTTCAAGACATTCATTGTGTCCGGTGGCGGCATAGAGTTCATGCGGCCTGTTACCGAGAAGCTCTATGGAATCCCTCCAGAGCAGGTGATCGGGAGCACTATCTCAACGCAATATGCGCTCGTTGGCGACGTACCATCGCTGAGACGCCTCCCGAAGATCGACTTCATCGATGATGGCGCGGGAAAGCCGGTCGGCATCAACCAGTTCATCGGACGTCGGCCCATCTTCGTCGCGGGCAACTCTGACGGAGACTACGAGATGGCCCGCTGGGCTACCGGCGGTCAGCAACATGGCTTTGCTTTGTTCGTCCACCACACGGACGGCGATCGCGAGTTCGCTTACGACCGGCAGTCTGCATTCGGAAGACTGGACAAGGCACTGGATGAGGCTGAACGACGAAACTGGCTGGTCGTGGACATGAAGGCCGATTGGAAACGCGTCTACGCGTTCGATCAATAGTGTGTCGGCGAAGATGAACATGATCAACCACGAACGACATCCTCAAACCGACGGAACGCCGAGACTGCCCCGACCCCGGCAGCACGATCCGCCACTTGCAGCCGGCCGCTATTTCTGTGGCCGGGGCGCGTGAAGAGCCTGCAAAAGTTTTTCGACCCTCAAGGAGTAACGACATGACCAGGTCACCTAACGACACTTCGCATGACGACGACAACACCATCAACGTCGACCGGCGCAGCCTGCTGCTAGGCAGCACGATCCTCGCTGCGACAGCCATCGCCGCGGGCGCGGGAGGACTTTCCGCTGCAAACGCCCAACAGCAGCCGGCGTCGGCGCCGGCGGCTGCGACAGGAACCAAGAAACAACCGAACATTCTTGTCATCTTCGGTGATGACATAGGCATACCTCAGGTCAGCGCCTACACGATGGGCCTGATGGGGTATCGGACGCCAAACATAGATCGCATCGCCAAGGAAGGCGCAATCTTCACGGACTCTTACGGGCAGCAAAGCTGCACGGCGGGCAGAGCCTCCTTCATTCTTGGACAGGAGCCTTTCCGCACCGGATTGTTGACAATCGGCATGCCCGGCGATCCGCATGGCATTCAGGACTGGATGCCGACCATCGCCGATGTCATGAAGGCTCAAGGATATGCGACGGGGCAGTTCGGCAAGAACCACCTTGGTGACCAGGACCAGCATCTACCGACCAAACATGGTTTCGACGAGTTCTTCGGCAACCTCTACCATCTCAATGCGGAAGAAGAGCCTGAAGGATACTTCTATCCCAAGGATCCTGCCTTCCGCAGGGAGTTCGGCCCACGCGGCGTGATCAAGGCCAAGGCGGACGGCAAGATTGAAGACACTGGCCCGCTGAATACAAAGCGGATGGAGACGATCGACGAGGAATTCCTCGTGGCGGCGAAGGACTTCATAGACAGGCAGGCAAAGGCGGAGAAGCCGTTTTTTGTCTGGTTCAACTCGACGCGCATGCACGTGTTCACGCACTTGAAGCCTGACTCTATGGGCAAGACGGGCAAGGGCATTCATGCAGATGGCATGGTCGAGCACGACGGTCACGTCGGACAACTGCTCGATCAGTTGGACGCGCTGGGGATCGCCGACGACACGATCGTCCTCTACACCACCGATAACGGCGCCGAACTTGCCCTTTGGCCCGATGGCGCGCAGACCATGTTCCACGGGGAAAAGGGGACCACCTGGGAAGGTGGCTTCCGAATTCCCATGATGGTTCGTTGGCCAGGCGTCGTCAAACCGGGAACCGAGATCAACGACATCGTCACGTTGATGGACTGGATGCCCACCTTCGCCAGCGCGGGCGGAATCACAGACCTGAAGGAGCAGATGAAAACAGGATTCAAGTCCGGAACCAAGGAGTTCAAGGTTCATCTCGATGGCTACGACCTGGTGCCGCTGCTACGAGGCGAAGCAGAAACCGGACCGCGCGACGTCGTCTACTATTTCGACCAGGGTGGCAACCTCAATGCCATCCGGTGGGAGGATTGGAAGCTCAGCTTCGCAGTCGCAAGTCACGGCAACATCGCCACGGCGACCAGAGAAGTAACATCCTGGGCGGGCATCGCAAACCTTCGGATGGATCCTTACGAGCGGGGCATGGAAGACGGCGGCGGCGCTCTTGAGTTCGTGGCACGCAACATGTGGCTGCTCGTCCCGATTCAAGGGAAGATCAAGGAGTTCTTTTCGGACTTCGACAAGTTTCCCTACCAGGAAGGCAGCACCCTCAATGCAAGCAACATCAATTATGGAACGCTGCGGCAACAGGCAGCGCTGCAACGCTTGAACGATCTGGAACGCCTTGCTCCACAATGAACAACCCGCCGCAGGAGGTGCGAACCTCCTGCGGCAACCCTTCAGACGATCCTTGAAAATCACAGATGTCGCGCCTGGAGAAGGTTCATCGACCTTAGACCCAGGTTTCGGCACACCCGCCCAGCCGAACTTTGCGGAGGCGGACCGTTTCCCAGCCGCTTCGAACTGCTGCTCCTGAGCTGATCTGTGCTAGTACGCGCTGGCCATGGTCCCAACCTTGAAGCGAGCGCCCGCTTTGCGCAGCCCATCTTCGATCGAGGCGGTCACTTCCGGCTTATAGCGCGCGGAGGTCATAATTGGGCCGAAGGAACTCTCGATATTTGGAACCTGCGCCTGAAGCTCCGCGAAGATCTTGGCGGCGCCTTGAGCATCGATTTGACCAAGCGATGCGGTTCTCAATACGCTTCCCATGACGTCGGAGCGCGGAACTTGTTCGGCGATCAAAAGGGCGTTCGACCACTCTCTCTCGCGATAGGCCAGCAGCGCCTTCACAACCAGCGCCTCGCGTGGAACCAGGTCCGGAAAGCGGCTGGCGTCGTCGGCCATCTCGGCGGCGGCCTTCCAGTATCCTCCCGAGAAAAGCAACGTCGCCAGTGTGCCGGAAACGTCCGGGTTGTTCGGGTTCAATGCCAGAGCCCGGTTGGCCGAGGCGATCGCGGCGTCCAGCTTTCCAGCGGCGAACAGCGCGCGGGCCATGGCGATATGCGCACGATCCGAGAGCGGGTCCTGAGCGACCGCCTGCGCAGCCAGATCGGACGAGGCCAGGAGAGATGCGGTGTCGCTCCCGACTAGGAGGATCGACGCGAGAGATGCGAGAGCGGAGGCGTCCTTTGGGTGGGTTGAAACCGTACGTTTCAGACACCTTGTCGCGGAGGCGATCTCCACGGCATCCAGATCGTCCCGAGCCGCTTCCGCGCGCAACGTGCAGACGTTGCCAATCGCACCATCTGGCGAGGCCCTTGCCTCGTTCATGCTTATGGTTCCCTTCGACGAGCCAAGTCGGGTTGCGAGCGCCGTAGCCAGTTCTCCCCTTACCAGGGCGGGGCTCCTTCCATCGGCGGCCACGCGTTCGACGCCCGCGTCAAGGAGATGACCGGATTGGGCGTCAACGATCTGCCACCGACCCGTCCGGTCGTTGTCGGAACCGTAGTACTTGATCTCGACACGGTAGTCGGGCGTCGACCTTGCCTGAGACGGACCAAGGACGACCGTCAGCGTTCTGAACTGCGCCAAAGCCGTGAGCAGCATGTCCCTCGTCAAGCTTGCATCGCCTCTTAGTGCCGGTTCCACGCTGTCGAATCCGACGCTGACGGTTGGCACACCGACCGAAGTTGGTGCGGTACCGAACCAGATCACGACCCCTATTCCCGCCGTGAGGCAAGCAGCAGCCGAGACTGCCAGCCTCAGAACACGCGCAAGGCCGCCACTTTCTGTCGGCGGGGCGTCTTCATTTGATGTGGGAGCGGCAGGCATGGCATCCGCGGTCGACGTCTGCTGTGCGTTTTCCGCCGAAACCTGGTGGCTGGTAAACTCGGCGACGTAGCGTCCTCGTGGTATCGCCATCCATGTGTCCGTTTGGTGGCCGAACGCTTCGTAGTGATCTTCAAGCAAGGATCTGAGACGGCTCATCTCTATGCGGACGATAGGATCATGCGCAGGGTCGAAGTTGCTCGTCTTCCCAAGCACGTCGATGCCTATCGAATAGGCCTTCACCGGCTCATCACATCCTGCAAATCGTCGCGCGGCAAGATAGTTTATGATTGACTTCTGCCGATCGGTGGGATGGAAGCGCGTGTCGTTGAGAAGGCGCTGGAGCTCCGCTCCTGCGCGGCTCCGTGGTACTCTGCAGATCTCAGTTTCGTGCTGCCCAGCGCTCATCGCCGCCCCCACTACGCATTGCTCTGTCGGAAGTAGTACAAGCGGATTTATCGCCCGAAAGACAACAAGTTGCAACACAATTACCTAACAAAACCGTAAGGAGATCGCGTTTAACGGGCGTTATGGTTTATCTTGGCACGTTCAGGGGGTGTCTGAGACAATAATCTATAACGTCTGTTTCGATGTCGATACACAGGTCTTCGTATTCTTTTCGAAGAGCAGGATCGGCATCGGCGCCCTGCCTTTGGAGATTGTCGCGCGTCGAACTTGCGTCTTCGTAGGCCTCGCAGAGAGCGGCCAGCGCATTTGGCTTTGCTGCCAAAATCTGGAGCTGCCCTCGCATTGACGGGAGCTTCAACATCAGCCGCCATAGACCCTTTTGCTCGGCGGCAGCCCTCATCGGGGCGGTACGATCATCGGTCGGCATCTGACGCCCTCCGTTCCCCGGAAATCGTCTCACCACTGACGCCAATTTGTAAGTACGCAACGGTAACATGGCGGCTAGAACGCAGGCCGGCCGCGTTTGATACAGCCGATTTTACCGTAACGTACTTCGATCGGTCCCCAGTTCGTGCTTCTCTTGTGCCGACAACGGGGGGGACACCTGAATGAAGCTCATCGCTCTTATGCTCGGCAGTTTGTCGCTCTTCGTCATGACGCTTCAAATTGGTCACGCCGCGTCGGAGCGCCCTAGACGTCAACCGCTTCTTGGCAGTTACACCGGCGACCTCGAGTCCTTGAAAAAGCGACGCCTGATCCGCATCATCGTTCCCTTCAGCAAGACGATCTATTTCGTCGACAGAGGCGCGCAGTTCGGTACGGCGGTCGACTTCGGCCGCGATTTGGAGAAGGTGCTCAATCGCGACCGCAAGAAGGAAATCGAGCGGATACGCGTCGCCTTCATTCCAACGCCTCGCGACGAGCTGATCACGGCCCTCACCGACGGGCGCGGAGACGTCATCATGGCCAACCTCACGGTCACCCCGGACCGTCAGGCCCAGGTCGACTTCGCCTCCCCCATCTACTCGAAAGCGGCGGAAGTGCTTGTGACGGGTCCAAGCGCGCCCGCCGTGGCGTCCATCGAAGACCTCGCGGGCAAGGAGGTGCCGGTGCGCCATTCCAGCAGCTATTTTGAGCACCTGACGATGTGGAACGAGACCTGGAGGACGAACGGCAAGCCGGAGATCGTCATCAAGGAGATCGACGAAGACCTCGAAGACGAAGACCTTCTGGAAATGGTGAATGCCGGTCTCCTGCCATGGACCATTGTCGACAGTTACAAGGCGGATATCTGGGCCTCCGTCTTCACTCATATCAAGGTGCGGCCGGACGTCGGCATCGCCTCCGATGGAAGCATCGCCTGGGCCATCCGCAAGGACAGCCCCCAGCTCAAGGCGGCCCTCGACGAGTTCGTCGCAAGCCATAAGATTGGGACGGCCTTCGGGAACATGCTCAAGAACCGGTTCTTCAAGAGCGACAAGATGGTCAAGCGCGCCTATTCGCCTGCGGACGTCGAGAAGTTCCGGGAGCTTGTCGCGATCTTCCGCAAACATGGCGAGGACTACTCGTTCGACTACCTGATGCTTGCCGCGCAGGGCTATCAAGAATCCCAACTCGATCAGTCGAGGCGCAGTAAGCGCGGTGCGGTCGGCATCATGCAGTTGCTCCCTTCGACCGCAGCCGACAAGGCCGTGGGGATCACCGGGATCGACAAGAGCGCCGACCGGAACGTTCAGGCAGGCGCGAAGTACCTTCGTCATCTGATGGACGTCTACCTGAACGAGCCAGATCTAACACCGCGCGAGAAGTTCCTGTTCGCCTTCGCGGCTTACAACGCCGGGCCCGGCAACCTGCGAAAGTTCCGTCGTAAAGCGTCGGAGCTCGGCCTCGACCCCGACGTGTGGTTTGGCAACGTTGAAAACGGTGCGGCGGCCATCGTCGGGCGCGAGACCGTCCAGTACGTCAGCAACATCTATAAATACTACGTTGCCTATACGCTCCTGACGGACCATCAGGCCGTGCGAGTGAACCGACTACAGCACAAGAAGCTTCTTCAACACCGACAGGACCTCCTTGAACGGCAGCTTCGTCGCTCCCGCCACCGCGAACGGCAGGAGCGCGGCCGCGGCGACCGGCAGGACGGCGGACCGGTTGATCAGCATGGCGGACATCTTTCGTGTCGCCTCGAACTGCTTGGAGGTGTCCGCGGAAGGATCGGACGTTTCTTCGACCGTGGAGGGCGACGCCACGTTGCTGCCAAGCGCCTTCCGTTCGGTCATCCGCTGATAGCGCGTCGCCTCTGCTCCGAGGGACAGGAGGCTTTGTTCCTTCAACTGCGCCAGGGGACGTGAAAAGGCCGAAAGCGGGAAGGCGAACAGGGCAAGCACCACTACCAGCCACCCGCCCATGATGCTGGTAAAGGTCGTGATGGTGATG
The DNA here is from genome assembly GCA_900471485.1 of Hyphomicrobiales bacterium. Lineage (GTDB taxonomy): Bacteria > Pseudomonadota > Alphaproteobacteria > Rhizobiales > Rhizobiaceae > Rhizobium. The sequence continues at coordinate 65,868 of UCEU01000022.1, forward strand.
GTTTCGTGCGCGAGATGCTTGGCAATCGCGGCGGCGACTGCGGAGCTCGCGCCGAGGACGAACAACATGTAGGCATTGGGATATGCAGCGAGGAAGGCCAGTCCGCCCTTGCCGTCCGGATGCGTGGAGACGAGACGAAGATCGAGTTTGGCGAGGTCTCTAAGCAGCAGCGCCCAGACAGTGTGCCGCCAGAGACCGCGCAGGAAAAGGAAGCCGAACAGAGGGAGGCTCACGAAGAGCGCCCACCACCCTGCAAGGGATATCGTCGCGCCGTCGGGCGTCTGGGATGCGGCCCATGACGCCGCGGGGGACACGCCCGAATATGCAACGGCGGAAAGCATCACGCCGAAGGCGAGACAGCAAAGCTCGGCTGCGAGCGAATCCCTCAGCCGCAGGCTCTTCTCAACGTACGCCGCCGCGGCAGGAAAGGATTCGGGCCCGATGAGCGGAACGCTTTCGAACTGCCGAATTTTCATCCGCAGACCCGCTTCGACCTGCTGCTCGGCAAGGGTGAAGGCTGCGACGGCGATGAGAAACTTCGCCCATGTTCCGGGATCGCCGAGGTAGGCTACGGGATTCGAGGCCGACAGGATAAGCGGCACGAGCCACGCGACGCCGGCGAAGATCAGGGCTCGCCGACCGACATTCAGTCCTCGACCATGGAGCAGAGCGAGCCGTTTCTGGAGATCGTAGAACGGCCCACCGTGCGAGGCGAGAAACTCAAGATCCGGCGCGGACGGGGCGGCTTTATCCGCCACCGCCCGGCCGGGAGAAAACTCAGGGACGTCGCTCATCTCAGTCCCCGGTGATGCTCCAGTTGTCGCTCGGATTAAACGACCGCATGTCTGACGCGAGCTTGTCGGTGTCGTTGCCGAGATCTGCCTCGTAGACGATGCCGTTTCTGTTCACGACGAACGTCTTCACGCCAGTCTGGCCGTAGATCGCCGGCCAGGCGACCAGCCCGAATCCCGCGATCATGTTCCCATTGATGACGTAGTCGTAGTTTCCGCCGGCGATGTTGCTTCCCTGGCGGGTCAATATCTTGAAGCGGTACCCGAAGTAGCCCTGCCCGTCCGCGCTCCGGTCTAGCTGGGCCTGGCTCAGATCTCCGGCTGGGCTCGGACCGTCGCCCTGCTCTTCCGGCCAGTAGAGGCCGTCCGTGCCGCCGGGCGTGCTGACGAGCTTCTGCGCGTATTCGAGGACGCCGTCGCCGTCATGGTCGTCGAGCGCATAGTCTTCCTGGGCGTCGACGTAGGCGCGCACCGTCGAGATGACCTCAAGCTCGTTTTCGCCGACGCGCCTGTTGGCGATCTCCTCGACGCCCGCCTTTGTGTCGAAGGCCCACTTTCCATCCGCCGCCTTCATGAGCGGAAACGGAAGTGGCCACATGATGTCGCCGATCACGACAACCTTGCGGTCTCCGTCCTCCTCCAGCGCAAGCCGTCTGGACGCGCCTTCCTTGATTAGATCGAATGTCTCCTTCAGCCCTTCCCCCGCCTGCAGCCTGGTAGCATCGAGCCCGAGAATGGAAGCGACCTTCCCCACGTCGCCGGCGGCAAGGGCGTCCTTGAAGGCGGTCAGAGCCAGGTCGGGGCTGTCGAACGTCGGCGGCTTGGTCGTCGAAATATACTGTTCGAGGCCGGCTGGTCCGCCAGCACCCACGGCCGCCAACGGAGAAAACAGAATGGGGGCGAGCGCAACAAGGGCAATGCGTAATGATCTGGACATGATGATCTCCCTTCCTGTTCAACGATGGCGACGGACGGCGCGGTGACCGCCGCCACCACCGCCCCGGTGCATTGCCGGCCGACCGCCGCCGCCGCCATGGAACTCGCGGTGCGGGCGCCCGCCGCCGTTCATCCCACCGCCCATCGAGCGACCGCCCCGATGAGACTGCATCTTCGCGACGTTGCCGCGTCTGACCTCACCCAGTCCAGAAGGACGCTTCGGTCGTGTGTCACGCTTGGCCGCAGGACGGGCCTTCCCCGCGGGCCGGTTGATGTTTCCGCCAGCGCGTTTGATGTCTGGTCGGTTGGCAGCAGGCCTTGCGCCCGCGTTCCTGTTCGCCAGGGCATTTCCGGCGCGATCCGCATCCGGTCGACTGCGGCCGTCGAGCTTGTTGGCGCGGATATCCTTCACGGCGGCGGAGCGCTGCTGGAGGCTTGCCGACGAATCCCGGCGTACGTTCTTGGCCCGGTCCCGGATGTTGTTGCCGCCGTTCGCCTCGATCCGGTTCTTGATGTTGTTGCGGTCGAGGTTTGCAAACTGGTTCTTGTCGAACTTGATCTTGCTGCGATCGACGTTCTTCCAGTCGACGTCCTTGAAGTTGATCTTCCCACCGATGTCGATGTTGTTCATGCATTTGTTGCAGTCGATATCGATGTCGCGGCCGTCGAAGCCTCCGCCCCAGACGCCCCAGTTGTTCCAGTCGACCACGGACGCGAACACCGCGCCCGTGATTGCCCCGGCGAAAAACGTCGCAGTCGGGTACCAGTAATTGGGATACGGGTCCGGATAGTAGCCGATCGGGGCCGACTGATAGCCGGGCTCGTAGAGCATCGCCGGTTCATAGCGCGGAACGTAGACCTTCTCAGGATCGGTAGACTGGATGATGACGTTGTCGTTCTCGTGCACCACCTTGATCTTGTCGTCGGTCTTGATGACGCCGTCCGCGACCGCCTTGTCGCGAAGCGACTGGATCGCCACGAGGACGTCCTTCTCCTGATACCCGACAGCGTCGCCAAAGCTTTGCGTCCAGTCCAGATCGTCGGCCATCATCTTCACGATGTCGGGGTAATTGAGCAGCGAGATTATGCTGCCGTCCCAGGTGTCCTTTGGTTTGAGGTTCGAATCCTTCGCGTGTGCGTCCAGGAACCGTGACGCCTCGACGATCTGCAGAGGATAGAGCGACGCGGAGCTTATCAGCGCCAGCAACTCGTCTGGATACAGCGCGACGCGGGCGACAAGCACTTCTAGTTCGTCTTCACCGAGGGGATCGGGCGTGGCCGCCTGGGTCGAAGCAGGCTGCGAAGTCTGGGCAGATTGGGCGAACGCCGTCCCGTCCCACTGTGGCACCGCGATCGAAGCGGCCGCAATGAAGATCGTCGCCGTCATCGCGGAGCGTCTGAGGATGAACGATAAGCTTTTGGTCATGTCTGCCTCCAATTGTGGTCTATCGATGCAGGCCGTCGCCGGCTTCTTGCGTCGCTTCGATGCCAGTCTTCATTTGGGGAACAGCAGCGTCAGACCGACCCTGAAACCCCAGCCTTCAGGACCGTTTTCCGGCGCGGTTGCCCAGTAGCGAGCACCCGCCGACAGGCTGACCGGCTGCTCGCCGAATTTTACGAGTTTCGAAACCTGGAAGTTGATTGGGACAGCCCAGTCCTTCTGCTCCCAGTCATAGGTGCTCTCCGTGTTGAGAGTGAAAGTCCAGGCGTTCGACGTCGTGTACGAAACGAAAGGCTGCAGGAAGGTCGAGCTGACGTCGGGCCTGCCGCCGTCGCCGGCCACCGACCAGATGTGATTGGCGAGCGCTCCAACCGTCCACGGACCGTCCTGCTTCAACACGACGGCCGTCGGACCGAGGCCGAACTTCCCCGTGCCCAGCATGTCGTCGGCCGCCGTCGGCAGCAGGAAGACGGGGCCGACGCCCCAGACGATGCCGCCGGCGGTCGGTTCCTTCGGAGAGAGGAAGAAGCTCTGGGTGATGTCGCCGATGCCGAACTGGCTACCGGAAGGTCCGGCGACGTCGTTCTGCCATATCACCGGGACGATCGTCCGGGAGATGAGGTTCCAGTCGTCGTTCAGCGAAAACGGAATGACAGGCTGGATGTTCAGCGTCTCGCGGTTTCCGTCGTTCGGGCCGTAACCGCGATCGTAGTTGAACTGGAACGGCACGCTGATCAGTGAGGCGACCGGGTTGCTCAGCTTCTTGGCGAGGTCGTTATCGGCGTCCTGTGCGAAGCCGGGAGCGGCAAGGAGCAGTGTTGCAAAAAATGCGCAAGCCGATGTCGATCGCAGTCTCATGCCCGTACCCCGCTGATGTCGTCCGAAAGACGGGAGGATCGGAGCATGAGCGCTCCCATGTGGGAAGTACGTTACGGTAAAAACGCGCGCTTTTACGTTCCGTTAGCGCAGGCTGGCTGTAGAGACTACGGTCTGTTTCACCCTCAATGGACGGCCACGTGGGATGTTACGCTCTGATTTACCGTAACGTACTTCCCCCACCTCCCCCTCCGTGCTTGGCTTCCGACGTCAGTCTGGTGAATGTTTATTCATCGCATGATGCAGCTCTACGTGGATGTTAAATCCGCCACGTCTTCGTCGCCAATATTGGATCCAATATCGTAGCAAAAGGAGAGCCTGCGATGACAATGAAGACAATGGTCGATGACGTGAATGTACCGAGAGGCGGACTCAGCCGTCGCAACCTGCTCGTAGCGAGCACGGCCCTGGCTGCGACCGCGGTCGCGCTATCAGGGCGGACGCCCGCCGCGGCGCAGCAGGCGGCGCAGCCGGCAATCGCCACCGGGGGCCGCAGCCCGAACATCCTGATGATCATGGCCGACGACGTCGGCTGGTTCAACGCGAGCATCTACAATCGTGGACTGATGGGCTATCGGACCCCGAATATCGACCGTATCGGCAACGAAGGCGCGATGTTCACCGACTGGTATGGCGAACAGAGCTGCACAGCCGGCCGGGCCGCGTTCATCACCGGGCAGTCCCCGATCCGGACCGGCCTGACGAAGGTAGGACTTCCGGGCGCCGACATCGGCCTGCGGGCCGAGGATCCGAGCGTCGCGGAATTCCTCAAACCGCTGGGTTATGCTACCGGACAGTTCGGCAAGAACCACCTTGGTGACAAGGATGAGTTCCTCCCGACCAATCACGGTTTCGACGAGTTCTTCGGCAACCTATATCACCTGAACGCTGAGGAGGAGCCGGAGAACCCGGACTATCCGAAGAATCCGGAGTTCGCCAAGAAGTTCGGCCCGCGCGGGGTCATCAAGGCGTCGTCCGACGGACGGATCGAGGATACCGGTCCGCTGACCGTGAAGCGGATGGAAACGGTTGATGAGGAATTCCTCGGAGCCGCAATCGACTTCATCGACAGGCAGCAGAAGGCCGACAAGCCGTGGTTCTGCTACTTCAATCCGACCCGGATGCATGTCTTCACCCATCTAAAGCCGGAGTCCCGGAACAAGACGGGACTGGGCATATATGCGGACGGAATGGTGGAGCTCGACGGCTATGTAGGGCAGCTCCTAGAAAAGCTGGAAGAACTCGGCGTCGCCGACAACACGATCGTCCTGTTCACCACGGACAATGGGGCGGAGGTGATGTCGTGGCCCGATGGCGGAAACACGCCGTTCCGAGGGGAGAAGGCGACGAACTGGGAAGGCGGGTATCGCGTGCCGATGCTGATCCGCTGGCCTGGCACCATCAAGCCAGGCACGGTCTTCAACGAAGCGTTCTCGCACTACGACCTGATCCCGACCTTCGCGGCTGCAGGCGGCGATCCAGACGTGGTGGAGAAGTGCCTCAAAGGCGGGACGTTCGGCACCAAGACCTTCAAGGTCCATCTCGACGGCTTCAACCTAATGCCCTTCTTCAAGGGTGAGGTGAAGGATGCTCCTCGACGGGAATTCGTCTATTGGAACGACGACGGCCAGCTCGTCGCCATCCGCTACGACATATGGAAGGCCGTGTTTCTGGAACAGAACCACGACGGAATCGGGGTCTGGATGCGGGGCTTTGAGGAGCTACGCATCCCGAAGCTATTCAACCTGCGCGCCGATCCGTTCGAACGCGGTGACGAGTCGATTCTCTACGACAAGTGGCTGGCGGATCATGCCTTCGTCCAGGTTCCTTTGCAAACACTGGCTGCCACCTGGCTGAGCACCTTCAAGGAATTTCCGCCGCGGCAGAAGCCGGCGAGCTTCAACCTCGACAAGGTCGTCGAACAGTTGTCATCGCCCGCAAACCCGTAGCGCGACCCGTCCGAGAGTCGCCTCGGGGGCGTTCTGGTGTGCCAAAAAGTTTGGGGTAGCGACGTCACTGTCAGAGCGGCATCGCTACCCCGAATTTGACTGAGCCAGTGTTCATTGGGAGCCGCAATCATGTTCACAGAAATGAAGATCGCCGCGGGGCTTGTCCTTGTCCTCGCACTCGCGCTTGCCCCCGCCGCCAGCGCCCAGACGGCCACCACGCCCGATGAGGTTCGCTCCATCGCGAAGGAGGCATATGTCTACGCCTACGCGCCAATCGCCTCCTACGGCACATGGTCGAAGCAGGCGACCCTGCCTGACGCTCCGGAATATGTCGGCGGCTTCAACACCTTCAGGCACTATTCCGAGTCGTTCACACCCGACAACAAGGATCTAGTCACGCCAAACAACGACACGCCCTACTCTTGGGCATGGCTCGACCTTCGCTCCGAGCCGATCGTGCTCAGCGTGCCGAAGGTTCCCAAGAACCGATATTACGTCATGCAGCTCATCGATCTGTTCACCTACAACTTCGGCTATGTCGGCGTCCGCTCGACCGGCTTCGGCGCTGGGAACTACCTCATCGCCGGACCGAACTGGAAGGGAGAGAAGCCGAAGGGCGTCACAAAAGTCATCCAGGCGGAAACCGAGATCATTGGCATTCTCGGACGCACGTCGTTGGACGGCCCATCCGACGTCAAGAACGTCAAGGCGATCCAGGCGAAGTACCATCTGACGCCGCTGAGCGCGTTCTTGAAGACGCCCGCCCCGCCGGCAGCGCCCGCTATAACGTACCCGCCCTATGATGCAGCGAAAGCCGCGTCGCACGACTTCATCGGATACATCAACTTCTTGCTGCAGTTCGCCCAGCCGACAGTTCCGTCTGAGAAGGAACTGATGGCGCGGTTTGCGAAGATCGGGATCGAGCCGGGCAAGCCGTGGAACGCCTCGAAGGTGGATCCCGCAGAACTCGCCGCTATCGGCCAAGGCGTCGAGGACGCGAAGGCGGAGATGGCGCAGGTCGCCAAGACCACGCTGAGCTCGAACGGCCTGTTCGGCACGCGGGAGTTCCTGAAGAACGACTACATGAAACGGGCGATGGGCGCGGAGAAAGGGCTCTACGGCAACTCGCTGGAGGAGGCCTGGTACGGCGGCTTCGTCGGCGACGGCTCCAAGCAGACGATGCTTCATTTCCCGCCCGGACAGCTTCCGCCCGCAAAGTTCTTCTGGTCGCTGACGCTCTACAAGCTGCCGGACCGCTTTCTCTACGCCAACCCGCTAAAGCGCTACTCCATCGGCGACCGCACGAAGGGCCTCGTCTACGGCAAGGACAAGTCGCTGACGATCTATCTCGGCCACATGTCTCCAAGCAAGAGTAAGGAATCGAACTGGCTTCCGACGCCGGATGGCAAGTACAGCCTCGTCGCGCGCGTCTATGGGCCGGAGCAGGCTGCGATGGACGGGACGTGGAAGCTGCCGGTGCCCGAAGCAGCAAAATAACGGGCGGATTTCTCCATCTAAGGCAATCACCAAGGCCGACATTCCGGTGGGAAGCCGGCCTTGCGTCTGTTATTCGGCGACCGTCGCTTCTGGGAACGTCCACTTGCCATCGAGCACGTCGGCTCTTGGTCGATAGAGGCGAACCATGTAGTTCCAGTCCTTCATGATCGGCAGGCAGTTGTCGATCTTGCCGTCACAACCGCCGAACTGGACGTGGACGGAGCCGTCTTCCGACTTCTTGGCGGTGACGTTATTGAGGTTATAGACGCCGAGGCGGTTCTTCTCGAAGTAGCCCTTGGCGTTGTAGAGGCTGATCGACCAGAAGCCGTCGACCGGCACGTCCTTGGCGGTCAGCTTATAGATCGTCCGGCCGTCGTTCTTCGTCGGCACGACGTTGAGGTAGAGCGCGTCCTTTTCCGGATTGCCGCCCCATGCCGACGCAGAACCGATCAGCCTGCGGACCGGATCGACGTCTTCCTTTCGACCGAACATTCCCTTGGTATCTGGGAGCGTTTCCGCCAATGACAACAGCGCCTTGCGCACCTTCGACTGGCTGACTTGGTCCCAGCGGGGAGCCTCGAACTCTCCAGTGCCGCCTGGCTGCTCTACCTTTATCCCGTCCTGAAGCGCATGGACCGCGCCAAGATCCTTTGGATCCTTGGGATCGACCAGCGTGCGGATGCCGACAAGAACGTATCGCGTGCCGACCTTGTCCTTCGAAAGGACGTGCGGCCCGGCGTCGTACGTGACCTCCTGCGTGTATTGGTCCTGATTGATCACCTGCATCGAGCGGAACCGTGTGCCTGCGTCCGGCAGGGTGATCGTCACCGGGCCGGCATCCAGGTCGAAGACGCCGGCCGTATAGAGGGTGTCCCGGTTCAGGCGGATGATCGTCTGGTTTTCGATGGTCGCAGGTTCACGTCGGTTGAAGAATTTCCCGAACCCGCCGTCCTTTACAATGCTGCCGAAGTAGAGGTCGCTCTCGGCACGAGGGAAGTTGTCGGCGGAGACGTGGCTGGGCATGCCGTCGCCGGCGTACGCGACCGCCGCCAACGAAAGAAATACCGATGCCGCGGTGCATCGAAGGGCTGCACTTTTGATCATTTTCATGCTCCCGATTTATGACCTTGCATCCAAATGCCAGGTTCTGGCTGGTGCTGACGGCATTCAAGCACGGGGAGCCGCCGCACGCGACGATGTTACAGTTACATCCGGGCGCATCGAAATTTGTTACGGTAACATCGGGAGGCAAGGACGCCTTATTTACGACCCTCAATCCCGACAGTCTCACGAAAAGTTAGAATCCGGTCGGCCATCGGGTTTAAGTTGAAACCGTCCTTACCTCGGCGCCCTATTTTCTCGTGGCCGTCTGTTTAGGCGTCAGCCACAACAAGGCGAACCACGGAGAACCGTCGACGGTAGTCGCGCGGCGACATTCCAGTCACCCGTTTGAACACTCGGCGAAATGAAGCAGCGTCCTCGTAGCCTATTGCCTTGGCGACAACGTCGATTGTGCTTCCGCCAAACTCGAGCAGTTCGCGCGCTTTCCCCACGCGAAGTCTCTGGCAGTAATCAGTGGGGTTGAAGCCAGTCGCCCTTTGAAAACGACGAAGCAGTGTCCGTTCCTCGAGCCCGGCTACTTCTGCCCTGCGCGCGATCGTCGGCTGGCTTTCCGAATGGCTCTGAAGCCAGTGCTGCACCTTGAGGATGACGCGATCACCATGATGCAGACGGGGCGCAAAGTTGCTGTAAAATCGCTGTTCCCTGCCGGGAGGATCAACTAGCATGTATCGCGCGGTCGCAACCATGATGGAGGGGCCGAGATGGCGGTCGACGAGCTTCAACCCAAGATCCGTCCAGGCAAGGACGCCGCCTGCGGTGATGAAGTTGCCATCTTCGACGACGATCCTGTCCTCATCGACCTTGATGTCGGGAAACCGTTCGGCAAGCGATCTGGTGAAATCCCAATGTGTCGTCGCCGCCCGCCCCGAAAGTAGTCCGGTCTCTGCGAGAATGAAGGCGCCGCCGCAGACGGAACAGAGCGTGCAACCGGCCGCGTGGTTCCCTGCGAGCCACGAAGCGAGTAGTCCCTTCATTGAAGCGGTCGGTTCTCCTTCCCAGCTTCCGGGCACGATGACGATCACCAATCGATGTTCGAGACCGGGGTTGGTGTCGAAGACGCATTCGATCTGATCATTCGTGGAATTGGGAAGCCAGTGACTGACGCGCAGGATCGGAGCATTCGGCCCCACGCTGTCTCGGGCGATCTTCGTCGCGACGGCGAACATGTCGGTAAGGCCGTGGAGCGTGGACGCGGCTGATCCTTCATACCGAAGGATGCCGATCTCGATTGGCGGATCCCAGATGGCCATTTGTCAATTCCGCCGCGCGACAATGTCAGTTTCGCCAATTCGCGAAAAGACGTCGGTTCCGTACTGTCTCCTCGTGCGTAGCATGGTGCCCGCACGCCTTCAAGGAGACGCGAGATGCCTATGGTCACGACAAAGGACGGAACCGAGATTTTCTACAAGGACTGGGGTTCCGGAGAGCCGATCTTCTTTCATCACGGTTGGCCGCTATCGGCTGACGACTGGGACGCCCAGATGATGTTCTTTCTCAAGGAGGGGTACCGCGTCATCGCGCATGACAGGCGCGGCCATGGCCGATCGACCCAGACCTCCCTGGGTCATGACATGGATACATATGCGAGCGACGTCGCCGAAGTCGTCGCCGCTCTCGACCTGAAGGATGCGGTGCATGTCGGGCACTCGACCGGCGGCGGCGAGGTCACTCGATACGTCGCCAAGTTCGGAAAAGGGAGCGTGACAAAGGCCGTTCTTATCAGCGCCATCCCGCCGACCTTCATGCAGTCCGAACGAAATCCCGATGGCGTTCCGAAGGAAGTCGTTGACGGCATACGAGATGGCACGGCCAACCACCGTTCCCAGTTCTATAAGGACATCACCATCCCGTTCTATGGTTTCAATCGGCCCGGCGCCTCGGTTTCCGAGGGGATACGGGAGAACTGGTGGCGGCAGGGGATGATGGGGGCAGCGATCGCACAGTACGAATGCGTTCGTGTCCTGTCGGAGACCGAGTTTTTCGATGACCTTGCGGTGATCGACGTGCCCGTCCTCGTGATGCATGGCGAGGACGATCAGATCTGCCCGTTCCCGACCACAGGGGCGCGATCGGTAGAGCTGCTGAAGAACGGAACGCTAAAATCATATCCGGGCCTGCCACATGGAATGCCGACGACCCATCCGGACATTATAAACGCCGACCTCCTCGCTTTCATAAAGGCATAATGAGTGTCGTTCCCGGTAACGCGGCCGTTAGTTCCGGCGGCCGCGTCGGTCGACCGGGTCTCCATCGCCCCCCGGCGGGCCCCCACCCCCGCCATTTCCGATTGGAGAAATCGTATCTTCCCGTTTTTGCCGGCGCGCGGTGCGGCGTAAACCTTCGGCTAGCCGTGACGGCGGAAGGCTTCGAAATCCAGACCAAGCCGAGGCACTCGCCTCGGCCGGCTGCAACCAGCTTCAGGAGTATCTTATCGCCCGTCCTATGGATATCGTTCAGTTCAATGCGTTCGTCGCCGGACGCAAGGTAAGCGCGTAGTCCGTCGACTTGCGCCGAACAACATGGCGGGAGCTTCAGGGGGTTCGCTTGAATCAATAAGCTCGTTACCTTCGTTTCCTGTATGGACCATGATCCCTGACGCCATTGTGGGCCTGCCGTGGCCGGTGTCGATCCTCACCTATCCGGTTCTTGATCGACCTTCGAGCTTCCTGGAGAGAGTTGAAGGCGGGGCCAGAAGGAATCTCCAGTCGTGCGGCATCTGTCTTGAGAAGATATCTCAGGAATATGTCTCGTAACTCGACGAACTTTTGGGCGTTAGGATGGATCGTTAGCTTCTTAAGCTCATCCCGCACTGGCTGTTCCGCGATTCCCGTCACCAACGCGGTCTGCTCAAGGTAGACGCTCGACGACAGCGCCAGTTCCAAGTGCGCCATGCCGCTTTCTTTGATCGCTACACGATCCGATGGCTCGACGTTTTCTGCGTTCGGATCCAACGTCTCGATGAGACCACGCTTATAAAGCCGCCTCAGTGTTCGGAGCGTGATGTCCTCAGGTACACCGCACTGGTCGAAGTAAGAGCATAGGTCGTCCGCCAGCCAGTGACGATCGTCTGACTCTCCTGCTCTCGATGAATTGAGTTTCTGACGCAAGGCCCACAGGCAATAGAACGGCAGCAACGGAGAACCGGGCTTCGTCTGCTCCGTTACGAACATGTTGGTGACGAAATCGTTCTCCGCTTCGCTCAGCCGGTCGTATTCGCCTTTGATGAGGGCTCGATGGGTTCGGAGACCATCCGCGGTTACGCTTGGGCCTCCAAACTTGGATTTGATGATATCATCCACCTTCAGCTCCGGAGAAACGAAGATGCGCTCGGCGAGCTTCAACATCCGCCTGATGTCGAAGTTTCCTAGCCTGCCGATCAATCCCGTCACGTAGTCGTTGTCCACGAATACCTTTTCTACCGTATCGGCAAGCATCCGGATATCGTTGATCTGGACCCTGAATCCGCGTCGTGAGAAGTAGGCTTCAGTTGCAGGCTTTTCGCCCTCGAGCTTCTTCTTGATGAAGGACACGCGCCTCGAGATGATCTGCTTCGCATCCGGAACAGGCAGGTAGAAACTGCGGGACGTGTAGCTCTGCAAAGCACCCGCCTTGGACAGACGCCAGACGGACCTGTCTGTGATCGGGACGATGTTGAAGACCGGAGCCGCGCTCTCGAGCGAGTGGGCCAACTGGTAGACCTTGTCCTGTATCTCGATTGGGAACTGGTCCGTGTTGTCGAAGACGAGGCATGGCAGGAGCGAGTGACCTTTCACCGCACGGTGTAGAAGAAGACGAACGTACTCGTCTGGATGGGATTCGCGGCGTTTTTCGATCAGTCTTCCGAACTCGATTTTGAAGGCCTTCTTGTCGGTTTCGTAAAGGTGCTTCAACGGTCCGTTCGAGAGGCGCTGGTACTCGTTGAAGAAGATGCCTTGCAACTCGTCGTAGTCTGGTGCTGCGCCGGAGGTGATACCGATTTCCAGCGCATTGCGGAGCTGGCGGATGCACCAATCTATCGCATCTGTCGGGGAGCCTGTGCTCTCTGCTAGGTCGACGCGCGCAAGCAGACATTTCTTCCGGAGTGGTGGTGGAAGGATGTTGCCGAAAAAGCGGTCGATAAATGTCGACTTGCCGGAGCCTTTGTTGCCGATCAGAAGTACGGTTTCCGCGCGCTGGGATGCCATCGCCCTTTCTAGCTGATCCTGCAACGCGCCGCCGCGGCTCGTGGAGATCGAAGCGACGTTGTTCAGTACGTTCTGAATGATTTTCTCCAGTTCAAGGTCGGCCTTATGGCTCTCGGCCGTCTCGACGAAGCAGTCCCGCAGCATCTCCTTGTCCTGATCGTTCGACAGGCGCGAGAAGAACTGGGCGAAAAGTTCAGCGGCGTCGCTGGCCATAGGGTCGCGAGCTCGCATTTTCGCTTCGTTGGGAGGATAAACTGTATACTGCTGCTCCGCTTCTGACACCGTGTATCCTTCGGCGTCACCCAGATGGGCGAGATGCCGCTTGTCCAGCACGGCTCGCGGTGAAATCAGCTCCGTGAATGGAACGAAGTAGTCGACGACCGACTTCCAAGACGGGAAAAGGATTCCCTTCCCTTTCAACGGTGGACGTCCGTCTGTCCTAGACGCCCGGAAAAAGAGCCATGTCTTGCCGTCCGTCAGAACCGCGGTCGGTACGCCCTGCTCCGTCGCGTAGGACAATGCCTGCCGTATCCCATCCTTCATCGGCTTCGCGACCGGGCCGTCCAAGGCGATCGTCATCTTGTCATCGGACTTGGTTTCCGGCGCCAGCAGCCCAGCCTTCTTCGCCTCGATGACGAAAAGGTTTCGGCCCGCACCTGTCTGCACCAGATAGTCGATGAAACCGCTGCTGGTGGAAGGTTCGGTCGAGATGTTCTCATGCTGCCAGCCGAGCACGTCCAGAAGGATTCGATCGAGCGCCTTGAAACGAGTGTCGGCTTCGTTCGGCGTTGAATTCAGCGCCATGACGACCTCGGTCTCAATCATCTGAAGTCGCTCGAAAGCGTCATCTGCCACATTAGTCACGGGAACCTCGATTAATCATCTCCACAACTTTAAGAATATCAGTGGCAGAAACGATTCTGTCGAGCCCCAGGCCGCCACGTCAGCGTGAACTCCAGTTCCACGGCTTCCTGTTTATTCGTGCCCCTCCCGTAGCCTGCTCCTCCCCTGCCAGAACACACCAGCTCGCTTACCCGATCGAAAGCGTTACCACCCGCCGGCTGATCAAGCAGGAAGCAAGCAGCGAAAACGGCGCATTCAGCAGGTCGATCATCATCTCGACGTCGGGCAACCTGAGTACCAATTCGTGGATACCCAGCCGGCCGAGGGGTTCACCCGTCGGGTCGATCAGCGTCATTGCCTCTCGATACTCCGCCACCGCGACCCTCGCCTCATCGAACGTCGCGGAGAAATGCATACCGATGTCCGAACCGGAAATGATCTCGTGCCCATAGACGGTGAATTCCATGTCGCCTCCCGGCTCGAATCCTTAATGCTCGGGCGTTGCGTTAGCCCTTTTCGATACGCAGATGGCGATCGACGACAAGTTCGGCCGACAACCGCAGCAGGCGGGTCTTCTCCTTGCTTAGCAGTTCCTTGGTCGCTCGATATTCGCGAGCCAGGATTCCGTCGACCTCGGCGCGCAGTTCGGGCGGCGGCACAAAGGATTCATCTACACGGTTCGCCCCGACCTGATAACGAAGCCATTTGCCAAGGCCATAGCTTCCAACAAAGCGGTAAGCCAGCCTTGTCGCCTGATCGAGATCGCTACCAGCGGCGCCCCCTGCCCCGATCGACCGGTTGCCGAAGACGACCTCTTCGGCTGCGGTGCCGCCCAGCATGATCCGCATCCTCGCCAACAAATCCTTTTCGGTCGGGAGCGTCTCGTTGCGCATCTTGTAGTGCAGCCGGCCTCCATCCTGGATGGGCTGGCCCTCAACCATGTGGGATTCGACCCTGATACTGATCACGTCTGCAATCCCGGAAGCCATCGCGACCAAAGCGTGCCCGGTCTCATGAACGCAGATGCGATGGACGACGGTTTCCGGTAGCGGAACCTGTGCGGGAAGGATGGCTTTGATGTCCGAGATCGCGACGTCGCCTTTTCGAATCCTTGCCGCCCGCTTTGCAGCTCGTGCTAACTTTTCAAGATCGGCAGGCGTCGCAAGCGTCAGCTTGTCGGTGATTTCACGCAGGTCTTTCAGGCCGACGGCCTGGTCGAGGTGGTAGGCGAAGATTTCCGCACGCTCTTCGTCCTCCGGCAGTTCGAGGTAAACGTGCTTTTCGAGACGGCCGGAGCGGAGAACGGCGCCGTCTATCAGGTGCGCGTAGTTCGTCGCTCCGACGATGATGGTTCCTGGCTGCTCCAGAGCATGGGTCGTCAGGTCGAGAAACCTGCCGATGACGTTGCCCTCGTAATAGGCTTGATCTCCCCTCATCGTGGTGCGATCGCCGATCGCATCGAGTTCGTCTACGAGCAGCACGGCACCCCGGCGTGACGTGGCGTCTGCAAACGATCGGGACATCGCTGCAAGCATGTCGCCCAAGTATCCCCTGTTCGTTCCCTGCCATTCGCCGACGGACGTCTTGACGAGGTCGAATCCTAGCTCGTTTGCCAGCGCCGTGCCAAAGAGCGTCTTCCCAGTTCCCGGAGGCCCCATGAGGAGGATGCCCCTATCCACATCAGACCAGGGTATTCTGTCTTCTCGCCAGTCTTTCACGTCCTGCTTGATCGCATCGACCCATTGGCGCGCCGGACCGTATCCGGGTAGCGTCGAAAGCTTCGGCAAGCGGTCAGGCGCCGCGATCGGTTTGACCAAGGAGGCGATGTCGAGTCCCGTTAATGAGTGACGGGCTGTTAGGCCGATGACAATTTCCGCCGGTTGCTCTGCGATAGCCTCGGCAAGCTGGAGGTCGACATCGCCGACGCCCAGCACCTTCCGTGCGGCAACGATGTGTCTCGCAGTTGGCGGTGAAATGCTGACGATGACGTCGGCAGCTAGCTGAAGCGCAACCCTGACCCCGTCAAGCGAGGTTGCAAGATAGATGGCCTGATGCTCCGGCCGGAAGAGCGCGGAGTCTTCGACGCCCTTCTGCGACACGCGCCGGTGCGTCTCCCCGATAATGTGCACCGGACGGCGGAAATCGTCGTAGTACGAACGTTCTCGTCCACCGGTCATAAGAAGAGTTGCTGCTGACTTGGCGTGCCAGATCCACTCCTTGTCCACGATGCAGACGATGATCCCCTTGGCATCGTTCTTGAACTGCTCGGTTCCACGGAGCGCTTGTCGGAGCGCACAGAGCATCAGGAACCGCGCCGCGTTGCTGCTGATTTCCGCAAAGGACTTTCTGTCGAGGTGATGCAACATGTCAGGCTACTCCTGCCTCTACCGACCCTGCCGCTACGCGAGTGATTCGCATATTGCGGCCCCCGACCCAGACGCTTGTTGAAGGATTCAGCATGTTTATGACTCCATTAGATGCTTTAGGCGTCCAATGGACGCCCTACGCGTCTCGGCGTCAACAGATTTGTCCATCGGTTTGCGGCACCTGTGGATACATGGCATTGAATCCTTATGCTGATCGTGCCGCCCGAAATTTTGAAGGTCGCAAGGGAGTTCCTAGGCTTTAGTCAGGAACAGGTGGAGAAGCATGCCGGAATTTCGAGAGCGACAATCCAGAGGATCGAACGCGGAGTTCGCGACCTGCCGCAGTATGTCGTCCTTCTCCAACATTTTTATGAGAAGAGCGGTATCGAGTTTGTTGCGCCAGCCGGCAAACGGGGCTGGGGCCTATTCAACCACAACACGGTTGGGAAAACACTCAGGCTGAACAAGGTGACCCGGCGCGTTAAGGCGGTCGCAGAGCCTAAGGCGCCTGAGCCCAACAAAAAGCCCGACGCTCAAAATCCGACGCCCCCGCCGAAATTGGCAGAGCAGTGACGCGCTCTCACGTCTAGCTAATAGGGCAGTTCACGTCTCCGAGAGGGTGCGGCCTCCTTCAAGGGCATGACCGGGAGCCCTTGGGTCAATATAGGCGAAAGACGCAAAAGCCCAAATAAAATCATTGACATAAGCGAAATTGTTGCTACTTTGAAATTACGGTGCAGGCAGGGATGCCGATGACCGTGAAGGGTTAAATTTAGTTATACTGATATGACTTTGAACCGCGCGCGTGCGCCGCGCGTCAGCCCCGGCCAATTCGTGGCGATTTTTCTTTTTAGAATGGGGGCTGTCTGCCCCCAAACCCCCGAGGATATTTCCAGAAGGGTTAAGCACCTTGATGGAAGGGATATCGTACCCGATCGCTGCTGACCTTGGGGCCGCTGACCTCGAGTTAGTTTGCTACTTGTGATAGCTCTTGGTTTTTGCCGTAATATGGCGATACGTCAAAACAATGGGCCTCGTCGATGGCGAAGAGCGCGATCTTCGATTGCCCGATGATATCGCGAAAGCCATCCATCAGGATGCGTTCCGGCGTCACGTAGAGGAGATCGAGATTGCCGGATGAGATCGCGCGGCGAACCTCGACATACTCCTCGCGTGTCAGCGACGAATTGAGCGCGGCGGCCCGGATGCCGAGCTGCTTCATCGCCTCCACCTGGTCGCGCATCAAGGCGATCAGCGGCGAAACGACGATGCCGACGCCGTCGCGGCACAGTGCCGGAATCTGGAAGCAGAGCGACTTGCCAGCGCCCGTCGGGAACAGCACGACGGCATCGCCACCGCCGACCACATGCTCGACCACCTGTTGCTGCTTGCCGCGAAAGGCCGGATAGCCATAAACCCGGTTGAGAATGCCGAGCGGCGTGCGCTCCGCGCCGAAGAGCGCGTCGCCCGCCGAAAATTCCATTTCACTCCCCAGCATCAATGGCTCGCCGCCGCTTTCTTGACGCGGCCCGAGAGCACGCCGAAGCCGTCGATGATCGCTTCCTGGTTTTCAAGCCGAAGCCCCTCGAAATGGACCTCCTGCAGGGCCCGCATCAGAAGCTCGATCTCCTCGCCGTTGCCAGCCTCCGTCGCTTCGGCGATCTCCCGCTCGAGCTCGATCTTCTGCCAGCGCAGAGCCTTGGAGCGCTTGTGGAAGGCGAGCGCCTGGCGGTAGCCCTCGCGCGCATCCTCCATCGCCGCCTCTTCGGTGGCGATCCAGAGACGGGCGTTGCGGATCTGCTGCTCGAGGCTCTGGAGCAGCGTCGCAAACCCCTGTTCCTCCAGCCGCTCCACCAGATATTCGCGGGTCAGGTGCTGGCTGGCCACGGCCGCCGCTGCGCCAAGCATGCCGGACCACAGCCGTTGCAGTTCGCGGCTGTCGTAGTCGATCGACGCGATCTCGTCATATTCGTCGAGCATCAGCGCCGGATGGTTGACGACGGTCAGCGCCAGCACGCTTTCGCGCAGCGCCGGCACCTCGATATGCCCGCGAACAAGGCCGGAACGCGCCAGCCGGTCGGAAATGCCGCCGGTCAGCCGGGCGCCGCGCGGCTCGTCGAGCCCGCCGCGTCCCCGTCCCTTGCCCCCACCAC
>UCEU01000006.1 GCA_900471485.1 Hyphomicrobiales bacterium
GAGCGCGCCTATGCCGAACAATGGGATGCCGCCGGCCTCAAGGAGCAGACCAATGCGCTGCTCAACCTCGATCTGCCGATCGAGGACTGGGTCAAGGAAGAAGGCATCGGCGAAGACGACATCCGCGAGCGCCTGACGGAAGCGGCCAACGCCAACTTCACCGAAAAGGCCGAGCGCTTCGGCGACGACATCATGCATTACGTCGAGCGTTCGATCGTCATGCAGACGCTGGACGCCCTGTGGCGCGAGCACATCGTCAACCTCGACCACCTGCGTTCCGTCGTCGGTTTCCGTGGCTACGCCCAGCGCGACCCGCTGCAGGAATACAAGTCGGAAGCCTTCGAGCTCTTCACCTCGCTGCTCAACAACCTCCGCCAGGCCGTCACCGCCCAGCTGATGCGTGTCGAGCTGGTGCAGCAGGAGCAGCCCGAACCGCCGGTCATGCAGGCGCACCACATCGACCCGAACACCGGCGAAGACGAGTTCGCCTCGGTCTACCAGGCGTCGGAAGTCATCGTGGCCCCCGAGAACCGCAACCCCGACGACCCCGCAACCTGGGGCAAGGTCGGCCGCAACGAGGTTTGCCCCTGCGGTTCCGGCAAGAAGTACAAGCACTGCCACGGCGCTTTCGAGCAGGCCTGAGAGCGGTAGCACAAGATAAGAAGCCCTCGCGATGGAGACATCGCGAGGGCTTTTTTCATGCCCACGTTTTCGATCGCCTCAGCCTCAAAACCGTCGCTTTGTTCGCGGAGCTTGCCCCCAATTGAGGGTTGTCCTTTGTCTCGACTTAAACGACTGGTTTGTGCAGCAATTCTCCTGCTGCTCGTTGTCACTTCTATCATCTTGTATGGTCAGTATATCGATCGCTTGTATGATCGTTGCGACATATTTATTTCCGATATGGAGTTGAAGCGGATAACGGCAGAGACATTCTTCGACCGCCCGGGCTTTGAGGAACGCACCGGCGTATCAACCGTCAACGATTTTATCGAGAGTGCAGAATGGTCGATCATCGAGAGATCACCGACGCCTCGCGCTGAAGCTGACTCTTCGTACGACATGGCAAGATACGAAGTATATGCACAACTAAACGGGCGGGAATTTAACGTTATGCTCGGGAAATGCAAAGATCTTATTGTTTTCGGGGGAAGCTGATGTCGAATTTTGTTCTGTCAAACGCCCGTACCAACGAGCGGCGAGGCAATCTTCGCGATTTCAACATTAGTGTCTCGATTAGCTTCTATTCTTACCGCTTTCCCAGCGGACTTGATGATCTCTTTCAAGGCGGCGGCGGAAAGAAAGCACGGGTTGTATTTTAGTCTGAGGACTTTTTTCAGAAACATTGCCGCCATATTGAAGCGATTGCCGCACCGAGCATTCAGGGGGACATCTCATGCCGAACACACAATCCGAAGCACCGGCTTCCCGTTTGCGCGTAGCCGTGCTCTTCGGCGGCCGTTCGCCCGAGCATGATGTCTCGATCCTTTCGGCCACCAATGTCGTCAACGCGCTCGATCCCGACCGCTACGACGTTCTGCCCGTCTTCGTGAATAGAGAAGGCCAGTGGCTGCTGTTGACGCCGCAGGCCGATCTGGCGGCGGNNGCCAACGCGCCCGAGGTGGCACTGCTGCCCGGCGGTCGCGGCAAGCTGCTGGCGATCCCCGGTGACGCCCCGCCCTACGAGCTGCCTGCCATCGACATCCTGTTTCCGGTGCTGCACGGCATGCACGGCGAGGACGGCTCGGTGCAGGGTCTGGCGGCCGTTGCCCGCGTGCCGCTCGCCGGCTGCGGCATCCTCGGCTCGGCCACCGCGATCGACAAGGATATCGCCAAGCGGCTGTTGCGGGAGGCGGCGATCCCGGTCGCCAGGGGCCTTTGCATCGAGGAAGGCGCGGCACCCGCCTTCGACGCGGTGGTGAAGGAGCTCGGCTTGCCCCTCTTCATCAAGCCGGCCCGCCAGGGCTCGTCGGTCGGCGTCAGCAAGGTCAGCGATACCGCAAGCTTCGCCAGGGCGCTCGAGGAAGGCTTCAGGCACGACAGCAAGCTCGTCGCGGAAGAGTTCATCGCCGGCCGCGAGATCGAGTTCAGCGTGCTCGAACAGGCGGATGGCTCGCTCTTCGTCTCGCTGCCGGGCGAGATCGCGCCGGCGGAAAGCCATGGCTTCTACAGCTACGAGGCCAAGTACATCGACGAGAACGGCGCGGCACTCCGCGTCCCCGCGCAGCTGCCGAAGGAGACCGAGGAAGAGCTGCGCCGAACCGCCGCCCTCGCCTTCAAGGCGCTCGGTTGCGACGGCATGGCGCGCGTCGATTTCTTCGTCACGCCGGACATGTCCTTCGTCGTCAACGAGCTCAACACGATCCCCGGCTTTACCAATATCAGCATGTACGCCAAGGCCATGGCGGCGTCGGGCATCGAGTATGCCGAGGTTCTCGACCGGCTGATCGAACGCGGGCTTTCCGTTGCCCGTCTGCGTCAAGATGGCTGATGTTGCAGCGCGCAATTTTCAGGTAGCGCTACCGCACGATAAAAAGTGCCAAGTAACAGCCTGGAAATATTCGAAATGGACTGGTTCCTCATAATCTTCCTGCCCTTCAAGATCCTCGTCTTGGCCACGGGCATGTTCTTCGCGATCAAGTGGCATCGCGATCAGGACAAGCAGAGCAAGAAGTAACGAAACCGGCAGGCCGCAAGCGGCCGCCGAACGCACCCTCGACATCGATTGGAAACGCCGCCGCCGGTTAAGCCCCGGCAGCACCGTCACAACCGTTTCTTAACCGTGTCATGTCACAACCAAAGGCACGATTTGCCTGAGAGTTTTGCGTGTTCATGATGGCGGTCATCGAGACAGCGGAGAAGATGCTGCCGGCGGGGNNTCAGCGCCGCCCTCGCCTTCCTGTCGCAGATTGTGCTGGCGCGGCTGATGGGCGAATACCAGTACGGCATCTTCGTCTTCGTCTGGGTGCTGGTCGTGATGGTCGGCGACCTCTCCTGCCTCGGCTTCCACACCGCCATCATCCGCTTCCTGCCGCACTACAAGGCGACGGGCGCCTTCGCCGAGATCCGCGGGCTGACGGGCACGGCGCGGATCTTCGCGCTGCTCTCCGGCACCCTGGTGCTTGCCGTCGGCATGATCGGACTGCATCTCTTCGGCGACAGGATCGAGACCTACTATCTCCTGCCGATCTTCATCGGCCTGCTCGCCATGCCGATGATCGCGCTCGGCGACATCCTCGAGGGCACCGCCCGCGCCAACCACTGGCCGGTCATGGCGCTGAGCCCTGTTTATATCATCCGCCCGGTGCTGATCATCCTCTTCATGCTGGCGGCGATCGGCTTCGGCGCGCCGCATACCGCCGTCACCGCCATGCAGGCGGCGCTTCTGGCGACCTATGTCACGGCACTCGGGCAATATGTCGCCACGCTGCTCCGCCTTCGCCGCCACTATCACCAGGGACCGCGCAAGGTCGATTTCCTTTCCTGGCTGAGCGTCGCCTTCCCGATCTTCCTGATCGAGGGCGTGAGCTTCCTGCTCACCAATTCCGATGTGGTGGTCGTCGGCATCTTTCTCGATCCGCACGAGGTCGCCATCTATTTCGCCGCCGCCAAGACCATGGCGCTGGTGCATTTCANNGCTGCTGTCGCTGTTCGGCGGCGCCTTCACTGCGGGCTATATCCTGATGGCGATCCTTCTCGCCGGCATCCTCGCCAAGGCGATGGTCGGCCCGGCCGAAACGCTGCTGATGATGTCGGGCAAGCAGAACCTCTGCGTCGCGCTCTACGTCGGCGCGCTGACCGCGAACGTGACGTTGAACGTGCTCCTGATCCCCGTCCTCGGCATCGAGGGCGCGGCGATCGCCACGGCGTCGGCCATGGGCGTCGAGGCCATTCTGCTGCATCTCGCCGTGCGCCACGCGCTCGGCATCACCCTCTTTGCCTTCGCCAAGCCGGCGATCTCCAAGCCAGACACGAAAGCCTGACAGAATGGTGCGCACTCCTCCCGTAAGCGAGACGACGGACGCCACGACGAACCGGATGGTTCACGAGCTCGCGGCGCTCGAATTCGAAACGCCGAAGGCCGATGCCCGCGTCGAAGTCGGCCGCCCGGGCCGCGAGATCTGCGTCTATTCCGGCAAGCTCGGCTACGAACTGCAGGACGAGCTGGACTTTCTCTCCAACCGCGCCATGGAGCCCAACGTCTTCTTCACCGGTCGCTTCCTGGCACCTGCCATGCCGCGCCTCGACGACCGCGACATCAACTTCGCGCTGATCCGCGACCAGAACGGCACGCGCAGCCGCATGCGCTTCCTCATGCCGTTCTCGGTGGAAAAGCCCGGCTTCTCCGTGGGGCCCTCGATCATTCGCGTCTGGTCCAACAATTTCGGCCCGCTCGGCACGCCGCTGATCGATGCCGAGGATGCGGCCGAGACGCTGGACAATCTTTATGACGGCCTCGTCAACCGCGACCTGCGCCTGCCCTCGGTGCTGGTTCTGCCCGATGTCCGCCTGAACGGCCTCTTCGCCCGCATGGCCCGCGCCGTCGCCATCAGCCGCAACCTGCCGATATCGGTGACCAACCCCTACCAGCGCGCCATGCTCGAGAGCGACGAGGATGCCGTCGAATATCTGCGCAGCGCCGTCTCCTCCTCGCACATGCGCGAAATGCGCCGCCAGTGGCGCCTGCTCGAGGAACAGGGCACGGTGGTCTACAACGTCGCCCGCCAGCCGGGCGAGATCCACATGCGCTTCGAGGAATTCCTGGCGCTGGAGGCCGGCGGCTGGAAGGGCAAGAAGCGCAGCGCGCTGGTGACCGACCGCTACCACACCGCCTTTGCCCGCGAGGCCGTGTCCAACCTCGCGGCGGTCGACGCCGCCCGTATCCACACCATCGACTTCAACGGCAAGGCGATCGCCTCCACCGTGGTGCTGATGATGGGCGGCGAGGCCTATACCTGGAAGACCGCCTATGACGAGGCCTATGCCCGCTATTCGCCGGGGAAGCTGTTGATGGGTGAGCTTACCGAATGGCATCTCGACGACGCCAACATCGTCCGCTCCGACAGCTGTGCCGCCCCCAACCACCCTATCATGGACCGCTTCTGGCGCGAGCGCGAGGACATGGGCACGGTGGTGATCGGCCTCAACCCCAACGGCGACCGCGACGTCCGCCAGGTCGCCGCCCAGCTCCACATGTACAGCAGCACCCGCAACATGGCGAAGATGCTGCGCCAGAAGATCATGTCGCTGGCCCGGCGGGGGTAAGGTGCTGGGGCGCGCGAGCGGCGCCATCGGATGCCGACCGCAAGCCGTCGTCGATGTCGTGCCTTGGGGTACCCCCCTCTGTCCTGC
>UCEU01000014.1:0-133383 GCA_900471485.1 Hyphomicrobiales bacterium
AAGACCAGCTACACGCTGGCCTGATATCCAAGTCTCTCTCGCGACGATCTCTGGCATGGTTCGTTCGAACTCCGGATCATGCCGCGGATCGACTGTGGCTTCCAAGCCGCAAGTTTCCTCATGCACGCGTGACAGGCGTTGTTAACGCCTTGTCGTCATCAGGACGAAAGCGAACGGCCTCCAACTGGGTCGAAAAGGTGCATGCGGTTCATGTTGAAGGAAAGCGGCATGCGCGAACCCGGGCGCGGCTCGCTTTCCGGATCGACATTGGCGCAAAGGCTGACCGGCCCGATATTGAAGTAGATCATCGTTTCCGGGCCTAGCGGCTCAACGAGATCGATATTCGCCTCTATCGTTTCAAGACCGGGTTTCTGCGTAAAGCTCGATATCGATTCAGGCCGGATTCCGAATACGACCGGCTTGCCTGCGTGCTGACGATATTCGGCGGTCCGGGATGCGGGAACGGCAAGCCGGCTGCCATCGTCGAGAACGACAACCAGCTCGTCTCCAGTGCTTTCAAGCTTCGCGTTCAGGAAGTTCATCGACGGCGAGCCGATGAAGCCCGCCACGAACTGACTGACCGGACGATGGTACAGTTCCTGCGGCGGCCCCGCCTGTTCGATGATACCGCCGTTCATTACGACCACGCGATCGGCCATCGTCATCGCCTCGACCTGGTCATGGGTGACATAGACGGTCGTCGTCGGAAGCAGTTGATGCAGGCGCTTGATCTCGGTGCGCATCTGAACGCGCAGCTTGGCGTCGAGATTGGAAAGTGGCTCGTCGAACAGGAAGACCTTCGGGTTGCGTACGATGGCGCGCCCCATGGCGACACGCTGACGCTGCCCGCCGGAAAGCTGGCCGGGACGCCGCGACAGGAGTTCGGTGATGTGCAGCGTCTCGGCGGCACGGTTGATGCGCTCGTCGATCTGCGCCTTCGGCAACTTCTGCTGCTCGAGGCAGAAGGAGATGTTCTCCCTGACGCTCATATGCGGATAGAGCGCATAGTTCTGAAAGACCATAGCGATATCGCGCTTGCCTGGGCCGAGCCGATTGACGACCTGATCGCCGATGACGATATCGCCACCGGTGATATGTTCCAGGCCGGCGATCATGCGCAGCGTCGTCGATTTGCCGCAGCCCGAGGGACCGACGAAAACGACAAACTCGTTGTCCTCGATTGTGAGATTGATGCCGCGGACGGCTTCGTAGATGCCGTAGGATTTGATCACATTGCGAAGTTCAAGGCGAGCCATCGTGTTCCCCTACTTCTCGTGCAGCCAGACAGCCATGGCGCCCGGCTCTCTGTTGGCCCAGAGGTGATACGGGATCGCCTTGAAGCGCGTCGGCTTGAGCGCCGGCGGTTGCGTGCGATAGAGCGTCTCCTGCCAGTCGGATGCGTCGGCTTCGAGTGCATCGCCTTCAAGGACGGTCGCCCCACCAAGCAGTGTCTCGTCGAAGCTTGCGGCGATCTCGCCTTGCGCCGGCAACCTCAGCCGTTGCGGTTCGGTTCCAAGATCGGCTTCCTCCACACAGAAGATCACTGGCCCGCGCCGAAGCGCAAAGCGGCCGTTGTCTTCGGTCGCCGCGGGATGGGCATAGAGGCGGTCGACCGGCATGTCGAAAGCCAGCCTGATCGTATCGCCGTCCTTCCATTCCCGTTCGATCGCCGCGTAGCCCTTGGTGACATCGAGCTTGGTGGCCTCGCCATTGACGAAGGCACGCGCGTCGCGGCACCAGCCTGGAATGCGAAGCCGCAAGGTGAAGCGCTTTGTCTGATCGAGGCCGAGCGCGATGGCGACGTCGCCGTTCCATGGATATTGGCTCTTCTGCCGCAGGCGCAGGAAGGTATTGCCGACGGAAAGCTCAGCCGTGTTCTCGCCGTAGAGATGGATCGCCACCTCATCGGCCTTGGTGGAATAGAAGTACTGACCGAGCGACGTGATGAACCGCGCGATGTTGGTCGGGCAGCAAGGGCAATAGTGCCACTTCCAGCGGCGGTTCTGCCCATGGCTCTCCAGGACGTTCTCGTAGAAATAATGCTCGCCGTCGCGCGAAATTCCCGAAAGGGCGCCGTTATAGAGCACCGTCTCGAGCTTGTCGGTGAACTTGCTGTCGAGCTCGATCTGGGCCATGCGGTGGCTGAAGAAGCCAAGCGCGACAGCCGCGCAGGTCTCCGCATAAGCGGTCTCGTTCGGGAGATCGTATTCGCGTGTGAATCCTTCGTTGGAGGCCGAGGGGCCAAGGCCGCCGGTGACATAGAGCTGGCGCCCGACCAGATTGTCGAACAGTCGGTCACAGGCGCTCTTCAGGCTTTCATCGTCATTCTCGAAGGCGAGATCCGCCATGGCGGAGAACAGGTACATCGCGCGCACGGCGTGGCCGACAACCTGGGTCTGTTCCCGCACCGGCATATGGGCCTGGCTGTAGGCGTAAGTCTGGAACACGTAGCTTGCGGGATCCTCGCCTCGCATGCGCGCTTCTTCATCGTAGTAGGAAGGCATCTGGCCCCGCTCGTCGACGAAGTAGGTCGCCAGCTTCAGGTGGCGCGGATCCTTGGTCACGCGATAGAGCTTGACGAGTGCGAGCTCGATCTCCTCGTGCGCGTCATAGCCGCGAAGCTTGCCCGGCTCGCGGCCGAACGTATCGATGATATGATCGACAGCACGGATCATCACGTCGAGGAAGCGGCGCTTTCCCGTTGCCTCGAAATAGGCGACGGCTCCCTCCAGGAGATGGCCCATCGAATACATCTCATGAAGATCACGCAGATTGGTCCAACGGTTTTCCGGCTCGCGGCGGATGAACCAGCTGTTCAGATAGCCATCAGCCATCTGGCCGTGTTCTAGTTTCTCGACGATCGCATCGATCTTCGCCTCGACATCTGGGTTGGGATTGTTCTTCAACGTGTAGCTGGCGGCCTCGATCCACTTGCCGAAATCGGAATCGAAGAAGTGCTGCATCGATAGGCCGCTTGGTTGGATAGGTCGGGCGAGCGGGCCGGCAGGCTTGTCGAAATCGAGAACCTCAAGGAAGCCTTCCTCGTCCAGCCGCATGTGCTGGGTCGGAATGGTGACGTCGCGGACGGTGTCCGTCCAGCTTTTCCAGAAACCGCCGTCGAATGTGACGCGGGCGTGGTCGGCCGGAACGTAGCGGTCGATCGGCGACCGCGGCTGTGCTTTCTGGGCATTAGACATGAAGACTCCTTGAGCGGACGGACCGCTTCTCATTTCACGGCGCCGGCCGTCAGGCCGCGCACATAATAGCGTTGCAGAAGAAGGAAGAGGATGATGCAGGGGATCATGGTGACCGCGATACCGGCCTGCAATGCGCCCCAATCGATGATGCCGTAGAGGCCAGATGACACGTTCACCAGCATGATCGGCAGGGTGAATTTGTTCTGGTCCGACAGGAAGATGAGCGCTGCCAGGAACTCGTTCCACGAATTCAGGAAGGCGAACATCGCTACCGTCGCGACTCCAGGCAAGGCGATCGGCAACATGATGCGCCGCAGGATCGTCGCCTGCGAGGCGCCGTCGATGCGCGCCGCCTCGATCAGCGCCTTGGGCACGGCATCAAAGGCATTGCGCATCATGAAGACCGAAAACGGCAGCTGGAACGTGACGTAGATCAGGACCAGCCCGAACAGGCTGTTCTGCAGGCTGAGCATCTTCAGGATGAGGAACAGCGGCGTTAGGATCGACTGAAACGGGATCATCATCGTCGCCATGATCAAGACGAACAACATCGACTGGCCGGGGAACTTGAACTTGGAGAAACCGTAGCCGGCAGGCACCGAGACGATGATTGTCAGCAGCACCGTCCCGACCGCGATCAGCACCGAGTTGCCCGCATAGACGTACCATCCGGCACCGACATTCTCGAGGCGGCGGTAGTTTTCCAGCGAGAAGGTCTTCGAAAACAGCGCAGCCGGATTGGCGAGTGCTTCCGCGGCTGGCTTGAACGAATTCGCCAGCGACCAGACGATAGGCATGATGAAGAAGATCGCAAACAGGATCGATGCGAGCAGGACGAGCAGATAGCCGGCATGGCCGCCGCGCGGATTGGATTGGGTGGAGGTCATCAGCCTTCCTCCGCGCGTTCGCGCAACAGCACGAATTGAATGGCACTAATGGCAACCAGGACGATCAGCAGCGCAAAGGAGAGCGCAGAGCCGTAACCGAGCCGGTAGGACGAGAAGGATGCAAGGTAGATCGAGAACACCGCCGAGATCGTGCTGTTTTCGGGGCCGCCTTGCGTGATGATGAAGAACTGGTCGAAGGCAAGCATCGACGAGGTGACGTTGAGGACCAGAGCCAGCACAAGCGAATTGCGCATGAGCGGCAGCGTGATCCGGCGAAAGCGACTGAAGACGCTGGCACCGTCGATCTTGGCAGCCTCGATCACGTCGTTGGAAATACCCTGCAGACCGGTCAGCAGAATGACCATGGTGAAGCCCGCGGTCTTCCAGACGACCATCAGGATGATCACCGCAAGCGCCGGCCAGAAGCTTTCAAGCGGCCGGGGTGCTGCGCTGATAAGGCCGATGCCGCGCAGGACCTGGGCAAAGACGCCGCTATCCGGGTTGAGCAGCCACATCCAGAGTGTCGATGCCGCGCCAAAGCCGATGACAACCGGCATGAAGAAGACCGTGCGGAAGACGCCGGCAGATCGCAGCGGGCGATCGACAAGCAGCGCCAGGGGAAAGGCAACGGCAAAGATCGCGGCCGTCACCAGCACCGTGTAGAGCAGGGTGAAGCCCAGCGAGTGCCAGAGCTGCATATCGCCAAGCAGTTCAGCGTAGTTGGCAAAGCCGATGAACTTCTTCCGCCCAAGCAGGGGCCAGTTGTAGAAGCTCATCCATATCGTCATGGCGAGCGGAACCAGAAACAGCACCAGGATAAACAGGAAGCCGGGCAGGATGAATGCCAATCCAAGCCAGCCCTGTGGCTCCGGTTCTCCGGAGATCGGCTGCTTCATAGCCTTTGTCGGGGTGTCGACCACAATCATTCCTCGAAGAGCTCGAAAATGCGCATCAGCGACTGGAGAAGTGCGGGGTGGAAAAGCCCACCCCGCATTCAGCCGTTATGGGTTGGTGCGGTCGAGGATCTTGGTGAAATCGTCCTGCGCCTTCTTGATCGATCCATCGACGTCATCGCCGAAGATCGTGCCCTGGATCAGATTGAGGAACGGGCCGGTACGGCTCACGAACAGCTCATCCGACGAGAAGGTGTAAGGCGTGCGGGCCTTCGCCAGGATGTCATAGGCAATGAGGTTGCGCTGGTCGAACTTCGCGTAGGCTTCCTTGGCAAGATCCGTGCGCGACGGCATGCCGGATTCCTGCGTGATATAGACCTGCTGTTCCGGCTCCATGTAGAACTTCACGAAGTCGAGGGCGACCTTCTTCTTTTCCTCGCTGAGGCCCTTGATGAGTGCCAGGGTGTCACCGCCGGCAAAGCTCGACGCGCCGCTCTTCGGGCCGGGGATCGGAGCGACCGCGAACTTGACATCCGGATACTTGCTGGTGAGCAGGTTGACGATGTAGGAGCCGGTCATGAGGATGCCGACCTTGCCAGATGCGAAGGCCTCGACGGCATTGTTGCCGTTGCCCGAGCGCGAGGTCGGGTGGATGGCGCCGGCCTTCCACATGTCGCGGTACGCGGCGACGGTATCGCGCAGCGCCGGTGTATCGACGGTCGCGGTGCGGCCGTCATCGCTCAGCACATCGGCGCTGGCGGCCCAGAGATGCGGCAGGAAGTCGTAGATCAGCCAGCTGCCGGAATTTGCGACGAAATAGAAGCCGTAGGTTTCCTTGTCGAGTGCGTGGATCTTCTTGGCGTCTGCGGCAATCTCCTCGAGCGAGGCCGGTGCCTTGTCCGGATCGAGACCCGCCTTCTTGAAGAGGTCCGTGTTGTAGGCGATGATCGAAGCGTCAGGCAAAGCGGGCACGCCGTAAACCTTGCCATCATAGGTCGCCAGTCGGATATGCGACGGGCTAAGCGCGGCAGCGTATGGAAGACCCTTTACGAAGTCGCTGATGTCTTCGAGGCTGTCGTTTGCGGCAAAGGTCGGGAGATAGATGAGGTCGAGGACCGCGCCATCAGGCGCTGCGCCGCCAGCGATCGCGGCGCCGAGCTTCGGCACCATCTGTTCAGCGGTGATCTGGGTTACGTTGACCTTGTCGGAATGGGCGGCGTTATACTTTTCCGCCAATCCCTGGAGCACGGCCCCCGATGACGTGCGCACCCATAGCGTGATTTCTTCAGCGCTGGCGAGAGAAGTGCTCGCCAACAGTGCGACAGCTGCAATGGTAGTTCTTAGACGGTACATGCGGGTTCCCCTTCTCTTATGCGAGGCTCCAGGACCTCAAGACAAAGGCAACGTTAGATGAGAAAATACTTTATGTCGACAGCGCGAAAGCGCGCTATCATCCTCTTTTTGATAAAACCTTTTATCTCCTATATTTTTTCTGTTAAAAGGTTTTATCATGCAGAGTAGGAGCACCGAACTTTGACCAGTCCGGAGGAAAAACGGCGAACAATCCGCGATGTGGCGAAAGCGGCAGGCGTCAGCATTTCAACTGCGTCAAACGCGCTGAACGGTATCGGTCGGACGAACGCTGAAACGCGCGAAAAGGTCAAGCGCGTCGCCGACGAGCTTGGCTTTCGACCGAATGCACTCGCGCGTGGGTTGCTGACAAAGCGCAGTCATGCCATCGGAATGCTGACGAACGATACCTATGGTCGACTAACGCTTCCGATGGCCGCCGGCGTCTCGGAAATCCTCGTGGATCACGGCGTCTCGCTGTTCCTCTGCGCCACCAACAACGATCCGCGGCTCGCCAAGCTCCATCTAGATGCTCTTCTAGACCGCCAAGTCGATGGGATCATCTTCACCGCAACGCGGATCGACCTTGGGCCGCCGCCTGAACTGCTAAAACTTGGAATTCCTGTCATCTACGCATTCGCGCAGGGGCCTGCCGACAGCGTGAGCT
Organism: Hyphomicrobiales bacterium; assembly: GCA_900471485.1. Classification (GTDB taxonomy): domain Bacteria; phylum Pseudomonadota; class Alphaproteobacteria; order Rhizobiales; family Rhizobiaceae; genus Rhizobium. The sequence goes on from UCEU01000014.1 coordinate 6,995, forward strand.
TCCATCCTGATGATGCCCAGGGCGCGCGTATCGCGGTGCAACATCTCCGCGCCCTCGGCAGGTCGCGTATTCTGCACATCACCGGCGAGCAGGACTATCTTGCTGCTCGCATCCGTGCGGACGCCTACAGGGAACTTGCGGGGCCTTCCGGCCAAGTGATGTTCGGCGATTGGTCGGAAGAGTGGGGCCACTCCGCAATCGATGCCGTCTATTCGCAATCGGGACCCAAACCCGATGCAATCTTCTGTGGCAGCGACGAGATTGCCCGCGGCGTTATCGATGCGCTTCGCGATCGAGGAGTCTCGATCCCCGACGACGTCGCGGTCCTCGGCTTCGATAATTGGGAGGTCATATCCAAGCAGACGCGACCGCCACTGACGACGATCGACATGGAGCTCAAGGAGCTGGGGCACCGAGCTGGCCTGGCGATCCTTGGGCTTTCTCGTCGCGAGAAGCTTGAACCGGGCATCGTGCGGCTGCCCTGCAGTCTCGTCGCGCGAGGATCGGCGTGACGCACGCGAAGCTCCAAGATGTGAAGCTTGCGGACGTTGAGCAACATGCCGCTCACACAAGGAACATCTCCAGGATCATCGCGGCTCGGGCAAACCCTATCGTTGATTTCGCGCGGTCTCCGTCGGGAGCAATCCGCGCCCGTTTGCGCGGATTGCTTTTGCGGCGGTCAATCTGCGGCTTGCACCTGCAGGACCTTGGCCGGTTTGCCGTCGACTGATGTGGCGATGACTATATACCTGCGTTCGTCCTTGTGCTTGGATTCGACGATCTGCCGGATCGGGCCGACTGCGTTGACGATCGCCGAGCCAGCCGGGTTCGTCATGAAGTTCGACAGGCCCTGAAGCGGTCCGCTGCCATCCGCCTTGTCGGACAGTGCCAGCACATACATCATCTTCGGTTCCAGCCCGGTCACGGATGCTTGCAGCACCTGCGTCAGCCCCTGATCGAAAAGCGAAACGCTGGTCGGCGCCGTCTTGTTCTTGTTGTCCTTTGCCGTCAGCGTCAAATGAGCCGCGACCCCTGCGGTGCGGAGCGGCTGCAGGTTCTGCATACCGTCGCCTTCAGGAACGGCATTGGGTACGTAGTTCACCGCCTGCGCCGCTTGACCGATCGGGATCGTCGCGATGACCTTGTTGGTCAGCGTGTCGATCGCGGCCATCGCATCCGCGTTTTCAAGGCCAACATACACGCGCGTGCCGTCGCCGGAGGGCCAGATCCCATGTGGCAGGTTGCCGACAGGAATGGTCGCGACTTGCTCGAAGTTGTCGGTGCGGAAGACCTTCACCTCGTTGAGACCGCCCACGGTGATGTAGGCGAAGCTGCCGTTCTTGTTGGTGACGAGGTTGACGTGATTGGTGATCGGGCCGGTGTCGATCGTCTCGATCAGATCGAAAGGCGGCTGGGCATTGAAGACCTGCGTCTTGCCGATGTCCTTCAGCGTGAACCAGACCTGTTTTCCATCCGGCGATGCCGCGATATTGGGGCAGAACGGGCTCGCCTGCTTCACGTGGCCGACGATCTGGTGATCGGCGACGGTGACGACGACGGTCTCCGGATTGAAGGACGAGCAGATGTAGCCGTACCTGCCGTCAGGCGAGAAGATCTGCATGCCGGGACCTGCTGGCACCTTGATCTGCGTCTTCTCCTCGAAAGTGGCGGCGTCAATGACGGAGATATAGTCTTCCCCTCGTACCGTTACCCAGACTTCCTTGCCATCAGGCGTATAGAATGCCTCGTGCGGCGAGCGACCGACATAAGTGGTGTGCTTAACCGTGTTGGTTGCCGTGTCGATGAAGGTCACCGAGTTCGAGCCGATCGACACCACCGCGATCGTCGTCTTGTCAGGCGAGAAGCCCATGCCGTGGACCAGCACCTGGCCCTTGTAGAGCGGCGAGAGGTTGCCGGGCTGCGGGTCGCCGAGCTTGATGACGCCGAGAAGCTTGTTGGTGGCGGGATCGGTCACCGACACCGTGTTGGAGAATTGCTCGGCGGCATAGACACGGTCCTTGCTGCTGACAGGGATGTCGGGATCCGACGCAGCGAAGGGCGCCTGTCCGGCGAAGGCGGAAAAAGGCAATAGCATGCTGCCCGCCAGCAAGGTGGCGGCAAAAGATGTCCGAATGTTCATTGGGAGGACCTCTGGCTTACATCTTCATGTTGGGGTCCATGCCCTGCATGGTCTTGCTGGGCGTGGATCCGGTGGGGGTGGTCTCCGGCGCGACCTGCGTTGGGGCCGCTTCGGATGGGGGTAGCGGATCGCCGATCGCAAGCTTCATGGCCGCGATCTCCTGCTGCTGATCCACGATGATTTCCTGGGCGATGCGCTTGAGCTGTTCGTTCTTGCCGTATTTGAGAACGGCGAGAGCCATGTCGATGGCGCCCTGGTGATGAGGCGTCATCATCGCCACGAAATCGCGGTCGACATCACCTGATGGTTCGACCTCCATCGCCGCCATCATCTTGTTCATGGCGGCGTCGTTTTCCGCGAGATAGGTTGCTTCAGGCCCTGTGCCATCGGTCTGCATGGACGCGTGGTCGTGTTGCGAGGGATCATGGGCGAAGGCGGCGGTACAAATGCCCATGGTGGTCAAGATGGCGGCCGCAACGACCGTCGATTTTCGGGAATACCGGAGGTTCATCGACTTTCTCCTTCTTGTTGCATCGAGATAGACACCTGGGCGGCGCTTTTATTCCCAAACGGCGCAAATTTTGCGCCAGGGGTCATCGCGAAGGGATGATCTGAAACTGGTGCTTGGGACCGCTGTCGCGCAAATTCTACGCCTGCTGCAAGGACGCCGCGAGATTGCCCAAGATGCCGAGCTGACCGAAAATGATGGTCGCGGCAGTGTAGCAATGGAAGGACGTCACCTTGCCGTCCTTCAGGCGGAACACGTCGCAGCAGGGCGCGTGCATTTCCTTGCCGGTCGGCGGGATCGTTCCGACAGGCAACGCGAGGGGACCCGTGTGGGTGCCGTTGAGGGTCAACTCCACGATGACCATGTCGTCGGTCACGTAGAAGTTTCCGAGCTCGCGATGCATGTCTTGGAAGGCGGTGGCGTAGATTTCGACCGTTTTGCCGATGTCGGCACCGTAATACTTCGCACCCGCCGACACGTCCCAGAAATAGCCGTTCTCGGCGAAGAGGGCGACGAACGCCGTGACGTCCCTCACTTCGGCGGTCCGGTAAAGTTCGCGAATGACATCTTCGTTGGTAGGCATGTTTTTTCCTTGCAATTGCTAGAGCTGGATCAGCGGATGGATTTGAAGGCCTTGCGCATTTCCTGCGCGAAGAGGTCGGGCTGCTCGAAGGCAGCGAAGTGCCCGCCCTTGTCGACCTCGTTCCAGTAAAAGAGATTCGGCCAGTGTGCTTCGGCCCATGCCTTAGGTGCTCGGTAGATCTCTTTCGGAAAGATCGTCGCGGCCATCGGCAGTTCGATCCGGCCGGCATCGAAGCCGCCGCCGTTGCGGGCGTTCTCCCAGTAGATGCGAGCGGATGAGGCAGCGGTGTCCGTAAACCAGTAGAGCGAGATGTCGTCGAGCATCTCGTCGACCGTCAAGGCATCTTCCGGCTCGCCGCGGTTGTCCGTCCAGGCCTGGAATTTCTCGTATATCCAGGTCGCCTGGCCGACGGGCGAATCCGCGAGCGCGTATCCGATTGTCTGTGGCCGCGTTGCCTGTTCCTTGAAGTAGCCGAACTGCTCGTTCGCGAACTTCATCGCCGCGTCCATCGCGGCCTTCTCCTCGGACGTCGGATTTTCGGGGAATTTCTCCGGGAAGACCAGCGGCCAGTTCACATGGGCGGCCACAAGCCCTTCGGGACGGACATGTCCGAGCGCATGGGTGACGCCCGATCCCCAGTCTCCGCCTTGCGCGACCCACTTGTCGTATCCAAGGCGCTTCATCAGCGTGGCCCAGGCATTGGCGGTCTTGACCACAGTCCATCCTTCGGAGGTCGGCTTGTCGGAGAAGCCGAAGCCGGGCTGCGAAGGAATGACGACGTGGAAAGCGTCCTCGGCCGTGCCGCCATGCGCGGTCGGATCGGTGAGGGGGCCGATGACCTTCAGGAACTCGACGACTGATCCCGGCCATCCATGGGTTAGGATGATCGGCAGGGCGTTTTCATGCTTCGACTTGACATGGATGAAATGGATACCGAGACCGTCGATCCGGGTACGGAACTGTGAAAACGCGTTGATGCGCTTCTCGAATTTTCTCCAATCATATTTGCGTTCCCAGTGGGCGACCAGGGATTTCGCCTTGTGGAGTGGAACACCTTGCGACCAGTCCGAGACGGTTTCCTGGTCGGGCCATCTCGTATTCTTGAGCCGGTGCTTCAGATCGTCGATAGCGGCTTGGGGAACGGAGACCTTGAACGGGGTTACGTCGTCCGTTGCCTGTGGAATCGCGACGTCCGGCGACGCCGCGTCGGCATGGGATGTCAGCGATGCCAGTGCGGGCAAAGCGGCGGCGAATTGGAGAACGCGCCGGCGCGTCGCGACGGTCGATGGATCGGTCATATCTCAGTCCTTGCTTGATCTGTTGTTTCAGGACGGTAGACGGGCGCGCCGCCGCCGAGAAGCAGGCGGGCATGGAGACATCATCCATGGGAGTGGATGATGCCTTTGCCTGTGTTTGTCCCGTGTTCGTCAGGCCTTCACGAAGGCAAGCAGATCGGCGTTAAGCGTGTCCGCATTGACCGTGAGCATCCCGTGCGAGAAGCCCGGATAGGTCTTGAGCGTTCCATTCTTCAGGAGCTTGATCGACTTCAAGGCTGCGTCGGCGATCGGGACGATCTGGTCGTCCTCGCCATGCAGCACCAGCGTAGGCACGGTGATTGCCCTCAGGTCTTCGGTCTGATCGGTCTCGGAAAAGGCCTTGATGCCCTCGTAGTGGGCTTTTGCGCTTCCCATCATGCCCTGTCGCCACCAATTCTGGATCACACCTTCCATGACCTTGGCGCCATCGCGGTTGAAGCCGTAGAAGGGCCCTGCGGGAACATCGCGGAAGAACTGCGCACGGTTTGCGGCGAGTGCCGCGCGGAAACCGTCGAACACCTCGATCGGCAGGCCTTCCGGATTATTTTCGGTCTTCAGCATCAATGGCGGCACGGCGGAGACGAGCACGGCCTTGGCGACGCGGCCGGATGGCTGGCCGAACTTCGCGACATAGCGGGCAACTTCGCCGCCGCCGGTCGAGTGGCCGATATGAACGGCGTTCTTGAGCTTCAGATGTTCCGCTACAGCGAAAGCGTCGGCGGCGTAGTGATCCATGTCGTGGCCTTCGGACACCTGGGTCGAGCGGCCGTGGCCACGGCGGTCATGGGCTACGACGCGGTAGCCCTTGGACAGGAAGAACAACATCTGCGCATCCCAATCGTCCGAAGACAGCGGCCAGCCGTGATGGAAGACGATCGGCTGTGCGTCCTTCGAACCCCAGTCCTTGAAGAAGATGTCGACGCCGTCCTTGGTCTTGATGAAGCTTTCGGTCATGGTTTGATTTCCGTCCTTGGGGTGGTTCGATGATTTCGTCGCGGCGAAGCTCGGCGCCGCCGGCAGCGAGATCGTCGCGGCCAGTGCGGCGCCTGTCAGCAGCGCATCACGCCGGGTGATGGGGAGGGTCTTGTCGTTCGACGTCACGGTCGGTTTTTCCGTTCATGGTCTCTAAGGGAACGAGGTAAGGCTAATGTGCTCCGGCCTGGCAAACGATGCGCGTTCTTGCGCAAGCTGCACATTCTTGCCCCAAACTTTGGCGCGGTCGCTTTCGATGGTTTACGCAACCCGCCGAATGCTTAGGTTTCGCCTCTGACCGGTGTGCTCGCCGGGAGATCAAGGGGGATCGGGTCGGAGATGAGTGCTGAAAGCGCGAGCGAGCTTCATGAAAACGTTGTTCGGATCGACCGCAAGGCTCAATCCTGGAACGGGGTGACCATCGTTGACGTACACGAATACACCAAGGGCGAGGTGCTTCATTCCCTGCTGAACGAGGAGGAAACCGGCATCGCCATGGCCCTCGACGAAGTCGGCGGCGTCACGGAGCCGCGCTTGAAGCCGCAGCAGGCCTGCACGCTCGATCACAAGCCCAATCACATGACTTTGGTGCCACGCGGAATGCCGCTCTGGGGGCACGCGACGAAGGGGCTGCACTACAGTCGGTATGCTCTGCTGCTGTTCGATCTGGAGAAACTGGAGGCGAGATTCCAGGAGGATTTCGCTGCCCAGAGTTTCGCCCGCCCGCGCATGCGTTTCACCGACGATCGAATCCATACGCTTGTCCGAATGCTGATCGATATTCCGAAAGACGATGCGTCGATGACGCTGCTAGGCGACAGCCTGACGTCCGCGGTATTCGCGCTCCTGTCATCGGAGGAGGAAGAGACCGCGGCAAGGGCGAAGCTCTCCGACCAGGCGCTCTCCCTCGTTGCCGACTATCTGCAGGATCAGTTGCCGGAGAAGATCGGGCTTCAGGAACTGTCTGAACTTGCTGGCATGTCGCAATGGCACTTCTGCCGGGCGTTCAAGGCTTCGACTGGCCTGTCTCCCTATCAATGGCAGCTTGAGAAAAGATTGGAAACGGCCCAGGGCCTCCTTCTCCAAACAGACGCACCGATTGATTTCATTGCCAAAAGCGTCGGATTCTGCGATGCCATGCACCTTAGCCGCGCGTTCAAGAAGCGAACAGGCGAGACCCCCCACGCTTGGAGACGCAGTCGCCGATGAATACACGCGAGGCAGAACTTCTCGGATTGCCGTATAACATTCGCAACATCGCCACTCGCACGCAAAGCTGGAACGGCGTGCGGATCGATATCACAAAAGCGCACTACGCAGAGGGCGAGATCCTGCATCCGCTCGGCTACGAGAACCAGACGCGACTGTCGATCAATCTCGACGAGGTGGGTGGCATCACCGAACCGCGCTTGAGCAAGAATGTGCCATGTGCCGTCGAACACAAGCCGCGCTATATGGCCTTCGCGCCGGCGGGAACGCCCCTTTGGGGATACTCTTCCAAACTCGGCTATTGTTACGATGCGACGGTCATGTTCGATCTCGACGTTCTGGCCGAGCGCCTCGAACATCAGGTTTCGCGCACGACGGGTGAAGCGCCCAGAATGCGGTTCGCCGAGCCGAGGATATGGACGCTCGCAAACATGCTCGTCGCGATCCCTCATGACGACAGTTCCTACCAACTCTATGGCGACAGCCTGACCGCGGCCATTTTCGCGATCGCGTTCGAATCGCGGGAAACCCATGCCCGGTCAGGAAGCCTGGCGAGCTGGCAGCTCAATCGCGTGACCGATTATATGAAGCTTCGCCTGCCGGAGCAGGTTGAACTGCGGGAGCTCGCGTCGCTCGTTGGCCTCTCGCAATGGCACTTTGCGCGCGCTTTCAAAGCGTCGACCGGGTTGTCGCCATACCAGTGGCAGTTGGATGCCCGCTTGAGGCAGGCGCGTCATCTGCTTCTCGCCACGGATCAGACGATCGAAAATATTGCGGTTGCGACCGGCTTTTCCGACTACATGCACCTGATCCGACAATTCCGGAAAAAGACAGGCATGCCGCCTGCCGCATGGCGGCGCGCACATCGGAATTGATCAGCCGACTGGAGCGCGGAGGCCGACCAGAGCGACAGGGAAATTTGCGGATTTTTGCGGAACATGGACGTTCTTGCTTAAATCAACGCGGCGAAGGCAGGTCTGTGTTGCTCCTTTTCTGAAGCGCGGTAAAGTCATTCGTCAAGAATGTGCGGCTGCGAGAGCCGGCTCCCGGTTACACAAGTTTAGGTTCTCGGCATGGCAACGGTATTTGAGAGCGATCTTCCCGAAAACGTTCTCAGTATCGAGAGACGAAGCTGGAGTTGGAACGGCGCCGTTGTCGAGGATATCCACGAACATGCCGAGGGCCGCGTCGTTCATCCGATGCCGCATGCCAACGAAACACGGTTCACTGTCAGCCTGGCAGAGGTTGGAAGTGCTACGGAGTGCCGGCTGAAACGGGATCAGGCCAATCCGATCGAGCACAGCACCAACCACATGGCGGTCATTTCTCGCGGGATGCCGTGGTGGGGCTACGCGGCACAACTGCGCTATGCCAGATACGCGATGATCGTTTTCGATGTTCCCAGCCTGGAGACGCGGCTGCAGGGTGACTTCAGACCGGCGATTTTCGAGGAGCCGCGACTGCGCTTCAGCGATCCGCGCATCCTGTCGCTTATAAAGATGCTGATCGACATCCCAGACGCGGGCGCCTCCTCTTCCTCACTATTCGGCGACAGCCTGGTGGCCGGCATACTGGCCTTGCTGAGCACAATTCCCTCCATCGAGCGCCAGCCCAAGAGGCTTGCCGCCTGGCAGGTCCGCCGGGTGACGGATTACATGCGGAGCCGGCTCCCTCAACCGATCGAACTTCGCGAGCTCGCCTCCCTGCTTGGACAATCGCAGTGGCACTTCTGCCGGGCGTTCAAGGCGTCGACCGGAACCTCGCCATACCAGTGGCAACTCGACGAGCGGATCAGGATAGTCCAGGGGCTTCTCCTGAACTCGGATGCTCCGCTTGACGTCATCGCCGAAGCGACCGGGTTCGGTGACGCCATGCACCTGATCCGCACGTTCAAGAAACGGTCCGGCCTGACGCCGGCAGTCTGGCGGCGCGACAACAACTTTCGCTAGCCGCGCGCCGCGGATATGACGCCGCAATCCCAATGGTGTCAGGAGATGCGGCCGCGCGGGTCATCGATGTGCTGCTTTGCGACATCGTAGCGGATACCCTGTCGGTCGAGGATCCGCACATTCTTCACGACAGTGCTTAGAGCCTCGAGGAATATCGGCGAGTTCTCATGCGCCTCATAGGCGGCCTCGTCTCTCCAGCCCTCGACAAGGTGGAAGGTGTTCGGGTCCGCCAGATCCTGCGCGAAGGCGTAGAAGATGCATCCGTCGATCTCGGCTGCCGCCTTCATGTCCGGGATCACCGCGTCGATGAAGGTCTGCCGATCGTCCGGGTGAACGCGATAATAGGCGCTGACGAGCATGTTCGTCGGCAGGGTCTTGTCGTGGTCGGCCATGGCCGTGTTCTCCTTTGGCTGGCTGATGGTCTATTTCGGTCGCGCAGCGCTTAGCGTGACGCGATCAGAACCGTGCCGGATTTGCCGGGCTTTTCGACAAGTGCGGCAGCCTTGCCGACATCCGCGAGATCGAACGTTTGCTCGACCTGAAAGAGCTCCGGCTTGTCGGCAGCAAGCTCAAGCGCCAGCTTGAGATCGGCCTTGCGGACGTCTGCAGGCAGCCCTGCCCACCGCCCGACCGTCACGCCCGACATCCGGATGTCGCGTGTCGAAAAGTAAAGCGCGGGGACCGAGATCGGCTGCCCGGAAAGGTCGCCGTAGGACACCAGGCTGCCGCCTTGGGCGAGCAGCCCGGCCGCCGCACTGGCGGTCTCGCCGCCGACAGGGTCGAGCACGACGCCGATCGGATGACCGTCGGCGGCCGCCACGACCTTGTCCTGCCAGCCGGGCTTGTCAGTTGAAACAACCGGCAAATCCGGGAACACCACGTTGAGCTCGTTCACGCCGGCCTCCCGCCGGACGACGCCGACGACATCGAAGCCGCGATCGAGCAGCAGTCCGATCACCAGTCTGGCGACTGCGGATCCGGCGGCGGTAAGAACGACGACGTCGCGGCCCGGTTTCGCGCCGGATGTCTCGACGGCCCGCAAGAGGAGCGCCGTCGTCAGCGGATTGACGTGAAGCTGAGCAGCGGCTTCATCCGAGACGTCATCAGGAATCTCGGTGATGTATTCGGCCGAGACGATAGCCTTCTCGCTCCATGCGCCCTTGCCGGGAAAGAAGGCGACGCGGGTGCCCGGCTCCAACGCCACGCCATCGCCTGCTTCCTCGACGATGCCGTAGCCCTCGAAGCCGACGCGCACGCCCTCTTTCGGAACCACCGCTCCCGGCTGGTAGCGTCCCGATATGCCGAGAAGGTCGCCGTGGTGGACTGGCCGAAGAAGCACCCGGATCAGCACTTCGTTGCGTTCGGGACGTTTGGGGTCTGCGACGTCGACTGCCTGAAGAACGTCCTCAGGCTTCCCATGCTTGAAATAGACTGCGGCACGCATCGCGGGCTCTCCTTGAGAATGAGAAGGGGAGCGGCGGTTCGCCGCTCCTGTTGCAGGGTTAGACCTGGGCCTGGCCACCGTCGGCGAAGAGCTCTGCGCCGTTGACGAAGCTTGCATCGTCGGAAGCGAGGAACAGGGTTGCCTTGGCGATCTCCTCGGATTCGCCGACGCGGCCAAGCGGGATGCGCGAGGCAAGATAGTCGAGCAGGCCCTGCTGCTGCTCCTTGTCGTCGCCAGCAAGCTCGACGAGGCCGGGAGTGCGCGTCGCGCCTGGGGAGACGACGTTTACGCGGATGCCGGTGCCCTTCAGGTCAAGCGCCCAGGAGCGAGCCAGGTTGCGGACGGCGGCCTTCGAAGCTGAGTAGACGGAGAAGGCAGCCGTGCCTTCAGTGCCGGCGGTCGAGCCGGTCAGCACAACCGACGAGCCCTTGCTCAGCAGCGGAAGCGCCTTCTGCACCGTGAAGATGACGGCCTTCACGTTGCGGCCGAAGGTATCGTCGACCTGTTCCTCGGTGATCTGTCCCAGCGGGAGCATGCTGCCGCCGCCAGCGTTGACGACGAGGGCGTCAAGGCGACCCTGTTCGGCTTTTACCTGGGCGAACAGCTTGTCGAGATCGGCGTTGCTGGAGGAGTCTGCCTGTACGCCGACCGCGCCATGGCCAATTTCGGCCACTGCCCTGTCGAGCGCATCCTTGCGGCGGCCGGTGATGTAGACGCGCGCGCCTTCGGCGGCGAAAAGCTTGGCGGTCGAGAGGCCGATGCCGCTGGTTGCTCCGGTGACGACGGCGATCTTGTTTTCCAGTCTTTTGGTCATTGTACTCTCCTGATGCTGGGCGCATGAAAGGGTTCAGCCCGAATGCGCGGCCTGTTGAAGTTCTGAAACTGTTCGGGAGGTGGCGTTGGCTGTAGGCCTCGTCGCCGTCCGATGAGGAGAAGTTAGTTCGTCAGCTTGGCGGCGAGAAGCCGCTCAGGGTGGAGACATTATCCATCTGGATGGATGGTCGTCGTCGCGACATCGATGCTGGCATCAATTGCTTCGAATAGGAAGTTGGCGAGCGATCGCTCTTTATGTGAGAGCCGCCTGAATATCCCTGCTTTCCGAAAACCTGAGCAGGCTCAGCCCTGACATATGTTGGTATAGCGAGTATCTGATCCACGGAGGCCTCGATGGTAGAGCGCGACAATAGTCATCTACATCCGAGACAGATCCGGGACCATGCAGGTTCTTGCTTGAGATGGACAATCTTGTGCCCAAGCGCATGCACCGATCAGATCGCACGCTCGTCGGGTGGCGGCGATGGCGTGAATGTCATCGGGTGCGAATCGCCGAAAGCGCAATTCCTCGCGAACATATTCCGCGAGCGGGGCTTCCGGGTTGCCATCACCGTTTGCACCAGCTTTCTATGCCGGTGCTCTCGAGTGAGAATGCCAGGGTTGTTCCGATTGCAAGATTGTTTTCTTTACGCACAGCAGCGTGATCGAGGTGGCGGCGTGGTGTCTCGGTGCGCCGAGAAGGGAGTTTCACGACGCGCGCGATTGGCGCTTACCGTCAGCCGCTCCTGCGTGCTCATTTGTTTCCCGGTTCAAGCAACTCAACGTTCTTCGAAGCAGCTCCGCAAGCGAAACATGCAGTGGGCAATTTCGCCGAGGAATCTTTAGGATTCGATCGATTTCCATCTGATCATGGTGAAGCAAGGCATCCTCCGAGAGAGATTTCGTTGGCATGAAAGCAAGGCAGACGGCTGTCTGCCTTGCTCGACCTAACGATCAGACCTTCGCCGTGTTTATGTGGCTGTAGACAGAAACCGCGATCAGGATCACGAAGCCGTTCACGGCGTTTTGGACGTATGGTGAAATAAGCATGATGTTCATGAAGTTGCTCAACGAGGCCAGCAACAGGACCCCTGAGATGGCATGTTTGGTTCCGCCGATGCCGCCAGCCAGACTAACGCCGCCTACGACGAGGGCTGCTAGCGTTGACATTAGAAGATCGCCGCCAGACGCATAGGAAATGTAGCCGGTTCGGCTGAGGAACAGGAAGCCAGCAAGACCAGCGCAGAGGCCGCTGATCGTGAAGGCTGCCATCCGCACCTTAATCACTGAGATGCCGGAGTAGTGCGAAGCGCGTTCGCTAGCGCCAACCGCATATAACTTCTTGCCAAAGGACGTCTGGTTGACGATCCACCAGAAAACGATGCCCAGGCCGAAGAAGACGAAGATAGGTGCGGGAAGACCGAGAAGCTTGGCCTGCCCGAACTCCGTAAAGAACGGATCGGGATAGTTGATCGGAGAGCCACCGGTCACCAGTAGAATGATACCGCTCAGGAGGAGTGCAGTGGCGAGCGTCGTTATAAACGCCGGGATGTGCAGCTTCGTCACCATGAAGCCATTCAAGAGACCTGACAGGCCGGCCACCGCTCCGCCGAGGAAGATGGCTGGCCAGAATCCGATGTACGGGAGGGCACCGAGCATCATCATCGATTGCTGCTCGGATCCGGCGCCGCCCATGATGACTGCCGAAAGGATGAGAATTCCGACGACCGAGAGATCGATGCCGCCAGCAATTACAACGATTGCCTGACCGAGTACCAGGACGCCGATAATGGACGCCTGATAGAGGATCGTCGCAAGATTGCTCGGCCTCAGGAACATGCCCTGCGATGCGATGGACGCGAGGATGACGAAGATCACGAGTACGGCAATCGTGCCGTTTTCCTGCCAGAACTGCCGAGAGGACAGATGACCTTTGATAGCCGAGGTATAAACGTTCATTTCCAACCCTTTACGGTACGTCGGCCGCGCATGACGCTGATGCTGACAACGACGACGATGACGATGGCTTTGACGATGTCTTGATAGAAGGGGTCGAGACTGGCGAGGTTCATGACGTTTGTGATCATCTGGTAGATCACAACACCGACCATCGCCTTGAGAATGTTTCCTTCGCCACCGAACAACCGCGCGCCACCGATAACGATTGCCGCGATGGCATCGAGCTCCCAGCCTTCTCCGACATGCGGGACGCCGGACGACGTGCGCATGACGAGCATGAGGCCAGCCAGTGCGGAAAGGACTCCGGAGAGCGTATAGACTGAGATGCTGCGGCGAACGACCGGGATTCCGGCCAGACGCGCCGACCGTTCGTTCCCCCCGATCGCGTAGAGATTTCGTCCGAACCGGGTTCGGACGAGCACCCAGGCGAGGATCGCTGCGATCATGAACCAGGCGATGACGGGGACGGTGAAAATCCAGAAAGTCGAGCGAGCTGCCGTAAACAGGTCTCGCGGTACGGAAACGCTTTTCTCTGTCACCACGAAGGCGAAACCTCTGGCAATGCCCATTACGCCCAGTGTTGCGATCATCGGCGTCACTCTGCCGAATGTGATCGCTATGCCATTCAGAACGCCAAGCGCGGCACCCGCACCAAGGCTGGCAGCCATTGCGAGCGGAACGGATGTCGGCGCGATCGTCGCGAAAATCACAGACGACAACGCCATAACCGCCGCGACCGAAAGATCGAAACCGCCGATCAGAACGACCAGGAACTGCGCGCAGGCGAGAATGCCCAGAATGGACGCCTGGTTCAGAATGTTTCGGATGTTCGTCTCAGTCAGGAAGACGGGGGACGCAAACGATGCCAGAACCGCGAACGCGATCAGCACCAGCAAGATTTCGTTTCCCGAAAGCAGACGGTGGAGCCTTGCCACCCCGCCACGCGTCTCCGCGGCGCTTGAGGTCAATGCACTCATCTTGCATTCTCCAACTCTGGACGGGCGCCGCTCGGACGGGCTTTTGCCTCGATCGCATATTTCATGATTTCGACCTGGCTCGTTTTGGCCGTTTCAAGCATCGCGGTCTGGTGCCCTTGAGAGAGCACGATCACCCGGTCGGATATGCCGAGTACCTCGGGGAGTTCCGAGGAGACCACCAGAACACCGACGCCGGACTGCGCAAGCTCGTCGATCAGGCGGTAGATCTCTGCCTTGGCGTTTACGTCGACCCCGCGGGTGGGTTCGTCCAGCAGCAGCACTTTGATTCCTGCTGCAAGCCATTTCCCGATAACGATCTTCTGTTGGTTTCCGCCCGACAGGCTGCCAGCGAGAACTCTGCCGGATGGTGTTTTGATGCCAAGGCTCCTGATGTACTTGTCGACGGTCGCTCGGATTTCGGAGTGCTTGAGCCGCACGACGCTTCCGAGCCGATCAACGGTCGGATAAATGAGATTGTCTGCAACCGATCTGCCAAGCACGAGACCGCTTTCGCGTCGCTCCTCGGGCACCAATCCCAAGCCGTGCTTGATCGCCTCACGAGGTGAGGAAAACGCCGTATGCACCCCGTCCACCGAGACTTTGCCACGATGTGCGTGGCGAATGCCGAAAATGGTCTCCAGAAGTTCACTTCGTCCGGCGCCGATAATGCCCGCGATTGCCAGAACCTCACCTCGCCTGAGAGTGAACGAGACGTCATAGAACTCGCCCTCCCGCGTGAGATCCTCGACGACCATGATTTCGCCGCTCTGGGCACGCGAGGAGCGCGGGAACTGTTCGCCAAGCGGGCGACCGACCATCGCTTCGATGATATCGGCCTGCGTCAGGCCGGCCACCGGCCGCGTCATGATATGGCTGCCGTCTCGGAACACCGTCATTCTATCGCCGAGTGCAAGGACCTCCTCTAGCCGATGGGAAATATAGACGAGGCCGAGGCCCTGTCGGCGTAGCTTTCGCAGAAGCACGAATAGGTGCTCGACCTCCTTGGACGTCAAAGACGCGGTAGGTTCGTCCAAGATGAGAATTCGGTTTTCGTGGCTCATCGCCTTGGCGATCTGCACCATCTGCTGCTGCGCGGGAGCGAGGTCCCGAACAAGGGTGTCCGGATCGATATCCAGGTCGAAACTCGAAAGAAGCTTTGCAGCGCCGCGCCGCAGTTCGGTCCAGTCGATCAAACCTGCCTTTGTGAGGGGTTCATGACCGAGGAATATGTTTTCGGCAACGCTCATTGCGGGAATGAGATCGAGTTCCTGGTAAACAATGCCGATTCCGTGAGATATCGCGGATGCCGGATCAAGAACGACCGTATTGCCGTCGATCTCTATCTTCCCGGCGTCTGGTTTCACCGCTCCGGTCAGAACGCGCATGAGCGTTGATTTGCCCGCGCCGTTCTCGCCTACAAGGCAGTGGATTTCACCGCCGTATATCTCGAAATCGACGCCCTTCAGCGCCTTTACGCCCGGGTAGGTCTTTTCCACTCCCGTGAGGCGGGCGATCGGTTGGGGCTGGACGCTCCTGTGAGGCTGCGGTTCCATGATATCTCCGAATTCGCAATGAAGACGAGGGCAGCCAGCCCTCGCCGGATGTCAGGTTTGAGATCAGCAGCAGCCGACGCCGAGTTTCTTCAGCTCTTCGATACGGGCCTTGACGCGAGCCTTCTGCTCGTCGGTGTCGTTGTCGAAGGTTTCCTTCGGAACGAATTGGACCTTCGGGTCGATCGTCTTGCCTGCCTTGAAGGCTTCGAAGACTTCAACTGTCTTCTCACCGAAGAACGGGGGCGTCTGCACGGAGAAGGTGGCGTCGCCGTCGAGCATCGCCTGGAGACCTGCCACGGTGCCGTCCTTGCCCCACAGCTTGCCGAGCAGTTCGGTCCGGCCTGCGGCATTGATGGCCTGGATACCGCCGATCATCATGTCGTCGTTGTCGAACACGATGCCGTCGATCGAGCCTGCGGCGAATGCCTGAAGCAGGTCTTCGGTGCATTTGCGGCCGGGTTCGCGGGAGTAGAGACCATCGCAACTGGCTGCCCACGTGATATCGGGGGTGTCCTTCAGAACGCTGTCGAGACCCTTCTGCTCGTCAACAACAGGAGATGCGCCTTTGTTGCCGGTGATGTGAAGCAGCTTGCCCTTCGGGGCGCCGTTCTTTTTCGTCAGTTCCTCGACAACATCCTTGGCGACCTGAGCGCCGGTGTCGACGAAGTCCGTAGTCAGGAGAGCTACCCACTGCTCACCGGGCGTGCCAGGAAGCGCACGGTCTACGACGATCAGTGGAACGCCTGCTTCCTTGGCCATATCGGGCACGGGCGCCAGAGGCTCGTATTCGATCGGCGCGACGACCAGAAGCGCTGGCTTGCGCGCCAGAAGATCTTCGATGTCCGCAAGCTGCTTTGCCGGATCGGCATTGGCGTTGGTCCAAACGAAGTCATAGCCGGCGTCCTTGAACGCCTTTTCCATGTTCTTCGTGTTCATGACACGCCATTCGTTTTCCATCCCGGCCTGCGAGAATACTACCAGGCCTTTGCTTTCGGCCCAGGCCGGTGCGGAGAATGCCACACTGGCCGCAGCCAAGGCGATGCTGAAGAGTTTTTTCATTACTTTCCTCCCAAGGAATACCGCCGGACCATCCGGCAGGTTCGTGAAATCAGGTCATAAGGAAGCCGCCGGTGACGTTGAGGGCTTGGCCGGTCATGGCGCTCGCCTCGTCGCTGGTGATGAACATGAGCGCTGCGGTGACTTCTTCCGGCGTAACAAAGCGCTTCATTGGGGCCGCGTTTTCCCACTCAGTGCGAATCTGCGCGGTCGTCTTGCCTTCGATGGATCCCTGGCGCGCCATGACATCTTCGATGCGGTCGCCTTCGATCGGGCCCGGACACACTGCGTTGACGCGGATCTTGTGTGGAGCGAGTTCCAGCGCGAGCGTCTGATTAAGGCCGAGGATCGCCCACTTGGCGCAGACGTAGTCCGCTCGGTAGGGAAGGCCACGACGCGCGACGTTCGAGGCAGTGGTGCCGATGGAACCGGAGTTGCGAGCGATCATGTACGGAACGACCGTCTTGGTCACCAGCATGGTGCCGACCAGATTGATATCGATCGTGTCACGGAAATTGTCGACCGCCATATCCTGTACGAGATTGTAGTGGCCGTTGAAGCCGGCATTGTTGATCAGCACATCAATTCGTCCGCCGAAGAATTCCGCAGCGCCGGTGATGGCGGCGACAACCTCGGCTTCCTTTCGGATATCTGCCCGGAATGTCGAGCAGCGGCGGCCGGCAGCAGTGATCAGCGAAGCCGTTTCGGAGGCATCTTGGAAGTCGACGATGGCAACGTCGGCACCTTCCTTGGCAAAGGAGGTTGCGATTGTCCTGCCGACGCCGGTAGCCGCGCCCGTGATGATGACGTTCTTGTTTTCAAAGCGCATATGCGCCTCCTTCAGCTCGAGTATTTCGTGAGAATGTCTTCGCGTACGGTGATGCCGAGCCCTGGCTTGTCAGGCACGGCAAGGCAGCCGTCCTCGAGGACGAAGCGATCCTGAAGCAGGTCGTCGCGCAGCGGATTGTGCTTGCGGTCGAACTCGATGACCGGCTGGTTCAAAAGCGCGATCGGGTTTGCCGTATGCGGGAAGGCTGGGATGGTGGCGACCGCCTGAAGGGCAGCAGCGACAGCTACGCCCGAACCCCACACATGGGGAACGGTGGCGACGCCGTACGCATTGGCGAAGCCTAGAACATGCGTGAACGCCGTGAAGCCGCCGCAGACGGCGAGATCGGGCTGGACCACATCCACGCAACCACCGGCGATCAGATCTCGGAACCCATAGCGCGTGAAGTCGCACTCGCCACCGGCAACCGGAATGGGGTTCTCCGCGCGGACCTTGCGATATCCGTCACGGTCTTCCGGGGGCACGGGTTCCTCAAAGAACAGAACGTCCAGCGGTTCCATCATGCGACCCATGCGGATAGCGGACGCGGCGTTATAGCCATGGTTTGCATCGACCAGCAGACCGATATCAGGCCCGACCGCCTGGCGGATCACCTTCAGCCGCTCAATATCTTGCTTCAACGACAGAAGGCCGATCTTGACCTTGAGAAGTCCGAAACCGGAGTTTGTATAGGTCGAGGCTTCCTCTTCCAGGGCCCGAAGGATGGAGGGCAGATCGTCGAATTTTTCCGGATAGTAGCAGCCCGTGGCATATGCCGTGATCTTGTCGCGGAACCTGCCGCCCAGCATCTTCCAAACCGGCAGTCCGGCAGCCTGGCCCGCAATATCCCACAGCGCGATGTCGATCGCGGAGATCGCTTCGATATAGGTTCCCCGCTGACCGAAGTCGCGCGAGAACGCATAGAGTTCTTCCCAGATGCGGACAGGTTCAGTCGGGTCGCGGCCGATAAGGCGCGGGGCCAAGACAGCATCGACGCATGCGGCTACGGGTTCGGCCGGGCCATATTGACCGCCTTCGCCCCAGCCGACCAATCCATTGTCAGTCTCGATCCGCACAAGATAGCTGTTGCGTTCGGGAAAGGCGGCCTGGGACGAATAGAAGGTCTTGTCGCCAAGGGGAACGCGAAGGAGGTGCGACGTGATTGATCGTATTTTCATCGGGTTCACTTCTTTTGGGAGGAGGCGGTTGCTGCGAGCCTGCTACGGAGCCGTTCTCTCGATGCCTCAAGGTGGTTTCGCATGGCTGCTGCGGCCCTCACGGGATCGCGCTCGCAGATCGCATCCATGATCGCGATGTGCTCGGGCAATGCCACCTCGTAAGAATGCGGAAGATTGAATATGACGGTGTTCTGCGCCCAGCGAAAAAGGTCCATCTGCCCGACCAGCATGCGCTGAAGCCGCCTGTTTCCACAGTGATCGCGGGCAAGGTCGTGAACCAGTCGATCACGCGCGCCGAGTTCAGGATGGTTTTCGTCTGACAGCATTCCCTGAAGCTCGACATAGGAATGGCGAACCTCTTCAGCGACCCCGGTTGGGACGAGATTGGTGGCAAGTTCCACCGCCATGCACTCGAGCGCGATGCGCAGATCGAAAATCTCGTTGACCGTCTCGATGTTCATCGGCGCGACATACACGCCTTTGCGCGGCTCGACCTTCACAAAGCCTTGCATCTCAAGGGCGCGGATTGCGTCGCGAAATGGCGTCGAGCTTACGTTCCAGGTTTCCTGATAGTCGGCGATACTGACACGTTGGCCGGGCAGGACCCGCCCTTCGGTGATCTCCTGGCGAAGCGCATCTTCGACCTGCTCGCTGAGCGAAAGTTTGTTGAACATCTGTTCCCTTCTCTGCGTTGAGGCGTTCTTGATCTGAGGTTCAAACTGCGAAGCGATGTTCGGGGACGCCTCGTACACCTGGACGCAGCGCCAAAATGCTTCCGGCATGCGGCTCCCGAGCGCGGGCGGATACGTCCAGCCCGAACCAGGCGCTGGTGATGTACAGCGTGGAAAGGTCCTCTCCGCCGAAGCAAAGGCACGTGGGGTTGGAGACGGGCAGGCCGACCTCCCTGTCGACGGACCCGTCAGGCGCATAACGAACGACCTTCCCGCCGCCCCACTGGGCGTTCCAGAGATAGCCGTCTGCATCGACAGTCGAGCCGTCCGCCAGCCCAACCTCATCGCGTAGATCGACAAAGGTACGGCGGTTCGAAACTTCTCCAGTCGAGACGTCGTAGTCGTAGGCGTCAATCCGCCGGGAGGGCATATCCGTGAAATAGAAGACCGCACCATCGGGCGACCAGCAGATCGAATTGGCGCAATGAATACCATTGATCAGTGTTTTTGGTTTGCCACCGGCATCTAGGACGTAGACCGCGGAAATCCCTTTCTGGGGGGAGGACTCGTCCATGCCGCCGCAGACGAAACGTCCCGCAGGATCGATCCGGCCATCATTAAGGCGCGTAGTAGGAAGCTCCCTTTCTACATCGGCAATACGCTGCGTCGTGCCAGTCTCCGGATCATGGAAGCTGAAACCTGACTCGAGCGCGACGATAAGGCCGGCGCTTTGGCGCAACCCGATTGCGCCAACTCGTTCGTCGAGTTTGGTACCTACAGGAGCTCGGCCGTCGGTTGGCGACCATGACCATATCTCGCGCTCGTGGATATTCGCCCACCAGAGTCGGGCGGTCTTCTCATCCCACACAACGCTTTCGCCGAGGTTGTTGCGGCAGTCACAGACGACGGTTGGGCTGTCAGCCGACACATTATCCTCCTCAAAAACTCCATCCTGATGTGTGATGTATCAGACATCTCGCTTGATGCAAATTGTTTTTTAGGCGCAGTGGTCGATCTTCAACAGGCGGAGTTCGCGCGCTTCAGAAGAAGGCAGCTTGAATGCGACAAGCAGCGGGGTGTCTTTCTGGTTGTCTGGGAGTGTGTGATCGAACCGCTGCCAGCCGCCGTCGGCTGGTACGCCAGCGCTTCGCGGAAGATGCTTTGAATGTTGCTGTTATCTGCACATTCATGGCGTGTTGCAGAAACGCTTGAATTTGGCATGGCCGGACTCGACGCCGGCGCAAACCTCCACGGAGGTTGCGTTTTTCAGCGGATAAAGCAGTCGAGTTTGGGTGTGACGGCGAGCAGGCGTTTCAGCTGGCTTGGCCCGAGCGGATTCGCTCCCTCAATATTCCTGCGCCATACTCTCTATTGTTAGTGCAGGCCGCCGACACCCAGCAACCGTTCGACGGCGTCGTGATCCTGCGATAGAGTTTGCGGCGCGCCGCTCCAGGCCAGCCGGCCACGCTCCAGAATAATCACCTGATCGGCGAATTCGAGGGCGCTCTGGATACGCTGCTCGACCAGAAGGATGGTCATGTCGCCGGTCTTGGCGAGTTCGGCGAAAGCGGCCATCAGTTCTTCGCAAATAACGGGCGCCAAGCCCTCCAATGGCTCATCCAGCAGCAACACCGATGGGCGGCCGAGAATGGTGCGCGCGGTGGAGAGCATCTGTTGTTCGCCGCCTGAGAGCTGGCTGCCGAGATTGCGGTGGCGCTCCTTGAGGCGCGGAAACATCTGGTAGGCTTCTTCGATCGCCGTCTTTGGGCGTCCTTTCAAGCCGACGAAGAGGTTCTCCTCGACCGTCAGCGTCGGGAAGATGCAGCGTGCCTGCGGCACATAGCCAAGTCCCTGGTGCGCGCGCGAGGCGCTCGGTATCGCCGTGACATCGGTGGAACCCAGCTTTATGCGCCCATCATAGCGCTTCGTCTGTCCGGCGAGCGTTGCGAGCAGCGTGGTCTTGCCCATGCCGTTGCGGCCGAGCACCGCAAGCCGCGCGCCGGCTGGAACCGAGAAGGATACATGTTCGAGCACGCGCGTCGGGCCGTATCCGGCCGACAGGTTCTCGACCTCAAGCGACGTTGCTGGCATTGGCATAGCTCCCGAGATAGGCTTCGCGCACGCGGGCATCCTTGGTGACGTCGGCGGGCGAACCGTCGAAAATGATGGCGCCGGCGGCGAGGACGATGACGCGCTTGGCGAAGCGGAAGACGAGATCCATGTCGTGCTCGATCATCAGCACGGCAAGATCGGCGGGCAGGTCTGCCAGTGCCTGTTCGATGCGCCCGGTATCGCTCTGCGGTACGCCGGCCGCCGGTTCGTCGAGCAACAAGACCTTCGGCCTCAGTGCCATGGCGACAGCGATTTCGAGCAGGCGCTGCTGGCCGTAGGCGATCTCGTTCACCTTGCGGTGCATCAGGTGCTCAAGGCCCAGCGTGTGCAGCATGCCGGTCACCTCGTCCATGACACCAGGCATCGACAGGAAGTTCCCGAACATGCGGCCCGTCCGTCCGTCTCGCTGCAGGATGGCGAGCGCGACATGCTCGGCGGACGTCATGTCCTGGAAAAGCCGGGTCACCTGGAACGAGCGAACCAGCCCGCGCTTGACGCGGCCGGCCGCGTCCACACGGGTCACGGTCTCCCCGCCCAGCCGGACATCGCCGGAATCGGGCGCCAGATTGCCAGTGACCAGATTGACGAAGGTGGTCTTGCCCGCGCCGTTCGGTCCGATCAGAGCGACTCGATCACCTGGATGCATCGAGATCGACACGTCGTTGGTGACGGCCAGGCCGCCGAAGGACTTCTTCAGGTTGGCGACTTCGAAGACGGCGTTCATTCGGCGGCCTCCTTGCGTCGCGAAAAGAGGGCTGCGGCCGTGCCGTAGATGCCCTTCGGCGCGAAGAGAACGACGAGGATCAACAGCGCGCCGACCATGGTCAGCCAGTGGAACGGATTGGCGGCCGAGACGTAATCCTCGAAGAGCATAAAGATGACGGTTCCCGACAGCGCGCCGAATAGCGAGCCGGTGCCTCCGAGCACGAGCATGACAAGGCTTTCCGCCGAAAGCGTGAAGGACAGGCTGTCGAGGCCGACGACCTGCGTCGAGATCGCCGTCAGCGCCCCGCCGACCCCGGCGACCGCGCCCGATATCACATACATCTTCATCAGTGCCGCCTTTGGCGATGCGCCCATCGCCTTGATGCGCAGCGGATCTTCCTTGATGCCGCGGCAGAGCATGCCGAACGGCGAGCGCACCAGCAGCCGCAGCAACACGAAAACGACGAGGAGCAGCACGACGCCGAAGACATAGGCGGTGTGGCCATAGAGATCGAACTCGAAATAGCCGAGCAGGGGATCGGCGGAAATGCCGGAGAGGCCGTCACTGCCGCCTGTCCAGGACGAGGCCTTGTTGGCCAATTCGTGGAAGAGGTTGATCAGCGCGATCGATAGCACCAGCTGTGGCAGCCCATGGGCGCGCAGGATGATCGCGCCACAGATCAGCCCCGCAACCGCGCCGCCGACGATACCCGCCAGCGTCATCAGCAGCGGATCGGTGATGCCATAATGAGCGGACACGATCCCCGCCGCATAGGCGCCACTGCCGAACAGGGCTGCATGGCCAAGCGTGGCGATGCCGCAATAGCCGGTGACGAGGTCGAGCGACAGCACCATCAGCGCAATGGCGATAATGCGCGTCAAGAGCGCCAGGTTGTCGGGAAACAAGAGGTAGCCGATGCCTGCAAGCAGGATGATTACGGCGATGCCTGCGAGATCGCGACCCGCGGAGCGGTGGCGTCGGGTTGAGGCGGCGGTCGTGTCGGCGTCGGTGTTCATGGCGAGCGTCATCCTATTTCGCCCTTCCGGCAAAGCCACGCGGGAAGATGCAGATGATGGCGATGACGGCGAGGTAGAAGAAGAATTCACCGAACTCGGGCATCAGATAGCGACCTGTCGTATCGATGCCGCCGAGTACTAGGCAGGCGGTCAACGCGCCGGGTATCGAGCCCGCGCCGCCGACCGAAACGACGACCAGGAAGGTCACCATATAGCGCAGCGCGTAGTATGGCTCGACCGGCAGCAGCTCGGCGCCGACGACGCCACCGAAGGCGGCGAGGCCGACGGCGACCGCGAAGCTCAGCGCATAGATGATCTCCGTGCGTACCCCAAGTGCCGCCGCCATCGCCGCATTGTCGACCGAGGCGCGCAGCTTTACCCCGAAGCTCGTGCGCTCGATCGTGAACCACAGCGCTACGGCGACGCCAAGGCCGCAAACGATCGCGAAGAGGCGGTGAACGGGAATGGTGCGGAAGCCGAGATTGGCAGAGCCCTGCAGGCTCTCGGCCAATGGTATGGTTTTCAGCGTCGGCCCCATCGCATAGTTGGCGATGCCGGTGATGCAGAAGGTGATGCCGATCGTCATCAGCACCTGCGTCAACTCAGGCGCGCCGTATATGCGGCGATAGAGGAAGCGCTCCATCGGAATGGCAATGATGATCGTGCCGACCACGGCGGCGATGACGCCGATGCCATAGCCGAGCCCAAGGTCGCGCACCGCATAGGAGGCGATATAGCCGCCGATCATTGCAAAGGCGCCGTGCGCGAGATTGACGACGCGCATCAGGCCCATGGTCACCGAAAGGCCGATCGAGATCACGAACAGCACCATGCCATAGGCGAGCGCATCGACGGCTATGCTGAAGACAGTTTGCATGGGTTCGGTGTGGTCCTTGTTCTACGCGAGGCGGCGATTTGCAGGCCTTGTGCCGCGTGGCCCCCTCATCCGGCCCTACGGGCCACCTTCTCCCCGCTGGGGAGAAGGGAGTGCCGCACCACGGTCACTTCCCCTCTCCCCAGCGGGGAGAGGGTAGGGTGAGGGGGCTCACGGCACAACGTCTACGTTGGAAATCCTCACTTCACAGCCGCAAGCCCCGGATCGCCCTGCTTCTCGAAGGTCTGGATTTCCTTGTTGATGAACTTGCCGTCGTCACCCTTGGCAACCTCGCGCAGATAGATGTTCTGCGTGATATGGCGGCTCTCAGGATCGATCGAAACAGGACCGCGCGGGCTTGTCCAGGTGAGGCCCTTGACCGCGTCGACAGCCTTTTGCGCATCCTGCTTGTCGCCGGTCGCCTCGATCATCTTGTAGATGACATGCATGCCGTCATAGGCGCCGACAGCCGGGAAGGTGAGCTCAGCAGGATTGCCGATCGCCTTGCCGGCGGCTTCGACGAACGCCTTGTTCTCAGGGGAATCGTGCGAGACGGCGTAGTGGAAGGTCGTGAGCATGCCGAGTGCCGCGTCGCCGAGCGCCGGCAGGTCGGATTCCTGCGTCAGGTCACCGGGGGCGAAGAGCTGGATATTGGCGCCCTTCAGGCCGTTTTCGTTATAGGCCTTGACGAAACCGAGCGTTGTCGGGCCAGATGGCAGGAAGGCGAAGACGCCCTGGGCGCCGGAATCCTTGATGCGCTGCATGATCGGGCTGAAATCATTGGTGGCAAGCGGCATGCGGATCGCCTCGACGACCTCGCCGCCTGCCTTCTCGAAGCCCGCCTTGAAGGCGTTTTCTGCATCGACACCCGGTCCGTAGTCGCTGACCACCGAAATGATCTTCTTGACGCCCTTGTCGAAGGCGACCTTCGCCATCGGTGTCGATGTCTGCCAGGTGGTGAAGGAGGTGCGCACCACGAGCGGGCTCTTGGTGACGATCGCCGAGGTCGCTGCGTTCATGACGACGAGTGGCGTGTTGGCCTGCTTCAGGATCGGCGTGACTGCCATCGCGTCAGGGGTGAAATAGAAGCCGGCCAGGTACTGGACCTTCTCCTTGACGACCAACTCCTGCGCGAGCGACTTGGATTGCGCGGGGTCGGCGGCGGGGAGATCGCGATAGATGATCTCGACCGTGTTGTCGCCGACCTTGTTGCCGTTGGTCGCCATGTAGGCGTCGATCCCGGCCTTGAAGTTCTTGCCCTGCAGGGCGAACGGACCGGAAAACGGACCAACCACGCCAACCTTGATCGTGTCGGCATAGGCGCCCGAACCCATGAGCAGGGCCGCGGCGGCGGCCAGAAGCAGCTTCCTCATTCTTTCTCTCTCCCTTTTAGGCGACTCCAACGCCTTAGCGCGCGGCTAAAATTTCAGGCCAGTCTGTCATGCGAAACGGTAATGTAAAATGAAATAAGCGCCATAATTCATGTTCCGCAAGTTATGCATCGGCAGTGCCAAGCCGGCTTATATTGCTGGCCAATTCGTGCGCTAGGCGTAGTGCGGCACCGGTAGCGATCGCCATTTGCGGCAGCACCAGCCATTCAAGTGTCCACGCGGTGCCGGAGCGCTCCTGTTCGTGCATCATGGAATGGTGGATGGCGGAAATCTGCGTCGCGTTGAAGCGCGCCAGCGCTACCAGCGTCTCGGCCGCGACGGGGTTCTGCTTGTGCGCCATGGCGGATGAGACGCCGCCACCCGTCAGCCCGATCTCGTCTCCGGCTTGCGCCATCAGCGCGACGTCTAGGCCGAACTTGCCGAGGCTGCCTGAAATCTGTGCGAGGAGACCGGCAAACTCTGCGATGACCGACCGTTGGCTCTGCCATTGTTGGATATCGACCAGACCAAGCTCCTGTGCCAGTGAGTTGCGCACGGCTGCCGCCTTGTCGCCAAGCTTCTCAAGCGTACCAGCCGCGCCCCCGAACTGCAGGGGAAAGCGCAGTACGGTCAGCGTCTCGCGGTAGTTGTTGAACGGGGCTGACCAAGCGCGCAGCCGGTCGGCAACGGTGATCGGAATTGCCGCCTGCATGCGAGTTCGGCCCATCAGCGGCGCTTCACCAAAGGTTTGCTGAAGTTCCGTGAAACGCAAATCGAGTGCCGCCAGACGCGCCGCGAAAATAAACGCGACGGGCTTCAGTCTCAACATCAGGCTGCTATCTATGACGTCCTGGCTGGTGGCGCCGACATGCACATGAGGGGACGCTTCGCCAACGGAGGCGCGCAGCTGGCGAACGAGTTCGGGGACGACGACGCCGTCGCGGGCTGTGGCGGCGCGAAGAACAGGGAGGTCGGCGCTAAAGTCGGCACAGGCGGCGGAAATCGTCTGCGCGGCGGGCTCGGGGATGACGTCATGGGCGGCCTCGGCGCGCGCGAGTGCTGCCTCGAATTGCAGCATGGCGCGAATATCGGCCTCGGCGGTGAACCAGGCCGACGTCTCCTCGTCGCCAACAAGGCCGGAGAGAAAGGGGTGGTCGAAGGCAGTCGCGCCCATGTGTCGTCTCATCGTTCATGGTCTTGAGCGGATATGGAATGAACGCTCCCGCACCGTCGTTAGATATCGAGAAACACGGTCTCGTTTTCTCCCTGCAGCCGAATGTCGAACGTATAGGTAGAACCGTCGCGCACGGCAATAAGCGTTGCGACGCGATCCCGGTGTTCGATGCGCTGAAGCAGCGGGTCGGCGCCGTTTGCTTCGGTCTCTTCCGGAAAGTACATGCGTGTCTGCAGGCCGATATTGATGCCGCGCGCGACAATCCAGAAGCTGATATGCGGCGCTTGCCTGCGCCCGTCCTTGAAGGGAACTTTCCCCGGCTTGACGGTGTCGAAGCTGTAGACGCCATCCTCGGCGCGGGTTGGGCAGCGGCCCCAGCCAGTGAAATTCGGATCGGCCGCGCCGCGCATTTCCGACGGGCTGTTATAGAGCCCGGCGCTGTCAGCCTGCCAGATCTCGATGACGGCATCGCGCACCAGCGCGCCGGCGCCGTCGAAGATGCGACCGGCGACGGTGATCCGCTCGCCTGTTGTCTTGTCGTTGACCATCGCGATACCGAGATCGCGTTCGTACACGCCGCCGATATCGCAGAAATTCGGGGTCAGGCCGATATGGACGTAGGGACCCGCCGTCTGCGATGGCGTTTCCTTGAGATAGCACAATTCCTGGGCCATCAGTTGCCCTCCAGCTTGTTTTCGAACATCGTCGAGCGGCGGCCGCGAAGCACGATGTCGAACCTGTAGGCACGGCTATCCATGGGGATGGTGTTGCCCCAATCCATCGGCGCGATCAGCTGTTCGATGGCGGCCTTGTCGGGGATGGTGCCGACGATCGGACACTTCCAGATCATCGGGTCGCCTTCGAAGTACATCTGGGTGATCAGGCGCTGCGAGAAGCCGTAGCCGAAGATCGAAAAGTGGATGTGCGCCGGGCGCCAGTCGTTGACGCCGTTCGGCCATGGATAAGCGCCCGGCCTGACTGTACGGAAGAAATAGCGGCCGTCCTCATCGGTGATTGCGCGCCCGCAGCCGCCGAAATTCGGATCGATCGCCGCCAGATAGCTTTCCTTCTTGTGGCGGTAGCGCCCGCCGGCATTCGCTTGCCAGAACTCGACCAGTACACCGGCCTGAGGCCGTCCACGTTCATCGAGCACCTGACCATGGACGATGATGCGCTCGCCGATGGCGCTTTCGCCGGGCTTGGCGAAGTTGTGAAGCAGGTCGTTGTCGAGCTCGCCGATCATCGCGTGGCCGAAGACAGGCCCTGTGATCTCCGAGATCGTGCCGTCGAGCGAAAGAAGCGCACGCTTTGGCGAGCGCAGGACGGACGTCTTGTAGCCGGGCGCATAGGCTGGCGGATGCCAGCTGAGGTCGCGGGCGAAGAAGGCGCCCGTCTCGGGCTTGCGGTTCGGTATTTCGGACATGACTTCCTCTCAAGCCGCCTTTTCGGCGTCCATCTGTTCGAAGGCCTGCTTGGCGATCTTGATCGCGTGATTGGCGGCAGGGACGCCGGCGTAGATCGCCACGTGCAGCAGCGCCTCGCAGATGTCGTCACGGCTGGCGCCTGTATTTGACGTAGCGCGCACGTGCATGGCCACCTCGTCGTCCTGCCCGAGTGCGGCAAGCAGCGCGATCGTGACGATCGAGCGCTCGCGCTTGGTCAAACCCGGACGCGACCAGACGTGGCCCCAGGCGGCTTCGGTGATCAGATCCTGAAACGGCTTGTCGAATGCGGTCGAGGCGGCTTCGGCACGATCGACATGGTTATCGCCCAAAACGGCGCGGCGGGTCGCCATGCCTTGCCTGTAGCGCTCGGATGCAAGCGGAGTGTCACTCATGAGATTTTCCATCTAATGCGAAGTCGATGAATGCGCGGATCACCGCCGTCAGCGCCTCTGGCTGCTCGACGCAGGGAATATGGCCGGCATCGCGGATGATCTCGTAGCGGGCGTTGGGGATCAGCTGCGCCAGCGATTTGACGAGGTCGGGCGGCGTCGAGCCGTCCTGATCGCCAACGATGCAGATCGTCGGAACGGCGATCGCCTTCGCCGCTTCGGTGAAATCCGCGTCACGCACGGCCGCGCATGTCGCGACATAACCGGCCACCGGCTGCCGGACGAGCATGTTGCAATAGCCGTTATAGGCCGTGTTTTCGGGGCGACGGAAAGCGGGCGTGAACCAGCGCTCCATGATGGCGTCGCACATGCTGTCGATGCCATCCTTTTCTATGGCCGAAATGCGCGTGTTCCAACTCTCGGCGGTGCCGATCTTGTGGGCGGTGTCGCAGAGGATAAGAGCACTGACGAGATCCGGCCGCTGCCGGTAAAGCGACTGGGCAATCAACCCGCCGACCGAAAGGCCGCAAATGATCGCCTTTTTGATCGCAAGCGTTTCGAGCAGGCCGATCAGGTCCGAGGCGTGGTCCTCGATCGTGTAGGGCGTCTGGCCGACATCGGAGAGGCCGTGGCCGCGCTTGTCGTAGAGCAGAATGGCAAAATCGCCCGCCAGCCTGACGATCACGTCGCGCCAGATGCGGAAATCCGTGCCAAGCGAATTCGCAAAGACGAGAACCGGCTTGTCGGCCGGGCCGCCGATGACCTGGTAGTGGATGGCGATGTCGTTGACGCGGGCAAACTGCACTGGAAACTCCTCCTGACAGGAAATTGAATGTTTAATCTGGTTAGGTAAAATGATATTTCGTGGCGATCCTATAACTTCAGAGTTATGTGAGAGATGATCGACAGCCGCATAAAGTTCCGCCATCTGCAAACCTTTGTCGAGGTCGCACGCCAGAAAAGCGTGATGAAGGCGGCCGAGCTGCTGCATGTCAGCCAGCCCGCCGTGACCAAGACGATCCGCGAGTTGGAAGGCGTTCTCGGCGTCGAGGTCTTCGAGCGCGACGGCCGCGGCATCAAGATCACCCGCTACGGCGAGGTCTTTCTGAAACACGCCGGCGCGGCGCTGACCGCGCTGCGGCAGGGTCTCGATTCGGTCACGCAGGAGCGGATCGGCGATGCGCCGCCGATCCGGATCGGCGCCTTGCCGACGGTATCGACGAGGATCATGCCGCGGGCCATGCAGCTGTTCCTGAAGGAGAACACCTGGAGTCGACTAAAGATCGTCACCGGCGAGAATGCCGTGCTGCTCGAGCAGCTCCGCGTCGGTGATCTTGACTTGGTCGTGGGGCGGCTCGCCGGGCCGGAAAAGATGACCGGATTTTCCTTCGAGCATCTCTACTCGGAGCAGGTGGTCTTCGCGGTCCGCGCCGGCCATCCGCTGCTGAAGGCCAGGCAGTCGCACTTCAATGCACTCAGTGACTACACGGTCCTTATGCCGACCCGTGCCTCGATCATCCGCCCATTCGTCGAGGGGCTGCTGATCGCCAACGGTGTACCCAGCCTTCCGAACCAGATCGAAACGGTTTCTGACAGCTTTGGCCGCGCCTTCGTTCGGGCAAGCGATGCCATCTGGATCATCTCCGCCGGTGTCGTCGCCAACGACATCGACGATGGCGCGCTGGCGGTGCTGCCGATCGACACAAGCGAAACCAAGGGTCCCGTGGGGCTGACCATGCGCAACGACGCTGTCCCGTCGCTGCCGCTTTCGATCCTGATGCAGACCATTCGCGAGGCGGCCATGGAGGTGGCTTCCGGCGTACCCAGCTCAAAGCTGGACGCTTAGAAGGGTAATCCGACGTAGTTTTCGGCCAGGACCGTCGCTGCGGCATTGGAATGCGTGAGATAATCGAGCTCCGCCTCCTGGATCTTCTGGCCGAAGTCGTCGGTATCGGGGAAACGGTGCAGCATGGTCGTCATCCACCAAGAGAAACGGACGGCCTTCCAGACGCGCGATAGCGCCCGTTGCGAGTAGGCGTCTATGCCGGCGCGAGAACCCTCTGCGTAATATTCAGATAGACCCGAGAACAGGTAATGCACGTCGCTGGCCGCAAGGTTCAGACCCTTGGCGCCGGTCGGCGGCACAATATGGGCGGCGTCGCCTGCAAGGAACAGCCGGCCAAAGCGCATCGGTTCGGCAACGAAGGAGCGAAGCGGGGCGATCGACTTTTCGAAGGACGGGGCAGTCCGCAGCGCTTCGGCATGATGCGCGGGCAGGCGGCGGCGCAGCTCGTCCCAGAAGCGGTCGTCGCTCCAATCCTCGATTTTTTCATCGAGCGGAGCCTGGATGTAATAGCGGCTGCGGGTCTGCGAGCGCATCGAACAGAGTGCAAAGCCGCGTGGATGGTTGGCGTAGACAAGTTCGTGACTGACAGGCGCGACATCGGCCAGAATGCCGAGCCAGCCGAACGGATAGACCCTCTCGAAGGTGCGGATCGATCGCTCCGGCACCGCCTTGCGGCTAACGCCGTGGAAACCGTCGCATCCGGCGATGAAATCGCAGTCGATGCGATGGGTCACGCCATCCTTCTCATAGGTTACGTATGGAGTATCGCCGTCGAAGTCGTGTGGCGTAACGTTGGCCGCCTCGTAGATCGAAGTCGCGTCGCTCGCCTCGCGGTGTTCCATCAGGTCGCGGGTCAGCTCTGTCTGGCCATAAACCATGACGCGCTTTCCCCCGCTCAAGCCAACGAGATCGATGCGATGGTCGCGGCCATCGAAGGCAAGCGAGAAGCCGTCATGGAGCAACCCTTCGGCATGCATCCTGGCGCCGGATTTCGCCCTGTCCATCAGGCCGACCGTGCCTTCCTCCAGCACGCCCGCCCGCACGCGGCCGAGAATATAACCCTTGGAGACACGGTCGAGTATGACGTTGTCGATGCCGGCATCAGTCAGCAGTTGGCCGAGCAACAGCCCTGCTGGCCCCGAGCCGATGATGGCGACTTTGGTACGCATGTTTCCTCCCAGCTTCCTCTCCCCCGAAGCTTAACGGCGCGTCACGCACGCCCCAGCGCGATGGCGATCCCTTGGCCGACGCCGACGCACATGGTCGCAAGGCCGAAGCGTCCGCCGCTGGCGGCCATCTCCAGCGCCGCCGTGCCGGTGATGCGCGCGCCCGACATGCCAAGCGGGTGGCCGAGCGCGATCGCGCCGCCGTTGCGATTGACGCGCGGGTCATCGTCGGCGATGCCGAGTTGGCGCAGCACCGCGAGGCCCTGGCTGGCGAAGGCCTCGTTGAGTTCGATGACATCGAACTGTTGCTGGGTCATCGACAGCCTAGCCATCAGCTTTTGCGAAGCGGGCACCGGGCCGATGCCCATGACGCGAGGCGGCACACCGGCGAATGCCCCACCGAGAATGCGGGCGATCGGCGTGAGGCCGTATTTCTTGATGGCTGTTTCCGAAGCGATAATCAGCGCTGCGGCGCCGTCGTTGACGCCCGACGCATTGCCCGCAGTGACCGTTCCGCCCTCGCGTTTGAATGGCGTCCCGAGCTTGGCCAGCGCTTCGAGCGTCGTGGCGCGCGGATGTTCGTCCCGGTCGACGACAACCGGGTCACCTTTGCGCTGGGGGATGGAAACCGCGACGATCTCCCTGGCAAGCCTGCCGTTCTGCTGCGCTGCCGCCGCCTTTTCCTGGGACCTAAGCGCAAAAGCGTCCTGATCCTGCCGGCTGACCTTATAGTCTTCAGCAACGTTCTCACCGGTTTCGGGCATGGAATCGACGCCGTAGAGCTTTTTCATGAGAGGGTTGACGAAGCGCCAGCCGATGGTCGTGTCGTGGATCTCGGCGTGGCGCGAGAAGGCCGTATCCGCTTTGGGCATGACGAAGGGTGCGCGAGACATGCTTTCGACGCCGCC
Organism: Hyphomicrobiales bacterium; assembly: GCA_900471485.1. Lineage (GTDB taxonomy): Bacteria > Pseudomonadota > Alphaproteobacteria > Rhizobiales > Rhizobiaceae > Rhizobium. Next base: position 39,158 of record UCEU01000014.1, read on the forward strand.
GGCGACCATCAGTTCGGCCTCGCCAGCCTTGATCGCCCGCGCAGCCGCGACAATCGCGTCCATGCCGGAGCCGCACAGCCGGTTGATCGTCGTGCCTGGCATACTCGCCGGCAGGCCGGCGAGAAGGAGCGACATGCGGGCAACGTTGCGATTGTCTTCGCCCGCCTGGTTGGCGCATCCGAAGATGACATCGTCCACCGCGTCCCAATCCACAGAGACGTTCCGCGCAATCAGCGCGCGCAGAGGAACGGCGCCAAGATCGTCGGCGCGAACGGAGGCGAGTGAACCGCCGAAGCGGCCGATCGGCGTGCGGATATAGTCGCAGATATAAGCCTCGGTCATGCGTCACCTCCCGAAAGCGTCGGCACGATCAGATCCAGAACCGGCCCGTCGATATGCAGCCGTGCGCCGGTCATGGCCTGCAGATCTTCCATCAGCAGATCCGGCAGCTTTTCCCGAAGCACGAAACGGCCGTTCGCGATGTCGATCACCGCGTGGCTGGTGTAGACGCGGGTGATGCAGCCGACGCCGGTCAGCGGGAAGGTGCACTTCTCGACGAGCTTCGGCTCGCCATTCTTGGTCACGTGTTCGGTGATGACGAAGACCTGTCGGGCGCCATGCACGAGGTCCATGGCGCCGCCCACGGCGGGAACGCCCTTCGAGCCCACCCGCCAATTGGCGAGGTCGCCGTTCTCGGCAACCTGGTAGGCACCAAGGATCGCGACATCGAGATGGCCGCCGCGTACCATGGCAAAGCTGTCGGCGTGATGAAAGAAAGCGGCGCCGGGTTTCAGGGTCACCGCGCGTTTGCCCGCGTTGATCAGATCCCAATCCTCTTCGCCCGCCGGCGGCGCCTCGCCGAAATCTAGTACGCCGTTCTCCGTATGAAAGATCGCCTGTCGGCCGGGCGGCTGGTAGCGCGCCACCATCTCGGGAAAGCCGATGCCAAGGTTGACATAGGCGCCGTCGGCGATGTCCTGCGCTGCCCGCCAGGCGATCTGCGCGTTCGAGAGCTTGTTGTCGTTGCTCATGGGTGTGTCGCTCCCTCGCGGATCAGCTCTTCTTCCTGTTTGGGATCTGTAATCTCGACGACGCGATCGACGAAAATGCCGGGCGTCACGACGTGCTCGGAGTCGATGCCGCCGGGGGGCACGAGGCTCGAGACCTGAACGATCGTCTGCTCGGCCGCCATGCACATCAGCGGATTGAAGTTGCGGCCGGCCTTGCGATAGGTGAGGTTGCCGTGGGTGTCGCCGACATGCGCCTTGACGATCGCGAAATCGGCCTTCAGCCAGCGCTCCTGCACATAGGGCCGACCGTCGAATTCAGCGATGACCTTGCCTTGCGCGAGTTCGGTTCCGTAGCCTGTCGGCGTGTAGAATGCGGGGACGCCGGCGCCGCCGGCGCGGATACGCTCGGCAAGCGTTCCCTGCGGCACAAGCTCCAGCTCTATCTCGCCGGCAAGATATCTGTCGGTAAAGGCGCGGGGATCGGAAGAGCGGGGGAAGGAGCAGATCATCTTGCGAACCATGCCCGCATCGATCATCGCCGCGATGCCGATCCGTCCGTTGCCGGCATTGTTGTTGATGACGGTCAGGTTCCGCGGTCCCTTGTCGATCAGCGCGTGGATCAATTCGATCGGGGCACCGGAGCCGCCGAAGCCGCCGATCATCACGACGGCTCCATCGCCAATCCCGTCGACCGCCTCGGCCGCGCTTCGCACTGTCTTGTCCATTGATCCTCCATTGCCGCCTGCCACCGGCGGCGCTCTAATTTGTAGGGGAGTGAGGTGTGGACGGCAATCAAGTTTGTGCGGTATGTAATATTTGTTCGAATATCGCACATTGGAGCCAGCGCATGCAGGTGAAGGAACGTGACATCATGGGTGGCCTCGCCAAGGGGCTGAAGGTGATCGAGGCTTTCACCGCCGAGCACCCGCGTCTCAGTATTTCGGAGGCTGCGGACATATCGGGCTACGACCGCGCCACGACACGGCGATGCCTGCTGACGCTGGCGGAACTCGGCTACTGCGCCTATGACGGCAAGTATTTCACGGTGACGCCGCGCGTGCTGCGCCTTGGAACCGGATGCCTGGCCTCCATGCCGTTGCCGCGCATCGTCCAGCCTTGGCTGGATCGACTGTCGGAAGAGATCGGTCAAAGCACGTCGGTCTCGATCCTCGATGATGCCGAGATCGTCTACGTGGCGCGCGCGTCGCAGCGCCGGGTCATGTCGATCGCACTGATGCCGGGATCGCGGCTTCCCGCCTATTGCACGTCAATGGGACGCGTTCTTTTAGCTGCACTTCCTTCGGAGCGGGCCTTGGAGTTGCTGTCGGCCGAACCGCTCGCGCAACGGACGGCGAGAACGCAAACGGACGTGGGGGAAGTCCAACGCATCCTACAGGACGTGAAGGCAGACGGCTACGCCTCCATCGACCAGGAGGTCGAGATTGGCCTTCGCTCGGTCGCGGTGCCGTTGGTCGGTGCTCGCGGGCAAACGCTGGCGGCGCTGAATGTCGGCCTTGCGGCGACGGAGGAGCCAATGCGGGCGATGGTGTCGCGCTATCTTCCGGCGCTGCTGCGGATAAAGGCCGAGCTGAGCGGAATTCTGGTTTAGAAGTCAGCTATCCTGTTTCAGCAGACCGCGCGCCAGCGCATGCTCGACGCCGCCTTCGATATGCGCGGCAAGAATCTGCTTGGCCGCATCTGCATCGCGCCCCAGGGCGGCATCGAGAAGCGCCTGATGCTCGCGCGACGCCACATCGCCGCGGTAAGATAGTGCCACCATCTGATAGCGCAGATACTTGTCGAAAATGACCGAGTGCGTCTCGATCAGAAGCTTGGAGCCACAGGCCGAAATCAACGCCTGATGAAACTCCCAGTCATATCGCTTCCAGTCCTCCGCCCGGCTGGCGTCACCGGTCGCCATCAGCCGCTCCAGGCTGGCAAGCTTGTAGTGGGCGGATACGAGGCGCGCTTCCCACTCCATGTCGCCTTGCGCGAAGGACTGCTCCAGCGCATGCGTTTCCAGAAGCAGCCGCAAGGCGGCGATCTCCTTGAGGTCGGCGACGGAGACCGGGCACACCTGAAACCCCCGCTGGCCTTCCGCCAGCACCAGCCCCTCCGAGGAAAGACGGTTCAGGATCTCACGCAACGTGCTGATCGAGGTCTCGTAGGATTCCTTCAGCGCATCCAGCTTCAATTTCTGGCCCGGCGGGAGCCGGCCAAAGATGATGTCGGCACGGATGCGGCGGTAGCTGCTCTCCGCAATGGTTTCGTTTTCTGTCTGCTGCAACATCACGATGCTCTGCTATTTCGATGCGAACTGTGGCCCGCACATTACCTCCCAACACGTTACCTCATTGTCACAGCCGCTGAAATCCTATCGTCTGCCATATTTAAAAAAGACATAGGAAAGGCAATCTGCTGTATGATTTTCCAAATCATGGCGACTGGAGCCCGCGTAACGCAATGCTGAAGAAAACGGGAGAGACGGCTGAGACCGTCAGCGAGGTCGTCTTTCGGCAGATCCGCCAGGATATCATTTCCGGCATTTTGCCGCCGGGATCCAAAATCAAGCTGGAGCAGGCGCGCGAACGCTATTCGATCAGCGTCTCGCCGCTGCGGGAAATCCTCAGCCGCCTGACAACGGAAAATCTCGTCGTCGCCGAGGGACAGAAGGGTTTCGAGGTCAGCCCGGCGTCGCGTCGCGAATTGCTTGAACTTGCCGACCTCCGCGTGGTGCTCGAAACCCACGCGCTCGATCTCGCTTTCGCCGCTGGCGATCTCGAATGGGAGGCCTCCATCGTTGCGGCGCACCACAAGCTGGCGGCGGCTGAACGGCGGCTTCTCGCCGGCGATGCCTCACGCACCATCGAATGGGTGCGCTATGACTGGGAGTTCCACCAGGCGATCGTCTCGGCGTGCAACTCCGCGACGCTGATGGCGACGCTCTCTTCGGTGTTCGACCGTTTTCTGCGCTACCACATGCTGGCCGAGAGTTTCCGCGGCAAGCCGGTGGTCGAGGATCACCGGGCGCTCTTCGATTTCGCGCTTCGGCGGGATGCGGAGCAGGCGAAGGCCGTGATCCGCCGACATGTGCATAGTGGGGTCGAGCACATCCTGAAGAGCGGCATCGTCGCCTGACCGCGTGCTATTCTCGGCCTAGTCGCTATCGCGCGGCAGGCCCTCCGGGCGCATCTGCTTTTTCAGTGCCGCAATGCGGAAGATGGCATTGGCCGCGCCATAACCTCGATAGCCCTTGCGCTCGACGATCTCGAAGAAGAAGCCTTCGCCGTAGGTACCGCTGTAGAGCTGGAAATATTCGCCGTGCTCATCGCGGTCGTAGAGAATGTTGTGTTCCTTCAGCCGCTCGGTGAGATCGGGATCCAGCCCGAACCGCGCTTCCACGTCGCCATAATAGTTCGGCGAAATGTGCAGCGGCTTGAAGCCGGCTTTTCGCAAGGCCTTGGCGGTGGCGAAGATATCATTAGTGCTGAAGGCGAGATGTTGGATGCCCGAGCCGAACTTTTCCGCGATGAAATGACCGGCAAGCGTCCGCCTGTTTTCCGCGCCGTTGAGCGTGATCCGCAGCGATCCTTCCTCGTTCTCGACCACCTGGCTGCGGACGACACCGCCAGGATCGATGATGTCGACCATCGGCGTCTTCTCGGTCGCGAAGATCGATGTGTAGAAGAGCAGCCAGGTCAGCATTTCGTCGTAGGCGACGGTCTGCGCGATGTGGTCGATGCGCAGCAGACCCGCGCTCGAGGCCGATTGCTGTTCATCGAGGGGGATGAAGTCCACTTCCGCGAAGCGGCTGAGCGGTGAGGTCTCGTCGATCAGATAGACGATGCCGCCCCCGACGCCGCGGATTGCCGGCAGCTCGAGTTCGCCTTCGGCGACCGGTTGCAGGAAGGGTTCGGCATTGAGTGCCACCGCGCGCCGGTGGGCCTCCCAGGCATCGTCGACCACAAGCGCAAAGGCATAAGCGAGCGTCCCGTGGACGGCGTACGCCGCGTTGGCGAAGCCCGCCTGGTCGATATTGACGAGGATGCGGATGCCGCCCTGTTTGTAGAGGCTGACCTCCTTGCTGCGATGCTTGGCGGTCTTGTGAAAGCCCAGCACCTCGAGGATGCCGATCAGCTCGGCCGCATCGCCTTCGTCGGCCGTGAACTCGACGAAGCCCACGCCCTTCACCGTGGCGCGGGGCGGCATGGGTTTTCCAATCGGGTTGTCGCCGCCGAGGCTACGGCGCACCTGGTCGCCCAGATAGATCAGCGAACGGTGGCCGTCGGCGGCGATCTCGCGCGTCGAGCCGCCACGGAACTGGTCGTTGAAGATCTCCAGCGAATAGTAGCCGTCATAGCCGGTCGCGGCGATCGCGGATGTAAATGCCGTCACCGGCAGGTCGCCTTCGCCGGGCATGTTGCGGAAGTGTCGCGACCAGTAGAGCAGATCCATGTCGATCTGCGGTGCGTCCGCCAGCTGGACGATGAAGATCTTCTCCTTCGGGATGGAGCGGATGGAATTGATGTCGATCTTGCGTGAGAGGCTGTGAAAGCTGTCTAGTACCAGGCCGATATTGTCGTGGTCGGCACGACGCACGATCTCCCAGGCGTCGCGGTGGTCGTTGATGTGCCGACCCCATGCCAGCGCTTCGTAGCCGACGCGCAATCCGCGCGCGGCTGCGCGTTCGCCCAGTTCGCGGAAGTCGGCGGCGGCGCGGTCGAGGCCACCGAGCGAGGCCGAAGAGACGTTCGAGCAGACGAGGACGAGGTCCGTGCCGAGCTGCTGCATGATGTCGAACTTGCGTTCGGCGCGGTCGAATGTGCGGCTGCGCAGCGGTTCCGGCATGCCCTCGAAATCACGGAAGGGCTGGAATAGCGTGATCTTAAGACCGAGATCACGGGCCATCTTGCCGACATCGGCGGGGCTGCCATCAAAGGCCAGGAAATCGGTTTCGAAAATCTCCACGCCGTCAAAGCCCGCCCGCGCGATCGCTTCAAGCTTCTCCGGCAGCTCGCCGCTGATCGAAACCGTCGCTATCGAGGTTTTCATCTCGCTTATCCTCCCTGGCCGATATCGTCGTGATAACCATTATGACGAATGTCGTGAGAAGTTCAATTCAACGTTTGAAAATAGAAGTCTCATACGATCTGCAAAAACTATGTTGATTTATCGGTCCGTGTCAGGCAGTTTTGGTCTCACAGTCGGAGGAGAAGGAAGGCTGTGCGGTCGCAACGACCATTGAGGAGGAGGAAAAGATGTTGAAATCCATGTTGTCACGGCGCAACGCCATGCTTGGCGCAGCCGCTCTGCTCACCGGCATCGCGCTGGCTCAGCCGGCCGCTGCCGTCACCCCGGAAGAAATCAAGGCCCGCGGCAAACTGATCGTCGGCATCCAGGGCGACAATCCGCCATGGGGCTTCGTTACCAGCGCCGGCAAGCAGGACGGCTTCGATGCCGACATGGGCGCGCTCTACGCCAAGGAACTCGGCGTCGAAGTCGAGTTTGTGCCGCTTGAAGTCAACAACCGCATTCCCGCGCTGACCTCAGGTCGCGTCGATGTTCTCTTCGCAACGATGGCCATGCTGCCCGACCGCGCCAAGGCGGTTCAGTTCAGCCAGCCCTACAATGCCAATGCCATCGTGCTGATCGGGCCGAAGAACAAGTCGATCAAGACGAATGACGATATGGCCAATATGACCATTTCCGTGGCGAAAGGCGCCGCACAGGACACGCAGGTCACCAAGAATGCGCCGGCTTCGGCCACCATTCGCCGCTTCGACGGCGATGCGGCGAGCGTTCAGGCGCTGGTGTCGGGACAGGCCGAGGCGCTCGGCGGCAACATATTCTACATGGATCGCGTCGAGAAGGCGCGCCCCGGCGAATTCGAGAACAAGCTCGAGTTCCAGAAACTCTACAATGGCGCTTGCACCCGTCTGGGCGAGAAAGAGATCAACGCCTCGCTCAACACCTTCATCGACAAGATCAAGGCAAATGGCGAGCTGAAGAAGGTCTACGACAAGTGGATGAAGGTTCCCGTGCCTGAATTCCCGGCAAGTCTCGAAGGCATTCCCTTCGCGGCAAAGTAAGCCCTTCCTGACAGGGCGATGCGACGGCGGCGTCTTGAAGACGGCCGCCGCCGCATTGCAGCGGCGATGACTGTCTCGTGCCGAACGCGGGAGCGATGATGAGCAAGACGATCTTTGTACTGAACGGGCCGAACCTCAATCTTCTCGGTCAGCGGGAGCCGCATATCTATGGCTCGACGACGCTCGCCGAGATCGAGCAGCGCTGCACGGCCAAGGCGCGCGACCTCGGCTTCGAAGTGGACTTTCGCCAGACCAATTTCGAGGGTGCGCTTATCGAAAGCATTCACGAGGCGCGCCAGAAGGCATGCGGGATCATCATCAACCCGGCTGCCTTCACCTTTACGTCGATCGCGGTTCTCGATGCGCTGAAGACCTTCGATCCGCCGAAGATCGAGCTGCACATCTCCAATGTCCATGCCCGCGAGAGCATCTACCACAAGTCCCTGATCTCGCCGATCGCGACGTCGATCATGATCGGTTTCGGTGCGGACGGGTACGAGCTCGCGATCCAGGCCATGACGCAGCTGGTCGCTCGCAGCCGCTGACCGGACAGGAAAGGCCAGAAACAAGCCCATGAACTACACACTGGACTTCACGCCTGTCATCGACGGTCTGCCGAGCCTGCTGCTGGCCTGTCTCGGTACGTTCCTGCTGGCGATCTCGGGCATGCTGCTTGCGGTTCTGATCGGCATCGGTGGCGTCATGCTGCGCGATTCCCGCTTCAAGCCGATACGCTGGCTGGTGATCGGCTTCGTCGAGATCATCCGCAACACGCCGTTCCTGGTGCAGATCTTCTTCATCTATTTCGCCCTGCCGCTCGCCGGCATCAGGCTCGATCCGACGCCGACGGCGATCATCGCGCTTGGCATTAATGGCGGCGCCTACGCGATCGAGATCATTCGTGGCGGGGTGCAGGCGATCCCCGTTGGCCAGAAGGAGGCCGGCCTCGCGCTTGGTCTGCACAAGGCGCAGGTCTTCCGCCTTATCGTGCTGAAGCCGGCGCTGAGGGCGATTTACCCGTCGCTTACCAGCCAGTTCGTGCTCTTGACGCTGTCGACCAGCATCGCCTCGGCGATCTCGGCCTACGAGCTAACGTCGGTCTCGCAACGCATCGAATCCGAAAGCTTCCGCAGCTTCGAGGTCTACTTCACCGTCACGGTTTTCTACCTCGTGATCTCCTGGGTGATGATGCGCCTCTTCGGGCTCTTTTCGTCCCGCTATTTCAATTATCCGGTCAAGTAGGAGGCTCCCATGGGTCGCGATGAATTCATCTTTCTGCTGATCGGCCTGAAATGGACTGTGGTGTTGTCCGTCGTCGGGTTCATCTGCGGCTCGATCGGCGGGCTCGTCATCGCGTTGCTGCGGACCTGCGGCTTGCCGCTTCTGGAGCGGATAACGGCCGGCTATATCGGGGTGTTTCAGGGCACCCCGCTTCTGATGCAGCTCTTCGTCGTTTATTATGGACTGGCGCTGGTGGGCCTTAAGCTTGACGCGTGGGTCGCGGTCGCAATCGGCCTCACGCTGCATGCCAGCGCCTATCTCGGCGAGATCTGGCGTGGCTCGATCGAGGCGGTGCCGCGCGGCCAGACCGAGGCGGCCAAGGCGCTCAGCATCAAATACGTCTCGCGCATGAAGGACGTAATCCTGCCGCAGGCGATCCGCATCTCACTGCCGGCCACGATCGGCTTCCTGGTGCAGCTGATCAAGGGAACGTCGTTGGCCGCGATCGTCGGGTTCACCGAGCTCACGCGCGCCGGCAACATCATCTCCAACCAGATCTTCGAGCCGCTGACGGTCTTCGGTATCGTCGGCATCCTCTACTTCATCATGTGCTGCCCGCTGACGATCCTCGGTGCCCGCCTCGAGCGGCGCTTCGCGATGTCGGCACGCTGAGTGCGCCTGCCTGTCCGGGAGAATTGAACGATGACCAATGTGTCGACGACGACAACAACTGACCCGATGATCCGCCTGGCGCGGGTCGAGAAATGGTTTGGCGCCTTTCAGGCATTGCACGACATCAACATGGATGTCCGCCAGGGCGAGCGGATCGTGCTCTGCGGCCCCTCGGGCAGCGGCAAGTCGACGCTGATCCGCTGCATCAACCACCTTGAGAGCTACGAGAAGGGCGAGATCCGCGTCGGCGGCACGCTGCTCGGGCATCGCTCCCGGGATATCGACGCCATCAGGCGCGATGTCGGCATGGTGTTTCAGCAGTTCAATCTCTTTCCGCATCTGACGGTGCTGCAGAACTGCATGCTGGCGCCGATGCGTGCGCTCGGCCTTGGTAAGGCGAAAGCGGAGGAGCGCGCCCGGAGCCTGCTCGACCGCGTCAAGATCCTCGAACAGGCCGAGAAATATCCGGCGCAGCTTTCCGGCGGTCAGCAGCAACGCGTGGCGATCGCGCGCGCGCTCTGCATGCGGCCGAAGGTGATGCTGTTCGACGAGCCGACATCAGCGCTCGATCCGGAGATGGTCAAGGAAGTCCTCGATACGATGATCGGCCTGGCGGAGGAGGGGATGACGATGATCTGCGTCACCCACGAGATGGGCTTTGCCCGCCAGGTCGCCGACCGCGTCATCTTCATGGCGAACGGCGCCATCGTCGAAGAGGCGCCGCCCGCCACCTTCTTCAGCAATCCGAGGCATGAGCGCACGCGCAAGTTCCTTGGCGAAATTCTGCGTCACTGAGAGTTTTCGGCATGATTTCCGGCACCACCAGGATCATCGCCCATCTGGGTTATCCGACGGAGACCTTCAAGTCGCCGCTGATCTACAATCCTTATTTCGAAAAGCACGGCATCGACGCCGTGGTCGTGCCGATGGGCTGCCGGGTCGAGGATTTTCCGGATTTCCTAAGGCTCGTGTTCCGCCTGTCGAACATCCACGGTGCATTGATCACCATGCCGCACAAAGTCACCACGATGGGTCTGCTCCACGAACTGTCGACGCGTGCCCAGGTCGCCGGCGCCTGCAATGCCATCCGGCTTGATGAACGTGACCGGCTGATCGGCGACATGTTCGATGGCGAGGGTTTTGTGCGCGGCGTGCTGCGCAAGGGCAGGCGTGTGGCTGGCGCCGATGTCCTCGTCGTCGGCTCCGGCGGCGTCGGCTCGGCGATCGCCGCATCGCTTGCCGCCGCCGGCGTTCGAAGGATCGCGATTTTCGATGCCAACACGGCGGTCATGGACGGCCTGATGGGACGGCTTCTCCAGCATTATCCCAACGTGGAGGTGACGGCTGGATCACACGATCCTCAAGGTTTCGACATCGTTGTGAACGCGACGCCGCTTGGCATGAAGAGCGACGATCCGCTGCCGATCGATGTGTCGCGGCTGTCTTCTTCCACCTTCGTGGGCGAGGTTGTGATGAAGCAGGAGATCACACCGTTTCTCCAGGCGGCGCGGGCTCGCGGTTGTGACTTCCAGGTGGGCACCGACATGCTGTTCGAGCAGATTCCCGCCTACCTCGAATTCTTCGGCTTCCCGACCACGACGGCTGATGAACTGCGAGCGGTTGCCCGGATGGGCTGACCTCCGCCGTCTGCAGGCTCGGGGCCTTCAACGTCGCCCGACGGCGCGCGGTCTAGGATTATCATCGCGACGATCGGTGCGCTTGCGGGAATGGGTTCCAATGACGGCGGAAAGGGCACCGACTTTGCGCGAATGAGCTTTGTTTCACATCGTCTTGAACACGATGCCCTGTTCCGCGTAGAGGGCGGAAACGCTCTCTGCTTCCTTGCGCAAGTGCGATACGAATTGAGACAGAAGACGAGAGACCGGTCGGGCTCTCGACATAACCATCATCACCAATAGCGGAGTGGCTGGTCGAAAAGGGATGAGGCGCACATCCGATACCGAGAGAAGCTCCAGGTTAAGAGGATGAGTGACCGCGATCAGGCCGCCAGCTCTCGACATGGCGGCTGCCGCCATTGCCTGATTGGTATTGATAATCCGGTTCTCCCGGAAAAGCTGGCTCCCAGTCGCTTCGCGCACCATCATGCCGAGCGGGGTTTCCGGAGCATGCGCGACGATTGTTTCGTTGGTCAAATCCGAGGCGTTGATGTGGCTGTGATCGGCCAGTCGGTGGCCGCTGGGTACGATCGCGACAGGCTCTGTCTGAAGAAGAGGTTCCAGCAATACGCCAATGTCGTCGTTGACCTTGAGTGTGAAGCCGATGTCCGCACGTTCCTGACGGATATGTCGGAGAATCTCCGTTGAGGTATGGGCCTCAAGCGTAAACGTTACTGAAGGACGGCGGCTGCTGAAGCCGGTAACAGCCGACGCCAGAAGACCCGAGGCCAAAGGCGGCATCGTCGCAATGCCGATGTGGCCGCTTGTCGCGTCCTTCAGTTCCTCGATGCGCCCATCCAGGCGTCCGACGTCGTCCAGGATGCGATCCAAGAGCGGCAACATGGCGGCGCCTTCCGGTGTCATCCGGATACGGTTGCCTATGCGGAAAAAGAATTTCAGCCCAGTATAGTCCTCGATTTCCTTCAGCGACTGGCTGACCGCCGGCTGCGTGACTGACAGAAGCCGAGCGGTTTCGGTGACGCTGTGCGTCTGAGCGAGAAGACGGATGGTTTCAATGCGGCGGAGAGACCAGATCATTAGTCCAACTTATGAGACGATAGCTATTTTAAAATCGACTTTATAGTCGGGATCAGTAATTGTCACTGCATCACATTGAATATGGACGGAACAGAGATCCATGAAATCGCAACGTCAACTCTCCGTCGTTGAGCCGGGCCAGGCCAAAGTGGCAATTCGGGCCTCCGGGCTCTCCAAGGTCTACCCGGGCGGCACCATCGCCCTCTCAGATGTTTCCTTCGACATTCGCGACGGCGAGTTCATTTCGGTCGTCGGCCCCTCCGGCTGCGGAAAGTCGACGATGATGAAAATCGTCGCAGGTCTCCTTTCGTACACCGGCGGCAAGGCATTCATCGGCGAGCGGGAGGTGAAGGCACCCAGTCCGGACGTCGGGGTGGTCTTTCAGTCTCCGGTCCTCCTTCCTTGGCTGACCATTCTCGACAACGTGCTTTTTCCGATTGTCGCGCAGAACCTGCGAAAGAAGGACTATGAACCACGCGCCCGGGAACTCCTGGGCATGGTCGGCCTGAACGGCTTTGAAACAAAGTATCCACATCAGCTTTCCGGCGGGATGCAGCAGCGTGCCTCCATCGTCCGCGCTCTGGTCCAGGACCCGCGCATCCTTTTGATGGACGAGCCGTTCGGTGCACTCGATGCAATGACACGCGACCAGATGAACGTCGATTTGAGACGGATTTGGCAGGCGAGCGGCAAGACGATCGTCTTTATCACCCACTCGATCACCGAGTCTGTTTTCCTCTCCGACCGGGTCTTCGTCATGACGCCACGACCGGGCAAGCTCGAAAAGATCCTCGACATCGACCTGCCGAAGGACCGCGGGCTGTCGATCGTCAACACGCCGCAGTTCGGCAATTATGCCGAACAGATCCGGACCCTCCTCAATGCGAAGGGTGGAATTGCAGAATGAGCGCCATCGATATGAATACCGCCATGCCGGTGACCACCGCAGTCGCCAAGCCAAGCCTTCTCCGTCGCCGACCGGATATCGTTCTTGGGCCACTCATACTAATCGCCCTGCTGCTCGCCTGGGAATTCGGCGTCAAGACGTTCAACGTGCCGCGTTTCGTGCTCCCGCCGCCGAGTGACGTCGCGCGTGCGCTCTATGCCGGCCTGACGCAGGGGACGGCCTCGGGTGGCTTCTGGTATCATATTGGGGTGACCTTCTCCGAAGCGATGCTGGGTTTCGTGCTGGGCAGCGTGCTCGGCATTCTGATCGGCTTTGCACTCTCGACCTGGGAAATGGCGGAGCGGACGATCTACCCCTATGTCGTCGCTTTCCAGTCCTTGCCAAAGGTGGCGATCGCGCCGCTCTTCCTGGTGTGGTTCGGCTTCGGCCTGGAATCGAAGATCATTCTTTGCACGATCAGCACCTTCTTCCCGATGCTGGTGAACAGCATGGCCGGTTGCCGCTCCGTCGATCCTGATCGTATCGACATGGCCCGCAGCTGCTGTGCTTCACGCTTTGTCATCTTCCGCAGGATCGTGCTGCCGAGCGCGATGCCCTTCCTGTTCGCTGGTTTCAATATGTCTATTGTCCTGTCGATGGTCGGTGCGCTCACTTCCGAGTTCGTCGGTTCCAACGCCGGCCTCGGCATGCTGCTGATCAGCTTCCAGAATGCCATGCAGATCGACGCCATGTTCGCACTCCTGATCGTCCTCATGATCATCGGCTTCACCCTCAACCGAGTCGTCCGCTTCGCCGAACAAAAGCTCTGCTTCTGGGCGCATCGCTCAAACAAAAACGCCTGATTTCGACAATCCAAAAAAAACAGGGAACTAAGAATGTCGCATGCATCGAACAAGACGCGGTGTCTCACTTCCGTGGCAACCGCGGCGCTGGCTGCCTTCTTCGTGACGAAGCCCGCCGCCGCCGAAGACTTGAAGGCCGTCACCCTGGTCCAATCGCACCCGACGATTGGCGTCGGTGAGGAAGTATTCCTTTACGCGGTTCCGAAGGCGCTTGGTTATTTCAGCCAGGAGGGCCTCGATGTAACGAGCCAGACGGCGAAGAATGGCGTGCAGGTAGGTCAGATGCTGCAGACGAATGCAGCGCAGTTCGGCACAGTCGGGACCGACACGATGCTGCTCTCGCAGGAGCAGGGCGGCAACCTGATGGCCTTCTATCACCTGAAGCAGAACAACGGCAGCGTCGTCGCGACACTCGAGGACTCGACCATCAAGTCCTTTGACGACATGAAGGGCAAGACGATCGGGGTATCCAGTATCGGCTATGGGGGTCACCAGTTCCTCAAGTACGAACTTGGACACCGTGGCATCACGCCCGATCAATATACGGTCGTCGCGACTGGAGCCGGGCCAGCCGCCGCGGCGGCACTAAAGGATGGCAAGGTCGAAGCGCTGTCGCTGTGGGATGCGATGTTCGCACAGATGGAAAACAGCGGCCTGAAGCTCAGGTACATCGAATACCCGCTCATGGACAAGATCGCCGGCCTCAACCTCGTCACCACCAAGGACGAGATCGCCCAGAATCCCAAAACGGTCGAAGGCATGTGCCGCGCTGTCGCGAAGGGGCTCCATTTCACGCTGACCAATCCGGAGGCGGCACTCAAGATCTTCTATACTGTTTTCCCTAATACCAAGCCCGCCAATGTGACGGCCGACGATGCGGTCAAGGCCGACGCCAAGGTGCTCGAGGCCTGGCTGCACTATGCCGAGATGGGCGTGCCCTATGGTCAGCCGACCGGTCTGTTCACGCCCGCGCGCTTCGTCGCCTATCGCGACTATCTAAAGGAGCAGGGCAACCTGAAGACCGATGTCGATCCTGCCGCTGTCTACACGACGGATTTCCTGGCTCGGTGCAACGATTTCGACCGTGCGGCGGTGGCGCGGCAGGCGAAGGACTACAAGTAGTCTGCTGCCGGGCGGCTTTGTCGCCCGGTGCATGATTTTGCAGAGGGCATGATGAGCGAACTTGAAAAGCTGCCGATATCGATTGTTTCCGGCTTTCTCGGTGCGGGCAAGACGACCCTCATCAAGAGGCTGCTCGGCGAACCTGACATGGCTGGCACAGCGGTCATTATCAACGAGTTCGGTGAGATCAGCCTTGACCATCTACTGGTCAAGGAGGTCGCACCGGATGTGCTCGAAATGCCGAACGGCTGCCTCTGCTGCGCCTTGCGGGGAGACATCATCCAGACCCTTGCAGGTCTTCTTGAACTCCGGGCGCAAGGCAAGGCCTGCTTCGATCATGTCCTGATCGAAACAAGCGGTCTTGCTGACCCCGCACCGATTGTCGCGACCGTTTCTTCGCATCACTACCTTGAAGCGGCGTTCCGCATACACTCGGTGCTGGTGGTGATCGACGGCGGCTTCGGGCCTGGACGCTATGAGCAACATCCCGAGGCACTTGGGCAATTGCTGACAGCGGACGCGGTTGTGATCAGCAAGACCGATCTCGGCACTCCAAACGACGATTTGCTCCCCCACATCGAGAATACCAATCCTTCGGCGCAGCGTCTGCTGGCCTTGGACGTCGCGAAAATCATCGCTTTCCTGCGCGAGCCGACTGTCGAAAGCACCCGGCGGTTCCCGCCGGCCATGGCTGTGGCCGAGCATGGCCTTGGCATAAGTTCGGTCAGCCTCGCCCTGACGCGGCCCGTCTCCCGGCTCGCTTTCGCTCAGGCGCTCGGCATGCTGACGACCGAGCGCGGCGATGACATCCTGCGTATCAAAGGCATTGTTCGCTTTTCCGACAGCGAGCGGCCCGGCGCGGCCATCCACGCCGTCCAGCATACGCTTTACGCGCCCGAGTGGTTGGCGAGCTGGCCGGACGATGACCCACGCGGTCGGCTGGTGCTGATCGGGAGGAACATCGATCCCGCCGATATGGTCCGCCGCTTTGCTGCAGCCGGAGCGGCCCTTTGGACGCCGGCCGCCCTGAAAGCCGCCTGAAACAGACAAGAGTACAAAAACGTGTTCGACATTATTCTCCAAAACGCCAACGCCGTGCTGCCCTCCGGGCTGGCGCTGTCGGATATCGGCATCAAGGGCGAGCGAATCACCGCCATCGCGGCGCCGGGATCTCTGTTCTCCGATCGAGCGCGCGTGATCGATGTCGCGGGCAAGCTGGTGGTGCCGGGTGGGATCGACCCGCATATTCACTGCTCGCGCCCAATGAAAATCAGCAGCGGCGAGAAGTTCACCAGCGGATCACCCGAGCAGGTCAGCCGCGCCGCGCTTCACGGTGGCACCACGACGCTGATGGACTTCGTTCAATGCCATCCGGAAGAGACATTGGAACATTCGATCGGCGAGACCGACCGTCTCTGGGAAGGCCAGTGCTATTCCGATTACGCCTACCACATGACCCTGCACGGGTCGGTGCCCCCGAAGCAACTCGATGAAATCGGCGAGGCGATCGGCCGTGGCTATGCCAGCGTCAAGATGTTCACCACCGACCTGACGCCCAGTCGGCGCGGCCGGATGCTGAACTACGGAGACATCTGGGAGGTGCTGAAGATCGTCGCGGCAGCCGGCGGGATCTCGGCAATCCACGCCGAAGACAACGACATCGTGATGCACATGTACGAAAAGCTGATCCGCGAGGACCGTGTCGCCTTCGAGAACATGGCTGAAGTCCACAACACGCTTTCTGAGGATCTCGCCTTCAACCGGATCATCCGGCTGGCAGAGAATGTCGAAGGCGCAGCGCTCTACATGATGCACACGTCTGCCAGCGCGGGTGTCGCAGCAGTCGAACGCTCACGCGCCCAGGGTTTCCCGATCTACGGCGAAACCCTGCACCAATACCTTCTCTACACAGCAGAGGACTACAAGCGCCCGAATGGGCAGCTCTATCATACCTACCCGTCGATCAAGTATCAGGCTGATCAGGATGACCTGTGGCGTTCCCTGAAGTCCGGTGGTCTTCATGCGATCGCAACAGATGAGGTTTGCTGCCCGCTTCGGATCAAGACGCTGGGCAAGCGCATCGACGACGCGACCGGTGGAAACTCGGGCGTCGAGCCGCGCCTGTGCCTGATGTACACCGAGATGGTGGAAAAGCGAGGTTTCAGCGTCGAGCACTTCGTCGATCTGACCTCCTCCAACATCGCAAAGATCATGGGCATGTATCCGCAGAAGGGTGCCATCGCGGTTGGCTCCGACGCAGATCTGGTGGTGCTCGATCCCGATGCTGGCGGCGAACTGGATGCGGCGCGTCTGCACGAGACGGACTATACGCCGTGGCAAGGCTGGCACGTCGCCGTGTGGCCGAAAATTACCATGCTGCGCGGCCGGATCGTCGTCGAGGACGGCGAGTTCAAGGCGGATCTCGATTATGGACGCTGGGTACCGCGAAAGGTCTCCCAACCGATCCTCAGTGGGACAGGGGTCTGATCATGCAGGGCAATATGGAACGGCGCACGGCCCTCGTCACCGGAGCACAGCAGGGGATCGGCGCGGCAATTGCGATCCGATTGGCGAAGGCGGGGATCGATGTCGCGATCAATTGGCTGGACGACGAGAAGGGCGCGGAAGCCGTGGCATCGGAAGCGAGCGCCCACGGCGGTAAGGTCATCCTGGTGAGGGGCGATCTTGCCACGGTCGATGGGGCGAGGGCGATGGTGCAGGCGAGCGCGGAAGTCTTTGGGCGCCTCGACATCCTCGTCAACAATGCCGCCATCTTTCCACGTTCTCCATTTCTCGACATGGAGCCGGAGAGCTGGGATATCGTGCTCAATGTGAATCTTCGCGGCAGCGTCTTCGCGGCGCAGGCGGCCGCCCGGCTGATGGTTGCGCGGAAAGCCGGCGGCGTCATCGTCAACACGAGTTCCCAGGCCGTTCGCGGTGTTACACGATCGGCCCACTATGTCGCGAGCAAGGGCGCGATTATCTCGCTCACGCGTGCGATGGCACTGGAGCTCGCGCCGTACGGCATCCGCGTCAACGCGGTATCACCGGGCCTGATCGATACGGCCCAGCCGCGCATCGTCCATACGGAAGAGGAACTCGAGGAGCGCGGCCGTCTCGTGCCGCTCGGCCGCATCGGCCAACCCGACGACATCGCCGGCATGGTCGCATTCCTTGTGTCGGACGAAGCATCCTACGTGACCGGCCAGACCATTCAGGTCAATGGCGGGACCTACATGCCATGACCGATAGTATCAGCAACAGACGAGAACTCGAGGGGCTGACCGCGATCGTCACGGGGGGCGGTCGCGGCGTCGGTCTGGCGATTGCCAGTCGCTTCGCACTCGAGGGCGCCCGTGTTCTTGCCCTTGATCTGGCCGACACTGGGCCGGACGATATTGGCGATAATGTCGAGTATCACCGGGTGGACGTGTCATCCGAGCCGTCGGTTACGGCATTTTTCAACAAGCTCGGCACGATCAACATTCTCGTGAATAACGCCGCTGTCGTTACCCGCCAGACGACGATCGACGATCTTGATACTTCGGAGTGGAACCAAGCACTGGCTGTCAATCTGACGGGAGCGTTCCTGATGGCGAAGCATGCCATCCCACTGATGCGCAGGAATGCGGCGCATCGCGGCGGCTCCATCATCAATGTCGCATCACAGCTGGGCATTGCCGCACTGCCAAACCGCGCCGCCTATATCGCCACAAAGGGCGCGATGATCGCTTTTAGCCGGGCGCTCGCGGTCGATCACGGTAAGGAGGGCATCCGGGTCAACACCTTGTCGCCCGGTGCGGTTGCAACCGAGCGCGTGCTGGAAAGACACGGGACGATCGAGGCCGCTGAAGGGAAGATGGCCGCAGATTACCCGCTCGGACGCATCGCCCGGATCGAGGACGTGGCCGAAGCGGCGTTGTTCCTTGCCTCCGGCCGGTCCGGCTTCATGACGGGTTCGAACATGGTTGTCGATGGCGGCTATTCAGCCAGATGAATGGCGCCTCTATGGCGTCTTAAGGATTGCAGATGAATGAAGAGCTCCACCTCCTGACGATCGCGCAGGCATCGGCAAAGATCCGGCAAGGACTACTGTCCCCTGTCGATCTGACGCAAGCCTATCTCGACCGCATCGCGCGCTACAACAGCGTGGTGAACGCCTATATCGAAGTCTTCGCCGAGCCGGCGTTGGAGGCGGCGTACAAGGCCGAGGAGCAAATCAGGGCCGGGCATTGGATCGGCCCCATGCACGGGATTCCGATTGCGCTCAAGGACAACATCTACAGCGTGGAGGGTCCGACTACCTGCCATTCCAGGCTTCTCAAGGGCAATAATCCCGGTGTCGATGCCGGCGTCGTCAGCCGGCTTCGCGCCGCGGGCGCGGTTCTGCTCGGTAAGCTGTCGATGTGGGAGTTTGCCACCGGCGGCAACACTCTGCTGGACGAGTGGCCGGCGGCGCGAAATCCCTGGAACCTTGCCCGTAGCGCCAACGGCTCCTCAAGCGGCTCGGCGGTCGCGGTCGCCGCCGGACTTTGCGCCGGCGCCATCGGCACCGATACCGGCGGTTCCATCCGCAACCCCGCGGCGTGGTGCGGAGTAGCAGGTCTGAAGCCGACTTACGGCCTGGTCTCGCGTGCCGGCGCGGTGCCGGTATCCTTCTCTCTCGATCACGTCGGTCCGCTTGCCTGGACGAGTGAAGACTGCGCCTTGATGCTCGATGCCATGGCCGGAGCGGACGTGGACGATCCAAGCAGCTCGCAAGAGTCGCTGCTGGTGCCCATGTCTCTTGCCGATGTTCGCGTGGGGGTCGTGTCGCATTACCTGACTGATGGGGAAGGTGTCACCGCACCGGTCGCGCGGTCGTTCCATGCGGTCGTTTCCCTGCTTGCCGACAAGGTTGCATCGATCGAGAACGTGACACTTCCTTCGATGCGGCTCTACCAGGATGTCGGGCTGCAGATCGCTCGCGCCGAGGCTTTCGCCATACACGAGCCGACCCTGGTCAGTTCTCCGGAACTCTACGGACCGGCGGCACGTCGCCGCCTGATGATGGGCGCGGTGGTGCGCGGCTCCGATTACGTCAACGCACAGCGCGAGCGCCTGCGGCTGACACAAGAGATGGGATCGCTGATGAAAGACTTTGATATCCTGCTTCTTCCGGCTGTGCGCTTCGGCGCATGTGGTTTCGGAGAGGATGTGCTTGGGGCGAAAGGCGCCTTCTTCGGTCGTCCATTCAACGTGACCGGCTATCCGGCGGCAGTCGCGCCTGCCGGTGAGGACGACGATGGGATGCCCCTTGCTGTGCAGATCGCCGGCCGCCCCTTCGAGGATCGTCTTGTTGCTTCGGTCGGGTCGGTGATCGAAGCCGCGGTCGGCCTGCGTGACCTGCGTCCAGCATTCGAAACTTCCGCTCGCGCCGCGGCGCTGGCATCCTAGGAGAATACCATGCCTGATCATGCCGACCTGGCGGATACGCTTATCGCGTCCTATGGACTGAACATTCTTCCGGAGGACCGATCAGCCATGCAGAAGACGCTTGGGGAAATCCTTGCTGCAGCCGGTACCGTGAAGAAGCATCGCGCCATGACCGACGAGCCGGCCGCGATATTCAAACTGCGCCCGGCGCCACGCAACGCCTGATGTCCGAGACCCCGGTAATTCAACGCGCGACCCGCATCGTGCCACTCATCGTCGCGTGCCCGCTGTTCATGGTCAACCTGGATTCGTCGATCCTCCTGACCGCGATCCCTACCATGGCGAAGTCGCTCGGGGTGGACGCCGTTTCCCTGACGCCATTGATCTCCGCGTATCTCATCGCACTTGCCGTTTCCATGCCGGTTTCCGGCTGGTTCAGCGACCGTCTCGGGGGCCGGCAGGCTTTTATCGGCGCGGTCGTGATATTTACCCTCGGATCGCTGCTGTGCGCGTTCGCCCCGACACTCCCTCTGCTGATCGCGGCAAGAGTGGTGCAGGGGCTCGGGGGCGGCCTGATGACGCCGGTCGCACGCATCGTGCTGTTGAAGGCGGTCCCGAAATCCGAACTCGTGAGCGCTATGGCCTGGTATACGACGCCGGCACTTCTCGGCCCGGTGATCGGCCCATCTCTCGGGGGGGTGATCGTAGAGCATCTCTCCTGGAGCTTCGTGTTTCTCGTGAATATTCCCTTCGGCCTGCTGACGCTTTTTGCCTCGTTGGCAATCCTGAAGCGCGATGAAGAGAAGATTAGCCGCCCCTTCGATGTCACCGGATTCCTGTTGCTGAGCACCGGCCTTGTCGTTGCCCTGTTGTCGTTTGATGGGATCAATGCAGGAGACAGTCGGGCATTGCTCGCTCTACTGGGGATCGGGATAGGGCTCTCGCTGGTATTTGCTTACACCTGCCATGCGGTCCGAACGGGCAAGCCGTTGATTGGCTTGTCCGTACTCGGCGACAAGATCTATGCATCTACGCTTTGGGGCGGATCGGTCTTCCGCTTGGGGACAGCTGCGCTTCCCTTTCTGCTGTCGATCGTACTACAAGGCGAGCGGCATCTGACGCCATCGAATGTCGGTTTTCTCCTTTCGTGCATGGCTTTCGGAGCGATGTCGGCAAAGCCGGTGGCTCCGGTGATCATTCGCAGACTCGGATATCGGACATTATTGGTCGGTAACGCGGCCGTGAGTTCTTTGATAATGGCTTGGCTCGCGTTGGCTTCGGCTTCCTCGCCGGTCTGGTTGATCGGGCTCGTGCTTACGGTAAGCGGGCTGTCGCGCTCAGTGCAGTTCACGGCGCTGAACAGCCTTGCCTATTACTCGGTGCCCAATTCTGAAGTCGCGAGCGCCAGCACCCTGCAGAGTATTGCTCAGCAAGTTTCCATCGGTTTCGGTGTCGTGCTCGCAAATCTCTTCGTAGGCGGTCTCGGTGCTGCCGGGATGCCGACTGAACAGCATGCCGTTGCCTATGCGCTCGTCGCCATTGCGCTGGTATGTGCGACGTCGATAGGGCCATTTTGCGGTCTTGACAAAGACGCAGGGCAGGCCGCTTTGGGTGAGCGATCCTCATAAGGGAAACGGCCTCAACCGAGCATCAGCTTGCTTAGCCCAAACGAGAGGCGCTGGCGGCGCGGACGTCGCCGAAGCCGTTTCCGGAAGCGCTGCTGAATATGACGGCGGCGCCGCTCGTCAGACTGAGTGAAGGCTACGGCGACGTCAAACCGTCCCAGGACGTCATGCCTCAAACGGGAACGACGACGCCATCATGTCCGCTGCGGTCGAGCGAATTCCTGACAAAGCCGTTGGATTTCAGCTTCCGCACAAGATGTGCAACGTATTCCGCTGCGAGGCGACGATCGGAACTGACGCCCACCGCCTGCGGTATCGCCATGAACGGTTCGATCATGACTTCGCAGTCGGGCCTGTCCTTAGCCACGTTCTGCATGGCTTGACGAACGCCCGCCAGCCCGTCGATCTCATGAGCATTGAGGGCCGCCGCGGCTTCGGGAAAGCTGTCGAAGCGAACAAGAGTGCCCGCGACGTGGTTCCGGGAAAGGAAGAGTTCGTACGCGCTCCCTTTGACCGCGCCGATCTTCAATCCAGTCCGATCAACGTCGGCAAAGGTTCTCACTTCCCTTGCTTTGGGAACGAGAAATGCTCCTTCAATCTGGACGTATGGGCTACTGTAAGCGATCCGCTCTGCTCGCTTGGGATCGATCGCCAGGAAACAAACGTCCCACTCGCCCGTTCCTGCGCTGCCCGAGACGTCGCCAGCCCTGTCGAAGTGACGAAAGCGGACTTGAAGTGAAAGCTCCTCGGCGAGCTTTCTGGCGATGTCGACCGAGACACCCGTTGGCGTATCTTCGGTCGGCCCCCGCCGCACCAGCACCACGTTGCCGTGATTGAGAGCGCAGATGAGCGTGCCAGAGGGAGCGATCTCCCGGCGGACGTCGTCGAGGCTAAAGTCGGTCACGTTTTTTCCTCCCAAAGAGCGAGCGGCTCAAATGGATTTCATCCACTCATCTTCGCTCGGGAACTGCGTTACCATGAGTTCCAGCCCGTTTTCCCCAGCGGTGATCGTCGGGGCAGTTTCATCGAGCCGCACGAAGAGGAGTGAGAACGGCTCATAAGTCCTGCCTTCGTGAACAAGACTTCCATTCAGCACGATCAGGTACTGGCCACCGGTGCCATTCGGGTCCGGCGTCTGCACCTGCATGCCTGGCCCCAGCCGAAAGACCTTGCAGTTCATGCCGTCATCGCCGGGTTGCTCGTCGATTACCGTGTCGACGGTGAGTTCGGTGCGATTGCGAAGCACCGGCTCGATCGACAGGGCGACGGCTTCCGATGTCCGATGCCGCCTCTTGGTCGGCTTGAGCTTCTCGCGGACATTCGGCGTGGTGAGGTAAACGAGGCCGGCGTCTGTCTTGCTGCGCAGAGTCAGGTACGACAGGCCCTGTTCGCTTGCGATCAGGGGGCCGTAGCCCGTGTGATGATCGGCGTAGTGGACCGTGACGAGGCGTACTTCATCGCGGCCGATCGTTCCACTTCCTGCGATGAAGACCTGAAACTGGTCGACGATATGGAAATGGGAATCGAGCTTCTGGTGAGCATTGAGGTCGAGGCGGAACGCCTGCGGATCCGGAGCGGCGATGTCCGAGTTTTTCCCGAACATGTTAATTTTCCACGATTGGCCGCGGCGAAAGCGTTCTGGTTCTTTTTCGGTGTAAGATGCTGCTTGCATCGGTTTTCCTCCTCAGGCCGTGCCGGCGCGGATTCAATGGTGGTGTGGTGGCGGGAACTCGACATCGAGGGCGGAGGCGATCGCCTCGCGGCTCATGCCGAGCATGTCGTGCAGTTTGCCGAATTGTTGTGGGGCGTTGATCGTCTGAACAGCGATCAGGTGATCGTTTTTAAACCCGAGCACCGAAAATGCCCCGCTGGCGGGAGCATTCAACACCGCTTCCATGTCCGTGGCGTTGACGTCACCTGACATCTGAATCTGGATCGCAGCCTGGTGAGACCAGTATCTAGGCGGGCGCTTTTGTGGGAGGTCCAAGCCCATGATTGTTGCAGCGACAATCTTCGCCTGGTCTTGGCCGGGATTGACCGCCTCGTTGCGAACGTGACGACCAAGGACCGGATCATACCACGCGGAGCAATCCCCGACCGCGTAGATGCCAGGATCGGAGGAAAGCCCAACCTCGGAAACCGCGATCCCGTTGGTGACCTCCAAGCCCGCCTCGCGCGCAAGCGTTTCATGAGGTGCGGCCCCGATAGCAGCAACGACGATCTCCGCTCTGATTTCTTCTCCATCGGCAAGGGTTACGACACCCGTCCGGCCATCTTCGGCCTTTTGAATGGATGCCACCGAACTGCCGAAGCGGACCCCGAGTCCTTTGTTCGAATGTCGATCGAGAACATAATTCGCGATCGCTTTGCTGACGGTTCGTTCCATGATCCTGGAGCCGGCTTCGACAACCGTGACATCGAGTCCTTGCGCCAATGCCATGGCCGCAATTTCCATCCCGATCAATCCGCCGCCGATGATGACCATCGAGTTCGCGCCGTCGATACGCGATTTCAGAGCGGTCAGATCGTCATGGGTACGAAGATAATGGGCAAGGCGATCGGGGTCGATGGAGACCGGGAGCCGACGCGGCTCGGCTCCGCACGCCAAAATGAGTTGGTCGTATGAATACGTTGTCCCGTCCTCGGCCGTCGCAGAGCGCTGGACCGTATTCAGCTTGCTCACTTTGACACCTTGGACGAGGTCGATCTGGTTATTGGTATAAAAGCTCTCGGGACGGAGAAGAGTCGGGGTGTAGTCCTTTTTCGACAGCGCTTCCTTCGAGAGCGGAGGCCGATGGTACGGAAGGACCGTCTCTTCGGTGATAAGCGTTATTTTCCCGTCGTATTTCGCGGTCCGCAATGCTGCGGCCGTTGCGACGCCGGAGTGAGACGCTCCAATGATCAAGATTCCCGACATGGCGGACCTGTTCACTCCGCTTAGCTGACGACAACCATGTCGAACTCGCTCTTGCGAGCACCGCATTCTGGACAGACCCAGTCGTCAGGAACATCTTCCCAGCGTGTTCCAGGCTCAACGCCACCGTCTGGATCACCCAACGCCTCGTCGTAAACGTATGCGCAGAGGACGCACTGCCATACCTTAAAATCGCCTCTCTCGGCGACCAGCGCAGACGTTCCCATTGGATTTCCTCCCATAAATGCGAATTTCTTAAGACGCTAACCGATAGGGCTTGGTATCGCCAGATGTTCTGTCATACTATCAGCAATAACAAATCGGCATATCTCGGGAGGGGCACGTGGACATCCGGCAGCTTGCTTATTTCGTCAGGGTGGCAGAGCTGGGAAGCTTCAGTCGCGCGTCGGCATTCCTCCATATCGCTCAGCCGGCACTCAGCAGACAGGTTCGAAATCTTGAGGCGGAGCTGAAGGAGGCGCTCTTGGTTCGAAATGGGCGAGGCGTCGAACTGACCGAGGCGGGCGAGCGGCTGCTCGACAACGCGCGCGGCATTTTGCGGCAGATCGAGAGAACCTATGAGGACATCGAAAACTCACGCACCGGAAAGTCCGGAAAGGTGGGGATTGGGCTGCCGGCGACCATATCGACAGCGATCGCGACCGCTCTTATTCGCCGATTGCGGGAGGAGC
Source organism: Hyphomicrobiales bacterium (assembly GCA_900471485.1). Classification (GTDB taxonomy): domain Bacteria; phylum Pseudomonadota; class Alphaproteobacteria; order Rhizobiales; family Rhizobiaceae; genus Rhizobium. Next base: position 64,381 of record UCEU01000014.1, read on the forward strand.
TGTCGGATGCGCAGGTCATGCTCGTCCACGGGCGATCGAACCAACTTCAGGAATGGATAATGTCGGGCCGTCTTGACATGGCGATCATGTACGATGCGCCATCCTCGCCCATGCTGGAGATCCACGAGCTGGTCGATGAAAACCTTTATCTGATCGGCCGAGAGGGGGCGTTCAAAGACGACAAGCCCGTCTACCTCGAAGCATTGGCCGAAGTGCCGATGGTGATCGCCTGTCGACCTAACAGCACGCGTGTTCTCTTGGATTCGGAGCTTGCGCGATTTGGCCAAAAGCTGAACATCGTATTCGAACTCGATCCCCTCGATACGATGTTCGACCTCGTTAGGGACGGATATGGTTTCACTGTCGCATCCCTCCGAACGCTCGCTTCGAAAGGACCAGATGCTCGACAGGGGCTGGAAATACGGAAAATCATCGGGCCGGAGCTAATCCTCTCCGTTCAGCTCGTCCTTCCCGCTCGAAGACTGCCGAACCGACTTCATGAGGCGGCCTTTCGAATCCTTCGCGACCTAAGTACCGAGGTTCTGAACCAGCCAGCGAATAGATAGACGTTCATACCTCGTCCGGCTTGAAATCCATCCGCGACACGTACGGGAGGAGCGCGAGTGAAACAACCAGCATGGCCGCAGCGCTGCAAATGACGGGCGTCCGCAGCCCGAAGTGATCCGAGGCGAGGCCTAGCATGAGTGCACCCAGAGATGGACTTGCTCGGAAGACTAAGCCGTGAACGCTCAGCGCGCGGCCTCTGAGTGGGGGCGGGGATCCGAGCTGGACATAGGTTTGGGTCGCGATCATGCTGACCGATGTCAGGTAGCCCATCAGCATGGCGAAGACCGCGAGCATTCCGACAGAGTTCGCCGCGATGAAGCAGGCGGCCGCGCATGCCGACAGCGACCATGCAAGGGTGATCTGAAACGGAAGCCTTCCCGTCGAAAGATAGGAGTGCATCGTGAGGCCGGCCGTCACCGATCCGAAGGCCATGGACGAGGTCAAAATGGCTAGACCGGTCGCCGGCACCTTCGAAAGGTCCGCAGCAAAAGCTGGGAGCATTTCGGCGATTGCACGGATCAGCGCTCCGCCAGAGAAAAGCAGGAGCAGAATCAGTCGCATTCCGGTGTCGTTGGCCACGTATCTGAATCCTTCCGCGATCTCGACAAGGACGCCACGGCCTGATTGTTGTTTCGGTTCGACTCCTTCCGGAGTGATGCGCTGAAGAACGATCACGAATGCCAGAGTAACAACGGCGTTGAAAAGGAACACCAGCGCGACATCGGCCATCACGATCATCAGACCGGCAAGCGCCGGCCCGACCAGCCTGGCCAAATTGACGTTCATGGAATTGATCGCGACCGCCATCGGGACGTCGTCTCGTCCGACGAGTTCCTGCACTATTGTCATTCTTGCCGATTGCCCCAAGGCGATCACGCAACCTTGTATTGCCACGATCGTGATGAGGAGCCCGAGACTTATCGACTCCAAGTAGACCAAAGCGGTCAACAGGCCCGCGATCAGGGCCAGGATGAACTGACAAAGTCTGTTGAGCTTCAGTGCATCCCACCGGTCGGCGGCCGCGCCGCCCAGCGGCCCGACAATCACTGTGGGCAGAAGATCGGCCGCTGCCAGAACCCCAAGCCAGAAGGGTGACTGCGTCATATCCCAGACGACAAGGCTGCAAGCAATTCGCTGCATCCAAGTCCCCAAGAGGGAAAAGCAGTTCCCCGCCGTGTAGGCCGCGAAGTGGCCTCCTGCCAACAGCTTCACCAATCGCGACTGCATGAGTCCTTTGAAAGGTAGCACGTCAGGATCCGACGGCCAGGCTCATGTTGACGACGCGATCAGGGCGCCCGTCGAGAAAGGCCTCGATGAGCTGGACCGCGTCGCCGTAGTACGTCCCCAGCATTTCTCGTGTGAAATAGCCGATGTGCGGAGTGATGACGACATTGGAAAGGCTTCGGTAAGGGTGATCCGAAGGGAGGGGTTCGTGCTCGTAAACGTCGATACCGGCTCCTGCGATCGAGCCCGCTTTGAGGGTTTCGATCAGTGCATGCTCGTCAACGATCGCTCCACGGGCCGTATTGATGAAATAGGCGCTCTTCTTCATCAAACCCAATTCTTTCGCGCCCACTATCCCGCGAGTTCGCTCGCTCAGGGCCAGATGCACGGTGACGATGTCACTCGTGGCGAAGAGCTCCTCTTTGGGAACAAAGCGGGCGCCAGCGATTTGGGCCTGTTCGTGGGTCATGTTCTGGCTCCACGCCTGAACTTTCATTCCGAAGACATGTCCAATCTCGGCAACACGCCGGCCGAGGCCACCCAGACCAAGGACGCCAAGCGTTTTCCCACCGACAGTCGTGCCAGCCCTTGTTTGCCAGCCCCCATTGCGCATCACCTGATCTTCTGAGGCGATGTTTCGCGTCGCTGCAAGGATGAGGCCCCACACGAGCTCAGCGACCCCTCCAGCTCCTCGGCCATTCACCGGTGTATTGGAAACCAGGACGCCGTGACTGGCGGCGGTAACGATATCGACCGTATCGTACCGCTTGCCGGTGACCACAATGTATTTCAGCCGGGGCAGGCGAGAGATCAGCTCCGACGGGATCGGCATTCTCTCGCGAAGAGTGCAGATAATGTCGAAGTCGGCCAGCTCTCGCGCCGCATCGTCCGGTAATGCGAGTGGCCTCTTGAAGACCACCACGTTTGCGCGGGACTTGATCTTGTCCCAATTGGCGACCTCCTGAGAGATACCCAGGTAGTCATCCAGAATGGCAACGTTCATTTTCATGCTTCTTCCCGCGCAAACAATTTCAGAGTGACTTCATTCCAGGCGAGCGACCTACTTGCGCGCCCATTCCTCGGACCAGATCTGCAAGGGGTCCAACGTGCCTTGGCGGAAGTTCGTGAGATCGGGCACGGTGACGTAGGCGCGCGGGTAGAAGTAGAGCGGCAGCATAGGAAGATCTTCTGCGAAGATGTTCTGAACCTCGGCCCATTTTTCCTTGGCGGTTGCCGGGTCAAGTGCCGCTTCGAGACCTGTTATGGCCTTGTCCATTTCAGGGTTCGCGTAAGCGGAGAAGTTGTTGCCGACGCCGTTGTTCTTCGGGCTTGGAATGGCATCGGAACCCAGCGCAATCCGCGGAGATACCGACGGAGAGAAGTCGATGGACGACATCATGAGCGCCTTGAACTTACGCTTGCGCGCCATCTCGCCATTGAATTCCTGCAGCGGGACGAAGTTGTTCGTAATCTCGATGCACACGTCCTTCAACTGGCTCTGGATGACCTGGGCGATCTGCTCGCGTGTCTGGTTGCCGGCGGTGGAGACAAGCTCGAGCGACAACCGATCACCCTTGTCGTTGACGCAGATGCCATCGCTGCCTGGCTTCCACCCAGCACTGGTGAGCAGGTCCTTCGCCTTCGTGGCGTCGTACGAGTACAGCTTCATGTCCTTGTTGTAGTAAGCGTTCTCATTGCTGAGGATGCCGTTGGCGACAGGCTGCAGCCCTCCAAACAGTTCGTCGCTGATCGCCTGGCGATCGATGCCGTAGAGGATCGCTTGGCGGACCGCTTTTTCCTTCAGGATGGGATTGTCGAAGTTGACGGCAATCCGTTCGACGTTCGTGCCGTATGCAAGGTGATAGGTGAACTTGTCGGGTTGCTGGCTCTTGAGGTCGAGCATTTGCGAGAAGCTTATGCCGCCTGGGCTGACGGGGACAGCCTCGACGGAGCCGGCCAGCAAGTTCTGGAGCAGCGAGGACGAGTTGTCGCGATAGCTGAGGATGATCCTTTGCAGATGAGGCTTGTCGCCGGGCCAGTGCGGGTTCGGCGTAAAGACGATGCGCGTACCGATCTGGTAGTCGCTCAGCAGATAGGAGCCGTTCCACAGGCCGGGGTTCGTCGGCTGGGTGTTGTAGAGCGACTGCTTTACGTAGGTGTCGAGCGTAGGGTTTGCTGCATAGACCGGACCCTCAAGGTGCTCTGGAATGACCTGGTCCCAGGAATTGTAGCTGGAAATGACCTGAGGCAGCGTCAGCTCGACGGTTCGGTCGTCGGTAACCTTCAGCTCGGACGCACGGGACCATGGATTGTAGTTCGAGAATCCGATCTTGGGATCTCGCGACATCTTCCAGGTGAATTCGATATCCTTTGCGGTCACCGGCACGCCGTCTCCCCATGCAAGACCGTCGCGCAGCTTCAGGGTAACTTTCATCCCCTTCTTCCCGTCTGGAAGATCAATGATCTTGGCAAGACCATTTTCGATAGTCGGCAGCGTTTCGCAAAGGACACAATGATTGACGACGTTCTCATCGAAGGCTGTCATTGGACGAAGCGAGTAGTTGATCACCAGTCGCTTCGTATTGTTGACCTGAACGAGCGGGTGAAAGTTCGTCAGGAACTGCAGTTGACCGACGACAAGCTGATCCTTCGACTGGGCCAAGGCGACCCCTACTGTTACCGAGGCCAGCGCGACGGTGGCGAGCGCCACCGTCGCGAATGATCTAAGTCTCTTACCCACAGTCGTCATTTTATCCTCCATCAGACTTCTGTTTTTCTTGGTATTTCAGTGCGATCCGGAACGCGTCTCCGACCTCGGGTCGAAAGCGGACCGGACGCCGTCGCCGACGAAGTTCACGGCCATCACGGTCGTGAAAATCAACAGGCCTGGATAGACGGCAAGCATTGGTGCGGAGATGATAAGCTGCTGCGCGTTGGTCAGCATGTTGCCCCAGGTCGGCGTCGGCGGAATGATGCCGAAGCCAAGGAAGCTGAGGGTCGATTCGAACAGGATGATGCGACCGACCGACAATGTCATGGCAACGATGAGCGGCGTCGCGATATTTGGCAGGACGTGAACGAACACGTTGTACCTGCCGCTTGCACCGCTGACTTTGGCCGCACGGACATAGTCGACTTCACGCAGGCTGATCGTGCCGGCTCGCGCAATTCTGGCGATCGTCGTCCAGTCGACGAGCGCGATGATGATCACGATGCGCAGGAACACCGCCAGCGGAGACGTCGCCGCCGCCTGGCTGAGGCCGAGCTTCGTCAGGTCGACGGCGCCGAGCACGATCAGGACCGGGATCAACGGCAGGGCTATGATACAGTCCGTCATGCGCATGAGGACGTTGTCGAATTTTCCGCCGATATAGCCGGCGGTTACGCCCACTGCGATACCGATCACCGCCGTGATGAAAGTCGCGAGCAGACCGACGGCGATTGAGACCTGACCTCCGTAGAGAAGTCGAAGCATCACGTCCCGTCCGAGATCGTCCGTACCAAGCCAGTGCTGTGCGGTCGGTGGCTTGAAGCGTCGCAGGAGATTTGTCGCATTCGGGTCGATCCCGCTCACATGAGCTATCGGTCCCGCCATTGCGCAGGCGACTGTCAGTATGATCAGGAAGGCGAGCGAGATCATCGCAAGCTTGTTGTGCCTGAAGCGCTCCCAGCGCTTGCTCCAGACGGAATTCTTGTTCGCACGCACAGGCGCGGTATCGGCGATGATGGTGCTCATTTCAGTGTGATCCTCGGGTCAAGCCATGCATAGGCTAGGTCGGCGAGAAGGCTCGAAAACAGTGTGACGATGGTCGCTAGAAGCAGGCCGACCAGTGCCAGGTTGAAGTCGATGTTGCTGATGGCGTCATAGATGACCTTGCCCATGCCCAGCATGCCGAAGATCGTCTCCACGACCAGCGCGCCGGAGAACAGCGAGCCGAAGCCAAGCGCAAGCACAGTCACCATCGGGATCAATGCGTTACGCAACGCATGCCGCGTGATCACAGTCGTCTCCGAAAGCCCCTTCGCCCGAGCCGTCCGCACGAAGTCGGAATTCAGCGTCTCTATCATCGACGCCCGCACGTATCGCACCAGCGGACCGACGTGGAAGAATGTCAGGACCACGACCGGAAGGATCAGATGCACCAGCTGCTCTCCAATCGATGCGTCGGCCAAAAGCGGTGTGCCGCTTGCAGGCAGCCAGCCCAGCTTCACCGAGAACACGATGATCAGGATGAGCGAGGTCCAGAAGCCGGGCAGCGAGATGCTGGCGAAGGCCAGGAGGCTGATGAGGCTGTCGGTCCATCCGCCAGGCTTGCGCGCCGCCAGCGCACCGAGCAGCATCGCGAGCGGAATGCTGATGATCTCGGTTGCCACCAGCAGCTTCGCGGTTTGAATGACGGCTGGGCCGAGAACGACCAGAACTGGCTTGAAGTAAACGCTTGAATAGCCCAGGTCGCCATGCAGCGCGGAATAGAGCCAGTGGCCATAGCGCGTGAAAAGCGATTGATCCATACCGTAGAGCGAGCGCATCTGCGCGATCGTGTCCGGGGTCAACGCCGGATTGCCTTCCAGCATGTTCTCGACGGGGTCGCCGGGCATGAGCCCGATAAGCATGAAAAGCAGAAGCGACATCACCAAGGTGACGAGAACTGCCTGCAGAAGACGTGAAATGGTGTATCTCATCGGCTCAATCCTTGAAGTGGCAGGCGGACAATTGCGTCGGCCGGCCTGGAGCCGGCAGGAGCGCGGGTCGCTCGACCCTGCAAATATCCTGTGCCCTGGGACAACGCGTATTGAAGACGCAGCCGGACGGGGGCGCCAACGGAGAGGGGATCTCGCCCCGCAGGATCTGTTCCTTCTTGCGGCGACCCCGGCCGATCCGAGGTACGGCGTTTAGCAGCGCCTGAGTGTAGGGATGGCTCGGGCTCCGGAAGAGATCCTCGGAGGCGGCCACCTCCATGAGACGGCCGAGGTAGAGGACGGCAACTCTGTCTGCCAGATGCCGAACGACGCCCAGGTCATGGCTGATGAACAGATAGCTGATACCATGCTGCTTCTTGATGTCATCGAGGAGGTTGAGCACCTGGCTCTGGATGGACACGTCGAGTGCCGAGAGCGGTTCGTCGGCGACGATCATCTCTGGCTCGGCGATCAGGGCGCGCGCGATTGCGATGCGCTGGCGCTGGCCTCCCGAGAACTGATGCGGATAGCGACGGGCGGCCTCGGGCGGTAGTCCGACTTGTCCCAGGACCTCGACGGCTCGGGCCTGTCTTGCTTCGGCGGGAACGCCCTTCAGCCGCAAAGGCTCGGCGACGATATCACCAACGACCATGCGCGGGTCAAGGGCGGAGAATGGATCCTGAAAGATGACCTGAACCGGCGTATGGCCCTCGCCATGCGGCCGGGCGCTTCTAAACGTCACCGTTCCGGCGGTTTGCTTACGCAGACCGGCGACGACGTAACCCAGAGTGGACTTGCCGCTGCCGCTCTCGCCAACCAGCGCCAGCGTTTCGCCTTTGGACACTGTCAGAGTGACATCATTGACGGCCTGCAGCCAGACTGCCGGCTTCATGAAGCCGCCGCCGATCGGAATGTCGACGTTGATGCGATCGAGGGTCAGAAGTTTAGTCATGGCTTTACCTTGTGGCATGCGACCTGATGGCCCGGCGCAACTTCGAGAAGCGCCGGTTCGATTTGTCGACAGCCTTCATCTGCAAAGGGACAGCGCCGGGCGAAACGGCAACCAGCCGTGATGTCCGAGGTGACGCGGCCAGGAATCACGTACAGCCGCTCCACGCGCTTGTCGGGATCGGGTAGCGTCTGGATCAGGCCTTGGGTGTAGGGATGGAGCGGATTGTCGAAGAGTTCGTTGGCTGGGGCGTACTCGACCGCCTTGCCGGCATACATCACCATGATCGAGTGCGCGACTTCCGAAACGACCGCCAGATTGTGGCTGATGAACTGGATCGACATGTCCGCGTCGTCCTGGAGCGTCAGCATCAGATCGAGAATCTGCGCCTGGATGGTAACGTCGAGCGCGGTCGTAGGTTCGTCGGCAATGAGCAGTTTCGGACGACAGGCAAGCGCCATCGCGATCATCGCGCGCTGGCGCATGCCACCCGACAACTGGTGTGGATAGTCTTCGGCGCGCCGGGCGGGTGAGGGGATGCCAACCTGGGCAAGGAGATCGACCGCTCGTGCCTGCGCTGCGGTCTTCTTGAGTTTTTCATGCTTGACCAGAACCTCGGCGATCTGCCGTCCAACGGGCATGACCGGGTTCATGGCAGTCATCGGCTCCTGGAAGATCATCGCGATCTCACGGCCGCGGACCTGCTGCCACTGGCGCTGGTTGAACTTCGCAAGATCACGCCCGTCGAAGTCTATTGTGCCGTCTACAGTCCCGCTTGCTGCCACCAGCCCCAGCAAGGCGAGCGAAGTCATGGTCTTTCCACAACCACTTTCGCCAACAATTCCGAGGGTCTCGCCGCGAGGAATCTTGTAGTTCAGTCCCCGCACGATATGGACCGGCCCTTGTGGCCCTGGAAACGAGACCTTCAAGTCCTGGACGTCCAGCAGGGGCGCGGAGCTCTTGGCGGTCGACGCGGCTCCGGCACCGACGACGGCGCCGTTCAGATTTAGCATTCGTCTCCTCCCTTTCGAATGTCTGGCCCGATAAAGGCACTTATTCTTGCATGCGATGCCTGCCGCGGCAGAGGCGGCGGCAGGCGGATCCGACTATAGGTCGATAACACCGACGCCGTTTCTGATCTCGATCCGAGTGCCGAACGGCTCCGAAAGGCGGCGGTAGCGATCGAGGATGCGAACGGCGTCCTCACCTTTCGCCATCATCGGCCGGCCCTCGGTGTTGTGATGTTCGCCCTTGCCTGTGCGACGCGTCTGCCTGACTTCGGGCGATGTATCCCGACCCATTTCGACCGGGTGAAGGAGAACGCGGCGAAGCTTCTCTCCTTCCATTTCCAGCTTGATCACGGCCGAGCTCCACCACGTATCCGTCGGCGTGTCGAGACCCGGATGAAGCGGGTGGGCTGCAGGCGTCAGCATCGAGAGCCGATCGACGTCGTGTCCCCAGGCGTCATAGCTGTCGAACGGAACACGTTGAATGAACTCGGACTGTGCGAAGAAGTTGCCGATTCCGTAGAAGATTGGTTTTCCGTTATAGATTTCGACGCCGAGCGTCCGATGCCAGCCGTGGCCGACGTAGATGTCCGCGCCGCCATCGACCATGGCGTGAGCGAATTCCTTGACGAAGCCCGGGGGGGTGTCGCCGCGCGGTCCGTCGGAAACGCTGAAGTGATGGGCAACGATGACGAGGTCAGCCATCGCTCGCGCCTCATGGACCGAGCGAAGGTTGCGATCAAGATCCCGCTTGTGGCAACGGCTGATGATTTCGCACTTGTCGCCGACGAAGAAGGACTCGGGATCGCCCCACTGCTGGGCGCCGGGAATCTGAACGCCGAACGACCCTTCGCGACCGTGCTTCGGCTTCTTCATGAAGTTGAACTTCTCACCGAAGTCCTTGAGGTTCTTCGCGGTCTGCTCGTCGACCATGAATTCGAAGGTGAGGCGTTGCGGGTTGACTCCCGGGCGGCCCTTGAGCGCACCCTTGGGCATGCCGGCCCACATGAAGTGCTGGTTGCCGGAGCTTGCCGAGACGAGCGCGACGCGGCCGTTCTTTTTGTCGACATAGCCGGGCTCGCCGGCCAGTTCGAGGTCGGCGCCGGTGCCGGCGGTGACGATACCGGCCGCCTTCATGTGCTTTTTGGTCGCGAATAGGCCTTCTGCGCCGAAGTCGAAACTGTGGTTGTGCGCGGTAGACATGATGTCGAAGCCGGCCCACTTCAAATCTTTGGCGATCTCGGGATCGGCCATCATAAAGCTGCCGATGCCCTGGCCGCGAGCAGGCCACTTGAGTTCGTCGTAATCAGCGAAATTCATTTCCAAATGACCGTAAGTGACGTCTGCGTCCTTGAGGACATCCAAAACCTCGGTGAATTCGGGCTCGTCATGCATGGCGAATGGACGACACACCATGCATTCGCCCGCCAACGCCACTTTCCAGTTCCGTGTCGACACCATAAAACCTCCTGAGCCGGCGCGTGGGTGCACTTGGGCACGAGCTGCGGCCGGACTGCCGTTCTGTCATGTTAGTGAGTGTGTAACTCCCATGCGACTTCTCACTCCCGTCGCATAGCAACCATAACAGTGCGGCCAGATATCACCAGATTTGTAATTTGCCTTTCAGAAATGCCGTTTTGGCATATCTCATCGGTGGCGACCGACTAAATCAAACGTTTGTCATTGAAGCCGTGTGTATCGCCGATGTCGGCAGGCTCTTCAGTGCAGCATTCCATGTCGACATGTTATTGATCGAGGTCGCCCATAACAAAACGGCAAGGCTGATATTCCATTGAGCCGCCTAGCCACCAGCCCACATTTATCTACTCTGATCTTACGGTCCGGCTGTGGAGGATTTGGCGGGCCGGTGCGATGTTCCATTCAATCCAGTGGCTTCGATCTCGCGCTGCAAGGCGCGGGCAGCATTCTGTTTTGTCTGGGACTCTCAAGTCGCGGAACACCCAGTTATCGAGCGGAGGATTGCATGAATATCAGACGTCGTACCTTCATGGCTGCGGTCGGATTGACCGCGGTGTCGGGGCTTGTCTCGACGAAAAGCGTTCTCGCGGGAGCAGAAGAGCTCCCGCACAAGGTCGCGGCCGAAATCCCGTGGTTTTGTAACCAGATCGCGGTGACAACCAAGGGCGATATGTTCTTTGGCCTCCCGCGCTATCCAGACTACGACCAGACACCGTCGCTTGCAAAGCGGGGGGCTGATGGAACGCCAGCGCCGTTTCCTGGGAACGCCTGGAACGAATGGAAGCCGGGCGACGATGGCCGCGACAGCTTCGTCTATGTGAACTCGATCCACGTCTTCAAGGACGATACGGTCTGGGTGGTGGACCAGGGCGCTCTTCGTGCCGACTCCTATCCTCCCGAGCTTTCCGAACCGCACCCCGGCGCGCAGAAGCTTGTGCAACTGCACGAGGAAACCGGCGAGGTGCTCAGGGTACTGCGTTTCGACGACACCATTCTGCCGAAGGGCGCGAAGATGAATGACCTGCGCGTCTTCGGCGACCACGTATACGTAACGGATTCCGGACTTGGCGCCCTCATCTATCACAACCTTGAGACGGGGCAGACACTTCGGCGGATGTCCGGGTCCCCGCAGATGCAGGCAAAGGTCGACCCGAATCTGCAGCAGGGCAATCACCAGACGCCGAAGATCGACATGATCGAAGTCACCGACGATGGCGAATGGCTGCTTGCCGCCGCGCCAACTGGCCCCTTCATCAAGTTGAAGACCTCCGCCCTGCGCGACAAGGCGATCTCCGACGACGATCTTGCGAAACAGGTCCAGGAGTACGCTCCAATCGCTCGAAGTGGCGGGTGTGCGCTCGACACGAACGGCAACCTCTATCTGTCGGAACTTGATAACAAGCGGGTCACGATCCTCGCTCCGGATGGCCGGACTGCCGTACTGGCCTCGGACGACGAATTCATCAGCCCTGACGGGTCGTTCATCGCCGTCGATCGCAAGCTGTACATCCCGGTCACGCAGTCTCGTCGAACGAGACTCTTCGGAAACAAGCAGGACATGGTGAAGCGACCGTGGAAGATCTACGCGGTCGAGTTGCCTGAGGAGATCGGGGGGATCAAACTTGGAAATTCCCTGAACGGCATCAGAGCCGGCTAGGCGTCGACGTCTGTCTGGCTTGTGGGGCTGCTTCCCACGGGTTTTCTCGCGGCGATCTCCGAAACGCGCCCAGCTCTTTTCTGGCTGACTGGGGACGAGGTGTTTGGTCGGGAAAGTGAAGCGATCCTCGATGGCCCCGCAACCAACACGCGGGGCCAATTGTTTCTGATACTCAAAGGCCTGCGTTCGGGAACACTTGTCCATCGAAGAGCTTTCGCGCCGTCCTGATGGTGCCTGCGCCTTTGATCGAACCATTTTCCGCGATGTCGAGGAAGACCTCCATGTCGCCGGTGGGGTGCTCCACCTTGTATCGCCCGTCATCCGGAGCAGCGACCACCGAGTGTGCCGGCGACCCTTTCAGGCGCGAGGCGGTTGCGATAGTCACGGCGGCGAGGACGCCAACCGTTGCATGAACCCTATGAGGTATGAAGCAACGGGTATTGATCGCTCCGCCGGCTTTCGGTGCCGAAACAAGAACCATCTTCGGGACCGAGGCAGCGGCTACATCACCCAGTTTCATCATCGGCCCCGCAATGAGGCGGATTTTTTCGACGCGCCGTTTCAGCTCTTCGTTCGCCTCCAGTTCCTCGCGCGTCTCGTAACCGGTCACGTCGAGATCGGATGCAAGCATGACGACGCAGGGCATGCCGTTATCGATCAGCGTGGCGTTGACGCCGTCGATGGCATCGACCTCCCGGCCAGTCGGCAGGAGTGCTCCGCAAAGCGAGCCTGCGGTGTTCTCGAACAGGAGAGGGACTGCCGCGTGGCTGCCCGGGACGCCTGCAATCTCGGTCGTTCCTCTATAGTTCACGTATCCATCGGGAGTCTCGACGCGCGCGGTTGCGATCTCGCCGGAATTCAGCATGTGAATCCTTACCGACGTCACGTCGCCGGACACGGGAACAAGGCCACACTCGATGGCAGCCGGTCCCACCGCCGCAAGTATGTTCCCACAACCCTGCTTGTCGCTCACCAAGGCCTGATCAACGAAGACCTGCAGAAACAGGTAGTCGAGATCGGCGTCCTCGCGCGTCGTCGGGGACAGGATCGCGACCTTGGACGTCAGGGGGTCGGCCCCTCCGATCCCATCGATCTGCCGAGGGTCGGGAGAGCCCATTATACTCAGAAGTACGGCATCTCTTTCAGAGGGGGCCGCGGGGAGATCGCCGGCCAGAAAGTACGCGCCCTTCGACGTGCCTCCGCGCATCCAAAGGCAGGGAATGCCGTCCTCAGACATATTTGAGGCCCTTCTCTTCGAGCTTGGGGCGCATGTTGTAGATATCGAGTCCGAGCTCGCCGGCGGCCAGCCGAATTCTCTTTGCATCTTCCGCAGCCACACGCTTTTCGGCGGCGTCGGCAACCTTCTCCGCCTCCGCGCGGCGAACCACGCAGACGCCATCATCATCCGCAACGATGATGTCGCCCGCTTCGATGTACGCGCCGGCGCATACGACCGGCACGTTCACGGAGCCAAGGGTCTCCTTGACGGTGCCCTGAGCGGAGATAGCCTTGGACCAGACAGGAAAGCGCATTGCCGTCAGGTCGCGAACGTCGCGAACGCCAGCGTCGATGATCAGGCCCCTGCAGCCCCTAGCCATCGCGGATGTGGCGAGCAGATCGCCGAAATATCCGTTGTCACATGGCGACGTCGGCGCGAGGACGAGAATGTCGCCTTCCCTGAGCTGCTCTATCGCAACGTGGATCATCCAGTTGTCGCCGGGAGGCACCGAAATGGTGATCGCAGAGCCCGCGATTTGCGCACCGCTGTAGATCGGGCGCATATGACTCGCGAGCATACCTCTACGACCTTGGGCCTCGTGGACCGTCGCAACGCCCGCGGCTGCAAGCCGTTCGATGAGTGATGAGCTTGCGCGTTCGATATTCTGAACAACGACGGTCATTCTAATCTCCTTTGTTTTCTGCGGGTGGGGTGCCGTGGGTATGGAACGTCTCGATGGTCTTCAGGCCCCAGGCCTGGCCCTTTTTCCGCTCGGTCTCGGTCCACACGACCGGCTCCCAGTCCGGCGCCAAGATCAGGCGAGCGCCAGCATTGGCCAGTTCGACGCGATTTCCGGCCGGCTCCCAGACGTAGAGAAAGAAGGTGCCCTGGATCGCGTGTTTGTGAGGACCGGTCTCGATATGAATGCCGTTCTCCAGGAAGATGTCGGCCGCGCGCAAAATGTCTTCTCGGCTGTCTGTTGCATAGGTCACATGATGCAGGCGGCCATCGCCCTTTCCGTGTTCCTCCGTGCAGGCGAGATCGTAGGTCTTGTTGTTCACTGTGAACCAGCATCCTCCAACGCGACCGTTGTCGAGCTGGATCATCTCCGTAACCCGCGACCCCAGGCAGGTCTCCATGAAGCGTCGGAACTCGCTGACATCGCTGGCCAGAAGGTTGAGGTGGTCAAGCCGGCGAGGGTGGCAACCGCGTCCATGGTATCTTTGCGCCAGGTTCTTGAGCTTAGGCTTTTCGGCTTCGGGCGGCTGATAGCGCACCGTGTCGTAGTAGATCTCGAAAAGATGCCCGAAAGGGTCGCGAAACTGGAAAGCACGTCCATGGCCCATATCGCCATCGGACCATCCCAGCACGTCGTACCCACTCTCTTCAATCACCTTCACGCGTCGGGCGAGAGCTTCCGGCGAGGCGCAACGGTAGGCCACGTGGCCGACACCAGTCGTATGGTGTCGGGTGAGCTTCAGGCTGTGGAACTCGTAGTCATCCCAAGCACGTAGGTAGACGGAATTCTCATCCCGCCCTGACTCGGTAAGGCCATACACGTTCACAAAGAAGTCGAGTGTCTCGTCAAATTTGTTCGAGTACATCTCGACATGCGCAAGATGCGCGACGTCGAAGCACGGCTCCATGATTTTTCCTCCCTCAGGCTATTAGAGTTCGTCGACCGTTCGTGGAAAGACCGACTGAAAGCCTTCTGCGTATTGCGCGGCGCGTCCGCCCGATTGGCCGCCGGAATTGCGTTGAAAGTGGTTTGCACGATTCTGTGCCACACGCGTGTAGAATTCCCAGAGGTGCTCCTGACCTTCCATGCATTCGATGGCCGCACGCTTCTTGTCCCACACAGACGTGATGTCCAGAAAGACGTCGGGCTTCCAGCCCATTTGCTCGGTCTGGTGCGGCTCGAAAAGATAGAGCTGCGGAGCCCCCAGCACCTTTTCGCCGGGGTTGTGCCCCCAGGCCTGCGCAATCATTCTCGTCTCAAGCGCGACCTGAGTGGCGTACATATGGTCGGTGTTATAGGGATCGTACTGTGAGTGGCTGAGCATGAATGCCGGCTGCACTTTTCGGATGACGTCGACGAGGCGATACTTATCGTCGTCCGTCAATCTGAGGGGGTAGTCGCCGAGATCGAAGCTGATGATGTCATGGACGCCCAGCGCCTTGGCTGCCTTTTCCGCCTCCGACCGACGTGCTGACTTCACGCGTTCGAGCGTCATCCCCGGTTCCTTCCAGAGTTTTGCCGACTCCCCGCGTTCGCCAAAAGAAAGGCATACGACCGTAACGTCGTAGCCCTTGGCCGCATGAAGCGCGATCGCACCCCCGCACCGCCAGACGAAGTCGGCTGCATGGGCGCTGATTACAAGGGCGGTTTTCTTCTGAGACATTGCTCTCTCCTCGGGAATGGTCTCTTGGGTATCAGACTCCCACGTCTCATTTGCCAATTTGAAATCCGTCGCCATCGATAAGATTTGGCTATAGTCGGGCAGCGATGCGATTGGTCTATTCGTCAATAGCTATAGCTAAAACTTATTCGAATATCCGCGCTTCGAATTGGGAATTCCTCCTTTTGATGTTCATCCTGTGCCCGTCGCTGAATGCCTACAGGCGTGGGCGTCGCGAAAATGCCCAGGGGCGTCCGCTCGGGAGGAGAAATGCTGACACTTTTATTCGATGGCTTGGCCTACGGCATGCTGTTGTTCGTTCTGTCGTGTGGTCTGGCGGTGACGTTGGGGCTCATGAACTTCATCAATCTGGCGCATGGCGCGTTCGCGATGGCCGGCGGCTACGTCACCGTGATCATGACCAATCGCCTGGGCGTGCCGTTCCTGTTGTCGTTACCCGTTGCCTTCCTCGCGACGGCGGTGGCCGGAGCCGTTCTGGAGAAGGCGCTCTATGCGCCGCTGTATGAGAAGACGCATCTCGATCAGGTACTGTTCTCGATCGGTCTCGTCTTCATATCGGTCGCAGGTGTCGACTACCTCATGGGGTCCCAGCAGCAGATACTGGAACTACCCGATTTTCTTCGCGGACGCATCGATGTCTTCGGAATCGGGGTAGGGGTCTACAGAGCCTTTCTAATCATCGTTTGCGGCGCCCTCGCTGCTGTCCTCCAGGTGATCCTGACGCAAACACGGTTCGGCAGCAGGCTGCGCGCCGCTGTTGACAATCGTCGCGTCGCCAGAGGTGTCGGCATTCGCGTCAACACCATTTTCGCGATCACCTTCGCGGTGGGTTCCGGTCTCGCGGGACTGGGTGGTGCTCTTGGGGCAGAGATACTTGGTCTCGATCCGAACTTCCCGCTCAAGTTCATGGTGTACTTCCTCATCGTTGTCTCCGTTGGCGGGACTACGAGCATGATTGGGCCATTGGTGGCCTCCATTCTGCTTGGGGTCGCAGATGTTCTGGGCAAGTATTTCGTCCCGTCGCTAGGCGGCTTCGTCATCTACATCGTACTTGTCGCCGTGCTGGTTCTTCGCCCGCAGGGTCTGTTTTCGAGGGCTGGCTGATGGCTCACATCGCGCTCAATTCCATCTCATCCTCGGCAGATGTGCGCGCTTGCCTTCGGCGACACAGCCGCTGGCGGATACTCGAGGTTCTCTTCTGGGCTGCGGCGTTGGGTGCCTACTTCTTGCTGCCGAACCAGCATCTTATCCTAACCGAGATCGTCATATTCGCTTTGCTCGCTTTGTCGATCGACTTGGTCCTCGGCTATGCCGGCATCGTCACGCTGGGCCAGTCGGCCATGTACGGTGTCGGGGCCTACGCCAGCGGCCTGTTTTCGATCTGGGTGACGGGCGAGCCGATCAGCGGCCTCCTTATCGGGGCTCTGGCTGGAGCGCTGATCGCATTTCCGACCAGCTTTCTCCTTCTGAGGGGCGCCGACCTGACACGTTTGATGGTAACGTTAGGCGTTGCGGCTGTCCTTCTCGAGGTCGCCAATCAGGCGGGATGGCTGACGGGTGGTGCGGACGGCCTGCAGGGGATTTCGATCGAACCGCTGTTCGGCAAATTCGAGTTCGATCTATATGGACACACCGGCTATGCGTACAGTCTCGCAGTGTTGTTCTGTCTGTTCCTGCTCGCCAGGCTCATCGTTTCGTCGCCGTTCGGTTATTCGCTGAAGGCAATCAGAGATAATCCGCTACGCGCCTCGGCGATCGGCATTCCGGTCAGGGCTCGGCTCGTCGCGATCTACACGTTGTCCGGTGCATACGCCGGGATCGCCGGCGCTTTGTTCACTCAGACCCAACAGTTCATCTCGCTCGATGTTCTCTCCTTTCAGAAATCCGCCGATGGTCTGATGGTTCTGGTCATAGGCGGGACGGGTTACCTGTACGGGGGAATGGTCGGTGCGCTCGTCTACAAGCTTATCCAGGACTTGCTGTCGTCCGTGACGCCTCAGTACTGGCAGTTCTGGTTGGGTGTGCTTTTGGTCGCGTTCGTGTTGATCGGTCGAGATCGCCCGCACCGTGTCATTCAGGCAGCAAGCCGCTGGATGGCGCGCGGCGAGACTGGCACAAACTCGAAAGGAGGCGCGTCGTGACCGCAGCTGCTCTTGAAACACGTAACCTGAACAAGTTCTTTGGAGCGCTTCAGGCGACAACGGACGTCAGCTTCCGGCTCGAAAGAGGAGCGAGGCACGCGCTCATCGGGCCGAACGGCGCCGGCAAGACGACCTTCATCAATCTGCTGACGGGGGTTCTCTCGCCCTCGAGCGGTGACATCCTGCTTGAGGGCAACAGCGTTGCCGATCTGAACAGGGAGAGCCGGGTCAGGCGGGGTGTCGTGCGGACGTTTCAGATCAACCAACTCTTTGGTGCCCTGACGGTAGCGGAAAGCCTGGCGCTGGTTCTGACCGAAAGGGATCGGCGCGGATGGACGTGGTACAGGCCCACTTCGGCCATAGCCGATATCGACAACGAGGTGTCCTCGCTCCTCGGCGACTTCGGCCTCGACACCGTCTGCGACGAGCTTTGCGCGTCACTTCCGTATGGAAAGCAGCGACTATTGGAAATCGCATTGGCCGTGGCCTGCAAACCAAAGGTCCTCCTTCTTGACGAACCTGCGGCCGGTGTTCCGGAAAGTGACAGGAAGGAAGTGATGGCGAGGATCGCCGCGCTGCCCGCCGACGTGTCGATTCTTCTTATCGAACACGACATGGACCTGGTCTTCGCTTTTGCCAAACGAATTTCCGTCCTCGTCAACGGAGCTCTGTTCGCCGAAGGAACCGTCGACGAGATCGCCAATGACCAGCGCGTCAAGGAAGTCTACCTGGGAGGTGCCGGTCATGCGTAATCTGCTCGAGATTTCAGCGCTCTGCAGCGGTTACGGGAAGGCGCAGGTGCTGCGTGACGTCGATCTCTCCATAGAGCCTGGTCAGGCCCTGGCACTGCTGGGCCGAAACGGTGTCGGTAAGACGACCCTGCTAAATACGATCGTGGGCCTCACCCGCTTCCATTCGGGATCGGTCAGCCTTGAAGGGGTGGAGCTGACGCGCCTGTCGCCGGAGCGCCGGGTCGAAGCTGGCATCGGCTGGGTTCCGCAGGAACGCGGTATCTTCCGGTCGCTCACGGTCGAGGAGAATATTACCGCGGTCGCCCGACCCGGAAAGTGGGATCTCCTCGGCGTATATCGGCTGTTTCCCCGTCTGCAGGAGCGACGTCTAAACCTTGGCAACCAGCTCTCCGGTGGAGAGCAGCAGATGCTGGCGATCGCGCGCGCCCTGGTGCTCAATCCTCGTATTCTCCTGCTTGATGAACCAACGGAAGGTCTGGCACCCATCATCGTCGAGGAGCTTCTCGCGGCGATCCGGAGGATCATCCGTGACGAGGGAATGGCGGCTATCATCGTTGAACAACACGCACAGCAAATCCTGGCGATCACTGATGTGGCCACGATCCTGGATCGCGGCGCGGTCGCCTATACCGGGCGAAGCGCCGATCTGATGGGCGATACCGCGACGCTCGGAACATACCTGGGCGTTGGAGCCGGCGCAGGCGAGACCGTTCAACCAGTCCATTGACCATGAAATCATCTGAATATTCAGGAGGAGGAGAAGATGAGATACAAGCATATCGTTGCAGCCGCGATTGCGGCGCTTTCCGTGAGCGCACTTGCGGCTAGGGCGGAAGATACCGTCAAGGTGGGCGTGGTCATTCCGCTCACCGGAGGCTTCCAGTCCAACGGCCGACAGATCGACGCAGCGTTGAAAACCTATGTGGCCACGCACGGCGAGACTGCCGGTGGCAAGAAGGTCGAGTTCGTCGTGAAGGACGATGCCAGCGTCCCCGACAACGCCCTGCGCATTTCGCAGGAACTGGTGACCAACGAGAAGGTCTCGATCCTGACCGGTTTCGGCAACACTCCGACGGCGCTCTCCGTTGCGCAACTCTCCAAGCGAGCAAAGGTGCCCCAGGTCATCATGGTCGCAGCGACGTCGTCGATTATGAAGGCCAGCCCATACATGCTGCGCACATCTTGGACCATCCCGCAGATGGCAAGCGTCATCGGGGAATGGGCTCCGAAGAACGGCGCCAAGAAATTCGTGAGCATCGTCTCGGACTATGGACCCGGAAAGGATGCCGAAGAGTGGTTCGCAAAAACCATCGAGGCAAACGGTGGGTCTGTCGTCGAAAAGTTGAAGGTTCCGCTCGCAAACCCGGACTTCGCTCCGTTCCTTCAGCGCGCCGCTGACCAGAAGCCCGAAGCGCTCTTCATATTCGTTCCGACGGGTGCGGGAGCGGCCTTCATGAAGCAGTTCGTCGAACGCGGCCTCGACAAGTCCGGTATCAAGGTCATCGCGATGGCTGACGTCACGGACGACGACGTCCTGAACAACATGGGTGATCCGGCGATCGGCGTGGTTACCGGCGGACCCTACTCTGCCAGCCACGACTCCGCCGAAAACAAGGCGTTCGTCGACGCATTCAAGAAGGCCAACAACGGAATGCGCCCCAACATGGTCGCGGTAGCGGCCTATGACGCGCTGGATCTCATCTACAAGACGCTCGACAAGACGAAGGGTGACGCCAGCGGCGATACCTTCGTCGAGGCGGCGAAGGGTATGGAAATCTCCAGTCCGCGCGGACCGATCTCGATCGATCCCGAGACACGCGACATTGTCCAGGACATCTACATGCGTAAGGTCGAGAAGGTCGGTGGAGAACTTTATAACACCGAGTTCCAGACCTTCGAAAAGGTCAAGGATCCGGCACGCTGAGAACGAACAGAGGAGGCGCGCCGTCCGTGCCTCCTCCCTTTACCACAGAAGGGTTTGCAGCAATGACGACCATAGCAACGATTGGATTTGGCGAGGCGGCGCAGGCATTCTTCGCGGGATGGCAATCCGAGACTGACGTAAGCCGGATCGAACGGTTTTCCACCTTCGATATCAAGATCGAGGATCCGGCGCTGCGGGCATCAATTGTCGGCGCTGCGGAGCGGCTGTCCGTGCGCCCTTGTGAGCAGGCTCGACAAGCGGTTGATGGCGCCGACGCCGTGTTCAGCCTTGTTACGGCCGACCGTGCCCTGGAGGCGGCGCAGGCCGCGTCCCAATTTCTCGCAGCCGACACATTCTACTTCGACTGCAATTCCTGCTCGCCCGCAACCAAGCAAAAGTCGGCTGCGATTGTGGAGAAAGCCGGCGCGCGCTACGTCGATGTCGCCGTCATGGCGCCGGTCTACCCCGCTCGTCACAGAACGCCACTCCTTGTCTCCGGACCAAAAGTGGAGGGGGGAGTGCTCTTCCTTACGCGATTGGGCATGAAGGCGCGCGGTGCCGGCACGGATGTCGGTCGGGCGTCATCGATCAAGATGCTTCGGTCGGTGATGGTCAAGGGCATAGAAGCTCTGACCGCCGAGTGCTTTCTGGCAGCGCGGCGAGCAGGCGTCGAGGCCGATGTGATCGTATCTCTCCAGGCGTCGGATCCAAATGTCGACTGGACGAGCAGAGGCGCATATAACCTCGAACGAATGATGGTTCACGGAAAGCGTCGGGCGGCCGAGATGCGAGAGGTCGCCCTGACGCTGAAGGAGTTCGGATTGCCGTTCCGGATGGCGTCAGCAACTGTCGACTGGCAGGACGAGATCGGGTCGCTCGGGCTTAGGGCCGATGCGGACGCCCTCGTCGATCGAGCGGACCTGATATTGGAGCATTACACCGATTGAGCAGAAACACGTCCACAGCGCTCGAAGGCCGGCACAATCTACGGCATCTGCGGGCTTTTCTTGCCGTAGCCGATACTCATTCGGCGTCTCGAGCGGGAGAAATCTGTAACGTGTCACAGCCCGCGGTTACCCAGGCTATCGCAAAGACGGAGCGCAGCTTCGGCTGCTCTCTGTTTACTCGGACACCTCAAGGGCTGTTTGCTACCCAGCAAGGAAATATTCTTGCACATCGATTGCGACGGGCATTCGCATTCCTCGACCCGGCGCTGACGGACTTGAGCCCACGGTTGCGGATGGTCGCCACTTCGTCCCAGTTGGAAGCGCTCATCGCGGTTCGGGAGGCCGAAAATTTCAGTTTGGCTGCGCGACGACTGGGCCTTGCGCAGCCGACGGTTCATCGGGCGATAACACAGCTGGAGGAAGAGGCCGCTCGACCGCTGTTCGAGCGAACCTCCTATGGGATCGTCGCAACCAGGGCGGCAAACCAACTTGCTCAGGCTGCCCGGCTCGCTTTTGCCGAGCTGGCTCAAGCCGAAACGGATATTGCAGAAACGCGTGCGGAGGAGTCGGGGAGGATCGTAATCGGAGCCATGCCGCTTTCCCGGTCATTCGTTCTTCCGAAGGCCATCGCCGAATTCAGAAAAATGCGGACGAAGATGGCTCTCCAAGTGGTGGAAGGTCCATATGCCGAATTGCTGAGCGGATTGCGAAGAGGCGAGATTGATTTTCTCATCGGCGCTTTGCGTGATCCGGCGCCAATCGGCGACATCGTACAACGGCCACTATTCTCCGACACTTTGGTGATCGTGTGCGGAAGGGACCATCCGCTTGCTTCGAACAAGAAGATTACATTGGGGCAACTGGCTTCCTATCCATGGATCGTCAGTCCAAAGGATACACCTCTTCGTCGCCACTTTGACGCCTTGTTTTCCGAGGCGGGGCTTTCGCCGTTGAGTATCGTGGAGTCAAGTTCGCTCATACTGATGCGCGAGGTGCTGGATACGACCGATCACCTCGGGTGCATCTCAGCCCTGCAGGCGCAGGCGGAACTCTCAAGAGGTCTCATTGTGGCTCTTCCCGTCGATCTCGATCATACGGCGAGACCCATCGGTTTGACGCTGCGGAAGGACTGGATTCCAACCGTCGCTCAGGCCAAGTTCCTGGAACTCCTGGAGTTGCTGCAGGATCTGCCCGAGGGTGCCGCTGTCTCCGAAAGGAGAGTTGATAGTCGCTGATCAAGCGTCCTTGAAGAAGGCGTTCCAGCAGTATCAGCGGCAGGGGAAATCCGGGGCCTAACGACGTCGACGCTGCGCCTGTGCATAGGCTCACGAGTGCATGGCCCAGCAACCTTTCCAATTGACAGCAAGGAACGTTGACGTTATTGGGTAAACGATAACCCAAAGGAGGAACGGGATTGGCGGTGTCGCTGTCGGATATTGCGGAGAGGGCGGGCGTGTCAGTCAAAACCGTCTCCAATGCGCTGCATGGCGGCTCCGCGCGTATGTCCGACGATACTCGTGCCCGAATCAAGGGGATTGCCGAAGACCTTGGGTACGTCACGAACCTGGCCGCGCGTGGAGTTCGCCAGGGTTGGCTGCCGTTGATTGGTGTTATCGCCGACGAACTCATCACCTCGCCATTCGCTACCGAAATTATTCGCGGCCTCGATGGCGCGGCGAGGAGCGCGGAAATGGCGGTCTTTGCGATGAACCTCAGCGGGACCCGCAACGTCGGCTCGGTTCTCGAGGAGGTTCGGCGCTTTCGGCCCCGCGCCATCGCTTTCGCTGCCATGTACCACAAGACAGTCGAATTACCCGCCGAACTTGCAAAGAGCGTCGGGGTGATGATCAATTGCAGAGAGGTTGCCGGACGCGTCGCATCGCTTGTCCCCGACGAAGAGGGAGCGGCACACGAGGTCACCCGGCATCTTCTTGCTGCAGGTCGGCGTCGGATCGCCTTCGTCAATCTTCCCGGTCTTCTCGCGGGCGAACTGCGCGAAAAAGGGTTCCGCAATGCGCTTGCTGATGCCGGACATGCGCCTGTTGCGATTCTGCCCGCAGTCCGGCGCGCAATCTACAGCGACCGCGCTCCTAGTCTCGTCATCGATCATGTCGCCGCCTTAATGAGGCGGGGCGACCGCCCGGATGCAATCCTCTGCGGCAACGATCGTGTTGCTATGGAAGTTTACACCGCGCTTCGCAGGGCGGGCGTTTCTATCCCCGGCGATGTTGCGGTGGCGAGTTTCGACAATCAGGTAGAGATCGCTTCTCGCCTGGATCCGCCGCTGACGACGATGGCCCTGCCACATCGCGCCATGGGTCGCCTCGCAGCGGAAATGCTGCTGTCGGGGGCTTGCAGTTCCCCTGAGCTTAGAATGCTGCCGTTCCAACTCGTGGAGCGGTCCTCGATTTAATGCTTGAAGTTTGAAGATGCATGCCAATCAAGGAGGAGAATGAAATGGGTAATCGATTACTTTCGGCTTTTCTGGTCTCGTCGGCGGCGCTCGTAGCGACCGCGGGCTGGGCTGACGCAAAGACTGTCATCCATATGATGCACCAAGGCGATCCCGGCTGGGTGAAGGCCTACGCAGACGTCGCCAAGCGCTTTGAGGAGGCAAATCCCGACGTCGATGTCGAATTCATTTACGCGCCGCATGACGCCTATAATGAGAAGTTCAGCGCGGCGGTCATGTCCAACCAACTGCCGGATATCATGGAAATCGATGCGCCATTCCTGGCGAACTACGTCTGGTCCGGCTATCTGCAGCAGGTCAAGCCGCTCGTGGATAAGGACATCATTGACGACATGACCGCGTCGAACGTTTCACAGGGAACGTATCCAATCGACAAGGAGCTCTACGCGATCGGCCTGACTGACTCTTCGGTTGTTCTCTACGGCAACAAGAAATACCTGGAGGCTATCGGAGCGCGCATTCCGAAGTCCGTCGATGACGCCTGGACCCGCGAAGAATTCGAAGGCTATCTGGAAAAGCTCTCGAAGGTCGAAGGCGTCAAATGGCCCATCGACACGTTCCGCGGCTACGGCATCAAGACCGAATGGATCACGTATGCCTACGGTCCGTTGCTCGAGAGCGCGGGGTGCGATCTCATCGACCGCAAGACGTGGAAGGCGTCCGGCACTCTGGACAGCGACGCCTGTGTCGGCGCGTTGACGATGATGCAAGGGTGGGTGAAGAACGGCTGGGTTGTTCCGGGCTCCTCGGGTACCAATCAATTCTACGCTGAAGGTCATCCGGCCGCCCTCGCGCTCGGGGGACACTGGTTCTACGCGGAGGCGGCGGCGGCCATGAAGGACGATATCGTCGTCCTTCCCCTTCCGAAACTCGGCGACAAAGGCGTCAGCCCGAACGGAACCTGGATCTGGGGCATCACCAAGACGTCCGAGCATCCCGATGTCGCCGGAAAGTTCTTGAGTTTCATGTTGAAGGACAAGGAGTATCGCGAGTACGCAAAGGGCGAATCCGCGTTCCCGGGCCTGAAGAGCTTTGCTGCGGACTCGCCGCTCTATGCACCGGGAGGAGCCTTGGCCGTCGCGTTCGAACAGGCGTCCAAGACCGCTGTCGCCCGCCCACCGCATCCGGCTTACCCGGCCATAACGTCGGCTTTCATGCAGGCCGTCGACAAGGTCTTCAATGGCGGTGACGCCAAGGCAGCGCTCTCCGAGGCGGCTGAGAAGATCGACGAGGATATCCAGGATAATGACGGCTACCCGCCGTTCGACGCCCAGAAGTGATGCACGGGAAGCTGTGGGATCGGTCGGTCACCGATCCCACAGCTTCCGAAAAGGACGTTGTGAGGAGGAGAGGATGACATTGCAAAATTCGACAGCCATCGCCCGAACGCGCGTCGGTCGGCGACGTGATGCAGGCCGGCTTACGCAGGAATTGTTGATGATAGCGCCAGCGGTGGCGTTGCTTGCCGCCTTCCCTATCGCGCCGTTCCTGTTGTCCTTCTGGACCTCGATGACGAACCAGCCGCTCGTTCCGCGACCCACCCCGGTCCGGTTCATCGGCCTTCAAAACTTCATTCGGATATTCAACGATCCGTTGTTCTGGACATCGCTGTGGAATGTCACCCGCTTCACAGTCTGGGTTCTTCCAGTTCAATGTGGATTGGCCTTCGCGACAGCCTTGCTGCTGCACCAGAAGCTACCATGCCGCAACTTGCTGCGCGGCATGTTCTTCCTGCCTGCGATTACCTCGATGGTCGTCGTATGCGTCATCTGGGGGACACTGTTCCAATATCCCAGCGGCCCACTGAACCAGATCGTCGGGTTCCTCTCGGGAGGCTATATCCAGCCGATCGACTGGTTGGGGGATCCAAAATGGGCGATGTTCTCGATCGTTCTGTTGTCCGCCTGGCAGGCCTATGGTTTCCAGATGATCGTCTACCTGGCCGGTCTTCAGGGCATACCGGACGAACTTTACGATGCGGCTAAAATCGACGGTGCGAATGCGCTTCGCCGCTTCTGGCACGTGACGATGCCGGGCCTGCGTCCTACTCACGTCTTCGTGTTGGTCATAACGACAATTCAGGCGTTCAAGCTTTACACCCAGGTCGCGATCCTGACGCAGGGCGGCCCAAGCGGAAGCACCGAGACCGTCGTTCACTACATGGTGAGAACCGGATTTGAGCAGCAGAAGCTCGGTTATGCATCCGCCGTCTCCGTGATCCTGTTCGTGATCGTTCTCGTGATCGCTTTGCTTCAACGCCAACTGCTGAGGCGCTTCGATGTCTGATATCGCTCTCCCCCAAATCAATGTTGCCGAACGCAGCGGCAAGATGCCTTTACGCATCGTGCAAACCGTCTGCATCTTCATTGTGGCTCTGGTGATGATCTCGCCGCTGTTCATGCTCCTGATCGCCAGCTTGAAGGACGACCGGTTTCAGATCCTCGCCGATATGGGTAGCTTCCGTGCGTTCTGGGTTTCAACACCTACTCTCTCAAACTTCAGGGAGATCGCCCACTTCTCCGGCGAATTGGCCTACGGCCGCTATCTCTTCAATTCGCTGGTGATCCTTGCCGTCACCGTCGCTTCGGGACTTGTCATCAATTCGATGGCGGGCTTCGTGCTCGCGTGGGGCTCGCTTCCCGGCAAGGCGATACTGCTATCGCTCGTCGTCGCGCTCTACGTGATCCCGCAAGAAAGCATCATCATGCCATTGGTGGTGATGATGTCACGGGCCGGGATGACGGACACGTTCGCGGTCCAGATCCTGCCGTGGGTCGCAAGCCCGCTCTACATCTTCCTGTTTTATCAGTTCTTCGCCCAGCTTCCGAAGGAGCTTTACGAGGCCGCCGAGATCGATGGCGCGTCCATCTTCCGTATTTATCGATCGATCTATCTGCCCCTCAGCCTTCCCGCTCTCGCGACCGTGTCGATCCTCATGGGGATAGAAAGCTGGAACCAGTACCTCTGGCCGACCCTGGTGACGCAGACCGACTACGCCCGCCCGATCTCGGTCGCGATCGCCACATTCTTCGGTCAGGACAGCATTTACTGGGACCGGGCAATGGCCGCATCCGTGCTGATGATGATTCCGATTCTCGGCCTTTATCTCGCGTTCCAGCGCTGGTTCGTGAGCTCTTTCGTCGGCTCCGCAGTGAAAGGTTGATCGATGACTTACCAGACGATGTCCGCTCCATCCGCCATCGAAACCGTACGATCCGATATAGAGGCGGGGGCGGTGGTGCACCTATGGTTGAAATCTCGCGCTCCAAATGAGCGCGCACAGGTGAGCGTGACGATAGACGGTTCCGACCTCACCGAGGTGACGACGGTGCAGACGGAGGAATTCGCATTTCGCGAGATTCAAATCCCTCGTGCCGGCCTGATGGAGCTTAGGGGGCACTCCCCTAATACCTCCATTTCCGTCGCCTATGCGTTCAATCCGGGTAGAGTGTGGGACGAAGGCATCCGTGTTCTCCATCATAGTGTCGGGAATGCTCCACCCGACATTTCCTATGGCTATCACTTCCGGCCGCCGTTCGGCTGGATGAATGATCCGAACGGCTTTGGCCGTTTCGCGGGACGTGTGCATCTCTTCTACCAGCACTACCCACACAGTCTTCGATGGAACAATATGCATTGGGGGCACGCTGTCTCGGAGGACTACGTCAACTGGCGCCATCTTCCCGTGTTCCTTTTCCCATCCAACGAACTTTCGCAACGCGATGACGGAAGGGGCGGGGCCTTTTCCGGTAGCGCCATTCCTACGGGGAACGATGAGAACGGAGACTTCCGCATCTTCTTCACGGAGCAGGTGCGCGACCGCAAGCCTGAGGAACAGATCCAGCTTACGGCGACAGGCGGCGATGGACTTCGAGCGAATGCGTCGTCGGTCGTGCTCCCCGCGCGCCCGGATGGATTAGGGCTCACCCTCGACTTCCGAGACCCATACGTATTCCTCGGCCCCGACGGCCGGTGGAAGATGCTTCTCGGAAGCCGCGACAAGGCGGGGGGCGTCATCCTTCTATATGACACCGACGACCGACATGCAGCGGGCGATTGGACGTTCGTCGGTATCCTTCATCGCGAGAACAGGTTTGGGATGACGGCAGCCGAATGCCCGTGCATCGTGCCACTCGGCGATATTCAGGATACCGAAACGCGTTGGGCCTTGATATTCGGGCTTCTCACAAGCCGGGATCCATCGACCGGCCGTCGCAACATGACGAATGTGACGGTCGGCCGCTTCGATGGCCAGAACTTCCACGCGGAGGCCGAGCAGGAATTGGATTTCGGGTCCGATGCCTACGCGTTCCAGGCATTTGTCGATCATGCCGGACCTGTCGGAATTGCGTGGCTCGCCAACTGGACGGACGTTTCCAAGAAGGAGGACTTTCCAACCGCCATGACGCTGCCGCGTAAGGTAGTGTGGGATGGTAGCGCGGTTCTGACGCCTCCCGTCGATGCGGTGTCGGGGCTTCGTCGAGCCCGGCTCGACAGCCAACGGCTCCTTGCTCGGGGCGAAAGACTCGCCCTGGAAAATGGTGCCGTCGAGATTGAGCTGGATCTTGCAAGGCCAGGTGCCCGCTTCGAACTGCTTTTCGAACATCCGCATATGGATGTTGGGGTTCGCCTGAATGAAGAGGGACTCGAAATCCTGTTCAGCGATCGTGGTGGAAAATTGTCGCCGCGCTTCATCGCGGCCTCGGCCAGGCCATCGACTGTGCGCATCTTTGTCGACGCGGGCTCGATCGAGGTGTTCGCGGACAATGGTCGATGGACAGGCACAAAGCGCCTGCCGAGCGTCGCAGCCGTGCGCTCTGTGCAACTCCTGGCCGAGGAAGGCGCTATCGCCGATGCTCGCGTCTGGCAACTAAAGCTCTAGAAAGCGGGAGGTTCGATCAATGGCATCAGTGGCAATCAATCAGGTGCGGAAGCAGTATGGTTCAGCGGCGGTCATTCACGGCGTGTCAGTCGACATCAAAGATGGTGAGTTCGTCACCCTTGTCGGCCCCTCAGGCTGCGGCAAGTCCACACTGTTGCGCATGCTTGCCGGGCTCGAGGAGATCAGCGGTGGGGAAATTGCAATAGGCGGGCGGGTCGTAAACGAGGTTCCGCCCAAGGAGCGAGACATCGCCATGGTATTCCAGAGCTATGCGCTCTATCCCCATATGACCGTCGAAGAAAACATGGGCTTCGCGTTGAAGCTCCAAGGTCAGGACAAGGCCACGATCGCCAAACGAGTTCGCGAGGCGGCAAGCATCCTTGCGCTTGAACCGCTCCTCGAAAGATTGCCGAAGCAGCTCAGCGGTGGTCAGCGGCAGCGCGTCGCGATGGGACGAGCCATCGTTCGTCACCCGAAGGTCTTCCTGTTCGATGAACCCCTCTCTAATCTTGATGCGAAACTCCGTGTCACGATGCGGGCTGAAATCAAGGAGTTGCACCAGCGTCTAAAGACGACGACGGTCTACGTCACGCACGACCAGATCGAAGCCATGACAATGGCCGACAAGATCGTCGTCATGCGCGGTGGACATATCGAACAGGTCGGAAAGCCGCTCGAACTCTACGATCGTCCGGCAAACACGTTTGTCGCGACGTTCATAGGCTCACCGGCGATGAACCTGTTCGAGGGACGATGCGAAGGCGGCGCATTTGTTCTATCCGACGGAACGGCACTGCCCCTCGCCGTTCCGGTGCCGGGCGTTCGTCATTACGGCATCCGGCCTGAACATCTGTCGTTGGCAGACGAAGGCAACGGTGTCGCAGCACAGGTCGCGCTGGTCGAGCCAACAGGCCCCGAGACTATGCTTGTCGTGAAAATTGGACTCCATACCGCAACCGTCATGCTGCGTGACCGCACGGAAGTTGTCCCGCAACAGACGGTGTGGCTGGCGATCGATACTGCGAAGGTTCATCTGTTTGATGAGCACAGCGTTCGCTTGAAGGGGCTTTAAGTCCTACTGCGCCGCGCCCTCGCCGGCGCCACGATAACGCGACAGCCAGTGTGCGTAAGGGGCAGGCAGCGTCCAGGCTGGCTGCTCCTGGCCGAGAGCTTTTGCCAGTTGGTAGGCATAATGCGGATCCGCGAGCATGGCACGACCAATCATCACAATGTCCATCTGGTTGCCTGCCACGGCCTTTTCGACATCGGCGGGCGCGTCAATGCACCAGGCGGAGGCAACCGGAATACCCGTCTCCTCGCGCACGCGCCGAACGATCGGGACGAGGAAGGACGGCCCCCAGGGAACCCTCGCCTCCATGGTGGAGAAGCCCATGCTGACGTTCATCAGGTCTAGGCCGCCGTCATGCAGCGTCCTGGTGAGTGCTATGGCTTCCCCGAGTGTTTCTTCGTCCCGGCCGTCGTACTCGATCACGCCGAGACGTGCCGTCAGCGGCAGATTTTCAGGCCAGACCTGGCGGACAGCATCGAAGGTTTCTATGAGGAAGCGGTTGCGGCCTGCGGCATCGCCGCCATAGGCATCGAAGCGCTTGTTGGCATGGACCGAGAAGAAGCTCTGGGCAAGATAGCCGTGGGCGAAGTGCAATTCGAGCCATTCGAATCCTGCCTCAAGCGCACGCTTGGCGGTTGCGACAAAATCGGCCTTGACGCGCTTAATGTCTGCAAGCGTCATTTCGCGGGGCATCCTGGACAGCCCACCGCCAAAGACAATTGCCGATGGTGAAATGGTCTCCCAGCCACGCGGGTCGCCGTCGGAGATGTGGTCGTCTCCTTCCCAGGGCAGGTTGGCGCTGGCCTTGCGACCGGCATGGCCGATCTGGATGCCGGGAACGGAGCCGGCGGCCTTGATGGAGGCGGCAATACGCGCCATGCCCTCTATCTGCTCATCCTGCCAAAGGCCGGCGCAACCGGGCGTGATGCGGCCATCGGGCGAGACGCCGGTGGCTTCGACGACAACGAGGCCCGCACCACCACGGGCGAGTCCGGCATAGTGGGCCCAGTGCCATTCATTGGTGAAACCGTCCTTGGCGCTGTATTGGCACATTGGCGGCACGGCGATCCGATTGCGGAGGGTTACGTCCTTGAGCTTGAAGGGCTGAAAAGCTGCAGACATTCTGGTTTCCTTGGTTCTTGTCGTTAGTTGACCTTGATCAACGGCTTGCCGCTGAAGGTACGTTGCCTGAGGTCGTCCAGAAGGTTTGGAAGGGACGAGAAGTCGCGGATCACAACCGGTTCGGGTTGGAGTTCATGGTCATGGATGTGCTTCATGATGGTCTCGCCAGCATGAACAAGTCGTGCCCAGGACTCTTTGGACCCAAATAGATGCAAGGCGCCAAGTGCCACTTCGTGGACCGACAGGCAGCGGCCGAACGGATCGCCGGGCCAGCTGGTCAGGCGATCCTGGACGCAGACCAGATGGCCATTGGCTTCCAGCAACGGAGTAAGAAGCGCCGCGTGGCTGTCGCTCACCATATCGATCACCGCAAAGCTGCGCCCGAGCAGTTCCGACGCCAGTTCGTTTCCTGACGTGAGCGGACCCGCGATGAAATCACGCACGCCCAGGGCGCGCAGGCGGTCCCAATGCCGCTCGTTGCACATGGCAGTCACGGCATAGCCGCGCTGCAGGCCCAACTGGACGATATAGTTGCCGACGCCTCCGCCGGCGCCGCTGACCAGCAACTGCGCATCTGAACGCAAAGGAAGCTTATCCAAGGCGAGCCATGCTGTGAGAGCCGGGCAGGGAATGCTGGCGGCAAGTGTCATGGACAGACCATCTGGCACCTGCATCAGCGTGCGAGCGGCTACCGGCGTGTATTCTGCATAGCTTCCCTGCTTGTGTAGGCTCTGATGATAGGCGACTCGCCGTCCGAGCCAAGGCATAAGGCTTTCGTCGCCGACCGCCACCACGATGCCGGCGCCATCGACGCCCGTAACATGGCCATCGTTCCAGGACGGCAGGCCACGCAACACTTTCCAGTCCACCGGATTGAGGCCGATGATCTGGTTGCGCACCAGGATTTCCCCGGCAGCGAGCTTTGGAACGGCGATCTCCGAAAGCCTTAGTGCGTTCGGCGACGCCTGGCCGTGCCACGTCCAGGCGCGCTGCGTGTGCGATATGGTCTTCTGGTCGATTGTCATCCTGTCCAACTCAGCGGGCGTCATGAAGACTGAAGGTCAGTTATAGGCACCGGCCGAATAGGTGAGTTCATAGGAGTGCGAATAGAGTTCGAAGACGATGCCGAAGGGGTCTTCGACATAGACCATGCGGTAGGGCTTTTCTCCGGGGAAGTATTCGCGAACCGGCATGCGCTGCTTGCCGCCCGCCGCGACGATCCTGGCTAGCAGGCCTTCGACGTCCGGATCCTGGATCGCGAAGTGGAACATGCCTGTCTGGCGAAACGGAAGATTGTTTTCCGGTGTGTGGTTGTCGGCAAATTCGAACAGTTCGAAGCCTATGCGGTCTGCCGTGGCCAAGTGTGCGATGCGGAACTTGCCCCAGCCCGGTCCGAACACATCGTTGCACATGACGCCGATATCGGTCTCATCCTGCTCGATCAAGGTCGGCGGCATGATGACATAGAACCCCAGGACATCCCGGTAGAACTCGACCGCGTTGTCCAGGTCCGGTACCGAAAGGCCGATATGCGAGAAGGTTCGAGGCGTAGTCTGGCTCATGGAAATCTCCGGCTATTGTCGCGGCCCTCTGTAACGATCGTGCTGAACCATGTAAAATTATGATATGAACGGAAAACGATCACGAAATGGAATGATGATATGCTGAACGCCCAGTGGCTCGAGACCTTCGTGGTGCTCTGCGAAGAGGGTCACTTCACCAAGGCGGCCGCGCGGATGAACATGACCCAGCCGGGTGTTTCGCAGCACCTGAGAAAACTGGAACACCAGGTCGGACAGGCGCTGATTACGCGGGAAGGCAAGGGCTTCACCTTGACCCCATCCGGCGAGGCCGTGCGGGATTTCGGTGCGCGTCGGCGCAGCGAGGAGCGTCATCTGCTTGAGTTGCTCGACAGAGACGATGCCGGCCAGGGACACGTCGCACTTGCCTGCTCGGGTAGCCTCGCCATGCTGATCTATCCTCGCGCGATCGCCGTCATGCAGCAATCGCCGGGCTTGGCCGTGCGGCTTGAGGCTGCCCCTCAGGCCCGCGTGCTGGAAGGGGTCCTGTCGGGGCTATATGATATCGGCATCGCCGATCATCGGCCGACCAATCCGCGTCTTGATGGTGATCTGATCGGATCCGACGATCTTTGCCTCGTCACGCCGGTCGGGGAACCGGAAGAACCGAGCTATGCTGATCTCGAGCGTCTGGGATTCATCGCTCACCCGGACGGGCTGGCCTATGCCGACGAACTTCTGTCGGCCAATTTTCCGAATGACTACCAGGGTGTCGACCGGCTGCGCATTCGCAGCTTCATCAATCAGATCGGGCAGATTCCGGAGCCGGTGGCTCGCGGTGTCGGCTATACGATTCTGCCGCGTAGCGGCGTGGACGCATATCCGCAGAGCGAGGCGCTGACCTGCGTGAAACTCGCCAAACCCGTCCGTCATGAGCTCTGGATCGTCCGCCGGCGCGGCAAGGTTTTTGCCGCGCGCACTAAGCGGATTGTGTCAGAAATCATCGACACGGTGAAGGAATTGACACACTACCCGTGAACGGATCAAGCGTTGCGGCCTACGGTTGCGAGGCTATCCAGCCGGTCCTGATGAGAGTTCATCGTCGTATCGGCTTTGCCTTCGCAGCTCAGTCTTGATAGCACGTGACGCGCTCCGATCCTGGTGGCGGCGTCCACCGATCGTCAGTCATCGGGCTGCAGGCGCAGCCCGTCCATGATCAGACGAACGATCCTGTGTGCGCGCTCCCGCCAGTCGGATGTGTCGGGGATCGAGTAGATACCAAACAGCGTGTAGAGCACATCGCTTGTCTCGATGTCGCCTTTAACCGATCCAGCCTCTATCGCTGCCCGCAGAAGCTTGTCGAAGGTGGTGTTCAGCAGCGTCGAGCCATCCTTGAAAAGGGCGGAGTTTGAGGTCAACAGCAGCTTCAAACTACTGGCCATGCCACGTTTCGCCGCCATGTAGCTGACGAACCGGTGCATCCATTCTTCAAGCGCAATATCGGCCGCCTTTTCGGCCATGAGCTCTCTGGCTGCCGTCGCCAGCAACTCCAACTCCCGCCGGTAGACCACCTCGACGAGATGCTCGCGCGTGGGAAAGTGCCGATAAAGCGTGCCGATGCCGACGCCCGCCTGCCGGGCGATCTGTTCAAGCGAAGCATCCGCGCCATGTTCGGCAAACGCTTCCGCGGCGACCTCCACCAGTTTGAGACGATTGCGTTGAGCGTCGGCGCGTAACCTCGGCGGTTCCTGCGGTCGGGACGCGCGCTCCTTCGCTGCCAAGGTTCCACCCCACGCCAAGGCTTGACGAAAGCTCGCCAGCCACTACCTTCAAACGGAGGCCCCTCCGCTTCTATGAAGGAGCCATCCAACTTCTACTTGGGAAAGGGTTGGATGTCATGTCCGAACCGATGGCGACGCCTGAAAAGCCGGGTTCCAAGCATGTTACCTGCGCCGCCGAACTCGCTGTAGGGTAGCGGCGCGGCTCGCACGCTGGGTCGATGTCGGAGCAGAAAGAATAAATCGCTCTGCGTCGGGATCATGTCACCCCTGAAACTCGTTCTGGTCCTGCGGCTCATCATCGCCAATGCGTTCTATCCAAAGGAGATGTCCTGATGCATTTTATCATCAACGGAGAAGCAATCGAGGTCGAGGCGGACATCCGCACGTCAGTGCTCGATCTCATGCGCAATTATCTGGGATTTACTGGAACCAAGAAGGGGTGCGACCAGGGAGCATGTGGCGCCTGCACCGTGCTGGTGGATGGCGAACGCATCAACTCTTGTCTGGCGCTGGCGGTGCAATATCAGGGACGCTCCATCACTACGGTCGAGGGTCTTGCGGTAAATGGCAATCTTCATACGTTGCAGCAGGCCTTTATCGAACATGACGGCTTCCAGTGTGGTTACTGCACTCCGGGACAACTCTGTTCCGCCATCGGGATGGCCGGCGAGATCGAGCGCAACATCCCGAGCGTGGTTACTGGCGATCTCGCCGCTACCGATATCCCGATCGACGAACGCGAAATCCGCGAACGCATGAGCGGCAATCTTTGTCGGTGTGGAGCCTATAACGGCATCGTCGAGGCAATTTCCGAAACGCTGGCAAACCAGACGACGGCTCCCATCAAGGAGAGGGCACGGGCATGAACATCTTTTCCTATCACCAGGCGTCGGACGCCGCTTCAGCAATCGCCTTCAAGAAGACCGGTCCCGCCGCCAAGTATCTCGGCGGTGGTACCAATCTCGTCGATCTCATGCGCGAAACCGTCGAACAGCCGGAAACGCTTGTTGATGTCTCGCATCTCGCCGGCGATATCGAACGGCGCTCCGATGGCAGCCTGCTGATCGGCGCGGCCGCCAAGAATACGGCGCTTGCCGCGCATCCGGCGGTGCGAGCTGACTATCCGTTGCTGTCGCGTTCCATTCTAGCTGGCGCGAGCGCGCAGATCCGCAACGTCGCGACGGTCGGCGGCAATATCCTGCAACGCACCCGCTGTCGGTACTTCTACGACAACGCGGCCCGCTGCAACAAACGCCAGCCGCAGGCCGGCTGCGACGCGTTGGAAGGTTTCAATCGTTACCACGCAATCCTGGGTGCCTCCGACGCCTGTGTGGCCACCCATCCCTCCGACATGTGCGTGGCTCTCGTTGCGCTCGATGCGGTCGTTCATCTCCAGGGTACGGTCGGCACCCGAAGCATGCCGCTGCGGGATCTGCACCGCCTGCCCGCCGATCGTCCCGAGCTCGAGACCGAACTGCAGCCGGACGAACTGATCACGGCCATCGAAATTCCGGCGCTGCCGTTTGCCCGCCGTTCGACCTATCGCAAGGTTCGCGATCGCGCCAGCTACGCCTTTGCACTCATCTCCGTTGCCGCGGCACTCGACCTTGATCAGACGGGCAAGGTGCGGGACGTTCGGCTGGCGCTCGGTGGCGTTGCCCAGAAACCGTGGCGGGCATTGAAGGCGGAAGCTGCCCTGAAAGGCCAGGACGCCGGCACGGATGCCTTCCGGGCCGCGGCCGAAGCCGAGCTCGCAGATGCCGTCGGCCTTCGCGACAATGCATTCAAGATCGAACTGGCGAAGCGCACGATCGTTGCCGTTCTCGACGAATTGAAGGGAGAAAACGCATGAGCGCCCAACCCCACACCGAGGCCAATACCTCTGGACGCTGGCAGCCGGCGGTCACCACCGATCCGATACTGAAAAAGCATGGTGCCCTTGGCCACCCTGTCTCGCGTATCGACGGGCCATTGAAGGTTCAGGGCAAGGCGCGTTTCGCCGCCGAGTTTCCCTATGAAGATATCAGCTATGCCGCGCTTGCCTACAGCAGCATCGCGCGGGGTCGCATTACCTCGCTTGATGTGGCGGCAGCCGAAAAGGCGCCCGGCGTCATCCTCGTGATGACCTATCACAACGCTCTGCGGATGAAGGCGCCGTCGCTTATGATGTCCTCGCTGACGGCTGCCGGCGCCAGCGATCTGCCGGTGATGCAAAACGACGAGATTCACTGGAACGGCCAGCCGATCGCGTTGGTTCTGGCCGAAACCCAGGAACAGGCGGACTATGCCGCCTCGCTCGTCAAGGCGACCTTTGCCAGCCTGCCGGCTGTTCTCTCTTTCGAAGAGGCAAAGAAAACGCCGCGGCAGTTGGAGACATTGTTGGGCCAGCCCCCGGTGCTCGAGATCGGCGATGCCGAGACCGCTCTTGCGAACGCCGAGGTTAAGGTGGATGTGATCTACCGCACACCGCGCCACAACCACAACGCCATCGAACTGCACGCGGCGACGGTCGCCTGGAACGGTGAAGAACTGCATCTGCACGACGCGAGCCAGTTGCTCGATCTGACGGCAGGCCAGCTCGGCGATATTTTTGGTCTGGAACCGGACAAGGTAAGGGTTACCTCGCCGTATGTCGGCGGCGGTTTCGGCGGAAAATGCCTCTGGGACCACCAGATTCTCGCCATTGCCGCATCGAAGATGGCCGGCCGGCCCGTGCGCATCATGCTGTCGCGTGAAGGCGTGTTTCGTATCGTCGGCGGCCGCACGGTAACTGAGCAACGGGTGGCGCTCGGCGCCCGTGCTGATGGTACGCTTGATGCGCTGATCCATACGGGTACCGCGGCGATGACGCTTCATAATTCCTGCCCCGAGCAGTTCACGTTCCCGGCCCGTCACCTTTACGCGTCGAAGACTTTCAAACTGGCACAGGACGTCGCCGACATGGACATGTTGGCCAACACGTTCATGCGGGCACCAGGCGAATCCGTTGGTACATTCGCTCTCGAATGCGCCTTGGACGAGCTCGCAGAGAAGCTGAATCTCGACCCGATCGAGCTGCGCCGTCGCATCGAGCCGCAAAAGGACCCAACCACCGGCAAGCCGTTTTCATCGCGTTATCTGATCGAGGCTTATGAAAAAGGCGCGAAACGCTTTGGCTGGGAGAATCGCAGCCGCGCGCCGCGCCAGAAGCGGGAAGGCGAATGGCTGATCGGCATGGGCTGCGCCACGGCGACCTATCCCTACCACCGGTTCCCCGGTGGTGCCGCACGGATCAGGCTGACGGCGGAAGGTCATGTTACCGTGTCGACGGCAGTACACGACATGGGCATGGGAACGGCAACCGCTCAAGCCCAGCATATCTCCGCCCGGCTCGGCGTTCCGCTCGAACATGTCACCTTCGAATATGGCGACAGCACGCTGCCGCGCGGGGTGATCGCCGGTGGATCGACGCAGACGGCGTCGATTGGAGGTGCCGTGATTGCCGCGACGGAAGTGTTCGTCGAAGAACTGATCAAGTTGGCCGGCAACGACTCGCCGCTGGCCGGTCTGTCGCTTGCAGATGTCGAACCGAGAGATGGCGGCCTTGGCCATCGCACCGATCCTGATCGTTTCGAAAGCTACCGGTCCATCCTGTCTCGGGCTGGGCGTGATGAACTGGTTTGTCAGGCAGAAGCGCCTGCACCCGCGGAGATGGAAGCCTTCTCCATGCATTCCTACGGTGCGCAGTTTTGCGAGGTGCGGGTCAGTGCGCTCACCGGCGAAATCCGTGTGTCGCGTTTCCTCGGCTCGTTCGACGCAGGACAAATCCTCAATGCCAAGACGGCGACCAGCCAGTTCAAGGGCGGTATCGTCATGGGCATAGGGTTAGCGTTGACCGAGGAAACCAATTTCGACGAGCGAACCGGCCGGGTCGTCAATGCCTCGCTTGCCGAGTATCACGTACCGGTGCAGAT
The DNA here is from genome assembly GCA_900471485.1 of Hyphomicrobiales bacterium. Taxonomy (GTDB): domain Bacteria; phylum Pseudomonadota; class Alphaproteobacteria; order Rhizobiales; family Rhizobiaceae; genus Rhizobium. The sequence goes on from UCEU01000014.1 coordinate 102,147, forward strand.
GGATGTCCCCAATATCGACATCCTCTACACCAACAAGCCCGATCCTCAGGCACCCATGGGAGCGCGTGGAATTGGCGAGATCGGTATTACCGGCGTTGGGGCGGCCGTTGCCAACGCTGTTTACAATGCCACCGGCGTTCGGGTTCGCGATCTGCCGATAACCTTGGAGAAGGTGTTCCAGCAAATGCCCGCCAGTGCTTAGCAGGCGGCCCCACCTGGCGCTGCGGGCGACAACACCAATCCGGCCGTCCTGGCTGCGGCCGGAAATGCCACCGACATCTTTGCAACCTTGGCGGTCGCTAATAGAAGCTCGCGATGAGCTTGCCCTTGACCTCGTGGATATGAAACTCGGTCTGGTAGATTTCTGTGAGCACATCCTCTCGGATGATCGTCGCCGGCGTGCCCTGCGCGTGTAGTTTTCCGTCTCGCATCACGACGATATGGTCGGAGTAGCTCGAGGCGAAATTGATGTCGTGCAACACGACCACGACCGTCTTGGCAAAGTCGCGAGCGGAACTCCTCAGTAGCTTCATCATGGATACGGAATGACTTATATCCAGATTGTTCAGCGGTTCATCGAACAGCATGTAGTCTGTGTCTTGGCAAAGCACCATCGCGATGAACGCGCGTTGGCGTTGGCCACCGGATAGCTCGTCCAGAAAACGATCCCTCAGCTCCTGCAGCCCAAGATAGCCCACCGCCTTTTCGATATGGGCGCGATCGTCGGGTGTAAGGCGGCCTTTGCTGTATGGATACCGGCCAAAGGAAACGAGGTCGAAAACGGTCAGGCGCGGGGTGAGATGATTGTCCTGCCTGAGGATGGCAATCCGCTGCGCGAGCTTGTCGCTTGATGTCCGCGAAACATCGAGCCCATCGACCGTCGCCAGCCCCTTATCCATCGGCATCAGTCGCGCAATCATCGACAGCAACGTCGATTTGCCGGCGCCGTTGGGACCGATGATCGATGTCAGGCCGCTTTTCGGCAGAGTGAGGGTGACGCCATCGACGACCACCGAGTTGCCGAAGCTTTTCGTTACGCCACTAAGCTCGATCATCGGCCGCGACCTCTCAAGAGAAACAGGATGAAGAAGAGCCCACCGGCAAACTCGACAATGATGGAAAGAGCGGTGTCGAACTTGAAAACGCGCTCGAGGATCGTTTGTCCGCCCACCAATGCGATGATGGCGATCGACGTGGCGGCAGGAAGAATGAAGCGGTGCTTCTCGCTCGGTGTGAGCTGGTAGGCAAGATTTGCCACCAGCAAGCCGAAAAACGTCACCGGGCCAACCAGGGCGGTGGACACGGAGATAAGCACGGCCACCAATGCCAGGACCTGCATCGACGTCCTGGTATAGTCGACGCCAAGAGAGGTCGATATGTCGCGGCCCAGCGCCATCACATCCAGCTTCGCGTTCATGCGCCACGCTACCGCGGCGGCGGCCGTTGTTATGACGGCGCAGAGCCCAACCAGAGTCGTGTCCGTGATGTTGAAACTGGCGAAAATCCGGTCCTGCAGCACGACGAAGTCGTCTGGATTGATAATCCGCTGCATGAAGCCCGACAGGCTTCTGAACAAAATCCCTATGACGATGCCTACCAGAACCAGCATATGGATATCTCGAGCGACCTTGCCGAACAGCAGCCGGTAGAGCGCGAGGGAGAAGCCGAGCATCGCGGTCAATTCGATCAGGAACATCGCGCGCTGGTCCAGGGAGGAAACCGCCGAGGCGCCGAAGAGGAAAACGAGCACTGTCTGAAGCAATACATAGAGCGCATCGAACCCCATGATCGCCGGAGTGAGGATGCGATTGTTGGTGATGGTCTGGAAAAGCACGGTCGAGACTGCGATCGCACAGGCGACGATCAGAATGGCCGCGAGCCTCGTGCCGCGAAATGCGAGGATAAAGGACCAGCTGCCGCGCGCTCCCAGCGTCAGGAAGCCGATGACGGCGAGGAGCGCCAGGGCGGCGAGCAAAAGGTTTCGGGTGACGCTCGCGCGCAGGATCATTTCAGGCGACATGTCGGCGCCTTCCGAGAAGCATATAAAGGAAGAACACGCTTCCGATCACGCCCAGCACGGCGCCGACGGGTATCTCGAACGGCGCATTGATCGTGCGTCCGACAATGTCGCAGACCAGCACGAGAGCCGCTCCGCTCACGCCGATCCATGGCAAGCTCCGGCGCATGTTGTCTCCCATGATGCTGCTGACGACGTTGGGAACCATGAGCCCAAGAAATGGCACGACCCCAACCGTCACGACAACGCAGGCGGTGACCATCGAGACGATGACGAGCCCGATCGTCATCACCCGCCGATAGTTGAGGCCAAGGCTCGTCGCGTAATCGGCGCCCATGCCTGCGACGGTGAAGCGGTCGGCTGCTATGAACGCGGCGACCGTCAGCAGTAGCGATATCCAGAGCAGTTCATAGCGTCCACGCAATACGATCGAAAAATCGCCGTTCGCCCAAGCGCCCATGGATTGAAGCAAGTCGTAGCGATAGGCGAAAAAGGTGGCGACCGCGCTAATAATGCCGCCAAGCGTTATGCCGACGATGGGAACCATCACCGCTGATCGAAGCGGTATCGCTTTCAGGACACCAAGAAAGAGCGAGGTCCCCGCCAGCGCGAATGCAGCTGCGACAAGCATTTTTCCCGCAACAGGCATATCCGGCGCGATCAGGAGCACCGTCAGCATCCCCAGTCCGGCGGATTCAACCGTTCCCGCGGTAGACGGCTCGACGAACTGGTTTCGGGCCAGCATCTGCATGATCTTGCCCGCTATCGCCATCGCCGACCCAGCAAGAAGCAGGGCAAGCGTTCTTGGAACGCGGCTGGCAAGGAGGATCAACAAATCGTGCGGGTCCGCGTCGCCTGTTAAAAGCGACCAGGGCGAGACATCGCGAACCCCCACGAAGAGGCTGACCACTGCGACAAGCGCCGTGACGATGATGGCGGCTACAAGGGCTTTCAAAGATATCGCTCTAAATAGACTCTGGCCACGCAGGGCGCGGCCAGAGCAGACAGATCAGGACTGTCTGATCAGATGGTGCCGACGGACTGCAGCAATTGGTCGACCGTCGCCTGCATTGCGGTGATCCCGCCGCCGATCAGGTACCAAGAGACCGAATTCAGATAGACGACGTGGCCGTCCTTCGCTGCCTTGGTCTGATTGACCAGTTCGTTGTCGAGCATCTTCTTGGCAGCGCCTTCGCGGCCGATCGCGGCATCGCGGTCGATGATAAAGAGCCACTCGGGGTTGGTCTCGGAAATGTATTCAAATGAGGCAGGCCGCCCATGAGTCCCCTTCGTCCCCTCGGCTTCGGCGGCCGTGAAGCCGTAGTCGGAGAAGAGCATTCCGAAGCGCGAGCCGGGGCCAAAACTGCTCATCTTGCCGCCGGTGGTCAGCACGAGGAGCGCCTTGCCCTTGTCACCGGCGCGAGCCTTGAGGTCGGACGTCGAAGCGGCGAGCTTCGAGAGCAAGGCGTCGGCTTCCGTTTGTTTCCCAAAAATCTTCCCGAGGGTACGGACGTTGTTCTGCGCGTCCGCGAGGAAGTTGTCGGCGCGGGTCGTCAGATCGATCGTCGGCGCGATTTTCTGAAGATCGGCGAACTTCGCGCTGGACCGCCCGGCAACGATGATCAGATCGGGCTTGAGTTCGGCGACCGCCTCATAGTCGGGCTCGAAGAGAGAGCCGACTTTGGCAACGTCCGCGCTTTCGTACTTCGAGAGATAGTCGGGTTTGTTGCCAGCCGGAACGCCGGCTACGTCCACACCCAATGCAGACAGCGTGTCCAGCGATGCGAGGTCGAACGCCACGATGCGGGAGGGGGTCTTCTCAAGCGATACCTCGCCCTTGGTGTGCTGAACCTTGATCTCGTCGGCATGCGCCGCGAAGGCGGTGCTCACGGCAAGAAGTAGCGTTGCGGGGAGGAGCTTCAGGCGGAAAGGCATTGTGCACGTCCTATCTCGTCGATGCAGATCACTGCTGCGTTATCTCGGGAAACTTAAGTTGAGTATTTGGGTGGACTTAAGTAGATGCTGAAACCCAATCAACGGAAATAAATTAGAAGAGATCTAATTTGCCGACGAAGCAAATTGCTTCGCCGTAATGGGGTAGTGATGACAGATGGCGTGCGGGGCAGAGATGTTCGGGGCAGTGGTGGAAATCTTCATCGGATGAAGCTGATGGTCGCGCTGGATGCCTTGCTCAGAGAGGGCTCGGTAAGCGGGGCGGCGGCCAGTCTGAACATGCAGGTCTCCGCCGTCAGCCGCCTGCTGGCGGAGCTTCGAGACCTTTACGGTGATCCGATCCTGGTGCGGACCGGGAACGGTATGCGTCCGACGCCTTTCGCCGAATCACTTCGTCTCCGGCTGAGGCGATTGGCCAATGAAGCCGAGTTGCTGGCTTCTGCCGGTGCTCCGATGCAGGCATCAGCACCAGAGGCTGCGCAGGTGGGGAGTGAATGGGCGGTCGCGGGTGCGGCCAGCGTTGTACCCCTTGCGGTCACATCCGACGATCAACTGATCGCGTCGCCGACACCGGTGGGTATCGCGAACAGGATCGCGGAGATCGGCGACAACGCCGATCCCCATCTGCGGCTCGCCCGATATATTGCAACGACCGGGCCGGGAGCGGGCCAGAGCCGCCCGCTGACCTTTGACGAAGCGCGGGACGCCATGTCGATCATCCTGGATGGTCATGCCGACCCAGTTCAGATCGGAGGGTTGCTTATTCCTATCCAATATCGCGGACCGGCCGCCACCGAGCTTGCCGGCTTTGCGACCGCGGTTCGTGACTCTTTGACCGGGGTTCCCCGAAACATGGCTGTGCCTGATCTCGATTGGCCCGCTTACGTCTCTCCCCGTATCCGCTCCGCTCCGTGGTTCATTCATGCCGCGAAGCTCATTGCGGCAAACGGTTACTCGGTTCTTCTGCACGGACATTATGGGCGTGGTCCGGAAAGCGGGAAACTGGAGGCTGCTGCTGCTGATGCAGACATCCCGGTGTGTGCCACGGTCGCCGAGGTGGATGCCGCGCTAAGGGGCAGACGCATTGCATATGCTCCCATCGCGGCTCTTCTTCCGCAGGTTGGCAGCATTCTCGGTCTTCATTCTCTTTTCGGAATGCGCAATCCTCTGAATGCGGCAGTCAACATGGTCAATCCGCTTGGGGCTGACGCAACCATCGTTGGCGCCTCGCAAACGTCTCGACGCGACCTTTATCGCGAGGTCGCCAAAGTGATGAACCTCGCCAATATCGCCGTGGTTGGATCGGTACGCGACATAGCGGAAATGCCTGCGGGCAAGGCAACGAAGATCTACACTCTATTGGCGGGAGTGGAGAGGGACATCATGGTTGGCGCTCGCAAGAGCGTCAAAACCGGCGTCAGCGGACTGATGACGCAGCGCGAATATTGGAAGGCCGTCTGGACGGGAGCTGCGAGGGATGACGGGGCGGAGGCCACAATCGTTCTAACTGCGGCGGTCGCGCTTCTGGCACTCGCCAAGCGCTCCGAGGCAAGCTTCGAGGAATGCTTGGCTGCGGCGCAGGATATGTGGTCGGCAAGAAGCCGCCGTTGAGAGCGGCCGCCGAGCTCCGCGTTTTGCGTTTTTGCGAATTTGGAACCGTTCAAAAACAGCGGCGTTGCCGCCCTCGGATGCATTAAATAAGTGGAGCCCTGTTATCAAGTTAAAAGGGGTGACTTATGAGCGTGTCGGTGGGGCTGACAATTTCCAATTCGCGATATCCTTTCAATAGCGTTCCTCGCAGGCCGCATCCCCGTGCAGCTGGAAAATTTTTCAAGGCGTGCCTGATGGGCACGGCACTGACGGCTCCTATGGATGCTTTCGCCGAAGACAAGGACGAAACCACGGAACTGCAACAGATCGTCATTACGGCCGCGGGCTTCGAGCAGAACGTCAAGGATGCGCCTGCGAGCATTACGGTCGTTACGCGCGAAGAACTGGAGAAAGGCTCGTTCCGGGATCTGACCGATGCCCTCCGTGAAGTCCAGGGCGTCTCCGTCACAGGTGTGGCGAACGAGAAAGACATCTATATTCGCGGCCTTCCGGGCGCCTACACGCTGATCCTGGTCGATGGGAAGCGCCAAAGCACCCGCGATGCCCGAACGAACGGCAACTCCGGGTTTGAGCAGAGTTTCATTCCGCCGATCTCGGCGATCGAACGAATTGAAGTCGTTCGGGGACCGATGTCATCGCTCTATGGTTCGGATGCGATGGGCGGCGTTATCAACATTATCACCCGCAAGGTCGGAAATCAGTGGTCCGGTTCGGTCACGACCGACGGCACGCTTCAACAGCACTCGCGCTACGGCAACTCGGGCCAGACCTCATGGTATCTCAACGGGCCCGCCGTGAATGACGTCCTCGGACTGCAGCTTTGGGGCAAGGGCCTGACGCGCAGCGAAGATGACCTGCTCAGCGGTGTCACAAGCTCGAGGGAATTCGACCTCACGGGCAGATTGACGTTCACGCCGAACGAAGATCACGACTTCTACCTGGAAGGCGGGAAGTCGGGGGTCCGCAGGGAGGCTTCTGCGGAGCGTACATTAGAGGCCGGCGCAAACGGAACCTACAATTGGAATACGCGCGATCATTGGTCGCTGTCGCATACCGGTCGCTGGGGGCCGACGACATCTGAATTCTCGATCTCCCAGGAATGGGCGGAGAGAACCAATTACACCTATACCCCTGCCGTCGATGATTTCGTGGCGAACGTCCGCTCGCCGGAAATCCGCAATACGGTCATCGATGGAAAGTTCACCACTCCATTCGACCTGCTTGGGCAGCACACGCTGGTCACCGGCGGCCAATATTTCGAAGCACGCCTGACCGATCAGAACCCCGGACGCAGAACGGGGCTCGATGAAACGTTTTCCGCGACCCAATACGCATTCTTCGCTGAGGACGAGTGGCGGATCGTCGACGATTTCGCGCTGACGACAGGGCTTCGGATGGACCATCACGAGGTGTATGGTTCTCACCTCAGCCCGCGCATTTACGGTGTGTGGAACGCCACGGTTGACCTAACGGTAAAGGGTGGTGTCTCGACCGGCTTCAGAGCGCCGGATATTCGCACGATTGCCCCGGGTTATGCCTACACGACAGGTGGCGGCGGATGCTCATATGGGCCGGCGGGAACTTGTGGCGTCATCATCGGCGACCCCGATCTGCAGCCGGAAAAGAGCACAAGCTATGAGATCGGCGCCATCTGGGACAATGGCGACGTGACGCTTGGCGCGACTTACTTCTACACCGATTTCAAGGACAAGATCGCCAACGCCTTGGTTCTGGACAGCGCCGGGAATCCCGTGCGGTGGAGCGAAGACCCGAATTACCGTCTATGGTACAGCTACAATGTCGATGACGCCGTCCTTCAGGGCGTTGAACTGACTGCTTCATGGAAAGCGACCAACAATCTGTCTTTCCGAGGGAATTATACCTACACCCATTCGGAACAGCAGACCGGAGACTATGCAGGCTTCCCGTTGGCCCGCACGCCTCAGCACTCAGCGAATATCCGCGTAGATTGGGTTACGCCTGTCGAGGGTCTGGACGCTTGGGCATCAGCCAATTACCACGGCAAGGAAATCGCGTCGGGGGCTCGTATCGGATCCAATGGCCGTGCCGTCACGATCAACGGACAGGCGGGACGCGAATATGATGCTTATGCGACTTTAGATCTTGGCGTGAAGTATCTGGTGAACGAGAATGTGAACCTGAGCGCAGCCGTCTATAACGCATTCGACAAACGCGTCGAGCAAACCGACTACAACACCGTCATGGAAGGGCGGCGCCTTTGGGTCAGCATGACAGCCAGCTTCTAGACGTCAAGGAAAGGCCGCTTGTCGGCCCTTCTTCAATTCTGGCTCGCTCTAGGCTGGTTGCGGCGTCGACAAACGCCCCCCGTCGCGCCTGGCATCGACGGCTTCGAATATCTTTGCCGCCCATTCCGTGAATGCCCGCAGCCGCGGGTTTGGGAAGCGATCGGCCGGATAGACAAGGTGCAGCGGATGGTTGTCCGGCTTCCAGTCGGGCAACAGTTCGACAAGCGCCCCGCTCGCGATGTGAGGTCTTGCGAGAAAGCCGAAGCTCTGACCGACACCCAGCCCGGCGAGTAGCGCGTTCAAATGCGCTGTGCTTTCGTTGACCGAAATGCCGCTGGAAGTAGGGAGATATTCGGTTCGCTCATCACCGCGCTGAAAACGCAATGGAAATCTCTTTCCCGATGATGCCGAGAAATAGCTGACGATCCGATACCTCTCGATATCGTCCGGCTGCTCGGGCAACTCCAGGCCATCCATATAGGCGGGCGATGCGCAAAGCACGTAGTCCAGTTCGCAGAGCTTGCGCGCCTTCATCGATGAGTCGACAAGGGCTCCGCCGCGGATGACGCAATCGATGCCCTCACTGATGAGGTCGGCGGGGCGATCACTGACGCCGAGCATGAGATCGATATCAGGGTACTGGTGCTGAAAGTCTGAGAGCGCGGGGATGAGGATCTTGTTGGCCAAGACCGACCCGATGTCGACGCGCAGCTTTCCCTTGGGCGCGCTGCGCGAACCCGCAACAGTGCCGTCCATGTCGTCGAGATCGGCCAGAAGCCGAAGCGCGCGTTCGTGATAGGCGACGCCTTCGGTGGTCATCGTGACCGACCGCGTGGTGCGCTCCACCAGCTTTGTCCCGAGATGCGCCTCAAGATCCTGCACGAGCTTGCTGACGGAGGACCTGGGCAGGTTCAGCGTGTCAGCAGCCTTGGCGAAGGAGCCGGCTTCGGCGACGCGGACAAAGGTTCGAATGGCGAGTATCTGATCCACGGAAGGCCTGACTGGTATAGCTTAGACGACGACCTTCTATACCGGATCGTTGAGCCCCGTCGGGCAAGTTATTGCTTGATCTGGATGATTTTGCGTTTCTCGACGTGCTTGATCGGAGTGACCGGGCAATACCGATCTCTTTCTGATTGTCGAGTATCGAGCGCGGTCCTTGCGGCGATGGTTTTAGGCTCTCGGCGCCTTTCGCAGCATCACATGCATCGCCTTCTCGGTTGTAACCGAGCTTTCGACGAAGAAGCCAAGGGAGGCGAGGTCGATGCCTTCGAAAATCGCCTCTCCGCGGCCGAGAATGACCGGGGAGATAGCAAGATGCATCTCGTCGATGAGGCCGGCGCGCAGATACTGGCGCACTGTGCTGACGCCGCCGCCGATCTTGATGTCGGCGTCGCCGGCAGCTGCCTTGGCCCGTTCCATCGCCTCCTCGATTCCTCCGGTTACAAAATAAAAGGTTGTTCCGCCCTCCATGATGATTGGATCGCGTGGGTGGTGGGTAAGAATAAAGGTCGGTCTGTGATAAGGCGGGTTGTCGCCCCACCAGCCTTTCCACTCCTCGTCAGGCCATTCGCCCCTGACCGGCCCAAACATATTACGGCCGAGGATGAAGGCGCCAAAGCCGGTGTTGCCGGCCGAGGCGAAACTTTCGTCAACACCGGTTGAGCCGTCATTCTTGCCGATCATCGTGCGGAAAGTGCGGGTTTTGAAAAACCACTCGTGCAGCTCGGTACCCCGCTTGCCCAGCGGATTCTCGAGGCTCTGGTCGGGGCCGGCGCCGAAGCCGTCCACCGAGAGAGAAAAGGCTGCTACCCGTACTCGACCCATGCCATCCTCCATATCGCATTCGGCGGCAGCCTAATGCAAAATGCCGGCATAGCCAATTCTCTGGATGAACTGCGCAGGGTGGCGTGCCGCCGACAATCCGGCTGGTCGCTTGTCGCGCCGCGTCTCAGCGAGGCTTGAGGTCGTATGCCTGTCCAGACGCGCGCAGTTCATCGAGGGTTTTCCCGACGCAGGTACCGCCGCCTTCGCCACCCACCGCCTTCGCGTGCCCGTCCAGCGAGATGGTTCCCGCAATTCTGTCGGACGCGGTATAGGTCGCAAGACCGTCATCTGTTACGCGCGAGAGATAGAAGGCGTGGGTGGTGTTCTTGTAGTGGCATTGAATGACGACCGGAAGCGCGTCAAGCGGATTGTCGGTTGCGTGAACGACCGGCATGGAAAATCCCGTCGCCATGGCCGCGAAAAGTGCTGCACCGGCCAGCCCGACGGGCCTGGTCCCGAAGAACGTCACTTGATGTCGCCGGGTGGCGTGAAGCATCGATCTCACCTTTCTTTTCGTCGTGTGGCCGGCGCGGGAAGCACCTCGGGAGTCCCGAGAATAGGAAACTCCCGGTATCGCGCACATTCGAAGTTCTCCTTACGTAGTGGTACGGAAGCTGTGGCCCCGCGCGCGCGGTATAACGCGAGTGCTCCTGCGAGGACGACCGGTCGCGTGTCGGGAGGGATCGATGGTATCGAATGACGGCGAGAGCCGCGGTCCCGCGCCGGATCGCGACACTGTCCGCGAACAGCTTGACCGCATTCTTCAGAGCGGGGAATTCCACGCGCCCGATCGCGGGCGGCAGTTCCTGCGCCATGTCGTGGAAGAGGCGCTGCAGGGGCGCGCCGATGCTCTAACCGCCTATGCCATCGGCCAGGCCGTCTTCGCACGCGGTGCGACCTTCGATGCGCAGAGCGATCCGGTCGTGCGCATCGAAGCCGGGCGGATACGGCGCGCATTGGAGCGTTACTATCTGGTCAGCGGCGGCAAGGATCCCGTAATCATCACGATTCCCAAGGGGCGCTATGCGCCGAGCTTCGAGTGGCGCGCGCGGACAGGCGCCACGCCGGGCGAGGTTGCGACCGTCGGACGGCAGTTTACCCGCGGCGGCGACCGTCCCCTGCGGTATCGCGATCTGCTCGTGCCGGTGGGGGTGCCCGCTATTTTCGGGGCAATCGCGATCCTCGCTCTGATCCGGCCGCTCGAAAATTATTTCGGCACCTCGCTGGTGCCGCCTACGGCTGGCACTCAAAGAGCGGTGGCGAGGATAGTCGTCGAGCCGCTCGGTATCCTCGGCGCACGACCAGGTGCCACGGAGATGGCCCGGGGGCTGAACGATCAACTGATCTCGCGGCTGGCGAAGCTGGACGGGATCGTTGTGGTCGCGCCTGTCGCTAACGTCTCGACGACACCAATCGCGGCGGTTTTCAACCTGCAGGGCAATATCGCTTTCGGGGAAGACAGTGTGCATGTCCAGGTCCGTCTGGTGAAAAGCGCGGACGGAACCGTGGTGTGGGCAAAGCGGTTCGATCAGGACGTAGCCGGCAACAAGATGCTCGATGCGCAGGACAGGCTCTGCACGGCGATCAGCCGCGAGATTTCCGAGGCCCTGAAAACGGGTGGCTGAAGAAGCCCCGAACCCGGAATCAGCCGGCTGGACTTGACGGCTGTCCGGCAGCCACGCCGAGCGAGCGCAAGCCGCTCAGAAACTGGTCTTGATCCTGCTTGCGCTGGAGACGAAGGCCGATCTCGCGGGGAATGTCCTTCATCAGCGCCGGGGCGTTGGCGTTCAGCCAGTCGCGCTGCTGCAGGGCCTCGGCAGTCTTGCCCTCGGCGCCGAGGATCGACATCAGCACGAGACGGTGCATCGGATTGTATTGCAGGTCGGACATGCGCGACCAGAGCTCGGCGGCCTGGAGATTGCCGCGCATCTGGGCGCAGAGCGCCATTCCGACCTCGTAATATCCCTTGGGGCCGGCGTTCTTGTTCACCGCCGCCGAGATCAGTTCGCAGCCCGACTGCCAGTTGCCGGACATTGCCAGCCGCAGGCCGTATTCTCCGGCAACCTCGGTGTCATTGGCGTTCTGCGCATAGGCTGCGGCGCCCGCCTTGAGAGCCGTGTCGAGGTCGTTGGCGAAAAAGCTCACCAGCATCACCGCCTGCAGGGCGCGTATGTTGTTGGGGTCGATCGCGGTTGCGCGTGAGGCGGCGTCGGCGGCCTGTCGCTGGGCATTGGGGGCCGGAGGGCCGCCGAGCTTGTAATGGAACCGCATCTCGTCGAGATAGATCAGCGAGAGCAGCGCCCAGGAGGTTGCGCTGCGCGGGAAACGGTCCGTCGCCTGCTGCAGGCAATCGCGCGCAGCATTATGGGTGGCGAGATCCATCGTCCGCCGGTAACTGTAATAGGCGAGCATACAGTCATAGGCTCCACCCTCCTCCCCGGACGGACGGGCGATCTCGTTGGTGTCGCTGACGAAGATCGCGCCATAGGGCTGGGCAACAGCGATGGCGATATCCTGGCCGATATCCGCCTGGATCTGCAGGATGCTCTTGGCGGAAAGATTGGCGTCGTAATTGTTCGCCCATATCACGGTGGCGTCGGAGCGGCGCACGAGCCTGGAGATCGCCCGCAGGCGGTCGCCGTCGCGCTGGACATTGCCTTGCAGCGTATAGCCCGTGGCGCTTCGATGATTTGCCTTGGAGGCGTCGGCCACCACGATGATGTCTTCGAATTTCGCCAGCTGGCCGATCACCTCGTCGCGCAGGCCTTGCGCGATGTCCGCTGCGTCATTGTCGGAAGCGTCGAACTGGAAGGCGTCGACGACGACGATCGGGTCCGGCGGCAAGGCGGCGGCCTGATTGCCGGAGCTCGCGAGCCGGCCGAGCAGGCCGGTTGCGATCGCGAAGGAAAGAGCGGCGGCGATGATCAGGACCGCTGCGCCGGCGATGGCGAGACGCAAGACCGGCAAGGGTCTGGAAATGCTAATGTCGGGCGATGTATCCACCGTCACCGAACGCGCGTTGCGTGCCGGTTGCGCCTGCGCATATTCGAAATGCGGAACGTAGCCGCCCTTCGGGATGGTGATGATGACGGCGTCCGCCTGACCGGCCACGAGGTAATAACGCTCAAGCCCCCTTCGGATGCGGCCCGCCTCGATCCTGACGACGGGATCGTTCTGTGCGTCGAACGAGGTCTCCCTGCCGAAGATCTCGTTGGCGATCGTGAACGCCTTCAAGAATTGGGAACGACCGCAAAGGGTCTCGGTCACCACGAAGCGGAAGAACTGTCTTCCGCGTTCAGGCGCGTGAAATTCATCACTGGCGAGTATCTTCTCCATCTGCTGGAGAATGTCCTCGCTTGTCGGTTCCTGCCTGCCCGACTGCTCAACCCTTGCGATACTCATGACGCCCTCAGCACGATCACGCAATTATCTTTTTAGTCAGTTCTAATGGTTATAAGCACAACGAATGATGGTTTCAATGGATTTGTTACGTGCAGCTTACGGTAGCCAGGCCCTTGCTGATGCGGCGGCCGAACCGCCGGGCAAGGCGGCGGTCACCGTTCCCGTCGCCATCACCATCCGCATCAGTTCCGCGAGGTTTCGGGCCTCCATCTTGGCCATGACGTTGGCGCGGTGAACCTCCACCGTGCGCGCGCTGATGCCTAGGTTGAAGGCGATCATCTTGTTCTGCAGACCCTCGAGAACCGCGCTCAGCACCTGATGTTCGCGATGGGTGAGCTGCCGCAGCCGGTTGGTCACTCTTTCGGTGGTCACGGGCGTCGGCCCGCAGGAGATGATTTCGACGGCGGCGCGGTTTATGGCGGCGATCAGGATCTTGTCGTCGCATGGTCGCTTGATGAAATCCGAGGCACCCGCCTTCATGGCGCGTACCGCCATCTCCACATCGCCATCGCCGCTTATCAGGATCGCGGGGATGTCGACGTTCAGCGCCCGCAGCTGCTCCAGCAGCTCGATGCCGTCCATGCGCGACAGTCTCACATCCACGATCAGGCATGCTCTTCCGGACAGCGGCAGCTGGTCGAGAAACGCCGAGACCGTCTTGTGCGCGCGGACCGCGAAGCCGGCGGATACCAGGAGCAGCGTCAGCGAACGCCTGGGCGTCTCCTCGTCATCGATGATATGAACGGTAAGGTCATTCGTCATGGCGCACTCTCCTTCTGGCGGCATGAACAGCAGGGCTGGCTGTCTCGTTCCTCTCGTTGCGGGGCAACGCTAACATGGCTTTTCGCGCGCGGGCTGTAGTATCGTGTAACATCTGTAGGTGCGGTGGCGCGGAAAAATTTTTACCGATCGCGGCGCGGAACAATCCAATGCCTCCGGGACTTCGTATGAGGGTCATACGAATGCGGAGAGGAAAGATGATGCGAGAACACGGACGGCGGAGGCTGATGCTCAGACTTCCCGACATCCGGCAGGTTCTGGCCGAGGAGCCTACGGAAGCACTCAATGAAATGTTCGAATCCTACGCGCTGGCGGCGGATGCGCTGGATCGCTTCAGGCAGCAGATGCCGAAGCCGGAGGCGCTGATCGCGGAGTATTCGCAGCTCTGCCGCGACATCGAGCAAGAGGTGATGATCTATTGTTCCGGGCAGGTCGTGCGCTGATCCGGCGCGCGCCATGATAACCCTTCGCGTGTTCAGGTCGGGGTCTGTGTCGGGGTCTGCGGTTGCCAGGCCCAGGCGCGCAGCAGCTCGTAGAAGACGCTGAGCACGACCGGTCCGAGGAAGAGGCCGAGCAGACCGTAGGACAGCGTGCCGCCGATGACGCCGATCAGGATCACGACCATCGGCGTCGACAGGCCCCGTGCCATCAGGATCGGTTTCAGCACATTGTCGACCAGCATCACCGGCACCGCGACGATCGTGAAGATCAGCGCGGTGGACGCCGGCCAGGTGAACCAGCCCCAGATGATCGCCGGGACGAGCACGAGGCCGGGGCCGAGCTGTATGACGCAGAGGATGAAGACGACGAAGGTCAGCGCGCCGCGCGCCGGAATGTCGAAGAGGGCGAAGCAGAGGCCACAGAGCAGCGTCTGAAGAAACGCGACGCCGATTACGCCGCGCGAGACGTTGCGCACCGTCATTCCCGCCAGTCTGGCGAAGCCGACACCCTTGTCCCCGGCCACGCGCTTGGCGAGCACCTGGATGGTGGCGGCGAGCCGTTCGGACATGGTCAGAAAGAAGCCTGACAGGATGACCGAGGCGACGAAGCTCAGGACGCCGCCGCCGATCGAGGCGAGCTTGGCGATGATCACGCCCGCCACATGCAGGATCGGCTGCTGGAACTTGATGATGGTCGAGGCAAGGTCGCTGGTGACCTGGTTCCAGACGGTGAAGATCTTTTCGCCGACGAAGGGCCAGTCGCGGACGCTGGGCGGGGCAGGCGGCAGCGTGAAGCTTTCGGACTTCAGCTTGCCGACCAGGATATCCACGGCATCGGCGAAGTTGACCGCGACCAGTGCCAGCGGCGCGATGATCAGTACCAGGCAGGCGATGACGATGACGGTGGCGGCGATGACCGGCCGGTTGCCGATGAGGCGAGACAGCGCGTCATACATCGGGAAAAGGGCCACCGCCAGGATGGCCGACCAGGCGACGATCAGCGCGAAGGGGGCGATGAGGAGCAGGGTCCAATAGGTGAAGAGCGCGATGATGCCCAGCCGGACGAGATCGCTGACGCGCGCCTCGATCGAGATCTGTCCGCTGTCCCTGGGCGCCTGCGCGCTATCGTTCACCTGCTCCATCACCGCGTCCCCTCGCGCATGTCGTCGTTCAGCCCGTGCTCAGGGTACGGTATCCGGCACCACGTGGCGGAGGCTGCGGTCCTCCATGAAGCCCGACGGCTTCTTCTGGCGCTTGCCGAGATCGGGCGCGTCGAACTTCACGCGCTCGTAGGGGATGGACTGCAGGATGTGCGAGATGCAGTTGATCCGGGCGCGCTTCTTGTCGTCCGAGGGGACGATCCACCAGGGGGCGTGGTTGCTGTCGGTCATCCTGAGCATCTCGTCATAGGCGCGCGTGTAATCCCACCAGCGCTGGTAGGATTCGACGTCCATCGGGCTCAGCTTCCACTGCCGCACCGGATCGTCGATGCGGCGCCGGAAGCGGCGTTCCTGCTCTTCCTCGCTCACGGTCAGGAAGTATTTGAGCAGCGTCACGCCGCTCTCGACGATAGCCGCCTCGAAGCGCGGCGCGAGTTCTAGGAAGCGCTGCACCTTCTTTTCGCTGCTGAAGCCCATGACGCGATCGACGCCGGCGCGGTTGTACCAGCTGCGGTCGAAGATCACGACCTCGCCGGCGGCCGGCAGGTAGTTGATGTAGCGCTGCATGTAGATCTGCGACTTCTCGCGCTCGGTCGGGGCGGGCAGCGCGATGACGCGGAAGACGCGCGGGCTCACCTTCTCGGTGATGCGCTTGATCATGCCGCCCTTGCCGGCTGCGTCGCGGCCCTCGAAGATGATGACGATGCGGGCGCCGGATTTCTTCACCCAGGCCTGGAGATGGGCGAGCTCCACCTGCAGGCGGCCGATCTCCTTCTCATAGTCCCATGACTTCTTTTTCTTCTTGCCGGCCTTGCCGTTCGCCGATGGCTCCGGGTCGTTGCCCTTGGTTTCCAGTATCTCGTCCATGGTTCTCCCTCCGTGTTTTCAAACGGTACTGCCTGCCGATGCATTGCCTGTCTGGTCGAAGTTGCCGATCAGCGCGCGCAGGGCTTCCTCCCTGCCGTTGAAGATGTTGTCCGGGCCGATCGCCTTGATGACGCCTGCGCGGCCAAGAATGCCGCGGCTCTCCTCGCTGAGGTCGGCGATGGCGAATGTGATGTTGCGCCTGGCAAGGATCTCCGCCACCGTCTCGAGCGCGGTGGCGCCAGTGCTGTCGATATGGGTGATGGCGCTGGCATCGAGCACCAGACAGCGGGTTTCCGCGGGAAGGCTTTTGGCGACCGAGGTCAGGCGGGTCCTGATGTAATCGGCGTTGTAGAAGAGGATGCTGCCCTGCACGGCGAAGACGGCGGCGCCATCGACCGGCCGCGCTTCGGGGTGGCGGGCAAGGTCGAAGAAGCCGTGCCGGCCTTCGATGCGGCCGAGCAGGCCGTCGCGCGGAAACATCGTCTGGCGCAGCAGGTAGACCAGTGTTGCGGCCACCGCGACGATGACGCCGTTGAGCACGCCGAAGCTGATGGCGCCCCACATGGCGATCAGTGCGAAGATGAACTCCATACGGCTGATGCGCCAGATCTTGCGCAGCTCGTGGACGTCGATGAGGCTGATCGCCGCCATGGCGAGGATGGCGGCCAGCGCCGGAATGGGAAGGATGCGCAGCGCGCTGTGCAGGAAGACGAGGGCCGCGATCAGCGTTGCCGCGGAGACGAGGCCGGCCGCCTGCGAGACGCCGCCGGTCGACAGGTTGATCGCCGTGCGGGAATCCGAAACGCTGATCGGAAACGAGCCGAACAGCCCCGGCGCGATATTGGCGGCGCCTAGGCCGATGAGCTCCTGGTTCGCATCGACCTCTTCGCCGGTGCGCGAGCCGAAGCTGCGGGCCGCGACGATGCCTGCGCCGAAGCTCACCAGGAAGATCGCGGCCGAGCCGAGTATGATCTTGTCGAGCGGCATCTGGTGAATGGCTGGCAGCGAGAAGCTCGGCAGGCCGCTCGGGATATCGCCGACGACGGCGATGCCGCGCCCCTGAAAATCGAAGATGGCCGAGAGCACGACCGAGAGGACGACGACCAGCACCGGACCCGGAACCTTGAGCTTGAAGGCCCGGACGAGCCACAGCAGCGCGAACATGAAAAGGCCGAGGAGCAGCGAGGGCCAGTGGATCAGGCCGCTCTTGCCGGCGATCTCGACCAGCGGCGGGACCAATCCGTCGGATTCGATCTTGACGCCGGTGAAGCGGCCGATCTGGCCGACGAGGATCGACAGCGACACGCCGGCGAAGAAGCCGACGAGGATGGGGCGCGAGAGGAAGCTTGCGAGAACGCCGAGACGCAGCAGCTTGGCGGCGATGCAGCAGATGCCGACGCCGAGAGCCAGTGCTGCGGCGATGGCGACCCTATCGACCGGCATGCCGGCGGGGTAGGCGGCGACGATCGTTCCCATCGCCGCGGCAAGCACCGTCATGGTGGCCGCATCCGGGCCGACGACCAGGAGGCGTGAGGGTCCGAAGATCGCGTAGGCGATCGGCGCGACGATGCTGGCGTAGATGCCCGTTTCCGGCGGAAGGCCGGCAATGGCGGGATAGGCGATGGCGCTCGGCAGACCGACGGCCGCAATCGACAGCCCGGCCGGGATATCGCTCTTCAGCCAATCCCTGCTGAAACCGCTCAGGCCTCGCAACATCGGAAGACTGCCTATCACCGCGGGCTCCTTATCACTTCGTCATCGATATTCCCGAATTGACGCCGGCCCCGCTCGCAAGAACGGGACCGGCCGTCTCCCCTCAGTGTTCCAGGAACACGTAGTTCATCCAGCTGCTCATTCGCAGCAGCACCTTTCTCAACACCGCGACGTGGTGCCAGTGGTGGGTGTAGACCGCGACCTCGGCGACGACACCGCCGGGTAGCTGGTAGCCCTCGGTGCTCTCGAGAAGCTCGATGCTGGCGATCGTCTGGCCGGGTGCGGCGCGCTCGGGCGATTGCGGATCGATCAGCGCGCCCGAGGGCTGCAGCTGGCCTTGCGCCATCACGTCGATGATCCCGTTCACGCGGGCCTTGAAGATCTTGCCGGGGACCGCCTTGAAGGCCACTTCGGCATCGTCGCCGACGTTGACGCGCTGCAGCGAGTTCTGGATGAAGGCGGCGCCGAGCATCTGGTCCTGGCTGTCGATGAAGACCATGACCGGCCGCAGCGGAAGCGGGTTCGCCATCATGCCCGGGCGCAGGAAGACCTGGGTGACGTAGCCGTCGCTGGGAGCGCGGACCGTCGTCTGATCGAGCTCGTATTGCGCATTGGCGAGCTCGGCCTGCAGGCGGGCGACGGTGGGGTTGGTGCCGTTGATTTCCGATTCATAGGCCAGCTTTGCCTGCGTGGCCTGGGCGCGGGCGGTATCGACCGCGGCCTCGGCCGTGAGGTAGATGCCCCTGCGGTTTTCGACCTCGAGTTCGGAGTAGACGGCGCCGCGGCCGCTCGACTTCGAGTTTTCGTTGGACGCCTGGAACTTCTCGAAGGCCTGCAACGAGCGGTCCCTGGAGGCTTCGGCGCCGGTAACGGCCGCGTTGGCGGCGTCGAGCGCGGCTTTCAACTGCAGCACCGTCTGCTTGGCTTCAGCCAGCGCTGCCGTCTTCTGGTCGACGGTGAACTGATAGGGGCGCGGATCGATGCGGAAGAGAACATCGCCCTTCTTCAGCGGCGCGTTCGGCGTGACCGGCACCTCGACCACCTGGCCGCCGACCGTCGGGATGACGGGCGCCGAGGTGAAGTAGATGCGGGCGTCGCTGGTGTAGGGATGATTGTAGCTCATCAGCAGCAACAGCGTCCCGATCAGGAAGATGCCGCCGAGAACCGATGTCGCCAGCGTCCACTGGTTCACCGGGATGCGGAAGATCTTGAAGATCGCGTAGCAGAGCGCGGCATAGGTGAGGATGAGAAGCAGGTCCATCAGGCGTTTTCCTTCTCCGATGCCTCAAGCTCGGCGATGCGCGCATGCAGGCGTGCGATTTCAGCGTTGGCTTCCTGCGCCGGCGACAGCTTGCCGTCGCTGCGGATGCCCCAGCCGCGATCCTCGCGGTAGATCGTTGCCCAGATGAACAGGAACGGCCAGATGGCGTGCAGCGTGAAGAGGCTGACCCAACCGGCGACGTGGATCGCATCCTGATGCGGGTGATTGCGCGCTTTTGCCATCAGGTGCGGGATATCGTGTATGGCGATGACGGCGTAGAACAGCGTGATCACCATGAAGAACAGCACGCCCAGTGCAAAATAGTCGAGAAACACGGCTCTTCCTTTCGGCTCGGCGATATGCGGCCGAACGCGGGAGCGACGGCCGTGACCAGGACGAAAAAAGACTAGACCCGCGCGCCGCAGGATGCCCGTAGCATCACGTAACATCTATCGGATCATGCGGACCGGCCGGCTTGCGGCGTGCCAACTCCGATGAAAGGACTTCACGATATCGCGAGCGGAATCGCAGCGTCCCCAGGGTCTGTAGCTTCCTGTATCTTACACCGGCGCGGGCGGGCGCTCGGATATAATGGCTCTCGTATACTTGGCATGAACGGCTGAGGTGACCATGAGCTGGAGAGGAAGCAGTCCGTCGCAAATGTCCGCCCTGTCGGTGGCGGAGGCGCATTTCCCTGATCAGATCGGCAAGATGCGGCGGCTGTACGACACCAGCGACGCGTTTCGCGGCATGTGCGATGATCTCGCGGCGGCCGAGCAGACTCTCATCTGTCTCGGCGATCTCCCGGGCCGCGAGCGCGAGCAGCGCCGCAGGGAGTACAGGAGCCTCGTCGAAGATCTCGTCATCGAGATCGGCGAGGCCATTGCGCGATCCAATGTCGTGATGCTGCGCCGGTTCGATATCATCAGGCAGAAGGCTCCGTAAGGTCGCACGCCGGAAACACGCGGCGAAAATCGGACGGGCTTCAGGAAAGCGGCTGCTGGCTCATGGCCATCGCGCGGTTGGAATATCGCTTGTCGCCGGTGATCTCATGGCCCAGCCAGGCGGGCAGGGCGGGACGGGCATCCTCGCGATCCATCTCGATCTCGGCGACGACCAATCCCCTATAAGCCCCGGCGAACACGTCCACGTCCCACTTGTTGCCCTTGTGGCGAACGATGTAGCGGGTCTTTTCGATGACGCGGCTGCCTGCGTGCAGGATCAGTTCCCGGGCTTCGTCGGCCGGGATCGCATATTCGTATTCCTGCTTCGCAAGGCCCGCCGTGTGGATCTTGATCGTCAGCAGTCCGGCGCGGCGGTCGATCAGCCGCACCCGGATCGAGGTCTTCTCATCCCGGGACAGGTAGGCTTGCTGCAGGAAGTGCGAACCGCCTGCGTTGCTGCGCCACCTGTCATCCCTGACCAGGAATTTTCGCTCGATCTCGATCGCTTTCACACGGGCATGTCCCTTGTTTCACGCGGCGGGCGTCAATCGACCGGCGGTTCCCAGGTCAGGAAGAGGCCGACGTCGCCGGGAATGCCCTCGGGAAAGTTGATGATCAGTGCCTTGAGGCCATAGCCCTGCGGCTTTGCCAGCTGCTCGAAGAGGTCGAAGATTTCCTTCGCCTTTCCCTGCAGGGTCTTCTGCCAGCCCGGCAGGCTGTTGTTGATGGCACGCCCGCCATCCTCGCAGAAGCTCGAGGGGAAGCTGTAGATCATCGCCTCGTACTTGCCATCCGCCGCCGCCTTCATGACGAGGCGCTTGATCATGGCGCGTTCGTTTTCGCTGATGTGCTCGCGGAAGAAGTCCTCCACGAACTCGGCGTGTTTCTTGGCCTCGCGCGCCTTGACCTTTTCGTCGCGCTCCATTTCCGCCATCTGGAGCTCAAGGGCTTTCTTGCGCAGGTCCTCGGCGCTGGCCATCGGATTGGGCACGGATGTCGCTGTCATGTCGAATTCCTCCAGGCTCCTTGATCGTGGCCGTGATGATAGGGCCTTTGGAAGCGGGAAGGCAGTATCATACCGGGCGCAAGGGGTATGATACGGTATGTTACGCGTCGGCCCCCGGATGGGCGATCCGCCGGCATTCAGGCACCCGAAGGGAGAGCGGAAAGGCTCGCCAGCGTCTTCGACGTCCACAGCGCCGCTCCCTGGTGGCGGGCGACTTCGAGCGATTGCAGGAAGGAGGCGCGGGCGCTGAGGCCGGATGGGTCGAGACGGGCGTTGATCTCGCCCTGCAGGCGCAGCAGCTCGGCGGTGAAGTAGTTCTCGCCGGTATGGGCAACGAGGTCGAGCGCGGCGGAGACGGTCACCGTCGCCTGCACCAGGTCGTCCATGGCGATGTAGGCGCCGGCGAGCAGCGCGAGGTAGCAGGTCTTGTCGATTTCCTGGTCGCCGAGGTTCTCGCAGGTCTTGCGCATCTTCTCCAGCGCCTCGCGATCCCGCTCCGCCTTCACCGTGGTCCAGGCCTGGAAGAAGGAGGCGACGTTGAGCCACATGCGAAAGCCGTTTTCCGCCGCAAGTGCCGAGAGTTCGTCGAGCTTTTCGCGCAGCGGCCGGTGCTCGTCGCGGATCGCGTGCAGGACGCAGCAATTGCCGAGGCAGGCGGCGAGCCGGTAGACGGAGTGGCGCCGCGCATCCTTCTCGGCGGCGAGGTAGAGTTCCATGGCGCCGGCCTCGTCGCCCATGATCTGCAGCGCCCAGGACAGATAGAGCATGCTCATGCTGGGGAAGTCGCTGCCGATCTCGTCGGCGCGATCGAGATGCTTCAACGCCCGCTCGAGATAGTCCTTCGCCTGGGTGAATTGCCCCTGGCAGAAGAGGCACATGCCCTTGAACTGCATGCCGAGCACCAGCGCCCTCAGGCTGTTGCGCGCCGTACCGATATCGAGCAACTGGTCGGCGGCCCATTCGGCATCGGCGAAACGGGCGGAATTGAAGGCGATGCCGAAGAGGCCGTCCAGGGCGCGGATCGGCGCCTCGATATCGCCCAGCGTTTCGCTGAGCCGCATGACATTGCGATAGGCGGCGCTTCCCTCCGCCGTGACGTAGCCGAAGGTGGCGTAGAGCACGTCGCCGCGCTCCAGTTCCAGCCGCAGCTGCATCAGGTCGCGCTTGTCGGAGACCGGCAATTTCGCCAGGCACTCGAGACCGCTGGCGAACATGTTGGCGGCTTCGACCTTGGCCCAGGTCTTGGCGGTTGCGAGGCCGGCGGCAAGCCAGCAATCGGCTGCGCGTTCGAAGAGCTCGGCTTCGGCGAAGTGCTGGGCGAGCACTTCGGGATGCTCGGCGGCCTGCCGGGGATAGAGGCGTTCGATGGCATGGGCGACCTGGGCGTGAAGCTCCCGCGAGCGCTCGCGCAGCAGCGTTTCGCGCGCTGCGTCCTGTAAAAGCGCATGGGCAAAGGCGTAACGGCGGCCGCCGGTCTCCTGCAGCGGTGCGATCAGTCCGGCTTCGGTCAGGCGATCGAGGATGGGCACGAGCGCAAGCGGCGTCAGGCCGCAGAGATCGGCCACCAGCAGGAGATCGAACTCGCGGCCGACGACGGCAGCCACCTGGGCGATGGTCTTGCCCGGGCCGATCTTGTCGAGGCGCGAGAGCAGGGAGGACTGGATGGAACTCGGCAGCCCGATCGCTGGCGACTGTGCATCTCCCGGCGCGGCGTCGCTGTCGAGGAAGGCGCGCGTGAGCTCCTCGACATAGAGCGGCACGCCCTCGCTCTTTTCGAGCAGTTGCGCCCTTGCCTCGGGAGGAAGGCTCTGGTCGGCCGCCAGGTTGCGCACCAGTGCCTCGGTTTCGCTTTCGTCGAGGCGCGCAAGGCGGAGCGCATGGAGATCACGATCGTCGCGCGGCATCCAGGCTTGATGTTCGCGGGTGGTGATCAGGATCAGCATCGGAGAGGCGGGCGCCTCGGCGACGAGTGCCTGCAGCACGTCGCGCGAGGAGGGGTCGATCCAGTGTTCGTCCTCGACGATCAGAAGCAGCGGAGCCTCGCCAGCGATGTGGCGCAGCCAGTCGATCAGGATGCGCCGCGAAAGATGGCGCTGGCGCGAGGGCACGAGGTTCGGCATCGGGTAGCGGGGCTGCTCGATGCCGAGGAGTTCGGCGAAGGTGGGCAGTGAATCGGAGATGGCGATGTCGCTCAGCGAAAGAATGGCTTCGAGCTTTGCCAGCGCCGTCTCCGGCGGATCGGAGAGGTCGATGCCGGCATGGCGCTTCATCAGCGTCAGGAACGGGAAGAGTGGGCTGTTGGCGTAGGCGCCCGCGCATTGCAGGGTCATCTGGTTGCATGGGCCAAGGCGGCTTTGCACCTCGTGGATCAGCCTCGACTTGCCGATGCCGGGCTCACCGACGATGACGGCCGCCCGACCTCTCGTATCCGTGTTCATCTGCCGCCACAGACCGACGAGCGCGTCGATCTCCTGACGGCGGCCGACGAGTTCGGTCAGCCGCAGCCGCCGGGAGAAGCGGTTTTCCACCAGCTTCGGCGCGTCCGCCCGCCAGACATGGACATCGGCCGGGAAGCCCTTGGGGCGGCGCATGCCGAAGTCGGTGAAGTCGAAGGCGCCGGCGGTCGCGTCATGGGTCTTCTGGTCGGTCAGGATGGTCTGCGGCTCGGCCAGCGACTGCAGGCGCTGGGCGAGGTTGGGGATGGAGCCCAGCGCCACGGTCGAGACGCCGGCCGGCGCGCCGATGAAATCGCCGACGACGACGAGACCGCTGGCGATGCCGATGCGGACGCGCAGCGAACTGCCGTCGGGAACGGCGATCTCGGGAACCAATTCGAGGATGTCGAAGGCGAGTTCGAGCGCGCGCTCGGCATCATCCTCCTCGGCCACGGGATAGCCGAACAGCGCCTGGAAGGCGTCGCCGATATAGTTGGCGGCGATGCCGTTGTGATCGCGCACGGCGCTGGTGCATTCGGCGAGATAGGCCTGGGTGAGCTTGGTGAAATCCTCCGGGTCGAGGCTGGTGGCATATTCGGTGGAACCGACGAGGTCGCAGAAGAGGATGGTCAGCGGGCGGCGCTCCACCGAGGTGGCGGCGGCGGCATCCTCGGCGATCAGCTGCCTGATGGCGGCCAGGATCTTGCGCCTCGGGCCAAGCGCCACCTGCATTTCCCTGAGGTCGGTCTCCGTCAGCAGGCGCAGGCTTTCCATGTCGATCTCGGCGCGCGCGAAAAGGGGCGCGAGATGCGCGAGCCCAAGTCCTTCCAGCCAGTGTGCGATATCGTCCATGTGGGTATTCCCGCGTGTGGAGAGTAGCATTTCCGGGGAGCCGAACCTAGTTGCAGGTGATGTCGGCATAGATCGGAATTGCCTTGTCGGCGTATCGCGTGCCGGTCTGGTCGAAGCAGGATCGCTTCGGCAGCAGGCGGGCGAGGTAGCGCCTGTTGCACTGGACCGGCAGGTCGATACGGTAGGGGCGGGGCGTGGTTGAGGGTATCGGATCGGTAAAGCGGCGATGCCCGGCATAGGAGATGTCGCGGATGAGGATCGCGTCGCCGGAGGCGCCGACCTCTCTCGAAACGGGGACGAAGCCGTCGTCGCGGGCCTGCGTTGCTACCGGATAATCCGCCGGGGCGGGCGGATTGCCGGGTTCGGGGGCGGGCATCGAGCGGACGACGAGGTTGAAGCGGACGTCGTCGCGCTCCGGCACGTCGCCATAATCGTTGAGGTAGGACCAGGCGATGCTGAGCAGTCGGTCGGCGCCGGCCAGGCCCGATGGGCGCGGGCCGATGGTTGCTTTCAGGCCCAGCGGCTGCGCGCTGTCACCCAAGGGGTCGGCGGGCGGCGGGCAGGGGGTGTAGAGCGGCCGGTAGCCGCATTCGTCGCCGCCGGCCTGCCACAAGCAGTTGCTCAGCGCCTGCCAGTCGCTCTCGCTGATCTGCGGCGGCGCACCGGAAATCCTGCCGCCTTCCTTCGGTACCATCCAGGGGTGGATGCCGCCGGCACCGGCGCGGCTTGCCCATCGGGTGCGGTGGCCGGCGATCTGGCCGAGCTTGATCTGCTCGGCGCGGATACGGACGAGCTCGGTCCAATCCGGTTTTGCCACGAAGGGGTCGCGGCCGGCGGCATCGGCGGCGAGCCTTTGGCCGGTCATTCCCGTCGTCAATGTGTGGCACTCCGTGCAGGTGCCGGAGGGGTCGCGGACGGTCTGCGCCCGGGCGAGGTCGTTGCCGTAGATCGCCGTGTAGACGGAGCCGATGACGCGGAACGGCAGGTCTTCCGCATGCGGGGTTCTCGGCAGGTAATCGCCGAGGCTGAAAGCCTCTGCCGCGGCACCCCTGGCGCCTTCGCGATAGCCGATCCGCGCCTGGGCGATGTGCGGGCTGATCACATAGGGGCTCTTGTTGTCGTGGCACGCGGAACACTGGATCTCGAAGCCGGGATCGTAGAGCGCCGATGCCACGGCTCGGCCGACCTCGTCCGCGTAGGAACGGCCGCCGGGCGGGACGAAGGGCTTGCGCCAGTCGAAGGCCTGCCGGACCTTCGTGCCGTCAAAGAAGACGATCTCGCCGGTCAGCCTGTTGAAGCCGATGATGCCGAGGCGGGCGAAGGTCGGGTCGCTCTTTTGCCAATAGGCTTCGGGGTCGATCTCGAGGTTGTCGCGCGACTTGCGGCAGAGCGCGATCCATTCGACGCTGCCGCGCAGCTTTCGGCTGATCCGCGAGTTCATGCCGCAATAGGTGACGTTTCCGGCAAGCGAGGGCTTGTCGCAGGCGGCGATCTCAGTGGTCCATTTGACGACGGCGCCTGACGTGTCGCGGTGCTCGAACTCCAGCGGATGGCCGGTCTTGGCGGGGTTCGGCTTGAGATCGACGATGTTGCCATCGATCTCAAGCGGGATCGTCCTGGCGGCATCATCGCCGCAGTCGACATCGGGGATCGGGCCGAAGACCGCGCGGGCCTCGTCGCCCATGCGGGTGACGATGTCGCTGCTTGCCGTGGCCGGCGCCCAGAGGATATCGCGGTTCAGGCGGTCGACCAGTTCGGCGGAGATGGATTGCGGCGCCGTTGT
This sequence comes from Hyphomicrobiales bacterium, assembly GCA_900471485.1. Classification (GTDB taxonomy): domain Bacteria; phylum Pseudomonadota; class Alphaproteobacteria; order Rhizobiales; family Rhizobiaceae; genus Rhizobium. The sequence continues at coordinate 128,465 of UCEU01000014.1, forward strand.
CACAAGCGAGTTCGGCCGCGCGTCATCGGCCATCATCGCCCAGGCCAATGCCGCGATCGGCACCGAGGTAGCGGCAAGCGAAACAAGCCATTCCGTATCGATGAACCGCATCCGCGCCTCCATCTCTCATCGGCTGCTAGCGCGCCCGAAGGACGATCTTGGGGCCGTCGGTCACGAGGATCAGCGACTTGATCTTCCACCTGGCAGCATTGGTCGTGGGGTCGGTCTCGCGCGTGAAGGTCGAGGCCAATTTTCCGGTGTAATCAAGCGTTGGCGTCTCTATGCCACTGAACTGGATCGTCACGAGAACGGTCGATTTGCCCTCGACGTTATCCACGCCGGCCACATTGAGGAGCGTGTTGCTTTCGATATGACGAGTGCCGCCCTTGCTGTCCCGGAGTTCGAGCTTGAGGCTGTCCAGATAGGTCAGTACCTGCTGCTTGCCATTGCGTTTTTCCTGCTGGAGCAGCAGCGAGTTGCAGAGTTCATAACTGGCGTCGTCTGTAAAAAGCGGATCGAGCTGGACAAGGCTGCCCTCGTCGAGCGCCCAGTTGTAGCGATGCAGGAGATCCATGATCTCCTGGCGATCGGCGGGTGGGGGATTGGTCACGCTGTTCAGGTAATTGCCGCCCGAAAGCGTGCAAGCCTGCGTTCCGCTCTGCGCATTCGCCGCGCAGGTCGCCGCGACGACGGATATGATCGCGACAACCGATGCCACGGTGCGGGTGAGAACTGCTGATCCGTTCCTTATGGATGCCATCGTCATGCTCCCATCGTTGAAGCGTTCGATCATTCCCGGTTCGTACGGCGCCCGGATTGCGGGCGCGCAAACGCCCCTGCCGCCGCGCCGGCGATGGCGTGGCTGCATGCTCTCAAGTCTTGTCGCAATGCCCTTGATGCAACGATCGGTCCTGCCGATGATTGCCGCCTATTACTTTAGATTACGCTTAAATATAAAGCGTGACAACTCGAAGATTAGATCATGCTTCTTCCAGATCAATCGAAGCGCGTATTTGCCGTTGCTTCAGACGATCGCGCCTGGAAGGATCGATCGACGGGTGAATACATCCGTGGGGATCGCCGGGTAGGCGGCATCCGGTGCGCTGGCATCGATCATCCTCGCCGCCATATATCCGAAAAAGTCGTCCCGACGCTGTGCGCCGATGACGCTCTTGGCGAGGATGTCGCGCATATGGATGCTCGCAATCCGCAATTCCTCGGAAGTCGGCCGCGTGCTTTTGGCGGCCTTGGCGGCGAGCATGGCGGCGAACGCCTCGTAGAAGGCGCCGGTGAAGACGCGCGAGAAGGAGTGAGGGCTGGCGGTGAGCATATCCGGCCCATGCCTGTCGGCGATGGTGGCGGGGGCCTCGTAATCATGGTGGTTCCAGGCGTTGCGCAGGCAATCGACCTCGGCATCCTCGGGCGCCACGGCGCGGACCACCTTGCCGAACTGTTCAGCGATACGCGACAGGCTGGAGCTGACCCAGAAGGTGCCGGCGGCTTGCGTCTCCGCAAGCAGGGTGTCGCGAAACTCGGAAACCTGAAGCGCGCAGAGAATGGCGCTCATGTCGCCGAACGATTCCTTGAAGGCTTCGATCTCGACGATCCCCGGCGGCCACAGATCCTTGTTCAGGATGTGCAGTATGGCATGGCCCAGTTCGTGGCAGAGGATATCGGGGGTGGCGCCGGCGTAGACGACAAGACCGGGATAGGCGGGCGACGAACCGTGGGAGAAGGTGAGGATGTTCCCGTCATAGTCCGAGTTCAGGTCGCCATTTGGCGTGTCCAGTCGAACCTGAAGCATTTCTCCGGGTATCCAGCTGGCAGGGACCTTGAGACAGGGCGTCCAGAAATCGGCACCTCTTCTCAGCGCTTCGGCGGCGACCCAATATCGAAAGTCCGCGCTGTCGGTATCGTCGCTGACCGGCGGCTCCGGCGGCAGGAAATAGAAGCGAAGCGGCGGCTCGTTGATGTCAGGCTTCGGTGCCTGCCGCGTGCGGCCGGAGGATGGGTCCTTTTCCCAGACGGTGACCATCTCGTTGCCAGGCATAACCTCTCCTTTCGACCGCCGAGTGCCGGCGGATCCGATGTTGGGACCAAGTTGTCATGCGCAGGGAAGGATCGGATGTGAGACTGATTACCCCGTCACATCCGATCCACTATTCATATTCCAAAAATCGAATAAACGCCAGAGTTGAGTTCGGGGCGACAATCATCTAGGTAGCCTTCTGTTCTAGAAGGAAAAGCATGACGCCTCTCGATCGCACGATCGTCCAGCGTGGAACCTTTAGCGCAGTCAACGGTTGATCGCAGAAGGAAGGAGCCAGATGATGTTGATCCTTGAAGACGTTCTCTTCGTTTCCGCCGATCGCGTGGCGCACTGCCGCAATGAGCTCCGGGTCGATGTCGATGAAGTCATTACACGGTTCGAGCATGCCGGTTTCTCGCGCAAGGAAATACTGGTGGCGATGAACGAGGTGCTGGGTGCCGAATTCGCCGCTCTTCCCGATATTCCCAGGCTTCATTGATACAATGCGCTGTGGCCTGCCGGGAGCCGTTCGGCTATGACTGGCGACATGAGCGACAGGTTCCTGATCATCGGGCCGGACGATGCCCCTGACACCATTCTACTCGCGCACGGCGCGGGCGGTGCGATGGATTCAAAGTCCATGGTGGCTGCAAGCGAGGCGCTGGCGGACGTCGGGTTTCGCGTGGCGCGCTTCGAGTTTTCCTACATGGCCTCGCGCCGCGCATCGGGCACCCGCACGCCGCCGCCGCGCGCCGAGCGGCTGATCCCGGAATACCTCGCCGCCGTTTCCGAGCTTTCGACAAAAGGCAGGCTGATCATCGGCGGGAAATCGATGGGTGGGCGCGTGGCGAGCATGGCGGCCGACAATCTTCACGCGAGCGGCGCCATAGCCGGGCTGCTGTGCCTCGGCTATCCCTTCCATCCGCCCGCGAAGCCGGAACAGCTGCGCACCGCGCATCTTGAAACGCTGAGGACCCCGACGCTGATCTGCCAGGGCACGCGCGACGAGTTCGGCAGCCGCGAGGAGGTCGAGCGCTATCCTTTGTCGGCGGCGATCGAGATCCTGTGGCTCGAAGATGGCGACCATGACCTGAAGCCGCGAAAGGCCATCTCGGGCTTCTCCGCGGCGGACCATCTGGCGACGATGGCGACGAAGGTCGCGGCATGGACCGGCCGGCTCGGCGCCTGACGGGGACGACGAGAGCCCAAACATTCTCTCATTTGCATACTCTAAAACACCGGCTTGACGGCGGCTGCCGCCCTGTGCAACCTTCGCGCCTGAAGTGCATTCGTACAGAACTACGATCCATCGTCGCATGTTGGGGGCAGGCATGGCGAAGTGCATGGCGTTCCGCTTTCTATTGCCGATAGTCGTTGCATCGCTTGGCGCAGGCGGATCGGCCGTTGCCGCCGACCTTGTCATCGCCATGCCGAACTGGCCCTCGGGGCAGGCGACGGCCAACATCCTGAAACTCGGCATCGCCAAGGAATTCGGCCTCGACGCGGAGGTTAAGGAGCTCGGCGCGCTGATCGCGTTCAACGGGCTGGAAGCCGGCACGGTCGATATCCATCCCGAGGTCTGGCAGCCCAATCTCAACGACGTCATCAAGAAATACGTGACCGACAAGAAGGCCGTGACGCTGACCAAGCATTCGGTCGAGGCATGGCAGGGCATTTGCGCCACGCCGGCGGCGGCGGAGAAAGGCCTGAAGACAATCGAGGACCTCAGCGATCCCGCGAAAACCGCGATCCTCGACACCGACGGCGACGGCAAGGGCGAGATGTGGATCGGAGCGCCGACATGGTCGTCGACGGGCATCGAGCGCGTGCGGGCCAACACCTACGGCTACGCCAAGACCCTCAACCTCGTCGAGGCGGAGGAGGAAGTGGCGATGGTGGCGCTGGATGCCGCGGTCGCCACCAACCAGCCGATGGTATTCGCCTGCTATGCACCGCACTTCATCTTCGACCTGCACAAGATCGTCAGGATATCGGAGCCGCCGCATGATTCCAGCAAGTGGAAGCTGGCAAGCGGCGCCGATCCCCTGTGGATCAGCAAATCGACGGCATCGACCGCCTGGGACGCGGCGCATTTCAGCATCGCCTACGCGGCCACGCTTTCGAAGAAACACGCCAATGTCGCGGCGTTCCTGGAGAAGGTGGACCTGACGCCCGAGGAGGCGACGGCCATGAGCTATGCCGTCGAGGTCGAGCACCAGAGTGCGGCCGATTACGCCAAGGCATGGGTCGAGAAGAACGCAGCGCGTATCGATGGGTGGGCGAAGCCATGACGATATCAGCCAAGCCCCGCAACACGAAAAGCAGCGCCGTCAGCCGTCGCCGGCTGGCGCTCGTCCTGATGGCCGCCGTCGCCGTGCTGGGGCCGATCGTGGCGCTGGCGCAGACGCAGATCTACGATTCGAAGACGCGCACCTGGGTGGACTACGACAAGAAGAAGGCCCGCCAATATTACGCGCGCAACAACCTGCCGCCGGAAGCCTTCCGGATGCAGACGGTGCCGTTCCGCACCGCCGAGCCGCCGGGCACCATCATCATCGACGGCAACCAGCATTTCCTCTACCTGACGCAGCCGGGCGGCCAGGCGATCCGCTACGGCATCGGCGTCGGCCGCGAGGGCTTCGGCTGGGCCGGGATCGTGCGCGTCGGGCGCATGGCGGAATGGCCGACATGGACGCCGCCGGCCGAAATGGTTGCGCGCGACGCGAACGCAGCCAAGTGGGCGGCGGGCATGCCCGGAGGTCCCGACAACCCGCTGGGCGCGCGGGCGCTCTATCTGTTCGAGGGAGACCAGGACACGATCTACCGCATTCACGGCACGGCCGAGCCGTGGACGATCGGCCTCGACGTGTCCTCGGGCTGCATCCGCATG
>UCEU01000014.1:133405-133744 GCA_900471485.1 Hyphomicrobiales bacterium
CGGCGCCAAGGTGATCGTGCTGATGCAGGGGGCGGCACTCTACAAGGGTGTCTGAGGCCAGACGTTTCGATAATCACGTCAATCGGGGGACAAGGCGTTGCTTGATATCATTGCCAGGGACATTTCCGGCCGGTTCGGCCTTCTGTTTGTCGGCGCGGCGCTTCTGAGCGGCTGCACGCCGCCGCCTCCGCCGCCGGAAAACATGTCGCGCACCAGCACGCAGACGGCACCTGCCGATCTGCAACTGCTCTGCGCCAACGCCGCCATGGGCGCTGCCGGCGCCGGCGCCAAGGTGCTGCCGACGAGCTCGCGGCTCCTGCCCGACGGTACCTTCGGGGT
>UCEU01000077.1 GCA_900471485.1 Hyphomicrobiales bacterium
AGTGTACAGCCTTGATACATACCTGACAGATGTTCGGAGACATGCCTGACACTTTTCGGATTGCAATCCGGGAGGTTTTGATGGCTTGGCGGGCGAGGTCGGTTGTGGACGAGCGTTTGGAATTCTGTCGGCTGGCGGGGCTTGAGGGGGCAAATGTGTCGGCTCTTTGCGAGCGCTTCGGCATCAGCCGCCAGACGGGCTATGTCTGGCTGAAGCGGTTTGCGGCCGGTGAGACGGTCGAGGACCGGTCGCGGCGGCCGCATGCAAGCCCGCGGCGCACCACGGACGATCTCGAGCGCTCGGTGCTTTCGGTCCGCGACGATCATCCGGCCTGGGGCGCGCGCAAGATCGCAAGGCGGTTGCTCGATCTCGGCATCGAACCACCCTGCGCCTCGACCGTGCATGCGATCCTTATGCGCCACGACAGGATCGGCCCGCACACGAAGGACCACTTGGCGCCGGGCCGCTTCGAGCGCGAGGCGCCCAACCTGCTTTGGCAGATGGATTTCAAGGGCCAGATCAGGCTGACCTCGGGCGGTTGGTGCCATCCGCTCACCATCATCGACGACCATTCCCGCTTCGCCATCGCGATCGAGGCCTGCCTCGACCAGCAGATGCCGACCGTTCGCGGTCGCATGGAGCCCATCCTGCGCCGCTACGGCCTGCCCATGGCCATCTATACCGATAACGGCAATCCTTGGGGCACCGGCGTTCCCAAACAGTGGACGCGGCTGCGCGTCTGGCTGCTGAAGCTAGGCATCGACCTCATCCATGCAAGGCCCTATCACCCGCAGGGACGCGGCAAGAACGAGCGCTTCCACCGCAGCCTCAAGGCCGAAGTGCTGAACTTCGCGGCACTCTCCGGCCAACCCCAGGCGCAAAAGGCCTTCGATCGCTGGCGCGAGATCTACAATCACCACCGCCCGCACGAGGCGATCGGCATGGCGGTTCCGGCCAGTCGCTACAGCCCTTCGCCGAGACCTTTTCCCAAGCGCCTGCCGGAGCCCGTCTACGACAGCGGCGAGATCGTCCGGCGCATCAGCACGACCAAGGGCTACATCACCTTCAAGGGGCAGGCCTGGCGCGTGCCCGGCGCCTTCAAGGGCGAGTGCCTCGCCATCCGTCCCCTCGACCGCGACGGACTATACGGCGTCTTCTTCGGCGCAACCAAGGTCGCAAAGATCGACCTCACGAACCCGCCGTGAGTGTCAGGCATGTCTCCGAACATCTGTCAGGTATGTCTCCGGGCTTTACA
>UCEU01000003.1 GCA_900471485.1 Hyphomicrobiales bacterium
GCCCCCGCCATACCTACCCCTCCCGGAGGTAACCCATGGCCGAAGTCCTGCTCTTCCACCACGCCCAGGGGCTGACGCCTGGCATCCATGTCTTCGCCGACCACCTGCGCGATGCAGGCCATGTCGTGCACACACCCGATCTCTTCGATGGCCATGTCTTTGCAAGCATCGACGAGGGCATGGCCTATATCCAGGCGACCGGTTTCGATGCGCTGCGCGAGCGCGGCGTCAGGCTGGCCGATGATCTGCCGGCCGAGCTCGTCTATGCCGGTTTCTCCTTTGGTGTCGTGCCGGCGCAGCAGCTGGCGCAGACGCGGCCCGGCGCGCGCGGCGCGCTTCTGTTCCACGCCTGCCTGCCGATATCGGGCGAGTGGTCCTTCGGCCCATGGCCTGAGGGCGTGCCGGTACAGATCCACGCCATGGATGCCGACCCGATCTTCATGCGCGAGGGCGATATCGATGCCGCCCGCGAAATCCTGGAGCACGTGAAGGACGCAAGCCTCTTCCTCTACCCCGGCGACCAGCACTATTTCGCCGACAGCTCGCTCCCCTCTTGGGATTCCGACGCCGCCGAAGTGCTCACCCGCCGCGTCCTCGATTTCCTCAGACACGTCAACGGCGCCGGCGACGGCCTGCCGTAAACAGAAACGGCCGGCGGATGTCTCCATCGCCGGCCGTGAAAGATAGGGGTTTGGGCAGTCTTTTTCTTTGTCTGAGGCGTCTCAGTCTTCGCTGGCCGCCATCTGTGTCAGCACATCGCCGCGCCCGCGCAGGCGAAGGATGAGCGGCAGGATCAGCGCCAAGGCCGCGAGGCCCAGCAGTACGGCGGCGATCGGCGATTGCACGAGCGTCGTCACATCGCCCTGACTGATGGCGAGCGCACGGCGCAGCTGCTGCTCCGCCAGCGGTCCGAGGATCAGGCCAACGATGACGGGCGCGATCGGATAGTCGAAGACGCGCATGACATAGGCGATCAGCCCGAACACCAGAAGCATGCCGAGTTCGAACACCGAGGGATTGGCACCGATCGTGCCGAGCGTCGCGAAGACCAGGATGCCGGCATAGAGCCAGGGCTTCGGGATCGTCAGCAGCCGTACCCACAGCCCGACCAGCGGCAGGTTGAGCACGAGCAGCATCAGGTTGGCGATGAGCAGCGAGGCGATCAGGCCCCAGACGAGCTGCGGGTTGGTGGCGAACAGCAGCGGCCCCGGTTGCAGGCCATATTGCTGGAAGCCGGCCAGCATGATCGCGGCCGTGGCCGAAGTCGGCAGGCCGAGCGTCAAGAGCGGCACCAGCGTGCCGGCGGCGGACGCGTTGTTGGCGGCCTCCGGGCCGGCGACGCCTTCGATCGCGCCATTGCCGAATTCTTCCGGATGCTTGGACAGCTTCTTTTCAGTCGCATAGGAGAGGAACGTGCCGATTTCAGCGCCGCCGGCAGGCATGGCGCCGATCGGGAAGCCGATGACGGTGCCGCGCAGCCAGGCCTTCCAGGAGCGTGCCCAGTCCTGCGCCGTCATCCAGACCGAGCCCTTGATCGCCTCGATCTTGTCAGGCGCGGACGCACCTTGTGCTGCGATGAACAGCGTCTCGCCGATCGCAAACATCGCCACCGCCATCGTCGTCACCTCGATGCCGTCGAGGAGATCCGGAACACCGAAAGAGAGCCGGTTCTGACCGGTCAGCTGGTCGATGCCGACAAGCGACAGCGCAAGACCGATGAACAGCGAGGTGAGGCCGCGAAGCGACGAATTGCCGAAGGCCGAGGACACGGTGACGAAGGCGAGGATCATTAGCGCGAAATATTCGCGCGGGCCGAAGACGAGCGCGATCTTGACGATCAGCGGCGCGATGAAGGCCAGCGCCAGCGTGGCGATCAGGCCGGCAACGAAGGAGCCGATCGCCGCGGTGGCGAGAGCCGGCCCGCCGCGTCCGGCGCGCGCCATCTTGTTGCCCTCAAGCGCCGTGACGATCGAAGCGCTTTCGCCGGGCGTGTTCAAGAGGATCGATGTCGTGGAGCCGCCATACATGCCGCCGTAATAGATGCCGGCGAACATGATCAGCGAGCCGGTCGCGTCGAGCTGGTAGGTGACGGGCAAAAGAAGCGCCACTGTTGTGGCCGGGCCGATGCCGGGCAGCACGCCGACCATGGTGCCGAGCGTGACGCCGATCAGCGCATAGAACAGGTTCATCGGCTCCATCGCCGAGACCAGGCCCTGTAGAAGAAATTCGAATGTGCTCATGATGCTACTCTCAAGGCTCCCGTCAATGGATCAGGTGTTCCAGCGGCCCCGCCGGAAGCGAAAGCTGAAGCACAACGGCAAAAAGCCAGTAGATGCCGAGACAGATGACGATGCCGACAGGAATGCTGATCCAGATCCTGCGGGCGCCGAAGCCGGCGGCGGCAAGTCCGAACAGGGCGCCGGTGGCGATCGAAAAGCCGAGCGGCCGGATCAGCACCATCTGGGCGACGAGACCGGCGACGACCCAGACCACCGGGCCGACCTCCTGGCGCTCGCGCTCGGGAAAATCGCGACGGAACGCGGCAAAGACGGTCCAGATCCCCAGTCCGACGAGGACGTAGGCGATCCAGTGCGGCACCGTCGCCGGACCGACCTGCGAATAGCCCGTCGTCTCGTTGAGGCGCGCAACGTCGAAGAAGATGACGGCCGCCATGGCGACCAGCACGGCGGCGATAACAAGCGCCGCCCAATCAGGGCGGCGCTGTTGCGATGTCACTTGGTTTTCGGGGTTCATTTAACCAGTCCGATGTCTTTCAGGATCGTTTCCGTTGCGGAAATGTCCTGCGCGAGCTGTGCTTCGAATTCCGGACCGGAGAGATAGGTGTCCATCCAGCCCTTGGTCTTCAGGTTGTCCTGCCAGGTCTTCGACTTGGCGAGCTTCTCGACATCATCGGTCACGGCCTTCTTCTGCTCGTCGGTAAGACCGGGAGCGGCGGCAACCATGCGCCAGTTCTGCAGCACGACGTCGAAGCCGGATTCCTTCAGCGTCGGCGCGTCGATACCGTCAACCTTCTTATCGGCAGAGATGGCGAGCAGGCGCAGCGCGCCGGCCTTGATCTGGCCCTCGAATTCGCCATAGGACGATACGCCGGCAGTCACCTGACCGCCGAGGATGGCGGCCAGAGCCTCACCACCGCCGGAAAAGGCGATGTAGTTGATCTTGGTCGGATCGGCACCGGCGGCCTTGGCGAGCAGGCCCACGAGAATGTGGTCGGTGCCGCCGGCAGAACCGCCGCCCCAGGAAACCGCGCCCGGATTTTCCTTCAGCTTGGCGACGAGATCGGCGACCGTCTTGATATCGGAATTGGCCGGCACGACGATGGCCTCGTATTCGCCGGTCAGGCGGGCGATCGGGGTGACGTCCTTCAGTGTCACCGGCGACTTGTTGGTCAGGATGGCGCCGACCATGACATAGCCGCCGACGAGCAGGGCGTTCGGATTGCCCTTCTGCTGGCTGGCGAACTGGGCGATGCCGATCGTGCCGCCGGCGCCCGGAACGTTCATGACCTGAACCTTGCCGGAAATCTTCTCGGTCTGCAGCGAGGTCTGCATGGTGCGGGCCGTCTGGTCCCAGCCGCCGCCGGGAGCGGCAGGCGCCATGATCGAATAGTCGGCGGCATAGGCCGGCAGCGCGATGGCGGCCGCGAAAATGCCTGCGAGAAAAGTATGTTTCACGAGCGTCTCCTCCATGAGCGCGGCAGAGGACCGCGCATTGTTCTCGATTAAACCGGGAAGGACGCCGCGGACGGACGTCATGCGTCCGCCATCAATGGCAAGTCTCCTCCCGACACTTCACCTGTCCGCCTCCACGGAGCTGAAGTTATCGAAACCGACCACAGCAAGCTGTCATTTAGCTGACATCGCCGACTTATCCAGCATTTCCGGTCACTTTTTCGCCTCAATCTGGCAGAGCGAAAAGAAATCGACCTGTGCGTATGAATTTATCGCGCTGTTCGGGGAACCTGCGCGCAACTCGAGCGTTTGGGTCGCGTATGAGGGAGTTGCCGCCATGAGTTCTCACATCGACATCCAGAAGATCGAAAACGACAGCCTGAGGCAGGTATGGAGCGTCAGCGATTTCGCCCGCCGCCATCGCCTCGACAAGGACGAGGAAAAGCGCCTGACAACGCTGTTCGGATCCTTCGCGACCAAGCAGGAATTGCTTTCCAACGCCCAGCGCCCCTGCTCCTTCCGCTGAACCAGAAGCGGAGCACCCCCGAAAAAGAAACGGCCGCCCGGGAATGATCCCGTTGCGGCCGGTTTGCCGTCAAGAATAGAAAGCGTCAGGCCATCAGCGGCGTCAGGTAACGCGGGCTCGACAAGGCGCGGCCGAAGCGCGTTGCAGCCGCATAGTCGAGCGCTTCCGCCACCTTGGCCGGCCAGTGCGGCTTCGACACGACACCGACGGCGCTGCGGTTTTCACGCACGAATTCCGGATTGCCGGTGATGAAGACAACAGTCACGCCGTGATCCCTGGCGAGCGCCTCGGCGATCGACGGCCCTGTCGGCCCATCGGCCAGCTGTACGTCGACCAGCGCCACTTCCGCCTCGTGTCCGAGCTCCAGGGCCTCTTTTGCATTGCGCGCCGTTCCGACCACCTCGTGGCCGAGATCCAGCACCATGGACTCGAGATCGAGCGCGATCAGCAACTCATCTTCGACGATTAGAATTTTCATGCAAGAAAGCCCTGTTAGACGGAAGCTTTGTCTGCTCCCGGCTGTTCAACGCTTAAACAGGCAAAGCGTTCCCGGCTAATGAAAATTTAACTTTAGCGTGTGCTTGAGCCTCGTCTGCTACTGGCTGCGCAGCACCTCGTTCCAGTGCGCGATCAACCGCGCCCGCTTCACCTGGTCGAGATAGACAATCAAGCCCGGGCTGACGGGCACCGGCCGCAGTTGCGCGCCGAGCAGCGCCTGCATGGTGTTGGCGGTATTCTCGCCCGCAACCTCCGGGCTGACGGCCGGGATCTGCAGTTCCCGCGCCATGATCGTCTGCCCCTCGCGCGACATGAAGAAGGAGAGATAACGCCTCCCAAGCTCCGGGTCGGCCGCTGCCTGCGGCACCAGGCCGATGCGCGACATGACGACGGTATAATCCTTCGGCAGCACGATCCCGACATCGGGGTGGCGCTTGGCCCAATCGGCGGCGTAGGAACCGAGAATGTTGTAGCCAAGCACGAAGCGTCCGTCGGACACGCGCTCGAGAATGGCCGAACTGGTGGAATAGAGCTTCACCCCCGCCGCGCCCATGGCCCCGATCACGGACCAGATGTCGCCGAACTGCTCCTGGTCGCGCGCCATGAACAGGAAGCCGACGCCTGAGCGTTCGATGTCATAGGTGCCGATCCGGCCGTGAATGGCGTCGCCCTTGCGCTTCAGGTAATCCACGAACTCCGCCCGCGAACTCGGCGGTGGTTCCGTTGCGAAGCTCGGCTTGTGATAGACGAACACCGCCGGCTCGAAGGTGAGAGCATAGGCGGTGTTGCGCCAGTTCGCCCATTTCGGCCAACTGCCGCTCATCGGCAGGTTGCTCACCTGCGCATAGCCGTCGTTGGAGAGCTTCACCTGCAGGTCCATGGCTGAGGAAAACGCGAAATCCGCGGTTTTCTCTCCCGCATCGGTCTCGCGCACGATCCGGTCGTAGATCTCGCCCGTCAGCATGTCCTCGTAGCGAACGGCGACATCGGGATTGGCCTGCTGGAACCCGCGGATCATCGGTTGGGCCAACGGTTCGTCGAGCGACGAATAGACGACGAGGCGCGGTGCATCGGCCTTGCCCGAAAGCGCCGGATAAAACACCTCGTCAGCCCAACCCGAACAGGGCAAGGCGCAAAGCAACACAAGCAGGGCAAGTCTCCTCATGCGTCTAGCATGCATGAGGCGGCGAGACCGCACAAGCGTCCGCGCGATCGGCCTCGCTTGCCGAGGAACCTTACCGCAAAGAGGTATGCGCGGGGCGGGACAAGCAGCCGCAAAGACGCTATCCTTCCCGACGATCACCCCGGAGGCCGTATTGCAGCGACGACTGACAGCCATCCTTGCCGCCGATGTCGTGGGCTATTCGAGGCTGATGGGCGCTGACGAGGCAGGGACCCTGGCCGCGCTCAGCCATCACCGCACCGAAATTCTCGAGCCGGCGATCATCCGCCATAGCGGCCGCCTGGTTAAGCTCCTGGGCGACGGGCTGCTGGTGGAGTTCGCAAGCGTCGTCAATGCGGTCGCCTGCGCCGTCGACATGCAGCGCGCCATGGCCCGCGCCGGCGAAGGCGTGGCCGACGACCGCGCCATCCGTTTCCGCATCGGCATCAATCTCGGCGACGTCATCGTCGAGGACGGCGATATCTTCGGCGACGGCGTCAATGTCGCCGCACGCCTTGAGGCCATCGCCGATCCCGGCGGCATCGCGGTGTCCGCTTCGGTCCGCGACCATGTCGGCACCCGTCTGGAGCTGAACTTCGAGGATCGCGGCCGCCAGCAGCTGGCAACCGTCGACGACGCGGTGCATGTCTATGCCGTGCTCTTCGACCAGCCAGGCGCTTCTGCCGCATCGACCGCCGACATGCCGCCCGCGGAGGATCGCTCCATCGTCGTCCTGCCCTTCACCAACATGAGCGATGATCCCGATCAGGAGTACTTCTCCGACGGGCTGACGGAGGATATCATCACCGACCTGTCGAAGGTGTCGGGCCTCTTCGTCACCCCACGCAACACCACCTTCACCTACAAGGGCCGCGCCGTGAAGATCGGCCAGCTCGCGCGCGAACTCTCTGTTCGCTACATCCTGCAGGGCAGTGTCCGCAAATCGGGCGACCGCGTCCGGATCAGCGCCCAGATGATCGATGCCGACAGCGAGGACCACCTGTGGGCCGACCGCTACGATCGCGAGCTGACCGACATCTTCGCGATCCAGGACGAAATCGCCCACGCCATCGTCGGCCAGCTGAAGATCAAGCTCAGGCCGGAGGAAATCCAGGCGATCGGCAGCGAGCCGACAACCAATATCGAGGCCTACACCTACTATCTGAAGGGCCGAAAGTTCGCCCGCTCGATGACTATGTCCTATCTCGTTCTGGCGCGGCGAATGTTCGCAAAGGCCGTGGAACTGGACCCGAACTACGCCCGCGCCTATGCCGGCATCGCCGATTGCGATTCCGCGCTTTACATCTGGTATGCGGCCGAGCTGCCGATATCGGACATTCTCGACATGACCGACAAGGCGCTGGCGCTCGATCCCGATCTCGCCGAAGCCCACGCCGCCCGCGCCATCGCGCTCCACCACGACGGCCGCGACGCGGAGGCAGACCCCTATTTCGCCCGTGCGCTGGCGCTCGATCCGAACCTCTTCGAGGCAAACTTCCATTACGCCCACCGGCTGTTCAAGCGCGGCCAGTTCGAGGCAGCCATCGTGCATTTCGAGCGCGCCGCCTCGCTCTATGCCGACGACTACGTCTCCCCCATCCTGCTCACCGCCGCCTATGGCTCGCTTGGCCGCAGGGAAGAGGGCCGCAAGTGGGCCACCGAAGCAGCGCTGAGGGCAGAGCGCTCAGCCGAGCAGAACCCCGGCAACTCCGCCCCCATCCACCGCGCGGCACTCGCTTATGCCCAACTCGGCGACCGCGAGCGCGCGCTCGCATGGATCAACCGCGCACTCGCCCTTGACCCGCACGACGTCATCACCCGCTACAACGCCGTCTGCGTCCACGCCGTCCTCGCCGATACCGACCGCGCCATCGAGCTGCTGGAGCAATTGTTGCCGAACAGCTCCTCCTACCAGATCGGCTGGTTCGACAATGATTCCGACCTCGACAACATCCGCTCCGACCCGCGCTTCATCAGGCTGATGCAGGCGATCGCGCAGCAGTGAAACCGGGACAACGCACCCGTGACATCCGCCACCCCGCCCTGTAGTCTTTGACAAAAGACAAGGGAACATTCGTGCGCATTCTACTGGTGGAGGACAATATCGCGCTGGCCGACGGGCTGTCGGCCATTCTGCGCGGCACCGGCCATGCCGTCGATGTCGTCCATGACGGCGCTTCCGCCAATGCGGTGACGGCGGCAGAAAGCTTCGACCTCGTGGTGCTCGATCTCAACCTGCCCGAGATGGACGGCCTCGACGTGCTGCGCGCCATGCGCGCCCGCCAGAACCAGGCCGCCGTCCTCATCCTCACCGCCCGCGGCACCCCGGAAGAGCGCGTCAAGGGCCTGGATCTCGGCGCCGACGACTACCTGATCAAACCCTTCGACATCTCCGAATTCGAGGCCCGCGTGCGCGTCCTCCTGCGCCGCCAGGCCGGCCTGCATTCGGCCACCGTCAGCTTCGGCGGCCTGTCGCTCGATCTGAATTCCCGCGCCTTCTTCTCCGGCGGCACACCGCTCGACATCCCCGCCCGCGAGCTCGGCCTGCTCGAAATCCTCTTCATGCGCGCCGGCAAGGTGGTTGCCAAGGAAGCGATCATCCAGTCGCTCACCGCCTTCGACGACGACATCTCCGCCAACGCAATCGAGCAATATGTGAGCCGCCTCAGAAAACGCCTTGCCCCACACGGCTTGACGGTAAAAACCGCGCGCGGCATCGGCTACTACCTCGACAAGCTGCCCGAGGCCGCACCGGGCGCCGCCAGCCCCGAGGCGCCATGACTGCGGCCTATTCGCTCCGCCGCCGGCTGCTCTTCTGGCTGCTGATCTCCACCGCCGTCATCGGCATCGTGGCGCTGGCGGATACCTATCGCGAGGCCGTGCAGACCTCCAACATCGTCTCCGACCGCGTGCTTGCCGGCTCGGCGCTGGCGATCGCCGAGCGCGTCGTGGTCGCCGAGGACGGCTCGCTGCAGGTCGACATCCCCTATGTGGCGCTGGAAATGCTGACATCGGCGGCGCAGGACCGGGTCTTCTACCGCGTCGACGGCCCGCCCGGCCAGTTCATCACCGGCTACCAGGCGCTCCCCGTCATCAAGGAGACCAAAGGCGACGGGGCCGCCTTCGCAGACGACCGCTTCCGCAACGAGCCGATCCGCGTCGCCACCCTCAACCGCTCGGCCTCGACAGGCATCCGCTCGGTGCCCTTCACCGTCACCGTCGCCGAAACCACTATTGCCCGCCGCCAGCTCGCCCGCGCCATCCTGCTGCGCTCGGCGCTGCGCCTGTCGGTCATGATCCTCGGCGCCGCCGTCATCGTCTGGATCTCGGTCACCGTGGCGCTGCGCCCGCTCTACAAGCTGCGCGACGCGATCGGCGAGCGCAGTCCCGACGACCTGCATCCGATCGAGCAATCCGTCCCCAGCGAGGTCCAGCCGCTGGTCGATACCGTGAACGGCTTCATGATCCGGCTCGAGCAGGCGCTGGACGCACTACGCAACTTCACCGGCAATGCCAGCCACCAGCTGCGCACCCCGCTCGCCATCATCCGCACGCAGCTGGCGCTCTCTGCCCGCGCCACGTCGCTGGCAGATGCCCAGGCCGTGGCGCTGAAAGGCGACCAGGCCGTGGCCCATGCCGAGCGCGTGCTCGCCCAGCTGCTCCTGATGGCGAAGATCGACGCCGCCACCTCGCGCGAGGCGCTGACGGCGACCGCCATCGACCTCACCGCCATCGCCCAGGAAATCACCGGCGAACTCATCCCGACAGCATCGGCCGCCGGCATCGACCTAGGCTTCGAGGGCGACGGGCCCGAGATGATCCGCGCCGAACCGCTTCTGATCGGTGAACTCCTGCGCAACCTCGCCGGCAACGCCATCGCCTATGCCGGCCACGGCGCCGAGGTCACCGTCCGCATCCGTGGTCTCGACGAAGCAGTGCTGCTGGAAGTCGAAGACAACGGCCCCGGCATCCCGCCCGACCAGCTAGAAACCGTCCGCCGCCGCTTCTCCCGCGCCGACCAATCCGGCGCCCCAGGTGCTGGATTGGGCTTGCCGATCGTCGAGGAGATTTGCGGGTTGTTTGGTGCCACGCTGGCGCTGGAGGCGGGGATTGGCGGCAAGGGGCTCAGGGCGACGGTGAGGTTTGGGCGAAAATAGCGAAGGCCAGTGTTTGGCTTTCCGCAGCCGGCCCGCTCATTTCAGTAGCAAGCCCGCTCCGCCCTGCGCTTGCACCAGCTGCACCGCCTTCTTGTCGAACGTCACGAAAGTCTCCGCGCCCAGCCATTGCCCCTCGTAGGCGATAACGCCGTCCGCGAAGTCACCACCGGCATCGAGCATGGCGAGGCCCGCCTCGACGGCCGGCCGGTTGGCGGCAAGGTTGCGCATCTCGAGAACACGACGGATCGCGGCGGCGATGTCGGGCTTGCCAACCCGGTAGCTTCTGTCGAGCACCCAGGCGAATTCGCAGAGCGCGTGGATGCTGACAGCAACCAGTTCGGCACGTTCGAGCGCTTCGATCGCAACCTGCTGCTGCGCGGCGTCATCGCCGACGATGAGGCGCAGCAGCACATTGGTGTCGAGGCCGATCTTCACTTGCGTGCCATTCCAGCCGTTCCGGCCGCAGCCCCTGCCTCGGCGATGGCATCGTTGATCTCCTCGATCGAAAGCCTGGCGCCGTTGGTCTTGCCCTGCAGCATGCCGCCGAGTTCATGCCAGCGACCGCTGCCCTGATCGGCTCTAAGCTCCGCCCGCCCATCGGGCAGCAACTCCACCCTGATCTTGCCGCCGGGCTGGATACCTAGATGCTGGAGCACGTCTTTCCGGAAGGTCACCTGTCCGCGGGTGGTCACCGTCAATGTCGTCATGATCCGGTCTCCCATTCAGAAAATAAGGTAATGCAGTAATGCATTACTTTCAAGCTGCGCGAGGCCTGACTCCTACCTTGCATTCTCTCGCTGCATTGCACACACTGCACCTGGGAACAGCAAATGCCGTACAACGATACGGCCGCGGATAAGGCAGTCCATGTCGATCAAAGCCAGCATCTATCACCTGACGCATTACAAATACGACAAGCCGGTCCGCCTCGGACCTCAGATCATCCGCCTCAAGCCCGCGTCGCATTCCAAGACGCGGGTGATCAGCCATTCGCTGAAGGTCTCGCCGGCGAACCATTTCGTGAACCTACAGCAGGATCCCTACGGCAATTATCTGGCCCGCTACGTCTTTCACGACCCGGTGACCGAGTTCAAGATCGAGGTCGATCTCGTCGCCGACATGACGGTCTATAACCCTTTCGATTTCTTCATCGAGGAGAGCGCCGAGATGTGGCCCTTCTCCTATCCGGAGGAGATCAGGGACGACCTCAAGATCTACATGCAGCCGCAGCCGGTGGAGCCGGCGCTGGCAGCCTATCTCTCAGGCATCGACCGCACCCCGATGCGGACCACCGATTTCATCGTCGGCCTCAATGCGCAGCTGAAGAACGACGTGGAATATGTCATCCGCATGGAGCCCGGCGTGCAGTCGCCGGAGGAGACGCTGAAGCTGGCGCTCGGCTCCTGCCGCGACAGTAGCTGGCTGCTGGTCGAAATCCTCCGCAATCTCGGCTTCGCCGCCCGCTTCGTCTCCGGCTACCTCATCCAGCTGACGCCGGATCTGAAGGCGCTCGACGGCCCTTCAGGCACCGAGGTCGATTTCACCGATCTGCATGCCTGGGCGGAAGTCTACATCCCCGGCGCCGGCTGGATCGGCCTCGACCCGACCTCCGGCCTCTTGACCGGCGAAAGCCACATCCCCCTTGCCGCCACGCCGCACTATAGCAACGCCGCGCCCATCTCCGGCGCGCTCTACGGCCACGCCAACACCGAATTCGCCTTCGACATGAAGGTCACGCGCGTCGCCGAGCATCCGCGCATCACCAAGCCCTTCTCCGACGACAGCTGGGACGAACTCAACGCGCTTGGCGCCAAGGTCGACAGCATTCTGCAGGCCGAAGACGTCCGCCTGACCATGGGCGGCGAGCCGACCTTCGTCTCGATCGACGATTTCGAATCCGCCGAATGGAACACCGAGGCCGTCGGCCCGACCAAGCGCGAGAAGGCCGATATCCTGATCCGCAAGCTGCGCGAGCGCTTCGCCCCCGGCGGCTTCCTGCATTATGGCCAGGGCAAGTGGTATCCCGGCGAAAGCCTGCCGCGCTGGACCTTCTCGCTCTACTGGCGCAAGGACGGCAAGCCGATCTGGCGCAATCCTGAGCTCATCGCCGGCGAAGGCAAGGACACCGGTGTCGCGGCCGACGACGCCGCCAACCTGCTCGGCGCCATCGCCCGCGAACTGGCGATCGAACCCGACATGGTGCTGCCGGCCTATGAGGACCCGGCCGAGTGGATCCTCAAGGAAGGCAGCCTCCCCGACAACGTCGATCCCTCGAATTCCAAGCTCAAGGACCCGGAAGAGCGCAACCGCATCGCCCGCGTTTTCGAGCGCGGCCTGACGACGCCGACAGGCTATATCCTCCCCGTCCAGGCCTGGAACGCCCAGGCATCCGGCCAGCGCTGGATGAGCGAGCGGTGGAAGACCCGGCGCGGCAAGATCTTCCTCGTGCCCGGCGACAGCCCCGTCGGCTACCGCCTGCCGCTCGGCACGCTGCCCTACGTGCCCCCCGCACGTTTCCCCTATATCCACCCC
>UCEU01000074.1 GCA_900471485.1 Hyphomicrobiales bacterium
GGACGAGCCCGAGGATGACGGTCGAGAGGGGATTGTGCCTCTCGATCAATGAGTTGGCGATGGTGTGTATTGCGGTTTCTCTCCGTCAGGTCACCCGAACCCGACCAACCATCCCCCCAAACACCAAACGCCCGGACAAAGCCGGGCGTTTCGATCTCGTATCCTTACTCGGCCGCTTCGGCGTAGGCTTCCAGCGGCGGGCAGGTGCAGATCAGGTTGCGGTCGCCGAAGACGTTGTCGACGCGGTTGACCGGGGACCAGTATTTGTCCACGCGGAAGGCGCCGGGGGGGAAGCAGGCCTGTTCGCGCGAATACGGGCGATCCCATTCGCCGACGAGGTCTTCGACCGTGTGCGGGGCGTTCTTCAGCGGGTTGTTGGTCTTGTCCGAGCGGCCTTCCTCGATGTCGCGGGCTTCCTGGCGGATCGCCAGCATGGCCTCGCAGAAACGGTCGAGTTCGGCCTTGGTTTCCGATTCCGTCGGCTCGATCATCAGCGTGCCTGCTACCGGCCAGCTCATGGTCGGGGCGTGGAAGCCGCAGTCGATCAGGCGCTTGGCGACGTCGTCGACGGTCACGCCTGCGCTGTCGACCAGCGGACGCGTGTCGATGATGCACTCATGCGCCACCCGGCCGGCCTCGGACTTGTAGAGCACGTCATAGGCGCCCTTCAGCCGTGCGGCGATGTAGTTGGCGTTGAGGATCGCCACCTTGGTCGCTTGCGTCAGACCTTCGCCGCCCATCATCAGGCAGTAGCTCCAGGAGATCGGCAGGATGGATGCCGAGCCGAAGGCTGCTGCCGATACCGCACCCGAACGGCCGTCGGTTTCCGGATGGCCGGGCAGATGCGGAGCCAGGTGCGACTTGACGCCGATCGGGCCCATGCCGGGACCGCCGCCGCCATGCGGGATGCAGAAGGTCTTGTGCAGGTTGAGGTGGCTGACGTCGGAGCCGATGTCACCAGGGCGGGACAGGCCGACCATGGCGTTCATGTTGGCGCCGTCGAGATAGACCTGACCACCATGCTTGTGCACGAGATCGCAGATCTCCTTCACCGTTTCCTCGAACACGCCATGCGTCGAGGGGTAGGTGATCATGCAGCAGGAGAGGTTGTCCGAATACTGCTCGGCCTTGGCGCGGAAGTCGTCGAGGTCGATGTCGCCGTTTTCACGAACCTTGACGACCACGACCTTCATGCCGACCATCTGGGCGGATGCCGGGTTGGTGCCGTGCGCCGAGGTCGGGATCAGGCAGACGTCGCGGTGACCATTGCCGTTGGCGATATGGTAGTTGCGGATCGTCAAGAGGCCCGCATATTCGCCCTGCGCGCCGGAGTTCGGCTGCATGGAGAAGGCGTCGTAGCCGGTGACGGCGCAGAGCTTTTCGGTCAGGTTGTCGATCATCTCGCGATAACCGAGCGCCTGGTCAGCCGGCACGAAGGGATGGATATCCGAAAACTCGGGCCATGTGATCGGCAGCATTTCCGCTGTGGCGTTGAGCTTCATCGTGCAGGAGCCGAGCGGAATCATCGAGCGGTCGAGCGCCAGGTCGCGGTCCGAGAGGCGGCGGATGTAGCGCGTCATCTCGCTTTCGGCGCGGTTCATGTGGAAGATCGGATGCGTCAGGTACTCGCTGGTGCGAGCAAGGCCCTTGGGCAGGCGATAGCTCGGCTCGAAATCGGCGACGGCGAAATTGCCGCCGAAGGCGCGCCAGACGGCTTCCAGCGTCGCCGGGCGGGTGCGCTCGTCGAGGCTCATGCCGATCTTGGTGGCGCCGACCTTGCGCAGGTTGACGCCTTCTGCGACCGCCGCGCGCAGGATGACACCCTGCATGTGACCGACATCGACGGTGATGGTGTCGAAGAAGGTTTCAGGCTCGATGGTGTAGCCAAGCTTTTCCAGGCCCTTGGCCATCAGCACGGCCTTCTGGTGGACCTGCTGGGCGATCGCCTTGATGCCCTTGGGGCCGTGGAAGACGGCGTACATGGAGGCCATGACGGCGAGCAGCACCTGCGCGGTGCAGATGTTCGACGTCGCCTTTTCGCGGCGGATGTGCTGTTCGCGAGTCTGCAGCGACAGGCGATAGGCGCGGTTGCCGCGGGCATCGACCGAAACGCCGACGAGACGGCCGGGCATGGAGCGCTTGTGGGCGTCCTTGACCGACATGTAGGCTGCGTGCGGGCCGCCGTAGCCGACGGGAACGCCGAAGCGCTGCGACGAGCCGATGGCGATGTCGGCGCCCATTTCGCCCGGCGACTTCAGAAGCGTCAGGGCCAGGATGTCGGCGGCGACAATGGCAATCGCACCGGTCTGGTGCAGGCGCGAGATCAGGCCGGTGAAATCATGCACATGGCCGTGCGTGCCCGGATACTGGAAGATGGCGCCGAAGACATCGACCGGATCGAGATCGGTGAAGGGGTTGCCGATGACGACGCTCCAGCCGAGCGGCTCGGCGCGAGTCTTGATCAGCTCGATCGTCTGCGGATGGCAGGCGGCATCGACGAAGAAGGCCTTGGCCTTCGACTTGGAGACGCGCTCGGCCATCGCCATACCTTCGGCTGCAGCCGTTGCTTCGTCGAGCAGCGAGGCGTTGGCGACGTCGAGGCCGGTCAGGTCGCAGATCATCGTCTGATAGTTCAGGAGTGCCTCTAGGCGACCCTGGGAGATTTCCGGCTGATAAGGCGTATAAGCCGTGTACCAGGCCGGGTTCTCCAGGATGTTGCGCTGGATGACCGGCGGCGTGATCGTGCCGTAATAGCCCTGGCCGATCAGCGAGGTCAGGACCTTGTTCTTGTTGGCGGTTTCGCGCAGCTTGTCGAGAGCCTCGCGCTCCGTCATCGGCGCGCCCCAGAGGAGCGGCGCCTTCTGGCGGATCGAGGGCGGCACGGTCGCGTCGATCAGCCCGTCGAGGCTGTTATAGCCGATGACCTTGAGCATATCGGTCATTTCGGCCGGCGAGGGGCCGATGTGACGACGATTGGCGAAGTCGTAGGGCTGGTAGTCGGTAAACTGGAATTCCGTCGGCGTCGTCATTACGCGGTGAGCTCCTTGTAGGCCGCTTCGTCGAGCAGGCCGTCGGCATCGGCTGAATTGGCGAGCTTCAGCTTGAAGAACCAGCCAGACCCTTGAGGGTCTGAATTGACCAGCGACGGATCGGCGACGATGGCCGGGTTCACTTCGGTGATTTCGCCGGCGAGCGGGCAGTAGACATCCGAGGCGGCCTTGACGGATTCGACGGTGGCGGCGTTGTCGTTCTTGCCGAAGGTGGCGCCGACTTCAGGCAGTTCCACGAACACCAGATCGCCGAGCTGCTCGACGGCATAGGTGGTGATGCCGACGGTGGCGACACCGGCTTCGATCTGCAGCCATTCGTGTTCTTCGGTGAATTTCAGCATGGGATGGTCCTCTCTGGGGAATAGGGTGTTTGGTGGAATTTGGTTGTGTCGATATTGGACGTTGTGCCCAGCGTTACCCCCCTCTGTCCTGCCGGACATCTCCCCCACAAGGGGGGAGATCG
>UCEU01000066.1 GCA_900471485.1 Hyphomicrobiales bacterium
GGGGTGGCGGCGGGCGCGGCGGAGGCGGTCGCGGGCGATAAGCGGTGTCCGCGTCCCGCGCCTTATAACCGCCCGACCGCCATGCACGATGGCGGGCGGCATGGCCAGGCTCTAGGGAACGCGGATGGATACACCCCCGATCATCATCGACTACGCCGGCGTCATCCAGACCTCGCTGGCGCCCGTCTTCCTGCCGGCTGGGACTGCTGCCTTCGTCGGCATCTACGCCACGCGCCTCGGCCGCGTATCCGATCGCTTGAACGAGGTGATGGACACGGAACTGCCGAGAGAGAACCGGCTGCGGCAGCTCATCTACCTGCGCCGGCGCACGCTCGTTCTCGAAATGGCGGTGATACTGGGCGTCGTGGCCGGGATCTGCACCTGCGGCGCGATCCTCAATCTCCTGTCGGGCGCGCTTGCCATCCGTTTGCAGCCGGAAAACCTGTTCTGGTGGTTCGGCGGGGCGATCGTTTCACTGATGCTCTCCCTTATCGCGTTTCTGCTCGAGCTTATAGCGGCCGGACGGAGCATGCTGATGCAAGTGCAGGAGAGGCGCCGCTGGGATGAGCGCTGAGCCCAGGGCGGCAGATGGTGCGGGGCGACGAGTCCATGCGAACGCCGGGTCCCGCCCATCTTGTGCGCTCCGCGAAAACACGCTTAGCTGGTGACGAGGAGCGAGGGGCGCGGCCGTGGGGGCCGGCGCGGGGGCTGATCATGGCTGGTCGGATATCGCGTTGGCTGCTGGACTGGTCCAGGCCGTTGCGGCTGCATCTCGGCGTGCTCGTCGTGGCGTCGCTGATCTGCACCTCGACGCCCATCATCTGGATGGCCTTCAGCCAGGGACGCACGGCAGCGGTTGCCGCCGGCGCGCAGCAGATGCGCGAGATGAGCATGCGGCTGATCGAGGGATACCGCAACACGCTGCAGGAGGGCAACGAGGCGGTGGCTCTGGCCTCCACACTGCAACAGCTCGTCGCGCCACCGCCCGGTGACATCAGGGCGAAGGAGGTGTTTCTGATCGAGGCGCTGCGCAACGTTCCCAATGCGACCAGCATCTATACCGGCTATCCCGATGGTTCCTACCTGCAGGTGATCAGCACCGCCCGCGACGACGTGCGCCGGACGCTCTCCGTGCCCGAGGGAACCGCCTTCGCGGTGCGGACCATCGCGCGACGCGACCGGCCGGACGTCATCTCGACGCTCAGGTTTCTCGATGGAGATGCTCGCGAGATCAGCACTCGCAACGTCGAATATGCCTCCTTCGATCCGCGCGAACGACCGTGGTATCGGGCGGTTGTCCAGGACCATGCGGCGGTTTCCGTCGGTCCCTATGTCGCCGGAACGCTGCAGGCGCCGACGCTGACGATCGCGGCGCCCATGCGCGACGATGGTAATGTCGTCGTCGGCATCAACATTCATCTGAGGACGGTGAGCCGGCTTTTGGACGCAAGCGGGATATCGCCGCGGGCGCGGGCCTATATCATCGACGACGGAGACTATCTGGTCGCTCATTCCGATCCGGCCGTCATGGGCAGGCTGATGGAGCTGTGGTCGCGCGCCAGAGGCGCGATCAACGCGACGTCCGATGGTTTCGACAGCAGCTTGGAAACCGTCGCGCGACTGCGGCACGATCCGGCATTCGCGGGCGGCGGGCTGGCGCGGGTGACGCTCGACGGCGAGCCCTATCTGATCCAGATCGCGCCGATCGGCGTGTCCGGCCTGTTCACCGGCAACGAGGCGGCGATCGTTGTGCCGCTGGACGATCTCGTGGCGCAGGCCAACAGGCTGCTGCTCCACAACCTGCTTATCGCCGCCGGTTTCGTGATCGCCGGGGTGGCGGCGTCCGTGGTGCTGTCGCGCATGGTCAGCCGGTCGCTGCACCAGCTTGCCGAGGAGGCGCGGCGGATCGGCGATCTCGACACGCGCGAGAAGGCCGTTTCGCATTCCTGGATCACCGAGATCAACATGCTGGCGACGGCGCTTGCCGCCAGCCGCCATGCCATCGGCCAGTTCGCGCTCTATGTGCCGCGCGAGGTTGTCAGGCGGATCGTCAATCCCGACGGGCGGGTTATCGACAAGGCGAAGCGGCAGGAGGTGACGGTGCTCTTCACCGACATCCGCGACTTCACGACCATTTCCGAGCAGCATTCGCCGGAGGAGGTGGTCGATACGCTTTCGGCCTATTTCCAGGTCTTGAACGGCATCGCGGAAAGCCATGGCGGCACCGTCATCCAATATCTCGGGGATTCGATCTTCGTGATGTGGAACGCGCCGGTCGAGGATATCAGGCACGCCGACCACGGCTGCCGCTGTGCGCTGGCGATGAAGGCCGCGGTGGACGCTTTGAACGAGGAGAACCAGCGCAACGGCCTTCCCGAACTGATCACACGCTTCGGGCTGCATACCGGTCCGGCCGTCGTCGGCAGCTTCGGCGCCGCCTCGCGCCAGCAGTATACGGCGATGGGCGACACCATCAATGTCGCGTCACGGCTGGAAGGGCTGAACAAGGAATTCGATACATCGATCCTGGTGAGCGCCGCCACGCGTGACATGGTGGCGGAGCGCTTCGATCTGCGACCGCGCGGACTGGTGCAGTTGAAGGGGCGAGCGGGGAAGGTGGATGTTTGGGAGTTGGTGGGAGCGCGCATCGAAAGCCCTGGTCGGTGACCATCGACGAATAGTCGCGGCGGCCGGTATCAAACACGAAATCCGCGCATCTGCGCGGAATGCCCATCGTCACCGGAAGGGGACTTGCCTGATGAGCCGATCTGGCGTATCCCGCTGATATCGCGAAAAGCGACTGCTTCCCTTGATCCGCCAGCGGCGGAGCAAACAGGTGGACGAATAGGCGTCCAGGCGGTCAAGCACACGCCACCCATGGCCTTAGCGCATGGGTCGGCCAGCGTTCCCAAGAAAGCAACGCCTGACACGGATCAGGTCCCCAACAGCAGGTCATTCGCGCCTTGCGGCGACGCATGCCTGCGTCGAACGGAACACGCCATGAACAAACCACTCGTCGTCATCTTTACCGCGATCATGCTGGATGCCGTCGGCATCGGCCTGATCTTTCCAATCCTGCCGTCGCTGCTTGCCGACGTCACGCAAGCCGGGGACGTCGCGCCCTATATCGGCCTCATGGCAGCGCTCTATGCCGCCATGCAGTTCGTCTTCGCGCCGGTGCTGGGCTCGCTCAGCGACCGGCTCGGCCGGCGGTCGGTGCTGCTCATCTCGCTTGCCGGCGCGGCGATCAACTATCTTTTCCTGACCTTTGCCTCCAGCCTTGCCATGCTTTTCATCGGCCGCGCCATTGCCGGGCTGACCAGCGCCAACCTCTCCGTCGCCACCGCCTACATCACCGACATCTCGCCGCCAGAGAAGCGGGCGCGGCGGTTCGGGCTGTTCAACGCCATGTTCGGCCTTGGCTTCATCATCGGCCCAGTCCTCGGCGGCGCGCTGGGCGACCACTGGCTGCGACTGCCCTTCATGGCGGCGGCGGCGCTCAACGGCTGCAACCTGCTCATTGCCTTCCTCGTGCTGCCGGAAACACGGACCGCGCGGCGAGAGCCGATCGACCTCGCCGCGCTCAATCCGTTGCGGCCGCTGCAATGGGTGTTCAGGATGAAAGGTCTCACACCCTTCATCCTGATCTTCTTCATCTTCAGCGCGACCGGCGAGGCCTACGGCACCTGCTGGGCGCTCTGGGGTGGCGACAGCTTCGGCTGGAACGGGCTCTGGATCGGCCTGTCGCTCGGCGCCTTCGGCGTCTGCCAGACGCTTGCGCAGGCTTTCCTGCCGGGGCCGGCGGTCCGGCTGCTCGGCGAACGCGCCGCCATCCTTGCGGGGATCGCCAGCGTCTGCGTGGCGCTTGCCGTCATGGCGTTCGCGCCGCACGGCTGGATGATCTTCGCGGTCATGCCGATTTTCGCGCTCGGCGGCATCGGCGTGCCGGCGCTGCAATCGCTGGCGACGCAACAGGTGGAGGAGGATAGACAGGGTCAATTCCAGGGTGTGCTTGCCTCGGCAGTGAGCCTCGCTTCGATCGTCGGTCCGCTTGTTTTCTCGAGCGTCTATCTCGCGGTGCGCACGGCGTGGCCTGGGGCGGTGTGGCTTTCGGTTATCGCAATCTACGCGGCGGCGGTGCCGCTGGTGCTGGGACTGCGGTTCAAGACGGCAGGGGATGGCGCGATTGCCGCGACGGGTTGAACGGCTGCCCGATCCCTCTATACACGACCTCGAGTTTTCAAACCGGAGGATGAAAATGGCTGATTTTCGAATGGCGATGCTTTCCGTGTCGGCGCTGGCCGTATCCACGACCGCCGCGCTGGCAGGCTCGGCGAAGGCGCCGGATTTCCAGGAGCAGGCGGCTTCCGCCTTCGCGCCCGTGGTCAAGGAATACGACATTCCGGGTCTGATCGTCGGCGTGACGCGGGAAGGCCGGCATGAGTTCTATGCCACGGGGCTCGCCTCGCGAGCCGATCGCCGCGCGGTCGATCCCGATACGCTGTTCGAGCTCGGATCGATGAGCAAGGTGTTCAACGCGACGCTGGCAGCACTCGCCGAAGGCCGCGGCAAGCTGCGTCTCGACGATACGGTTGCGCAGCATGTCTGCGCCGGCACCTGCACGATCGGCGACGAGCTGACGCTGATGGACCTCGCCACCCACCATTCGGGCGGCCTGCCGCTGCAGGTGCCGGATGGCGTCTCGGATGTCGGCGGACTGGTGGACTGGCTGAAGACATGGAAGCCGCCGCAGGCGGGCGCGCGCAGCTATTCCAATATCAGCATCGGCCTGCTCGGCAACATCTCGGCCGGGGCGCTCGGAATGGACTACCGGCAGGCTGCACAGACGATCCTGTTTCCGGGCTTCGGGCTCGACAACAGCTGGATAGGCGTGCCGAAGAGCGCGATGAAGCAATATGCCTTCGGCTATGATCGCAAGACCAACAAGCCGATCCGCGTGACACCAGGCGTTCTCGACGCCGAGGCCTACGGCGTCAAATCGAGTGCGCGCGACATGCTGACGCTGCTCGACGTCGAACTCGGGGGAGGCAAGGCTTCGGATGAAATCCGCGCGGCGGTCCGGCGTACGCAGGAGGGGCAGTTCCGCACCGAGAAATTCGTCCAGGACATGATCTGGGAGCAGTACCCATGGCCGGTGCCGCTCGAGACGATGACCTCGGGCAACAGCTACGACTTCATCCTGAAGCCGCAACCGGCCGAGCGGATCGACCCGCCGCTTGCGCCGCAGAAGGACGTCATCCTCAACAAGACGGGCTCGACCAACGGCTTCGGCGGCTACATGGCTATGATCCCAGCCAAGGGGCTCGGCGTCGTGGTGCTGGCTAACAAGAACTATCCGAACGAAGCCCGCGTAAAGGCGACCTATGCGCTGATCAAGGCGCTGCTGGCGCAATAGGAGTGCTGGACTAGTCGATCTCCTCCGGCATGAAGCCGCCGGTCTGGCGCTTCCACAACCGGGCGAACAGGCCGTCGCCTTCTGCAAGGTCGCCGGGGCGGCCTTGTTCGACGATGCGGCCCTGATCAAGCACGACGATACGGTCCATCATGGCAATGGTGGAGAGGCGGTGGGCGATGGCGATGACGGTCTTGCCGCGCATGACGAGATCGAGCTTTTCCTGGATGGCGGCTTCGGATTCGCTGTCGAGCGCCGAGGTCGCTTCGTCTAGCACGAGGATCGGCGCGTCCTTCAATAAGACACGGGCGATTGCCACGCGCTGGCGCTGGCCGCCGGAGAGCTTGATGCCGCGGTCGCCGACATAGGCGTCGTAGCCCTTGCGGCCGTCCGCGTCGCGCAATTCGGCGATGAAGGCGTCGGCGCTCGCGGTCTCCGCCGCCTCCTCGATCTCGGCGCGCGCTGCCTCCGGCCGGCCGTAGCGGATGTTGTCGCCGACCGAGCGGTGCAGCATCGCCACGTCTTGCGCGATGACGCCGATGTTGCGGCGCAGGCTTGCCTGGGTGATGTCGCGGATGTCCTGGCCGTCGATCCGGATTGCGCCCGAGCCGATGTCGTAGAAGCGCAGGAGGAGGCTGACTAGCGTCGTCTTGCCGGCGCCGGAGAGGCCGACGAGGCCGACTTTTTCGCCGGGCCGGACGGTGAGCTGTAGGTTTTCGATGACAGGTTTGCCGGTCTTGTAGGCGAAACTCATGTCGTCGAAGCGGATTTCGCCTCGGGTGACGGAGAGATCGACGGCATCGGGTCGGTCGGTGATGGTGGGCGGTGTTGTCATGACCGGCATGGCGTCCTTGATCGTGCCGATCGCCTGGAAGATCTGCTGGCCCATCTGCAGGAAGGTGAAGGTGTGGCCGGATAGGCGGTGGAGCACGTAGATGGCGCCGACGAACTCGCCGATCGTCAGGAACTGATGCACGAGGCCGGTGAAGCCGATCGAGACCATCGCCAGCCAGAGCAGCATGTTCAGCGCCACGACGATGAGCTCGGAGGTGCGGTAGATCCGCCGCTCGCTGTGCTGGGTGCTGACCGACTTGCCGATGACGCGGCGTATGGCACCGGCCTCGCTGTCTTCGGCGGCGAACTGCTTGATCATCTGCATGTTGGTGTAGAGATCGGTGATGGCGCCGGCGACAAGACTACGCTGCTTGGCGGTTCTACGCGAGCGCTCGGTGAAGACGGGCGCCATCTTGACCGCGAGCGCGACGTTGAGCGCCATCCAGATGGCGGCGGGCAGAGCGAGCTGCCAGGAGAGCGCGCTCAGCAACACCACCGAACCGACCATCTGAAGCAAGAAACGCGGGATCGACTGGAAGGCGGCGATGATCTGCTGCTGCACGGCCGACGACACCTGCTGCAGCCGCGAGGCGACCTGGCCGGCATAGAGATCGTGGAAGAAAGCGAGGTCCTGTCGCTCCACCGCCTTGTGCCCCTGCCACTGAATGGCGGCGGGCATGCCGACGCCGAGCGTGTGTGAGGTCAGCGTGTTGACCAGAAAGGAAGCGATCGGCATGGCCGGGAAGATCAGCAGCCCGAGGAAGGTCAGGAACGGCCATTCGTCTCTGAGGAAGAGCGCCGCGCCCTTTTGCGTGACGCCGTCGACGATGACGGAGAGGCCCCAAACCATCGTCAGGTTCATCGCCTCGATGGCCATGGATGAAAGCGCCAGCGCGATCAGCACGCCTCGGAACATCATGATGAAGTGCAGGAGGACGGCGACCGGCCCTTTAGACGGCAGCGGCTGGTAGGGGATGTCGAGCGGCCGGATCAGGCGCTCGAAGGGGCGGTAGATCGCATCTGAAATCGACATCGGCTCTCGGGTCTGTTGGGGGATGACGGGCGCATGCAGACAGTCCCGGTGGTTGGCATGTCTTGAGGTGGTGACTAGCGGCGACGCACGAGAAGTTCGTAGGCGGCGAAAGCGAGCGACATCAGCACGAAGAGGCCGAACGCCAGCGGATAATTGACCGGCGCGGCGGCGTCGAAGAGCTTCGGCAGGCCGATGACGGCGACGGCGGATATCAGGGCGGAAAGCGCTGTTTCCTGGGCGATCATGCTGACAACAGGCGACATGCAGTGCTCCCTCGGCTGTATGAACGGCGGCGTGAACATGCGGACTAGGGAAGATTAGAGCAATCTCAGCGGGTATCAAGCGTTTGTGGCGCCGTACTTGGCGCGCGGTGCGTGCATGTTTTTGCTATGGAGGCTGGCGGCGCGGGCGGCGGCTTGGTAGGCCTTCCACCTGCAATCTGCTCCGCAACATGTCTCAATTCGCCCGAGGATAATCTGCCATGACCATCCAGACGTCTCACTCCAAATCGACCGAAGAGGTCATCAAGATACCGGCGATCGGGCTGGAGCTCGGCGTGCGGGTCGATCCGTCCACGACGGACGGCGCGTTCTGTTTCATCGACACGGTGAACGCCCCGGGCTTCGGGCCGCCGCGCCATCGGCACAAGGAGACGGAGGTTTTCCGGGTGATGGAGGGGCGGTATCTGTTCGAGGTGGACGGTGAGCAGTTTTATGCCGAGGAGGGCGATGTCGTGACCGTGCCGGGTGGCGCTGCGCATGCCTTCGTCAACGTCACCGACAAGCCGGCGCGGCAGTATATCCTGATCGCGCCGGGGCTCGATGCGCGGGCCTTCTTTCTCGGGCTTGCCGATGTGATGCGCGACGGGCGGCCGGATACGGCGGCGCTCAATGTCTTTGCCAAGACGTGGGACGTGGAGTTTCTGGGGCCGCCGCTATCCGTGCCGGCTGAGTAAGGCCACCGGCTCAATCCTTCTTGATATCGATGCCGGCTTCGATGGCGGCGGCGATGAACGCTTTGCGGGCGTCCTCGTTGCTGCGCTTGCCCTTGATGACGTCGGCGCAGACGAGAAGCGCCTTGTCGAGCGCGGGTCCGTCTTCCGTCGGCCAGTCCTCGATCATCGCCCAGGAAGCAGCCTGGGTTGTGTCGATGGTGACGTATTGGCCGGGTTCTTCGAGCGCCAGCGTGACGGGCTGCGGCCAAGGCTGCTGGGTGAGATCGCCGTCGGATTTTGCCATTGAATGGTCGCCTGTTGTCTGTTGCCGCGTGGCGGCCTGCTTAAAGCGGCGGGCGGGTGTGGGCAAGCGGAAAGACGCGCGATGCTAGCCATTGGGCGATGATGGCGGGTTCGTCTTCGTGGAGATTGTGATCGGTGGGTGATGAACGGCTGGTGACGTCGGCGCCAGCGGCTCGGAATTGCCTGGTGATTGCGACGGCGTCCTCGGGGGAACGGCGGTCGTCTCGGTCGCCGGAAAGGATGAGGACGGGCTTGGTTGGCATCTGCGGGATGATCGCGTCGGGATTTGGCGAGAGCGGGCGGATAAGGATTGCGCCGGCCGCGATGTCGGGATCGCGGATCAGGAGGGCGGCGGCGATGATGGCGCCGTTCGAGAAGCCGAGGAGGATGGGTGGACGGGCGAGCAGGCCGGTCTCAATGGCCGCCTGGATGAATGCGTGCAGGCGTTCGGTTTGGAGCGCGAGGTCGTTTTGGTCGAGCGTGCGGTCGGGGTTGCGGAGGAAGAAGGCGTAGCCGCTCTCCCAGGGGATCGGGCCGCGCAGCGACAGGTATTGCCAGCCGGGGACCGCGGTGTCTGCGAGCGGCGGAAGTTCGGTCTCGTCGCGGCTGCTGCCATGCAGGAGGAGAAGCGGTGGGCGGCCGTCGGCGATTGAGGTCGCGTGGTAGTGGAAGCCTTGGAGGTGGGGCATTGGGGTGTGGGCTTCCTGTTGTCGGTTGGGTTTTCGTTCATGACAGTTGCGGGTGTGCTGGGCCCTTTGTTCGACGTCTCCCGGCCGTTAGCATCCCCACGGCGTCTTCCTCGGGCTTGTCCCGAGGATCTAAGCACGTTGCTCGGAATGCAAGGGGGCGGATGAATTGGCGTGGGCGCAGTGGGTGGTTTTGTCCATGACCGTAGTGGGTTTGGTGGGCGTTGGCAGATCCTCGGGACGAGCCCA